>NZ_FTOG01000020.1 GCF_900156655.1 Rhodobacter aestuarii | reverse complement strand
GCGCTTGCGTCACGGGCGAGCCGCGCAGCGCGCAGTGTTGCAGTGCGCTCCGCTCGCTCTTGCGCTTCTGTCTCAAGAATGAGCCGCGCGGCAGCTGTCTCTGCGCACCACGGACCGGTCGATCGCATGTATCATCGCACGCAGATTGAACTACGAGTGCGACCGGATGCTGGATGCAATCACTGATGGAAAACTGACCCCCGGCCAGGCCAAGGCCTGGCTGACCTCGGTTGTGCGCAGCGAGCTTGACCGCATCGAGCGTCAGCGCATGATCAGCCGGATGGACCCGGTGGGCTCATCCGAAGAAGACCAGCGTCTCGATTGGGCGACGGCGCGCGCCTGGTCTCACCTAGCGAGCAAGGGACTGCATGCTGGTCGCCGTTCGGTGGGCCTTGAGGTATGTCGCGTCGATCATCACGGTCGTCTTCTCGCCGTGTTCCGCCGCCAGCCCGGCCATCATCCGCGCGAAGAGGCCCTTTTCGCTCCAACGCTTCCAGCGGCTGTAAAGTGTTTTGTGGGGGCCATATGCAGCAGGAGCATCACGCCAACGCAAGCCATTGCGATTGATGAAGATAATCCCGCTCAACACCCGCTTGTCATCAACCCGAGGCTTCCCGTGTGACTTGGGAAAGAAGGGAGCCAGACGCGCCATCTGCGCGTCGGTCAGCCAGAAGAGATCGCTCATGTCATCGCTCCGTTTTCGGAGGCGTGAATCACGTAGCGAAACTGAAATCAATGCATCCTGACCCTAGTTTTATCCCCACCAACGACCGCTGCCAGCTCTTCTTCCAATGTGAAAGTTTTTGTTCAGGAGGGATATCGCAAATCAGGAGTTTTTTCGGGACGGCGTCGACTTATATATTGGCGCGACTAAATATATATGATTGTAATAGTGGCCAGCGCAAATATCCATGGTGTAATCAGCCAGCCGGCTTCAACCGGTTTCGCTTTGCCAAATTTAAGCCACTCCAGAGGTAAAATACCAGCATACGATGGAGAATCAGAGTCGTCGAATAAGCCGAGTTCGGTGTTTATCCTGACTATGACGGAAGCAATCGTTTTGTACGCCCGGTATCCATGGTAGAGGTAAAACGTAACAATTGTCGTCATAGTTAAAATAAAAATTGCACTCATCAGGGTAATGTCTTCCGTCATGAGGCTTGAGTTTGAAATCTTGAGGCCGATAAAAACCACAAAGAATGCATTCATACGGAACAAAATTGCACCACTTGCTGACCTCTTGTCACGCAACTCTCTGTATAGCTCATCTTTTGTGCTCATCAATACATCTCGATCCATGCTTGCCCTCTATTTTTTGCACGCCTGAAACCGTTCAACTTAACGTGTACAGGGAAGTGTAGATCGTTCGACAATTTCAGGCTACATCAATTTTGCCTTGAGAATCTGGATATTTTAGTGGGCGAATGGGGGCGACGGTAATTTTGGCAGCACTGATTGAACTAAACTCAATACCCATTCCCTAATGCATGTAATGCCCACCTCGATGTCAGCTCCCTGCGCACTGCTGCCGTTCGTTCAGGACGCAGCGAACGGCAACTGTCCGCCCCACGCGGGGATGAACCGTTGCTGATGCCTTCAACGCTTATTGCGGTATTCTGTTCCCCGCCCACGCGGGGGTGAGCCGTGATGGGATCATCCCCCATAAGCTCCACAAACCTAACGGCCTACATACTGCGCTCCCGATGGACACCCAATGATACCTCCCGTGCAAATCTCCACACGGGACCGCATCGCAGCTTACGGATTCAGCGGGAAGGTCGGGCCAGAACAGCGCAAACCTTACGCGGCGTATCGGGTAAGGATGAGTGCTCTGGGGGTATCGTTGGGGGTATCGTGCTTCGGCGCAGAAAATTTTTTAAATATAAACAATACCTAGTCTAGAGAGTTCTAGTGCCCCCCTCCCACCAAATAAAACCAATCACTTACATCGCTATCAAGCATCGTCGTTATTGACCGTTTACAGCACGGTTTACAGGGCATGTTCGCTTTGTGTGCTCTTTCTGCTTCTCGATGTGTAGCGCGCGACCAGCTTTCGGGCAGAATCGCGCTGGCTTTCGGATGAAAATTTTTCCAACGGGCGATCTTTACGCGCGGCGATGACAGCGTGACACCGGATTTTGTCCTGTAGCTTCTTGCCTGTTGTTCCCGGGATTCTGAATTTGCGCCAATGCGACGAAGCTTGGGAGCCTCGTCAGATCAGCTTCATTTGCTTCGCGCCTGGGATGTGCTCGATGACTCTGAGAACGGTTACGTCTTTCGAGAGGCCGCTCGGCCCCAGTTTCTGATCTTCCCGGATCAGGCACTTCAAAGTGTCATTGGCCGACAACGACACTTTTCCGTCCATCACGGAATTGACGAAATCGGTGTCTTCCATCGTCGCGGTGAAGAGCTTCTCCCCGCCATCCGAAAGGCGCCACTTGTAGCCGTCCCTGAAAGCTGAAACGACTATTCTCAACCAAACCTCGCGCTGGCTTGTCTCCGTGAGCGTTTCGTCGTCCTCCAGAGCGGGCATCATAAGCGCAGCCTGGTCTACTTTCGCCTCGCGCACCCCGTCGCAGCTTTCGGGCGGGCAGCGGCAACGCGTGGCATTGGCCCGGGCGCTGGCGATCGAGCCGCGGATGCTGCTTCTCGATGAACCCTTCGGTGCGCTTGATGCCAAGGTGCGCAAGGAACTGCGCCAGGGCCTACGCGACATCCACGACGAAACCGGCCTCACCACCATTTTTGTCACCCATGATCAGGAGGAGGCGATGGAGCTTGCCGATCTGGTCGTGGTGATGTCGATGGGCCGGATCGAACAGATCGGCCGCCCGCAAGACATCCGCACCCATCCCGCGACGGCTTTCGTCAGGGATTTTGTCGCCGTCTGACCTTAATCTGCGCATGGCATCGTTCCAAGCGCGAACGACGGCTATCGCGGATTTGCTGCGGACGCTATGCCGCGACCTCACGGGCGGCTCTCGCCCCTTGCGAAGGGGACGATCTGACCAACGTGCTCGGCCCAAAGCCGCCATCGATCCTCTCGGTGCGAGGCGCCAAAGCGGTCGATTAAGTATGCCGCAGCGCGAGATCGAGCCCCCCTAGGCTCCAGACCCATTGATTTCGTGTGTTCGGCGTGATTCAGGCTCCGCGAGGAGACCTGATCAATGAGCAATCTTTACTGGCTGACGGACGCCCAGATGGAGCGTCTCAAACCGTTCTTTCCGAAGAGCCATGGTAAGCCCCGCGTCGATGATCGTCGCGTTCTTAGTGGCATAATCTTTATCAATCGCAATGGGTTGCGTTGGTGCGATGCGCCGAAGGAATACGGTCCGGCGAAGACCCTTTATAACCGATGGAAGCGGTGGAGCGACAACGGGGTGTTCGCCCGGATCATGGTCGGCCTGGCCGCCGAGAGGGCCGAGCACAAGACAATCATGATCGACGCGACCTATCTCAAGGCGCACCGCACGGCGTCGAGCCTGTGCGTGAAAGTCTGGAAGATCGGAAAACAGTCCAGTGGACTGTTTTCCTGACAGACGGGGCGCGGTCGCCAGATCGGGCGCACCAAAGGTGGGATGAACACCAAACTTCACGCCGTTGCCGATGCCAAGGGGCGCCCGATCGGGTTCTTCATGTCGGCCGGTCAGGTCAGCGATTACACCGGCGCGGCCGCTTTGCTGAGCAGCCTGCCGAAGGCGGGTTGGTTGCTGGCAGATCGGGGCTATGATGCCGATTGGTTCAGAGAAGCGTTGAAAGACAAGGAGATAAAGGTCTGCATTCCGGGCAGGAAGTCCCGCAAGACGACGGTGAAATACGACAAGAGACGGTACAAGCGGCGCAACCGCATCGAGATCATGTTCGGGCGGTTGAAGGATTGGCGGCGCGTCGCAACCCGATACGACCGGTGCCCGGAAACCTTCTTCTCCGCGATCATGCTCGCCGCAACCGTCTTGTTCTGGCTGTGAAACTCAATGAGTCTGGAGCCTAGCAAGCCTCTCTGAAATCAATGCGATCCCCGACATTTCCGAAGAATGCAAAGACTATGCCGCAGTCAAAACGCTTGAGCAGGTAACAGAAGGCCCCGGCCTGAAGGCCCCAGGGCGCACACGTGAAGCTCCGTTACCTAGCGGCGAAGCGCGGCGTGTCTTGGCAGCTGGAAGCTATTGAAGGAGAATACCTTGACGTCGTTGAGTTTTATCGCAGTGGCCGCACACTCGGCACAGCATTTTGCCCTTTCCGCAACGCAGTTCGATGGTGATGATCCCTTCAGTGCGATCTTAATCTATCGTGCTTGGCTCTCACAGCCTTGGGATAGAATCGATATTTCGCGCACGATCGTCGATCTTGTGTTTTCGCCTTCAGAAACGAGCGCCGATCTCGTCGCGCTGAGCGACGAAGGCGATATTTATCTTGTCCAAGCAACGATCAAACGAGCCAAAATCCTTGGGGCGGGGGTGAGTTCGGAAGATGCGGACGGCAGAGGACGGACGACGCTTTTATGCGCCTCTGGCGAAAAGCTTTGGATCGCAGGCGATAATGGGCAGCTTTACAGTGGAGGCTTTTCTAATGGCTGGGAACAGATAACGCTTCAGCCGCAATTTCAGCCTGCCGCGATGATACCAGACAACAGCGGGGGCGTGTTGCTCGCTGGCGATATGGAGATAGCGCAGCAGCTCGAGCAAATTGATACAAGCGACCCTCAGGCCATCCTTTCGGCGCTGCGTGCGGGGCGTGCGGATCGGGCCGCCGCCCCTGCGTCGGCGCGGCTCTATCACGTCCTCGCCTCAGGGAGGGTGCGCGAGATCGCCTTGCCTGCGGTCTCACATATTCGTGGGATGGCGACACTTGGTGGGCAGGAATTCTGTATTTTCGGTGTCAATGGTCTCTTTATGAGCGGGGATCTAGATCGTGGTCTTGTCCGCGAGGATATCGGCCTATCCGGTCAAACGATCCTTACTGCGGCCGCGGCGCCTGTGGGAGTTATTCTGGGAACAGATCGACACTGGGAGGTGTATGATGGGGCCAAGACAACACCTTTTTCTCTCGGGCTGATTAACGAAGAGATTATGCACCCTTTACGCGCAATTGCGGCCGACGAGGGAACATTGCTTGTAGACTATCTCGCCGCGCCCCTTTGGCGAGATGGTGCCGTCTGGAAAGTGATCAACCTGCCGCAGGCGCTGCAGAAGCGCCACTTTGATGCCGATGCATTCCTGAAACAACGCTAAGCGCGAGGGTCGGATGCTGCACGACAACACCACCCCCCTCGCGGCAATCGGCTTCGAGCAATGGAAGCCCGACGGAACGCGCATGGCCGTCATCGCCGCGCGAGGCAGTTTTGAGATCGACAGCGGCATGATCCGTTATGCGGGCGCTCAGGACCTCGTGCTGGCCGATGAATATGAGGGGGATCCACATCGCACACCGATGGTGCGCTGTTCCGATCTGATCCCCTTCAAGCCCGCCGCCGATGTCACCGTTTTGGGGGCGTTTCAGGCACCCGAACCCGTGCCAGACCTGCGCGCAGGCCTGCGGGTGCGCACGGTCGAAAAACATCTGCGCGCGACGGGGCCGTCGCATTGGTTTCATCAAGGGCACTGGCAGCGCAGTACGCCCGAGCCTGTCACCCATGTGGCCCTCGATTGGCGCCTTGCGGCGGGTGGGCGCCTGATCGGCGAGCCAGAGGGCGCGGTTGATCCCCGCAACCCAATTGGTGCAGGCGTGGTTCATCCCGATTACACCTCTGAAAAAATCACCCTTCCCGCGCCGCAAATTTTTTCTGAGGCGCATCCGATCGGGCCCGATCCGACACGCCCGTCCAAGCCCGAGGGCTTCGGCCCCGTGTCCCCCTGGTGGCAGGCGCGCGCGCGATATGCAGGCACCTATGACAAACTCTGGGAAGAGCAGCACCATCCGCTTCTGCCAAGAGATTTTGACTATCGCTTCTACCAAATCGCGCCACCGGGCTTGCAGGTGCCGGGCTATCTGCACCCCGGGGATCGGGTACAGGCCTATGGCCTTCTGCCCGGGGCGGCGATGCTGGATTTTATGCTGCCTGACCTTGCGCCCTTTGCGAAATTCTCTTTCACCGATGGGCGCGAAGTGGTGGCGCAATTGCATCTTGACGGGCTTCACATCGACCTGCGCGAGGGGGTGCGCTTCGATCTCACCTGGCGCGCCTGGGCACCGATTTGCCCAAGGTTCTGGCGCATTGACCTCGACCTCGGGCGTTACGATGAGGTGGCGGCGATGGGGCTCGCAGCCCAACACCGTCGGGCGTGAAGGCCCCCTAGATTTGGCGCCGGTTCGATATATGACCCTTCTCGCGAAAGGTCCCAAGATCGAAGTGCAGAACTGCGGCCGTAAAGTATCCCTTGCTATCCATGCACTTACAGGCTTTGCACCGAAATTGCGCGGTCGAGAGGTCCGGAGAATATTCGCCCTGAGAGACAGCTTCCGGGCCACCTGGCATCAGCACCGGTGGTCAGTCCCGCCCGCATAACCCTCGAAAAAAAGAAAAAATTCGGCCAGAGCCGGATTGGGAGAACGATTTCGCGGGGCAAGTGGCGGAGGGGGTGGGCCTGCCGTCGAACCTTCTCCACCTCCGTTCGACGGCAGATCTACGGTCGGTATGCGCCGCCAACGTTTCCTTTCGGAAAGACGGCGCAGCTTGCGCCTCGGGCGGGCTATAATAGGCTGCCCCCGCGCAGCAGGCTTTGTTGCCGCAGCCTGAGCAGGTGGATTTGGCAAAGCTAAGCTCCAGCCGCCCCTTGCGCACCAGCATCGCGGTCATTTCCCGCATCGCATCGGGGGCGCAGCCAAAATGCAGGCTCAGATCGCTCAAGCTCACCTTTCCACGCGCAATCACATGCGCCTCAATCTCTCGCAAAGACATCGCCGCCCCCCTTAAACTTGCGCCGCGCGCGCGGGCCGGGCGGAGCGCCCCGCCCAGAGCCGCAGCCCCAAGAATACCGCCACCGCTCCGAGCCCCAGCCCCGCCAGCCAGCCCGCAGAACTCGCCGGATGCAACCCGAACCGCTCCGCCTGATAGATCCCGGTGGCGATGCCCCAGCCAAGGGTGGTGGCCCAGCCCGCCACGAACAGCGCCCAACCCGCGCCGACCTCGCGCCAGATCGCAGCTAGCACCGCGGTGCAGGGGAAGTAGAGCAGGATGAACATCAGATAGGCATAGGCCCCCGCCGCGCCGTCGAACCGCGCCAGCATCGCCTGCCCTGTGGGGGTGGCATCGGCCCCGGCCTGCGCCTCGATCTCGCCCAGCCCGAGCGGGTCGGCCCAATTCGCCAGCGCATCGCCCAAATTGGCGGGGACGGTCGCCACAGCCTCGGCCAGCGCCGGGCCAAGCGCGAAGGGCGCGTCCTCTCTTGCCTCCTCCTCGCCCGCAAGGGCTGCATCGGCCCGCCCCGCCTCGGCGTAAAGTGCATCGAGCGTGCCCACCACCGCCTCTTTCGCCAACACCCCGGTAAACACCCCTACTGCGGCGGGCCAGTTCTCTTCGGTCATCCCCATCGGCGCGAAGATCGGCGTGATGGTGCGCCCGATCTGGCTGAGCACCGAATTGCGGCTGTCGGCATGGCCAAAGCTCCCATCGGTGCCCAAGGAATTCAGCACATTGAGCACCATTACCATCGGCACGATGATCTTGGTTGCCTGCAACACGAAGCTGCGGGTCTTTTCCCAGGTGCGCAGCGTCACGCCGCGCAGCGTGGGCAGGTGATAGGGCGGCAGTTCCATCACGAAAGGTGTGACCGGGCCCGAGAGCAGCGTGGCTTTTAGCGCCAGCCCCGAGAGGATCGCGATCGCGATCCCGGCGAGATAGAGGCTGAACACGATCAGCCCGCCCTGCGCCGGAAAGAACACCGCGGCAAAGAGCGCATAGACCGGCAGCCGCGCGCCGCAAGACATGAAGGGCGCCATCACAATGGTCAGGATCCGGTCGCGCGGGCGCTCGATGGTGCGGGTGGCCATCACCGCCGGCACATTGCAGCCAAAACCCACGATCAAGGGCACGAAAGCCTTGCCCGGCAGGCCGATGGCGCGCATTGCCCGGTCCATCACAAAAGCCGCGCGCGCCATGTAGCCGGAGTCTTCAAGCGCGGAGAGAAAGAGGAACAGAAAGACCACGATCGGCACGAAGGTCGCCACCGTCTGCACCCCGCCGCCAAGCCCGGTGGCAAGGATCTCGCGCGCCCAGTCGGGGCTGCCCATAGCCTCCATCAGCGCGCCCAGCCCGTCGACGAAGATCGCGCCGGCGGCGATATCGAAGAAGTCGATCAAGGCGCCCCCGAGGTCGATGGTGAAGAGAAACATCAGATACATGAAGGCGAGAAAGATCGGCACGCCGAGGAGGCGGTTCAGCACCACCCGGTCGATCCGGTCCGACAGAGTGGCCGAGACGCGGCGGGTGTCGCGCTGCACTGCGGCCATCAGCGTGGCGATGAAGTCATAGCGCGCCTCGGCCAGAACGATGTCGATATCCTCGCCTAGGGTCTCGCTGAGCGCGGCGCGCCGGGTCTCGATCCGCTCGCGCAACGCGGGATCAGCACTGCTCTCCAACAGGCTGTCGCTTTCCAAAAGCGATAGCGCCGCCCAATCGGGGTCAAGGTGGCGGGCCTGCGCGAAGGCCTCCACCGCCGGGCGCAAGTCTGCCACCGCCGCGCGCACCTGCGGCACATGGAACGGCGCGATCTGCGGCGGCAGAAGGTCATCTTCACAGGCCAGCGCCGCCTTCAGCGCCGCGATGCCTCGCCCCTCCGCCGCCACCACGCCGTAAACCGGACAGCCAAGCCGGTCGGCCAGCGCCGACAGGTCGATCTTCAGCCCGCGCGCCGCGGCGATGTCGAGCATGTTCACCGCCACCAGCACCGGCACGTTCATCTCGAGAAGTTGCGTGGTCAGGTAGAGGTTGCGCTCTAGGTTGGAGGCGTCGAGGATGTTGAGCACCAGATCGGCCTCATGCCCGGCCACGAAATCGCGCGCAATCTGCTCGTCGAGCGACAGATCGCCCTCGGCGGCATCGAGCGAATAGGTGCCCGGCAGGTCGATCAGTTCGACCTCGGCATCCTCATGGCGGAACCGCCCGAGCTTGCGCTCGACAGTGACGCCGGGCCAGTTGCCAACCTGCTGGCGCGCCCCGGTGAGCGCGTTGAAGAGCGTGGTCTTGCCGCAATTTGGGTTGCCGACAACCCCGATGATGCGCTTGTTCATGCCGCGTCTCCCGTTTCGGTGTCCAGTTCCACGATCAGCGCATCGGCCTCGGCCTTGCGCAGGGTCAGGCGAAAGCCGCGCAGGGCGATTTCGACCGGGTCGCCCATCGGCGCCACCCGCTGCACGGTAAACACCGCGCCGGGGGTGAGCCCCATCGACAGAAGCTTCTTGCGATAGCTTCCCAGACCGGGGCGCAACCCGGTGACGCGGCCGCGCGCGCCAATCGCCATGTCTTTCAGCTGCACGCTCATGCCCCCGCCTCCTCCGCGTTTTCCTGAACCGCCACCACCATGATCTTCTGCGCCACGCCGCACCCGATGCCGAACCGGGTCTCGCCTACCGCCAGCACCAGCGCGCCGCCCTCGCGCTGCACCACCCGGATCATCCGCCCGGGGCCGATGCCCATCGACAGCATCCGTTGCGAGAAAGCCTCACCGCCCGCGAGGCGACGCACTTCGAGCGTTGCGCCTTCGGGCGCAAGAGCAAGCGGCATCGCTTGCAGGTCAGGGTGGAAAGACATGTTCATCTGGCGGCCCTTAGGTGATTTATTTAGTCAAGAATGAAGAATTCCTGACTAAATTAGTATGAGCCAAAAGCGCGCAGCCTCCAAAGGCAGATTTTAGCCCGCGCAGGAAACGTGCCACCTTATTAAGATCAAAAGCTTCGTGGCGAAAAAACGCGTTGCGGGGTGATCCGGAAGCGACGCGGGCCATCTCCCCCCTTGCGCCTCGAAGGCGTTATCTTATAACGTAATGTTATTGTATAACATGGAGGCCTCAATGCCCGACCGTCTGCCCGTCACCGTGCTTTCCGGCTTTCTGGGCGCCGGAAAGACCACGCTGCTCAACCACATCCTTGCCAATCGCGCGGGGCTGCGGGTGGCGGTGATCGTCAATGACATGTCCGAGGTGAACATCGACGCCGATCTGGTGCGCGCGGGCGCCAGCCTGACGCGGGGCGAGGAAAAGCTGGTCGAGATGACCAACGGCTGCATCTGCTGCACCTTGCGCGACGACCTGCTGGAGGAGGTGCGGCGCCTCGCTGAAGAGGGTCGCTTCGACTATCTGCTGATCGAATCGACCGGGGTTTCCGAGCCGCTGCCGGTGGCCGCGACCTTTGAATTCCGCGATGAACAGGGCGCCGCGCTCGACGACATCGCCCGGCTCGACACGATGGTGACGGTGGTCGATGCGGTCAACCTGACGCGGGATTTCTCGGCTCAGGAGTTTCTCGCCGATCGCGGCGCGGACCTTGGCCCCGAAGACGAACGCAGCCTTGTGCAACTGCTCACCGAACAGATCGAATTCGCCGATGTGATCGTGCTCAACAAGGTTTCCTCGGCCAGCGCCGAAGACCTCGCGAATGCCCGTGCGATCCTGCGCGCGCTCAATGCCGATGCGAAGATCATCGAGACCGATCACGGCAAGGTCGATCCGGCCGAGATCCTAGGCACAGGGCGGTTCAGCTTCGAGGCGGCGCATCGCCACCCGACCTGGGCGCAGGAGCTTTACGGTTTCGCCGAGCATGTGCCCGAAGATGCCGAATATGGCATTACCTCTTTCGTGTTCCGGGCCGAGCGCCCGTTCGAGCCCGCGAAACTGGCCGAGTTTTTTGAGACGCCGCTACCCGGGGTGATCCGCGCCAAGGGGCATTTCTGGTTGGCGACGCGGCCCGACTGGGTGGGCGAATTCTCCGCCGCCGGGCCAATGCTGGAGGTGAAGGCTCTTGGTTTGTGGTGGGCTGCAGTGCCCGAGCACCACTGGCCCGAGGAGGCACGCGAGCGGATGGCGGCGAAGGTGGCGCAGGAATTTGGCGACCGGCGGCAGGAGATGGTGTTCATCGGCCGCCTTGGCACGATGAACCGCGCCCGGATCGAGACCATGCTCAACCGTTGTCTCGTGCCAGAAACCAGCTTCGCGCCCGCGCTTTGGCAGGGGCTCGACGACCCATTCCCGCGCTGGGGCCGCGCCGCATGAAGCGCAACCTTTCCACCTGCCTACCCGCAAGACGGCGCGAAAACCCGATGGCGGCGCATGACAGATTGCCTGCGCCCGCCCGCGCTTGGGTGGCGCAGGCGGTGCTGCCTTGGTCGGCGGCTTCTGTGGCGCGAATTTGGGCCAAAGCGATGGCGGAAACCGGATGCGAGCGTTCAGCCCTTGCGCGCCTTATGGCCGCCGAAGCCAAGACATTGGCGCGCGAAGCTGCGCGCGGCTGAGACTGGAGCAAAAGGGCAACGCAGAGATGCGCCGCATTGCGAGATGTCAGATATTCTCTGGCGTCACGATCTCAAAGGGCAGGGTGCGCTGCACGGGGGCGGCGCCCACCCCTGCCTCAACGGCTTCAATCATCGTCTGCACAAGCGCCGCCGAGATGGCTTCGGTCGGGTGGCATAGCGCTGCAGTGATCAGGCCCTCGCTCAGCCCTTTCCGGGTCTCTGGGCCGATGTCGCGGCAGATCAGTTTGATCCCGGCGCGCCGTTCCGGTTGAATTTCGCGCAGGGCGCGACACACCCCGGAGATACCACCGCCTACGATCAAGATGCCGGTGAGATCCTCCGCCTGCTGCAGCAGATCACGCACCATATGATAGGCTTGGGAACTGTCTTCGTGGGTCGGCCGGCTGTCTTCGATGACCAAACGCGGCGCGTATTCCCGCAGATAGGAACGGAAACTGGCATCCGCCACATCTTGGCATTGATAGCGGTGGTTGCCCAAAAACACCGCGACCCGTCCCGGCCCATGGGACATTTGCGCGATGAACCAAGCTGCGGTGCGCCCAAGCTTCCAATTGTCCGTTCCAACAAAGGCTGCGCGCTCGGAGGCGGATTGGTCGGTGATATAGGTGACGACGGGTTTTCCCCGCTCGCGCAATTCGCGGATGGTCTGGCCGATCTGTGGATGATCCGCCGCAATGATCGCTACCGCATCGCAAGCTTCGCCCAAGGCGCGCAGTCTTTGCGCGATATTCTCGGGTGTCAGCAGATCAACAAAGTCGATCAGTGGCACGACAACCTCGAGCGGTCGCGCCTGACAGGCCTCAGAAATTTTGCGGCCAAGCAATTGGTACAGATCGCGCGAAGATTGCTGCAAAAGGAAGCCCAGCTTGTAATGCGGAGCGCCTTTGCGCATCTGATCCTCAATCGCGCCGAGCCCGTAAAAGCCAATCTTTTCAGCGGCGGCCTGCACCCTTTGCACGGTCGTTAGCTTGACGTTTGAACTGCCCGACAAGATGCGGTTCACCGTTGAAATGGAGACCTCTGCCTCTTTTGCGAGGTCGGCAATGGTCGGTCGCTTCATTCTGAAATTCCCTTAAACGTTTCATAATGAGTGACACAAAATGAAACTTTTGCAACCCAATTACGCATTTTAGGTTTCGGAAATCTCTTCGCTGCCCTAGGGTCCATGCCACCGGACGCCCCTTGGGAGGACTTGGGGCAAGGGGGGAGAAAAATGAATAAAGTCAATCGTTTCGCGGCGGCAGCCGCGTCTGCAGTCGTGCTCGCCTGCACCGCTGGCGCGGTGATGGCGGCTGATATCTATGTCATCGGCGGTAAGCCCGACGATCCGTTTTGGTCGCGTGTCAAGAAGGGTGCCGAAGATGCGGGCATCGTCGCCGCTGCGCAGGGCGGCTCCGTTACGTGGCTTGGGCCGCAAAACTACGACAACCTTGGCCCGGATGCGGCCGAATTGATCCGTCAGGCGATCGATCAGGGTGCCGATGCGATCGTTGGTCCCGATTGGGTGCCCGAGGCCATGGATCCGGCGTTTCAGGCGGTGACCGAGGCTGGCATTCCGCTGGTGATCTATAATGCTGGTGGCCTTGAGGCTGCGGATCGTCTGGGCGCGATGAACTACGTTGGCGCGGTTGACTATAAATCGGGCTATGCGGGCGGCGCCTATCTCGCCAAAGCGGGCCATATGAATGGCGCCTGTGTCAACACACTGCCGGGGGCG
The DNA here is from genome assembly GCF_900156655.1 of Rhodobacter aestuarii. GTDB lineage: Bacteria > Pseudomonadota > Alphaproteobacteria > Rhodobacterales > Rhodobacteraceae > Rhodobacter > Rhodobacter aestuarii. The sequence goes on along the minus strand of NZ_FTOG01000020.1, from coordinate 3,178 downwards.
GCCAATATCGAAGCCTTCTGCGCCGGGTTCAACGCCGGTTTGACGGAGAACGGCGGCACCGGCTCGGTCTTGCAACTGCCCGCGACCGCTTTTGGTGATGCGACGGCCGTGGCACAAGCTGTGCGCGCGCATCTGCTGCAAAACCCCGATATTGATGCCATGTTCGCCATTGGCGATGGCGACACCAACGCCACCGTCAGCGGCATTCAGCAGGCGGGCAAAGCTGGTCAGGTTCATGTCTGCGGCATGAACTTCAATGACTCGATCCTCGCCAATATTCAGGCGGGCACGCAAGATTTTGCCATCGACCAGCAGGGCTATCAGCAGGGCTTCTTTGCGGTCTCGATCCTGAACAACTTCGTCAATTACGGCGTGACCATTCCGACCCGTGAAATCCTCACCGGGCCGGGCGTGATTGATGCCGCGAATGTCGAGCAGGTGATGGCGGGCGTGAAAGCCGGCGCGCGCTGATAGGACACGTGATGCAGCGCGCTGCTGCATGAAAATCGATGAAGGTGGCCGCGCGTTCTGCGCGCGGCGGCTTTCTCCAAGGCCTGTGCGCGAACCCTCGAAGCGCAGCCGAAAAACAGAAGCAACAGGAACGCAAAGATGTCGATGCAATCCGCCGCCGAAGCGAAAGGCTTTTCGCTTGGCAGTCTGATCCGACGACCGGAAACAGGGTCTTTCCTTGGGTTTGTGGTCGTCTACACTTTCTTCGCGATCCTTGGTGGCGCCGTCTTCATGGGGGCCCCCGGATGGTCGAGCTGGCTCAATATTGCTGCCGAAGTGGGGATCATCGCGCTTCCCGTCGGGCTTCTGATGATATCGGGCGAGTTTGACATGTCGGTGGGCGCGGTGGTGCCCGCAGCTTCGGTGACCGCAGCGCTCCTGAGCGGGCATTTTGAACTGCCCGCACTGATCGGCATTTGCGGCGGGTTGGCCGTGGGGCTTCTGGTCGGCTTCGTCAATGGGCTGCTGGTGACCCGCAGCGCGATCCCGTCGCTCATTGTCACCATTGGCGTGATGTTCGCGGTGATGGGGCTGACTTTGGGCTTTGCCGTGCTGATCAAGGGTTCGACCAGCCTCAGCTATGTGCCTGATCCGCTCACCAAATCGCTTCTGGGCACATTTGTGGGCGGCATGTTCAACGTTTCGATCTTTTGGTGGCTTGGGTTCGTTGTCGCCTTTGTTTTCTTCCTCCACTTCTCCCCGATTGGGAACTGGGTCTTTGCGATGGGCGGCGACGCGGAAAGCGCCCGCAATGCAGGTGTGCCGACCGCGAAGCTGAAGATCGCGCTTTTCATGGCCTCGGGCTTTTGCGCGGCCTTCGTCGGTGTGGCGCAGTTGATGACCTATCAAAGCGCGCAGGTCGCGGGCGGGCAGTCGTTTATCTTCAATTCGATCATGTGCGTCGTGATTGGCGGCGTGCTGCTGACCGGCGGTGCCGGCTCGATCTTCGGCATCGTGCTGGGCACCATGACTTTCGCGGTGGTCAACCAAGGTATCTTCTTTGCCGCGCTCGACCCGAATATCGGCTCGATCATCATCGGCGCGCTTTTGCTGATCGCGGTTTTGTCGAATGACAGCTTCCGCACCCTCGCCATGACACTTTCCAGCAAGAAGAAGTGAGGGCGCAAAGATGGATGTGATTTCTGGACTGTTCCGCCGCCCCGCCGCCGCCTCGATCCTCAGCCTGCTCGGCGTGCTTTCCTTCTATGTGGTGATCGGTGGTGTCGATCTCGGCAAGCTGATGGGCGCGGCCTCCTGGGTCAACTATGCCGCGCGCATTGGGGTCGTGGCGCTGTTCGTCGGCCTTTTGATGATCTCGGGCGAGATCGACATTTCGATTGGCGCGATGATCCCCGCTGGCGCGATGACCACCGCCATCCTCTCGGGCTATTACGAATTACCGATGATCGTTGGCATCCTTGGTGCGCTGGCGATGGGGGTGATCGTGGGTCTCTTCAACGGGCTTCTGGTCACCCGCACCACCGTGCCCTCGCTGATCGTGACGCTCGGCACGCTGGTGGCGATGCAGGGTATCGTGCTCGCTGGCTCGAAACTGCTGACCGGTGCCGCTTCGGTGCCGCTCTCCGCGCCGGGCTGGGCCAAGACCGTCTTTGGCGATCTGATGTTTGGCGGCAATCATCAGGTGGTGATTGTGTGGTGGATCGCGCTCGCTGTCGTGGTCTGGTTCGTCATGCATCAAACCAAGTACGGCAATTGGATCTTTGCCATTGGCGGCGACAAGGTCTCGGCGCGCAATGCGGGTATCCCGGTCGATTGGATCAAGATTGGCCTTTTCGTCGGCACCGCCACCTCAGCCGCCTTCGTGGGCATGTGCCACGCGATCCTGTTCAACTCGGCGCAGGTCTCGGGCGGCATGAACGACATCTTCAACATCATCGTCAGCGTGGTGGTGGGGGGCGTTCTGCTCACCGGCGGCTTCGGCTCGATCCCCGGCGTGGTGATCGGCACCGTCACCTTCGCCATCGTCACCAAAGGCATCGATTTTACCTCGATCGACCGGAATTGGTCGAACCTCATCATCGGGATCATGCTGCTGGCTGCGGTTGGAATGAATGAAACCTTCCGCGCCAAGGCGATGAGCGCCGTTCGGAAAAAGAAAGGCTGAGCCCATGTCGGATGCAAAAGTGGTTCTTGAATTGCGCAATGTCGATAAAAGCTTTGGCCCGATCGACGTGCTGCATGAAATCTCGCTCAAGGTACGCGCGGGCGAAGTGCTTTGCCTTCTGGGCGACAATGGCGCGGGCAAGTCGACGCTGATCAAGACCTTGGCAGGGGTGCATAAGCCGACCCGGGGCGAGATTCTTGTCGATGGCGCGCCGGTCACCTTTGCAGGCCCGCGCGACGCGCAAGATCGCGGCATCGCCACGGTCCACCAATTCGGCGGCACCTATCCGCTGATGTCTGTCGGGCGCAACTTCTTCATGGGCGCGGAACCCACCAAGGGCTGGGGTCCGTTCAAGATCTTCGACCGCAAGACGGCCAATCGGATTGCGGTGGAAGAGGTGCAGAAGATGGGCATAACCCGCATAGACGATGGCGACCGCCTCGCGGGTTGAACCGCCCCGGGTTTGCCGGAGGCTCCAACACCCGAGTAGGATGGAGCATCATGAGCAAAACAACGAACAAGTTTTCCCCTGAAGTGCGCGAT
>NZ_FTOG01000017.1 GCF_900156655.1 Rhodobacter aestuarii | reverse complement strand
GGAATTTTTGCCGAGATCTGCCGTGGGCTAAACCAGATTGGTGAAGCTACAGATGCCAGCATCTCCGAGATGAATGCTGCGCTGCGCCATCTCGCAAAGGGGGATCTAACCTATGTGATGCGTGACGGCTTCGTGGGCGTTTTCGCCGAAATGGCGCACTCGCTTCAGGCTGCGAACGATGCAATCACCGGAACTGTGCTCGCAATTGAGGCCACATCGCAGATTATCGACGGATCCAGCGCCGAGATCGGCTCTGCCACGAACGATCTGGCGCGCCGCAGCGAACACAATGCAGCGATGCTTGAAGAAACCGCTTCGGCGCTTGAGCAAATGTCTGGGACAATCGGCAGCATGACCGGCCTCGCCAATGAGGCCAAGGACCAGATGCGGGACATTTCCAGCCATGCAGAAAGTGGCAATTCCATCGCACAGGAAGCACTTGCGGCAATGGAAAGCATCCGGCAATCCTCCGAGCGGATCGAGGGCGTACTGCAGGTGATTGACGACATTGCGTTCCAGACCAATTTGCTCGCCCTTAACGCAGGCGTCGAGGCCGCACGAGCGGGCGAGAGCGGGCGCGGTTTCGCAGTGGTTGCTTCAGAAGTGCGCGCGCTTGCGCAAAGGTCGTCAGAAGCCTCCCAAGAGATCGCGCAAATCATCGGGACCGCAACGCGCGACGTTGGGCGCGGCGTCGAAATGGTGGATAATACGGCTGATGCGCTTGGCCAGATCGTTGGATCGCTCCGTAGGGTGCAAGAACGCATTGAGCATATTGCGGGGGCCGTTGGCGAAAGCCAGGTCGGCATCGCCGAGATTTCCAAGGCGACGACAGAACTTGACCGCACTTCGCAGCAAAATGCCGCGATGATTGAGGAGACGAATGCGGCGCTCACCACACTGCGTGGCGAAGCAGATCAGCTTGTCTCCAATGTCGCACAATTCAACACAGGAGCACTTTCGCGGCGCGACACAGCCGCTTGATGCACCGCCAACGCCGGAGCCTATTGATCTGTGAAGTTGCGAGGTTGGCTGAAGGCTTCTGAGGCTGAGCGCGCGCCATCGACTTAGATTGGTTCGGCACGATCCGAAAAATTTGTTATTGCGGTGAGGACGCCCCATGACCGAGAGCGGTTAAAAATATCGCCCGGATCGAGGGGCTTCATTTTAATGCTTTTTTCGTGATTAAATTTCACGCATAAGATGTATTGAATGAGTGCGAGTTATCCTTTGCGGGAATCCGGTAGCCATGCTCGATGACGCCCTGCACAACTTCCATGAGACCGGCACGGGCAATGTGCCGCTGATGCTGGCGCATGGTTATGGTTGTGACCAGACAGTTTGGCGTGCGGTGGTCCCGCAACTCGCACCGCATTATCGTGTGGTGCTTTTCGATCATGCTGGCTGCGGACAGGCCGCCGCTGATCTCTATGACCGTCAGCGCCACGCGAGCCTGCGCGGTTATGTCGATGACCTCGTGGCGCTGCTTGATCGGCTTGCGCTTGGCCAGGTGCGCTTCGTCGGCCATTCGGTCTCTTCGATGATCGGTGCGCTTGCGGCGATTGAGCGCCCCGATCTATTCGCGGAACTGGTGATGATCGGTCCCTCTGCGTGCTATATCGACAAAGAGAATTACACCGGCGGTTTCAGTCGAGAGACTGTCGAGGATCTGCTCGAAATGCTTGATCGTAATTTCGCAGACTGGGCTACGGGTTTCGCGCCAATCGCCACCGGCAACCCCGACCGCCCCGAGTTGGCGAGTGATTTTGCGCAACGCTTGCATCGCAACGACCCCGAGATCGCCTCAGCATTCGCCCGCGCCACTTTTTTCGTCGACGTTCGTGCCGCATTACCGCAACTGCGGGTGCCGACGCTGATTTTGCAATCGCAAGACGACCCAATCGCCCCCGATGCCGCGGTAGAGTTTGTGCATCGCACCATTGCAGGCAGTCGTCTGATGCAGCTGCAAAGCCACGGCCATTGCCCGCACCTGAGCCATCCCGAGGTCGTTGCAAATGCGATCCTCTCTGGCCTAACGACCGGGGCCGAGGGGGCTGCCCCATCGGACGAGAGCCGGTGAGCCTGCCTCCGAGCAAAGCGCGGCGCGGCTATGGTGCTGCCGCCGACAGCGCGCCATGTGGCCTTGTCGAGATTAACGACGCGGGGCAGGTGCGCTCGGCCAATAAGGAATTCCTGCACTGGGTTGGACGCCCCCCTGAGGCGGTGCTGGGGCGCGACCTAACGGACCTGCTTTCCTCAGCAGGGCGCGTGTTCTGGCTCACGCATTTGGCGCCGCAACTGCGATTGACGGGGCGGCTCGACGAAATCTCTCTGCCGCTGCCCGATGCCACGGGGGGTGTGCGCCGCTGCCTGCTAAGCGCGAGACGACTGTTGGACACGGAGGGAGCCACGCTGGTGCTGCTTGATGCTGGGCGGCGGCACCGCTCTGAAGATGGGGTAGCCCGCCTTGAGGCAGTGGCGGGAATGCGGGCGCACTGGCTGGGACAGGTCGAACGTATGGCCGAGGTCGGTGCTTGGTCTTGGGACCCGGTGCTGCGGGTGTTCGACGTGTCCGATCAAGTGCTGCGCCTGCTTGGCCTGCGCCCCAAGGCCCCGCTCGGCCTTGACGATGTGCTCGGCAGGCTGACCTCTGCGCCGCTGCGGGCACGTCTTGGGCGGCTTCTGACTACACCTGAGGTCTTGTGCGCCCCTCTCGATCTTGAGGCAGAAATCGTGATTGCGGACGAACAAACCCGCCAGATTCGCATTTACTGTGAGGCCCTTTGGGAGAAGGGCAAGGTGGCGCGCGTCCAAGGGGTTCTGGCGGATATCAGCCGAGCTCATCGCGACCGGCAGCGGCTTTGGCAATTGGCGCATTTGGACGAAGTGACCGGTTTGGCAAACCGGCAATGGTTTCGTTCGCAGCTTGCCAATGTCTGCGACGAGGAGAGGGAGTTGGCACTGTTGCTGATCGACCTTCCCGATTTTGCTGGGCTTATTGACGACTATGGCGAAGACCGAACCGACGCGATGCTGCGCGAGGTCGGAGAGCGACTAGCCGCGTTGCTCCCCGCCGAAGGCCTCGCCGCGCGGGTTGCCGGTGAGGAGTTCGCACTGCTCGCCCCATTAGAGCACGCTGTTGGAAATGCTTGCGGCGCAGATGCACTGGCACAGCGGCTTGCAGCAGATGTTCAGGCCACGCTCCGGGCACCACTCGCGCGGTCTGACGCAGCGGTGCAATTGCGCGCATCGATCGGCATGGCCGTGCGCCCGGTTGATGCGCGCGAGCCTGAGGAACTCTGGGGGCGCGCTAAGGCTGCGCTGAGCGAGGTGAAGCGCGCAGGGCGTGGCGGCGCGGCCTTTCTGCGAGGGCCGACCCTCTGTGCTGTCGAGGCGCGGCGTGCCACTCTGGCAATGGTGCGCGAGGCCGAGCGTGAGGGCCGGATCGAGGCGTGGTATCAGCCGAAGATCCGGCTTTCAGATGGCCGCGTCACGGGCCACGAGGCGCTTGCGCGGATACGCTGTCCCGATGGTGAAATTAGCACACCGGGCGATTGGTGGGATGCGTTCGATGATCCGGATTGCGCCGCCTTGATTGATGCTGCGGTGTTGCGCCGCGTACTCTCTGACTTGGCAGAGGCGAGCGCGCACCTGGGCCGCGTGGCGGTGAATTTCTCCGATCACAGCTTGCACCGATCCAGTTTCGCGCCTGATCTTCTGGCGAAGATCGCAGCGGCAGGGCTAACACCAGAGCAGATCGAGTTGGAGGTCGTCGAGACGGCGCTCCTGGGCCAGAACACGGAGAATCTGATTGCCGGATTTGCGCTGCTACGCGCAGCGGGGGTGACGATCGCCCTCGATGATTTCGGGACCGGCTTTGCATCTCTTACGCATCTTCGCGATCTGCCCGTGGACCGGATAAAAATCGACAAGTCTTTCGTATTGGGGGCGGAGGCGAAAGGACGCAACGGGCCTATCTTACGCGCGATCATGGATCTGGCGCAGGGATTGGCTTTAGCGACGGTGGCCGAAGGCGTAGAGAGTGAACAGACGACGGACCTGCTTCGGGCCCTCGGTTGCAATGAAGTTCAGGGCTTTCATTTTTGCCGACCGCAGCCACTTGTCCATATCGACGGAGCGCGCAAGTACAATGTCGAAACTTCGCAGACAGCCTCCTATACCGCGTGCAGCCTCCAAGCTTGAGATTCCGCAATTTGCACAGCCATCCGCTCAGGGCCGCTTATCTCGTCGCTGCGGCGCGCTCGAACGGCTGGTTCGGAGCGAAGAACTCAATGATGCGACCGACGGCAAAGGGCCGAGCACGTAGGCTCTGACGTTGCGGCTCTATCTCGTCGCACGCCGCAGCGCCGCATGACCGGTTCGAGCCCTTATTGGCAAATGCTGCAACTGGAACGAATGTCAGCTATCGCAGGCGTGGCTAAAAATGACCGTTTTCGGCACTCGATATTGGCCACGACAAAAGCTCCTCAGGATCCGATATTTGGGGGCTCCATCTGATAGACTTTTGTCTCACGTATCTGTCTTTTTTACCTCTGGCATTGCTGGAACTGCCGCCGTCGGCATGGGTGGCACTGCCGTTGCTGGCTGTGCTGCTGTTAACACAGATAAATCCACAGCGGTTGCCGCTGGTACGGCAGGCTCTTCTTCAAGATCGAGCGCCCCGATTTCATAGTAGCGATCCAAATAGGCGTTATAGTGCTTGTCGGAGAATCCTTCGGTGTCGGCTTCGGCATGATGCTTAATGACGAGATATGGATTCCAAATTTGGACATAGTGAATATCACCTGCCGTACCTGACTGGATCGAGATAAAGCCAAGTGCTTCCAGCTTTTTGAGCCGCTGTTTCCATGTTGAGACACCGCGTTCTCCAGAAAATCCTGACGCAAAAGATACATCGCTGTGCTTGCTGACGTTCACAAAACCTTGCTCGTTACAGCGGCACCAAAGCTCTAGATATGTACTAGTTACGGGCTTGCCTTTGCCTGCCATTAGATCGGCCATAGCCCCAATTAGGGGTATGGTGCGCGGCATGCTCGTGTACCCCTTGGTTCGGGCTTTGTTTTTCACGTCCCAGTACTTTTTCTCATCCTGCTCAGGAAACAGTTTGGCCTGCATAGATGACTGTTTGTCGTTGCTTCGCTGTACGGCGGTTCTTCTCTTAGCGTTCATTTTTCTGCTTTCTCTGCTGTAGTGGTGCTGCGGGTTTGGACCCCGCTGCGTTCTGACAAATGCAATCCGAGCGGATGGGGGGTGGAAGCCCATCATCAAGCTACAATCAGTGGGTGCGGCGGGTGTGGACCCCGCCGCGTTCTGACAAATGCGACTTAAGCGGATAGGGGGTGGAAGCCTATCATTGGGTCGCAATACCAAGATAGTATAAAATTCTTTAATTTCAACTACTTAGTGGTTTACGGCCGGGATTTCAAACGGTGTTTATCGTGCATTCACGCATAAACTCATGCACATATGTCGTCAACTCGCCAACTCTATGTAGTCATACAAATTCCAATGCTCCGATAATATAAATAAAATCAGACACTTAAAGTTTTTAGGTGGTGTTCGTATGTTATCATGTGCTCCGGTGTGCTCCATCGTGTTCAATGGTGCTCCCGTGGGTGGAGGGAGGCGGTGGGGAATTTTTGATGAGAACAAATTAGCGACTTCTATCCAAATCAAGGATCGAACGAGGGCTAGGTTTTCGCTTTGAGTGCTCTCCGTTCTTATCCCGATTTTTGGGCTGGCTCACAGGTTACTCAGACGCGCCTGTCTTGGTCCAATCCTTATTGGCAGGAGCAACGTCCCCCAAACCACCGTTTTGATTGGCTCAGTTTTCTCGAAAGCCGACTTTGGTGAAACCACAGCCAAAGCTCACTTCGTCCGCTGAGCCGACATTCGAGCCGGATTTTGCTGCGCCGTGCCATGGGCGGCCGCTTCGGGGAAGCCGCTCTGCAGCGTATGCGTCACCCTGACCGGCGGCAATCGGCCGCCCAAAGTCGGTCGCTGAGATGCGGTTGCTCTAAAGTGGTCGTTCGTGCGAGCATGCTGTATCGGTCCCCAACCTGCAGACCAAGCGAGCGCGCGCACCATGCCGAAGATCCTGATCCTTGCGGACCTTCATTACGACTTCTGGCAAGAAGCTGGACGGAACCCGCTCGCCAAAGCGGATTTTTCCGAGATCGATCTGCTGGTGATAGCCGGTGATCTGAGCAACAAGGCCCAAGTGCGCTGGAAACCCGCACTTGCGGCGATCAGTCACCACATTGACCTCTCGAAGGTCTGCATTTTTCCCGGCAATCATGACTTTTACGACGGGCGGCTGGACCGCGAAGACAAGCTCGAAGCAATCGCACGGGGGGTTGGCGCCCATTTCGTTCAGATACAAGAGATCATCCTTGGCGATATCCGGCTACTGTGCTGCACGCTCTGGACCGACATGATGCTGGGCGGCAATCGCGAACGAAACGGTGCCGAGGCGATGGAGCGAATGAACGATTACCGCTGCATCCGCGTCGAGCGTGAGCATTACCGCAAGCTCCGGCCGCACCACACGACCGACGTCCACGCGCATCACCTCGCCTGGTTGGACGAGCGCCTAAGCGCGCCTTTCTACGGGCGCACAATTGTGGTGACGCATCACGCGCCACACCCCTCGAGCCTCGCGCCCGACGGCGCGGTCCGCGCGGCCTATGCCTCCGATCTGACCGCATTGATCGCGCGCCATCAGCCCGACTATTGGTTCTTTGGTCATACGCACCGGGAAGCGTCGTTTCGGATCGAGAGGACGCAGTTGATCAACGTGTCGGTGGGTTACCCCAATGACTGGGCGAGCGCGCCCCGGCTGGATGCCTCATGGCGGGGGTGTGTCTGGTGAGTGGCGCCATCCGGCGACTTGCAGGCCAATTCGTTCCGCCGGCTGACTAATTGGTGATCCGCGCCTGCCGGCGGCACAGCGTCGAATAGTTGGGCACGGGCCAGCCTTGCCCCGCGGCAGCCGTAGCTGATGCACTGATCAGCGCTGCCGCTGGCCCCTAACGAGACCAGAAAGACATGAAGGGTCTTCAGTATTGTTCGCGCTGCAGCCCGAGTGGCGCACCGCAGCACTGACAAACTGGCCGCTTCGCCTTCAATTCTTCCAGGCGATGCAACGGCGCGCTTTCCACGAACCGCCGGACACGCTCGGGGTCGATGCGCACTGCCCGGACAGTATTCCGGTAGGTCAGCCAGCAATGTAAAGACCCTACGATGCAGACAACCACGCCAGCTATGCAGATCAATGGACCAATCATGCGCGTCTCCTTCTCACCCAGGATCGCCGTCGTGCTGAAAGCACGCGTTGGGTATGACATTCATGATATCAGTTGCCGGGGTCAAGTGCGCGCACGTATCAGGGGCGCTCGACACGAGCGGTATGCGCTGCCGCTTAGCGTCGGAGGCCGGTGTTGGCCTCCCCTGCCTGTCCCTCATGCACAACGGTACTCCTCCCCTTTTTTAGCGGGGCGCACCCTTCCAAGAAAAATATGTGACTGCAGTCCATCAGATCTAAGCAGATTACCTTATTACTTGTTCTCTGGACGGTTAGAACAGTAGCGTCAGGCGTTATCTATTTGGTTGAGCATTACGGTATCGCAACACGTGGGGCGTTTGAGCACACAGGAGGTGTACTTGCCGCGGAAACTCGCCCTTACATTGGAGCCCGTTGACCGCGAGACGCTCCCGTCGCTGTTTTCGCGCATGGCAATCCTAAATGGAACCGACGTTGTCAACTTCGCCCTCGATCTTGGCATCACCTTTCGGCGTATCTTGGAGCAGGACGAAGAGGCCGTCGCGATTTTTGCAGAACGCGCAGGGGTGTCGCCCGCGCAGCTCGCCGAGATGCTCTCCTGGACAGGTGAACGCATCGGGGACGTCCGGATGCGGTTTCGGAAGGAAGTCTTCGTCTCGCGGGCCCTTCGAAATCCGATCATTCGGGGCTGTCCACTTTGCATGCGTGAGCATGCAGCTGATCAGCCCCATCCATTGCGGCACATTGCCTTGCGGGGGGACTGGCTCTGCAGAGGTGTTGATATTTGCCACCAGCACCACCATCCGCTGGTTCCCTTGTGGTCTAGCTCTCTCCCCATCGAACGGGATAATATTGGAGCGAGATTGGCGGAAATCCTGCCAGACCTGCGAGCCGGATCATTCGACTGCGTGCGTATTGATCCTACCGACTATGACCTTTGGCTTGATAAGCGTCTATCGCAGGGTACCGCTGCGGACAAAACATGGCTGGCCTCACAGCCGGTGTTTCCGGCGATCACACTCTGTGAGTTTATCGGTGCAGCCTTGCTGCGCAAGCAGGGCGAGGCCCCGGACGATCGGCGCGCCAAGGCCACGGGCTTTACCTTTGTCTCGCAAGGCCCTGATGGGATCCGAGCGGCTCTGGACATCCTCATGCGATCACAGGACGGTGGCCACATCGTGACGCAGGGCGAAATGGGTCCGCTCTTCCAGCACCTTAAGGGCATCTATCTTGATGACGATGCCTTTGCGGTCTTTCGCGGGATCCTTCGTGACTATTTTCTGGAAATATGGCCGCTGGCGCCAGGTGATGACCTTCTTGGGCAGGCCGTGACCGAGCGGCGCCTACACTCCATTACGTCAGCATCCAAGGAAACCGGCATCGGCCCGACAGTTCTGGATGATTTCTTGACAGAAGCGGGCGCGTTTGCGCCCAGTGACGCGCGTGCCAATGCCCGCAAGACCTTTGATGCGAAAGCTTGGCAGTACATTCTTGATGAAATCCCGACATTGGTCGGTCCAATTGCGCTGCGACGGGCAATCGGCGCAACGCTGGCCGAATTGAACGGGTTGAAGGCAGACGGTGTCCTCGTCCCGAGGACCAACGTTGCAACGATCAAATCGCCTTGGCGGATTGCCGGTGGCCAAGCTCTTCTTGAGGAGTTGGATGCCCATGCGCAGCCGGTTGCCCCAGAGGAGCCAGGGTGGGAGACGATCCAACGCGTTCACAAGCGGCTGGACCTTCCTGTTGGCGGGATCATTGCGGCTATCAGGGCTGGTTTTCTGCGCCTTGGTCAGCGTCCAGATGTGTTCGGCTACCACGGGTTTGTGGTGAAAATCACCGAGGCTGCTGCGCTCAAAGCAAAGGCCGCGCCAAAGCGTAAGCCCTCGACCAACCGGGGAGAGGTGACCGCAGCGGCCTTCGCCCGGTCGGCGGGTATTCGGGGGAAAGGTCAATTCCTGGCTCTGATCGAAGGTGGTTACACGCCTGCGATGCTGGTTTTGAATCCAACGACCAAGCGTCGGGAATGGCGTATGAGCCGCGACGACATCGCTGCGTTTAAGGCCAGCTACACGACACTAACGATTCTGTCGGCCGAAACTGGTGCGCATAGGAACACGATCCGGGCCGTTCTGCAGAACGAGGGGGTCCAGCCGTTCCGACCGAACGGCTTGGATGTCGGACCGATCTATCTTCGCAACGCTGCTGAGCCGGTTGTGGCACTCTTGAAAACTCAGGGTGAAAAGTGACCGCTAACCACGGGTTACGATGAAATACCGTTCTATCCCAGTGTGCTAGAAGAAACCTTCGATATGGCCCTCCAAGCCTCTTGACAGGGGGTGTGCATGAAAAACGCCAAAACGTGCAAGCTTATGGTGCATTGGCACCTAGAAGCAGGTGGTGACCCCGGCAGGATTTGAACCTGCAACCTGCCCCTTAGGAGGATAATTTTGCTGGCTAAGTTCGCTCATTTTTCCCGTTTTTCCCTTGTTTTGTTCACGTCTCGACTTGTCTAGAGGCGGCTGAAACTGTGGTGTATCACTGATTGCGATCCATCACCGCCACCGCGTCCTGCTGAAAGTATGGGCTGTGATGCCAATAGACCCGGATGATGGTTTCGCGGGACGTCCCGAAATATTGCGCTGCGTCGTCGATCTGCATGCCCTTCTGCATCGCCCAGGTGATTGCAGTGTGCTTCAGGGTGTGAGGCGTGACGTCGCTAAGGCCCGCGTTTTCGCAGGCTGCGGCGAAGGCGTTTTTCACATCATCGACGCGCTGGCCCTGATAGGTAACAGCCCAAATATCGCCCATCGCGCGCCAACGTCGGCAATGGCCGAGAAGCTTGCGCGACAGCCTCATAGGCGGGCGCCGCTTCTTGGTCTCGCGCTCTTGTTCGCCACGCCGACGCAGCACCCCTTGGTCTACGTCGATCCAGCCGCCAGCCGTGTTGGGCAGGAAGCCGAGCCGAAGAATCGCGTCCTTCCTTGTTCCTGTGTAAAGCGCGAGCAGAATGAAGTGCGCCAGGTGGCGACCACGGGTCAACCTGAGGGCAGCCCGGAGCAACGCGGCCGCCTCCTGCCGGGTCAACCAGCGCTCTCGAGGCGGGGGTTGCTCAGGGCGGGTAACGGTGACGGTGTGGGTGAGATAGCCTTCCCGATGGCAGAAGTTGATCGCGGCCGACAGAACGCCAAGCTCACGGCGGACTGTGCCGGGGCTGACGGGCCGCGTCTCCCCTTTCGGCGCGCCATGAGTGGTTACACGAGCGCGGGCGTAGCGGCGACAGGTTTCGCCCTTGACGTCACCGACCATAAGACCGCCCCAGAACGGCACCAGGGCCTCGATCGCTTCTGCGATTGCGCCGGGCCGAGCAGTTTCCGGCCCATGCTCTCGGGCGTAGATCGCCAGAGCGTCACTGATCGGGAAGCGATCAGGGTGGCGAGTATCCGTCACGACGCCTTTCGAGACGATATAGGACGCGAGAGCCCTTTCAGCATCTTCGCGGCATCGAGTGCCGGTTGAGCGCTCCGGCTGGCCGGTGTCTCGGATGAAGAAAATACCCGTGTCGGGGCGCTGATAGAGTCTTGCTCCTGCGGCTTTGCGCGGCATCCGTCTACAATCCTCTGATAGTCGTTTCGGTCAATCTTGGGGGTTCGACCTGCCATGATCAGCAAGCCCAGTGAGTGCGCCACACGCCGCAGAGCTTCCCTCGGAATACCCAGTTCCTCTGCGGCAACCTTGTAGTGAACGAGGTTGGGCAAAGTGCTCATCCTAGACCCCCTTGCCGCAGGCGAAGCGCACCATGCGGACTTGGCGCCCGGACAGTGAGGCAATGCGCTGTTCCAGATCGGCAATAGCCTCCGCCATCTGTGCATCGGATTTAAAGGTCACAGACTCGCCGTTCCCGAGGGTAGTCGTCTGAGTTCCCTTCGCGCGATAGGCGCGAAGGGTATCGAGTTGCTGTTGAAGCGTCTCAAGGTCAGCCATAGCTTACGCCTTACTGCCCGATGTTGCGGAACCAACCGCGGTGCTCAAGGAAGGCTGCACCGAAATCCAGCCGGACCTTGAAGGCCATGCCGTCGACCTCAAAGCCTTGCTTCGTTTCGATCTGCGGCCCTTCCTCTCCCTGCAGATAGCTGTATTCCAGCCCTTCGGTGATGGCCGGATCACTGACCAGATACCAGCGCGTGGCGCTGGAAAGACGGGTTTCCACCAACAGCTCAAGCTTGCCGCCGAACGGGTTCACGTCCTCGATGGTAGTCGGCTGAATCAAGGCAAGAACTTGCTCGGCGTCCACCTCCAATTCAGGGGGCACCACGAGATAACGCGGACGAACGTTGATCGGCCGCCCCGCGATGCTCTTCTGCTTACGCATCATCAACCGTGCCTCACCGAGGCTCGTCACGTTGATCTTGGCGGCAGCAGCGGCAATGTTGCCATGATCTGTGTGGAAAAGCGTCTTGCCGTCATCCATCACCGGACCCGCGCCGGAACCGGCTTCCAGCAGATCGACCAGTTGCTGCGCCTCGAAGTCGGCAGCGGCCTCGCCCCATTTGGCAGACATATCGGTGAACGCCCCCACATCGTCATTCACCAGAAGCTGGCGAGTGACAGAAATGATCTTGCCGAAAGTCCCGATGGCGTAGCTCTCTTTGGCGTCGTGCAGCGCGCCATGCTTAAACTCGCCAGCCTCATTGACCTTTTCCAGCGTTGGGGCTTCGCTGATTTGCAGCTTGGTCTTGCGCCGGAAATCGCGGGCGGTGGACTTGCGGGCCACGGCCTTCAGAGCCGAGGGCGCCGCTTGATAGCCAGCACGCAGAGAACGATCCACGGTGTCACCCATAATCGCCGGAAAATCACTCGTGGTCAGCATCCGTTCGACAATCGCAGAAGGCGACATGCCGGTGGTGAGGACGCCAGCGCGGCCGAGGATGGTGCGCCCAAGTTCGATCACCGAAAGACCCATGAACTCACGCGCGGCCTCACTCGGCGTTACCGAGGGGTTCGCCCTGCAATAGAGCGCTTCGCCAGCCGCCCGTGCGAAGGTCTCGGGCGTGGCGCCGGTCGCGGCATAGGCGGGCGTGTGGGTGCTGATCGAGTTGGTCGGGCGCTGACGCACAGCCTCGACCGCTGCAGCGCGCGCCTGCTCCACGGTCGCCTCACGGTCGATCAGATCGTTCGCGAAGGCCTCGGGCAGGCCGAAGGTTTGGCGCAGCGCGCGGATCTCGGTATTGACTTGCGCCCGTGTCAACGCGGGCGCGGCCTCGGTGGTCTGGACGGGCGCGGGCGCTTGCGCCGTCTGGCTGGTTTGTGTGCTCACAGTATCACTCCTGACAGTTGCCCCGGCATCGGCCGGGATGGGCACGAAAGAGGCCTCCTTCAACGTCCAGCCCGTAGCGATGCGCACCAGCCGCCCGGTTGCCCGGTCGGCTTCGTCACGGAAAGCGTTGATGGTGTAGCCAACGGAAATGCAGCGCAGCGTGCCTTCCTCGATGTCATCGAGAAGGGCCTCATGGCGCTTGGAAATAGTGAGAGTGCCGATCAGCAAGCCACCTTCGACGCGGGCGGCGGTCAGACTGCCCAGAATATCGCGGGTGCTTTCGCGGCGGTGAGTGTCGAGAACCGGCACCGGCAGCTCGGATAAGTCGATCGCGCGGCCCGAGATTTCCAACCGCTCGATAAAGCCGCCCCGATCCACATCAGCGCCAGTCGAGAGAATCGCCTCGACGGTGCGAGCCTCGCGGTTCAGCGACTTCGGCCGCATCGCGGCGCGGATTTGTAAATCAAGCGGCATTCTGATCACCCTGCACTACGCTATCTCGCGGCGCTTCATCGGTTTGAGATTCGGTGGCGGTAGCGGCCTTCAGCGCAATCCCGAGGCGTTCCGCCCGCGCCTGGTCGGCGGCGATCTCAGCGTCCACCTCTTCGGCGTCATATCCGCGTTCGGCGATCACCTCCGAGCGCGAGCGCAGATTGGCGTTCATTTCGAGGATCGCGGCATTCGCATCCTTCTGCGGATCAACCCACGGCCAGGAAGGCGGCAGCCACTTGGCCGATTGAAGACCTTTGGCCGGGTCGGCGAATGCGGTGGCGGGCACCGTGCCGATCAACACCTGCCAGCGCAGGAACTCGGTCCAGACGCGGCGGCAGAACTGAAAAACTATGACGTGATGCTGGATCGCCTCGCAGAAACGGCGGAATTCCAACGTCGCGGCACGGGCCGAGGAATAGCTGACATGGCTGTAATCGCCGGTCAGCTGCTCATAGGTCAGACCGATGCCCGCCGCCATCGTGCGCAGAATGCTCACCGCAAGCTCGGGTGCGTTCCCGCTGTCCGGCGGCTCGGAAAACTCGATGCGCTTGTTCGATGGCAGGTTGACCAGGCTGCCCGGCTCCATGCCCACGGTTAGCACATCGCCTTGTTGCTGGCCGGAATAGGGCGAGCTGGAATCAGCATTGTAAATGAAGCCAGTGTGCAAGGCCGAGACCTTCGCCCGCACTAGCAGCGCGTCCAGAAGTTGGTCGATCTCATGCCCGGCCAGCAGAACTGGGGCGAGCCACGACAGGCCGCGCACCTGACCGGGCAACAGCGGGCGGAAGATATGGATAATGGAACTGGCCGGGATGCGAACCGCAGGAGCGGCCATCCCGGCCAGAGCATCGCCCGGTGCGCTTGGGCGAATCCAGTATGAGTTGGGGCGGCCCGTCGAGGCATGGAATTCGACGCCCTGGATGATCCGAATGTCATCCGAAACGACGCGCGTGATCGACCGATCCAGCTGCTCCGGGTGCAGGCGTTGCAACTGCGGAATGCCACTAGCCGAGGCCCGCCACATCAGCAGCGCCTCGCCATGGATCACCATATCGGCCATCGCGGCGCGCTGCATCGCGTAGAAATCGCCCTGGCCGGTCCAGTCGATTTCATTGGTCAAGGTATCGAAGGCGCGGTGCAGCGCTGCGTTGACGATCGGGCTATCCGAGCGGGCCTTAGGCTTGATGCCCGCGCCCACCACATTGTCGGACAGAGATTGAACCATTCGGGCACCATGGGGGTTGTTCAGCGCGAAATGCGCCGCCCTGACCGCCACGGTGCCCGCTCCTGCCCTCACCCACGCCTGCGCGTCTCCCGAAGCCGGGCGTCCGGTCCACCGATGGGAACCGGACGCGGCCTCAAGGGAACGCTGCGCAGCAGGGCGAAAGATGCGGGACAGGAAAGGAATGCTCATTGATCACCCCCAGATTTCGACGCTTCCGCTTTGAGCTGCACTTTCATCATGCGGACCAGCGTCATTTTCAGGATGGTGGCGAGGTTCACGGTCGTAAAAATCGGCACATCCGAATAGCTTTTGACGATCCTCTCGTTAATCTGCGCCTCGATCTCATTGACAGATGAGGCAATATCGCCGGTCCACGCGCCCGCAGCGTCACGCCAGAAAAACAGAAAACGCTCACGCTGGAACGTTTCTTCGTCGAAGTATGGGACTCCCTGTTCGTCCTCTATCCACTCATCCATGATAGCCTTGGCAGCCAGCATGCAGCCGAACTGGGCAAGATCATCGTCTTTCACCGCGCGCTTAAGGGCGGCGTGCACAGAGATCACCAGGGTCTCAAGGTCGGTGTATCGCTTCCATCCCTTAGGGCGATCGAAGCCATACACCCCCAACTTTTCGCGAGTGCGTATGGTTTCACGCTGCTCTCCGGCCACCTCAGCGACCTGGCTGACCAACATAGGACGAAAGCGCATTCCAGGTTTCGACATTAGACAATCCATAAGTGGGCTTGTAAGACCATTCTTATTCAATACGCGTTAAAATGGTCTTTTGCAACCTATTTTATGGCGGTGCGATTTTTCGTTTCCCACCATGCTCACACCCCAAACGGTGTGGCCGCATCTTCGATCAACATCATAAGGTGTTCGGCGAACTCTAGCGTGCTGGCCACCCGTTCGCGCGCGGTCCGATCATCAAGGCCGCTCGTGTCGTTTTCGAGCGCAAGGCGACAAGTGGTGATGATCGCGGTTGCCAGATAGGCGCGATTCCCGGTCTGGTTC
This sequence comes from Rhodobacter aestuarii, assembly GCF_900156655.1. Lineage (GTDB taxonomy): Bacteria > Pseudomonadota > Alphaproteobacteria > Rhodobacterales > Rhodobacteraceae > Rhodobacter > Rhodobacter aestuarii. The sequence goes on along the minus strand of NZ_FTOG01000017.1, from coordinate 24,930 downwards.
GGACCATTGCTTTCGGGGCACAGGGCACGCTCTGCCATCATGCGCGCACCTCGCAGTAGCGCCATTCGTTATCGACGGTCGAGAAGTGCCACCACGGATCTTTGTGCCCAAGTTGATCAGGGCGACGGGCGTTCATTTGGTAAAACTCGCCGCGCGGGGAATAATCCATCATGAAGTTCTGAAGCTCTGTGCCCTCGGGCACGGTTTCGGCATAGAGCCGGAACAGCTCGGCCTTGTGGTGCTCGATCTGTTCTTCCCGCGTCATGGTGCGCGCGATCGCAGGCGAGGCCACCGCCAGCGCGCCAAGCGGCGCAAGGGCGGCGAGGAAAGAGCGACGGGGCAGAACGGCAGGCAAGCCGGGGGCGTTCCCCGAAGTGGGGTTATGTGCGGACATAGCGTTGCTTCCTTGCGTGGATTTTATAACAGGGTTATATTTCCCACCGTGGCGTCATGGCGTCAAGAGAAATTATAACAGGGTTATAAATGAACGCCGCGCAATGCCGTATGGCTAGAGCTGCAACCGGCCTTGGGGTCCGCGAATTGGCGGCACTTGCTGGGGTTTCGCAGGGAACCGTTTCGCGACTTGAGCGGGGCGAGGAAGTGCGCGAAGGCACGGTTGCCACGATCAAGGCCGCGCTTGAGGCGGCTGGCGTAGAGTTCATCCCCGAGAACGGCGGCGGGGCTGGGGTAAGGTTGAGAAAGGGGGCCTAGATTGGGAACGACAACGTATTTCGAAGGCACGATCAAAGACCAATGGGAAAAGGGCGGGGACCAGGTCTTTTTGGAAGCCGGAACCTCAGGTGCTTTGGGCAACGGTCCGCAGCTCTATATCAAGATTGACGACAAGTTCCTGATACTTGATCACGAAACGGCCTCAAAGCTATGCAACGCACTCGCAGACATCGGAACTTATTTGAGATACGATTCCGAACAAAGCGATTGAGCGCTGCATCCGAGAAAAGCGCTGGGGGGTGATCGGGGCAGTATAGCGACCCCAAATTGCATTTCCTGTCAACGCTACAGGTGTCATAGTCGATCGCGAATTGTTTTTCCACTCGACCGTCATTTGGATTCGCAATGCACCTTTGCTTCATTGACGAAAGCGGCACACCACCGTCTCGCCCGAACCCCGATCGGCCCTACTTCACGTTGGGCGCGGTCATAATCCGAGATGCCGACTGGCGCGGGATTGCAAACGATGTGCGAGGCTTCTGCACATCAAACGCACTGCGTGGGGAATTGAAGTGGCGCTACTTCTCCCCGCATAATTCCTCAGCAGAGAACCCAATGCTTGGAAAAAATGCGGCAGAACGGAAGGCGCTCAGCCAGACTTTTGCACACATTATCGCGCGCTCTCCGCTTACGATCATTGCTTGCGTTACCGACATTGGGGCGGCTTTTGAATACGCCTCAGTGACCGACCAGCAAGAGCTTTATCACTTTGCGTACAAGCCGCTCTCAGAACGGTTCCAGTATTTCTTGCAGGATCACAAAAGTCTCGGGGTCACCATCGCGGACCATCGCGGCCGTGACAATGATCGGCTGTTCAGAGCCCATCATGACAATTTGACCAGCGGCACTGGTAGCACCGTGTCTGGCTATGACCGGTTTATAGAGGGCCTGTTCTTACAAGACTCCTGTCATTCGATCGGCATCCAACTAGCCGACTTCGTGGCAGGCGCGATTCACCGTGCCTACTCGACCAAAGACGGAGAACTGGCAGCAATCCTGAAACCTAGAATTCGGCGCAAACCAGACGGGTCGATACAGGGGCACGGCATTGTTCATCACCCACGCGACAGGTTCAGAAACGATCTGGTGAGAAGGTAGACGCCGGGCGGGGCCGTAGCCCCGACGCCATAGATGTCAGGCTCCCGTGCGCATCTCGTATGTAGTATATTTTAAAGACTCGCGCAAGAATCCTTGTGAGTCACTTTTGAAAATGTTTGTCAAGAATTCGCTTTCACCTCATCGCGTCATCCACTGCGATTTCACTCTTGCTAGGGCACTTGTTTCAGCGATTCGGACGCTGCCGGAAATCCGCACAGCCTCTTGATCCACGCTGAACCCGCCAATCTTAAGCGCCTCCAGTGCAGCGGCAGCATAAACACGGCAGTCGAAAGCCTCGTTGCGCTCGCTGGCCTTCTTACGCCATTCGCGAATCGCTCGCCCTTTGGAATAGGTGGTGAATGGCTTCTCGGCCACCATTTCGGCGAACCACGCGGGTTCGCGGCCCGCTGGCACATGACAGAAGCCAGGCCCGGCCTCGGCCTTTGCCAGGCGCGCGAAGACGACTTCCTTGATCGTGTCGACGCCGATCACATAGACGGGCAGCTTGCCGGTCTTGGAAAAAGTCGGCTTGTGCGGCCATGCCGCGCGGGCGGCCTGCGATCCGCCTTTGGTGGCATAGATGCGGCGGCCATGGCGGGCGGCGGTCCATTCTAGCACCCTTTGCGTGTGGTGCCCGCCGCTGTCCATGCAGGCGGCCGCGACCGGCAACGGGCCCGCCAGAGGGTGGACGAAGGTCTGGGACAGCAGCTTGTCGAGGTCGGCCCAGATCGCGGGGCCGGTCAGATCGCCATAAAGGCGGTGCCAGCCAAGCGACCAGCTCTCTTCACCCGAACCCCATCCCACAAGCTCGACCGCCAGCCATTCGTCTTGGGTGTCGATCCCGGCCGTGATGACGGCCACGCCGGGCGGCAGAGCCTCACCCCAATGCTCGACACGGCGGGACAGAGCACCGGAATCGACCGTCTGGGCGGCTTCCTCTTCCCATGTCTCGCCCAGCTTTGTGTTGATCCACGATTTAAGGCGGGCAGGATCGGCGGCGACCCGGCTATGCTCGGACGCGATCTCGGCCCATGTTTCGAAGGGTGAGAGAAGCGCAGGCAGGTGATAACCCTGTGTGCGCCCGTCGCCCGCCGCAGTAGCGCGCCATTCCCCGCGTTGCAGCATCGCTGGCTTGTCCCGTTCTTCGTGCAGGCTGCCGCATTCAGGGCAAACGCAGGCGGCAGCTTCTGGCTTACCCTTCGGCCATTTGATAGTTTGCCAGCCAATGACGAATGCATGGCTGCAATGCAGGCAATTGACGAAGAAGCGCCGCTGATCCGATTCCTGATAGGCGGCCTCGATCCGGCTGAAGCCCTTGATCGTCGGGGTGCTGATCATAAGGATCTTGCGGCGGCCGCGATAGGTAACGGTGCGCTGGATCGCCAGCGCGATCGGGTCGCCTTCGCCCTCAACGTCGAGCGGGAAGGCGTCGATCTCGTCCATGACCAGGAAGCGGGCCGGGGTCGAGCGCAGAGAGGACGCAGCATTCGCCCCGGTCATCACGAGCTCGCCCCCAGTGAACCGTTTGTGGGTGGCCGTGTTGCCAGCCTCGCGGCTCTTTGCCGGCACGACGCGGGCAGCGATTTCCGGCACGATCTCAAAAAACGGGTCGATCCGGGTTCGGGTGTTGCGGCGCACCATGTCGATCGAAGGCATGACAAGCATCGCGAGACCGGGCGCGTTGCAGATCACATAGCCGAGGAAGTTCAGCCCCGCCTCGGTGCCCCCGGTCTGGGCGCCCTTCATGATCACCACCCGCTCGACCGGGGAGGCAACGGAAAGCGCGTCCATGATCTCGCGAAGATAGGGAGTCCGGTTTGTGCGCCAGCGGCCGGGCTCGGCCGAGGTCGAGGGCAGGCGCCGGAACCGATCAGACCATTCCGAAACTGTGATTTGAGGTTCCGGTCGCAGACCAGAGCGCCAAGCGGCATCAGCGATTGCGCGGGCATCAAGCATTTGGAAGCTCCTCGATCGAAAGGGACGCCAGCTCTTCCAGGTGGGCGCGCATTTCCCGGTCAAGCGCCGCGAAGAGAGTGGCGAGATTGCAGCCGGTTTCGGTCGCAATCAGGGGCGCGATGCGACTACACCATGCGAGATGGGCGTCACGCTCGGCCCTTGCGCGCTCGAAGATCGCGGCTTCGGCGGCGCGTCGGTCAATCAGACGCCCGGCCTTTTCCTCGACCTGAAGGCGCAGAAGATCGCGGTGCGCTTCCTCGCGCTCACGCTTAACCTGCGCCAGATCGTCGGCCGACTTTTTGGCAGTCTGGGCACTATGCCGGACATTGGCGTGATACCAGGCGGTGGCGGCCTCGACCGGAACGCGGCCATTGTCGAGAATTGGCAGACCGTCGCGGATCATCTGGGAAATCCGGCCTTTCGACACGCCGATATGACCCGCGAAGGCCGATTTCGTCATTTCGGCGGGCGCTGCATCTGGCAATGTCTGGAAGAGTGTCACGGCTAAACCTATCTCAACTGTTTGATTTTAGTGTTCTAAATCTCGCCAGCTAGCCATGCGTCGGGGTGCGAATTACCCGTATCGCTGCTTCGCCAGAAGGACCCGCGACCGAAGCGAGGCGGCGAAGCTCGTGTTCGATCTCGCTCTTCTCAATGTGGAAGCGTTCGGGGTTGCGGTGATCCGGGCAAAGGCGGCGCACCCGATCGGCCAGATCACCAATCCTCTGCCATGTCTCGTTTCGTGTCATCGCGTTCATGTTTCTCTATCCTATTCTGTTCTGCTCAATGGTGAGGTTCGGAGCGAAGGGCATAGGGAGACCAGCCCGTGCGCTTGGCACAGGTTGGTCCCTAGCCCTCTGCGTGAAGATCTGCTCAACGGAGCCGGTCCATCGCTTCTGGGCGCCCGAGGTCGTATGACCCCGCCTCGGGCTTGCTCGCTACTTGCGACACCGGGTCTGGTGCCGATCCCCCGCTTCGAGCTTTCGGGCTGCGGTTGGCCTATGGGATGCCCCGTGGCAGGCCATTTCTGTGTCGAGCGCCACCGTCTGAACCGTCCAAACGACACAGGTTCAAAACTGCTCAGACGCCTTCGTCGTCCTCCTCGATCGGGTTCCAGTCGTCGGCTTCCTCGGGCGCTGGCGGACGGTAAAGCTCGGCCACCATGCGCTGCATGATTTCCAGTTGCTTAACCGAGGGCTGCCAATTCTTACGGCGGGATTGTTTGGCGATGCTCAGAGCAAATCCGCGAGCCCAGCCGTCTTGAGCGTGCCTGATAACGCTCGGCCAACTCCACAGCAGTTCTTCGAGACAGGGCGTGATCTGACTTTGAATGGTCATTGCACGGCCCTCGCCTTAACTTGGGCAAGGAAGGCGCGTCGGTCCTCAGGATCAAAGCCCTGCCAGAGCGCCCAGAACAGGCGTTTGCGCGCAGACTTGGCGAGCGCGAGACCGCGCAGACGATCGAGCCCTGCGGCGACATAGGCGGCCAACTCGTGAATCGGGGCGCAGTCAGCCCAAATCATTGCTTCACCCGAGGTCATGCCGAAAGGATGACTTACGGACGGGCCTTGGGTGCTCAGGCTGTCGAGAAAGCCCGCGCAGATCTGCGCAGCGTCCTCGGGGTGGCAATGGTCGAGCGCGAACCAGACGGCTCTTGCCCACTCAGCTCGAAGCCGGTATTCTTTGGTCTTGAAGATAGATGCTTCGAATTCTGCCCCGGTTGCGCCCGCCAGCGCGCCGGGGTTTTCATTTTTCAGAGTATCCGAACGAACCGTTTTCGGCGGTATCTGTGGCGCACCACAGATATTGAGCGGGATTGATGCGCCGCGCGCTAGGCGCAAGTCATTGGTTTTTTTGGTGACCCCGGCAGGATTTGAACCTGCAACCTGCCCCTTAGGAGGGGGCTGCTCTATCCAGTTGAGCCACGGGGCCACGTTAAACCAAGATAGCGCTTTATTGCGGCGATATGTCTATGAACGCAAGCCTCCTGAGTGCCGTCTCATGTTCAATTCACCGCAGCGATGTCGCTTGATTCAAGTGACGCCGGCAACCTAAGGTTGCGCGCGAGGCGGTTGCTATCAGGTGTGCGGCCTCCAATTCATTACCCTACCCGTCCTCACAGCTACCTTGAAAAAAGGAAAGAAAGTGATGGCTCCTTCCACTCCGGCCGACGCACGCGATAGCGGGATAGATTTCCTGAAGGGTGTTTTGATCGTGCTGATGATTTATGGGCACGTCGGGCACATTGGGACCCTGCGAGATATCCAGCTTGAACTCGTCGGCTGGATCTATTCTTTCCACATGCCCGCATTCCTAGTTGTTTCCGGGTTCTTCTTCTTTGATCGGGTCAAAGGGAAAGCGATCACCACTCCGCTGCTGCGTCGGCTTATTGTGCCTTACATGGTCTTTGAACCACTCTATCTTTTAGGGCTGCTGATCTCTGCCCGCATTGGCCTGCCAACAAGCAACGAAGCCGCCTCGGATGCGAGAAGTTTCATCTTCAGTGTGTTCGTCCAGCCGATCGGTGCGTTTTGGTTCGTACATGCACTGATCGTGATCCAGCTTAGCTTCGCGGTGTCGCGTGCAGCGTCTCGCAAATTATTCGAAGATGATCGGATCGTCTGGTTCGGAGCCGTGTTGCTTTTGGGGGGTGCCGTTCAACTTGGTATTGTTCGGCAATCCGCGCCCGCGTTTTTCCTGATTGGCCTAACAATTGCAGCTCTAAAACAAGATGTTAAGCAGAACATCTGGCTGTCCATCCTCGCTATCGCGACGTGTTTGATTCTGAACCATTCAGGTCTAAAAGAGTTCTCCTTCCTTCAGATCGCATGGGTTCTGGGCATCATTGGCGTGTTCACAAACCTCGCAGCGATTTTGCCAAATATGATCGTTCGCCTCTTTGCGTTCATCGGCAGAAACACACTGATCTTGCTGATTACCCACGCCTTCTTTGTTGTCGCAATGAAACCTCTCGCTGCGCGCTTCCTCGGGATTGATCCCACAGGACTTCTGTTCACGCTCACCACAGTGTCGCTTGCCTGTATCGGCGGCGTGGCAAGTTCGCGCGCCCTAGATGCGCTGCGCCTCTCTTCCGCCCTGTTTGGAACCAAACGGCTCTATGCGCCGTTTTGAAGGTCATTGCCTGACAAAATTCCGATCTTGCGCCATACGGGAATGCATCACGAGATATTTTGAGGAAGTAGTTGGGGGAGCGCATTGGCCCACGGCTCCCCCGTCTTACACTCCGTGACGCGCTTGTTTCCGGGCGCTGCTTCGGAGGTTTTATAGACACCGCGCTGTGGTGTCGCAATTGTTAGCGATAACGTAGACCCCATGGCACTCTTGCGCAAGCGAAAGTTTTGGCGCTATCAGAAGGGATTGTCTTTGAAAGGAACTCTCTTGAGCCGTTCGCCCAACGACACCCGCCGCCCCCTGACCCTGCGCGATGTTTCCGAAGCCTCGGGCGTCTCGGAAATGACTGTGAGCCGGGTGCTGCGCAACCGGGGCGATGTCTCAGAAGCCACGCGAGAAAAGGTGCTCGAAGCCGCGCGCACGCTTGGCTATGTGCCCAACAAAATCGCCGGCGCGCTGGCCTCGCAGCGGGTGAACCTTGTGGGTGTGATTATTCCCTCGCTCTCGAACCTTGTGTTTCCCGAAGTTCTCTCGGGCATTTCTGCCGTTTTGGAAGACACCGGGCTGCAACCCGTGGTGGGCGTGACCGATTATTCGCCCGAAAAAGAAGAACGGGTTCTTTATGAAATGCTGTCTTGGCGGCCCTCTGGCGTGATCATTGCCGGGCTGGAGCATTCCGCAGGCTCGCGGGCGATGCTCGAAAATGCGGGCGTGCCGGTGGTTGAGATCATGGATGTCGACGGGCCGGGTGTGGATGCCGTGGTAGGCATTTCGCACCGCCGCGCCGGGCGGCAGATGGCCGAGGCCATTGTGGCTGCGGGCTATCGCAAGATCGGCTTCCTTGGCACCAAAATGCCCGAGGATCATCGTGCCCGCAAACGGCTTGAAGGCTTCAACGAGGGGCTGGCGCAAGCGGGGATCACGCTGACCGATACCGAGTTTTATTCGGGCGGCTCTGCGCTGCTTAAAGGCCGCGAAATGACCGAGGCCATGCTCGCGCGCACCCCGGACATCGATTTCCTCTATTACTCGAACGATATGATCGGGGCGGGCGGGCTGATTTACTGCCTCGAAAAGGGCCTTGATGTGCCGGGCCAACTTGGCTTGGCCGGGTTTAACGGGGTGGAACTTTTGGCAGGGCTGCCGCGCCAATTGGCAACGATGGATGCCTGCCGCCGCGAGATTGGCTCCAAAGCCGCCGAGATCGTGGCCGCGCGCGCGGCAAACCCCGGACCGGGGGGCGAGATCATCGAATTGGAACCGGTGATCCAGCGCGGGGACACCATTCGCTAAGCGGGTCTTCCCCGAAGCTTAGTGCTTTGCACCCCAGCTAAAGGACACATGCTGGCGGGTATAAAACTCGCCCATCAGGCCAATCGCCAAGAAAGCAATGCCCACATAAACGGGGTATTGCCAGCTTGAAAAGTGCGGATTGTAGTTGATGAAGGCAAAGCCCCGCGCTTGGTCAATGGTGTGAAAAAGCGGGTTCCAGTCAAACAAGACCAGCATCTTATGCGGCAGCAGGTTCGCCACGAACATCTTGCCCGAGGCAATCATATTGGCCCGCGCATAAACGCTTTGGATCAAGGAGACCAAGCTTGGGTTCCATGGCTTCATCGCCAAGAACACCATGCCCAGCGCCACCCCGGTGAACCATGACAGGATCACCATCGCCATGGCGCCAACCCAGTTGTAAATCTCGATCGGGCCCATTGTTGCGTGGTAGAGGTAAAGCACCACGAACATCGACAGCAATTGGATGTAAAGCGCGCCCAAGGCCGCCGCAGAGATCGACACCGCCGTGGTCATCGGGGCGTGTTTCATCATCGCCGAGGCAGAGCCTTCGGAGCCGAAAACCGCGCCCATCGCTTTGGTATGGGTCAGGAACAGAAAAATCCCCGACATGATGTAAAGCAGGAAGTCGCCACGGATCGTATTGCCGCGCAGGCCCAGAACGTTGAACATGACGTAGAAGGTGATGACGAGCACCACCGTTTGCATGATGTTCTGGATGAGCCCCCAAATCGCATGCCGTTGCGTTTTGCGAATGGAACGCACGGTGGCATGATAGATCAGCTCCAGAATACTGAAGCCTGAACCAAGGGTACTTTTGCTGCGTTCTGCTCTGAACATGACTCCGCCGCGCTGGCCGACCGGGATTTTTGCACTGAAAACTTGCCGTTCCCTTGACGGCACACCATAAAGTCTGCGCTATCGCATGGCAATCTGGCCGAACTTGGGCCGAATGGAGGGAAAAATGGATTTCGACCGCCTTGTGACCGTCATGCGCCGCCTTGCGCTCGAGGCCGGGGACCGGATCATGGAGATCTACAACGCCCCCGATTTCGAGGTGAAGACGAAATCGGATGCCTCGCCCGTGACCGAAGCCGATGAAGCCGCCGATGCGCTGATTTCCGCCGGTCTGGCTGAGGCCTTCCCGCAAATGGCGCTTGTGACGGAAGAACAAGCCGCCTCGCATGGGCAGAGTGTCTCTACCTTCCTGATCGTCGACCCGCTTGATGGCACAAAAGAATTCGTGCAGCGCCGCGGCGATTTCACAGTGAATATCGCCTATGTCGAAAATGGCGTGCCTCTGCGCGGTGTGGTTTATGCGCCCGCCAAAGGGCGGCTGTTCTATACGCTCGCCGATGGGCGCTCGGTGGAAGAACAAGGGCCAGAGTTCGACAAAGAAACCATCGGCACGCAACATCCGATTTCGGTCTCGATGCCCGATAATCGCGCCTTGATGGTCGTGGCCTCGAAATCGCACCGTGATCAGGCGACCGATGATTACATCGCGCAATATGCGGTGAAAGACATGACCTCGGCTGGCTCCTCGCTCAAGTTTTGCTTGGTTGCCACGGGCGAGGCCGATCTTTATCCGCGCCTTGGCCGCACGATGGAATGGGACACGGCGGCGGGTGATGCCGTCTTGCGCGGTGCCGGTGGCGAGGTCGTCCGGTTTGATGACCACAGCCCCTTCACCTACGGCAAGGAAGGCTTTGCCAACCCGTTCTTCATCGCCTTTGCCCCCGGCGTCTTGTTGGCGAAGTGATGTCTGTTCTTATTGTGATCCCCGCGCGTTACGCCTCAACGCGCTATCCTGCCAAGCCGCTCGTGCATTTGCGCGGCGCCGATGGAACCTCTAAAACGCTGATCCAGCGCAGTTGGGAAGCAGCAATGGCGGTTTCAGGCGTGGACCGCGTTGTCGTGGCCACCGATGACGAACGCATTGAGGCGGAAGCCAACAGCTTTGGCGCCGAAGTGGTGATGACCTCCGATCATTGCGCCAACGGCACCGAGCGCGTGGCCGAGGCGCTGGCGAGCCTTGGCGGCGGCTATGACATTGTTGTGAACTTGCAAGGGGATGCCCCCCTGACGCCCGCTTGGTTCATTGAGGATCTGCTCGCCGGGTTGCGCGCCAACCCTTGGGCCGAACTCGCGACCCCGGTGCTGCGCTGCGAAGGCGCGATGCTGGAAAGCCTGCGCGAAGATCGCCGCCATGATCGGGTGGGCGGCACGACCGCTGTCTTTGGCACAGACAATCGTGGGCTCTATTTTTCCAAGGAAGTGATCCCCTTTACCTCCCGACCCTATAGCGCACAGGAACCGACGCCGGTGTTTCACCACGTGGGGGTTTACGCCTATCGGCCTGAGACGCTCGCCGCCTATCCGAACTGGCCGGTTGGCCCGCTTGAAACGCTCGAAGGGCTGGAACAACTGCGGTTTTTGGAAAACGGGCGCGCTGTTCTTTGCGTCGAAGTCGAATCGCGCGGGCGGCAGTTTTGGGAGTTGAACAACCCCTCGGACGTGCCACGGATTGAATCCATGATGGCGGAAATGGGCCTCGCGTAACCCAATGCGCCAAAGAACGTCACCTTGGTGTCGTATTTGTTTCACTTAACCTTTCGTATACCACACGCTTGAGGAATGACCCAAAAAGAGACAGTATGCGTGGAGTGCACAAGGATTTCGCACTCATAGCTTCTAACAGCAAAGGTGATGTATGAAACGCAAGGTAACGAAGGCGATCTTTCCAGTTGCAGGCCTCGGAACCCGCTTTCTCCCCGCCACCAAGTCGATCCCGAAAGAGATTTTGACGCTGGTTGACCGCCCGCTGATCCAATACGCCATCGACGAAGCCCGCGCCGCCGGGATCAAGGAATTTATCTTTGTGACCTCGCGCGGAAAATCCGCGCTTGAGGATTATTTCGATGATGCGCCCGAGTTGGAAACCTCGCTGCGCAAGAAGGGCAAGACGGAGCTTCTGGAAGCTCTCAAAACCACCAATATGGACTCTGGGGCCATCGCCTATGTGCGCCAGAACCGGCCTATGGGCCTGGGCCATGCGGTCTGGTGTGCGCGCCGCCTGATTGGCAACGAGAGCTTCGCGGTGATCTTGACCGATGACGTGATCGCCGCCGAAAAGCCCTGCTTGGAGCAGATGATGGAAGCGCATTCGGAAACCGGCGGCAATATCGTTGCCGCGATGGAAGTTCCGCATGACAAAACCTCGTCCTACGGGGTTCTGGATATTTCCGAAGACATGGGCTCTCTGGTGCGCGTAAAGGGCATGGTTGAGAAACCCGCCCCGGATGTGGCGCCGTCGAACCTCGCCGTGATCGGCCGTTACATCCTGACGCCGAAGGTGATGCAGAACCTCAACAAGAAGAAAGAGGGCGCGGGCGGCGAGATTCAGCTGACCGATGCGATCGCCGAAGAGATCGACAATGGCAACCCGGTCTACGGCTTCCGTTTCCGCGGGCAACGCTATGACTGCGGCTCGAAAGCGGGCTTCTTGCAAGCCACCGTCGCCTTTGGCCTTGCGCGCCCCGATCTGCGTGACGAGTTCACGGACTTCTTGGGCGACATGATGGCGATGCGGGACGCCGCGGAATAATCATGTCGAAAAACGTCCTTGTCACCGGGGGGGCCGGTTATATCGGCTCCCACGCATGTAAAGCCTTGCGCGATGCAGGCTATACACCCGTCACCTATGATAGCTTTGTTACCGGCTGGCGCGAGGCCGTGAAATTCGGCCCGCTGGAAGAAGGCGACCTGATGGATCGCGACCGCCTTGATGCGGTTTTTGCCCGTTGGGAGCCGATTGCCGTGATGCATTTCGCAGCGCTTAGCCTTGTGGGCGAGTCGATGCGCAATCCGGGGCTATATTGGCGCCATAATGTGCTCTCGTCGCTGAGCCTGATTGAGGCTGCCTGCGCGGCGGGCTGTCAGAATTTCGTCTTCTCGTCGACCTGCGCGACCTATGGCGATCAAGATGGTGTGGTGCTCAATGAAACCACGCCGCAGCACCCGATCAATGCCTATGGTGGCTCGAAACGCGCGATTGAAGACATGCTGCGTGATTTCGGCGCGAGCCACGGCCTCAATTCGGTGATCTTCCGCTATTTCAACGTGGCAGGGGCCGACCCGGAGGCCGAGGTGGGCGAATTCCACCAGCCAGAAACGCACCTGATCCCGCTGATGCTTGATGCGATTGACGGGCGCCGCCCCGCGCTGACGGTGTTTGGCTCGGACTACCCGACCGCCGATGGCACCTGCATCCGCGATTATGTCCATGTTTGCGATCTGGTCGATGCCCATGTGCTTGGCCTCAAATGGCTGGAAGCGGGCAAAGGCTCGGATGTGTTCTGCCTTGGCTCGGGCAAGGGGTTCTCAGTCCGCGAAGTGATCGCGCAATCGCAAGCGGTGACCAATCGCGAAGTGCCGATCATTGAAGGTGACCGTCGCCCCGGCGATGCCGCCGTTCTGGTGTCTGGCTCCACCAAAGCAGAGCGTGATCTGGGCTGGACCCCGAAGCGCAGCAACCTGACCACGATGATTGCCGATGCTTGGCGCTGGCATCAAAACGGGCATTACGACAGCTGAGCCATTCTTTGAGCCCAGTGCCTCTTTCGTAGGCTAGGCACTGGCCTCGCCCCCCGAAATATGAATACTTGCCCCGCAAGAGGGGGCGGGGATGGGTGCATTCTCAAAGCTGCGGGCGCGCTATCGGCTGCGGTTGAAACGGCGAAGGTTGCTGTGGCGTGCATTGCGCGCGCGTCACGCATTGCGTCGTGTGGAGAACCGCACCGCGATCCTGAAACCTGAGGACATCCTGCTATTTGCCACGATGCGCAACGAGGCGCTGCGGCTCCCCTATTTTTTGCAGCATTACCGTGCACTTGGGGTCGCCCATTTCCTCATTGTTGTGAACGACAGCAGCGATGGCACGCTGGAGCTTCTGCGACACGCGCCGGATGTGTCCGTCTGGTCGACGCAAGCAAGCTATCGCGCCTCGCGCTTTGGGATGGATTGGATCAGTTGGCTTTTGCTCCATTACGGCAAGCGCCATTGGTGCCTGACGGTCGATGCGGATGAATTGCTGGTCTACCCCGGATGCGAAACCCAAAAGCTGCAACAGCTAACCGCATGGCTGGAGGCGCAGGGCGCAAACAGTTTTGGCGCGCTGATGCTGGATCTTTATCCGCCTGGGCCGCTTTCAACCGCGCATTCAGACCCGGGCGATGATCCGACCAAGGCTTTGCCGCTTTATGATGCGCAGGGCTACACTTGGGAACAGCAGGCGCGATTTGGCAATATCTCGATCCGAGGCGGGCCGCGCAAACGCTGCTTCTTCACCGACAGACCAGAGCTTGCGCCTCATCTGCACAAAATCCCGCTGGTGAAATGGAATTGGCGCTATGCCTATGTCAGTTCCACCCATGTCGCGCTTCCGCGGCGGCTAAACCGGGCCTTTGATGCGCGGCTAAACTTGCCCACCGGGGTTCTATTGCACACAAAATTTCTGGAAGGCGCCCCCGAACGCGCCAAATCTGAGCAGTTGCGCGGCGAGCATTTCACCCATTGCAAGGATTATGATGCCTATTACGCCGGGGTCGCCGCAGACCCCGATCTTAGCACGGCGGAATCATGCAGCTATCGCGGGCCGCAAGGGTTGGTAGAAGATGGGCTGATGACACCGGGCGCATGGAAGGCATGACGGGTTTCAGAGGAGTTTACCGACCTAGAAACTCCGCGTATGTTAAGTATGACAAGTCATTGAACATTAGAGGTCTTGTCGCGTTCAGAGCAGGGGATCACAGCACAAGATGTGGACCGTTTAACCGACCGGAAATCAATTTCGGCGACAACGCGATTAAGGTCTAAAGGAGCAGGCGTTGAAAATCAGAGAGCTCATCAGGCTGCGGCGCAAGCGCCGTTTCCGCCAGATACGCGCGTTTCGCAAACGCCGCGAGCTTTCGGTCGTCGCCGATCGCACTGTGCAGATCAAATCTTCCGATGTTTTGATCTTTTGCACGCTGCGCAATGAACGCATCCGCCTGCCGTATTTTCTGCGCTATTATCGTGACCTTGGGGTGAAGCATTTCATCTTCGTCGATAATGGCAGCGAGGATGGCTCGCGCGAGTATTTGGCCGGCCAAGAGGATTGCTCTGTCTGGGTCAGCTATGGCTCGTATAAATCCGCAAATTTCGGGATGGATTGGCTCAACCACCTGTTGCGCCGTCATGGCACCGGGCATTGGGTGCTGGTGGTCGACCCCGATGAATTCTTTGTCTACCCGTTTTGCGATACCCGCCCGATCGACGCGCTGACCGATTGGCTGGATACTTATGACATCCGCTCGTTCCCGGCGATGCTGGTGGATATGTATCCCAAAGGGCCAGTGGATGCGGTGCCCTATCGGGAAGGGCAAAACCCGTTTGAAATTGCATCGTGGTTTGATGCCGGCAATTACATGATCTCACGCAACAACGCGATGCGGAACCTGTGGATTCAAGGCGGGCCACGCGCGCGGACCTTCTTTGCCGATGATCCAATCTCGGCCCCGGCGCTCAACAAGATCCCGCTGGTGAAATGGCAGCGCGGCTATGTCTTTGCCTCGTCGACGCATATGATCCTGCCGCGCGGGCTGAACATGGTCTATGATGCTTGGGGTGGGGAAAAACCATCAGGGTGTTTGTTGCACGCAAAGTTCCTGTCGCCGTTGACCGAGAAGGTTAGCGAAGAGATGGAACGGCGCGAGCATTATGCCAGTTCGCGCGAGTATCAGGCCTATAACGAGCGGCTGAGCAACCAGCCCGATCTGTGGACCAAATGGTCTGAGCGGTACATCAACTGGCGCCAGCTTGAGATTCTCGGGCTGATGTCAAAAGGCAATTGGGCGTAAGGGGCGCGGGGTGACAGTCGGCTTCATCATGATGTGCCACACCGCCTTTGATCGGGCGGCGCAGGTGGCACGCTACTGGGGGTCGCATGGCGCCCCGGTGGTGATTCATGTCGATGCGCGCGTCTCTCAGCACGATTACGCCGCCCTTGGCCGCAGCTTGGCAGACCTGAGCAATGTCTCTTTCTCCAAGCGGCAAAAATGCGAATGGGGCACATGGTCTTTGGTCGCCGCCGCGCAAGCCGGGGCCGAGCAAATGCTGGATCGCCACCCCGAGGTGCAGCACGTCTTTTTGGCCTCTGGCTCTTGCCTGCCGCTGCGCCCGGTAGATGAGCTGAACGACTATCTGGCCGCGCGCCCACAGACAGATTTCATCGAAAGCGTCACCACCGCCGAGGTGGGCTGGACGGTGGGCGGCATTGATATGGAACGCTTCACGCTGCGCTTCCCGTTTTCATGGAAAAAACAGCGCAGGCTGTTTGACCGCTACGTCCGGCTACAACGGCGTTTGGGCGTGAAGCGGCGCATTCCCGGCGGGATTGTGCCGCATCTGGGCAGCCAATGGTGGTGCCTAAGCCGCCGCACGCTCAGCGCCATTTTGCAAGACCCGGACCGCCCCACCTATGACCGCTATTTCTCGCGGGTCTGGATTCCGGATGAAAGCTACTTCCAATCGCTCGCGCGGCTCTATTCGAGCAATATCGAAAGCCGCTCGCTGACGCTGTCGAAGTTCGACTATCAGGGCAAGCCGCATATCTTTTACGATGACCATCTGCAGCTTTTGCGGCGCTCAGATTGCTTTGTGGCGCGCAAAATTTGGCCCAAGGCCGACAAGCTCTACGCAAACTTCCTGTCGGAACGCCCGGCGGAAAGCATTGCAGAGCCGAACCCCTCCAAAATTGACCGGCTTTTTTCCAAGGCGGTGGAGCGGCGCACCAAGGGCCGCCCCGGTCTTTACATGCAAAGCCGCTTCCCCCGGCAAGACCATGAAAATGGCAAAACCTCGGCGCATTACTCCATTTTCCAAGGGTTTTCGGACCTGTTCGAGAACTTTGAAGGCTGGCTTGCTAAATATGTTGGCGCACGGGTGCATGGGCATTTGTTCGGGCCGGAGCGCGCCGAATTTGCGGGTCGCGAGCCGATGTTTAACGGCTGCATCCCTGACAGTGCGACCTTGCGCGATTATAACCCCCGCGCCTTCCTGACAAACCTGATCTGGAACGGGCGCGGCGAGCGGCAGTGCTTCATGTTCAGCCCTCGCGACACACAAGACATCAACTGGTTCACCGCCACCGATCCAAATGCGCAGATCTCGGTCATTTCGGGCGCATGGGCGGTGCCGCTTTTTCATTCCAACATGAATTTCTTGGAAATCCGGCGCGAGGCGGCGCGGCTGCAGCAGATTGAGGTCGATCATCTGAACATCCTGCGCTCGATGTATGTCAAAGCGCGGGTGCGGATTTGGAACATGGCGGAATTCATCGAAAACCCGATGGAGCCGCTGCAGACGATCATTGATGAAATCAGCCCGCGCGCGACGCGGCGGCTGACAGAGGCGCCGCAGATGGTGGACCTCACGGGTTTTGGTCAATTCCTGCAAAACCTGCGCAATCAGGGTATGCAGCCGCGCTTGATGGGCGATTTCCCGGTCTATGGCGATCTGCTGACACAACCCCCGCGGCGTGGCCGCCCCTATCTGGTGAAGTGACGCATGAGCCGTTTCAACAGCTTCGTGGTGTTTGCCGAAATGCGCACCGGCTCCAACCTCTTGGAAGCTGCGCTGAACGAATTGGCGGGTGTGCATTGCCACGGCGAGGCCTTCAACCCCGCCCTGATCGGCTATCCCAACAAGACAGAGCTCTTGGGCATTTCCCGTGCCGCACGTGATGCGGACCCGATGGCCTTGTGGAAACGCATCTGCGAGACCGAAGGCCTGAATGGTTGCCGCTTCTTTCATGACCACGATCCGCGCGTCTTGGATGCGATGATCAATGATCCGCGCTGCGCCAAAATCGTGCTCACGCGCAATCCGGCGGAAAGCTATGTTAGCCTGAAAATTGCCCGCGCCACGAACCAGTGGAAACTGGGCGATGCGAAGCACCGCAAAGAGGCGCTTGCCCAATTCGATGCGGCAGAGTTTGAGGCACATCTGGAAGGGTTGCAGGGCTTTCAGGTGGCGCTAATGCATGCGCTGCAAACCACTGGGCAAAGTGCGTTCTACATCGACTACGAAGATGCTCAGGATGTAGCGGTGCTGAACGGTCTTGCAAAATGGCTCGGTGTCGAGGCGCGGCTAAGCGCCCTACCCTCAAGCCTTGTGGTGCAAAACCCTGCCGCGCTTGAGGAAAAAGTCGCCAATTTCCCGGCGATGGAAAGTTCGCTTGCGCGGCTGGATCGGTTCAACCTGTCGCGCACCCCGAATTTTGAGCCCCGGCGCGGGCCGAATGTGCCCAACCTTGTGGCCTGCGGTGCGGGGCTTTTATATATGCCACTGCGTCCCGCGCTGGATGCGCCAATCCGCGATTGGATGGCGAAGCTTGGTGGACTGGAGGAAGGCTTTTCGCAAAAGACCTTGCGACAGTGGAAACGCAAGCACATCGGCCATCGCAGCTTCACCGTGGTGCGCCACCCGCTGCTGCGCGCCCATCTGGCCTTTGCTGCATTGCAGGCTTGGGACAATTTTGCCGAGACTCGTGCCGTGCTGCGCCAAAGCTACAAGCTGCCGCTGGCGCCCGAGGGGAAGACCCTGCCCGCCGCAGAGTGGGCAGGGGGGCTACAAGCCTTCTTCGCTTGGCTGAAAACGAACCTGAACGCGCAAACCAGCCTGCCGGTGCAGCCGCTATGGGCCACGCAGTCGGCAAGCCTGCAGGGCTTTGCGCAATTCGCCCTGCCCGATCTGATTGCCCGCGAAGATCGGCTGTCTGAAGACCTTGGCCTTTTGGCGCAGATGGTGGGTGTTGAGGCCCCGGATTTTGGCGCACCCGAGGGCGATACTGCCCCGGTGAAGCTGGCCGAGATCTGGACCCCTGCGCTGGAGCAAGCCGCCGCCGATACCTATTCGCGCGACTACATGCAGTTTGGCTTTGGTCCGTGGAAGAAAAAGGCGGCTGATTAAGCCGCCTGAGTGCCTTGCGCCGCCGTCAGCACCGCATGCAGCGCTGCCGGATCCGAGTTCGCCCGCAGCTTGGTGCAGGTTTCCGTGTTGCGCAGAGTGCGCGACACAAGCGCCAAAGCTTTAAGATGCTCTACACCCGAATCTTTGGGCGCAAAAAGCGCAAACACCAGATCGACCGGCAAGCGATCCACCGCATCAAAGTCGAGCGGCTTTTCGAGCTTGAGGAACACGCCCACCACATCGGTCAGCCCGTGCAGCCGCGCATGCGGCAGGGCCACGCCATGCCCAACGCCGGTAGGACCAAGCGTTTCACGTTCTTGCAAAGCATCAATCGTTTGGGTCGCATCCAGCCCGTAGGCTGAATGCGCGATATCTGCGAGATCCTGGAACAGGCGCTTCTTGCTCGTGGTATTGGCCAAAACTTTGACCGCTGCCGGTTTGAGCAGGGTGGAAAGATCCATCTGTCCTTTTTCTGCGCCCATCAGACGCTCACTTGCTGTTGCGCGGGTCGATCCAGCCGACATTGCCGTCTTCACGGCGATAGACGACGTTGACCCCGCCATGTTTCTCATTGCGGAACACGAGCAGCGGTTTATGCGACAGTTCCATTTGCATGACCGCTTCGCCCACCGAGATCGTGGGGACCTTGGTCTCCATCTCGGCAACGATCACGGGTGCAAGGCTATCGGTATCCGACTCGTCTTCTTCCGCGGCGAGCACATACAACCCGGCGTCCCCGAATTCAACCGGAGAGACACGGTCGCGATGGTGGTCTTTCAGGCGACGTTTGTGACGACGCAGCTGTTTGTCCATTTTTTCGCGGCACGCTTCGAAAGCGGCGTAAACATCCCCGGCCCGGCCTGCGGCCGAAGCGGTCAGCCCGGTGGACAGGTGCACAGTCGTTTCGCAGACATACTCATGCGCGGCGCGCGAAAAGACGACGGTCGCATCGGTCGGCCGCTGCATGTATTTGTCGACCGTTTCTGCCAGTTCGGTCTTCACATGTGTCTGCAGGGCTTCGCCAACGTCGAGCTGTTTTCCGCTGATCTGGTAACGCATGGCTTCTCCTTCACTTTATTGTCCCGATCCTGGGCTCTCATGCCAAGGTTGCGGGTTGGTTAAACTTTTTTCGAAAACTGGGGAGGTCTGGTTCACAAGCCCAACTGAGCCGAAAACGTGCGGCGCGACAACTGGGGCATAAGGACCGTGGTTACGCATGGGTTCATTTGGGAACGGAACGGCGCCGCTGTCAATGACTTGGCGCAAACTGTTCGCTCCTGCACATTACTGGATGCGAAAATTTTCCCCGAGGTACACACGCCGTACATTCTCATCTTTAACCACTTCCTCGGTCCGGCCAGACATCAGCACATGGCCATCATGCAAAATATAAGCGCGATCGACAATTTCGAGCGTTTCGCGCACGTTGTGATCGGTGATCAACACCCCGATACCGCGTTCCTTCAGATGCGCGACCAGCGCGCGAATCTCACCCACGGCAATCGGATCAACGCCCGCAAAGGGCTCATCCAGCAAAAGATATTTCGGATCGGCAGCCAAGCAGCGGGCAATCTCCACCCGGCGTCGCTCGCCCCCCGAAAGCGCAAGCGCCGGCGCTTGGCGCAGATGGGCGATGGCAAAATCACCCAATAGTTCTTCGAGCCGTTCGCGGCGGCGGTGCACCTCATCCACGGCAATTTCCAAAACGGCCATGATGTTTTGCTCCACCGTCAGCCCACGAAAAATCGAGGCTTCTTGCGGCAAATAGCCAATGCCAAGCCGCGCACGGCGATACATCGGCATAGAGGTGGCATCGACCCCGTCGATCTGCACTTGCCCTGCATCGGGCGAGACGAGCCCTGCGATGGCATAGAAACAGGTGGTCTTGCCGGAGCCGTTCGGGCCCAACAGCGCCACCACCTCGCCCCGATCGAGCGTCAAAGACACATCGCGCAGCACCAACCGCTTACGGTAGCTTTTGCGCAGGCTGACCACGCTCAGCCCCGATGGGCTGCTTTCGGCCGGGCTTGCCATATCTTTCATGGGGTCTGATCCGGTTGCAACACCGTGCGCACCCGGCCCTGCATCTGTCCGGTTCCGGTTTTCAGATCGACATCAAGGCGCTGCCCAGAGAGAACATTATCGCCTTGGGTCAAAAGCACATCGCCCGTCATCACCACAGAACCCGCCGCCACATTGTAAACCGCATCGCGCGATTCGGCGGCTTCGCTGGCGGTGACCAAAGTCACCCCACCCGAGGCTTGCAGCTCAGAGATGCTTTTCTTCTCGGCCGAGCCATATTCGACCTGCACCCGCGCCGCTGAAAGCCGCAAAGGGCCTTGGATGATCACCACATTGCCGGTGAAAATCGCGTTGCCATCGGTCTGGTTCACATCAAGGCTATCAGCCGTGACCTCGACCGGCTCAGAGGTATCGGTGCGCAGACCGGCAAAGGCCACCTGCTGCGCTTGAACGGCCCCTGCGGTCAGGGAAAAGAAAATCAGAGCGGAAAAAATCTGGGGCAGACGGCGCATCGAAACCTCACTTCTCCGGCTGGTATATCAGCTTCACGCCGCCTTTGAAGTGCAGATCGTAAGGCGAACTTGGATCACTGCGCCCCATCTGCATCGACCCGGCCTCCAGCGTGCCAAAAGGGCCCTCTCCGCGCACGGCGCCGGGCGCATTCAATATGCCACGGTCGGTAGCCATATCCACCGCCTCGGTGGCCATGCGATACCCCGACGAGGTTTGTACCGCGACCCCCTCTGACAGGCTGATCTGCCCGGCTTGCGGATCAAGCACCCCAGCCGCCGCCGTCAAATCGGTCACCGCACCATCGGCACCTTCCAATTTGGCGATCACATCACTGGCCGAAGCACCATTGCCATTTGGGTCTGGCGTCGCAGTCGTCGCCCGGACGGTGAGCGCGGCGCCCTCTTCCGTCATGCCAGAATATTCCGGCGTGGTCAGCCGTGGTTCGGCCACCAGCGCATCCACATCGACCTTGGCGTAGATCGAAGCCGTGGTCGGATCGACCTTGCCGGAAAATAGAAAAAGAGTCGAAAGCAGCACCAATGCCAAGAGCGGCAGGGCCACCTTGGCCCATTGCACCAGCATCGAATGGCGGCTTTCGCGAACCATCACGCCACCCCAGCGCGCAAACAGTCATGAATGTGCAAAATGCCAACGGGGCGCCCCGCCTCCACCGCGAAAAGACAGGTGATCTTGCGGTCATTCATCGCGGCCACCGCCGCCTCGGCCAGCGCTTGCGGATCAATCGTGCGCGGGTTGCGAGTCATCACCTCCGCAGCGGTGTGAGACAGAAGCCCCTCCATATGCCGCCGCAGGTCACCATCGGTGACAATGCCAGAAAGCTGACCTGCCGTATCGGTCACGCCAACAACCCCAAAGCCCTTTTGCGAAATGATCAAAAGCGCCTCGGGCATCGGTGTGTCTTCGGCCACCAGCGGCATATCGCGGTGCATCAAATCCGCCACTTTCGACAGTTTTGCCCCAAGCTTGCCGCCCGGATGGAAGGTCCGGAAATGCTCCGGCGTGAACTGCCGATGCTCCATCAGCGCCACGGCCAAAGCATCGCCCAGCGCCAAAGTCATGGTGGTCGATGTCGTGGGCACCACCCCCGTGCCGCAGGCCTCTTCGGCTTTGGGCAGCACCAGCGCCACATCTGCTTGCCGCAAAAGCGTCGATTCCGGGCGCGAGGCGACCCCAATGAGCGGGATGGAAAAGCGCCGCGTATGCGCGATCAGGTCGGCCAATTCCGGCGTTTCACCAGAGTTGGACAGCACCAGCGCCACATCCGCCTCGGTCACCATACCAAGGTCGCCGTGGCTCGCCTCTGCCGGATGCACGAATTGCGCGGGCGTGCCCGTGCTTGCCAGCGTCGCCGCAATCTTGCGCGCGATATGGCCCGACTTGCCCATGCCAGAGACGATCACCCGGCCCCGCGCTTGCAAGATCATCTCGACAGCAGCAGCAAAAGCGCCGTCGAGACTTTCCGCCAGAGCGATCAGCCCGGCCACCTCAATCTCAATCACGCGGCGGGCGGTATTGGCGTAATCAGTGGTGGAAGATGTCATTCGGCTCATCCCAACCCATCAGGTCGAGTTGCCCGCGCGCGGGCAGGAAATCAAAACAAGCCCGAGCCAAATCCATGCGCCCCTCACGGTGCAGCCGCTCCACCAAAACGGATTTGAGTTGGTGCAGGTAAAGCACGTCAGAAGCCGCATAATCGAGCTGCGCCGCCGTTAGCTCCGGCGCGCCCCAGTCAGATGTCTGCTGCTGTTTGGAGATATCGACGCCCACCAGATCTTGCAGCAGATATTTCAACCCGTGGCGATCAGTGAAGGTGCGCACCATTTTGGACGCAATCTTGGTGCAAAACACCGGCGCGGTCACAACCCCAAAGGCATTGTAAAGCGCCGCCACATCAAAGCGGGCGAAATGGAAAAGCTTCTCCACTTTCGGGTCGGCCAACATCGCACACAGACGCGGGGCTTCGGTTTGCCCTTTCGCGATCTGCACCAGATGCGCGTCGCCATCACCAGAAGACATCTGCACAAGGCAAAGTCGGTCGCGGCGCGGGTCCAACCCCATGGTTTCGGTATCGATTGCGACCACTGGGCCCAGATCAAGGCCTTCGGGAAGATCGTTTTGATGCAGATGGACAGTCACCGGCAGCCCTTTCACAAGTGTTGCATAGGTATAAGCGCTTTGCGCGGGCTTTGCCACCGCCCCGCCATTACAAGAAATGGCGATTTTGCCGCGCCACACCAAGGCCGCGCTAGATCGCCTTCGCCAAACCCGCTTTCGCGCGCTTTCTTTCCCAAAGCACACGCTCGGTGCGCAACACCAGCCTCAGCCAAGGCGAAGCGACCTCGCGATACACCATATCAAGAGAACCTCCCATTCCCGCACGCAGCATCTTGTGCTGAGCACGCGAAGCAAGGAAAGAAACCGCACCCGGCACATCGCGCAAGGCGCCAGCATTTCGCTGCAACACTTTCACATAGCACTCCGCATAAGAACGGTCAGCGCCGCTATTCGTCAGCCGCTGAATTGTCCCGACACGATTCAAGATCGTTCCCGGCAGTTCTTCATACCAAGGCTGATGCCCAGCGGCGACAAGGCGACAGCAAAGATCCGTATCTTCATCAAGCCGCAAATCTGGGCAAAAACCGCCAACGTCCAAGCAAAGATCTCGTTTGACCCAAAATCCGTTACTGGTGCCCGCCGTATTGCGCTTAAACGGGACAGAACGCTGAATTTGCCCCTGACGGCGCTTTTTGCGCGGCGCGAGCTCAGGGGCAGCATCGAAGCTATTGCGCGTGAAATGCCGACTAAAGCCCCAGCTTGCACGCCCGGCTTTGGCGACAGCCATCACCCTTGCCGGATAGTCGGCGACCATATCGTCGTCGTCGTCAAGAAACAGGATCACCTGCCCGCGCGCCGCCGCAATCCCACAATTGCGCGCAGCCGAAGCCCCATGCGGCCCGGGGTTATCGACAAGCCTCAAGCGCGGTTCCTCGACGAATGAAAACAGCGATTCTGCTGCACCCGGATCATTATCGGCCACGACGACCACCTCGCCCGTGGCGCCGCAGGCTGCTAGCGCGCCTTCGACAGCACGCGGCAACAGCGTCGGACGACGATGTGTCGGAATGACGATGGTGAAATCCGGTAGGGTCTTCATAAGTCTCAAAATTCCAGTGTGTCGTAGCGTCAAGCCAGGCGTCTCTGCCTCATAATTGATCACAGTCTTAACGCAAGCACCGTTATTAAGCGGGCGCGCTCTGAACTCAGCACGCGCTTCCAACACGACAGATATCGCACGGCCCGGCCCGGACGCTTCGCATTTGAGACAGCCCCGCGTGCAGTGGTGCTGATATTAGAGCAAGGTCTTGCGCGGCACCATCGCGCCTAAATACGCGGGATGTGCAGTATATAGAGAAGCGGCATTAAGCAGTAACGGTCCGCTTGGGCGTTTTTGTGCACTGCAACACAGGCGACCAGATCCGCATAAAAGCAAAAAACTCTCCTAGGTGCGCATCTTCAGGCCCACTAAAGTGAACCGTGAAAGCTGCAACCTACGAGAGTGTTTGCATATTTACCCTTGGTAGGGGGTAAATGGTGCCCAGAAGAGGCTGACGGCACCATACCGCCGAACACATAACATACTGACAAACAACGACATAAAATTCCCGCCATCCCTCAGCGTGGACCTTATGCGAGCTTCCTTGTGGACCTGCGCAGGGCGCGCGGTCAAGGCGGAAGTGCGCGCTCGTTGCAGCCTTGAAGACAGAAACGCGACGGCGAATTGACAATGACCGTGCCACCGACACAGAAGAAAATAACTCTCCTCGACTTTAACCGATTGGCCGTGGCCTCGAAGGCAAGCCGCCACAGATTTTGTGCGTTGGGCGCTCTGCAACAACGAGTTTGCGGTTGTACGACCCCGCCATCACATCACCTATAGATCACATCAATGACGTGGTTTGGTCGCGCTGGCGGCCTCTGCTGCCCCGGCCTCATTCATGTCATCGGCCAGCCCTTTGCCGCCGTCGCATCGCCACAGGTAGCCCTAGCTGCGAGCTGAGGACCACTGATCAGCCCCGCTAGAGCAGCTTGGCCTGTCTGCCTGTGCCGCTCCTGGGTCAGCCTATGCGCGCTGATGGAGCGTTGCTGACGCCC
>NZ_FTOG01000014.1 GCF_900156655.1 Rhodobacter aestuarii | reverse complement strand
GAAGCTAGAGCGCCGATATGTCTCGGTTCGCAGTCGCATTCGCGCCCAAACCGCCCACATATCTCTTCAGATATCCATCAATGTCAAAGAGCAAGGAAACAAAATCAACCAGTAGCGCCAATCACTCGCGGCGCTGCTAGCCAACAGCATCTCCATTTTTCCGTTCGCTTTCAGTGCCTTGCGACCCGTCCGGCGCACCGTCGCGGTGTGTTCCGCTTCGGTGAGGGGGCTTTTACGGAGACTGCCCGCAGCGCGCAAGAGCCAATTTCAAAAAAGTTGCGATTTTTTGCGCGCACCCCGCTTGAGCCCTTGCTGCATTGGAAAAATCGCCCGGAACTTTCTTTGGGGGCAAATGACACTCCTGACGCCAAGGAAATAATATTTCTCCAGGCACTACCGAAACGCATTAATTTTCTGAGTGCGTTGCGGTCAGGTGTGAATCGGGCCGAGTCACCGGCAAATTTTTCTTCGTGAAGCGCGCCGATTCCGCGTTTTGGGCGATCAAGAGCAGATCCCGAATCCAGATTCGCCCCAAAAGCCCTTCGCGGCTCGGCGGCGCGCTCCCTCGACCGGGCTCACCTGAGCAGGCCCATCCCTGCCCTTTTACGACAACAGGCGGCCCGCATGGGACCGCCTGCACAAGTTTCTGGATGAAGCGCCCTTGAGAGGCACAGGCCACGCGGACGCCGGATTAGAGCTTCAACGCGCCTTTCGCGGCCCGGGCAATCACCAGCTCTTCATTGGTTGGAATGACCCGCACCGCCACCCGGCCGGTGGAGATGTTCCGGGCATGGGCTTTGTTCGCCTCAACGTCCATTTCTACCCCGGCCCATTCAAGCGCTTCACAGACCTCTTCGCGCACCAAGGCCGAGTTCTCGCCGATCCCGCCACAGAAGACGAGCCCGTCGAGCCCGCCCATGGAGGCGGCAAGCGACGCGATCTCGCGCGCGACCCGGTGACAGAAGTAATCAATCGCCTCGCGCGCATGTGGGTCTTTGGAGGCCTCCAGCGTGCGCATATCGTTCGACACACCCGACATGCCCAAAAGGCCGGAGCGTTTGAACAGCAGCTCGGTGATCTCGGCCGCGCCCATCTTTTCCTGATCCATCAGGTAAAGCACGACGCCTGCATCCAACTCGCCCGCGCGCGAGCCCATCGGCAGGCCTGAGAGCGTGGAGAAGCCCATCGTACAGGCCATCGACTGGCCATTATGGATCGCGCAGACAGAGGCGCCAGAGCCCAAATGCGCCACCACCACGCGGCCCGCCCGCAAATCGGGCTCCTCGGCGGCCAGCACGCTGTCGATGTAATCGTAGCTCAGCCCGTGGAAGCCATAGCGGCGCACACCCTTTTCGTAATAGTGGCGCGGCAGGGCATAGGTATCATCGACAAACGGATGCCCACGATGAAACGCGGTATCGAAGCAGGTCACGTTCGGGACGCCCGGAAAGGCCTCGATCGAGGCCCGCACGCCCGCCAAATTATGCGGCTGGTGCAAAGGCGCAAAGGGGCTGAGCCGTTCGAGGTGATCAAGCAGCACCTCGGTCACCGGTTCGGGTTCGGCGTGATCCACACCGCCATGCACGATACGGTGACCGATTGCGATGATC
This sequence comes from Rhodobacter aestuarii, assembly GCF_900156655.1. Taxonomy (GTDB): domain Bacteria; phylum Pseudomonadota; class Alphaproteobacteria; order Rhodobacterales; family Rhodobacteraceae; genus Rhodobacter; species Rhodobacter aestuarii. The sequence continues at coordinate 77,945 of NZ_FTOG01000014.1, read as the reverse complement.
TCAAGGCCCGGCAGGTCATTGCGAAACGCCGCAAGCGCAGAACGCAAAGCAATCGTATGGGTCGCGAAATCATCGGGTCCAAAGCTGGGCACCGGCATTGCAGCGCCTGTGGCATCTTTCAGCTTCAGGCTCGCCTCTGGCGCCCCCAAGCGATCCACATGGGCCGTTGCCAGCGCCTCTAGCGCCTCATCGAAAAGCCCCAGCTTGAGCGAGGATGACCCCGCATTGAGCGTTAAAATCGCTTTCGTCATCAATTCCCCCCCGTCAAACGATTCCAATGGATCGAGGCCACCGCCGCCGAGGCCAGACGCGCCATCGCGCTATCCGAACGCGAGTTCAGGATCACCGGAACCCGTGCGCCCAGCACCACGCCCGCCGCTTCTGCATGGCTGATATAGGCAAGCTGCTTGGCCAGCATATTGCCCGCATCAATGCCCGGCACCACCAGCACATCCGCTTGCCCCGCCACTGGGCCACGCAGCCCTTTGGTGCGCGCGGCACCAATATCGACCGCGTTGTCCATCGCCAGCGGGCCATCGACCACGCCGCCTTTGATCTGGCCGCGTTCGGCCATTTTGGACAGAAGCGCAGCATCAATCGAAGACGGCATCGAGGGGTTCACCGTCTCGACGGCGCTCAGAACGCCCACTTTCGGGGTTTCCATGCCAAGCGAAATCGCCAGATCAATCGCGTTTTGACAGATGTCCACCTTGGTCGCGAGATCGGGGGCAATGTTGATCGCCGCATCGGTGACCAAAAGCGGGTGGCTGACGCCGGGCACATCCATCACGAAGACATGGGTAAACCGCCGCCCCACGCGCAGCCCGGTTTGCTTGTCCAGCATCGGGCGCAGCAGGTCATCGGTGTGCAAATGCCCTTTCATGATCGCCTGCGCGCGGCCCTCATGCACCAAAGCCACAGCCTGACGCGCGGCATCGCGGTGGGTCATCATCTCCAGCACTTCGTAATCCGCCAAAGATTTGCCAAGCGCTTTTGCCGCGGCTTCAATCTTTTCGGGTTTGCCAATCAGGATCGGACGAATAAGCCCGCGCTCGGCGGCGATCATCGCACCTTCAAGTGCGGTTTGCTCTTCGGGGCAAACGACGGCGGTCTTGAGTTCGGGCAGGTCTTCGGCCGCTTCAAGCAGCTTTTCAAAGTGGCGGTGGCGCTGCACGATCAGGCCGGGGGCATCAATCTCTTCGTAGCGGATATATTTTTCCGGCGCATGCACCCGGGCTTTGCCCTCGCAGATCAGGGCCTCATCCCCTACCCGGCGAACCTCAGTGTTGAGCACGACAACGCCTTCCGCCTCTTTCGACGCGACAGTGACTTTGGCGATCAGCTCTTCCCCGGCTTTGACGTAGTTTTGGAAGCTCAAAGATTGGTCTTTGTAGCGCGTGCCCGGCCCCGGCAAAATCGAGCCCAAAAGCGAAGAGATCATCGAGGCCACAAACAGCCCCGGCGCATAGGGGACCGTTTTGTGGCCCGCGTCATCAGCACGTTCCACATGCATCGGGTTGTGGTTCCCGGTCGCCGCGACAAAAGCATAGATATCATCTGCTGTGCAGAGCCTGCGCAACTCGGCGCTCATCCCCGGTTGCAGTTCATCATACATGCGGCTTTCGAAAATCATCCCGGGCTCCTTTTCCTTCTCGACCCATCGCGCATTTTAAGCCCCCGTGGGGCAGGGGCAGCGCGCGCTTGCCAGTGTCCTAACGATGCCCGCTAGCAGCAACATTGATCGGTGACAAACGGATGTGATTTTTTCGCCCCTTCCCGCCTCGCGGCGATCCGCCTATGAGGGGCGAAAATGGCGGAGGTGAACATGGCAGAAGCATCCTTTTGGCAAGAGCTAGAAACCCTTTTGGGCGCGCGTCTCGTGCGTACAAAGGCCGATTGTGACCTGCATGGCCGGTCAGAGACGTGGTTCACACCCACGCCGCCCGAAGCCGTCGCCTATCCGCAAAGCACCGAAGAGGTCGCCGCCCTCACGAAGATTTGCAACGCCCATCGCGTGCCCGTGGTGGGTTGGGGGGCTGGCACCTCGCTTGAAGGTCATGCTTTGGCGGTACAGGGCGGGATCGTCGTCGACTTCCGACATATGAACAAAGTGCTTGAAACCCACCCCGAAGATCGGCTGGTCCGGGTGCAGCCGGGGCTGACCCGCCAAGAGCTCAACACCGATCTGCGGGCGACGGGGCTCTTTTTCCCGGTGGATCCGGGCGCCAATGCCTCGCTTGGCGGCATGGCGGCAACGCGTGCCAGCGGCACCACCACGGTGCGCTATGGCTCGATGCGGGACAATGTGGCTGCGCTTGAGGTCGTGTTGGCCGATGGCCGGGTGATCCGCACCGGCTCGGGCGCCGCAAAATCGGCCTCTGGCTACGACCTGACGGCTCTGATGCTGGGCTCCGAAGGGACGCTTGGGCTGATTACCGAACTGACGCTGCGCCTTCATGCCCAGCCCGAGGCGATTTCCTCCGCCGTTTGTGCCTTTGACACGCTCGAAGCCGCGGTAGAGACCGTGCAAATGGTGATGCAGATGGGCATCCCGATGGCGCGGATCGAATTTGTCGATGAAGAAATTGCCTGCGTCTTTAACAAGATGAATGGCTCCTCCCTGCCCGAAAAGCCGCATCTGATGATCGAGTTTCATGGCTCAGACGCGAGCGTCGCCGAGGCAAGCGCGCGCTTTGGCGAGGTGGTGACGGATATGGGCGGGGCCGATTTCCAATGGGCCACCACCACCGAAGACCGCAATCGGCTGTGGAAGATGCGCCACGGGGCCTATTCGGCCTGCCTGGCCGCGCGGCCCGGCTGCATGGGGCTGGTGACCGATGTTTGCGTGCCGATGTCCCGTCTGGCCGAAGCGGTCGCCAAAGGCCGGGCGATGCTCGATGCTGCGGGGCTCACCGCGCCGATTTTGGGCCATGTGGGGGACGGGAATTTCCACGCCATCGTGCTTTTGGACCGCGATAACGCGGCCGAGCTACAAAAGGCCAAGGACGTTGCGCATGATCTTGCCCATATGGCGCTGGACATGGGCGGCACGATCACGGGCGAGCATGGCATTGGCATGGGCAAGCGCTACATGATGTCCGAAGAACATGGGGCCGCTTGGTCCGTCATGGGGGCAATCAAAATGGCGCTCGATCCGCATAATATCCTCAACCCCGGGAAAATCGTGCCCGCACCAGGCGAGGCTTGCTGATGCTCGCCGATCCCGCAGACCTGCCTCGCCGTTTTGCCGCGCTTTGGGGCGCGCATGATGCGCGGGGCATTGCCGCGCTTTTCGCCCCCGATGGAGAGTTTCTTAGCCTTACCGGCGGCGCGGCACAGAACCCAAAAGAGATCGCCGAGCTATTGGCGGGGGAATTTGCCGGGGCGTTTCAACGCGCGCGCTTGGTGACCGGGCGCACCCGGTCGCGGCCAATTGGCGACAGCGCCGCCGTGATCTGGCAGCGGTTCGTCTTGTCCGGCCTCGTGGATGAGAAGGGCGCAGAGGCTGGCCGGATCGGCGCAGCCTTCTGTGCTACATTGGAACGTGTTGGCTCCGGCTGGCAGATCGTTTCGGCGCAATTCGTGGTGGAAGCATAGCGCCACAAACGGTGCCTTGGGTTGACATCCCTCCGGGGCGTGCCGATTACAAAAGCCAAATAGGAAAAGGTCAAACGCGCATGGCGTGGAACGCAGACAGGACCAGCGATGCCTTTTTGAGGGTGCTGATCGGGCTGGCGCGGCGGGTGCCATATAAAACGCGAGTGCGCCTGTTTGGCTGGCTTACGGGTTGGGTCGTGGCGCCTCTCGCGGGCTATATCTCCAAGGCGGTGCGCAACCTGCAACTGATCCACCCAGAGATGTCCTCTGCCGAAGCGAAACGCATCGCACGTCGGGTTTCGGTCAATTTCGGTCGCAGTATCATCGAAAACTACAGTAAGGACGACTTGTCCGAAGTGCTGAAAAACAGCACGGTTGGCGGGCCGGGCCTTGCGGCATTTAAAGACGCTCTGGCCGAGGGGCGTGGCGTGCTGGCTGTCTCTGGCCATATCGGCAATTATGAGACCCTGCGTGTCGCGATCCACAATATGGGGTATCCCGTGGCGGCGCTGTATCGTCCGGCCAAGAACCCCTATTTCAACGAACACTATAAAACGACGATGGAAAGCCTGACCGGCCCCGCCTTCGCGCAGAGCCGCAAAGGGGTCGTCTCTTTCACCCGGCATGTGAAAAACGGCGGCGTCGCGGCGATGCTGTTTGACGTGCGCGCCACGAGCTATCCCGATATCAGCTTTTTCGGCTACCCCGCGCCGACCTCGACCTTTGCAGCAGAAATGGCGATGAAAACCGGGGCGCTTTTGCTGCCGATTTTCACGCATCGCTGCGAAGACGGCATCCATCACGATGTCCACTTCGAAACGCCGATTGCCCATACCAACCCGCGCGAAATGACCGAAGAAATGACCCGGAGACTGGAAGCACAAATCCGCAGCTTCCCCGATCAATGGCTTTGGGTGCATGATCGCTGGGGATCAGAAGATCTGCGCGCGCGACGCGCCAATAGGAGTGACACGCCATGAAACTCGGCCACCGCGAAATCGGCCCCGACCATCCGCCGCTGGTGATTGCGGAAATCGGCATCAACCATGGCGGTTCGCTTGACGTCGCCAAGGAAATGGTCCGCTTGGCCGCGGCCTCTGGCTGCGAATGCGTCAAACATCAGACGCATATCCTTGAAGACGAGATGACCGATGAGGCGAAGCAGATCTTTCCGCCCAATGCCGATGTCTCGATCTGGGAAGTGATGGCACGCTGCGCGCTCTCGCGCGAAGATGAGATTGCGCTCAAGGACTATACCGAGAGCTTGGGGATGATTTATCTCTCCACCCCGTTTTCGCGCGCGGCGGCGGAGTTTTTGGAAGAGATCGGCGTGGTCGGCTACAAGATCGGCTCGGGCGAGGCCGATAACCTCCCGCTCATTCGCCATATCGCGCGCAAGGGCAAGCCGGTGATCTTGTCGACGGGGATGCAAACGATTGACACGATCCGCGCCAGCGTTGAAATCTTGCAAGCTTCGGGCGTGGAGTTTGCGCTCTTGGAATGCACCAACCTCTACCCCTCCCCGCCCGAGATCGTTTCGCTTAAAGGCGTAACCGAATTGCAAAACGCTTTTCCCGGTGTGCCGGTCGGCTTTTCGGACCATTCGATCGGGCCGGAAATGGCGCTCGCGTCTGTCGCGCTCGGCGCCTGCATCCTTGAGCGCCATTATACCGACACGCGCTACCGCATTGGCCCCGACATCATCAACTCGATGGACCCGGCAGAACTGCGCTTCCTGATTGACCGCTCGCGCGAGATTTGGATTGCCGCCAACAACCCCAAGCAACGCACCGAAGCGGAAGAACCCGTCTATCGGTTCGCGCGCGCCTCCGTGGTGGCGGATGCCGATCTGCCCGAGGGCCATGTGATCACCGAAGCCGATATCTGGGCCCGTCGCCCCGGCTCGGGCGAGATTGCCGGCTATGACTTTGACAAGGTGGTGGGCAAACGCCTCACCCGCGCCGTAACCCGCAACACGCAATTGAAATGGGAGGATCTTGCGTGAGTGCAGCCCCCGTCCCAATTTTCGTGATCTCTTTGGCCCGCGCCACAGCGCGCCGTGCCCAAGTTGAGAACGAATTTGCCAAAATCGGTTTCGATTATGCGCTATTTGACGGGGTGGACGGGCAAGCCTGCGAGGCAGAACTCAGAAAACGCACCGACGAAGTGGCTTGGCGGCGCAATATGGGGGCGCCGTTATCTTTGGGTCATCTCGGGTGCTACGCATCTCATGTGGAACTTTGGCGCCAAATTGGCGTCGGGCAAGACGAGATCGTCTTGATCTGTGAAGACGACGTGACCTTTACTCCAGATTTTCCAAACGCGCTGCAAACCGCGCTAGAGCTTGCCGATCGCTGGGACATCGTTCGGTTCTCTCGGATCCGTGCCAAAGGCCCGCTGAAACAGGTTGAGCGTGGGAGCTTCACGCTCAACGCCTATTGGGGCCCCTTCACCGGCAACGGCTGTTATTTGATCAAACGCAGCGTGGCAGCACGGCTTGCGGACAGCTTCTACCCAATCACGCGCGCCCATGATCATGAACTCAACCGCTTCTTCAAGCATGATATCCGCTTGATGGGGCTAGAACCCTTCACCGCACCGCCGCGCGACCAAGGGGAAAGCTTCATCACCGGAACGGCCATGGCAGATGCGAAGAAATTCCCCAAACATAAACGCTTGGCCTATTATTGGCAGAAAATCGCAAACTATGGGAAGAGGTTACACTGGTTGGCGCGCCAAGGCCTCTTTTCAGTGCTAGGCTCCTAAGGGTAGCATGCTACAGTATAAAGATCACCCCGGAGTTGTGTAAATGGTACCCGCCTGGAAGATCAAACGCGAACTGACCCGCATCAAAGACCAGATCCTGCATCTGCCGCAAACCTTGTCCAGCCTGCCTGGGCGGATGCGAGAGTCACAAAAACGCGCCGACTATTTGCGAGACTTCGACAAGTTGACACGACGCTCCCAAGGCACTCAGCCCTTGGCAGACCGTGTCGCCATCTTTTTGCTATACCAGCCTAAGGGCATCGCCCGATCTGCGCTTGCCACATGCGACTGGCTCCGCGCGCAGGGCTATGCCCCGTTTCTTGTCTTGAACTGCGCGATCACTAACGAAGATCGCGCCCTGCTTTTGGAAAACTGCTGGAGCCTGCTGGAGCGGCCAAATTTCGGCTATGATTTTGGCGGCTATCAAGATGCCATCCGGCTCTTAAACCGTGATGGCGTCACCCCAGAGAAACTGATCGTGATGAATGACAGCGTCTGGATGCCGATGCGCCCGGGCCTGCTAGGGCAGCTTGAAGCAAATTTTGCAGACGCAGATATCTGCGGACTTTTGCAGGATGAAAAGGTCATTCACGACACTAGCGGCGGCCATGCGAGCGCTTTCTCGCATCTCGAATCCTATTTCTACCTGATCCGTCGCAGCGCATGGCAACACCCGGAATTTCAAGCGTTCTGGGACAATTACAAGATGACTGACTACAAGCCGAAAACGATCAAGAACGGCGAAATTCGGTTCTCTCGCGCGATGGCTGCGGCCGGTCTCAAACTTACGGCTCTTTCCCGCCGGGAAGTCTTTTTGCAAGAAATCCAAAAGAAGGATGATGCTTTCCTCAGGAATACGCTGAAGTATGCAGCTTATGCCGATGCAGATATCATCCGACGCGCGAAGCACATCGCCGCATTAGATGCGGCACATCCGGAATGGCGCGAAAAGGTGCTTGACCACATTCGCCGCGCGGTGAACCGCAAACGGTTCAATGCCAGTTTTCCTTATGCCAACGAACAGATTTTTGGCACACACTTCCTGAAGAAAAGCAGCGAACCCATCTGGAGCGCGATGCGCTCCGCTTATCTGCGCGCCTTGAACGAAGGGATGGTCAGCGCACCGCCGCCCGCCATCGCGGATGAGATTCTCGCATTGCAGACCAAAGACCAGCCGCCAAAAGCGCCGGCTTTGACCAAGCTTGCGCGCCGAGGGGCTGCCAACACACTGTGACCGAGAAAGCGATTTAAAGGCGGTGGCGAGGGACTTACGCCGCCGCCCCACCCCAAATTCCGCATGTCTCGCGGAAATATCGGATACAAGCCCGGTTCGCTTCGATCCGGTTGTGGCCTTGGTAGACAAAGTTGCGCAAAGCTGCGCCCTTTACCTCATTGGAATTGCCTTTTGAGCGCACCTTGTCCTCAAGGTTCAACCAGATCGGCACGCCTTTGCGCTCCAAACAGCCCGACAACCAGACATCGTCAACGGTCCACAACACATCTGGGATGTCATAGGCAAACGCATCGAAGAACTCTGGCCGAACCAAGACACCGCCCCAGCCCTCAAGAATATCGACATATCCCGCAGACACCGCCTTTGAAGGCTTCCACCGCCCGAACGAGGCCGCACGCCGCAAGCGATACCCAAGGTTTTTCTCGCGGAACTTTGCTTGTGGGTCGCGGTTTGAAACCCAGCCATCCCCAGCGTAATGCGGCATCGCAAGATGCCCGGCTTCTTCGCAAATCGCATGATCAGGGCGCATCCGCGCCGCATCAACAAAGCGCTGCGCCCAGCCGCGGTCATAGACTTTGTCATCATCGCAAAACAGGATCATCGCATCCTGATCGCGGTATTCCTGCACTGCGGGCAAAACCTTGGTGGCGGGGCCGTAGTCTTGCTCGACCAACCGCAGGTTCACCCCCTCGGGCAGACGAGGAAGATCGCTTGGCGCATAGGAAAACCGCCGATAGCTGCGCGGAACATAGAGATTGATCGCATCAATCTGCGCACTTTGGCCCAACAGCGCCGAAAGGTTCTCCGCAACATAGGGAAAACGCGGCGGCACCGTGGTGAGAGAAAGGACGAGTCGGCTCAACAGCCCCCCCTTTTGTTAAACTGTGCCGCCATATCTGGCCCAGTATTCTGCCATCCATGGCACCTGCCCCCGGCCATAATGCGGGAAGCGGTCCCAATTGCCTTTGGGCGGATGGATCAGGTCAATCGGGCGCGGCTTGCCATGGAAGCAAAGCACTTTCAACGATGGGTGAGGCTTGGCGGGCCCCATCAAACGGTCAACAAGCAAAGGCCGCCGCAAATGATATTTGTAACTCTTGATCCAATCCTGCGGCCAATACCCGATCTGGGGCACTTCGCCATGCAGGTATCGCTGCTCGATCCCGTATTTCGAAATGTAATGTTCACGGTCGGCGCGCAGCCAATCTACAAGCCAGCCCATTTTTCCGAGATCAAAGGCAAAAATCGACGACATCGTTTGCGGTGGCGCATCGCGATAGCGCCAAGGCGCAGAATCGATCGCAACCAACCCTGTTCCGTATTCAAAGAACTGGTCAAGCTCACCCCAGATAACCATGTCGAGGTCGATGAACAGGGCGCGCCCCTTAAGCCCATAAAGATCTTCGCAAAACACGCTGATCTTCGGCCAAGCGCCGCCGCGCCAATGATCCGGCGCGAGCCCGATCTCTGGAATGGGAAAAACCTCAATGTCCGCCACCAAGCCAGCGGCATCATCGGTCAGACAGACAAACCGAAACGGCCCGGTCAGATTGGCTCGGCAAGCATTGTAGAGAACATTCACATATTCCGGCCCGTACAACGTGCCCCATTTCATGCATAGAACAACACGTTCCACGGGGTTCTCCTACTTCCCTTGACTGGCCGTGGCATATATCCATTCCCCCCATCAGGCAAGCCAACGCCTGTCCTGAAGCCCGTAAGGAGACCGGCGGCCCATGACCAGATCCATCCTCTTCGTCACTGGCACCCGCGCCGATTTTGGCAAGCTTGAGCCGCTGGCCATTGCGGCCCGCGACGCCGGGTTTAACGTATCTTTCTTCGTCACCGGGATGCACATGCTCGACCTTTACGGGCTGACAAAGATCGAGGTGCGTCGTGTAACGGGCGTCGCCGTGCACGAATTTCTCAATCAGCGCATCGGCGATCCGCAAGATACGGTGCTGGCAAAAACCGTTGCAGGTTTTTCCGATTTCGTGGTCGAGCACCGCCCCGATCTGGTGGTGATCCACGGTGACCGGGTCGAGGCTTTGGCCTGCGCCTTGGTCTGTGCAATGAATTATGTCCGCTCCGCCCATATCGAGGGCGGTGAGGTCTCTGGCACGATTGATGAGATGTTCCGCCACTGCAACACCAAGCTGTCCACGCATCATTTTGTGTCCTCGGAAGAGGCGAAACGGCGCGTGATGGTGCTGGGCGAGCCCGATGCCAATGTGCATGTAATCGGCTCGCCGGAATTGGATTTCCACGCCGGGCCTTCGGGAGTGACGCTGGATGAGGTCCGCGCCCGCTACCAAATCCCGTTTGAGGAGTTTGGCATTGCCACCTTCCACCCGGTGACCTCAGAGGTCGGCACAATGGGCGCGCAAGCGCAGGGGTTGTTTGGCGCGATGGAAGCCAGCGGGCGCAATTTTGTGGTGATCGCTCCAAACAATGACCCAGGGTCAGAGGCGATCTTTGCGACGTTGGAAAAACTGCCGCGCGAGCGGTTTCGGCTCTTGCCCTCCATGCGGTTTGCGCATTTTTCTGAACTAATGAAACATGCTGCCTGCATGGTCGGAAATTCATCGGCGGGCGTGCGCGAGGCCCCGTTTTTGGGCTTGCCCTCGCTTGATGTTGGCACACGACAAACCAACCGAGCCGAGGCGCCCTCGATCTTCAAAGCCCCTGCGCAAGACAGCGCGGCCATTGCCAATTTCTTGGCGCAGGAATGGGGCAAACGCTATCCGCGCCACACTGCCTTTGGCAGCGGGCGGGCGGCAGAATTGTTCATCGAAACGCTGAACGACGTCGCCTTTTGGGAAAGTGGGCTGCAAAAAACCTTTGCTGATCATGACTAAGGATGCGGTGATCCGCGCCGCTTATCAGGCGGCAGGCTGGGCATTGGCTCCGCTTGCGCCCGTGGTGCTGAAGCGCCGTTTGGCCAAGGGGCGTGAACTGCCAGACCGTTGGCGTGAAAAGCTGGGCCATGCGACCCTGCCCCGGCCCAAAGGGCGGCTCGTCTGGCTTCACGCGGTGGGCCTTGGCGAAACCATGGCGTTGCGTGGGCTGATTAAGGCACTGGCACAGCAAGCGCCCGATCTGGAATTTCTGATCACCTCCGGCACACGAGGTTCGGCCGAGGTGATCGCGCGCGACATGCCGCCAAATGCCCGCCACCAGTTCCTGCCGCTTGACAGCCCACCGTTTTTGAACCGGTTCTTGCACCATTGGCAGCCCGATCTGGCAATTTGGTCCGAGCAAGACATTTGGCCCGGCGCGATTTTTGCCACGCAAACGCATGGCATTCCGCAAGCGCTGGTCAATGCCCGGATGGCGAAACGCAGCTATGAAGGTCGTGCGCGACTGGGTTCGCTTTATCGTGCCGCCTTTGCCTGCCTGCGGGTGATTGATGCGCAAGACCCGACAACGGCGCAGTATCTCTCCAAGCTGGGCGCGCAAGGCGTGTCGGTTTCTGGCTCGCTCAAACCCGCCGCGCCACCGCTTGGAACGGATCCGGCAGAATTTTCCAAGCTCAAAGCCGCGCTGGCGGGGCGGCGCGTTTGGGTCGCGGCCTCATCGCATGCGGGCGATCAGGCAGAGGCGCTGGCCGCGCTTGAAGCGACCTCAGACAGTTTGCTGATCATCGCGCCGCGCTTCCTCAACCGCGCCGATGCCATTGCCGCCGATCTGCGCGCCCGAAACCTTCCATTCGCGCGCCGCTCGGCGGACGAAGTTCCCGGCCCCGAAACCCGCGTTTGGCTTGCCGATACATTGGGCGAAATGGGGCTTTGGTATCGTTTGGCCGATTGGGCGCTTGTGGGCGGTGGGTTTGATGCGATAGGCGGGCATAACCCGTGGGAAGCCGTGAATCTTGGCTGCCCGGTGCTGCATGGCCCAGATACGGCGAATTTCGTCACCGATTACGCCGCGCTGGAGGCCATAGGCGCCGCCCGGCAGGTCGCCCCCGGCACGCTGGCCAGCGCCCTGCCCGCCCCAAGCGAGGCCGCCGAGATGGCGACTAAGGCGAAAGCGCTGGTGCAAGACGCCCAACAAAAGGTGCAGACCCTTGCCGCCCGCCTTCTGGCCCTGATGGAGGCCCAATCATGCCGCTGAAGTTGCGCCTGTTCCTTGGCCTATGGTCCGCAGTTTGGACGCTCGGCCTGCCGCTGATCTTGGCCTATCTCTTTCGGCGCGCGCGCAAAGATACGCTTTATAGCGGTCATCTGGCCGAGCGTTTCGGGCGTTATGCCACCTGCGCCCAAAGCACGGTCTGGATCCATGCTGTTTCGCTTGGCGAGTTCCGCTCTGCCGTACCCCTTGCCCGCGCGTTTTTGGAGCGCGGCGAAACCGTCGTGATCACCTGTTTCACCCCCGCCGGGCGGCGCGAGGCGGAAAAGGTCTTCGCGCCCGAGCGCGCCGAAGGCCACGTGCATGTGGTTTGGGTGCCGCTGGAAACCGCTTGGGCCTATCGCGGTTTCTTCCGCGCCTTCGCGCCCAAATTCGGGTTGGTGATGGAAATTGAGATCTGGCCGCGCATGGTCTTTGCAGCGCGGGCGGCGGGCGTGCCCTTGTTCATGTGCAATGCGCAATACCCGACCAAGGCGATTGCGCGTGACAACGGCGGTTTGCGGCTGCGCCAAGCGGTGATGCGCGGCTTTGCGGGGGCTTTTGTGAAATCACAATTGCAGGCAGATCGCTTCGCCGCTGTGGGGGTGCAAAATATCGCCATCACGGGCGAATTGCGGTTCGAACAGCCGATCCCGCCGGCACTCCTAGAGGCTGCCGCGGTAGCGCGCCCCGCGCTTGGCTTGGCTGAGCGGCGCGTGATCGCCTTTGCCTCCACCGTCGAGGGTGAGGATGAGACTTATCTGAGCGCGATGCGCAGCCTAAGCCAAGGCGCAGACAAACCCTTCTTCATCTATGTGCCGCGCAAGCCGGAGCGGTTTGGCGATTGCGGCGCGCTGTTGGAAGCGGCCGGGTTTAGCGTCGCGCGCCGCTCTACCGCTTTGCCAAAGGTGCTGGATGGCCACGCCCAATTCACCGCCCCCACGCCGCTGCCCGATGTGCTTTCAGGCGACAGTCTGGGGGAGATGTATTTCTACCTCGCACTCGCTGATGCGGTGGTGGTGGGCGGCGGCTTTACCCCGAAAGGCGCGCATAACATCATCGAACCCTTGGCGCTGAAAAAGCCGGTGCTGACCGGGCCCGAGATTTGGACAATCGAATATCCTTTCGTCGAAGCCGAGGCGGCAGGCGTGGCGCGGCGGGTGAAGGACGCGGCAGAACTGGCAAAAGCTCTTGCAGGCCCAGATCAACCAACGCCTGCGCAGATTGAACGCTTCTTCGCAGATCATGCAGGCGGGGTGGACCGGTTCTTTGCAGCGCTGCCGGGCGTGCTGGCGAACGCCCGGCGCTGATCAGCCCATATCTTGGTCGATATCGCCCTGAAAGGCGCGCTTACCCCAAGCCTCGGCCACCAAATGATCGGTCGGCAGGCATTGGCGCAGGAGCGGTGCTTGCGGGCTGATTTTCGCTTCCGGCCCGTCGGTCACCAGCTTCAAAAAATCCCCCATCGCGCCAAGGAACATATCATTGCGCTCAAACGGGTAATCACGCGTCTCAACCCCTTCGGAGGTGATGTAGCTCACCGACGGTTTGAGGAAGTCGATCTCGACATTGCGCGAAATACCGCGCAGCCGCGCGCGGCGAATGAAAACGGGCGAGAGGTAATCCATACTCACGCTGCCAACCGGGCCACCCGGCGCGGCCAGTTGCAAGGTGGTGGCAAAATCCACACCCGGAAACTCTGCATGGCCAAGGCTGTCCACCGCTTGCAAGGCTAGGCCGGGGAACAGGGTCTGCGCGATATCGACCTCATGCGAAAGATCCAAAAGCACCCCACCGCCCTCGGGCTGGGCAGCGTAACTATCGTCGAACCGCCAATTGGGCCGCCATTGCCGCACATCATGGCCTATCTCAAAGGCAAAGGCGTAGATGTCGCTCAGGTCTTCTTGCCCAAGCGCCACCAGCGCCGGGTGATAGCGCATCATGAAGCCAACCATTGAGCACTCTGCCACAGGGGCAGCCGCCGCATGAATCGCGGCGAGTTCCTCTAGGCTCCATGTCAGCGGCTTTTCCACATAGAAAGGCAGCCCCATCTGCGCGCAAAGCGCGATCAACGGCAAGCGGATTTGCGTGGCGGTGGCAATCACCACCGCATCCAAATCTGTGCGCGCAGCAAAGGCGGTGGCGTCAAACTCCCGCCAACCGATATGCGAGACCTTGGCCCCAAGCGCGTCCAAATTCCCCGCATGACGCCGCCCAATCGAGCCTGCGCCAATCACCGCCACATGCGGGCTTACCATGCAGAAAACCCGCCATCGACATTGAGCAATTGCCCCGTGACATAGCCCGATTGGGCCGAGCACAAGAACAACATCGCATCAGCGATTTCATCAGGCTGGGCCATCCGGCCCGCCATGATCAACTCGCCCACGCGGCGCTGGAATTCTTCGGAATGACCGTTGAAGACCGCGCCCGGCGCGATCGTGTTCACCGTGGCCTTACGCGGCGCCCAATAGCCCGCCAGCCACACTGTCAGCCCATGAATGCCCGCCTTGGTGATGCCGTAAGCCGAGAAGTTCTTGAACGGCATCCCGTCATAAATCGGGTGATGCGCGCCGTTGAGCGCATACATCGAGGCGACATTGATCAGCGTCGCCGGGTAGCGGCCTACAATATCGCGGTCCATCTGCCGCGCGACCATGAAAGCCCCGGTCAGGTTGGTGTGCAAAGTGCGTTCAAAATCGGCTACCGTCGTATCGGCAAAATCGGGGAAGCTTTTGCCCGCGCCCATCAGCATCTCGCCGGTGATCGCAGCATTGTTGAGCACGACATTCGGCTCCCACCCGTCTTTCATCACGCGTTGAAAAATCTCGGTGACCTGATCTTCTTCGCCCACATCCAGCTCATAAAAGCGGAAGTTCTCATTGCCTTCATGCGCGGCTTGCAAAGCCTCGGCCCGGTGGCCCGGCAGGTCGGTCGCCACAACGCGCGCGCCTTCGGCCAGCATGCGGCGCACGTAGGTGGAGCCCAGAACCCCGCCCGAGCCAGTGATAAAGATGGTGCGGTCTTGCAGGGTCATTGCGTGGCCTCCGGGCTATGACGCTCTGCCATGAGCATCTCGACAAGTTTGAAATCAAGCGGGCTATCAATATCCAAGCAACGCTCAGCGGGCATCTCAAAGGGGATCACCCTGCCCTCGTAAATCGTTTTCGCGCGGCGCAGATAGTCGGGATCAAGCACATAGGTCGAAGCTGCGTGCTCCCAAACCTTCGGCGCAGTTTGGCGCGACCAAACCCCCCCGGGCAGTGGCTTCGAGACATGCAGCGCCCCGGCTTCATCGGCCTCAACAAGGTTGAAATAGGGGTTCTTGCGCGCCTCGCAGACGCTCATCACCATGTCGGGCTTTTGTGACTGAAAAAGCGCGATGGCATTGGTGAGATCCTCTGCCAGCCGCAGGGGCGCGGTGCAATCTAGGTCCACAAAAGCGGTCACGGGCTGGCCAAGCTTTTCTTGCGCCGCCTCCAGCGCATGCTGCCACACGCCCCATTTGGGCGCGCTATCGGTCGCCAGATGCGCAGGCCGCAAGCCGATATCCAGCGCGCCCTTGGCCACCGCATGGTCATAAATCCGCTCATCATCGGTCGAAACCACGACCGCGCCGATCTGATCGCTTTCAAACAGCAAATCCAAAGACCAGTCGATCAAGGGCTTGCCTGCGATCATGCGGAAGTTTTTGCCGGGCACACCTTTGGAGCCTTTGCGCGCCCCGATATGGCCAAGGATCATCTTGGCATCTCCTCTGCTCTGGCCAAGGCCCACAAGCCCCAGCGCTTGCCCCGTTATAAGCTTGCGGACAATGGGACGGAAGGGGCCAACAACGCCCCAAAAGCGCTGCGGAACACCACGCTAAAACGAAAAAGGGCGCCCAAAGGCGCCCTTTCCAAAACCACGCTGGGTCAACAGGCTTAGAAGCCCAGACCGGCGTATTTGTTTTTGAATTTCGACACGCGGCCACCGGTGTCCATCAGTTTGGCCGAACCACCGGTCCAGGCCGGGTGCGCCAGCGGGTCGATGTCGAGCGACATCACATCGCCTTCTTTGCCCCAGGTCGATTTGGTCTGGTATTCGGTGCCATCGGTCATTTTGACGGTGATGAAGTGGTAATCGGGATGGGTATCGGCTTTCATCGAACCACTCCTTACTCGGCTTTGGGTTTGTAGTTGGTGACTTCGGCGATACGGGCCGATTTGCCGCGACGCGAGCGCAGGTAGTAGAGTTTCGCGCGACGCACACGACCACGACGCACCACGGTGATGCTGTCGATGTTGGTCGAGTAGAGCGGGAACACACGTTCCACGCCTTCGCCGAACGAGATTTTGCGCACGGTGAACGAAGCCGCGATGGTCGCGCCGCCTTTGCGGGCGATGCAGACGCCTTCATACATCTGCACACGCGAACGGGTGCCTTCGGTCACCTTGTAGCCAACGCGCACGGTGTCGCCAGCTTTGAAATCGGGAATGTCTTTGCCGAGGGCGGCGATTTGTTCCGCCTCGAGTTGCGCGATCAGGTTCATCGCAGGTCCTTTCGTTGCTTGCGGTTTGTTCCGCAAAGGTGTCGCCGCCCGAGAGCTCCGGTCTTCGCTTGGGTCCGCAACTGCTGTGCAGCGCGCCCGCCGGAGGATCGTTCGTCTTTTGCCAACCTTTGCTTTGCACCCCACGCAACCCCCGAAGCAGGGGGCCACAGGCACAGACAAAGGGTCCGGGGACCGATTCAGGCCCAGACCCGCGCGAGTTACGCGAGAACGGGCTGTGAATCAAGGGGGAAGTGGGCTTTGCGCGTAATGCGAAGAAACGGGGCGCCGCGCCTTAAACCCGGCCCCACGTCACGCGCGGGGCCGGGTCCTTACATCAATTGCAGTTACCGTAACCAACCCGGTAGCAATAGGCCGGACCTCCGTTTGACGGTTTGCAAGCAGACATCCCGTCGGTGCAGACGAGCCCAGCGGTGCAGGTTGCGTAGCCCAACCGATAGCACCCCCCGGGACCATAGCTGCCGGGCGCACAGTAATTTAGGCCCGACGAGCAACTTGACTGCGCCAAACGCAGGGGCTGCGTGCCCTCTGCCCAAGCGCCAGTTCCAACAACAGCAATCGTCAACGCAACAAGAGGCATTTTGATATTCAGCATTTCAATCTCCCCCCAAATACGCGGGCTTTGGACGCCTGCGTTTCAGATGGGCCGCCAGCAGCCCACAAAAAGTGTGAACCTCTTGTGACAATTCCAAAGTGACGCGCGTCACTTTTTGTCGCGGTGCTTTCGAGGGCGGAACGGGGTGAAAAAATCAGCCCCGCCTTTCGGTTACCGAAGACATTCTCGCTACGGGCGAAAGTGCTCCTCAGTTTTCACCGCCGCCAAATTGCGGCACGATGCGTAAAACCAAAAATGCGGCTTAGCCCTTTGGCGCGTCGCAAAAGCGCTCCCACAAATCCGGGCGCCGCTCTCGCGTCAGTGCCTCGCTCATTTCCCGCCGCCACTGCGCAATCTTTTTGTGATTGCCCGAGGTCAGCACCTCGGGGATCGTGCGGCCCTGCCACTCGGCCGGGCGGGTGTATTGCGGGTGCTCCAAAAGCCCGTTCGAATGGCTTTCCTCGGTCGCGCTTTCGGCATTGCCCAGCACGCCGTCGCGCAGCCGCACCGTGGCATCAATCACCACCTGCGCGGCCAACTCCCCGCCCGTGAGGACAAAATCGCCAATCGAGACTTCTTCAACGCCGTAAGCCTCTAGCACCCGCTCATCTACGCCCTCAAACCGACCACATAGAATGGTCATGCCCTGCGCGGCGGCAAAGCGGCGGGCATCGGCTTGGGTGAAGGGTTTGCCACGCGGCGACATATAGACCACGGGCCAATCTTCACGGCTTGCAGGCGCACCAAGCGCGGCCTCATCCAGGGCCGCAGCCACCACATCGGCGCGCAGCACCATGCCCGCGCCGCCCCCGGCGGGGGTGTCATCGACATTGCGGTGCTTGCCAATGCCAAAGGGGCGCAGGTCAATCGTCTCAAGCGCCCAAAGGCCATTATCGAGCGCCTTGCCCGTTAGGCTGAGCCCCAAGACACCGGGGAAAGATTCCGGAAAGAGCGTCACGATTTTGGCGCGCCATGCGGCGGCGGCTTGGGCCGTTTCTTCCATCAAATCGCTCGGACGCAGCTTGCCCGAGAGCGATGTGATAACAGAGCGCGCCCCATGCGAGCGCAGCGGCCCC
Organism: Rhodobacter aestuarii; assembly: GCF_900156655.1. GTDB lineage: Bacteria > Pseudomonadota > Alphaproteobacteria > Rhodobacterales > Rhodobacteraceae > Rhodobacter > Rhodobacter aestuarii. Next base: position 60,021 of record NZ_FTOG01000014.1, on the reverse strand, counting down.
GCCGCATGTGCCGCCTCTGGCACGGCCTCGGCTTGCAAAGCAAAGGTCGAAAGCTTCACCGCCCCTTTGCGCGGGGGGGGGGTGTCGTCAGTGTCTTGCGGATCATCGGGCGTGCTCATGGCACCTCCTCATCGGGATAGGCTTCTTGCATCCCGGCTTGAAACAGCACCGCGCGTTTGGCGGCAGTTCGTTCTTCACGCGCCAAGCCAGAGCGGTTGAGCGCAATAAACCGTTCGCTCACCGCCATCGGCGGGGCGACATTGTTGCGCTCTACCGTAACAAATTGATCTTGAATGTGATTCGGAAGATTCAGAAAATCCACGAACGGCTGCCCCGCACCAAAGCGCATCGCGTTGAAGCTGGCCACATCATGGGTAACGAGCGCGACATCGGGCAAACCCGCGCGGATCTCCGCCAATTGCGCCTCAAGCGAAACCGGCGCCATCGCGGCGCGAAAATCGTCCAAATCTCGGGTAAAGGGTTTGCCGGTGGTTTTGCGCGCCTGATGCGCCCAAATACTCTCCACCCAACCCGTCCGCTCACGGGTGGAAAGGTAAAGCGTCACCTCCACCGGCCAACCAAGCCCGGCAAAGCCATCAATCAACGCCGAAAGAATGTTCACCGCGCCGGGGTAGGCCGTATCGCGCAAGCCAAGCGGCATTCGCCCCAGCAGGTTTTCCGCGCTGATCAGCATACGCCGATTGGGATTGAGCGGCATATCCGCCAAAAACGCCCGCATCGCCCGCGTGATCTCACGCAACTCAAAGGCGCCCAGCGTCTCGGCATAGTCAAAACAGGCTTGCGAAACGTCGCGGATGCGCTTGGGCAGCACCAGCGCTGCGCGCGGCCAAATCAGTTCCCGGTTTTCGTGCAAAAAGGCCTGCGCAGAGGTCGTTCCGGTCTTGTGAAAGCCCGGATGCAGAAAGACCTGCATCACTCCACATCCTCGGGCGGGTCGGCAATGATCTTGCCCGCAGCAATATCCACCGTGGGCACCACGGCGCGCGTAAAGGGCAGCATCAGCGTGGTTTTGCGCCCGGGCGCATAGATTTCCAAAATATCGCCCGCGCCGAAGTTTTGCACGGCCCGCACTTTGCCAATCGCCACCCCGCCGGTGTCATAGACCGCAAGGCCGATCAGGTCGGTGTGGTAAAATTCATCATCGGGAAGCGAGGGCAACCGATCCCGGTCCGCCCAAAGGGTCACGCCTTTCAGCGCATCGCCCTCTTCCTTCGTGGCCACACCCGACAGGCGCGCGCCAAGCCCCCCCGTCACCGGACGGGTCAGCTTAATGGTGAAACTGCGCGCTCCATCCTCGCTGTAAAGCGCACCGTAAGCGGCAATATCTTCCGGCTCGGTGCAAAAGCTTTTCAGCCGCACCTCACCACGGACCCCAAAGGCCCCGGCAATAGCGCCCACGCAGACACGATCCGGTTTCGACATAGCCCCTCCGCAAGCATAGGCCGGACATCGCTGCCCGGCCTCCAGTTCATAGCGAAATCAGGTTCGAAGCGAACCTTATTCCTCGGCCGGCGCAGCAGCTTTCGCGGCTTTTTCTTCAGCGCGTTGTTGCGCTTTTTTGCCCGGCTCGGCTTTTTTCATGTTTTTGCGCTCGGTTTTTTCTTTGGCGCCAGCGGCTTCCAAGAAACGGGCAACGCGGTCGGTCGGTTGCGCGCCTTGGCCAAGCCAGTATTGCACGCGCTCCATGTCCATTTTCACGCGCTCTTCGCTGTCTTTCGGCAGCAGCGGGTTGTAGGTGCCCAGTTTTTCGATGAAGCGGCCGTCACGCGGCATGCGCGAGTCGGAAGCAACGATCGCGTAATGGGGGCGCTTTTTCGAGCCGCCACGGGCGAGACGGATTTTCATAGCCATGGTGTATCTCCTTCAGATGGCTGGGTGAGGGCCTGCGGTGGCCGTCATTTCTGGAATGTCTCGTGATGCCGGATCACTTCCGAGATCACGAAGGTGAGGAATTTGCGGGCAAAAGCCGGATCAAGATCCGCGTCTTTGGCCAGTTGTTGCAGACGTTCGATCTGCTTGGATTCGCGCGCCGGGTCAGACGGCGGCAGCGCATGTTCGGCTTTCAGTTTGCCCACCGCTTGGGTTTGCTTGAACCGCTCGGCCAGCGTGTAGACAAGGATCGCGTCGAGCCGGTCAATCGAATTGCGGTGCTCGGCCAAAAGCGCGGCCGCGCGGGTGATATCATCGCTCATGCGAGATCCTCCGGTTTCGGATGGCGGTAGACGCGGGCTTCCTTTTCGCCCGGAAACGGCTTGGCATTCGGGTCATACACAGCCCCCAGCCGTTCCGCCAAAGCGATGGAACGGGCATTCTCGGGCGCGATATAGCTCACCGCCGTTTTCCATTTGAGCGTGCGATAGGCATGGTTTATGGCGGCGCGCGCGGCTTCGGCCATCAGGCCCCGCCCCTCATGCCGTTCGCTCCAGCAGGTCCAGCCAATTTCATATTCGGGCCAGTTGATCGGCGCCCAAGGGCCCGTCATGCCCAAGGCAGCATCGCTGTCTTTCGTCGTGATGACAAAGCTGCCCCAGCCGCGCATCACCCAATGGCCGATCACCGCCGCCCAAGCCCGCCATGCGATGGCCTCGTCCACAGTGTCAGTGGAGCGGATGAACCGGCCCCGGTCGGACAGCATGAAGTCACACCACGCCGGAAAGTCGCGCGCCGCAGGGGCACGCAACACGAGACGTTCCGTCTCCAAAACCGGGGTGGGCGACAGCGCAACCATGTTACTTCTTCTTGCCCATGGTCAGACCAGCGAGACCCGGCGGCAGCTTCACACCGCCCAAATTGCCCATGCCGGGCATCGCGCCGGGCAGGCCCTTCATTTGGCCCATCGCCTTGGTGGCTTCTTCCATTTTCGCGGGATCAAGCTCGCCTTGCTCCGGCAGGCCACCGAATTTGCCCTGCATCGCGGCCATCGCTTGTTTCAGCATGCCGCCCTTCATCTTGCCGAGCTTTTTCATCGTATCGGCCATTTGCCGATGCATTTTCAAAAGCTTGTTCAGATCAGCCACATCCAAACCAGAGCCCGCAGCAATCCGACGTTTGCGGCTGGCTTGCAGCATTTCGGGCCGCGCACGCTCTTGCTTGGTCATCGAGTTGATCATCGCGATCTGGCGGCGGATGGTGCGGTCGTCAAAGCCCGCATCCTCGGCTTGTTTGGCCATTTTACCCATGCCGGGCATCATGCTCATCACGCCTTGCATACCGCCCATCTTGAGCATTTGCTCCAGCTGGGACTTCATGTCGTTCATGTTGAACAGGCCCTTTTGGAAGCGCTTGACCATGCGCTCCGCCTGTTCTTTTTCAAAGACTTCCTGTGCCCGTTCGACCAGCGCGACGATGTCGCCCATGCCAAGGATACGGCCCGCGATCCGCTCGGCCTCGAAGGTCTCAAGCGCATCCATCTTTTCGCCAAGACCCACAAAACGAATCGGCTTGCCGGTGGTCGCGCGCATCGACAACGCCGCACCGCCACGGCCATCGCCATCCATCCGGGTCAGCACAACGCCGGAAACGCCGATCTTGTCGTCAAATTCTTGCGCCACTTCCACGGCGACTTGGCCAGTGAGGCCGTCAACGACCAGCAGCGTTTCGCGCGGGTTCACCGCATCGCGAACATCTTGCACCTCGCCCATCAACACATCGTCGATTTGCAGACGGCCCGCGGTATCGAGCAGATAAACGTCATAACCGCCAAGCGAGGCTTGTTGCTTCGCCCGTTTGGCAATTTGCACCGCGCTTTCGCCTGCCACGATCGGCAGCGTATCGACGCCAATCTGGGTGCCCAGAATCGCCAACTGCTCCATCGCCGCCGGGCGATAAATGTCGAGCGAGGCCATCAGAACGCGCTTTTTCTCGCGCTCTTTCAGACGCCGCGCCAGTTTCGCGGTGGTGGTGGTTTTACCGCCGCCTTGCAGACCGACCATCAAGATCGGCGCGGGCGGGTTGTCAATTTTCAGCGTATCGGCCGGATCGTCGCCCGCCAGCATGGCGACCAGTTCGTCATGCACAATCTTCACGACCTGCTGGCCGGGGCTGATCGATTTCGTAACCTGCGCGCCCGTGGCTTTGACTTCGACCTTTTTCACGAACTCGCGCACCACGGGCAGCGAGACGTCGGCCTCAAGCAAAGCGGTACGCACTTCGCGCATCGCCACTTTCACATCTTCAGCCGTCAGCGCGCCCTGTTTGGTCAGCCGCTCGAACACCCCACCAAGGCGATCGGAAAGAGACTCGAACATCGTGCCCTCCTGCGCCGCGGTTGCGGCCTAAAAAACGTCAAACGCACCAGTGGGCGCAACGCGCTGACTGGTGGCGATCCCCGCCCATGCGGGGACCGGAGGTTTCGTCCTCCGGGGAATCTGGTGTCGCTTAAGCGAAATGTGGGTTCGAGTCAATCACAGCCCCTGCGCTGTGGCAAAAGGAGGCCGGTTTGCCCGGGCGCGGCACTGCACCACCTTGCATTCAGGAACGAAATGCGAAATGTAGGGCCAAATACGTTCATAGGTGCACAAATGCGCTTCGAAAACTGGGATGAGATCCGCACTGCTTATCAGGTGGCGCGCGTGGGAACCGTTTCAGGGGCAGCCGAGGTTCTGGGCGTGCACCATGCCACGGTGATCCGCCATGTAGACGCGCTTGAGGGGCGTCTGGGCACCAAGCTCTTCCAACGCCATCCGCGCGGCTACACGCCGACAGAGGCCGGGAGCCAGCTTTTGGCCGTGGGCCAAGCGACCGAAGATCAGTTTTCGCAACTCGCGGCGCGCATCTCTGGCGCGGGCGAGGAAATGCGTGGCGAGCTGATCATCACCTCTTTGCCGGTGCTGGGTGGGCTCGTGATGCCCGCCATGGCAGACCTAATGCACCAACACCCGGCCTTGGTGCTGCGCTATATCACCGACCAACGGGTCTTCCGGCTCGAATATGGTGAAGCGCATGTGGCCATTCGCGCGGGCGCGCGCCCGACAGAGCCTGATAACGTCGTAAGCCAGTTGGGCATCAACCGCACCGCGCTTTATGCCTCGCACGCCTATCTGGAACGCTATGGCCGCCCAAAAGGGCTTGGTGATCTTTCGGGACATCGCTTCATTGGCCCCGATACGCGCGACAGCCGCGCGCCCTTCTTCCGCTGGCTTGCGCAAACGCAACCCACAGAATCCGTGGTGTTCATGGCAAACGAGATCGCGTCGCAGTTCACGGCTGTGGTGGCGGGTTTGGGGCTTGGCTTCTTGCCGGTGCTGCAAGCACAAGACGATCCGCGCTTGGTCGAAGTGGTGCCGCCGCAGCCCGAATGGGACAGCCCGTTTTGGCTGGTGACGCATGTGGACTTGCACCGCACCCCCAAAGTGCAAGCGGCGCTCAAAGCCTTGCGCGCCGCCGCTGGCAAGCTCGAGATTTAACTTTGCGCCTGTGACTGCCCCACCTGCGGCACGGGCTGCGGGCGGTTGGGATGCGGCTTGATATATTCGCGTATCGCCGCGAAGGCCCATTGAATGGCAAGCCCGCCAAAGATCAGCACGCTGTCTTGCGCAAAGCCGCCCGCCTCGTTTGAGACCTTCACCGCTTGGCCAAAGATCGCCAGCACCGTTCCCAGTGCAAACACCTGCAAACCTTGCTTGCCAAGGGTGCGAATGGGTTTGGTCCAGCGCGAAGCCGCGATCTGCGGCACCAGCCAAGGCAGCGACAGAATATAGGCCAGCCCCAAGAAATGCAGCAGGCGGGGCACGCCGACAAAAGTCTTGTCGGAGTTCACCAAGAAAAACGGCACCCCCCATTGGCGCAACTGCCACATCGCGTGGCCAACGTTCTTCAGCAGCACATCCATATGCACCCAAGCAAAGGCAAAGATCAGCCAAGCAAAAACCGGCCAGATCAGCCAATGCGTCACCGGCACCAGCCGCTTACCCTTGCGCAAGGCAAGCCCGGTCAAAATGCCAAGGCTGAACAAGAGCTGCCAAGCAAAGGGGTTGAAGAACCACCCGCCCTTATAGGGGAAGTTGGGCGGGTCGAGCCGGGTCAGCCCCGTAAGCACCCAAAACCCAACGGTAAAGGCGAAAAGCCCCCACATCGAGCGTTGTCCAAGCCGTATCAGGAACGGCGCGCCCAAAAGCATCACCGCATACATCGGCAAAATATTCACATAGCCAAGTTGATGGCCCAGCGTGGCGATACCCACCAAAAACTCAAGCGGCGTCTCCAACAGCGGGCCAAAGGCATTGCGCTCCAACATCGCCTCACCGCCAAACCAGAGCGTGGCACTGGCCGCAATGGCAATCGCCCAGACCGTGGTCAGGATATGCACCATATAGAGCAGCCATGCCCGGCCCCAAACCTTGCGAATGCCCGGCCAGTTGAGCCCGTCTTTCAGCTTTGGCCCATAGGCGAGCGCCGCCGCACAGCCCGACATAAAAACAAACGCCTCTGCCGCATCCGAAGGGCCAAGGTTGCGCGAAGTGAAATGCTCGTAAAAATTGCCCGGGATGTGGTTGATGTAAATCATCACCAAACTCAGCCCCCGGAAGAAATCCAGACGCGGGTCACGAGCCCCTGCCGGCAAACCGGCAGGCTGCGAAAACTTGGGGGCGTTAGCCATTCTGTGCGACACTTCCCTGAGAAATCTGGCCGGAGGCATCCGCCTCGGCGCGTTCGGCATCAAGCGCCCAACGATCGAGCACCGCATCATGCAGCGCCACAACGGCGGGCTTGGCATATTCGGCAGGCACCCCCATCAGCCGCGACCGCGAAGGCCGCGACGACCAGACAAGGATCAGCGGCGCCAACACCATCGGCACGCCGACGGGAAGCAGCCACAAGAACAGACCGGGGGCAAAGGTCCATGTCGCCATAAGCCCAATCAGGCCGATGGTCACAATCCAATGCGAAGCTGCGAAGCTGTCTTTCAGGCTCAGCGTGCCATCGCCGCGGTTGTTAGTGGGCCAGCCCCCATCCCGCCCCAACAGCACCTGCAACACCGAACGTGTAGAATACATCAACAAAACCGGTGCAGTAAGCGATGACAGCAGCAGTTCCGCGAAGGTGGAAGCAAAGGCAATGCCCGCGCCGCCAAACCGACGCGCCTCACCGCTCAGCGCAGCCCGAGCCGCAATCAAAATCTTCGGCAAAAGCAGCAGCCCGAAAATGCCAATCGCTAGCCCAATCGCCTTAGAGGCCGCCGAGGGCGGAAAATAGGGGATCGGCCAATCGGGAATCGGGAAGTAATCAGGCTTCGGCGCCAAAAGCGGGGCCGCGATCGACGCCAGAATGAAGCCAAGCCAAAACAGCGGCGCAATATAGGCCATGATCCCTTGGGCAAAGACAAAACGCGACCAAGGTTTCAGCCCCGGCGCGCCAATGATCCGGCCATGTTGCAAGTTGCCTTGGCACCAACGCCGGTCGCGCTTGGCGTGATCGACGATGTTTTCCGGGCCTTCCTCATAGCTGCCCCCCAGATCGTCGTCGAGCCGGACGATCCAACCCGCGCGCGCCAAAAGCGCGGCTTCCACGTAATCATGGCTGAGCACATGGCCACCAAAGGGCGGCTTGCCCTTCAGCGCGGGCAGGCCGCAGCTTTCGGCAAAAGCGCGCACACGGACAATCGCGTTATGGCCCCAAAATGGCCCGGTATCGCCCTGCATCATCGCAAGGCCACGCGCGAAGATCGGCGAAAAGAAGGAGGCCGAGAACTGCATCGCTCGACCAAACCGCGACCGCGCGCGAATGACTTTGGGCAGAGTTTGCAACAGCCCCAAGCGCGGCTCCGCCTCAATCCGGCGGATCATCTGCAAGATGGTGTGGCCTTCCATCAGGCTGTCGGCATCCAAGATCACCGCGTAATCATAGGCGGCGCCAGAGCGAGTGATGAAATCCTCGATGTTGCCCGCTTTTTTGCCCGTGTTTTGTTCACGGCGACGATAGAAGAACCGCCCGACCCCGTTCCGCTCTGCCACCAATTGCGCGAAAACCTGCTTTTCGCGCGCGGCGATCAGATCATTGCGGGTGTCAGACAAAATGGCAAAATGCACCTCAGCCGGGTCACCCGTGGCAGCAAGAGAGGCATCCATCGCCGCGATCCGCGCAAAGGTGACCAGCGGGTCTTCGTTGTAGACCGGCACCAAAACCACGGTGCGGCCCCGAATGGGGCCATGCGGATCATAGGCGGGCGGCCGGGCAGCAGAGGTCAGGCCGATCAGCGCCTGCACCGCCCCCCAAGCCAACCAAAGCGTCGAGATCAAGATCAACAGCGCCCGTGCAATATCGAGCGTATCGATCCCATCGGCCGCGCCAAACTGCAAAAACAGCACAAAAGCGCCGCCCCCAGCCACAAGGCTCAGGGTTAGCGCTAAGGCGCGCAGAGCATAGAGCCCCACGCGAGATATCAGGCGCGATGCCATCAGGTTACAGACCGGGGCCCGGAGAGGGCGCGGCTTGCGGATGCAGGCTGGCCAGCAAACGCCGGAAGAAACCAAGCTCGTGCTCGATTGTTTGCGGCGGCATGGCAAGGGGCGCTGTGGGCAAGGCACAAGGCCCGGCGATCAGCGCATCGGCAGTCAGGGCTTCGCCCGAGACGTGTTCGGACGCAAGCGCGGTGATATGGGGGGTATGCGCACTCATGCGTGGATCCATTGATAAAGCCAGGTTTCGGTCAGCTTGCGACCATAACCCGCGATATGGGCAGCCAGTTCCACCGTATCGCCCCGCGTGGGCCGAACATCGAGCACAAGCCGCCAGATGCCATCGGTGGTATTCCGAGAGAGTACTTTGGTAACAATTTCACCATTCCAAGCACTTGCATTGATTGTCAGGTCCTTGGCGGCATCGTGCGGCAGGGCGTCCATCAGCCCGCCCACAAAGTCGATCACGAATTTGCGGGTGCCGTCGGTGTTCTCCACGCCCGAAACCCCGCCTTCGCCCGCGCGGGTCTCTTTGACATGGGCACGTTCATCCGCCGGATCGAATTCAAGATCACCCCAGCGCAGCCGATACGAAAACTCGCGGCTTTCGCCTGCTTTCGCCTCGGTTTCGGGGATCCAGAAGGCAACGATATTGTCGTTCACTTCCAGATCGGAGGGGATCTCGACCAAGCGGATCACGCCCTTGCCCCAATCGCCGATGGGTTCCACCACGCAAGAGGGGCGCTTTTCATAATGCGCCGCATCGTCTTGGTAATGGTCGAACTCACGGTCGCGTTGGTAAAGCCCAAAGGACTGCGGCGCCGTTTCCGAGAAATATGACGAGGCCAATCGCGGCGGGTTCGCGAGCGGACGCCAGAGCAAATCACCATCCGCGCGCACAATCCCCAGCCCATCGCTGTCATGCACATTGGGGCGGAAATCATCAAAATCCGCCCGATTGCGCTCCGCAAAAAGGAACATCGAGGTCAGCGGCGCGATGCCCAATTGCTGCACATCAGCGCGGAAGAAGAGCCGCGCGGTCACTTCCATCACCGTTTCAAAGCCCGGCGTGATGGTGAATTTATACGCTCCAGTGAGTGAGTCGCTTTCAAGCGCCGCCCAGATCGTGATCACTTCCGATCCGGGTTCGGGACGCTGAATCCAGAACCGGGTAAAGCGCGGGAATTCCTCGGCCACCGAAAGACCCGTATTGACCGCCAGACCGCGCGCCGAAAGCCCATAGGCCGAATTGCGCCCCAAAGCGCGGAAGTAGGACGCGCCTTGGAAAGCCACCAATTCATCAAAAAGATCGGGGCGGTTGAGCGGCGTGTGCAACCTGAAGCCCGCCACACCCGGCAGCGGCTCATGTTCGGGCACTTTCGCGCGGCTTTCGCGCTCATAGATGAAATCGTCGGTGTCAAAGCCCATTGGCTGGGCTTCACCGTCTTTCACCTCGTAAAGCAGCACGGGCTCTTTGAAGAGCCAGCCCAGATGGAACGCATGCAGCAAGAAGCGGCGGTTTTCGACATCAGCAAAGCGCGCGCGCTCCGGATCGAAGCGGATCAGACGGTAATGATCATAGGTAAGATGCGACAGGAACGTGTCGGGCAACGTCGCGGGCGGCACAGGGGCCGCAGCGGCCATCGCGCGCATCTCATCGGTGAGCATTTCAAAGCTGAACGGGCGCTGCACCGCGGCAGGCGGCGTGATCTCCGCAGGCACTTCCGGCAGCGCGGTCTCTTGCGCGTTCAGCCGCTGCGGAACAAGCCCAGCCCCGGCCAAAACCGCAGCCGAAGACAGCGACGCCAGCAGGTGGCGACGGGTCAAGCAGAGAGGGGGATTGGCACGGTCGGAAGGCATGTGTTTTCGTTCAAACTCATATAGTTCTAAAGCCCGCAAAAACGCGGCCTAATTGCTGTTTCTATAGTCATAGCGCTTAAAAACTGGCAAGAGAGATTGCGTCACACTCCCGTCAAACAAAGGGAGCTTTGCAAGTTTCGGCGCAAAGTTGCGCATCTTGGCATGTAACAGGCACGAAGTTGCGCGTTCTGCACCTGCAAAGGCCGGTTTCGCCCAATAATCAACCGTTTTCAGGCGCTGCGGCAAGCGGATTTCCGCGCAAGCCCTGACGCGGCGGAAAGTGTGGGCGGATGAGTCGCCCGAAATGCCCGCCAAAGCAGGCCGATTCTCACAGGCTTCCGACCTTTTGTCCCGCTTGCGTTAGCGCAAAGCCTGCGGCAATGCATCCCTATGACACTCTTGCTGATCCATACTGGCGGCACCATCGGCATGGCGCCGGGGCCGCATGGGCTACGCCCCGAACCGGGGCTGGTCGAGGCCGCCATTGCCGCGCGACTACCCGAAGGGGTGGCGCTCAAAGCGCATGTCTTTGCGCCTTTGCGCGACAGCGCCGATATTGGCCCCGCCGATTGGAATGCGATTTTGGATGCGCTCGATGCGCATCCGGGCCTGCCCGCGCTTGTGACCCATGGCACCGATACGATGGCGTTTACCGGCGCGGCGCTTTCGCAAGCTTTGGCGGGGGCCGGACGGCGTGTGGTGATGTGCGGGTCGATGCAGCCCTTGGGCCAAGGTGGCGATGCAGAGCGCAACCTTGATCTGGCGCTTGCGGCGGCCCAAGCCCCCGGCGTCGGCGTAGATTTGGCCTTTGACGGGCGGCTTTTGCCCGCGGCAGGGCTGGTGAAACATGATAGCCACGCCGCCGATGCCTTTCGCAGCCAACCGCAAGACCCCGGCACACCCCCCGCCCGGAAGCGTTTTGCGCTAGACCGAAAATTCGCGATTCTAAGCCTTTCCCCCGGCCTGCCAGCAAGCGCGCTTGGCGCCATGCTCGACGCGCTCGACGGGGCGGTTTTACGTGTTTTTGGCGCAGGCACGGTGATGAATAACCCGGCCATCTTGGCGGTGTTGCGCAGCGCGATTGCCCAAGGCAAACGGCTACGCGCGGTCAGCCAATGCGAGGCGGGCGGGCTCAGCCCAGGGGCCTATGCCGCCGGGGCCGCGCTTTGGGAGGCGGGCGTTGAAAACGGCGGCCGCGAAACACCAGAAGCCGCGCTGGCGCGGCTTTGGCTTTCGTAAGGCGCAATAATTAGCGCGCGACCAGCGCCGCCGCCACCGCCTCAACCGATTGGCCAGAGCCCTCGGCCACGGCAATCAGGCTCTCGCTCGGGTCCGTCACGGTGAAGCCTGCCGCAGTCAGCTTGGCAGTAAGGCCTGCCCCATCGGTGCCAAAAATCGGCGCAACATCTTGAACCGAGCTTTGCAGCACCGTCATCGCGATGGCGAATTGCGGCGGGCCCGAGCGGCCTTCGGAACCCGAGCTCGGCAACGCAAAGGGCACCGCCACCAACAGCGACACGGCCAAACCAATCCACATCGGCGCGCGTTTGAGGTAATTCACCACCGAGCGCCAGTTCTTCCACACATGCAGCACAAACGGCACGATCAGCACCATCGACAAAATCTCGTGCATTTCATGGAAGGTGCCCATGCCCACATGGAAGAAAAGCGCCACGCCAGAGACAAGCGAGACAAGGAACAACCCGGTGATGAACGGGGTGGCATAACGGCTAAGAGCGGAAGTCATTTTCACTGTCTTTCTGATGGATGAGGGCTTGCTGCCCTCTTGGGGAGATTTCGCAAACCAAACGTTGGAGCGCGACGTTTCCGTCGCGCCCCTATCAGAATTTCTTTAATGGCCTGATAGTTATAGATCAGACTCAGCTTTAACGAGCGCCCCGATCATGCCTTGGCAGCACGGGTGAGCAGCCGCAGGCAAACATCGGTCGCCACCGCCATATCTTGCACAGACACCCATTCGAGCGGGCCGTGAATGTCTTGCATGCCAGTGAAGATATTCGGGCAAGGCACACCCATTTCGGTCAGCCGCGACCCATCGGTGCCACCACGGATCGGCACCGACAAAGGCTCGATCCCGGCATCACGGCAGGCATCGCGCGCCAGATCGACAGGCGTCATATCCTTTTCAAGCCAATAGCGCATGTTGCGATATTGCGGCTTGATCGTGCAGGTGATCGTGGCGCGCGGTTCAGTGGCCGCCACAGCCGCGCAAACCTGCTGCAACATCTCGCCCCGCGCAGCGAGGCCATCCAGCTCAAAGTCCCGCAAGATGATCGAGAATTCGACCTCTGCCGCCGTGCCCGCAATATTGGTGATGTGCCAAAAACCCTCGCGCCCCTCGACGACTTCGGGGGTTTGCGTGGCTTGCGGCAGCATGTCGATGATTTTGGCGGCCAGATGCAGCGCATTGACCATTTTGCCGGTGGCCGTGCCGGGGTGGGTGGACACGCCCACCACCTTCACCTTCGCCCCATCGGCCGAGAAGCTTTCATATTCGATCTCGCCCACCGCGCCGCCATCGAGCGTGTAGGCGAAATCCGCGCCCAGATCGGCGGGCAGACGGGCATCGACACCGCGGCCAATTTCTTCATCCGGCGTGAAGGCAAGCCGCACCTTGCCATGCGGCACATCGGGGTTGGCAATCAAATGCTCGGCCAACGTCATCAAAATGGCCACGCCCGCTTTGTCATCCGCCCCCAAAAGCGTCGCGCCAGAGGCGGTGATCAGATCATGGCCGACCTTCTCGCCCAAATAAGGGTTGCGCGCGGGGGAGTTCACCAGACCCGGCGCATCTGGGTAAGTGATCTCACCGCCGTTATAGCCACGAATGACGCGCGGCTTCACCCCCACCGCATTATAGGCCGGTGCGGTGTCCATATGCGCCAGCATCCCAATCACCGGGCCTTCGGCGGTGGCGGGAACGGTCGCCAAAACCACGCCGTAATCGGTGATATGCACCTCTTGCGCGCCAATCGCCTCCAATTCCTGCGCCAAAATCTTGGCAAGGTTGAGCTGAATCGCCGTGCTGGGCGAAGTCGGGCTTTCCTCATCGCTTTGCGTATCAACCTCGCAATAGCGGATCAGGCGGGTTTCCAGTTTAGAATGATAGTCTTGCATGAGGGGCTCCTTATGCGTGCAATGGGCGCCGCTCAGCCGGGAGTGTCAAGCCTTGCTCCGCGCGGGCGGGGGGGCTACATCACCCCTCCAGCATCGGAGGAACGCATGGATACCGCCACCCGCATCGCCCGCACTATCGCCACAGATATTGGTGCCACCCCCGCCCAAGTCGGCGCGGCGGTTGAACTGTTGGATGGCGGCGCGACGGTGCCCTTTGTCGCGCGCTATCGTAAAGAGGTGACTGGGGGGCTGGATGACACGCAATTGCGCAAACTGGCCGAGCGGCTGGATTATCTGCGCGAACGCGAGGCCCGGCGTGCGGCGATCATTTCCTCGATCTCCGATCAGGGCAAAATGACCGATGATCTGGCCAAGGCGCTCGCACAGGCCGAGACCAAGGCGGAACTGGAAGACCTTTACCTGCCCTATAAGCCCAAGCGCCGCACCAAAGCGATGATCGCGCGGGAAAATGGGCTCGCCGCGCTGGTGGATGCGATCTTGGCGGATCGCAGCGCCACACCCGAAGCTTTGGCGGAGGGGTACATTTCCGAGGCCGTGCCCACGGTGAAAGATGCGCTCAATGGCGCGCGCGAGATTGTGGCGGAAAGTCTTGTCGAAAACGCGCAACTGCTTGGGTCTTTGCGCGATTACCTGACCCGCGAAGCCTATCTGACGGCAAAGGTCGTCGATGGCCAGCAGGACAAAGGCGCGAAGTTTTCCGACTATTTCGACCATCGCGAGCGGTGGGCCGATGTGCCAAGCCACCGCGCTTTGGCAATGCTGCGCGGCTCCAATGAAGGGGTGCTGACGCTCGACATCAGCCCCGATGAAGAGGGCGTTGCCCGCGCCGAGGCGATGGTGGCCGCTGTGCTTGATGCACGCGGCAAAACCCCCGGAGATGCGTGGCTGCGCAAAGTGGCGGGCTGGACGTGGCGGGTGAAACTCAGCCTGTCGATGATGCTGGATTTGCTCTCCGACATGCGTGGCCGCGCGCAGGAAGAAGCGATCCGCGTCTTCTCGCGCAACCTCAAAGATCTGTTGCTCGCCGCCCCGGCGGGGGCCAAGGCGACGCTCGGCCTCGACCCCGGCATTCGCACGGGGGTAAAAGCCGCCGTGGTCGATGCCACAGGCAAACTTTTGGCGACCGACACGCTTTACCCCTTCCCGCCCAAAAGCGATATGCGCGGCGCGCAGGCCGCTTTGATGCGGCTCATTACGGCGCATGGGGTGGAACTGATCGCCATCGGCAACGGCACGGCAAGTCGCGAAACGGAACGCATGGTGGCCGAAACGCTGAAGCTTTTGCCCGCTGGCGTGAAAGCCCCCACCAAGGTGGTGGTGTCGGAGGCCGGGGCCTCTGTCTATTCCGCTTCGGAACTGGCCGCGCGCGAATTCCCCGAGCTTGATGTGAGCCTGCGCGGCGCGGTGTCGATTGCGCGGCGTCTACAAGACCCGCTCGCCGAACTGGTGAAGATCGAACCGAAGTCCATCGGCGTGGGCCAATACCAGCATGATGTCGACCAATCCAAACTGGGCCGCGCACTGGAAGGCGTGGTGGAAGATGCGGTGAACGCGGTGGGGGTGGACCTCAACACCGCCTCGGCGCCTTTGCTCGCCCATGTTTCGGGCCTCGGGCCGGGGCTCGCCGAAGCGATTGTCGCGCATCGTGATAGCAACGGCGCCTTTAAGGCCCGCAAAGAACTGCTGAAAGTGGCCCGCCTTGGGCCGCGCGCCTTTGAGCAATGCGCCGGCTTCTTGCGCATCACCGACGGGGTTGAGCCGCTGGATGCCTCCTCGGTCCACCCCGAGGCCTATGATGTGGCCCGCGCGATCGTGAAAGCTTGCGGGCGCGATATCCGCAGCCTGATGGGGGACAGCGCCACGCTCACCCGGCTGCGCGCGCAGGATTTTGTCACCGAGACCTTCGGCCTGCCCACGGTCCGCGATATTCTGGCAGAGCTTGAAAAACCGGGCCGTGACCCGCGCCCGAGCTTTGTGACCGCCGCTTTTGCCGATGGCGTGGAAGATATCAAAGACCTCAAACCCGGCATGCAGTTGGAAGGCACGGTCACCAACGTCGCCGCCTTTGGCGCCTTTGTCGACATTGGCGTGCACCAAGATGGGCTCGTGCATATCTCCCAACTGGCGGATCGGTTCGTCAAAGACCCGCATGAGGTGGTGAAAGCGGGCGATGTGGTGAAGGTTCGCGTGACCGAAGTGGATGTGCCGCGCAAACGCATTGGGCTGACGATGCGCAAAGACGGCGGCACTTCGGCGCGTGAAGAGCGCGCCGCGCGCGGGCCAGACAAGCCCAAAGGCCCGAAAGGCAAGGGCCCGATGCAGGCCGGACCCAAAGGGGGCAATAGCACCGGCGCTTTTGGCGCCGCGCTGCTCGATGCAATGAAGAAGCGCTAATCCAGCCGTACAGACGCCCCGCGTTTACCCTGACAGGGCCCCGTTTTGGCCGCAAATCCCTTGGAAAATGATCTCAAGACGGTTTGCGGCCACGAACGGAGGACAAGATGGCGCAGAGACTGATCACCCTTTGGGCGCGGTTGCGTCACACCGAAAATGATGTTTTCGTCGCAAGGCTGACTGCGCTTGGCGATGCGAAACAGGCCCGCTGCCTGCATGCGCCGATTTCGCCGTTTCGGGCGGCTGCGCGCAGCCTTTAAGCCTTAGAAATCCACCGTCACGCCCGGCAGGTCGAGCGTTTTCACCAGATCACGCAATTCCTGCCGCGCGGCGACGTTGGAGATATTGAGGTTTTCCACCCCAAGATCGCGCAGATCCAAAAGCGTCATGCCGCGCGGGAACAGTTCGCGAAAAATCACCCGTTCCGAGAAGCCCGGCGCCACGCGGAAACCGATCCGCTTGGAAAGCTGATCCAGCGCCTCGCCCACCTTGCGCTTGTTATGGGCTTGTTGCGCGCCCATCCGGTTGCGCAGCACGATCCAGTCAATCGGCTTCAGCCCGGCCCGCGCGCGCAACTGCCGCGCCGACCAAACCATTTCCGAGTAAATCGAGGGGCCCGTGACCTTCGATGTTTCCGGGTCGATCCGGGCCAGCAGGTCAAAGTCGATGAAACTGTCATTGAGCGGGGTGATCAGCGTATCGGCAAGCGAATGCGCGACTTGGCTCAACCGCGTATGCGAGCCGGGGCAGTCAATGATCACAAAATCACAAATCGGGTCGAGCTCCGCCACAGCGGTCGACAACCGATGGTCATAAGGGTTTTCGCCCGGGGCAAGGCTTGCGGCATCCACCTCGGGCAAAGTGCGGTAATCGGGCGTCGGCAGGTCCAGCCCTTCGCGCGCCATATAGGCCAGCCGGTTTTCCACATAACGGCCAAAGCTGCGCTGCCGAAGGTCAAGGTCAAGCCCGCCAACCTTATGACCCATCCGCGCCAATGCGGTGGCCACATGCATACTGGTGGTCGATTTGCCCGAACCGCCCTTCTCATTGCCGACAACGATGATATGCGCCACGTGTTCAACCCCATTTTCCGGCCCTCTGCGGAGCCTGCTCGTTTATAGGACGCCCCGGCTACCGAAGGAAGTGCTCTGGCGCAAGGGGGATGGTGCGCGATCTTGCCTCGCACAAAAGCGACTCAGCGCACGAACCTTTGTGCAAATGAAGCGGCAAGAATTCTTATCTGCGCCTAAATTTACGTCAGGTCAGCGAAGCTGCTGAAATTGCCCGAAATTAAGCGCACGGCCCAAACTCTGGCGCGGCACAGCCCTTGTTTTATTGAGTTTCGCGGCAAGTCTTAAGCACCCATTAACCCTGAAATGGTTTCTTTACCTCGTGAACTGAACGCCCTCGGCCTCACAAACGCCGACGGCTTCGGAGGTGTAGATGACAATTGAGCTGGTTCCTGCGTGCCAACCTTTTGCGAAACCGATCGCAAGCTTGGCCGAAACGCGCCCCGCAATGGCTTTGGCCTTTGACGGTGATGGCCTGCTGACCGAGATCAATACCGCGCTTTGCGCGCGCCTTGGGTTCGCCCCAGAGACGCTTTTGCACCAGCCCCTCGCCGCGCTTTTCGCGCCCTCCGAACAGATGCAGGTTGTGGATTGGCTTAGTTCTGGGGCAACCGATGCCACTTTGGCCCTGCATGGCCCCGAAAACAGCGCGACCTATTTCTTGGTGACACTGATCCGCCTTGGCCCCGGCCTGCCCGGGCGCGCTGCGCTCACGGAACAAGCGCTACCCTTGGAGGAAGTGGCGCGCTTGCGGCATGAAAAAGCGCAGCTCAATGCCATCATCGGTGCCGCCAATTTGGGGCAATGGCATTGGAATGTGCAGACGGGCGAAACGCTTTTTGACGAGCGTTGGGCGGAGATTGCAGGGTATCACCTCAAAGACCTGCAACCCATCACGCTCGATACATGGTCCCGGCTGTGCCACCCCGAAGATATCCCCCGCATCGAGGCCGAGTTGCAGCGCCACTTCAAAGGCGAAACAAGCTGGTATGAAATTGAAGCCCGTGTCCGTCATAAATCGGGGCGGTGGCTCTGGATCCGCGATCTGGGCCGGGTCCGCAGTTGGACGGCAGATGGCAAACCCGAATGGATGAGCGGCATCAAACGCGACATCGACACATGGAAACGGCATGAGACGCGCCTGCGCCGCGCCCAAGACCTCCTCGAACGGGCCGGGATGCTCGCGGGGCTCGGAAGCTGGGAATTTGATCTCACCACGGGTGAGATTTCGTGGTCCGATGAAACCTGCCGCATTCATGGTGTCCCGCTCGGCCATGCGCCCGGTTTGGAAGAGGCGCTGACCTATTACGCGCCAGAGGCCCAAAAGGCGATCCGCACCGCCGTAGAGGCGGGCATGAAAGACGGCACGCCTTGGGATTTGGAGCTTCCCTTGATCCGCACAGATGGCGCCTGCGTCTGGGTGCGTTCCGTGGGCGAGGTGGCCTTTGAAGACGGGTCGCCGATACGGCTGAGCGGCGCGCTTCAAGACATCACCCGGCGTAAAGATATTGAGGCGCAACTGGCCGAAACCGCGGCCTCGGCGCGGCGCGCGCGCGACCGGCTTAACACGCTTGCCGACAATGCCCCCGGCGCCTTGTTTGAGCACCGTGCAGACCCGTCTGGCACGGTGGATCTGCCCTATTTCAGTGCCCGTCTACCTGACCTATTGGGGGTTTCGCGCGAGGAGATTGAAGCCGATGGCGGCGCTGCCGCGCGGAATGTGCACCCCGACGATATCGAGATGTTGGGCGCAGAAATCGCCCAATCGCGCGAAAAGCTTTCACCGCTCGACGTGCGTTATCGGCTCAACCATCCCGAACGCGGGCTGCGCTGGATGCAGCTGTCTTCTATCCCTTATGCACAACCCGATGGCGCGGTGGTCTGGCATGGGATCGTGTCGGATGTGACCGAGAAAGGCGAAATGGTCGCGGCGCTGCAATTGGCGCATGAACGGCTCAATACCATTGCCGAAAACGTGCCCGGCGCGCTGTTTGAATACCGCCGTGAACCCAACAATCGGCAGTGGTTTCCTTACTTCACGCAAAAGCTGCCGGAGCTTTTGGGGGTCTCGGCCGAGCAACTCAAGGCCGATGGCAAATCGGCCCGGATGTTCCTGCCGCCGGAAGACTGCGCCAAACTCGTTGAGCGCTTCTCCGCTTCACACGAAGCGCTGTCGCTCGTGGAATTGCGGTTTCGGGTCGTGCGCGAGGATCAGCCGGTGCGCTGGGTGCATCTTTGGGCCTCCCCCTTCGCGCATCCTGACGGGACGATGACATGGTTTGGCAAAGCCGTTGACATCACCGACCGGCTTGAAGTCGAAGCACAGGCCATCGCCGCGGCTGCCGAGGTCAAACAAGCCCACGCCCGGTTGAATGCGATCACCGAAATCGCACCGGTGGGACTGTTTGAATACCACCTCTTGTTGGATGGCAAGACGGAGTTTTCCTATTCCAGCGCGCGTTTCAGCGACTTGGTCGGGTTTGAACGCCCTGAGATCGAGGCGCTTGGCGGCGCGCTTTTGGATCGCGTCGTGCCCGAAGACCGCGCCAAGATGAATGAACTCACGGCACAAAGCGCCTCTGCACTGACCCCGTGGCGGATGCGGTTCCGCTATCTGCACCCCAAACGCGGGCTGATCTGGCTCAATGCCTCCTCCACACCGCAACGCTGCGCCGATGGCTCTACCATCTGGACCGGCGGGCTTTACGATGTGACAAGCGACGTCGCTCGGGAAACCGAACTGGAAAAAGCCTATGCGCTGGCCGAACGGATGCGGGAAAGCAACGAACATCTGGCGCTGCATGACGGGCTGACCGGGCTTGCCAACCGGCGCTATTTCGACCGCCATCTGGAAGAACGGCTGCAAGCCGCGCGCAGCGAAGACGGTCCGAGCGATTGCACCCTGATCCAGATCGACGTGGATCACTTCAAATATGTCAATGACACGCTGGGTCATGAAGCGGGCGACCAAGCACTGCGCCGCTTGGCCGATGTGCTGCGCGCCACCTTGCAAACCGGCGATTTCGCCGCGCGCTTGGGGGGTGATGAATTCTCGGTGCTGCTTGCCCCGGGTAGCACGGCAGCGCGGTCTGAGGCTGTGGTGGCGCAATTGCGCGGTGCGCTGCGCGAGCCCTTCCAATATCGCGGCACGATGATCCGGATTACTGCGTCTTTCGGGATTGTCCGCACCCCCGATGTCACCGGCCTGACCGAGGAGCTTCAGCTTTACGCCGATGCTGCGCTTTACCGCGCCAAGGCCGCTGGGCGCGACCGGGTGGAGGTGTTCTCAGGCAATCTGACCAAGCGCATCCACGACAATCGCACCATGGTCATGGACCTGCACCGCGCGCTAGAACGCCGCGAATTGGAGCCTTGGTTCCAACCACAGCTTTGCGCCCGCTCCGGTCGCTTGACGGGGGTTGAGGTGCTGGTGCGCTGGCGGCATCCGCATCGCGGATTGCTCAGTGCCGAGGCCTTCATGCCGCTTGCAGAACACATGCAAATCGTGCCGGACATTGATGCGATGATGATGGCCAAAAGTCATGCAATATTGGCGAAATGGCACGCCGATGGGGTGATCGTGCCGAAGATCGCCTTCAACATCGGAGCCGATGATCTGCAAGAACCCGAATTTGCTGCGCAACTGGCCGGGTTGGATTTTGGCCCGACAAAGGTTGCGCTGGAATTGCGGGAATCGCTCTGCATTGATGCCGATTCCGAGTCTTTGCGGGATAATCTGGCCGCGCTACAGACGGCGGGGGTCTCGCTTGAGATTGACGATTTCGGCTCCGGTCGCGCCTCGCTTTTGTGCCTGATGGCGCTGCGCCCCAGCGCGCTTAAACTGGACCGGCGGATCATCGGCCCAATGCGGGACAGCGAGCGCGCGGTCGAATTGGTGCGGGGCATCGTCAAAATGGCAGGCGCGCTCGGGATCGACACAATCGCCGAAGGGGTGGAGACCCAAAAACAAGCGAACCACCTGCGCGCCATGGGTTGCGATGTTTTGCAAGGCTATCTGCTGTCTGCGCCACTTGAAGCGGAAGAGATGGCACGCTTCATGAAACGCAACAGCGAGGTTCCGCTCCCGGTCTAGGCGCGCGCAGCCGCGTTAGCTGCGCGTTTCGGGCTCGTAGATAAAACCAGAAACCGGATAAACGCGGCCCAACTGGCCCGGCGTGCTCATCACACGCACCGCACTCCAGTCGTTTTTCTGCGACACATCCACCACGGTCATCCCGAAGGAAAGCTGATTGCGCTTCCAGTTCGCGTGGTCGATGCGAATCTCGCGCTCCGACACGACCTCGGACACCACGGCAACATGGCCCAAGGGCAGTTTCCGCGTGCCGGTGAACGCCATCACCGCACCGGGTTTGGGGGTATGGCCACGGCCATAAACGCCCTCCGCCTGCGACCACCAGGTCCGGGCATTGCCGCGAATCTCGATCCCGGAGGCATTGCGGGCAAAGGGCACGCACCAAACGCGCTGACCGCGCGCGCGCAACTCTTTCGCCATGGCGATAGCGAAAGCCTTCCGCTCCGGGTCGATCCCTTCCGGTTCAGGCCGGGCCGAAGCGAAGTTCAAGAAGGATTTGCTCGATTGGGTCGGTGCTTCACCACAAGCCGAAAGGCCAAGCGCAAGTCCAAGAACCAGAGGAAGTTTCAACGTCCAGTTCATGAAAAGAAGGCTTTTGGTCATCATGTCCTGATCGCGTTTTGGTTACCGATTTCTTGTCGGGCAAAGACATACAGGCAGGCCCCACCGCTCGAAAAGCCCCCAAAGGCGCGGCCTCCGGCCACTGCGCGGATTCCTGCCCAAACCGCAGCACAAAGAAAAGCCCGGGCTGAACAAATGTCAGCCCGGGCCAAATGATCCGCTTGCGGAGCCGTTTAGAAGGCGTTCGCAGCAACCTCGAAGTGATGCGCGTTCAGCACAAGGTGCACCCCGATCGAGGCGAAATAGCCAAGCGCAATCGCCCAACTCCATTTCAGGTGCCCCGAGAACGTGTAATGGCCCCGCGCCTGCCCCATCAGCGCCACGCCAGCCGCCGAACCAATCGATAGAAGCGAGCCGCCCACACCGCAAGTCAACGTGATCAGCAGCCATTGGCCATGGCTCATTTCAGGCTCCATGGTCAGCACGGCAAACATCAGCGGGATGTTGTCGACCACGGCAGACATCGCGCCAAGGATCATGTTGGCAGCCGTGGCCCCAAGACCATCGTAAAGCGCGGTCGAGAGCAGGTCGAGGTAGCCCAACACGCCAAGCCCGCCCACGGCAAAGATGATGCCGAAGAAAAACAGCAACGTATCCCATTCCACCCGTTCAAACAGTTTGAACGCATCCAGAACCAGCTCCGAATCTTTCAAACGCTTGCCCTTGCGGGTGAGAAAGTAAGAATAGATCTGCATATAGCCCAGACCCATCATCATCCCCATGGCAGGCGGCAGATGCAGGAAGTTCTTGAAGCTGATCGCCGTAACGATGGTGAGCAAGAACAAGATCAGCACGACGCGCCCACCCGGTTTCATGCGCGCGTTATCGGTCGCGGGCGGCGGCAATTCGGCAGGCACCGCAAACGACATGATCAAAGCCGGCACGAACCAGTTCACCATCGACGGGATGAAGATCACGAAGAACTCAAAGAAATCGATCACGCCCTTTTGCCAAACCATCAGCGTGGTGATGTCGCCAAACGGGGTGAAAGCGCCGCCAGCATTGGCGGCCACGACGATGTTCACGCAGCCGACCGTGACAAACTTCGCCGAGGAGCGGCCCACGGCCACCACAACAGCGCCCATCACCAATGCGGTGGTCAGGTTGTCGAAAATGCCCGAAAGGAAGAAGGCGAGCACGCCCGTGAGCCAAAACAGCTTGCGATAGCTCAGCCCCATGCCAATCAGCTTGGCGCGCAACGCATCAAAAACGCGGCGCTCTTCCATTGTGTTCACATAGGTAATCGCCACCAGCAGGAACAAGAACAGTTCGCCATATTCCTCAACGATATGGGTGGCATGTTCATGCGCCTCATCCGACATGCCGTGCATCGCATAGGCGATCCCGATCAAAGTCCAGATCAAGCCAGCGGCCAGCATCACCGGTTTCGATTTGCGCATATGCGTGGCTTCTTCAAACACCACAAGCACATAGGCGCCTATAAAGATGACGACCGACAGGAGCCCGAACATACTTCCTGTCAGATTGAGTTCATGCATAGGTTCGCTCTCCCAGCTGCTCTGCCTTAGCCGGGTTCCGACACCCGCGGCGCATGCGTTTTGGCCGAAAACGTGTCCGACCGAACGCCGAACCTTTAAAGGACTGGGCCCGCGTCGGGCAACAGGAATCGGCTTTTTGGCCCGGAATCTGCGCCCCATATCCAATGTTTGCCCGCAATTAGGGCCAAACAGCGTGCCGAGATTCTGCAGAGGATTGACCGTACCCCGATAGGTTGTGCGCACCGCAAGTTACGCAAAACAAGACAAACGGCGTTTACCGCTTCTTAAACTCCTTCCCCCACTCTCCAGTCACTTTGCTATTGGTGAATTTCGTGTCTGAACGCCTGCACCATCTCCAGCCTGCTTCCCGCGGCGCCGATCTTGGGCGCCCGCGCTGTGTGCTTGTGGTGGACGACAGTCGGATGAGTCGACGCATTCTTTCCGCCCAACTAACTCGCGCGGGCTACACGGTGCTTGAGGCCGAAAGCGGCGAAGAGGCGCTTGAAATCTGCGCGGAAACAGAGCCGGATTTCGTTTTGTCGGATTGGGTCATGGATGGCATGACCGGGATCGAATTTTGCAAGAAATTCCGTGAGATGGACCGTAAAGGCTACGGCTATTTCATCTTGCTGACCTCCAAATCAGACAAAAATGACGTCGCCGAAGGGCTGCAAAGCGGGGCCGATGATTTTCTGGCCAAGCCGGTCAATGGCGACGAGTTGCGGGCCAGACTCACTGCGGGCGAGCGCATCCTGACCATGGAACAGGAGATGAAGGAGAAGAACCGGCTCCTGTCATCCGCACTGGAAGAGTTGCGCACAGTTTACGACTCAATCGACCGTGATCTGGTCGAGGCGCGTAAACTACAGCAAAGCCTTGTGCAGGAACGATTCCGCTGCTTCGGCAATGCACAGGTATCGCTGACGCTGCGCCCCTCGGGCCATGTCGGCGGTGATCTTGTTGGATTTTTCCCGATCAATGCGCGGCGCGTCGCGCTTTACGGGATCGACGTATCGGGCCACGGCATCACCTCCGCCATGATGACGGCGCGGCTTGCGGGCTATCTTTCTGGCTCGTCGCCGGAACAAAACATCGCGCTTATTCAAACGGAATACGGCATCTACGATGCGCGTGACCCTGCGGAATTGGCGGGCTACCTCAATGCGCTGGTGCTCGAGGAAATGCAGACCGACAGCTACTTCACGCTGATCTATGCCGATGTGGACCTTATCTCCGGCCAAGCCTCGCTGGTGCAGGCGGGCCATCCGCACCCGGCGGTGCTGCGCGCCAATGGCACGGTCGAGTTCTTGGGCAATGGCGGCATGCCCGTCGGCCTAATTGATGGGGCGAGTTACGAAACCATCACCACGCAACTGAACCCGGGAGATCGGCTGTTTCTTGGCTCTGACGGGATCACCGAAATCCAGCTTTCGAACGGCGAACAACTCGCCGAAGAGGGGCTTTCGCAATTGCTGCATGACTTCCGCGACATGCGGGGACAGGCCCTACTGGATGCGATGTATTGGGAATTGCAGCGGCTTTCGTCCGACGCGCTTAGCGATGATGTCTCGGCCGTGCTCTTTGAATTCGACGGTGCCAAAGAAAACCTTGATTAAGGCTCCCGCAGCGCCTCGCGCGATTTGTAAAGCGGCTTGAGCAGGTAATTCAAAATCGTCTTCTCGCCCGTGTGCAACTCGACCGAGGCCTGCATGCCGGGGCGTACGTCAAAGCTGCGCTGGCGATCCGTTAAATGCCCCAAATCCACCCGCAACGTGACCTTGTAATAGGGCTGCGCATCGGGCTTGCGTTCGTCTTTGAACGTGTCCGCCGAAACGAAATGCACCTTTCCCTCAAGGCTGCCATAGATCGTGTAATCATAGGCGGAAAGCTTGATCGTCGCGTCTTGGCCAACCTTCACAAAGGCGATGTCCTTGGGCGCGATTTGCGCATCAATGAACAGTTCTTCATCGAGCGGGATGATCTGCATGATCTCTTCGCCCGGGCGCACAACGCCACCAATGGTGGTGACCGAAAGCTTGTTGACCACGCCCCGCATCGGCGAGGTCAGAAGGGTGCGTTCCAACTGATCTTGCGAGAGTTTCAGCTGTTGGCGCAACGTGCCAAGCTTGTCGAGCGTATCGGAATATTCCGCCGCACGCTCCAACTCCACCTTGGTGATGATGTCATTGAGTTGCGCCTCGGCATCCGAAAAGCCTTTGCGCGCCTTCGTCACATCAATCAGCGGGGCAATGTCTTTTTCATACATCCGCTCCATCAGGTCCCGCTCGGCGCGGGCTTGTTCCAGCACCGCCGCAGCCCCCGATTTGCGGGATTTGAAATCGCTCAACCGCGCCGTCAAAAGCGCGCTTTCCGATTTCACGATCTCGGGCACAAGCTCTTCTTGTTCGATGCTGGCTTCAAAAGCATCAAATCCATTCATCTCCGCCTCAAGGCGCAACTGGCGGATTTCGAGCGCCGCGATCTGCGCGCGCAAATCATCCACCTGCGCCTTATAAGACGTGTCGTGCAACCGCCCAAGCAGTTGCCCCGGCTCCACCTCTTCGCCTTCCGAGACGTTGAGCTCCGCCAAAATGCCGCCTTCAAGGTTTTGGATGATCTGCGGCTTCGATGAAGAGACAATCTCGCCCGGGCCGCGCACGATCTGATCGACCGAGGCAATCGCCGACCAGCCGAGGAACAAAACCACCGTCGCCACCACAATCCAGATTGTCAGGCTCATCTTCCGCGCGGCGGTCAAAACCGCGCTGGGGTCCACCGTGGTCATTGCCCTGCCCCGGCCTTCGCCTTGGTCAGATGCGCGAGCACCGCATCACGCGGGCCATCCACGGCCATCCGGCCATTTTGCAAGATCAGCGTGCGCGTGGTCAGCGACAAGATCGGCACCCGATGCGTGGCAATAATCGCCGTGCGCCCTGTCAGCCAAGTATCAAGACGGCTCACAAGCGTGGTTTCCAGCGTGGTATCCAACGAGGCCGTCGGTTCATCGAGCAAAACGACAGAGGGGTCTTGCAACCACAACCGCGCCCAACCAATCGACTGACGCTGCCCAACCGAAAGCCCCTCGCCGCCATCACGGATTTCAAGGTCGAGCCCACGCGGATGGGCACGCAGGAACGGACCAAGACCCGCAAAGTCGAGCGCCTGATAAAGTCGCTCTTCATCGCGTTCGAGTTGGGTCAGGTTCAGGTTGTCACGCAACGTGCCAGAAAACAGCCGCACATCTTGGCTCAAATAGCCCACCGAACGGCGCAGATCGCGTGGGTGCAATTGCCCCAGATCCACCCCATCAAGCAAAATCCGCCCGGAACTGGGTTCGTAAACCCCGGCCAAAAGCCGCAATAGGGTCGATTTACCCGAGCCATTCGCGCCCAAAATCGCCACTCGCTGCCCGGCGGGAACGCGCAGGCTGGCAATGTCGATATTGGTTGCGCCGTCGGCATCATATTTGAACTCAAGCCCGCGCAGTTCAAACTCGCCCTCAATCGCCTCGGCCCGCAAATAGCTGCGGCTTTCGGCCTGCACCTGATCGGCACAGACGATAGCATCCAGCCCATCAAGCGCGGCTTTGACATTGGCCCAACGCGCCAAAGTGCCCGCCAATTGCGTGAGCGGCGCCAGCGTGCGCGAGGTCAAAATCCCGATGGCGATGATCGCCCCAACGGTGAACTCGCCCGCAAAGACCATGTAAGTGCCAAAGACCACGGCGGCTAAATAGGTGCCCTGTTGCACCATCTGCGCCCAATAGGTGAGCGCCGAGGCGAGCTTGCGGCTTTCAGAAGATTTCACCGCCGAAAGGGTGGAAAGCTCTTCCCAGATCCGCTTGAACCGATCATTGCCGCGCTGGGTCGAAACCGTTTCATGCTCGTAGATTGCCTCGTGCAGCAGCTTGGCCGCCCGCATCGAGGCCCCTTGGGTGGATTTGGTGATCTCGATCATCTTCCTTTGCATGAAGAAGCCGGGCAATACCATCAGCACCGCGCCCAAGGCCAGCACCCAAACAAGGTTGCCACCGATGCTGGCCACCAAAAGCAAGAAGATGAAAATAAACGGAATATCGGCCAAGGTGCCGATCGTGGAGGCGGTAAAGAACTCCCGCACCGAAGAAAATTCGCGCATCGCTGAAAACAGCTGGCTGGGCGAGCGCCGCCCCGGCGCCGCCTTCATCCCCAAAAGACGATCCATCAGCAGGCTTTGCACGGTGAGCTCAATCTTGCGACCAGACAGGTCCATCAGCCCAGACCGCGCCAATTTCAGCGCCATTTCCAGCACCAGCGCCAGCATGGCACCGAGCGCCAACACCCAAAGCGTGGATTCCGATTTATGCGGGATGACGCGGTCGTAAACCTGCATCGAGAACATCGCGACGGAGACGGCCAAGATATTTGCAAAGAACGAGCCGACCGCCACCTCCGCAAAGGCGCGGCGCTGCGCTTTGAACGCGCCCCAAAACCAGTGCTCCGTGCTGGTCGTAGGCGCGTGGCGCTGTTCAAGCTGCTTGAGCGAGGTCCGCGCACGGATGATCTTGCCAGAGAAGAAGGGGGCGAAATCCTCAAGCGGCACTTCTGCGCGCTGATCGGGGCAGGTTTTGTCATAGACAAAAAGCGTGTCGTGCTCTTGCCCGATCACCAAGACCAATTGGCCCGAGGTCATCTGCGCAAGCGCCGGCCATTGCCCGGGCGAAAGCCGGTCGATCTGCTCGACCGCCGCAGTCATCCCCGCAACGCGGAGCACAGCGGCAATATGTTCGGGCTGCACCTCGTCATTCGAGGCCCCGGTCACCGCGGCGCTGGCTTCCCCCACCGCCAAAAGCATCTGTTCAAGGATATCTGCCGCGGGCACTTGCGCGCCCAAAAGTCCGGCATAGGCTGCCGCCAGTTCAGACCGTGCCTTCGCGCGCCGAGGTGTTTTGGTATCTGCCGTGGGGGCGAGGGCAGGCTTTGGGCGCACCCCTTCAGCGGCCCCGCTGACGCGAGCCGCGTTAATGTCAAACGCTATAACGCGATCAGCCAATAACCCCTACACCTTGTCAGATACTACTCCCGTCTATCAATATCCCGTGTTGGCGAGCGATTTCCAGCTTTATTAACGCTATGTCGTATTTTAGTCCGGCTTGGGCATGCGCCATTTGCGCATAGGTCTCATACATGGACACAAGTTCCATTAATGTTCTGCGCCCCATGCGATATTGCTCGGTGAACATTTCGAGACCAGCCTCGGTTTGCTCAACCACTTGCGCATCGCGTGCCGCCTTGGCCTGAAGGGCGCTCATCCGCGCGCGCAACGTGGCCACCTGCTGCACATCATCCTGTTTCGCCTTAGCGATGCGGGCGAAAGCCGCCTCTTTCGAGGCATCGACGGCGGCCAGCGTATCAAGCGTTCCAAAGCCCAGCATCTGCTCGACCCCAACCGCCAAGCCAACCGAAGGCTTTCCTTGCCCGACCGAGGCCTGCGCGGAGACATCCGGCAGATGCCCAGCGCGGGCCATTTTCGCTTCCGCCTCGGTGCGCCCGGCCTCAGCCTGCGCCTTAGTGACGGCGAGCGCATCAGGAAGGATTTCGGGCAGATCAATATCGCTCAGCCCGGTGAGCCCCTCAAGCGGTTGCCCCGTCATGGATTGCAACTGCGCCATTGCGGCCTGCGCGCTGTCCCGATCCGCCTGCGCCGTGGCCTGCATTTCGATCAGCTTTTGACGCAACACCCGCGCTTGCGAACCGTCTGACAAGCCACCTTCAACACGCTGACGCATGATGTGGTTGTAATCGCCAAGCTTGGCCGCAGAGCGTTCCGCGACCGCCGCCTGTTCGCGCGCCTTCAGCGCAGTGATATAGGCTTTCAATCCGGTCGCCACGGTGTCGTTCATTTCCGTCGACAGGCTAACTGCGGCCACCTCCACATCGGCGGCGGCATAGTCGCGCTCGGCGCGTTTGGCACCATTATCCCACAGCACCTGCTCCACCAAAATCCGCGCGGCAAGATCGCCCAGCGAGTTGAGGCTCAGGCTCGGCCCTACCTGCGGCAGCCAGTTCTTCGATTTCGCCTGCGCCGTCAGCCGTGCCACCCGCAATTCGGCTTTGGCCGTGCCTTTGGCATCGGTCAGCACCGCTTGCGAGATTTGCGCATAAGGCCCAGCGCTCGCCAAGGCAGAGTCGCGCCCCGCCAGATCGGCAATAATCGCCGAGGTCTGTTTGGTCGTGCCGGGTTGGCCCGGCATCAGCCCCATGCTGGAGGGGCTGAAGGCCGAGCGGCCGGTGGGAAACGGCGTTCCCTCCATGCAGCCGCTCAAACCCGCTGCAACCAGTGTTGCCACAGTGATCCGGGCCAGTGTCCTAGCCCGGAGCCGCGGCGCTGCGCCTGTCCGGGTCATCACGATCCCCTTAAATCGTCAAGTTGGTGATCGCGTCATCGACCCAAAGGCGCTCGCCATCTGCGCCAAGCGTGTAGAGGCTGTAGGTATGCCCATCGACCACGGTGTTTTGATGCGTATCCGTGGCGTCTTGGAGCGTGACATGATCCCCGCTGTCGCCTTTGACATAGAGATCATTGCCCGCCCCGGTAATCGCCTCGATCTGGGTATCGGTGATGGTGAGGTCGGTTTTGGCCGCGGTCAGGTCAATTGTGCCGAAGTCAAAATCACTCAAGCCATCGCGGCTCAGATCCAAGGTGACCGTGGTCGTGTTGCTCGCATCGTTGGTGGCCAACAGCAGGGTTGAGGTGGTGTTGCCCGCCGTGTCGTGATCGGTCACCACAAGGTAGGACCCATCCGGCACAGGTGTCGAGCGGAACGCATAGGCGTAGCCATCGCTTGAGCTCGCGGCAAGCGCACTCACCGTTCCATCTTCGGCCACCGCCGAAAGCTGGTAAGTGGTTTCGGCCGTGTCATCGAGCCCAATTCCGACCACCGCGTTATCCGAGGTTCGGTAGGTGACGGCTTCCACATTCGGGCTATCCGGCGGGGTCAGGTCATAGCTGAAGCTATCCGTCCCCGACGTTTGCGTCATGTTGCCCGCCGCGTCATAGGCCGTCACGGAGTAATTGACCGTGCCGCTGGTGCCAGTCAGAGCGGCGGTATCAAAAGTGGCAGCCCAGTTTTCGCTGCTGCTAAACGTGGCTTCCTCCGTTGCGATCACCCCTTTCGTAACGGGGTCGATCAGCGAAACAATCACTCTCGAGCCCGCCTCAACGGTACCCGTGATCTGGAACCCGTCTTCGGCTTCTTGCGCGTTGACGATATTGTCGCTCGTCACCAAGGGCGACACCGTAAAGTTGCGTACCAGCGGGTCAAAGTCGACCGTGCTCGATTGCGAGGCGGTGTTGCCATAGTAATCAACGGCCCGCACGCTCAGCGTCCCAGAGGTTTCAACCGTGGGCAGTTCACTGAAGGGAATATTTGCCGTCCAGGTCGTGCCGGTCACCGTGGCCTGGTATTCTGCACCCGACCCCAACCGCACCCAAACCTGCGACCCGGCCTCAACCGTGCCGCTGACAGCAAGACCATTCAGCCCTTCGACATAGTTTACGACGCCATCAACACCCGCTGTCGTCGTGGTGTGGGTCAGATTAACGACTTCCGTATCCACGCTGATCGAATGGCTCGCGGTCGCGGTATTACCCGCCGCATCGGTCGCCACAGCCGTTGCCATGTAGGTGCCGGTACCAGTGGGAATTTCGCTCGTGCTGAAGAAGGCAACCCAAACCCCGTTTGCCCCAGCCGTAACCACATGCTTACCAGTGCCAAAGCTGACCTCGACACTGTCGCCCGCCTCTGCGGTCCCCGTGAGTTGGACGCCACCCCCCGAAAGCCGCTCGGCACCGCTGATCAGGTTATCGCTGCCCGACTGGCTCGCGTCGATACGCGCCCAAGTCGACGGGTCAAATTCGACACTGCGCGACGCGGGCTGGCTAACGTTGCCATATTCATCGGTTGCCACCGCCGTTGCGGTATAGGTGCCTTTCGAAAGGGCAACACCGTTCAGCGTCGCTGTCCAGCTCCCATTGGGCTGCACCACCGCATTGTAAGTCTGCCCGTTCAGCGTCACCAACACAGAGGTCGAGCCCGGATCGGCCGTGCCGGAAAGCGTAAAGCCCGCGGCGGCTTCCGCCCCGTTGACAATGTCATCAATGGCGACAGGCAAGCCCGAAAACGCCACCGAAGCCTCGGTATCGACCGAAATCGCATGGCTCGCGGTCGCGGTATTGCCCGCCCCGTCATTCGTGGTCGCTGTCGCGGTCGCCGTGTAGGTGCCCGCCGGGATCTCGGTCGAAGAGAAGGTTGCCACCCACGCCCCTGTTTGGGCATCAGCGGTGACCGTATGTGTGCCATTGGCAAAAGACACCGTGACGGTTGCACCTTTAT
The DNA here is from genome assembly GCF_900156655.1 of Rhodobacter aestuarii. Taxonomy (GTDB): domain Bacteria; phylum Pseudomonadota; class Alphaproteobacteria; order Rhodobacterales; family Rhodobacteraceae; genus Rhodobacter; species Rhodobacter aestuarii. The sequence goes on along the minus strand of NZ_FTOG01000014.1, from coordinate 28,534 downwards.
CGGCGGTACCGGTCAACTGCACACCACCCGAGGCAGTCCGCTCCGCCCCGCTGATCAGGTTATCGCTACCCGATTGCGTGGCATCAAAAGCCAAAGAGGCTTCGACGTCGAATTCGATATCTTTCGACGCGATCGGGCTGGTGTTGCCATAAGCATCGGTTGCAACAACGGTGGCCGTATGCGTGCCGGTGCCAAGCCCCGCGCCAGAGACCGTCACAGTCCAATCGCCGGTGGCGCTATTGACAGTCGCCGGATAGTCGACCCCATTCAACGTCACGACAACCGAGGTTGAACCAGCCTCTGCGGTGCCCGAAAGCAAAAAGCCATTCGCGGCTTCGGTTGAGTTCACCACATCATCCGCAGTGACCAAGTCGCTGGAGAAAGCCACGGACGCCTCGGTATCGAAGCTGATCACCTTCGAGACAGTCGCACTGACGTTGTCATAAGCGTCAATCGCGCTCACGGTCACAGTCCGATCACCCGTGCCGAGCGCGACATTGCTCAGCGTGATCGTCCAGTCCCCATTCGCATCGACGGTCGCGGCATAGCTATTGCCATCAAGCGTCACCGTCACCGATTTGGTCCCGGCGTCAGACGTGCCCGTAAGCGTGAAACCATTCGTCGCCTCGCTCGCATTTACCACATCATCGGCGGTGACAAACGCGCTGGAGAAGGCAACAGAGGCCTCGGTGTCGAAGGTGATCACTTTCGACACCGTCGTGCTGACGTTGTCATAAGCGTCAACTGCGGTGACAGTCGCAGTCCGGTCCCCCGTGCCGAGCGCGACATTGCTCAGCGTCACCGTCCAGTCCCCATTTGCATCGACGGTCGCGGCATAGCTATTGCCATCAAGCGTCACCGTCACCGATTTGGTCCCGGCCTCAGACGTACCCGAAAGGGTAAAACCAGTCGTTGCTTCGGCTGCGTTCACCACATCATCGGCAGTGACAGAAGCGCCGGAGAAGGCAACAGAGGCCTCGGTGTCCACTTGCACCGCGTCATTGAGCGTGGTGACGTTACCAAGCGGATCGGTCGCCGTGACGACCATATTCTTGGTATATTCCCCATCCGGCAATTCCGAGGTCAGGAAAGTGACTTCCCATTCGCCATTTCCATCGACCGTCGTGGTGTGTTCGTAGCTGTCAATCGTGACAGAGATCTTCGCGCCAATCTCGCCGGTGCCGCGAATAGTGACCCCGTCTTGGTATTCGGCGTAGTTTTCCACATCGCCCGTGGAAACCGCCCCTTCGGTGATCGCCACATCAGGCGGCGTCATATCGATCAGGAAGCCCGGACCATCCAGCTCATAGGGGGTGCCATCCGGCGCGGTCACATAGACCACCGCCTCAAGATCACCATCCGAGGGAAAGGTGGCGTCTTCGAAGGTCACCGACCAAGTCCCGTCAGGGCCAATCGTCGTGGTCTGCGTCTGGCCGCCCAAAACCACCTCGACCGTGGACCCTTCTTCCCCCGTGCCCGACACAGTGGCCGAGGGGTCAACAGTATTCGTGGTCAGCGTGGTTTCCGCATCGGGGTCATCCACGGTTGGAATGATCGTTTGGCTGCCACCGCCGCCACCGCCGCCACCGCCATTAATAAGGCCAAGACCAAGAAGGCCCGCCCCAGCAGCGCCCGCAGCGCCAAGACCCGCCAAAGGCGCAAACATCGCCATGCCGGTGGTATCGTCGTCAACGGCCGGACCGATGATGTCATCACCATCAAGGAAGGCCAATTGGTCGTTCGGGCTCCATTTGCCGATCACTTCGACCCGGCCATAGCCCGCGTAAATCACGCCATCGCCGCCATCATCGAGCGTCACAGCGGTCAATTCACCATCGGCAGAGACATAAAGCTGTGCATTGGCATCAAAGAAGCCCGACAGCGTAATGGTGCGCCCATCAACAAGCGTGATTTGCAAATCATCGCCGTCGCGCGTGTATTTAAGAATGTTGGTTTTGCGCAGGTTGAGCGAGATTTCATCGCCGCTGCCAACCTGAATGAAGTCGCTTGCGCCGTCGCCCGCCACGACACCACGCGTCACACCGCCCATAGAATTACGGACGGCAAAGTTCACCGACTTTACCATTGTACTGCTCCGCCTCGATAGTTCCGGCTCTTTTGGCCGGATATTCTGCTGCTGCTCTTTTAAACCATTAGCTGAAATTGGCTCTTAAGGCTAGCGTGAACTTGCCCATATGTCGTAATTCAGACCCATGTCGACACAAGTGTGGACTATTTGCACCGCATTTTGGCCCTATTTTCGCCAGATTTGGGCCATAAAGTACCGATCGCCTTCATTTGCGAGACATTGGAGCGCGGTTTCTCCATCCAACCAAACGGCTGTATGACCCTTTTCGGTAGGGGCGCTGCGCTGAAGTGTGGGCCGCGCAAGATAGATGTGGCAGATTTTTTCCGCCCATAGATTGTATTCAGGCATGTAGGTGAAGCGCCGATAGGCCCCCAAACGCCGCGCGCCGGTGATGCCCCATCCGGTTTCCTCGTAAACTTCGCGGGTAAGCGCGGCGAGCGGCCCCTCGCCCGGATCAATGCCGCCACCCGGCAATTGATACTCCGGCACAGGCTCTTCTTGATGCGTGACCAAGAACCGATCCCCCCGCATCAACACCGCATAGGCCCCCGGACGCGCCTTATAGTGCTGCCCGCGGACCAGACTTTCTCCGAAACGACGCATTTTCGCCCCCTCACCCCTTGGCCGAGCGGTTGCCCCCACCATATAGGCACGATATGCCAGCCCAAGGGCTGAACGAAAACCCCCGGGAATGTTATGACCTCGTTTACTGATATCGTTTGGGACGACACCGTCCTGCCGTTCCAGCTTGACCGCGCCGATGTGCGTGGCCGTATCGCGCGACTTGATGGCGTGCTGGAAGACGTGCTGCGCCAGCACGACTACCCCGCCCTTGTCGAAGGGCTGGTGGCCGAGGTGGCGCTTTTGACCGCGCTCATTGGGCAAACGATGAAACTGCGCTGGAAGCTGTCGCTTCAAGTGCGCGGCAAAGGCCCGGTGCGGATTTTGGCCACCGATTACTATGCCCCCGCCGAAGAAGGCGCGCCCGCCCGCCTGCGTGCTTGGGCGAGCTATGATGCCGAGCGGCTCAATGAAAACGCCGCCGATCCCTTTGCCGAAATTGGCGAGGGGTATCTGGCCGTGCTGATCGACCAAGGCGAGGGCACCCTTCCCTATCAAGGCATGACGCCGCTTGATGGCGGTTCGCTTGCCCACTGCGCCGAAACCTATTTTGCGCAATCCGAGCAACTGCCGACCCGGTTCCAATTGGCCTTTGGCCGTTCAACCGAACCGGGGCAGGGTGAGCATTGGCGTGCCGGTGGCGTAATGCTGCAAATGATGCCCGCAAGTCCCGTTGCCGCGCGCGAAGGCTCGGGCGAGGGCGGCCTGCTGCGCCACTCCGATATTTTGTCGGGCGCTGCCGATGAAGATTGGACGCGGGCGAATGTGCTGCTTGATACGGTTGAGGAAATGGAACTCACCGGCCCCTCGGTCGGGCTGACCAATCTTTTGGTGCGGCTCTTCAATGAAGAAGAGCCCCGCATCTTTGATGCGCAAAAGGTCGAGTTTGGCTGCACCTGTTCTGAGGATCGCGTGCGCACCAGCCTGTCGATCTATTCGGCCAAAGACATCCGCCACATGACCACGGCAGAGGGCACAGTGACCGCCGATTGCCAGTTCTGCGGTGCGCATTACGTGTTTGACCCCCTCTCTCTTGGTTTTGAGGCGGTGAAAAACCCCGATGGCTCGCCGAAAGAGGCAGATGATGCCTGATCCGTTCGCCCCGCTCCTTGCCGCCTTGGCAAGGCCGGGGCGGGCCTCGTCAGATCATGACCTGAACCCTGAGATGGCCTTGCCCGAAAACCGGGTGCTTCGGCCTGCGGGGGTTTTGGTCGCATTCGAGGAAACGCCCCAAGGGCTACGGTTTTACCTTACCAAACGCGCCTCGCATCTGCGCCACCATCCGGGGCAGATCGCTTTTCCGGGCGGCAAAGTCGATCCAGACGATAGCGGCCCCGTGGCCGCAGCCCTACGCGAGGCCGAGGAAGAGATCGCCCTGCCGCGCGGCAATGTACAGGTTTTGGGCACGTTAGAGCCGCATGAAACGGTGACGGGCTTCCTTGTCACTCCGGTGATCGCGCGCATCACCGCCCCCTTCACCCCGCGCCCAGAGGCCGGTGAGGTGGACGAGATTTTCACCGTGCCGTTTGCGCATCTGACGCGGCAAAGCTTCCGCGTCGAACAACGCCGCTGGCGCGGAAAAATGCGCGCCTATTACATCGCCCCGCTTGGCCCTTATTACATCTGGGGCGCAACTGCGCGGATCTTGCGCGGGCTGACCGAGCGGCTCACCCCATGAAACTGCAAGCAGACTGGCTGTTTCAACCTCATGTCCAGCGTGTGCTGGGCGTGCTTGAGGCGGGTGGGCATCAGGCACTTTTGGTGGGGGGCTGTGTTCGCAATGCGGCTCTATTCCAGCCTGTTTCCGATATCGACATTGCCACCGATGCGACACCGGACCGGGTTTTGGAACTGGCCAAAGGTGCCGGCATCAAAGCCGTGCCCACGGGCATTGAGCATGGCACCGTGACCTTGGTGGTCGATCATCAGCCGCATGAGGTCACCACCTTCCGCCGTGATATAGAGACCTTTGGCCGCCATGCGACGGTGGCCTTTTCCACCGATGTGGCCGAAGATGCCGCGCGGCGCGATTTCACCATGAACGCGCTTTACGCCCGCGCCGATGGCACCGTGCTCGACCCGCTGGGCGAGGGTTTGGCCGATCTGCAAGCCCGTCACCTGCGTTTTGTGGGCGACCCCGCCGCACGGATCGAAGAAGACTACCTGCGCATCCTGCGCTTCTTTCGTTTCACCGCGTGGTATGGCGACCCCGCGCTTGGCATGGATGCCGAAGGTTTGGCCGCCTGTGCGCAACATTGCGCTGGAATAGAGACGCTTTCGCGCGAACGTATCGGCCATGAAATGCGCAAATTGCTGGCCGCGCCAGACCCGGCCCCCGCCATGGCGGCGATGGCTGCTTGCGGGGTTTTAGCGCAGGTTCTGCCGGGTGCGGATGCCAGAGCCCTTGCCCCCTTGGTGCATCTGGAAGCCGGCCTTGCGCCCGACCCACTGCGGCGGCTCGCCTGTTTGGGCGGGATGGAAGCAGCTGAACGCTTGCGGCTTTCCAAAGCAGAAGCCAAACGGCTTGAAAAACTGCGCGCGGCGCTGGGGGATCTTGGCTCAGACGCGGCGCTTGGCTACCGATATGGGCAGGCGGACGCGCGTGATGCGCTCCTCATTCGTGCCGCATTGATGGGACAAGAAATAGCAGAATCCAGCTGGAATAGGGTCGAATTTGGAGCCGCCCAGCGCTTCCCCATCACCGCAAAAGACCTGGTGCCCGCCTTCACCGGCCCCGCCTTGGGGGCGAAGCTGCGCGACCTTGAAGCCCGCTGGATTGCCTCGGGCTTTACGCTGAACCGCGAGGCGCTTTTGCGCGACCTTGGCTGACCTTTTCCTTCCGGCCCCGCCCGCTATATGGTGACGCCGAAAGGAATTCCCATGATCAACGCCTTCACCCCCGCCGAGGGGCCGCCCCCGCAGCGCCTGCTGTCTTTCCTGCGTTGGTGCCTAAGCGGTGCTTGGCCCGTGGTGGCGGTGGCCGCCGTCGCCTCGGCCCTTGCGGGTACGATGGAGGTGGGCGCAGCCTGGCTTTTGGGGATGGTGATCGATTCCATCGTGGAAGCAGACCCGGCCACATATGGCAGCCAACATTTGTGGCTTCTGGTGGCCTTTGTGGTGTTTTACCTCGTGATCCGCCCGGCCTCCTTTGGCTTTTCCACGTGGTCGTCAAACATGCTGGTCGCGCCCAATCTGATGCCGCAGGTGCTTTCGCGCCTGCACCGCTGGACGATGGGCCATGCCGTTACTTTCTTTGACAACGACTTCGCGGGCCGCATTGCGCAAAAGCAAATGCAGACCGCCCGCGCCGTCACCGATGTGGTGACCGAAATCATCGGCACGGTGTTCTTTGCGCTCGCCTCCATCATCGGCTCTGTCTTCCTTTTGGCTGGAATAGACACGATTGGCGCGCTCGCATTGGGTGTTTGGCTGGTGTTTTACCTGCTCTTGATCCGGGCCTTCCTGCCGCATGTGCGGGGGCGGTCAAAAGCCCGCGCCTCCGCCCGCGCGATGGTCACGGGCCAAGTTGTTGACACGATCACCAACATCAAAACGGTGAAGCTTTTTGCCCATGCCAGCCATGAAGACCAAGCCGCCTTGGGCGCGATGCAGGGCTTTCGGGCGGCGGCAGAGCGGTTTGGCATCACCTCAACCTGGTATCGGCTAAGCCAGATCACCTTCTCGGGCCTGTTGCCAATTTTACTGGTCGGCGGCGCGCTTTTGATGTGGCGGCGCGGCGCGGCCACGGCGGGCGATATTGCCGCTGCGGGCGCGGTTGCGATGCGGATCACGCAAATGTCGGGCTGGGTCTCGCAATCTTTGATGTCGCTTTGGTCCAACGTGGGCGAGGTCGAGGACGGGATGCGCACCCTTACCCCCGCGCATGACATCACCGATGCGCCGGGCGCGCAGAGCCTTGAACGGGTCAAGGGCGAGATCCGCTTTGATCATGTGAGCTTTGCCTATGGGCGCAAAACGGGTGGGGTGGAAGACCTGCACCTGACCATTACGCCGGGCGAGCGGATCGGCATTGTGGGGGCCTCGGGGGCCGGGAAATCAACCCTCGTTTCGCTGCTTTTAAGGCTCTATGACACCGAAAAAGGCGCTGTTTTGATTGATGGCCATGACCTACGCAGCGTCACCCAAGAAAGCCTGCGCCGTCAGATTGGCATGGTCACGCAAGAAACCGCGATGTTTAACCGCTCCGCGCGCGAGAACATCCTTTATGGCCGCCCCGATGCGACGGAAGAGGAAATGATCGCCGCCGCTAAGGCCGCCGAGGCGCATGAGTTCATTCTGGGGCTGGTCGATCACACCGGCAAGAAAGGCTATGATGCGGCGCTGGGTGAGCGCGGCGTGAAGCTTTCGGGCGGGCAGCGGCAGCGGATTGCGCTTGCCCGCGCTTTTTTGAAAAACGCGCCGATCTTGGTTCTGGATGAGGCGACCTCTGCCCTTGATAGCGAGGTGGAGGCGCAAATCCAGCAAGCGCTGCATCGGGTGATGGAGGGCAAAACGGTTCTGGCCATCGCACACCGCCTTTCAACGATTGCGGAGATGGACCGGATCGTAGTGCTCGATGGCGGGCAAATCGTCGAACAGGGCTCGCATAGCGAACTTCTGGCGGAACAGGGTCTTTATGCGCGCTATTGGAACCGCCAATCGGGCGGCTTCATTGGCACCGACGAAGATGAGGGCGGCGGCGAAGAGGTGGAAACCATCGAGGCCGCGCAATAGGCTTGGCCTGCGCCGGGGCTTGCGCTATCTGCCCCGCAAGGAGGCCCGCCCATGCCCTATGAAATCGAGCGTTTGTCCGTGCATGCCGATGGCATTGCGCAAGGTGCCGAAGGGCGCGTGCATGTGGCGATGGCCCTGCCCGGTGAGGTGGTGGACGGCACCGTCGAGGCGGGCCGGATCGCGGCCCCGAGCATTGTCACCGCCTCGGCAGAGCGGGTAAAAGCCCCCTGCCCGCATTACCGCGCCTGCGGCGGCTGCGTGTTGCAACATGCCTCTGACAGCTTTGTCGAACGCTGGAAGGCCGAGGTGGTGGAAAACGCGCTCGCCGCCCGTGGGATCACGGCAGAGGTGCGCGCGGTGGAAACCTCTCCCACCCTTTCGCGCCGCCGTGCCAGCTTTTCGGGTCGGCGCACAAAGAAGGGCAGCCTTGTCGGCTTTCATGCCCGCGCCTCTGACACGGTGGTAGAGGTGCCGAACTGCCAGATTTTGCGACCCGAACTGCTTGCCACCCTGCCTGCGCTGAATGCCGCGACGGTGCTGGGGGCCTCGCGCAAAGGCGAAGTGTCTTTTGCGCTGACGCTGTCGGAAGCAGGCGTTGAGGTTGCAGCCACCGGCGGCAAAGACATGGAGCCTGCGCTTTTCCAAGACCTTGCCCGGCTGGCCGAGGAACACGATTTGGCGCGGCTGAGCTGGAATGGGGAAACCATCGCCGCGCGCCGACCCGCGCTGCAAAGCTTTGGCCCGGCACGCATCACGCCGCCGCCCGGCGCGTTTTTGCAAGCGACGGCAGAGGGTGAAGCCGCCTTGGTGGCTTTTGTCCGCGAGGCGACCGCCGGGGCGCACAAGATCGCCGATCTGTTCGCGGGCTGTGGCACCTTCACCTTGCCTTTGGCGCTAGGGGCAGAAGTGCATGCGGTGGAGGGCGAGGCCGATATGCTTGCCGCGATGGATAAGGGTTGGCGCGCCGCCCAAGGGCTGAAAAAGGTCAGCCACGAGGCGCGCGATCTGTTCCGCCGCCCGCTCCTGCCCGATGAGATCAGCCGCTATGACGCCGTTGTGCTGGACCCGCCCCGCGCGGGGGCCGAGGCGCAGGTGGGCGAGATTGCCACCTCAAAACTGGCCAATCTGGTTTATGTCTCGTGCAACCCCGTCACCTTTGCACGCGATGCCGAGCGGCTTTTGCAGGCGGGCTTTGCGCTTGATGACGTGATCGTGGTCGATCAGTTCCGCTGGTCGGCACATATCGAGCTTGCGGCACGGTTCACCCGCGCATAAGGCTTCGCGGCCCGGGCCAAATCTGATAGGCTTGGGCAAAACATAAACTACAGGCAGATCATGCAGCGTCGCGCAGTCTTTTTGGGGCTTTCGAGCCTCACCCTTTTGGCCGCCTGTGGCGGCGATTCCGCCAAATTCTCATCCAAATTCCGGCGCTATAGCGGGCCGCCGGTCACGCAAATTCAGGTCTTCAAAGGCAAGCGGCGGATGATGCTGTTTTCCGGCGACAAGGTGCTGAAGACCTACAAGATCGGTCTTGGTGGCAACCCGGTGGGCAAAAAGCAATTCGAGGGCGATGGCAAAACGCCCGAGGGGCTTTACTACATCAGCCGTCAAAACCCGAATTCGGCCTATCACCTGTCGCTTGAGGTGTCTTACCCGAATGCCGAAGACCGCGCCTTTGCCGAGGCGCAGGGCCGCAAACCCGGCGGCGATATTATGATCCACGGGCGCGCGGGCAAAAACAAAGGCCGCGGGCGTGATTGGACCGCAGGCTGCATCGCGGTGAAAGATGACGAGATCGAAGAAATCTATTCGATGATCCGGCTCGGTACGCCAATCTTTATCTTCCCCTAAGAACGAAAAAGGCCCCGCAAGGGGCCTTTAGTTTGGGTATCGGGAAACCGGACTTATTTGCCGGTGACCATCGTCCACCAAATCTTGCCCGAGGATTCTTGGAACCACGCAAAGCCCATGTAGCGGGCCTCGGGGTTCAAGATCACGTCGCGGGTATCGGCAAGGTTCATCCACGCGGAAAGCGTCTCGGTCTCGGTTTCATAGGTTTCCGAGATATTCTCACCCAAGAACGCGCCCGCAAAGCCCGCACGTTTCGCGCGATCAAGCGGCGATGACCCATCCGAGCCCCAGTGCCACGGGCGGTTTTGCAACGCCATATCGCGCGAATGGATCAATGCCGCTTGGTTCAGTTCCGGGCTCAGCACCACCGGCGCCGTGCCCCGCACCGCGCGCAGGCTGTTCACCGCCTCAACCACGCGCTGCTCGATCTTGCCACTGTCGCTTGCCGAAATACGGTAGAGTTTCGGCAGCGGTTTGCCGTCGGGGCCAAGCTGTTCACCGGTGCCAGTGCAGGCGGTCAAGGCGAGGCTGGCGGCCATCAAAAGGGCGGTTGCACGGATCATATCATTCCCCCGAAGTTCGCGGACCCTTACACCGCCGCGTGAAGCCACGCAAACCCACAGTTGCGTGAAACCGCTTCTTGACGTTGGTTTGATTTGCACCTGAGGCCAAGGCGCAATAAGGAGACAGCTTGATTGACCTAAAACCCGGCCCGAACGGAGACTTTCCATGACGGATGCGCGCAAGATGCTCGACCGCCGCTCTTTCCTCGGCTCTGCCGCTTTTGCCGGTATGTCGCTCGCTGCACCGGCCGTCTTTGCGCAGACCCCGGATGCGGGGCTCGAAGCCCATGAAGAAAGCGCCAACACCAATATGCGGCGCAACATCTCCAGCTTCCGCGAATTGGATTGGCAGCCCTATTTCTCGAACACGAAGAACGGCGCGATCTTGGTCGATACGATCTCGCGCGCGCTGCACTACTGGTCAGAGGATCAATCGATCTATCGGCTGTTCCCGACCTCGGTCCCGGTGTCGGAAGAACTCACCCGGCGCGGCCGCACCGAGGTGATCCGCAAGGTGAAAAACCCGACTTGGTCGCCCACGCCGTCGATGAAACAGCGCAACCCCGATTGGCCCGATTTCGTGCCCGCCGGACCGGATAACCCGCTCGGCACCCGCGCGCTTTACTTGGGTTGGAAATATTACCGCATCCACGGCACCCATGACACACGCAAGATCGGGCGGAAATCGTCGAACGGCTGCATTGGGCTTTTCAACCAGCATATCGAAGAGCTGTTTGAACTGGCCCGTGTCGGCACGCAGGTTGTGCTGATCTAAGCCGCCTTTCTACGCGCCTTGCCAGAAAAACCGCGTCAGGTGGAAAAACACCGGCGCGGCAAACACCACGGAATCGAGCCGGTCGAGGAAGCCGCCGTGCCCCTCGATCATATGGCCCCATTCCCGCACGCCGCGGTCGCGCTTGATCGCCCCCATCACCAGCCCACCAAAAAAGCCAAGGCTCGCCAAGACAAGTGACATGGCAAAGGCCTGAAGGGGCGTGAAGGGCGTGATCCACCACAAAGCCGCGCCGATGACGGAAGCCGCCAGCACCCCAACGGCGAACCCTTCCCATGTTTTGCTTTGCGAGACTTGCGGCGCGATTTTATGCCGCCCGATCGCCTTATCGGCGAGGTAGCGCAGCACATCGCCCGATTGCACCACAAACAGCAGAAACACGATCAGAAGGATGCTATCGCCTTCAAAGCCTTCAATTTTCAGGGTGAGGAAGGCAGGCACATGGCTAACGCAATAAATCGCGATCATCAGCGCCCATTGGGTCTCTGACACGCGGGTGAGAAATTGGGCCGTGTCGGCGCGCAACACCGTCAAAATCGGCAAGCCAAGGAAGGCATAGACCGGAATGAAGATCGCGGTGAAGCCATACCAATCTTGCCAAACAGAGACATATTGCACCGGCAGCACAAAGAAGAACGAGGCCACCAGCGCCGCATGATCGGCCCGCTGGCGGTGGGTCAGCGTGAGAAATTCGCGCAAAGCACTGAATGAGGCAAAGGCGAAAAGGAGCAGAACCGCGCCTTGTCCCATCAAGAAGGCCAAGCACAGCACGATGATCATCAGCCACCAGCCATCAATCCGGGCGTTCAGCGTGGCAATGACCGGGCTGATCCCTTCGGGGTCAAAGCGCCAGCGCAGCACCTGCCCCACGGCAGAGGCAAGGCCCAACACGGCAAAGACCGCCGCAAAGATCGCAATCAGGTTGACCGAGGTTTCGGCAGTCATACGGCCTCCTTCGGTGCAAGCGCCAAAAGCGCGGCGCGGGCGCGGGCCATGAAGTCTTCTTTCGTCTCGTCCGCACCCGGACGCATCGGCTCCCCAAAGCTGACCGTGCACAAAAGCGGCACCGGAATGAGCGATCCGCGCGGCAGCACCGCATTGAGGTTGTGAATCCACACCGGGACCAGTTCCACCTTCGGCCGCGCTTGGCCAAGGTGATAAATACCGGGGCGCATTTCGAGCAACAGCTCATCGCTTTCATTGCGCCGCCCTTCGGGGAAGATGATCAGCGAAGACCCCTCGTCTACCGCGCCCATCATCCGCTCCACCGGGTTCTCGGTCCGGTTTTCGCGCAGCCGCTCGATCAGCAACACCTTAAAGACATCGCGTCCCATGAACTGACGAAGGCGATTTTTCAGCCAGTAATCCGCTGCCGCCACGGGCCGGGTGCGGGCGCGGACCTCGGGCGGTAAAACCGCCCAGATCAGCACCGCATCGGCATTGGAGCAGTGATTGGCGAAATAGACCCGCTGCACGCCTTGCGGCAGCGCCACCGCATAAAGCGCCTGTGGCGCGGTCAGGAACCGGATCAGGACCGATATCCCCCCGGCGGTGATACGTGCGGCGACGTGCCGCAGCCCGGTTTTGAGTGCCTCACGCAGTTTCGCCCCCTCCCGGCCCAAAGAGCCGCATGACGTAAGGTGAGCCTAACGCCGGGGGCGGGCATAGCAAGGGCTAAGAGGTCGCGCGGCTTAGCAGATCCAACCGCAGAGGTTTTCTTCGACCACTTCCATCAGCGCGGCGATATGGGCATCGTCATCGTTGAGGCAGGGCACATAGGTGAAGAACTCGCCCCCCGCTTCCTCAAAGGCTTCGCGGATCTCGCCATTGATCTCTTCGAGCGTCTCGATGCAATCGGCCGAGAAGGCGGGCGAAATAACAGCGATGTTCTTTTTGCCAGCCTGCGCCAGCTTCACCACATGCTCGACCGTGTAAGGCCGCAACCATTCCTCGCGCCCGAAGACGGATTGGAAGGTGGTGTCGATCCCATCTTTGTCCCAACCGAGCCGCTCGCGCAAAAGCCGCGAGGTTTTTTGGCATTGGCAATGGTAGGGGTCACCTTCGCGGTGATAGCGGCTTGGCATCCCGTGATAGGAGGCCACCAACACATCGGGGCGGCGTTCAAGATCCGCATAGGCGCGTTCAACCGATTGCGCCAAAGCCTCGATATATGAAGGCCTTGCGAAATATTCGGGCGCGGTGCGCGCGGCGGGCTGGCGCTTTTGCGCCATCAGCGCGCGGAAGAATTGGTCATTCGCCGTGGCCGAGGTGGCGCCCGCATATTGCGGATAAAGCGGGAAGAACAAGATCCGCTCGCAGCCTTTGGCAACCATTTCTTCGATCACATCATGGGTCGAAGGGTTGCCGTAACGCATGCAGAAATCGACCACGACATTGTCTTTTCCGTAGCGCGTATCCACCGCCTTGCGCAGCTTCGTCACCTGCTGGCGGGTGATCGTCATCAGTGGGCTTTCGTCCAGTTCTTCGTTCCAGATCGAGCGATAGTTCTCGCCTGAGGTGAAGGGACGCTTGGATAGGATGATCAATTGCAGCAGCGGCTGCCACTTCCACGACGGAATATCGATCACCCGCTGATCCGACAGGAACTCGTTCAAATAGCGCCGCATCGACCAATAATCGGTCGCATCGGGCGTGCCGAGGTTTGCAAACAGCACACCAATTTTGGCCGGCGGAACCATCGGATGGTCGGCAGGGGCATGGGCAAGGCGTGCTGGCCGTTCTTCGGTCATGTCTTTTCCTGTCGTCACTCCGATGAAACCTGCCCCGGACTTAATGGGTTTACGGCTCAGGTCAATGCCGCCTTTGCAATGTGCCGCGCCTCACCTAAGTTGGGAGTATGCCGATGAGTGAACCAACCGGAGCTGAAGATGCTCCGCCCGCCCTCAACGCCGCGCAGGATGCGCTATTTCTAGATTTCGACGGGTGCCTTGTCGAGATCGCACCCCGTCCTGACGCGATTATTATCCCCAAAGAGCTTGGAAAAACGCTAACGCGCTTGTCCGAACGTCTCGGCGGCGCGCTGGCCATTGTCTCTGGGCGTTCCCTGCCAGAGTTGGAAACCTATCTTGCGGGCTTTGATGGCCCGATGGTGGGCAGCCATGGCGCGGAATCCCGTGGTCTTGGCCAAGAGGCTGTGCGCCCCGAAGGGCTGGCCGATTTGCAACAGGCGATGGAAGACTTTTGCGCCGAAAACGGGCTGCTTTATGAGCCAAAGTCGCTTGGGGGCGGGCTGCATTACCGCGCCAAGCCCGAGTTGCAGCTTTTGACCGAGCGCTTCGCCGCTGAACTGACGACGCGCTTCCCCGGCTTTGAAGTGCAATTGGCGAAAATGGCGGTCGAGCTGCGCCCAGGTGGTGTGTCCAAGGATCGCGCGCTTGAAATGCTGTCGCACATCGCCCCTTTTACTGGCCGGCGCCCGGTCTATGCGGGCGATGATGTGACCGATGAACCTGCGCTGGCTTGGGCCGAGGCGCATGGCGGTTTTGGCGTGAAGGTGGGCGATGGTGCCACGGCGGCGAGCCACCGCCTTGCCGCGCCCGCGCAGGTGCGCACTTGGCTTGCCGCCGCTTTGGAGGACTGTTGATGGGGCGCTTGATCTGTCTTTCAAACCGTATTCCCACCGGGGCAAACCCTTCGGGCGGGCTGGTGGTGGCCGTGGGCGACGCGCTCGAACAAGCGGGCGGCATCTGGATCGGCACCTCGGGCGAGGTGTGCGAAACGCCGTCGGATGAATTGCGCGAGATTGAGGGCGGGCCGTTTCGGCGGCTGTGCTTCGATCTGACCGAGGAAGAGCAGCAAAACTATTACGCGGGCTATGCCAATTCGGTGCTTTGGCCGCTGTTGCATGGCCGCACCGATCTGGTGGACATCCATCAGGAATATCTCGCGACCTATAAAAAGGTGAACCGACGGCTGGCGCGGATGCTGGCACCCCATCTGGAGCCTGATGACCGGATCTGGGTGCATGATTTCCACCTGCTGGCACTGGCGCATGAGTTACGCGTGCTGGGCGTAGGCAACCGGATCGGGTTCTTTTTGCACACCCCCTTCCCCGAGCCGCTGTCCATGCATGTGCTGCCCAATGGGCGCGAGGTCTGCCAATGGCTGTCGGGCTTTGACCTGATCGGGCTGCAAGCCGAACGCGATGTGCGCGCCTGCCTCGCCTCGATGGTGGAAATTGGCGAAGCGATTGATTTGGGCTCGGGCTATTTGCATTTGGGCCAACGCCAATGCCGGGTCGCCGCCTTCCCGATCGCGATTGATGCGCGCGAATTCATGGATTTGGCCGAAGAGCAGTTTCAGGCGCTGCCCGCGGGGATCGTGAAGGATCGACGGCGGTTGATGATCGGCGTGGACCGGTTGGATTATTCCAAGGGCGTGCCGCAACGCTTCCGCGCTTTTGGCGAGTTTCTGTCGCGGCACGAGGAATGGCATCGGCATGTGTCGCTCTTGCAAATCTCGCCACCGACCCGTGAGGGCGTGCAGGCCTATGACGCGATCCGTGAAGAGACCGAGCATTTGTCGGGCCGGATCAACGGCACTTTCGCCGATATTCAATGGGCGCCGATCCGCTTCATCAACCGCGCTGTCCCGCGCGAGGTGTTGGCCGGGCTTTACCGCGCGGCGCATGTGGGGCTGGTCACCCCGTTGATGGACGGGATGAACCTTGTCGCGAAAGAGTTCATCGCCGCGCAAAACCCAGAAGATCCGGGGGTTTTGATCCTGTCGCAATTTGCGGGCGCGGCGGAGCAGATGACGGCCGCGCTGATTGTGAACCCGCACGACACCGAACAGATGGCCAGCACGATCCTGACCGCGCTGGCGATGTCCCATTCAGAGCGGCGCGAACGCTATGAGGCGCTGCTTGAGGTGTTGCTGACCCAAGATGTGCATTGGTGGTCGAAGAACTTCCTCGACGCGCTTGGCTAGTTAGGGCTTTTCGCCGGTTGGGAGTTCGCAAGTGCCCAGCGCCTCGGCCAGCCGCGCAGAAGCGGCACCGGGGCGCAGCGGTTTTTGCTGGCTTTCATGCGGCTTCCAGCCGGTGAGCCAAACCATGTCAAAGCTTGCGCGAACCCGGCCATCGGCTTCGGCAAAATGCTCGGCGTAATGCATCATCGCCTGCGCCAGCACCGCACGGCGGGTGAAATGGCGCACCCGGCCCGCGAGCGCATTCGCCTCTCCCATCGCGCGTAGATCGGCCAAAAGCCGCAGCGGGTTTTCATAGGTGACTTTGCGCAGCACCGAATCCGCCACCGGCAAAGCCAACCCCGCGCGTTGCAACAGCCCGCCAAGATCACGAATTTCCCCCATCGGCAAAACCCGCGGCGATAGCCCGCCTGTCACCGCCACTTCGGCCTCGGCCAGCGCGGCACGCAATTCGGCCAAGGTCTGGCCACCAAACATCACCGCGATGAACAGCCCATCGGGTTCCAGCGCGCGGGCGGCTTGCACGATCTGGCCCACCGGGTCTTCCGCCCAATGCAAACACATCGCATGAACCACCAGATCATGCGCACCCTCTTCAAGCGCCAAGACCTCGCTGTCTTGCACCACCTTCGCCGTGGGCAAAACCGCCTGCCACGGCCCGGCAAAAGGCGTGATCAAAGCGGGCCTCGTAAACGTTTTGTTAACCTCGTTTAGCCTCTCATGGAGTTCCTCCGCCGCGTCCTCATGGAGGAACAATGCAGGTCCCTGCCGTTCGGCGCGGGCCCGGTTGCGGATCAAGGCGGGGCGGTCTGTTAGTGTGTAAGAGGTGCTCATGGTGGAAATAGAAGATAAAGCGCATCGAAAGCGGATGCCAGATGGCATGCGTCGCGCCCTTGCCGCCGCTTTGCATACGGTGTTTCCGCCGCGCTGCATTTGTTGCGGCGATGCGGTGGGCTCCGATCACGGGATGTGTAGCCCCTGCTGGCAAGAGGCGAGCTTTATCACCGGCACGGTCTGCGATTGCTGCGGCGCGCCCCTGCCGGGTGAAAGCGCTACAATCGAACTTTGTGATGAATGCCTATCTGAGCCGCGTCCATGGGACCGAGGCCGGGCCGCATTTTTGTATGCGGGCACCGGGCGCAAACTGGTTTTGGCCTTCAAACATGCCGACCGGCTCGACCTTGTGCCGCCTTTGGGCGAAATGCTCGCCCGCGCCGCGCGGCCACTGATTGAACCGGGCATGGTGATCGCCCCGGTGCCACTGCATCGGATGCGCATGGTGCGGCGCATGTTCAACCAATCGGCGCTTTTGGCACAGACCATGTCCAAGCATACAAGGCTGCCCTGCGTGGTGGATTTGTTTGACCGACGCCGCGCAACGCCCAGCCAAGAGGGATTGAGCCGCGCCGAACGGCACCAAAATGTGCAAGATGCGATCCGGCTGCGGCCCAAATACGCCGCCAA
This sequence comes from Rhodobacter aestuarii, assembly GCF_900156655.1. GTDB lineage: Bacteria > Pseudomonadota > Alphaproteobacteria > Rhodobacterales > Rhodobacteraceae > Rhodobacter > Rhodobacter aestuarii. Next base: position 11,472 of record NZ_FTOG01000014.1, on the reverse strand, counting down.
AATCAAGGGGCGGCATGTGCTGGTGGTGGATGATGTGCTGACCTCTGGCGCGACCATGGCCGCTTGCGCAGAGGCGGCACGGGCGGCGGGCGCACGGCAGGTTTCGGTGGCTGCGCTGGCCCGCGTTGCGAAGGACGCCTGAAGCCCTTACGTTGGGGGCAACAAGGAGCCGTCATGAAACGCGTCGAAATCTACACCACCCCCACCTGCCCCTACTGCATCGCCGCCAAAGAGCTGTTGACCCGCAAGGGCGTTGCCTTTGAAGAAACCGATGTCAGCGCCGATCCGATGGAACGGCAAAAAATGACCCAGCGCGCCAATGGCGGCTACACCGTGCCGCAAATTTTCATTGGCGGCACGCATGTGGGCGGCTGCGATGATCTGCATGCGCTGGAGGCACGCGGGCAGCTTGACCCGATGCTGGCCGAGTGATGCGCGCCGGGCTGGTTCAGCTTTCCGTCAGCGATGATCCGGCAGAAAACCTGCCGGTGACGGTTGGGTTTATCCGGCAAGCGGCGGCGCAGGGGGCGAGCTTTGTGCTCACCCCCGAATGCACCAATCTCTTGTCTTCTGACCGCGCGCTGCAAAACGCCGTGCTTCGCCGTGAAGAAGATGACCCGACCCTTGCCGCGCTGCGGGCCGAGGCGGAGAGTTTGGGCATTTGGCTGCTGATTGGCTCTTTGGGGCTCAAAACGCATGAGGGTGATGGCCGATTTGCCAACCGCTCGTTCCTAATTGGCCCGCAAGGGCAGATCGTGGCGCGCTATGACAAGATCCATATGTTCGATGTCGATGTCTCGCCCACGGAACGCTATCGCGAATCGGATGCCTATCGCCCCGGTGCGCGCGCCGTGCTGGCACGGGCAGATTTCGCCAAGATCGGCATGGCGATTTGCTATGATCTGCGCTTCCCGCATCTGTTCCGCCGCTTGGCCCATGCGGGGGCAGAAATCCTGACCCTGCCCGCCGCGTTCAATGACACAACAGGCGCCGCGCATTGGGAAAGCCTGATCCGCGCGCGCGCGATTGAGAACACCTGTTTCGTGCTCGCGCCTGCGCAATGCGGCACCCATGCCGCGCATGGCGGCAAACCGCGCCGCACGCATGGCCATAGTTTGGCTGTGGCCCCTTGGGGCGAAGTTCTGGCCGATGGCGGCACAGAGCCGGGCGTGACGCTGGTCGACCTTGATCTCGCGCTTGTGGCCGAGGCGCGCGCCCGCGTACCCTCGATCACCCATGACCGCGTATTTGAGGGGCCCGAAGATGGCTGACCCGCTGGCCGCAACGCTCTTTTCTGAGGTCTTTATGGCCGATCAGCTGGCGCGCAACGTTGTCAGCCGGGCTTTGCCCAAAGGCATGGAAATCTCTCATTTCTCGGTGCTCAATCACCTTGCGCATCTGAACGAGGAACGCACCCCCGCGCAATTGGCCGCCACCTTTCATGTGACGCGCGGGGCAATGACCAACACGCTTTCCAAGCTCGTCTGGGCGGGGCATGTGCATATTCGCCCCGATTGGGATGATGCGCGGCGCAAATTCGTGGCGATCTCGCCCGCCGGGCGGCAGGCGCGCGATGCGGCGCTGGCCACTTTGATGCCGCTCATGGGCGATATTGTGCGCGACATCGGGGCCGATAAGGTCCGTGCTGTGCTGCCCGTGTTGCGCGAATTGCGCGCGCGGCTGGAAGAAAGCTAACCCCCAGATGCAAAAAGACCCCGCCGAGTGAACGGCGGGGCAAGGTCGTGCCTTGGGTCATGCCAAGACACTGGCGGTAACCGCGTATCTCTTAGTTCATCTCGGCGCGGATCTGCTGACGCAGCAGGTCAATCGGCACCAATTTGCCGTCGCGCTTGAAGTGCCAATAGGTCCAACCATTGCAGCTCGGCGCACCTTCCAGATGCGCGCCAACTTGGTGGATCGAGCCCTTCACATCATTGCCGATCAGCGTGCCATCGGCGCGCACTTTCGCTTTGTAGCGATTGCCGATGGAGTAAAGCTCTTCGCCCGGACGCAGCATGCCACGCTCGACCAATTGGCCAAAGGGCACGCGCGGTTCGGCACGTTTCGAGGTGGTGGTTTCCAGCGCCTCACGGTCAAACTTGCGCACTTTGGCCAGCCGCTTTTCGGCCGCCGTGCGATAAGCTTCTTCGCGCTCAATGCCGATGTAATCGCGCCCCAGCATCTTTGCCACAGCGCCCGTGGTGCCAGTGCCAAAGAACGGGTCCAGAACCACATCACCGGGGTTCGTGGTGCCCAAAATGATCCGGTGCAGCAGCGCTTCGGGCTTTTGCGTCGGGTGGGCTTTGTCGCCCGCATCATCTTTGAGCCGCTCACCGCCGGTGCAGATCGGCAGCACCCAATCCGAGCGCATCTGAATCCCTTCGTTCAGCGCTTTGAGCGCCTCGTAATTGAAGGTGTATTTTGCGCCTTCGGACTTGCTCGCCCAGATCAGCGTTTCATGCGCATTGGTCAGACGTTTGCCGCGGAAGTTCGGCATCGGGTTCGACTTACGCCAAACCACGTCATTCAAAATCCAGAAACCCTGGTTTTGCAGCTCCGCCCCAAGGCGGAACACATTGTGGTAAGAGCCAATCACCCAGATCGCCCCATTGGGCTTCAAGATACGCTTGGCGGCGGCCAACCAATCGCGGGTGAAATGGTCGTAATGGCCAAAGGAGCCAAACTTGTCCCATGCATCATCCACCGCATCAACCTTGGAATTATCCGGTCGATGCAGGTCGCCACGCAGTTGCAGGTTATAGGGCGGGTCGGCGAAGATCAGATCGACACTTGCCTCGGGCAAGCGGTTCATTTCTTCGATGCAGTCACCCGCAATGATCTGATTGAGCGGAAGAGCCGGTTGCGGCTTCCGCGTTTGGGATTTGGTCATTTCTGCCTCATTCTGCCCGTCTGGGTCATGCCCGGTGGGTCGCCAGCTTGTGCCGGTCTATGGGCCTAAAGATGAGTCAAAGCCGAATCGCCGTCAATTTCTTTTTTGAATCAGGGGGTTACAGTTTTCGCTTGGCACAAGATATTGTGGACGGGCTTAAACGAACGTCTATGAACGGGCGTAACCCCCAAATCTAGGAGCGCTTGCAGGTGGTCTTTGGTTGGGTAACCGGCGTTTCTTTCCCAGCCATAACCCGGGTATTGTTGCGCCAAATCCACCATCAGCGCATCGCGGGCTTCTTTCGCCAAAATCGACGCCGCCGCGATGGAGACGGAACGGCCATCCCCCTTCACCAAAGTCTCGGCCGAGATCGTCAGCGCCTTGGGCAAGCGGTTGCCATCCACCAACACATGATCGGGCGTCGTTTTCAGCCCCTCAATCGCGCGGCACATCGCAAGGTGGCTGGCTTGCAAAATATTGAGCGCATCAATCTCTTCCACGCTCGCATGCGCCACACACCAATCTGCGGTCGCGGTGATTTGCGCCACCAATTCGGCACGACGCTTGGCGGACAGCTTCTTCGAATCATTCAGCCCCGCCGGAATATGCGCAGGGTCCAAAATCACCGCTGCCGCAGTGACCGGGCCGCACAGGGGGCCACGCCCCACCTCATCCACGCCCGCCACATGCAAAAGCCCGCGAGCGCGGGCGGCGATTTCAAAACTGTCATCGGGTTGGTTTGCCATAGGACCCCTGTGCCGCCTCACGAATGATGGCGCAATAAAAAAGCGAGGGGTCACCCCTCGCTCTCTACGACGCATTCTGTCGCTCTGATTGTGCCCGGGCAACTGGCTCAGCGGCGGTCGATGCGGAACCCGTGATCCTCAAGGCAGCGACGCTGATAGAAGGTCGCGCCGCGGCTCCGGTCATTATGCAGGCGGACTTTGCAGCTTGTCGGCAGCGCACGCCAACCCACGGCGTCGGCAGCACAGCGCGCCGACACCAAATTGCTGCGGGTCTCGCGGCCACCAAAGTTCACCACGCAGTTTCCCGGAATGGTGCGCCACGTATCGCGGCGGCGGTCATCCCAGCGGCGATCATCGCGACGCTCCGAACGCACATCGTGGCGGGGGTAGGCAGGTTCCGAATGGGCACGGCTGTCCTTTTTGCTATCTGCAATCAGCGCCATCGCGCCGATCCCCAGCACAATACCCAAGGCAGCCTTGTCATTATCACTCATCGCGGCAGCAGGCGTTCCAGTGGCGGTTAAACCACCCGTGGCAAGCGCGATAGCGGTCAGGGCGGCGGTAAAACGGTTACGAAGAGTCATTGTCATGGGAATGTCCTAACGTTCGTGCGGCGAACCGCGTTTGGGATAAAACGATCATCGGCTTCAAGCGTTCCGAAACACAATATCAACCTCGTGTTATTGGATATCAAACCCCGCAACCCCTTTTGGCTATTGCATAACAGCGCCACTGCGCGCAGCCTGAACACATGATGAAACACGCGCTCATAGCCTTTGCTTTTATGGCCTTTGCCGCACCTGCGCAGGCCCAGTGCTATGCCGATTACAAGGCAAAGCAGGACAATCCCTTGCGGCTGCATTATGGTGTGGCCCAGGTTCCCGACAACGCCTGTTCGCCCGGCGCGGCGGCGGCTGTTTTGACCCCGCGACTCGCGGCAGGCGGTTGGGTTTTGCTCAATGTCGTATCCACTTTCGGGCCCGAAAGTTTGCAATCTAAGAAGGCGAGTGCTGGTGGCTACTTCCTCCGTTACTGAGGGGCTGAAAACCGGCTCTCGCGCGATGATCTGGGGTGTGGCCGCGATTGCCGTGGCCTTGGCGGCGGCGGCGGCTTTGCTGTTCCTATCGCTGCCAGATGCCAATGCGTTCAACACTCGGGTTGAGCAGATCTTTGTGCAAAACGACGCGCTGACCAACCCAACCCAGTTGCGGCTGTTGGAGGTGCTCGCGCAATCGGGCACCGCGTTTGGTGAGGTGCTCGCCTCTTACCGCGTGATCATTTTCATCCTGCTGGTTTTTGCCACCGTCTTGATGGTCGCGGCGCTCGTGCTTTTGGTCACCATTGCCAGCCTGAACCGCCGCATGAGTGCGATTCAACGCACCGGGATTGAGGTGCAAAGCCTGCGCATTCTGCGCGCCGAAAACGCGGTGATGCTGAATGATATGGCCTTTACCCTGACCCCCGCCGCCATAGACACGCTTTCTGTTCTCGCCGAAGCGCGGATGGATGATGAACTGCTAACCGGCGCGCAGATCGAGGCGATGATCTCCGGCAAACCCGAAGCCGATTGTGATGAGGCCGCAGGCGCGACCCGCATCAAGCGGCTGCGCGACGCGCTTGGCAATGCGCTGGTCTCAGAACTTTTGGTTAGAAACATTTCACGTAAAGGTTACACGCTGGGCGTAGCCAAGGAACGGCTGCGCGTCGACTGAGCCCAAAACCTGTTGCGTCACAAGGGTTAGGGGCCTATATCGCGGCTTCACTTTTTTCGGGGGGGCGCCCATGATTCCGACACCCTTCTACCTGATCGACGAAGCCCGGCTTCTGACGAACATGCGCAAGGTCGAGGCTTTGCGGGCCGCTTCGGGGGCAAAGGCGCTTTTGGCGCTCAAATGCTTTGCCACATGGTCTGCCTTTGACATCATGCGCCCCTATATGGACGGCACCACCTCCAGCTCGCTGTACGAGCTGCGCTTGGGCCGGGAAAAGTTTGGCAAAGAAACCCATGCCTACTCGGTGGCTTGGTCGGATCGTGAGATCGACGAGGCGTGTTCTTACGCGGACAAGATCATCTTCAACACCGTGGGGCAGCTGACCCGATTTGAAGGCCCCTCGGCGGGCATTCAGCGTGGCGTGCGGCTGAACCCGCGTTTCTCGACCTCTGGCTTTGATCTGGCCGACCCGGCCCGCCCTTTCTCCCGACTGGGCGAATGGGATGTGACTAAGCTTTTGGGCGTCGCCGATCTCATCACCGGGGTGATGATCCACTACAACTGCGAGAACCGCGATTTCGCTCTGTTTGACGAACAGCTTGGCCGGATTGAGCGCGAATTCGCCCCGCTTTTGGAAAAGCTTGATTGGGTGAGCCTTGGTGGCGGCATCCACTTCACCGGCGAAGGCTACCCGCTGGAAGAACTGGCCAAGCGGCTCAAAACCTTCTCGGATCGTTTCGGCGTGCAGGTCTATTTGGAGCCGGGTGAAGCGTCGATCACTCAATCCACCTCGCTTGAGGTGACGGTGCTGGACCTGCTTGATAACGGCAAGAACCTCGCCATCGTCGACAGCTCGATCGAAGCGCATATGCTCGATCTGTTGATCTACCGCGAAAGCGCAAAACTGCCGCAAACCGGTGATCATGCCTATCAGATCTGCGGTAAATCCTGCCTTGCGGGCGATATCTTTGGCGAGGCCCGCTTTGAACAGCCGCTGAACGTTGGCGACCGGATCTCGGTCGCGGATGCGGCGGGCTATACGATGGTCAAGAAAAACTGGTTCAACGGCGTCAACATGCCGTCGATCGCGATCAAACGAGAAACCGGCGAGATCGAGCTTATTCGACAGTTCGGTTACGAGGATTACCTGACATCCCTGTCCTGAGGGGCTGATCGCCCCCCTTCCCTTGCTCATGAAAGGAGCCAGCTGAAGTGAAAAAGAACGTGCTTATCATCGGTGCCGGTGGCGTCGCGCAAGTGGTTGCCCACAAATGCGCGCAACACAACGACATTCTGGGTGACCTGCACATCGCCTCCCGCACCCAATCCAAATGCGATGCAATCATCGCCTCGGTGCACGAAAAGAGCGCGATGAAAGTGCAAGGCACGTTCGAAGGGCATGCCGTCGATGCGATGGACAGCGCGGCGGTGGCCGAGCTGATCCGCAAGACCGGCGCGCAGATCGTGATCAATGTGGGCTCCGCCTTCGTCAATATGACGGTGATGCAAGCCTGCATCGACACCGGCGTGGCCTATATGGACACCGCGATCCACGAAGATCCGGAAAAAATCTGCGAGACCCCGCCGTGGTATGGCAACTATGAATGGAAGCGCCGCGAAGCCTGTAAAGCAGCGGGCGTCACGGCTATTTTGGGCGTGGGCTTCGACCCGGGCGTGGTCAACGCTTATGCGCGTCTGGCGGAAGAAGAATTCCTCGACACGATTGAGAGCATCGACATTGTCGATATCAACGCGGGCTCACATGGCCGTTGGTTTGCCACCAACTTCGACCCGGAGATCAACTTCCGCGAATTCACTGGCACGGTCTATTCGTGGCAGCAGGGCGCGTGGCAGTCGAACAAGATGTTCGAGGTCGGCAAGGAATGGGATCTGCCCGTTGTTGGCAAGCAAAAGGCCTATATGACCGGTCATGACGAGGTGCATTCGCTCTCGGCCCGCTATGCCCACGCCGATGTGCGCTTCTGGATGGGCTTTGGCGATCACTACATCAACGTCTTCACGGTGCTGAAGAACCTAGGCCTGCTCTCGGAACAGCCGGTGAAAACCGCCGAAGGGCAGGAAGTGATCCCGCTTAAGGTGGTGAAAGCCGTGCTGCCCGACCCGGCCAGCCTTGCGCCCGATTACACCGGCAAAACCTGCATTGGCGACGTGATCAAGGGCACCAAAGACGGCAAACCGGCCGAGGTGTTCATCTATAACGTGGCCGACCACAAAGAGGCTTATAACGAGGTTGGCAGCCAAGGAATTTCCTACACCGCTGGCGTGCCGCCGGTCGCCGCCGCGATCTTGATCGCGAAAGGCGTGTGGGATGTGGGGCACATGGCCAATGTCGAAGATCTGCCGCCGCGCCCGTTCCTCGAACTGCTTGGCGAAATCGGCCTGCCGAGCCGGGTGATCGACACCACCGGCACTGACCGCGCGATCTGAACAAGACGCAATCGAAACACCAAAGGCCCGCGCGAGCGGGCCTTATTTTATGCTGGCTGCGGACGGCTCACCCATCTTTCGCAACAAAATGCGCCGCGCCTTTGGGTGGCCAGAGATCGTCTCGATTGGCCCCATCGCCGCAAGGTCCCAGATCTGCGGCTCCACCGATCTAAGCCGCAGATCAAGCAGCACAGACCCCGCCGGGGCGACCTGACTACGGAAGAAATCAAGATAGGTCGCAGCAGGATAGTGAAAGCCGCAAGAAACGAAGCTGACGGCAAGGTCAATCCGCCCGGCTTGCGCCAGATCATCCGTTTTCGGGTTCAGGGTTTGAACCTTTTCCTCGGGAACACCGTTTGCCACCAAGAAGGCACGTGCCTTCTGAAGACTTGTGTAAGCCGCCCCTTCATTCGCATAGCCGAAATGACGGTGGTCGTTTTCCTCGATGTCGATCAGCACAATCTCGCAGCCCGTATCGCGATGCGCGAGCAAATCCCAAATTGCATAGCCGCAGCCAATATCAGCGACGCGGCGCGGGTTTAGCGCCTGAATACGCGCCTGCATCGGGCGGTATTCACCCAAGATCACCGCCGCCGTACGCCGCGCGATCTCTGCGCCGAGCCGTTCGATTTGTTCTGCGATTGGCGCCTCATCACCCTCGCTCCAAGCTTTGATGATGCGCCCCGGCCGCGCCACATCGAACAAGGTTTCCGAGCGCTGCAGCAGCATGTTGAGAAAATCGGTGCGATCAAACATTGAGACGTCAAGCGCACGAATTTCTGGCCGCTCAGCATCTGCTGCAATGCTCAATTCGGCAATCTCATGTGCGGTCATTGCGCTTCACCTCACGCCGTCCGATCTATCCGCGTCAAAGGGAAGTCTTGCTGGGTTTGCTGATCCGCTCAAGAAAATTTGGCGGACCGCTCAATACCATGATGTCGCGGCGAGGCGCAGGCGACATGCCGAGATCATCTCGTTGTCGATGATACCGCGACAGACCCACTTAGGAAATCGCGCGCCGCCTCCACACCAAATGGCTCAAAGCACCGTAAGGCTTTGTTTTTATTCGCCTAGTGCCAATGTACCATAAGTTTGCACACCCAGTTGATTCGGCGGCTGTGCCGTGCATAAATATCTTAAGTATTTCAGGTGCTTGCCGTAGGGCGATCTTCGCCGCGAGGCATAAGCATGCACAGTTGACACATAAGCATGCACGGCTGCGGCCAAAAAAAAGGGCCCGCGATGCGAGCCCTGAAACGTCGATACCAATCTTGGTCAGCCGCTATTCGTCCAGCATCATCTGCGTGAGCTTTTCGCCGTCGATCATGTTGCGATAGTCGGGTGCGGTGAAAGGGCACAAGCCCTGAGGCAGGCGGGAATTCTGGGCATAGGCCTCGGAGAACATTTTGACCGTGACGGTCCTCTGGCTGCGAAGTCTGCACAAGCCGAAGGCGCGGATCAGAAGCTCGATGACGAGGCCCCACCTGGAGGCGCAGGCAAAATCTAGGCGCTGCAGAAAATCGACGTCAACAAGGTCTTCGACATCAATATCGGCGCGTTCGGCATAGGTGTAGACGAGCTTGTTCAGTTCGATCATGTCCGGATCCTTTGTCGGATCGGCGAACCTGCCAAGGTTGATCTTATCGAAATGAATGTGGGAGAGGAGATGGGCGATCTGCTCTTCAGAGTTCACATGGCTGGCCAGAACCGGGACGCCTGACAGGATGAGCATCAATGGCCATTCCGGTTCCTTCATCAGCGCCTTAAAACGGTCGAGGAGCTTTTCGTTGGACTTTGGGCCCGACGTAAAGGCGTGCTGGCATTCATCATAGTAGAGTCCGATGACGTCCTGTTCGCGGCATTGATGGCGAACCATGTTCCACAATTCACCTTGGGTGCGCCGAGGATTCGCAGGGTAACCGAGTGCCTCAAGAGTCTTGTGGCCAAGATCTTTCCAGCTGATCGACCCGTCAAGCTTGCAGTAGATGATCTTACCCAGCTTCCCATTGGGCATCGCAGTCATGCTGGCGTTGAATTCCTCCACAAGCCGGACAGTTTCGGAGGTCTTTCCGACCCGGGATTCCCCAGTCACCAGCAAGCCGCGTGCTTCGAAATGCCCGCCAATCTTGGCTTTGACATAGTAATCGTGCAGGCAGTTTTCAAAAGCTTCGCGGAGCTTTGCCGCGCGCGGGAAAGTATAATGGCCGCGCTGCAGAGCAAGTGATGCATTGACGCGTTTCTGGTCGATGAAACCCATGGGTATCCTTGAAAGGCTAGAGGTGATTGAGATGGCGGTAGTTACAAGATCTCACCCTTTTGGGCGGGTCGGCCGAGCCGAACAGGGGGCTCCGAAGATGGTTTTTCGGCCTTGGGCTTCGGCTTCCTCGCTGGCAGAGCGGGCGTAGAGACCGGTCCTTCAGGCTCGTGGTCTATGACATTTTCAGCGCCGAGCGGCAGGATCCCCGGCCCCGAGGTCGCGGTGGCCAGAGAGCCGGGGGCGACCGTATCGAGCGGCACATGCGTGTTGACCAGCCGAGATGAGGCGAACAGGCTCTTGGCCTTCTTGCAGGCTTCGGCCTGAGTGACATAGCTCCTTGGAAGCCGCCGCTCGACGCCGATTTTCTTGAGCTGATCATGCCTCTCGAGGCGAACCTTTGCGATCCGGTCTTCGTAGAGCGTTGTCAACTCTGGGTTTTCACGCCGGTAGTGCGTCATCAGCTCCAGGAATTCGGATGCGGTCAGATCGGCGAAGGCGGTCGTCTGTAATGCCAGCTTATATGGCTCTGGATCACGAGGGATCACTGCGGTTGCAAAGTTCAGATTGTCGGGATCAAGATATACGGCGACCTTGCCCTGATACCCATCGATAGCGAGCTGAAATTCGTCGGACGAATAGAAGAGGCCCTCCAGAACCCGCACACCCTCGTCATTGGCTTTCAGATCAAATTTCCAGCCCAGATGGATGCGACGGAGATCCTCATCCAAAGGTCGAAAGATCCCGCGGGTCTCATTCAGTTCTTTATAGACCTCGGCAGGCCGACGCCCAGCCATCCCGACGCCCATATGTTTCAGGGACGGGTATTCATCGATGAAAAACTTGGTCAGGATTTCATAGAGGAGGTCGATATCCAGCACGCCGGATGCCTTGGCGTCATATCCCGGCAGCTCTCCCGCCTTGCGACCCGTGTATCATAGGGCACTCGATGGGGCAGGCATGGGGACGCCCATTCCATCGGGAGTGGACGATTTTCCGGCGAGCCCATGTCATAGTCTGCCAACCCGCGCAAGTGATTTTAACGCACTGATATTTATGCGAAAAAATGAGTCTTCATTCGCATATTCGAAGCAGCCGGAATACCCGGGTGTGTCGGAAGAAAAGCCTCCTGGGCAGGGGCGTAACAGGACTTGAGCCTCCCATTGAAAAACCGTGGATCGACACGCCCACGCCCCTAAGCGGATGGCAGCGTTAGCAACGGGGCCGGAAAGCTGACTTGCGGCGGTGCGGTTTGGCACCCGCGGCGAGTTTGGGATAGCGGCCATTTATACGCCGCGCAGCAATGGACACCACCTTTTGACCATAAGGGCGGATAGTGTTGAAAAAGTCGGTCGAAATCGCCGATTTCACGGCACGGGTCTCTCCGGCAACGCCGGGTCGTCCGGGCTATCGCCCGTCCGA
>NZ_FTOG01000022.1 GCF_900156655.1 Rhodobacter aestuarii | reverse complement strand
TGCCGTTGCCGATGGCCAGTTCGGCCTCTTTCATGGCTTCAATGCGTGCCGTCGTCGTTGCGAAAAACGTCTCCCCAGTAACGCCCGCTAGGTCAAGGATGTTTACGACATGGTCAAGGGCGCCGACACGATCTTTGACACCGCGATCAAGGTCAAACCGGATTTCGCGGTGATGAACGACGAGGGCGGGCTGGAAAAGATCTATGATTTCAAATTCGATGACCCGCAGACAGGCTATGTAGACGACTGGCAGGAAAAACAGATGCAGGAACAGGCCTATGAGAAAGCCCTGCCTGACGGGGTGGAGCCCGAGAAAGTCGATAACGAAACCTGCGAATGTGACCGTAAACCTGGTAAGAAAGGCCCCATTTCATGACGACACCCGGACCTTTGCGTCGCGATGGTGAGCGCGTCTATGCGCTCCCGAGTTTTCGTATTCTGCTGCATATTGATCGCGCGCTGGGTGACCCGTCGATGAAGGACGCCGCGGGCAAGCTGCTCGCACTGTTTCTCGAGGGGCTCGATCACACCGACATGATCTTCGGGCATGCCGGGGGGCGGATCAAGAAACTGGGCGCCGAATACATCAACGACAAGGTGATCGCCAAAGCGGTCAAATGGGCCGCCGAAACCGAATGGCAATGGCCTTCGACGTTGCGGTTCGCGCGCTGGTTCGATGATTTCGACTGTTCCGGTCCGCCGCACATCCGTCTCGAGCAACGCGCCTATCTTGCGACGATCCAGATCGAGCTTCCGCCAGATGACCCCCGCTGCGTCATATTTGCCGAAAGGGTTCAGCAGATTGTCGCTGACTTGCCCGTAATCTGGGGCGTAATGGGCTATGGGATGTTCCAGCCGGTGGCGCTGGACAGCCTGATATTCTTGTTGCCCCGTGTCGCAACGCGCTACCGTTGCGCGATCGAAGTGCAGCCGGACCGGGTCGAGAGCGCACTGCGCCGCGAGGCCTCGTTCGAGCAGCTGCGCCTTGGCGAGACGCCGGTCCTTTCGGTGCCTGATATCGGCTGGCGCACCCTCGTCGGGCGCGAGTTTCTGGAACGGTTGCCCGATCTTGCGGAACTTGCCGGGGTCGAAGGGCTCAGCGTCGTTGCCTCGGAGCGGTTCACCTCGATCACGGCGGGGCCGCAGCCGATCTGGGGCGATGTCAACGAAGCAGAGGACATCTCCCTTTATAGCTCAGTTGCCGACGCCTTGCGCCCGGTACGCGCAGACTGGCCCTATGCGAGCAAGGCCTTTTTTGGCGGTGCGATCGACAACAGCGGGCTGGACCGGCTTGAAGCCTGGTATGGGAGGTTCGACGCCTGAGATGACGACGCAGAAATACACTCGCAAGATCGCCGCCACGCCGATGCCGGCCCAACTCGAGCGCGCCGCGATCGTGCTGCGCTACGGTGCGGACTTCGCCGCCACCGGGCGCGCGGCGGGGCTGGCCGAGAAGGTCGGGGATGCGATGCGGCATATCGAAACCTTGGCCGCGCACGGCTTTCTGGGGCTGCGGGGGCTTGCCTGCCACGCCGAGCCCTTGCCCGAGCGGGCAGGCGTGGCGCTGCATCTGCAATCGCCCTCGTCCCTGCCGCCTGATCTTCTGGTGATCTCCACTCGCATCGCCGTCGGCCTGCATAATGCCGATCCCGCAGGCTATGCCCGGTTGCTTGACGCGCTGGACGGCGACGCGGCGCAGGCCCGGGCGCTCTGGTCAGGCGTCGATTTCGAAACCGCCGTGGCAGGGGTGGAGTTGCACGGCGCGGGAAACGGCCCAGCCCAGCCCTTCGATCCGTTCTGGCTTGGCGGCGCCGCGGGAGAGGTCTGGCAAGGCGAGCGGCTGGAAATCCCGGGCTGCGCCAAGGCAATGCCCGGCTCGGATCTGGAAGATGCGTTGTTGCTGGCCTCTGCCTTTGGCGCCTTCTGGCCTCTGGGCCAGGACGCAGAACACGAATTGGGCGACGAAGAGTATTTTACCGACGGCGACGATCTGATCCTTGCCGACGCTTCCTTCGAAGCGGCCTCGCTGCGCGCCATTCTGACCTGTCTGGGCGTATCCCCGGTGCCCGAACCGCTTGGCCTTGAACGATGATCCCGCTGGCGGCCTTTGGTCTAGCCACGGCTTTTGGCCCGGGGCTGGCTCCGATCAAACAGGCCTTGACCGAGGGGAACGAGCCCCTTTATCGGCGCAAGGATGTGATCGGTTCCGATTATCAGGGACAGCTCTGCGCCTTTGCGCCCAACGCGGACCTTGCGGGGGTGGCGATCCGGGTCGTCACCCTAATCGGTACGGCGCTGCACGATCTGGTGGCGCAGATGGCGCAGGCAAATCTGACTTGGCCGGGCAATGCCGCATTGGTCGTGCTGCTTCCGGCGGCCGATATCGGCTTTGTGCAGGCGCAGGCGCTGGCGCGGCAGGTGCTGGAGATGCTGGCGGCTTCGGGCTGGTGCGGGCCGCAAACGCAGGTGCATCTGCTGCAGGGCGGTGTCGGAACGACGGCGCAGGCACTGGCCACGGTGGCGCGTTTCGCAGCACAGGGGCAGCCTGCCTTGCTGATCGCAGCCGACAGCCACGCCTGCCGGGACCGGCTGAACGCACTTCTGGCCAAAGACGCGCTTTTTTCCAAGGCGACGCCTTGGGGGTTCGTGCCGGGCGAGGCCGAGCACGAGAAACCGCGCGATCGACACTGGGGTTGTGAAAGGGCGGATTTCGGGGCCGTGCGTTTCCGCTAAGGCGGCCTACCAACGCTAAACCCGCGAGCGGATTCAAATCTCTTGGGCGAACTTAATTGATCGACAGAAATCCGTTTCCGAAGCCTGGCGCCTAGTCGAGTGCCACCAGCGCACGTAAATATTCTGCCTTTTTCGCAAAAACTTTACGCGCATCAAAATGCTCCAGCACGAATTCGCGCGCCTGCGCGCGTATTTCCGCTGCTTCGAGCGGATTGTTAAAGACCCATTCGATCATCTCCGCGACCTCGTCGCGGTCGTCCATGTCGACCAAAATCCCTGTTGCCATATCGTCGACCTTTTCGCGGACAGGAGCGGTATTGGAGCCGATCACTAGGCAGCCCGCAGCCATAGCCTCCAAGAGGGACCACGACGTTACGAAGGGTTCAGTAAAATAGACATGCGCGGTCGAGGCTTGCAGGACCTTTAGATATTCGTCGCGCGGTTTGAGCCCATGCAGGTGTAATCGCGTTTGATCAAGGTCGAGTGCTTTGAGGGCGCGCTTGCCCCATCCGTCGTCTTTCGGCAGGCGTTGGCCGTAAGATACGCTATCTTGCGCGATGACGAGTGTTTCAAAATCCTTGCGGCGGTTTTGCAGAAGTTCGACTGCGCGCATGAATTGCGGAAAGCCCCGCAGCGGTTCCAGACCGCGGGTGGTATAGGTAAGCCGACGAAGCCGCCCGGGGTGCGCACCACATGCACTCCGCCCACCACCGCCATGTCCAGTTCACCGCGCCGTAATGCTCCGGCAGCGGTGTCAAGCGCTGTCAGTGCAGAAGAGCACGCAGTGTCAATGACTTGGCTGGGGCCACGAAAGTCGAACGTGGCCGAAACCCGATTGGCAATGATCGCCAAGGTGTTTCCAAGTGTGAATGTCGAACCGCCTCGCGCGGCGTCATAATAAAAGGGCGAGAGGTTCTCAACGATGGAGGCCCCGATAAAAACGCCGGTGCGTGGCCCGGCTAGTTCGGCGACGTCGAGTCCGGCATCATCGACAGCTTCCTGCACCGCCATCAGCATCAGCCGCTGCTGCGGGTCCATTTCCATAGCTTCGCGCGGGCTTATATCGAAAACACCGGGGTCAAAGTGCCACAAATTCTCAAGCTGGCCTGCCGCGAAGGTTACGGTCTTGCCCCGCCGACCGGGCTTTGGGTCGAGGTAAAGCTCCGGGTCAAAGCCGCGGGCATTGACCTTGGAAACAGTCGAGCGCCCCTCTGCCAAAATGCGCCATGCTGCCGCAAGCCCCTGCGCGCCGGGCAGCCGCAAGCCGATCCCTGTGATCAGTGGCGCATTTCGCGCCCGCGCAGTCATATTGTCGCCCCGCTGGCCATCTCTAGATCCGCATAAAGTAATTGCCGCCCAGATGAGTTGCCCCGCCTGAGCGCAAAACGGTATCAGTCTCTTCCACTGCGATACCGGAGGTGACGTTGAACATGATCCCCTTAGCGCCGCGCGGGGCGGACCAGGTTCTTACGGCAAGCATGATGCGCTCCCAGATGTAACCGCCTACCGGGGTGGAGCGGATGTCGGCACGCAGATAAAGTGTGTGCATCACCGTGATCCAGCTTTGGCGGCTCCCCATGAAGGGGCGAAAAACGTAATAGGCAAAGGCCACGGGCTGGCCGTCATATTCCACGTAAAGCGCCCCGTTGAAGCCGGGATTGTCTCGGATGAAACCGATGATTTGCTCAAATTGCGGCTGGTCGAATGGTAGATCGGAAAATAGGCTTTCGCGATGCATCTGATGCACAAGCGGCAATATATGCGGTACGTCGGCAACCTCTTCACCGAGTTTTATCATCACTTTGCGCCGTTCTTCGGCGGAGAGGCTGCTTTGCACCGATGGCTCCTGCTCTTGGCTGCGGGATAGCTCGTCCAGCAACTTATTTATGAGCCTAGCGCATGAATTTTACGAGGACCAGAGGGGCTGACCAGAGCGAATATGACGCGCGGCTAAGGCACGTGCGTCCCGCCCCTTAAGAAATGGCAGCGCGCGGGTGGGGGCACGTTCCGAAAAGTCTGGAAACAGTGCTTCGATCTCGGCGCGCGCGTCCGTCGGAACAAAGCTGAGTGCTTGCGGGCCGGGATAAAGTGTCTCCGCTTCAATCCCATCCGCTATCACGACAGCATGCTCATCGAGCATGAAGTGATAATAAACAACGCCTGAGACTTCGCCATCGACCTCAATGCCCGCGATGCCGACAAGCTGTTTTGCAGCAACCAACACCTCACGATCCCCAAACATGCGTTCGGCGATTTCCGAGCGCACCACGATGCGGTGCTGTGGCGACAGATGCATGTCTCTTACGGGCAGACCATCGCCAAAAGCGCCGCGCGGGATAAGGATCGGGAGAAGTTTGGGATTGGCCATAAGGTCAACCAGATACAGGTGACGTTTGCCGATCCAGCGCACCGGAAGTGCCCCTTTGCGCGTGATGACGCTATGGCCCACCGCAAGGGTTTCGACCGGGCGGGGTCCTTCAGGCGTATCGATCAATGTGCCTGGTGTGAAACAAACGGCATTGAGCGCCTCGAAGTTCGAAAACGTGCTTTGCGCTACGACCGTGTCGCCCCCCGACAGGGTAATTGTATCTCCCCATTGCACCGTGCCCGAAAGCAAGGTCGGCATGCCCAACACCTGACCATACTGATCCGATCGCAAAATACTGGTCACGGAATCCCCAATCCCATCACTATTCGTGTCGAGGGTGAAGCTTCCTGCTGAAAGGGTGAGTGTCCAATCGCCAACCAAATTGAGTGTGTCGGTGCCCGTGCCACCATCAATATCTAAGGGGGATACACCTGCTTTTTGCGCAAGCTCTTCCTCGGAGGCTGCCCCGGCCTGCTCCATCCCGACCCTAGTCAGGTCGTTGCCAGTCCCCATGATGACATTTCGGCCACCGGAATTGTCGAGAATGAGCGTGTCATTCCCGTCCCCCATATCGGTCGTATCGTAAAACGCTGATCGGTGTAATTCGACAAGGTCATCGCCGGTGCCCATCGAGATATTGTCAAAGGCGAGGCTGTCACCCGCGTCGGGGTTTGCCCAGGGCATGTTCCAGGCAATAAGGCTGTCGTTTCCCCCAAGGAAATCGACGTCATAGAAATGACCTGTGCCGCTGAGCGTTGCATTTGCGATTGTGAGGGTGACGTCACTGCCGTTCTGAGAGGGCACACCAGAGCCATCCGTCGCGTTCGTGATCGTCGCGCCGTTGTTTGATGCGTTGCCTGTCAGCGTGGCATTGGCCACGTTTCACCCCGAATCTCTTCTATCAATTAAGAAATTCTGGGTGATGAAACTTGACAAGGCTTTGACGCCCCAAGGCTGATTTCGGTACAATTTAGGGATAATTAAGCAGGTAGTGCTATGCTGGATTTGAGATTGAGCGCAATTGTGGCGTTGCTCGGTCAACTCTTCCCCGATGGCTGGCTTTTTTGCAAACGGCCGCCGGTACTAGTCTGAGCTCGCCATGCGGCGCAGCAGATAGTCCGCTCTGCCGCTCACGCGCCGCCGCTCAAGTCATGCTTTCCCTGGGCACGAAGGGCGGTCATGGGCTGACTGCGCCTCTTGCTGCAGTGCGCTCGAGCGGCTGCTTCAGGGCGCCGTGATCAATGACGCGAAGGGCGGCAATGGTGAAGGTTTTTCGACGCGGGCCGTGTCGTGAGGGTGGCGTCAGGTGCTCGGCCCGCGTTGGAAAACCTCCCAAGGACGAAGCCGCGAGGAGCCTGGAGATGGCTATGGGTGTTGGATGGCCGCATTGCCCGAGGTTGCGGGGCGCGGCACCGTCGTGGTGATGCCCGCGGTGTGGCACGACAGGATTTCGGCGCCGCTGAAATACCCCTTGTCCGCGAGGACGTTCAGATCTTCTCGGCCCAAAGCGGCCAGTCTCGCCCCGCAGTGCTTCCGTCGAAGCCGCCGTTGACGCACCTCACAGCAAAGATCCCTACTGGCTTTCACCCCCCGAAGAAAACATCGCCGGAACCCGCTGCAGCCGAACCGCCGCAGCCGATCGCGTCGTCCACGCGCCCTGCCGGTCTGCCGTTGATGAAGACCGTGCCAGAGCCGCCCGACAGGCTGCGCGGATGTGGGGGCGCGGGGCAGACGCCGCAGGCGTGGGGGGCGTAGGCGTCGCCTTGCCGCACCGCGCCAATCCCGTTGACGAAGACATCGCCCGAAGCCCCGGTTGCCGGAGTGGGCGGAAAGTGGCAGCCATGGCCGGAGCCAGTGTCGCCAAGGCGGGTCGCTGCGGGCATCGGGGTTTCCTATTTCAAGGTCGGTCAATATCGAATATAGCGCGTAGAAGAGCAAGTCTTGGCCAACTGGAAACGGCAGTCCGCAAGTCAATCCAGTCGGTGATCTGAACCGCCCCGGGTTTGCCGGAGGCTCCAACACCCGAGTAGGATGGAGCATCATGAGCAAAACAACGAACAAGTTTTCCCCTGAAGTGCGCGAT
>NZ_FTOG01000019.1 GCF_900156655.1 Rhodobacter aestuarii | reverse complement strand
CTGAAACCGCCCGCGCGCCGCTCTGTCAAGGTCGTCACCTTCCGCGAGCCGCGGCCAGCGCTCGTCCCCTCCTCGCGGGTCAATGCCCCGGTTGATGGGGGTGACAGCGAGAGTGCCGGGCGCGCGCAAACCCTCAGGGCCGGAGCCTAGTCCGAACCGGACCCGAAGCTCGCGGCCATGTAGCTCGCCACCGGATCGAACTCGCTCTTGCGCGCAGCGGGATAGCTGATCTCGAACACCTGAATGAGGCCGGAGAGGGTTTCGGTGGCGCGCCGGTAATAGGTGTCGGTGCCGATCACGCCAGAGATCACATACCACCCCGGACCCGAGGCCTGATAGCTGGCACTGCCATGCGCCTCGATGTCGCGCGCCATGCGGCTGCGGGCGTCGAGCCCCTCGGCATTGTATTGCGCGAAGACATAGAACCGCGCCCAGCCGTCGATCGAGGTGAACGACCGCCCGTCGCCGCTGTCGGGCGGCGCGTCGGGCTGGAAGTAGCTGGCGGGGAAGGAAATATGCGTGCCATACCGCCCGTTGCGATAAAGCGCATAGCCCGCGGGGCCGGGCAGGAACAGGTCGGGGTCATCGCCCTGCTGCGGCGGCGAGGCAGGCGGCGGCGGAGCATCTGCCGGGGTTTGCGCCCCTCCGCCGACACCCCCAGCGCCCCCCGCAACGGTAGCGGTCTGTTGCGTGACCGGGCCGGTCTGCGCGGGGGGCTGTTGCGCCGTCGCTTCGGCTTCCGCCGCCGCCCCACCCGGTGCCAGCGCGGCCTCCGGGCAGGGCCGGATATCATCGGGCATGTTCAGGCGAAGGCCGCGCGTCAAAGTGCCGAAAGCGTCGCTCTCGAAGAACGCGCCGGGGCCGATGAAGGCAAGGCCGAACGGCTCCTCCCCTCCGCCAAGGCAATGATCGTAAAGGTAAACCCGGATGGCATGCGCGCCATCGGCGATGTGGTGGCGCCGCGTCGGCCAGCCCAGAATCATGTCCGAACGCGCAAAGCTTGATGTCGGCAGCAGCGCCGCCGGGCCGCCCGGCGCGCGCAGCGCGGCGGCGCGCGCAAGCACCACCCGCACCCCCGCGCCGGCAAATTCGATGCGGCTGCCGGTGTCGGGGCGGGTGACCTCCCATCCGGGGGGCAGGCGGTAGTCGAACAGCCCGCCCAACGCCTGACCCTCGGCGCGCGGCACCCCCGCGCCCGGCGCCGGCACGTCGAAGGGCGGCAGAACCTCGGGGCGGGCCGCGGCGCTGGAGATGGCGGGGCTGGCACCCGCGGGAAGCACGCCCGGCGCGCAGGGACGCGCGCCCTCGGGCAGGGCGATGCGGCCTCCGGCAAAGGGGGCGGTCAGCCGCGCGTCGTGGTAGAACCCCGGCATGCCGCCGAACACAAACGAGATCGCCGCACCGTCGGGCAGGCAGGTTTCAAGCACCACCACCCGCCCCTGACCGCTTTGCCCGGTGCCATCGTCGCGCGTCTGCGCGCCATCCTCGAAGGCGAAAATCTGCGCGTTCTGGCCCATGAACCGGACCGGCTGGCCCGGGGTGGCAATCGGCATCGGGCCGGTCTGCGCGGCGCCGCGAGCGATCTCGATCTGCCCCTCGAGATCGTCGGCGTGAAGCCGCAGATCGTCGGAGTCGCTCGATCTCAGCCCGCTCCAGCCGCCATCGAGGGGCAATTGCACGATCCCGCCAAAGATGTCGCGGCGCAGCGGCGTGCCCGGCGGAGGCAAGATCAAGCCACTGACGAAGCTTGCAAAAACCGGCCGCATCTCGGCAATGTCGGCATTCACCGCCATCAGGTCGATGCTCAGCTTCTCGTCGCCGCGGATCGGCAGGTCCGAGACCAGCAGTTCCACCTCGCCCTTCACCCCGGCATCGGGCGGGGCGATCATCTGCCAGCGGCGGAACACATGCCCGTCGGGCATCACCACCGCGCCCCGCTCGACGCCGCCGTCGCGCTTGATTCGGCGCTCGGGGCTGTCGTCGAATTCGAGCCGCAGGATGAAGCCGCGTTTCGCCACCTCGTCGAGCTTGCCCCAGGTGCGGCTGTCGCGGTCCTCGTCCATCGGGGTGAATTCGGGCGGGCGACGCAGATCGAGCCCTTCGAAACGCGCCGCAACCCAGTCGGCGGGAACGGCGACGGGCACGAAGGGTTCAGGGGGCTTGGGCGCGGCCTGCTGCGCAAGCGCGCCCGGCGCCATGCCAAGGAGGGCAAGAAGGGGAACAACACCACGGTGGAAACGGCGCATAGCATCTCTCCTGTGTTCTTGATCTCGGGGTCCTGATCTGGCGTTCACGCGCGCCTCTGGCGCCCTTGCAAGACCTCGCGCAGGGCTTTGGCGCCGGGGATCAGCGCATCGGTCTCGATCACCAGTCGTTCCCCGCCGCGCAGCTCGACCCGCAGCCCCTGCCGCGCGCGCGCCAGCATCAGCGCGCCGGCGGTTCCGGGCGAAGCGGGGGCGAGCAGCGGCGCAAGGGCGCGCATCCAGCGCGGCAGGTCGCTGCGCCAAGGGCTGACCGAGACGATCTCGGCCTGCGCGAAGCGCCGGTGCCAAAGCCGGTGCCGCAGCGTGATCTGCCCGTCGGAAAGGCTTAACCCGAAGCTTTCCGCGCTCCAGCCGATGAAGGGAAAGGCCAGTCCCGCCGCTGCCATCGGCCAAAGCAGGACGGCCGAGGGGTGCAGCCCGGCCTCGCCCTCCTGCGCCCAGAGCGGCAGCGCGGCCAGAGCCGCGACCCAGACAAAGCCCAGCCAGTCGGGGCCGATCACCGCCGCGCTGCGGGCGTAATGGAAGGTGGCGGGGTGCCGGTCGCGGGTGAGGGCGTAAAGCGCGATCGCCGCCGCGCCGCCCGCCAGCGCGACCGGAAGCGGCCAGACCCCGGCACCGATCATCGCGCCCAGCAGCACCGCCAGCACCGCCGCGCGACGCCCAATGCCCCTCAAGCCCTGCGAGTAAAAATCCTTGGTCATGGCGACTCCCCCGAGCGAAGTTGACCTTGGCGAAAACGCCCTGTCTTTGGCCTGAATCAAGGTGCGCGCCGATCGGGCGCCTAAACTTTTTTGTCACGGTGGTGACATGGGAGGCGGCGGAGGCGGCGATGTCCTTCTGTTCGGGCGCGTTTGGGTCCATCCGGGTTTGGCTCCGGGCGGGGATCGTGCTGGCGCTTTGCGCTGGTCCGCTCGGGGCGCAGCCGATGCAGGACTACGACCTGCGCAGCGCGGCGTTCCATGTGCCTGCGGGCTGGACGGTGACCTATTCGAGCCGCGACCGTGAATATGATTTCGCCAGCCCCGACGGGCGCTATCAGCTTTGGGCGCGCTGGTGGCTGCCCGACGAGCCGCTGCTCGGCTTTGCCGACATCGTGGCGCATGAGACGCGGCCGCTTGCCGGGCAGGAGGCGCTGGTCGTGCATCTCGAAAACGATGCCGAGCGCATGCTGGAGCTGGCCTTTCCAAAGACCGATGTCGAGGGCGAGATATTCTTGTGGCAGTTGATCGCCGCGCCAGCGCAGGTGCCGCTGGCCGAGCATCGGGCGCTGTTCGAGCAGCTTCTGGCCGGGATCGCGCTTGATGGCGTGCCCGCGCTGGGCGGGGCGGACCCGCCTACAACCCCTCTCCCCGAGACCCCGGGCGGCCAAAGCGGCTGGCTTGCGCCGCCAGCCCCGCCCGCCGCTGCCGCCCCCTTCACCGCGCCGCATGGTGGGGCGCCGCGTTACACCGATGCCACCGGGGCGTTTTCTCTGCCTCTGCCCGCCGGCTGGACCAGCTTTGCCACCGAAGCCCCTGGGCTTCGCGAGGTGGTGCTGGTCTCGCCGGGCCGCGATGCGCTGGTGCTTGCGGCGCTTGCCTCTGCAGACGGAGGGCGCAGCGCGCGGCAGGTGCTCGAGGATTTCACCGCCCGGATCTATAACGACACGTTGCAGGCAAGGTCGATCGAGGGCGAAGGATGGCCGCGCATCGCCGGCACGCGGGTGCATGCGGTCGAGACCGTTTCGAAGGTCTATCCGATCAATTCGGTGGCGCTGCCCTATGCGCGCGGCCGGGTCTGGATCTATCGCGCTCCCGACGCGCCCGCGCCGTTCTTTCTGGCCACCGTGCGCGCGCCCGATGCCTCTGCCGATCTGAGTTCGATGCTGGGCCTGATCGCCGAAGGGTTCCAGCCGGGGCCGGGGCCGGGGCCGGGCGCGGCTGCGCCGGTGCAGGCTGTGCCCGCAGCGACTCCCGCCCAGTCCTTGCCGAATTTCGCAGAAGCGATGCGGCCGCCGGGGCTTTTGTTCGACGGCGCCTCGCTTTCCGGGCTCACCCCGATCGCCTTTTCGGGGGCCGAGTTCGCGCGCGACGCGCAGATCACGCCCGACGGACTGACGATGGACTTTGCCGAGGGACGGGGCTGGGCCAAGGCCGGTTTTGCCGCCACCGGGGCGCCGCTTGCGCCGCCGCCCGCGGGTCAAGTCTGGCATCTGCGGGCGGTGATCGACGCCGCGCGCAGCACCTCCCTTACCCTGGCGCTGAGCCCGCCCGAGACGGCCACGCAAGACCCGTGGGAGGCGCATGCGTTGCGGCTGCACCTGCTCGATCTGGGCGAAGGGGTTGGCCGGGCCGAGCTGACGCTGGCGGGCGGGGCGGAAAAGGCCAGCGTCAAATTCTTCTGGCCGAAGGGCGAGACCACGCTCGATCTGGTGCTGCGCCCCGACAGCACAGTGGAATTGCGCGATGCGAGCGCCGGGGTGCAACTGCTCGAGATGCGGCACACCACGCCCTTGCCGCAAGGGCCACTGGTGGCGCTCGCCTATATGCAAGTGCCAGGCAAGAACCGCGCCGCACATCTTGTGCTTAAACGTTTCGAGGCGGTGCAGGAGCCCTTTGCGCCCGCGCCCGCCGAAGGGGCGTTTGTCACCGGCGACCGCCCCGGGCAAGTGCTGTTCGACGGCACCGGCCTGGGCTCGGTCTGGCTGCCCAATGCGCGGCGTGAGGGGGCGTTTTGGCGCGATGCTGTGCTGGAGGGGGATTCTCGGGGCGGGGATGCTCAAACTGGCGCGGCGCTGCGGATCGGCTGGTCCGAGCCGAAGACCGGCGATTATCTGGGCATCGTCTCGCCCGAAGCGGTGCTCTGGCTTGACGGTCTGCATGGTTCGGGCGAGGCGGCGTTGCAGGTCGGCATCGATCCTGCGGCGACGGGGGATTTCGAGATCAGCCTGAGCGGGCGCTATACGCTGCCCGGAAACCTGAGCGACAACGATTCCTATGTGCTGCGGTTTCGCCGCCAGCCCGATGGCGGTTACAGCGCGCTGAGTTCGCGGCGGGCGGGCGAAAAGCAGGGGGTGAGAACCGAAACCCTCGCCGCCCTGCCCAAAAGTATCCGGCTTGTGCTGCGCCCCGGCCGGGTCCGGGTCGAGGCCGAGGGGGTGAACTCCGATTGGCTCGTCTGGCCGGAGGCGGCCGAGGGGGCGGGGCTGCGCATGGCGGTGCATGCGGTGGCGGATTTCGAGGGCAAGGGGGCGCTGGCGCTGCGCGAGATCCGGCGCGCGGGCCGCGCCGAGCCGCCCGCGCCAGCTGCCGCGCCCGCGCCCGGCGTGGCGCCTTTGCCCGAAAAAGCGCTGTTCACCCCGCCGATGGGGCCGGGCTGGCGCGGCCTGTCCTCGGGCGCGGCGGAGTTTGCCAAGCTTTCGATGGCCGGGCCGAAGAGCTTTCTGTTGCGCCGCCGCAGCCCGGTACCGGACTGGAGCCGGATCGCGCTCGTCGGCCCCGAACCGGCGCTGGTGCTCGACTACCGGCTCGACAGCACACCCTACGATCTGACCCTTTCTGTCAGGCCGCCATCCGATCCGGGCCCAGATTTCGGGATGCGGCTGTTCCTATCGGAAGACCCCGAGCGCCACGAGGACAGTGCGAAGGCCGTGCTGACGCTTGAGGTGCCCCGTCAAGGCCCCGATGCCGGCGCGCTGGTGGTGCAGTTTCACACCGGCCATTTCAGCTACGACCATTGGCGCCGGGTGCTGCCCGCGGCGTGGTGGCGCGCCCATTGGGATGGCAAGGTCACGCTGCGCTTCGAGACCGGGGCGATTTCGGTCTGGCTGGCGGGGCGCCCGATCATGCGGGGACGCACGGCGGTTGCGGTGCGGGGCCGGACGCTCTGGCCGGTGATCACGCCGGGCGGCATCGAGAAGACCGCGCCCGGGCAGGTGAACCTGCTTGCGCTCAGCGCGGGCTGGGCCACGCCTGGGGGGATGGACGCCGCCGAGCGGTTGCGTCTGATTGATGACGACGCCTTTGCCGCGGCGGATTTCGTCGATGCGCTGAGTGCCGATCTGAAGGGAGACTGAGATGCGCGTGACCGGTCCCATCCTTGCGCGGCTTGCGCTTGCCACTGCGCTGGCGCTGCCGCTTGTCCCCCCGCTGCCGCTTGCCGCGCAGGACGGCCCCGCACAGCCCCCCCCCGCGCCAGGCAACCCCGCGCGCAGCCCCAAGCAGGAGCGGGCGCTGAGCCGCTGGATCGCTTTGCCGCATGACCGGCAATTGCTGGTGCTCGAGACCTTGGGCGTGGCGATGCAGCGGGATTTTTTCGATTGTGTGTGCCGGATGGCGGGGTATGGCAGTTCGGGCACCGCGCAATATTACGAGCCCGACACCATCGGCACCTATGACAAGCGCTATTCCTGCCAGCATCCGGGGCCGCCCTGCATCGTCTCGGGCTATGGCTGCACCCGCCACGACCTGCCAACCGATCCGAAGATCTTCGAGAATTGCGCCGCACGGCCCGAGCTGACCGGCGGCAACCCGCTCGACCAGATCCTGAGCGCGCTGGAAAACCGCAACGCGCCCGCCAAGCCCGTTCAGCCTGGGGCCGCGGTCGATTGCGCCCGCGCCCGCGCCGTTGCGGGGCTGGGCGCGCCCGGCACATCGGACGTGCCCGGCGTGCCGCCAGATCGGGTGATCTATGCGCTCTCGCCCGAGGCGCGCCAAGCGCTTGCCACGCTGCAACTGGCCCCCGACACGCAACAGAAGCTCGAAGAGGCGTTGGTGGCGGCGATGCAGAAATCGGTCGAGCTTGGTCAGGCGCTCGCCAGCTCCGCCGACGAGATCGACCTGCGCTTCGATTTCGGCTTTGTCGAGGTGGGGGCCTCGGCCGACCGCAAGGGCCGCATCCACCTGTCGGAAATCACCTACAAGGAGGGCTGGAAAACCGACATGCCGGTGGTGGGGGAAGTCGATACCGAGACCTCTCTGAAATTCGGTCTGGGAGACCCGGACGACCCCGACAGCGGCGGCACACGGTTGACAGGCGGCAAGATCGGCTTTGCTTGGGAAACCCCCGCGGGCGAGTTGAAATACGGCATCGACATCGATTCGACCAAGCAGATCGACGATTATTACGATGGCGAATGGCAGAAGGAGTCCGAATACGGGCTGGTGCGCGCGGTCGAAAGCGCGGTGGCCAAGCTCGATTTCTATGGCGGCGGCTCGGTGACCATTGCGAAGGTGCGCCTGCCCGGGGATGTCACCGTCGACATCGGCCCCGAATTCGCCTGGAAGGTGCGCGACCGCTATTCGAACTGGCTCTTTGCCGACATGCATGAGGCGCTCGACAGCCTGCTCGACAATCAGAAGCGGTGGGAGGATCAGCGCCACGCCTATGTCGCACAGGAGGCGGCGCGGTTCGGCATCGACGCGCGCTGTTTTTCCACCGGCGAGGCGATCCGGCTGACGCATGACGCCTATGCCCGGCAAAGCGCCACCGATCCGGGGGTTGCGGCGCCCTTTGGCCAGATCAGCAGCGAAATTGCAGCCCGTCGGGCGCGGGCGGCCGAGGCCGCAGCGCATCCGCCTCCGGCCCCGAAACCGGTTCTCCCCCGTGCGCCCGCCCCGGAAAACGGCGTCTATCGCCACGAAATGCTGCGCTGAACCTGGAGGCGGCGCGGCCCTTGCCTCCCTCGCCAAGCCCGATGCGTGGGCCGCGATCCGGCTCACCCTCACCGTCGCCGCGATTGCCGTGCCGATCAATGCGGCCTTCGGTCTGGCGGCGGCGTGGTTCCTGACGAAATTCGACTTTCCCGGCAAGGCGCTCTTGATCACGCTGATCGACCTGCCGTTTTCGGTCTCGCCGGTGGTCGCGGGGCTCTGCCTCGTTCTGCTGTTCGGCGCCAATGCCACGCTTGGCGGCTGGCTGGTCGCCTCGGGCCATCAGGTGATCTTCGCGCTGCCGGGGATCGTGCTGGCGACCCTGTTCGTCACCTTTCCCTTCGTCGCGCGCGAGATCATCCCCGTCATGGTCGAGCTGGGCCGCTCCGAGGAGGAGGCCGCGCTCACCCTCGGGGCGGGCGGCTGGCGCACGCTTTTTGCCGTCACGCTGCCCAACATCCGCTGGGCGCTCCTTTACGGTGTGTTGCTCGCCAATGCCCGCGCGATGGGCGAATTTGGCGCGGTGGCGGTGGTTTCGGGCAAGATCCGCAGCCAGACCGCCACCATGCCGATCACCATCGAGATGATGTATAACGAATATCTCTCGGTCGCGGCGTTTTCACTGGCCGCCTGCCTGAGCGCGCTCGCTCTTCTCACCCTTCTCGTCAAGGCGCTTTTGGAGCGCAAGCCTGAAAGGTCTCGCCATGCATATCGACATCGACGAAATCGCCAAGGAATTCGGCCCCACCACGGCGCTGCATCCGGTCTCGCTCGCCATCCCCTCGGGGGCGCTGGTGGCGCTTCTGGGCCCCTCCGGCTTGGGCAAGACCACGCTGTTGCGCATTCTGGGCGGGCTAGAATTTCCCTCCTCGGGGCGGGTGCTTTTCGACGGACAAGATGCGACCGGGCTCAGCGTGCAGGCGCGCCGCGCGGGCTTCGTGTTCCAAAGCTACGCGCTCTTTCGCCATATGACCGTGTTCGAGAATATCGCCTACGGGCTGAAGGCGCGCCCCCGCGCCACCCGCCCGCCCAAGGCCGAGATCGCGCGCCGGGTGGCCAAGCTGCTCGATCTGATCCAGTTGCCGCAGATCGCCTCGCGCACCCCGTCGCAGCTTTCGGGCGGACAGTGGCAACGCGTGGCACTCGCCCGCGCGCTGGTGATCGAGCCGCGGATGCTGCTTCTCGATGAACCCTTCGGCGCCCTCGATGCCAAGGTGCGCAAGGAGCTGCGTCAGGGCCCGCAAGACATCCGCGCCCATCCCGCGACGGCTTTCGTCAGGGATTTTGTCGCCGTCTGACCTCAATCGGCGCGTGGCATCGTTCCAAGCGCGAACGACGGCTATCGCGGATTTGCTGCGGATGCGATGCCGCGACCTCAAGGTCCGGAAACCGCCCCTTGCGAAGGGGACGACCTGAACAACGTGCTCGGCCCAAAGCGGCCAGTCACGCCCCGCAGTGCTTCCGTCGAAGCCGCCGTTGACGCACCTCACAGCAAAGATCCCTACTGGCTTTCACCCCCCGAAGAAAACATCGCCGGAACCCGTGGCAGCTGACCCACCGCAGCCGATCGCGTCGCCTACGCGCCCCGCTGGTCTGCCGTTGATGAAGACCGTGCCAGAGCCGCCCGAGAGGCTGCGCGGATGTGGGGGCGCGGGGCAAACACCGCAGGCGTGGGGGGCGTAGGCATCGCCTTGCCGCACCGCGCCGATGCCGTTTACGAAGACATCGCCCGAAGCACCGGTTGCCGGGGTGGGGGGAAAGTGGCAGCCGTGGCCGGAGCCGGTGTCGCCAAGGCGGGTCGCTGCGGGCATCAGGCGATCCCCCGGCAGCCACGCGCCCAGTCGGCCCAGTCGGCGGGATAGTGGGGGTGGTCGCGGAAACTATGGTCGTCTATGCCGAACACCACCGAGGCCGCCGCCGCCTCAAGGCACCAGTACCCGACATAAGTGCTGTTCGGGCCAAGATCTTCGGCCCGCGTCGTTTGCGCGGCTAGTTCGGAGGTCATTTCCTTGTACCAGCCCTCGAGAAATCTTTTCAGATGATGCGGGCGGGCGAAATCGGGTTCCTCTGGGGCGATCGCCAGCCACAATTCCTGATAGGCTTCGGGCCAATGCACCGGGCTTTGCGGCGCGACGTCGCCAAGGCCTAGCTGACGGCGGAAGGCCGACCAGATCCGGTCATAGCCGCCATAGCCGTCCTCGGTCAGATCGAACCTGTCGAGCGAGTCGAAAAAGGCCTGAAACTCCGAGGGACTGGCGCAGCAGAGAACGAGCATGGATATGTATCGATGGATGACGCTTGTGCCCATCCACGCGATGCCGTCGGGCATGTCGGTGCCGAACCGGGCGATCATCTCGGGAAACAGGTGCCCGACCCCGCGCAGACCCGGAGCCACGACTTCGGGCACCGGGGCACCGGCGGAATACAGGCAGAGAGACGTCTCGAAAAGCGCCTGCAGCAGGGGGTATCCTTTGCCGCCCTGTTTCAAAGGGCCAGGTGGAGGATTGCCGTAGCTTTTCTCGAAAGCCTCGATGTCTTCCAATTGATAGGTCAAGGCCTGACCCCAGAACTCTGGGGATGCCAGCGTATCTCTCATTGTTTCCTCCATGCGGGTGCCTGCGTTACCTCGTTGCCCTGCGCATCCCGCTATGGCAGGGCCTCATTGCTGCAGCCAGCGAGTGTCAAGGTCATCGGCTCCGCCGCCAGGGCCAGACAGACCAGCAAAATCTGGTCTTATCGCTCGGATCATGGACGCATAGTTCCCCTCTGTGATCATCCAGCGCAACGGATCGTCAAAGGCGTAGGCCAGCCGAACATGTTCTCTCGAACGGCCGAACTGCAACAAAACGGATTGCCATCTGCGATGATCCACCTCTGGGTGCATTTCGCGCAAGATAGAAAGCGGACGGAGCAGGGGCGGGATGGGAAAGGTGAACCCGGTGGCGTCTCCGAGCGTGTCATAGGCCTGCCCGCCGCCGCCGCCGCCCTTGCCGTCGGGCGAGAGCCAGAGCCAAGCAGCAACCGATATCCAATTGAAGAAGTTCCTGGGTATTGAGGGCACGATCAGCCCGATGATCTGACGGGCCTGCACGGCTTCTTGCGGGGTCATAGCTCGAATTTCGGGCGCAGGCTTTCGATGAAACCGTAGATGTCGGCAGGGGTCACCACCCAGCGGTTCGGGTTCTTGTCTTCGAAGTCGATATTGAACCGCCCCGAATTGCGGTCGAATTGCAGCAGCAGTTTAAGCGGATAAGGACCGTCCTCGTAAACGCTGCGAAGATAGGCGCCCATCGGCGCCTCAATTGCGAACAGGTCGGCCGAAATCGCCTCGAAATCCCCATCCGGTTTGTAGAGGTAGCCGTAGGAATTGTCTGCATCGCCCTCTACATCAAACCCGATCACAACGCTGAAGGCGTCCCACGGCCCTTCAAAACCAGCATCGTTCATAATAATGGTTTGGATGAGGTCGGAAATTTCACTCATTTGACAGCTCCAAAGTTATCCTGCATGTCTCGCCATGTGATCCGTTTGAAGGCTTGGCCAGCTCTATTCTTGAGCTTGCGGTCGTTCTTATACACCACTTTGCCCGTCTTCGGATCCCTGACGACGTAACTTGATCTGAACGCATCCGGCCGGACCGCCCCCGGCGGATAGACGTCGATCTTGTAATCCACCTCGTATCCCAGCCGGGTCCAATCGGCCCATAACTGCCGATCGACCCTCCCGGTGCAGGCTGCCGAAGCGGACACTCGTACGGGGTGCAGCGTGAGGTTTTGGGCCGAGTGGAAGGCGGGTAGGCCGCTTCATCGACCGGCGATTGCAGGATCGTAGCTAGACATGACCTGCCAGCATGCGCCGTGAGTATCGCTTGCGCGGACGCGGCGTCTCAGGCGCGCCGTCCGTGGCCGGACGAGCGACCACAAAGAGCAAATCTTCAGCCCGCAAGAACTTTGCGAAACCTCGCCAGAACGATCACGACCGCCACCGCTGCCATCCCGGCCATCATCACCATTTCGGGCCAGACAAGGCTGAAGCCGACGCCGCGGTACAACACCGCCTGCGCAAAGATCACGAAATGCGTTGCCGGTGAGATTGTGCGCAAGAGCCCTTGCAGCCAGTCAGGCATCGACTCAAGCGGGGTCATCCCGCCCGAAAGCAAGATCATCAGCACGATCACCGGAATGACCAAAAGCCCGAATTGTCCCATCGTCCGGGTAAAGGACGCCAAGAGCAGGCCAAGGCTCGCCACCGCCACCACATAGATCGCCGCACCACAGGCATAAAGCCAAAGCGCCCCCGCAATGGGCACCCCCATCGCCCCTTGGACCACAAAGACAAGGCTGAGAAGTGAGGCCGTCAGGATCACCGCCCCCGAGGCTACGATCTTCGAGACGACGATCTCATGCGGGCGCACCGGCATCACCAGAACATGTTCAATCGTGCCATGTTCACGCTCACGGATCATCGAGGCGCCCGAGAGGATCAGCATCAAGATGGTGACATTGTTCATCAACTGCATCACCGCACTGAACCAGCTTGAGGTCAGGTTCGGGTTGAAAAAGTTGCGCATCACCACGGTGACAAGATCGCTGCTTTCCGCGCCCGGAGACAGCGCCTCGCTCAGTTCTTGGCTAAGAGTTTGGCGCAGAAAACTGGCCCCGTTGCCAGCCTGTGCCACCGCCGTTGCATCAACCAAGATTTGCAGCGTGACCTCGCGGCCGGCATGCAGGTCGCGCTCAAAATCGGGCGGGATGGTCAACACCAAGATCGCCTCGCCCGCCCGTTGGGCCGCTTGCGCTTGCGGTGCGGAGAGGACCACTGGAGGCGCGAAAAGCGGCGGTTGTATTGCATCGATCAAGCGCGCGGAAAGCTGGCTTCGGTCTTCATCCACCACGGCGGTGGCCAGATGATCGACCTCGGTGCTGCCGGCATCCGACACCAGCCAAACCGCCAAGGTAAAGATATAGGCGATCAGCACCAGCATCACCCGGTCGCCCCGGATCGCGCGCAGCTCCTTCCCGGTCAGCCATAGAATGTTGCGAAGGCGGCGCATTCATCGCTCCTGCTTGGGAAGGGAAATGATCGCAAACACCAGATAGGTCGCGGCGAACAAGCCCAGAACAGCGGTTGCGGAAAGCGCCTCGGTCCAGCCAAAGCCCTTGAGAAAGGTGCCGACGGAAACCGGCTGAAACCACGCCCCGGGAAAGGCGAGCCCGAACAAACGCCCGCCGTCCCCCAGTGACGAAACGGGGACGACCAGCCCCGAAAAGTTCACCGTGGGAATGATCGAGATCACCGCCGTAGCAAAAACGGCGGCCACCTGCGTGCGGGTGAAGGCCGAAATCAATTGGCCAAAACCCGTTGTTGCCGTGACATAGGCTAAGGCGGCAAGACCCAGCGCCACTAGGTTCCCCGACAGCGGTACCGAAAAGACGGTGAGCCCCAAAATCACCAACACCCAAAAACTGATCCACGCCAGCGCCAGATAGGGCAGTTGCTTGCCGATCAAAAACTCGATCCGGCTCACCGGCGTTGCGTGGAAATTGGCAATCGTGCCAGTTTCTTTCTCGCGCACAACGCTGACCGCCGCCATCACCGCAGGCACCAGCATCAAGATCAGCATCAAGACCGAGGGTACCATCGCGTTGGCGCTTTCGAAGGTCTGGTTGAAAAGGTAACGGGTTTCAAAGCCGACCGGACTGGTGGTGCCCAGCCCTTCTTCCACGGCGGCCTTTTGCGCATAATCTTGCAACACGCCTAGCGCATAGCCCTGCGCGGTTTGCGCGCGAAATGGCATCGCCCCGTCAAAAGTCAGTCCAATCTCGGGAACATCGCCCCGGTGTAGATCGCGTTCGAACCCCTCGGGGATGTCAAGCGCCAGCGCCACCGCGCCCAAGCCCATTCGGTCTGGCAAGTCCGCGGGGCTGGCAAAGGGGGGCGCCAGCGCAAATTGTGGGATTGCGGTGAACCCCTCGGTCAGGCGGTGGCTCGCGGCGCTTTGGTCTTGGTTCAGCACCGCCAAGGACAGACGGTCTACGTCAAAAGAGATCCCGAAGCCCATCGCGAGCATCAAGATCACCGGGCCTAGCAGCGCAAAGAACAGTCGGATCGGGTCGCGAGCGAGTTCCAAGGTTTCGCGCCAAGAATAGGCGTAAAGCCGGGTCCCTGCGGCAAAGCGCTTGTGCGGCGTCGGCTCTGCGGACGCAGGCCGCGCATCTTCGGGCGCTGGGGCGGGGCTTTCGGCCTCGGCCTCAAGGGCAGCGATGAAGGCAGCCTCAAGGCTTTCGGCCCCGCGCCGCGCGACAATGTCTTCGGGTGTGCCAATGTCCAACACCCGTCCCGCATGCATCAGCGAGATCCGGTCGCAGCGCGCGGCCTCGTTCATGAAATGGGTCGAGATGAAGATCGTCACACCCTTTTCGCGCGACAGCCGCATCAGCGTGGCCCAGAATGCATCGCGTGCCACAGGGTCCACGCCCGAGGTCGGTTCATCCAAGATCAGGATCGGTGGTTCATGGATCATTGCCACCGCCAGTTGCAGCCGCTGGCGCAGGCCCAGCGGCAGGCTTTCGGGCATCGCGTCTGCCGCCTCCGCCAGATCGAATTCGGCCATCACTTCCGCCACACGGGCCAGCCGCCGCGCGGGGGCGACGCCGTAAAGTCTTGCGTGCAAAACTAGATTTTGCCGCACCGTCAGTTCGCTATAAAGTGAAAACGCTTGCGACATGTAGCCAATGCCCAGCCGCGCGGCCATATCGGCCCGGCCCAGTGCGCGCCCGAACAATTTGGTGGTGCCCTCGGTCGGGTCCAAAAGCCCGGTCAGCATTTTCATTGTCGTAGTTTTGCCGCAGCCATTCGAACCGAGAAAGCCGAAAATCTCGCCTTCCGGGATCGAAAAGCTGACATGATCGACGGCGGTAAAATCGCCAAAGCGCTTCACCAAGCCTTCGGCCTCGATGGCGATCCGGCCACCTGATTGCGGTCTTGGCAGGCTTGGCACCGCTTTGTGACGGCTGCGGATCTCTTCTGGCAGCAGCGCGACAAACGCCCCCTCTAAGCTGTCGGCCCCGGTTCGGGTGCGCAACTCCTCCGGGCTGCCAGTGGCAATGACACGGCCCGCGTCCAGCGCGGCGATCCAGTCGAAGCGGTCGGCCTCTTCCATATAGGCGGTGGCGGTTAGCACACTCATGCCGGGCCGGGCCTCCCGGACCCGGTCGATGAGTTCCCAAAACTGGCGCCGCGAAAGCGGGTCGACCCCAGTCGTTGGCTCATCAAGGATTAACAAATCCGGATCATGGATCAGCGCCGCACAGAGCCCAAGTTTTTGCTTCATCCCGCCCGAAAGCTTACCCGCCGGGCGGTCGGGAAAGGGCGCAAGCCCCGTTGCCTCCAACAGCATCGCGATGCGCGCGTCGCGCTCTGCGGCGCCTTGTCCGAACAGGCGGCCAAAAAACTGAAGGTTCTCCGTCACTGTCAGTGTGGGGTAAAGGTTTCGCCCCAGCCCCTGCGGCATATAGGCGATACGGGGGGCGACCGCAGCGCGATGCGCGCGTTGCCCCATTGACCCACCAAGGCTTTCGATCTGGCCCGTTTGCCCGCGTCGCACCCCGGCGACCAAGGCCAGAAGCGTGGATTTTCCTACCCCATCGGGGCCGATCAACCCTGCCATGCCACCCGAAGGTATATCCAGCGTCACGGCTTCCAGCGCCGTGACGCCCCCATAACGATGGGACACATCTATCAGGCGGGCCACCGGCTCCATGCGGCTACTCGGGCACATTGACCGCCAGATCGGCGGGCCAAGGCGTGTCGGGCGTTGCGCGCACAAACCCTATGCCGCGCACCCCGACTTTGACACGATCGGCAAAGCGCATCAGCAGATCGCGCGGGACCGCCAGCTTGACCCGAAACACCAGATCATCGCGTTCGGCGCTTGTCTCGACCGATTTCGGGGTGAACTGCGCTTGCGGCGCGACGAAACTGACCCGCGCCGGGACCACAAATTGCGGCACCGGGTCTAAAACCAGCCGCGCCTCATCGTTCACGGCCAATGTCCCCACGACCGAGGCCGGCAGATACACGACCATATAGACATTGGTCAGATCAAGCAGCGTCACCACCGGCGTGCCCGCCGCGATCACTTCGCCCGGTTCGTGCAGCCGATAGAGCACCCGCCCGCCGATCGGGGCGCGGATTGTCAAATCCTCCAGTGCGATCTTGGCCTGTTCACGGCTCGCCTCGGCCGCGGCAATCAAGGCGGTCGCATTTTCCACCTGCGCCTGCGCCGTGGCCAAGGCGGCTTTGGCGGCTGTGGCCGCATTCACCGCATCATCCAGCGCAGCCTGTGCCGCATGGCCCTCTGCATGCAAGGTGGTCACCCGGTCACGGTTCGTGTTGGCGACATCAAGCGCACTTTCTGCCTGCATCACAGCCGCATCGGCTTGGGCCTTGGCCGCTTTGGCCTGCAAGACCGATGCCTCGGCCGCCAAAACCTGTGCCTGCGCCTCGCGGTCATCCAGCCGGGCCAGAACCTCCCCCGCTTCGACCATCTCGCCTTCTGTGGCGGCCACCTCGGTCAAACGGCCAGCATATTTTCCGGCCACATCGACGCTTTGCGCCTCGATCCGACCATTTGAGGCCGTCACACCCGTCTGATCCTTCGCGCCTTCGAGCCGCGCCAAAAGCCCGGCAAACGGCGATTGCGCCTGCACCGGGGCTGCCACAGCACACAAACTGGCAAGGGAAAAGATGGCGACGGCTTTTAAGGACATGGAAGGCCTCCGGTGGGCTTCTAAAATCTGAACAGAAGCGTTCACCCATTTCCGCCCTAGGTCAACCCGCCAGCCCATCCCAACCGCGTGAGCCTTTGAAGAGCGCAGCGATTTTTGCGTTTGATCTGCCCCATGTGCATAGATGCGTTCCTTGCGCATCTTGAGGAGCAAGAGCGATGATGCACCTGCAATGCCGCAACCTCACAGTCGGCTCTCCGCCCCCCCTCGATCGATCGAAACGATGGATGGATCGGTGCTACACTTCCGGATCGGCGGAGCCGAAGACGTGGTGGGCGTGGGGGAGAGGAGTACCGTCATGACCATTGAAACCCTACCCGCTCTTCGCCCGGCCCGCGCGCCGTGGAACAAGGGCCGCATCGTCGGCCAAAAGCTGCCGCTGCAGCCGAAGCACGTCTGGTCCATCCGAGTGCGATTGGAAATGGCCGACAACAAGCGCGACCTCGCCCTGTTCAACATGGCCGTCGACAGCAAACTCAGGGGCTGTGATCTGGTCGGTCTCAGGGTGAACGACGTCTATGCAGCCGGTCACGTCAAGGAACGCGCTTCGGTGACCCAAAGCAAGACCAGCAAACCCGTCCGCTTCGAGATCACCGAGACCACGCGCCTGGCTCTGGAACGGTGGATCAAGGATCCCGAAATGATCGGCAGCGAATATCTCTGGCCCAGTCGCGTTCATGCCAGCCTCCACCTGTCGACGCGCCAATATGCCCGGATCATGCGCGACTGGGTTCTTTCGATCGGGCTTGAGCCCAGTGCCTATGGCACGCATTCGATGCGGCGCACGAAAGTTGCGCAGATCTACAAGAAGACCGGAAATCTGCGCGCCGTGCAGCTGCTTCTGGGCCACACCAAGATGGACAGCACCGTTCGCTATCTGGGCGTCGATCTGGAAGATGCGCTGACGCTGTCAGAAGGGATCGATCTGTGACCTTTGCCTGGCCGGCGCCCGTCGGCTAGGCATGTCGCGCAGGGCGACATCGCGCTTGACTTTTGCCGTGATGTCGCCTAAAGCTACATAATGAAGCAGATCAGCTACACGAAAGCCGCGATCAAGATCTTGCGGCGGATGCCCTCGAATACCGCTGCGCTGATCCGCGCCAAGATCGAAGCCTATGCGCAGGATCCAAGCGCGCAGGCCAATAACGTGAAGCCCTTGAAAGGCCGGGAGGGTATTCGGCTGAGGGTGGGGGATTGGCGGGTAATCATGGATGATCAGGG
Source organism: Rhodobacter aestuarii (assembly GCF_900156655.1). Taxonomy (GTDB): domain Bacteria; phylum Pseudomonadota; class Alphaproteobacteria; order Rhodobacterales; family Rhodobacteraceae; genus Rhodobacter; species Rhodobacter aestuarii. The sequence goes on along the minus strand of NZ_FTOG01000019.1, from coordinate 5,834 downwards.
TAATGTACTGGTCATTCTCGATATCGGGCCGCGCGGCGGCGTCTACGACTGAAAGGGTTTGAGATGAACGAGATGGTGACGATCCCGCGCGAAGAATATGACCGCCTGCTCGCTGCTGCGGAGGACTTGGCTGACCTGCAAAGCTATGACCGCGCCAAGGCGCGGCTTGCGGCGGGTGAGGACGAATTGATCCCGGCGGACTATGCGAACCGCCTGCTGAATGGCGAAAGCGCCCTGCGCGTCTACCGCGATCTGCGCGGCCTGACCCAAGCTGCGCTGGCCGAGAAATCGGGCGTGAAGCGGGTCTCCGTGGCCGAGATCGAGACCGGCCGAAAGCAGGGCTCGATCGCAACATTGCGCGCCCTAGCCGATGCGCTTGGCGTGCGTCTGGATGATCTGACGGAGTAACCCGGCCCAAAGCAGTCGATCGGGCTGCGAGGCTGGCATCTTCGAAGCAGCCGTTGACGCACACTGCAGAAAAGAACCGTGCGGTCTTTCACCCCCCGAAGAAAACATCGCCGGAACCCGCTGCGGCCGCCCCGCCGCAGCCGATCGCATCGCCCACGCGGCCTGCCGGTTTGCCATTGATGAAAACCGTGCCAGAGCCGCCGGAGAGACTGCGCGGATGCGGGGGCGCCGGGCAGACGCCGCAGGCGTGGGGCGCGTAAGCATCGCCTTGCCGCACCTCGCCAATGCCGTTGACGAAGACATCGCCCGAGGCCCCGGTGGCCGGGGTGGGGGGAAAGTGGCAACCATGGCCGGAGCCGGTGTCGCCAAGGCGGGTTGCTGCGGGCATCAGGGCCTCCTTGCGGCGGGGGCAGAGAAACACGGAAAGGAACGGACAATTCAATCGAAAGGAGCGAGCCACCCGGCGCGGCCTCAAATCTCTGCGTGCCTCAGCCGATTTCCCGCACGGTCTCTTCGCGCGGACCGAAGTTCCTGACCAGACGAAATGGCTGCAATTGCGCGATCATGCAGAAATACTCGAGCGCCCGCAGGCGGCGGACGTTTTCGAGCACACGCGAGCGGGTGTTGTAACCGGTCAGGCCGAGCGAGGGGACAAAACCGTAGACCTCGCCGAACTCGAGCGGGCCGAAGCCCTTCACGCAGCGGTCGAACATCTTGCCCTCCTGCCAGTCCCAGCATTCGCCTATCTCCGCAGTCGAAGGCAGGATCGAGCGGGTTCTGGTTTCGCGATTGAGCGGCACCGGATTGACGGGGATGGGGAGCGGCATGGTGCCAAAGTCGTCTGGGGCCAGTTTGTAGTTGCTGATTTTGTATTCCAGTAGGTCAACATTTACCACGTTGAAGCGTTCGGACCAGACCGTCACATCCCTCCCGAAAGCATCGTAACCGACGATGTGGCAGTCACTGTGGCTCAGATCCGGGTCGGCCTTGAAGATCAGCGCGGCCAGCGGGCGGAACACGTCGATCGGGCAGAACTGAAAGCGCCCGCCCCGCACCCGGCCATAGCCGAAAGTCTCGTTGAACTCGGCATAGGTGTTCGAGAAATGCTCGCGCCCAAAGGCGACCTGTTCGGGCGTGGGTTCCAGATCACGCGTGGGCAGGCCGACATCTTCGCGCAACTCTTCTTCGAAGTTCTTTTCCAGCATGTGTCCTCACTTGCAACTGCCGCCGCGCCTCAGCCGATTTCCCGCACGGTCTCTTCGCGCGGGCCGAAGTTCCTGACCAGACGGAATGGCTGCAGTTGCGCGATCATGCAGAAATGCTCAAGAGCGCGCTGGCGGCGGACGTTTTCGACCACGCGCGAGCGGGTGTTATAGCCGGTCAGGCCGAGCGAGGGGACGAAGCCGTAGACCTCGCCGAACTCGAGCGCGCCGAGGCCCTTCACGCAGCGGTCGAACATCTTGCCCTCCTGCCAGTCCCAGCATTCGCCTATGTCCGCAGTCGACGGCAGGATCGAGCGGGTTCTAGTTTCGCGGTTGAGCGGCACCGGGTTGACCGGCACGGGGATCGGCATGGTGCCGAGGTCACTTGGTGCCAGGCTGAGGTTTCTGATCTTGTATTGCAGCAGGTCCACATGCACCACGTTGAAGCGTTGGGACCAAACCGTCACATCCCTCCCGAAAGCGTCGTAACCGACGATGTGGCAGTCGTTATGGCTCAGCTCCGGATCGGCCTTGAAGATCAGCGCGGCGAGTGGGCGGAACACGTCGATCGGGCAGAACTGAAAGCGCCCGCCCCGCACGCGGCCATAGCCGAAGGTCTCGATGAACTCGGCATAGGTGTTCGAGAAATGCTCGCGCCCGAAAGCGACCTGTTCGGGCGTGGGATCCAGATCACGTGTCGGCAAGCCGACATCTTCGCGCAACTTTTCTTCGAAGTTCTTTTCCAGCATGTGTCCTCACTTGCAGGCCGATAGGCCGATGTTCATCAGATGGTCACTTTTACCGGCGGCACGCAAGGAACCTATCAGCCGGTGATGAGCCAGAACGACCCGGCCTATCCGACCAGCGCGCCCGTGGTTCCGGGCGCACCGAGGCCTGATATTTCTTGGTGGAAAAACGGGAAACTATGGAAGATTTTTGAGATGAAATTCCCGGGGGACACCCATACGGCGGCACAGGCATCAGGGATTTATAACGACATCGCAAGAGACCAAAACGCTGAAATTCAGGAACTTGACGTTGGGCGAGATTGCGATTGCAAAACAGGCAAAGCCAAGCCGGGGAAATGCTGAGGAGATCATAATGAAAATCAAGACGGATCTGACAATCCAACACGATCTTGCGATTGAAGCGGTTTTGACGAGTAGCAACGATCCTGAACGTATCGCCACCCGCATTGGCGGCATGATCACCCTCTATTTTCTTAATGGCTGGGAAAAAAAGGCGGCAGGTGGTAGAACTAGTTGAGGAGTTCCTAAAATTTCCCGGGTGCCGAATTGAGCATTTTGCCAGCAACAACGGCAAACGCTGTCGTTTGAAGCAGATCGCCAAGCTTCCGGAGCAGGCTGTGAAAGTGCTGGAAGATCCGCCGGAAAACGATCTGTATTTCAGTCTGTATGAAGATTTGGGTGGAGATTATTTATCCACTCCGCTCTGGGAAACTTGGGGGTTTGCATTCGGGAAAAACCGGCAGCAGAGACCTTTGTCCGGAATTCATTTTCATGTCCCACCCGAATTTTTGCTGAAAAATACTGAAACGTTTTTGGGTTTCTCTTGCTGGTGTGCTGAAAATACGGGCGTGATCCATGGGACTGTTGGATTGGGGGTCTTGGGTGGGATCGGTTCCGAAGACATCTCCGACTCCTATTGGTATCCTTGGCTCCAAGCATATCCCGGCCTGGAATATGAGGCATCCGGGTTATATTGGTCTGAAACCCGCAAAGGCGGCCACGACCTTCCCCGGTCTTCGAACTGGCTAACCATTCTGGGGGATGAGAACATTGCGCGTCTTGGCGGCGAGGCACAGATCCGGCGTCAGTTGACCGACGGCATGTCCTTCCTCCCCTTCAAGGGCGGCGCCATCATCCGTGCCTGCGAAAAGCCCGCGCTTGGCAATGCGGCCAGCGGCGGCATTCCGGAAGGCTATCGCACCGCGGCGCGGATCATCAAGCCGATCCGCTTCGAAGGCTATCAGCGCGGCATCATCAAGACGCCGAAAGAGTTGGGCTTCACCCGGGAACAAGACCTGCAAGTCACGCTTGAATGGGTCCGTCGGTTCGACTGATGCTGCACGACAACACCACCCCCTCGCGGCAATCGGCTTCGAGCAATGGAAGCCCGACGGAACGCGCATGGCCGTCATCGCCGCGCGGGGCAGTTTTGAGATCGAAGGCGGCATGATCCGTTATGCGGGCGCGCAGGACCGCGTGCTCGCCGATGAATATGATCCGGGGTGCCTTGGGTCATCAGACCACCTCAAGCAGCGTGCCAAGCGGCACGCCGGGCGGCATCCAGCCTGTGTCGGCACTGAGTTGCCCGGCCTGACGCAGGCGCTCATGCGGGAAATCGGGCCGCACCTCGAAGCGAAACTCCCGGATCGCCTTGCGCAGCGCCTCGCCTTCCCAGACGAACCGCAGGTTCATCAGCGGATCATACCCGTCCTCGTCGAGCGGGATCAGTTTGTAGTGCATGTAGACCTCTTGGTCCCAGTCACTCGGATCGTCCTCGGTTTCGAGATCATCGGTCAGCCGCCGGAATCCTTCCCGATCCCAGATCCGCAGGAAGAACTAGGCGAATTCGTCGAATTGCGCCTGCTCCTGCGGTGTCTGCCCGACATCGGGCCAGCCATGATATCCAATTGAAGAAGTTTCTGGGTATTGAGGGCACGATCAGCCCGATGATCTGACGGGCTTGCACGGCTTCTGGCGGGGTCATGGCTCGAATTTCGGGCGCAGGCTTTCGATGAAACCGTAGATGTCGGCAGGGGTCACGGCCCAGCGTTTCGGGTCCTTGTCTTCGAAGTCGATATTGAACCGCCCCGAATTGCGGTCGAATTGCAGCAGCAGTTTAAGCGGATAAGGACCGTCCTCGTAAACGCTGCGAAGATAGGCGTCCATCGGCGCCTCAATTGCGAACAGGTCGGCCGAAATCGCCTCGAAATCCCCATCCGGTTTATAGAGGTAGCCGTAGGAATTGTCTGCATCGCCCTCTACATCAAACCCGATCACGACGCTGAAGGCGTCCCACGGCCCTTCAAAACCAGCATCGTTCATAATAATGGTTTGGATGAGGTCGGAAATTTCACTCATTTGACAGCTCCAAAGTTGTCCTGCATGTCTCGCCATGTGATCCGTTTGAAGGCTTGGCCAGCTCTATTCTTGAGCTTGCGGCTATACTTCCGTCTCGACACACTGTCTCTCCAGTTCCTTGGTTGCGGACTTATATCCGTGTCCGCGGAACCGGCAGCAGCTCAGGGCGCTGATGAACGCCGTTCCCGGCGCATAATTCTTGATATCGCGCAACTGCAGCCCGCGGCGGAGCGTCAGCCTCCGCCTTCACCACACTCGTTGAGAAACGCGCGCCAGTTCTGAGCCTTTAAGAAATTCTCCAACTACTGTGGGTTTTCTCCCATCTTGGCCGTTCTGTCACTCTTGCGCGAGATAGGTTGCAATCTCGGGGAAATATTGTGCCACGATCTCCATCGTCGCGGCATCGGGGCGTTTTCCGCGGACGTGCCGCAAGAACCTCAGCGTGTCAGCCGGGCTCGAGACGGGCAATGATCCCAGACCGCGCTGAGGATCATAGCAGGGCGCGTCGAGTTCCAGACGGCCCTGCATCACGCCGTTGATCTGAAAGGCCGAAGAGCAGGCCGTATCTACCAGTCCAGCGCGACGCAATGCGCGCAGCCACTCGAAGGACGGTTGGCAGCTCGCCTGCACCGCACTCAGGGCCGCCCCAGATTGAGCCACACGCGCTTTCGCAGCCCTCAAAACCGGGCCTCCGCACCCCTGTTCCCCGTCCGGACAGTTTCCGCGTGCGCAGAACTCCACGATCTGAGGTGCAAAATGTGACTCGTGCCAGAGCGGCGCTGAATCAAGCATAGGCCCGTCGAACGGACCGCTGGTGGTGGCGACCAGCCCCGGCAAGGTCGCCAAAAATGCCTCTACCGCGGGCGAGCGCAACGCCTCGGGCCAAGACGCAACACTCGCCGCAATGTACGGATCGGCCGAAAAAAAGCCACGGTCCCCCGCCAGACCTTTGTAGAAGGTGCAGCGAACTTCTGCTTTCTGAAATTCAGATTACCACCTCGCAGGTGCAGCGAACTCACACAATCCGCCGATGCCGTTGAAAAAGTCCGTGTTGCGCTGCGGCAAGTCTTTCGATTCACTCAAATATGAGGGGATGGGAGGATTTCGGGATGATGGG
>NZ_FTOG01000027.1 GCF_900156655.1 Rhodobacter aestuarii | reverse complement strand
TGCCGTTGCCGATGGCCAGTTCGGCCTCTTTCATGGCTTCAATGCGTGCCGTCGTCGTTGCGAAAAACGTCTCCCCAGTAACGCCCGCTAGGTCATGCGTGTCTGGCGAGGCGAAAGCGATTTTGCGTAATTTCGAGAGCTCTGCTGTGGCAGGCAAGGTTTCAACCGGCGCTGCTGCAGCTAGGTCCTCCGGCGCGGCAAGCGCGTCAAAGAACAACATGGCCTGATCCTGTTGGGCCACCATCGTGCGCATGGCCAAAAGGATTGGCGTGTCGAAAACGCCCTTGCGATAGGCGCCAGACCCCAAAGCGCGTTCTAGCCCGGCACGTTCCTTGGCTGTCATGAATGCTGCGAAGGCGACAATCCTATTACTGATCTGCGCATCGGAACTGGCCTCGGCCAATTCATTGACGAGTTGAAGCACATCGGCGTTCATCTCAGTGAAGTATCCGAGCGCCTCGGGCAGCGGCAGGCTGCGCGCATCAATCCCCCCGCGTATTTCTGTCGAGCGATCAAAATCTCCGGCCAATTCGCTTACGAGCGCAGAAATTTGGCTCGGAAGCCTTTCGAGGCCGATCACATCGGCTTGCACCAAAAGCGCTTCTCGCGCTGCATCGCTCGACGCACGCTGCGCGACCAGTCGCTCGGGCGGGCTGGCTTCCTGACCATTCAGGAACAGACTTGTCATACCACGTTCAAGCTGTTGCGCATGCGCGACTGCACCGGCGGCTTGGGCCAAGGTCATCAACTGTTGGACCTTGCGGGCATCGTTCAAAATGGTCCACCGTTCAACGATCAGAAAAGACCCGAACACCAATGCGAGAAGCGCAGGCAAAGCCAGCGATACCGCCATGACGCGACGCAGGGAGGTGAGGGGAAGATTAACACGGGTCATCATTACCAGCCGCAATAGAACACGTAGAAAAAATGCGGCGGCTTTCCTAAAGCTTTGCAAAAGTCGGCAGGAACGGAACGCGTTCAGGCCATCGAAATACGCAAATCTATGATTCAGATATGGTTTTTATTCTGTAAAATGCCATTGATCGGGGTGGCGAGTGTCTTGGTGGGTTAGTTCTTGCCGACCTCGCGCGCGGCAACAGGTGCGAGGCGCATTGTGGCGACTCGAAAGCTATCCTTCATCGGACACTCATGGCCGAGATCGGTCTGCGTCGGTGAAAGCAGTATGCAAAACCCTATCTGCTGGGCTTTGATTTTATCGCCGCCCCTCGACGGCATCGAGGGGCCAACGGCCTTGGCGGGCGCATTCAGAAAATAAGTATCGGCAAAGCACCGTAAATATGGACCAAGACCCGATGATGCCGGGCCTTGGTGTAGCTTGCGTCTGTGAGATTGGCGTTGCTCACCTCATTGGCTGTCGACATTGCTTGGCATTGCCCAACTCTCTTGGAAATGGACGCCATTTCGCTTTGATGGTTTGGAGCAGGACTTCCGACTAACGGGCCGCCGCAGGACACCTTGAATGCGGACTTTGGTGCAATCTGCAGCATCCCTCACTCGGGGCTCGAACCGGACGTGCGGCGTTGCGGCGTCCGACGAGATAGAGCGCTACGTCAGACCCTACGTGCTCGGCCCATAGTCGCCTCTCGCATCATTGAGTGCCACGCTCCGTAGCGGTCGGTCGTGCTGCGCGCAGCATGGCCTGTGACCTGCCCCCCTTGTCGGTCCCTTTTTCATAACAAGAGTCTGCGCCTTTCGCCCTGCCGCAGTTGTATCCTACGCTATTGAAGCACCAGAATTGTCGCCAAGGCCTTTTTCGCAAAGCAGGCTATCCCCCACCGGGGGAATAGATCGCATATCTGCATTTGGGCATGTTTTGAAGGCAGCCAGCGCAGTTTCGTGGGCCTGCCCATTTCAGAGAATACTACAAGCTTCGGCGCGATGTGATCGCGTGCGGCACCTGCTGCGCGCAGCGGGGACGACCGTGGCATTTGCTGAAGGGGCGGATGCGGCGCGGCCGGCTGCCTCAAACCTGACTCAACCAAATTTGGCGCATAAGCCGCATTGATGGAGGAAACCAGTGGAACCCTATAACGAGGATGATTTTGAGTTTAAGACTGAAACGGATACGGACGGCGCCCCGGGCGTTCCTCCCGCCGGAGAAGATGGGCAGGAGCCCGGGCACTGTCTAGGCCATACATGGGACGAGATCGCGAAATCTGTAGGGAAAGAGGAAGCCGCCCAAAGCGCGGAACTGGCCTCAAAAATCTTCAGCACCCTCAGCCAAATCGATGAAGATCAAATTCAAAACGTTTCCGATGTCTTCATCCAAGGCTTGACCTTGGGTCTTCTGGAAGGTGCCGCACCCAAGGCCGATGGGCTGGATGCGCTGATCTCGGGCATCGGTGAATCCGCGGGGCCACTGAGCGCGCTCCTTGATCTTGGGCGCGACATCGGAATGAGCGTGGGGACCAGCGGCCTCAACGCCGATGCGCTTTCTGCGCTTGGGATTAAAGGCTTTGGGCCGGATGGCTTCGCCCTTGATGGGGGCTTCGGCCTCAATGACGCCTTCAATCAAATGTCGACGCATTTGAATGGGTTCGGCAAAATGGGGTCCGACCTGTTTGGCAACCAACTTTCGACACTCGATGGCGGTGCCGGTCAAATTGGCCTTAGTGACAGCGAAGCCTTTACCCAATTTGCCGGGATCACAGGTATTGGCGCGGCACTTGTATTCCTTGCCGCGGCTGCCGGCGGGGGCGGGTTTGCGGTGGTTATTGGCACAGGCTATGCTGTTATTGCCGGTTACACCACCTATATGGCAGGCCAAGCAACAGACCCGCCGGATGCTGGCATCCCGCCGGCAGGTACAGGCGAACCTGAGCCCGAACCACCGGAGGATGGCCCAGATGCTGGCCCCAACCCGCCAGCGGGCACAGACCCGGATGACGATGACGAAACTGAAAATGGGGAGCCGGTACCGGAGACGGATACAAGCACGACATCTGATCCGGATTCCTCGCAAACGCCATCTCCCAATGATGACGGTGCCTATGGCAACAGGCCCCTCACTTACGAAGAGGTAATGTCGCAACTCGCCGTCGAAATGGATGGTCTGATCCTGCCGGGCCTTGATACCCCACAGGGCTCTGGGGGGATGTCCCCTGGCGCAGCAGCGCTGGGGGCAAGCATGGCACAAATGATCATTCAAAGCCTGATCAACCCGGCTCCGATTGAGGATGCCCAAGCGATGGCATTTGATATGGCAGGTCTTTCGGACCAAGACCTCGCCGGAGAAATGTTGCCCGATGGCGATTTTGGCGGCTTGGGCAACCCGCCCGAGCCCATCGCGGACGGCCCCATTATCGAAGACCTTGCCGACACGATCATCGTTCAAAGCGATGCCTTCGATTTCTTGGGCTGAGCCTGTCGCGCTTGCCTAACTGCGTCAAGCTTTGAGCGAAAACACAAAACCGCGCGGCAGCTTCGTTGCCGCGCGCCCCTCGCAAATCCCCAAAGGGCGTATAGCCTGAAAGATAGCATTCCCGCCAGACGGCCCTCGGCGCAGGCTTACCATCACCTGCTGCTTGCCCGCCACGCGCTGCTTGTGGCCGAGGGTGCGGTGGTGGAGAGCCTCTGGCCCGGGCCGATCGCCGCCGCCGCGCTTGGCCTCGAGACCTGCGCCGAGTTCGCCCGCGCGAGCGCCTCGGCCGGATTCCCTAGTGGTTTCGGGCGCGCGATCTTGACCTGCTGCGACGGGACCGTTGAAACCCGGTCGCGCCGCGCGCGTCTCGCCCTTGCTGCCTGAACACTTGCCCGCCCGGACCGCGGCGATGAGGCAGCTGCGGTCCATTCAGGGGCGTTGCGTCTGCGCGCCCGGGCGGAACAGCAAAAGCCGCAGCGCGTTCATCGTCACCAG
>NZ_FTOG01000018.1 GCF_900156655.1 Rhodobacter aestuarii | reverse complement strand
GCGCTTGCGTCACGGGCGAGCCGCGCAGCGCGCAGTGTTGCAGTGCGCTCCGCTCGCTCTTGCGCTTCTGTCTCAAGAATGAGCCGCGCGGCAGCAGCCGTCTTGTCATGCGCCGTTTGCGGAGGGGGCAGTATCTCCCGGAATAATCCGGAAGATGCCATGTTGTTGCGCGATGCGCTGCCGCCTTGAGGCTTCTGGCTCAAGCGAGTGCCAGCGCGCAGGCCGACTCCCGACCGTCGCGACCGGTTTCGACATCGAAGCTGACTTTTTCGCCTTCATTCAGGCTGCGCAGACCAGAACGCTCGACCGCCGAGATGTGAACAAACACATCGCGCGACGCGCCTTCTATGGCGATGAAGCCGAAGCCTTTGGTGGTGTTGAAAAACTTCACGGTGCCAGTGGCCATCGTGAAAACTCCTTCTATAGGGTGATGCCCGCAGAATGCGGCAACTCGGCTTGGTCAGAACGGAAAGCAGACTGAAGCCGATGAAGGAGACAGGGTGCGGTCGAGAAAACTTCGCAACACCACTTATACGCGATTTTGCAAAATTCGCAAGATAAATGCGCGAAATTTGAAAATTCATTCGCCTGCCCGCGCCAAACAACGTTTCTTCGTTCGTGCGGTGCGATTGCTCTTGCTACGCCGGACGAAACTCGTGAGGCTCGCCCCACGCCACCGGTATCGCGAAGCGAACCGGCCGGGATTGCGCCGTCCAAACTGCGCGCGCGCTTACGCGAAGGATATCCCGTTCGCCACGTCATCCCTATGGCCCGTTTTACAGGATCGCCTTCATGCCCGGCCCGCGCACGCCCTTCCGGTCGAACGACCCACAATCCGAAATCGCAGAGTATTTCGCCCAGATCGAAGCGGCTTTGACAGGTATTCCTGTGCCGGAGCCATTACGAAACGCGATTGAACGCTTGCAAGAGGCGTGCTCCGGGCAAGCGGGCGCACTAGAGGAAATGATCGCGAGCGTATCTGTCTCCAAAGCAGCCTTGCCGATGGATGATCTGATTTTGCGCCTGCCGTTGCCGGTGGTTCAGCTGAAGCACGACTTGCAGATCGTTGCATGGAACGCCCTAGCCGAAAGCCTTCTGGAGGCGATGTCGAGCACCGCGAGAAGCGGCGATCGGGCGGGCATCTTGCGGCGCGGATTAGACCGGCAGGATCGCATCGCCGTTATGGCGGCCCTCGACACACAGCTCAAACAGGCCCAAGCCCTGGAGCCCGAGGCGCCATCGCAAACAGGGACGTGCGCGATCTTGGTGCAGCTCAGGTCGATCGCAGGGCAGATCGGAACACTACGGCTCCAAATCCTTCCCACACTTCGTGTTCGCGGTCAGGAACGGGCGCGGTGGTGGGTAATCTTGTTGACCACAGACACCGTCCCCGGAAATGTTTCATAACACACCCGCGTCATAATCGTACAGGTCAGGAGATCGCGCCAACGGCTCGCCAAGCCGGCAAGGAACCGATTTGGCTCGTTTCCGGCAGGATGGAAGAAATGCGGCCGCCGAGCACACTTGGGTCCGCTCCACTCGTAGAACCCGCCGACCGGTACCAAGCAACGTCCGTGCCGCCAGACCTGCCGAAACGTCGGTTTCTCGCGCGCATCCTCGATGCGGGCGTTAAACGTTGCCGCCTTCCAGTCTCTCGGGTTGGCGCCATCGAACCACGAAGGGATGAGGCCCCAGCGCGCCTCCATCGCCATGAGGGGTCGCTTGGCGAGGATCACGACCGCCTCCGTCGGCTTGATGTTGAACCGACCGCCGAACGGGTCAAGTTTGATTTGCGACATATCCACTTCAGTGTTGCGCAGATTGGGATCGATGATCCGACCACACACGATCCAGTCCCCCCCTTGTTGATCGGCAAGGCGGCAGGATGCCCGAGCGCGGGGCCGTTGTCCTCCTCAGATCTGCCGGATGTCACGGCGGGGTCCAGCCTGACCAGCACAACCTTGGCGATTCGGCGCGATGTATTTCACCGACCGGTTGTATAGCTAGTGCTGACGGCCACTACATTTGGTCGACACGACAGCATCTAGAGCGAAAATCACATTAAATCAGCGAGTTATCAGCCTTGCCACCTGAAGCAGAACGGCATGAAGACTTTTGCGTCGGCTGGATTTGCAAAAAACTGTTGTCTGGAAGAAAGTTGCGTGCAATGTCTGGTGTTGTCGCGAAAAAGCGCAAACAACGCGTTTTCGCGACGAAACCACCAGGGCCCACCAAGAGGCCGAGAGGGCAGAATGAGCACATCGTCGAAACCGGCCGCGTCCGAATCTGTTGCCGCATCCATTGCCTCGAACGCTATCAGGCTGTCCGAGGCGCTCGACAACCATATGCGCAACAGCTTTCAACCCGAAAGCAAAAAGACGCTTCGGAAGTTCCAGCCCGCCGAGGTTTCGGAGCTGACCGGGATCAGCATGTCGAACCTGCGGACCCGGCATCAAGAAGGTGATTTTCCCGAGGTGGAAACGGACAGCCGCGGACGCAGGCTCTATTCCGCTGCCGAAATCGACCAGATCCGGCACATCATGGCCAAGACCGGGCGCAATGGCGAAGCCTACCTGCCCGGCCGACGCTCTGGCGACGCATTGCAGGTCATCTCGATCGTCAACTTCAAGGGTGGTTCCAGCAAGACGACTTCGGCCATCCACCTTGCCCAACGGTATGCGCTGCGCGGCTACCGGGTGCTGGCTATCGATATGGATCCACAGGCCAGCCTGACGACGATGTTCGGCTACAGGCCGGAGATCGAATTCGCCGAGGGCGGGACGATCTACGACGCTATCAAATACGAAGAGCCGGTCCCGCTCAGCCAGGTGATCCGCAAGACCTATTTCCACAATCTCGATCTGGCTCCGGCCGGGCTGATGCTCTCCGAATACGAGACCGAAACAGCCTATGCGCTGCAACACAAGATCGACCCGCCTTTCACGCAGCGCCTCGCGATCGCTCTCGACGAGGTCGAAGCCAACTACGATCTCGTCATCATCGATTGCCCACCCCAGCTCGGTTTCACCACGATGACTGCGCTTTTGGCCTCGACCGGATTGCTGATCACCGTCGTGCCCAGCATGCTCGACGTGGCATCCATGGCGCAATTCCTTGAAATGGCGGGGGAAACCGTTCGTGCTCTAGAGGAAGCTGCCGGGCCGATCCATTGGAATTTCCTCAAGTTCCTGATCGCGCGCTACGAGCCGACCGATGTGCCGCAGTCCCAGATGGCGGGCTTCCTCCGCTCGATCCTGCTCGATCAGGTGCTGACCACGCCGATGCTGAAATCAACCGCGATTTCCGACGCCGGCATGACGCAACAGACGATCTACGAGATCGAGCCCTCGCAGGTTCTGAAGAAAACGCTCGATCGGATCCTCGAGAGTGTGAACGGCGTTACCGACGAGTTCGAAAAGGTGATCCAGAAAGCTTGGGCACGGGAGACTGACTGATGGCGCGTCGCAACCTGTTCCAGCCCCCTGCCCCGCCGATTGCCGGCACCGGCGAGCAATCGGTGCCCGATGGCAAGGCACGCTTCCCGAACACAGGCGCCATGAGTGGTGTCAAATCTACGTTGAAGGATCTCTCGAGCAATGCGGTGCGCGAAATCGCGCCGGATGTGATCGAGGAAGATGGCCCGAAGGACCGTCTCGCCTTTGCCGACTCCGACGTCGCGCGACTCGCCGAGAGCATCCGTCTTCATGGTCAGCAGGTGCCGATCATGGTGCGTCCGATGGCCGAAAAGCCAGGCTACTACCGGATCGTCTATGGACGAAGACGGCTTCGAGCCCTGCGGCTGCTCGGCCAACCCGCGAAAGCGCTCGTCCGAGCGCTGAGCGACGACGAAGCAATCCTCGCTCAGGGCCAGGAGAATGCGCAACGTCTCGATCCGAGCTTCATCGAAAAATCGCTATTCGCGGCAGAATTGGCGGCAAGCGGCTATGAGACGGCAGTGATCCTCGATGCGTTGGCGGTCGACAAACCGATGCTGTCGCGCATGCAGAAGGTCGCTCGGAGTATCCCCGAAACCGTGGTCCGGATGATCGGCCCCGCGCACGGCATCGGGCGCCGCCGTTGGGAGGAATTGGCCGATTTGGTCAACAACCATGACCTTGATTTGACGGCCATCGCGGAGACAGCTTTGGCTCCGGCGAGCGAAACCTCGGATGGTCGTTTCGGGCAGCTTGCCGATGCGGCCGCTGCGGCCCTTCGTGAGCCACTTATCGCGACGAAAGCCCCTTCCCCTGCCCTGCCGATCTTGTCCGATGACGGAATACGGCTTGCTCAGGTCACGGATCAGGCCAAGGCGGTTACGGTGAAGCTTTCGAAGACCGAGGCCCCCGAGTTCGCAATGTGGTGGCTGGAGAATGCGGAGGCCGAATTGAGGCGCCTCTACAAGGAATGGCAGTCGACGAAAAAAGCCGACTGACGAGGCAAGAGCAGCAAAGAAAGGAGCACGAACGCAACCCGAAAAGTGAAAGAGCCCCCCAAGGTCATCCTCGGAGAGCCCCATCTGTCTTTTGCACCTTCAGATGTATCAGCTTCTCCGCAGCAGTCAACAACAACCGATTCGGTTGCCGAATCAATTTTGCCTTTGCGCAATAAGTGATGGCCAGAGGGCCTCTCGAGCCCGGTTTGCCGTGAAAATCGATGGCATTCATCCAAGCAACCGCAGCCTTTGGTTTGCGGGCGTCTGAAGTGTTGTCCGCGGACAACGCTCCGCCCGAACGTCACATCATCATCGAAACCCTGCGAGAAGCAGCACCGCTTCTGGGCTTGAAGCCGACCGTCCTCGCGACGCTCGACGCGATGCTCTCCTGTCTCGCACCAAAACGAAACCACAACATGGTCTTTGCGTCCAACCTGACGCTCAGCGCACGCCGTAATGGGGTCTCAGATCGAACGCTGCGCCGCCATGTAGCTGCGTTGATGGAGCTCAATCTCCTCGAGCGCAAGGACAGCGCGAACGGCAAACGTTTCACGAAGTACGATCCTACACACAGGCAGTCGATCCATTTTGGCTTCGATCTGAGCCCATTGTTTTGCAAGCTCGACGAGATCGCAGCCCTCGCAGTTCGAGCGCGCGCACAAACGGAAGAGATCGCCTATCTCAAATCGAAACTCCGCGCGCAGATCCGACCGATGCTGGAGGCCAATCCCAGTGACAATCGTGCGCTCGATATCCTGCGCCGTCTTCGCAACAAACTGACGGTCGAAGAGCTCTCCAGAATGTCTGAGGCGCTGCCCGACACCATTGGAGAAACCGCCGATGATGGTGGAAAACACTCTTTGCGAGCGACTGTAATGTCCGCCAGCAACGGCCAAAATGTCCGCCACCATCAGAAGTCAAAAAAAGAAAATACTGAAAAAGAAGCTGCGATCACCAATGACGAAGCGCCCGGAGATAGCCTTTCCCTTCCCGAATTGATGAAAGCCTGTCCGGATGCCGCCTCGTTTTCGCTGAGACGCATTGAGGATTTTGCGGATGTGGTCACACATGCCCAGACACTTGCACCGATGATTGGCATCGACAGCGCGACGTTGAGACAGGCAGAGCGCTGCATCGGAACTCTGCCAAGCGCGATCACCATTTGGGCAATCGTTCAGTTCCATGACCGGATCCGAAACGTTGGCGCTTATTTCCGGTCACTGACTAGCGGTGCACGAAGCCATGAATTCAATGCGGTGAGGCTGGTGAAGCGATTGGGCAAACTCTCGGAAACTCATCTCGTGACAGCATAAGTTGTCCGCGGACAACACGCTTGGCTGAGGGAAAGTGAGAGAGGGGCTGTTTGAGGGGTGACGGGAAGTGAGATCGGAAGAGAGGCTTCCGGCGCCCGTCGCGGAGAAGATCTGATGGCGAAAGCTGCCCAGAAAATCACCCTGTCCCCCTCGCGGGATATCCCCTTCGACAAGCTCGTGTTGAGCCAGTCCAATGTCCGGCGCATCAAGGCGGGCGTTTCGGTCGAGGAACTGGCGGAAGATATCGCGCGCCGAGGGCTTCTGCAGGGCTTGAGCGTCCGCCCCGTGCTCGATGCAGAAGGTGTCGAAACCGGCATGTTCGAAATCCCGGCCGGGGGTCGCCGATTCCAGGCCCTCTCGCTGCTGGTCAAGCAAAAGCGGCTAGCGAAGACCGCGCCGATCCCCTGCATCCTGCGCGACGCCGCGTCCGACATCCTTGCCGAGGATGACTCGCTCGCCGAGAACATGCAGCGTGTTGCCCTGCACCCGCTCGACCAATTCCGCGCTTTTCAGGCTCTGCGTGAGAAAGGTCAGGGGGAGGAGGCGATCGCGGCGGCCTTCTTCGTCACGCCGCAGATCGTGAAGCAGCGCCTGAAACTCGCCTCCGTGGCCCCTGCCCTGCTCGAAGTCTATGCCGATGACGGCATGACGCTCGAGCAGCTGATGGCCTTCACGGTGAATCCCGATCATGCGCGTCAGGTCCAGGTCTGGGATGCGGTGAAGAACACCTGGAACAAAGAGCCCTACACGATCCGGCGGATGCTGACCGAAACCTCGGTGCGCGCATCGGATCGTCGCGCGATCTTCGTCGGCGTCGAGGCCTATGAAGCTGCTGGCGGTGTCGTGATGCGCGATCTGTTCCAGGGCGATGATGGCGGCTGGTTCGAGGCCCCTGCCCTGCTCGACCGGCTGGTCGCCGAGAAACTTCAGGCCGAAGCCGAGGCGCTTGCCGCCGAGGGCTGGAAGTGGATCGAGGTGGCGACCGATCTGCCCTATGGCTACAGCCACGGGCTGCGGCGTCTGGCGGGCGATCCGGCGCCGATGAGCGACGCGGAAAGTGCCTCGCATGCCGCGCTGCTCTCCGAGTACCGTGCGCTCGAGGACGAATATTCCGGGCAGGACGAATACCCCGAGGAGATTGACGCTCGGCTCGGGGCGCTTGAGCTGGCGATGGAGACCCTCGAGCAGCGGCCGCTGATCTTCGACCCGGCCGAGGTCGTCCGCGCCGGGGCCTTTGTGACCGTGGATCGGGATGGCCGTCTTGCGGTCTATCGCGGCTATGTCCGGCCCGAGGACGAACCCAGCGAGGAACTTCCGACCGATGGTGCTGAAGATGCCGAGGCGATGGGGCAGGGGCCTGTGCCGGACGAAAATGTTGGGGCAAGCGGGCGCAGGGCGCTCATGCAGGATGTAGTCTGCGATCGCCTTACCAGTCGCTTCCAGCAGCGGCAGAATATCTGCACGGCGTCCTTTGCGATGGGTGACCCGGATCGTGCCGCGCTGCCAGTCGATGTCTTCAAGGGTCAGTCCGGCCACCTCGGAAGAGCGCATACCTAGATCGATAAGGCATCTGGCGATTGCGAACGCGCGCCGGCGCTGCGGAAAGTCGGCACTGAACGACTGAAGCAGCGCGTCGACTTCGACGTCTGTGAGAACGTCTGGCAGGGTGGAAGGCTTGGGTCGCGGGGGGCGCGGCAAACCTGCAAGCAAAGGTGTGACGTCATCGCCGATCAACTGGCGATACCGCAGGAAGCAGCGGATCGCGCCAGACAGCCCACGTGCGCAACTTGTGCTGCGGGTGCCGTCCCCGATGATAAAGCGCGACACATCTGACTCTGAAATACAACTTATATCAATGGCTTGGGCACCGACTATGGTTATGAGAAAACGCTTGATAATCCGGCACCGTGCTGCCCGTGTGCTCTCGGAATAACCCCAGACCTCTCGCATCTTCGCGTCGAAGCGCGAAAGCTCTGCATCCATTGGCGTCAGGGTCCGCGTCATAGCGAACCCAGTGGCCTCCATGACCCGCCCGAGCAGATGCAGGGCTGCGCGATTTGTGTGTGTGTCGCCGCGCGTATGGCGATCACACTCGCAAGACGGCATGTGATCGGCGAGAAACTGTCGGATGTGCCGATCCCGGACCTGTCCAAGGGCAACGCCTTCGGTTTTGATCCAGTCGCCGAAATGGAAAACGGTTGCCAAGTACAGCGCTTGCACCTTGGGCGCATACTTCCCGTCTGTGGCGCCGCATGACGGCATCGAGCCCCATTTTCCGAATGCGGCAAGGTGCGCGAAAGGGATGATGTCCCGGGACACCATCGCGAAAGGCGACTTCAACCTCACGGCTGTGGGTGCAGCAGGGTGTTCCATTTGGATCAAGATGCGGGCCACTGCAACGCACGGAAATCTGGTAACGATACTGTTGCAAAGGTCTATCCTTTCGCTCAGACGCGCCTGGGAGCGCCAGCGTGACTACAGCGACCCGTTTCTGCAGGGCCGGTTCGGCCTGCGTCTATTTACGAAAGCTGACTGGGATGGCTTCAAGAACCGCGCCAGCATGCATTTCCATCACTCAGTCTGGCTACGAGGACTCCAAGACCTCAATTATTGTTGTCAAGGTCCTTATCGAACAGGTAGGGAGGGAAAGACGAGGGAGGCGAAATGGCACGCGGCGAACTGATGAAAAAGCTCATAACAAGCTACGGTCGGGATGATAAATTCCGCACCGTAGTCGAGCAGATCATCGGCGAGGAGGAGCGCAAGGGCAATCGAGTGCTCGCGGGCTCCCTGCGCAAGTCTCTCGATCGCCTCGGTGAAGGTTCGACCCAAACGGCTCCTGCAAGTAAGCTCCTGCCCTTCCCGGACGAGGCACGCGATTTCATCCAGCGGGTGGAGCCGCAGCGCACACCCGCCGAGCTTCACCTGTCGCATGAGAATAAGGAACTTTTCGCCGGCATCATCCGCGAGTTCCGGCAGGCGGACCGCCTGCACCGCCATGGTCTCGAGGTACGCTCCAAGCTTCTCTTCTGCGGCCCGCCCGGCACGGGCAAGACCATGTGCGCGGAGGTGTTTGCCGGTGAACTGGGGCTACCCTTTTTCCACGTACGCCTCGACAGCCTCGTGTCGTCATATCTCGGTGAGACGGCCACCAACATCCGCAAGACCTTCGAGTTCGCACGGCGCCAGCCTTGCGTCCTATTTTTCGACGAGTTTGACGCGCTTGCGCGCTCGCGGGAGGAGCCGACCGAGACCGGTGAATTGCGCCGTGTGGTCAACAGTCTACTAATGTTCATTGAGCAGATTGAGCCCGGCGGGTTTTTGATCGCCGCGACGAACCTCGCGGGCCAGCTTGATCAGGCAATTTGGCGGAGATTCGACGAGGTGGTCTGGTTCGATCTACCCAACGCGCGGATGATCGAAGCCTATCTGCGGCACGCTTTCCGCAACGTGGCGACTTCCATCGATCCGGCTATCTATATCGATCGCCTGACGGGTTGTTCCTATGCGGAACTGGCTCGGATCACCCAGCAAGCGATCAAGCTGTCGATCTTGGATGGTAACACGGGTGTGACAGACGGTCACTTACGCTCAGCCCTGCGCAATTCCGAACGCCGGCGCGCGAGGGCTTGCGAAGGTGGTGCGGGCGCCACTTCCGTATAGGAACCAGGGGATGGCACAGCTCGAGCACCTGCAACTGATCCGTGCCCGCGTGCCGATCGCGCGCCGCAAAACCGGCGGAGGCGGCGCCCCGCCCGGACGCGGCGGCGGTCATGGCGGTGCCCTCCAGGCGGAGACCCGGACTGCGATGGCAGAGCAGCTAGCCGCAAAGCCAGCCGCCTTCGTCGACCCCTCTCTACTCCTTCGCGTACAAGTTGACGGTCATATCGCCGAGAGCGATTGGGAGAGGCTCGGCCTCTTGGTCGTCTCCAGCGATGCGGATCGCACTGTCCTGCTCTTCTCTTCGACAGGCGACCTGACTGTGTTCATGGACCGCCTCAGTAAGTTCGACGCACCGCCAGCCAACCCGGGTCAGAAAAATCCGAACTACGCCGGCCTCGTGGGAAGAATTGATGGGATCGGAGGGCTCGCCCCGCGTGACCGGCTCGGGCCGAAGATCAAAGCTGAGGGCATCACTGAAGCTGAGGATCTTCAGGACGATGTTCAGTACGTCCTCGACATCGAACTCTGGGAGTTCGGCACCCGGCCTCAGCGCGAAGCGAAGGTTGCGGAAATCGAACAGTTTCTGGTCGCCCAAGGCGGAGCCGTATACGACACCTATATAGGGCCCTCCATAACCGTGATGCGCGTGGAAGCGACGGGTCGCGGCCTTCGGCCCCTCCTCGGGGTGCCCGAAATCGCGATCATCGACCTACCCCCGGAGCCGGATCTCGTAGCCCAACCGATGGTGGCCTTGGACGCGGGCAGGGTGCCCCCTGTCCTTGATCCGGCGGAGGGTGCGCCGATCATCGGCATCCTCGACAGCGGCGTAAATGATCATCCTCTACTAGACGGGCTCGTCGTCGGTCGTCACCTCGGCGAGGGCATAGTAGGCGCTGCCGATGTTTGGGGACACGGCACATCAGTCGCAGGAGCGGCACTCTTCGGTGACCTACGCGATGCGATTCCAGCAGGTTCCTTGGAGCCGGTCGGACGTCTGGCCGTGGCCAAGGTCGTGGGTGACAACGGCCGGTTCCCAGAACGACGCACCGTGCCCCGTGTAATGGATACGGCAATTCGCACGCTACACGCGGACCAAGGCTGTAGGCTGTTCGTGCTGTCTCTTGGCGATACTAACGCTAACCTACCACAGGGTCGCGTTGGTCCATGGGCCGCGACCCTTGACGCGCTCGCTCGCGAACTCGACGTACTAATCGTCGTCTCCGCCGGCAATCGGGGGCGCCCGAGACCCTTCATGGCAGCTACGTCCGAGGAGTTGGTAACCTTATACCCAACCTATCTGCTCGAGCCTGAAAACCGGTTGGCCGAGCCCGCGGGCGCAGCGAACGTCATGACAGTCGGCGCTGTGGCGGGAGGGACGGGCCTCGACGCTCGGCATGAGCGTGATGCAAATGTTCGACCGATTACGCATGAATGGGGCGAGCCCTCGCCATTCACACGGGTTGGACCTGGTGCGGGCGGTGTGCGAAAGCCCGACGTCGTCGATCTCGGCGGCACAGCCGTCTTCGACGTACCTTCGGTCAGCTTGGCTGGCGCGCCGCGTCTACCCGCAGCGGGGGTGATCACGCTGAATCATCGCTACACCGAGCAGTTCCTCACTGCCGCCGGGGGCACATCTTTCGCCGCGCCGCTATTGATCCACAAGGCCGCGCGCCTACTACGCCGTATGCCCAATGCGTCTGCCAACCTTTTACGAGCGCTCCTCGTGGGCGCGGCGCGCTCGCCTGATGCCTTCGAACGACGATTGGGTGTAATGACAGCCGCCGAGCGCGTCAGGATCGGAGGCAACGGTGTCGTTGACCCCATCCGCGCCGCCTATTCGGATGAACATCGTGTCGTCCTCTACGCTGAGGATGCCTTAGAGATGGATCAATTCGCAGTATATAGACTGCCCATCCCACCTGAGTTCCGAACGGGTGGGGACCGTACGATCCGGGTCTCCCTTGCCTACGACCCGCCCGTCCGGCGCACCCGTAGTGACTATCTCGGCACCAAAATGGATTTCCGACTGCTGCGCGGCATCGACGAGGCAGAGCTCTTTGAGCACTTCCGCGAACGAGACAAGACGTTGGAGGGGGCAGCGCCAGCCGTGCCTCCGAGGTTTAAGTGCAAGCTCCAACCCGGGTCGGACGAGCGCGCGAGTAACACAGTCCAGACGGCCTCTGTCACTTTCAAACGTGATACGGGGGAGTACGGAGAGGTCTACTACCTCGTCGTGCGGTGTCTGTCCCATTGGGCGGTGGACCAAGTTTTTGATCAGCGGTTCGCCGTCGTCGTGGAACTTGAGCATCAACCGGAGGTCAGAATTTACAACCGTGTTCGTGAGCGCGTGCAGGTACGAGCCTGAATTTTGGCAGAGACGCTACCCGAGGGTGAGACGGTTTCACCACTTATGCTCGGGTCTACGGTCCTTCCTACATAACGCAGCGAAAGCCCGCTCCGTCCGAAAGGTTTGAATAGGCTCTTGCCTTGGTTTTGCAACCGCAGCGAATGGCCTGTGTGGATGGCTCCTGCATAGCAAGACTTTTCTGAGATTGTTTTGCACTGGTCAGAAGCAGACGTGTGTCCGGCCTGTTTGCGCGGCGCACGCGGCCGCTGGCCCTGATGGTTTCCGCAAGCCAAGTCCCATACGGGTTCTCGGACAACGAGGTGTCCCTGTGAGCTGAGCCTGAGGGCCTCGGGCAAGCTCTGACGATCAAGCCCGACCCTGAGCCGTCGCCCTCGAGGAAGAGGGTGGCGGTTTGGGGGTGACGGTGATGGCGGGGAGAGAGGCTTCCCGCCCCCGTCGCAGGAGAATCCGAGATGCTCGATCAAGAGTTCCGCGCGCGAAAGGCCACTCCGAAGATGCGGTTTGACGCCGATGCACGGCCCGCGCCCAATCCCGATCTGTCCTTCGTTCTGAAACTTGTCGCCCCGGATCTTGGAGCGGCGATGGCCGGGCAGGACCGCCCGGTGGAACTCGATCGCTATGCGACGCTCGCGGATGCGATGTTCGCCGCGGTCGTGCTGGCGCAGCAAGTCGGCCCCGACGTTGCCCCGCACATGATGGTGATCCTCGATCGTGAAGAGCGGCTCGTGCTGGCGGGAGAGCTGGCCGATGCTGCGATTGCCTGGTGCAACCCCGTGCTCTCCGCGCCCGAGGCCCGTTCGGTGTTGCGCGAGGCGAGCGGTTTGCGCGCGCGGGCGAGCCAGGCTGCGGGATGGCGCGAACATGGGTTCGTGGCGCATCTGCGCCGTCGCGCCGATCACCTCGAGGGGCGGCTCGTCGATCCGCTCTGGCGTGTCGTCGCCGCCCGCGCACTGCAGCGCGCGGCGTGAGGGCGGAGAGATCGAGAAGGGCAGGGGGCTTGGGCGCGTCGCTGGGTAGAGAGATCGCCCAGTCCGGCATCCCCCCCCTTTTTCCCGAACCGGAGTTGAGCCGATGACCATGACCGAAGTCACCCTGCGCGCCGCAGATGGCGCCCTCGGCCGTCAATCTGGCCCCGATCTTCGCCGTGCCGTTGACATGACCGATCCCGCATATCTGCGCCTCGGCCTGCCGCTGACGGCATCGCCGCTCGCCGTCCTGCGTGCGGCGGTTCGGGTGCTTCATCCCGATACCCGCGCCGTTCGCGGGTTTCGAGCAGCGCGCAAGCGGTTCTACCGGCAGATGCTTTGCGCGCATGCGGCGCGTCAGGCCGCAGGCGACCAGCGCACCGGCTGAGCGCGCCTGCCCATCCTTTCGTTCCAATCCAGCGCCCGGCCTCGCGGCTGGGCGTCTCACTCTCAGGAGGTTCCCATGGCGGATTACTTCACCCATTTTTCTTGCCTGATCGATGTCGGGACGGCCGAAAAGGCCGCCCGCGCGCTCGCGCTGATTGCGGATTTGCGCGCGACCGATCAGGAGGCCGATGACCCGGAGGGTTCGGGGTTCGATTTGACGCGCCAGGATGCGCCCGAAGGCAGCATCCTGTGGATCCATGACGATGAACATGGCGATGTCGAGGCGGTCATCCGCTTCGTGCTGCGCCTCGCCGAAGACCTCGACCTCACTGGCCTCTGGGGCTTCCAATACGCCCTGACCTGTTCGCGCCCGCGCCTCGATGCCTACGGCGGCGGTGCGCATGTCATCGACCTTGGCGCGCGCAAATCCGTCGGTTGGACCAGCACCGAGGAATGGCTGGCTGCGGCGTTGAACGGGGAGGACATCGATGCCTGAGACCATCTGCACCACCGTCTACCAGTTCCCGGGACTCTCAGATGAGGCCAAGGAAAAGGCACGCAGCTGGTATCGCGACCTCGCGCCCCACGACGATTGGTGGGACGCGGTCTACGAGGATTTCGAGCGGATCTGCGAGATCCTCGGCATCCGCCTGAAGACCACGCCCGTCCGCCTGATGGGCGGTGGCATGCGGCAAAAGCCTTGTGTCTGGTTTTCGGGGTTCTGGAGCCAGGGGGACGGCGCCTGCTTCGCGGGCTATCTCGGTCACGCCAAGGGCGCGGCCGCGCGCATTCGGGGCTATGCCCCGATGGACACGACGCTGCATGGCATTGTCGACCGGCTGCAGGCCATCCAGCGCAGGAACTTCTATCGGCTCGCTGCCGAGGCGACCCATCGCGGGCGCTACTACCACGAATTTGCCATGTCCGTGGATGTCACCCGTGACAGCCCGACCTGTCAGCCGCCCACTGAGGATGCCGAAGAGATCGTGACCGAGGCGCTGCGCGATCTGGCCCGTTGGCTCTACCGCCAGCTTCAGGCCGAATACGAGCACCTCACCTCGGACGAGGCGATCGAAGAGGGGATCATCGTCAACGCGCACACCTTCACTGAAGAGGGGCGGCGCTTCGGGTGAACTGTGACCTCCGAGGCGCGGAGTTACGGTTGTTACACATATTTCTGTTATTTCACTTGAGGTAGGGCGCGCATGGCGTATATCTGATGGGAAAAGCGGGAGAGACCGATGACAACGGCTGAAAAGAGGACGGAAGACAAAGGGCTCATGGAGCGCCCTCCGACGCGCGAGGAGATAGACAGCGCCGCGCATGCCGCGACGGCGATCGCGATCGCTATGGAGCTGGATGGTGGCCTGAAGATTTCAGGTGAGAACGGCGAGGCGGTCAAGATTGCCCCCGCCGTTGGCAACCTCATCATCGAGCTCTTGGGCCATGTCAGCAATGGCAATATGGTCACGCTCGTGCCCGTCGGTACGATGCTGACCACACAAGAAGCGGCGGACATGCTCAATATTTCCCGCCCCTATCTGACCAAGCTACTGCTCCGAGGCGACATCAAGTTCGAGCAGGTTGGATCGCATCGTCGTGTGAGGATTGACGAGTTGATGCGCTACCGTGCTGACAAGGCCCGCAAACAAGAGGGTGCGTTGGCCGACCTTGCCCGGCTTGGGCAGGAGTTCGACAACGAATGAGCTTCGTCGCCAACCCTTTCGTGGTGGTGCTCGACGCCAACGTGCTTTTCCCGTTTCGGATCAGGGATGTCCTCTTCACCTTCGCCCAAGAGGGGCTCTTTCGAGCGCGCATCACCGATGAAATTCTCGACGAGTGGACTCGGAACCTCATCCGATTGAAGCCTCATCTCGAGGCCAGCGTTCGTCAACAGGAGCAGGCGATTCGAGAGCATTTCGAAGAGTGCTTCGTGGATGGCTATCGACCTTTGGTCGATGGCCTTGATCTACCGGATCCGAACGATCGCCATGTTCTGGCGGCGGCAATCCGCAGCTCGGCGCAGGTGATCGTTACCGAGAACCATCGAGACTTCCCGTCGGATAAACTGGCGCCCTATGACATTGAGACGCTCGGCGCCGACGATATGTTGGCCAACACCTATGCGCTCTTTCGACAGGGAGGGGCGCGGGCGCTGCGAAAGGTACGTCAACGCTACGATAATCCGCCAATGACAGCCTCTGAGTTCTTGCTCGACCTCACCAAGAACGGCCTTTCCAAACTTGCTGCCCTGGCGCGCCAAGACATCGAGTACATCTAACAGAACACAGCTGCCAGCTAGTCTGAGATGTTCGATCACCTGTTCCCGTCGATCCACTTCGACATCAGGCCCTTGTCGCGAAAGCACTCCTCCGGCACGGCGCGCCGTTTGATCCGGGCGAGTTTTTCCGCGAAGGCCACCTGCTTCGAGGTCGGCCGCTGGTCCACCTCAGACATCGGCTTCATCCGGGCCTGCGTGTCGATCCATCCGCTCAAGGTTCGGCGGTCCTGCTGCACGTCCCATGGCAGAAGGGTGCCGTTGCGCCGCGCGAGCGCGTGCGCATAGGCGATCTGCTTAGGCGTTGCGGGCAGCGCAGGCGCGGTGCTTTCCATGGTCGATCTCCCCTGCTGGCTTGGTCTTCAAGATAGAACAAAGAGGGAACAAAATCAAGCCGGGCGTCGGGAGACAGAGGGTCGAGAGGGAGAGATGGGTCGGGAAAGGGCAGGCCTGAGGGTGCCCGAGAGAGGGTGTCCGGGCTGGTCCTATCCCTCATTCCGGAGTTTCCCGATGACCTTTCTTCCTCCTCTTGCGCCTTTGCCGCCCCTGCGGCCCATGGATCCGGCGCCGGCGATCATTGCTGTGGCCGAAGCACTGCAACCCGATCTGGCGCAAGGCGCGCCGATCGACGCTTCACGCCTGCGGCCCGAGATGGAGCGCGCCTTCGGCGGCTCCGATGCATCGGGTGCCTGGGATTGGAAGCTCGCCTATGAGGCGGGCGAGGTGGCGCTTGTCCTTTTCTTGCGGAAATTCGGTCGCGCGCTTCTCGCCCGGGCGGGGTCGCCTGCGGCGCTGATGCCGATCCTGACGAAGGTCGCGGGCCTTCTGCCGAGCCATACCCGCCGCTCGGAGGAGATGGAGCGGTTCCAGCAATTCTCGACGCCGCTGCCGATGGGGCTCGCGGCCCTTGCCGCGGCGCAGATAACCCCCCGAGATCTGGTCCTCGAACCTTCGGCCGGGACCGGGCTTCTGGCGATCCTCGCCGAGATCGTGGGGGGCAGCCTCGCGCTGAACGAGCTCGCGAGCATGCGCGCCGATCTTCTGCAATTGCTCTTCCCGGGCCGCCCCGTCACCCGTTTTGACGCCGCGCAGATCGACGATCATCTCGATGCGGGGCTGCGCCCGAGCGTCATCTTGATGAACCCGCCCTTTTCGGCGCTCGCCAATGTCGAGGATCGAACGACCGAGGCGACCGCCCGGCATCTGCGCTCGGCGCTGGCGCGCCTTGCGCCGGGTGGGCGGCTTGTCGCCATCACGGGGGCGGGGTTCGCGCCCGACACCCCGGCTTGGGCCGAGGCTTTCGCGCGTCTGACGGAAACCGCGCATCTGGTGTTCACCGGCGCGGTGTCCGGGGCCGCCTTCGCTAGGCACGGCACCAACTTTGAGACGCGGCTCTCGGTCTTCGACAAATGTCGGGGCGGCGAGGCTGGCGGGATCACGGCTGATCTGCGACAGCCGATCTCCCCTGACGCCGCAGATCTTCTGGCCCGGATCCTGCGCGAGGTTCCGCCCCGGCTCGAACTGGAACAGGACGCCCTGGCAGGGCAGGGGCCCTCTTCCCCCTTCCCGGGGAGTCCTGTCCCTGCCGCGCGCAGGCCGATCAGCCCGGCGCGCGCGCGTTTTGCCGTGCGACCGGCGCAGGTTCTGACGCCGATCGAGGCCGAGGAGATCGACTATGCGCTGCGGGATGCCGCCGAAGATGGCGGCGCGGCGCATTTGTCGGATGCGATCTACGAGACCTTCCGTCTGCAGACGATCGACATCCCCGGCGCGGCGGCGCATCCGACCAAGCTCGTGCAATCGGCGGCGATGGCCTCGGTTGCACCCCCGAAACCCAGCTACCGGCCCAAGCTGCCCACCGCCGTCCTGCGCGACGGTCTTCTCTCCGACGCGCAGCTGGAGACCGTGATCTACGCAGGCGAGGCGCATGGCGCGCATCTCGCCGGATCGTGGATCGTCGATGAGACCGGCGACATGGTCTCGGCTGCCCCCGACGATGCCGCTGACGCCGTCCGTTTTCGTCGCGGCTTTTTCCTTGGCGATGGCACGGGCGCTGGCAAAGGCCGCCAGTCGGCCGGGATCCTGCTCGACAACTGGGCGCAGGGCCGCCGCAAGGCGCTCTGGATCTCGAAAAGCGACAAGCTTCTCGAGGATGCGCAACGCGACTGGTCGGCCCTTGGTCAGGAGCGGCTTCTGGTGACGCCGCTTTCGCGCTTCGCGCAGGGGCGCGACATTCCGCTCTCCGAGGGCATTCTCTTCACCACCTATGCGACGCTGCGGTCGGAGGAGCGGGGTGCCAAGAAATCCCGCGTCGATCAGATCGTCGATTGGCTCGGGGCGGATTTCGACGGGGTGATCCTGTTTGACGAAAGCCATGCCATGGCGAATGCCGCTGTGGCGAGGGGCGAGCGCGGTGATCAGTCGGCCTCGCTGCAGGGCAGGGCGGGTCTGCGCTTGCAGCACAGACTGCCCAATGCCCGCGTGGTCTATGTCTCGGCTACGGGCGCCACGACGGTGCACAACCTTGCTTATGCGCAGCGCCTCGGGCTCTGGGGTGGCGAGGACTTCCCCTTCGCCACGCGCGCCGAATTCGTCGAGGCGATCGAGGCTGGCGGCGTCGCGGCAATGGAGGTTCTCGCCCGCGATCTGCGCGCGCTCGGGCTCTACACTGCGCGCTCGCTTTCCTATGACGGCGTCGAATACGAGATGCTGGAACATGCGCTCACCCCCAAAACAGCGCCGCATTTACGATGCCTATGCCGGGGCTTTCGCCATCATCCACAACAACCTGGCGGCGGCGATGGAGGCGGCGAACATCACCGGCGCGGCCGACGGGCCGAGCGGGTCGGGCACGCTGAACCGACAGGCCAAATCGGCCGCGCGGTCTGCCTTCGAGAGCGCCAAGCAGCGCTTCTTCGGCCATCTGCTCACCTCGATGAAAACCCCCACGCTGATCGGCGCGATCGAGGCCGATCTGGCGGCGGGCCATGCGGCGGTCGTCCAGATCGTCTCCACCGGCGAGGCGCTGATGGAGCGGCGTCTGGCCGAGATCCCGACCGAGGACTGGAATGACATCCGCCTCGACATCACTCCCAGGGAGTATGTCCTGGACTACCTCGCCCATTCCTTCCCGGTGCAGCTCTACGAGCCTTTCACCGACAGCGAGGGCAATCTCTCTTCCCGGCCCGTTGTGCGCGACGGTCAGCCGGTCGAATGCCGCGAGGCCACCCGCAGGCGCGACGCGCTGATCGAGAAGCTGGCCGCGCTGCCGCCCGTGCCGGGGGCACTCGACCAGATCGTGCAGCGCTTCGGCACTGACCTCGTGGCCGAGGTCACGGGCCGGTCGCGCCGCATCGTGCGCAAGGGCGAGGGTCCTGCGGCGCGGCTCGTCGTCGAGACCCGCGCCGGTTCTGCCAATCTCGCGGAAACCGCCGCCTTCATGGATGATCAAAAACGCATCCTGATCTTCTCCGATGCGGGCGGCACCGGGCGCAGCTATCACGCCGATCTCGGGGCGAAGAACCAGCGCCTGCGGGTGCATTACCTTCTCGAACCGGGCTGGAAGGCCGATGCGGCGATCCAGGGGCTGGGGCGCACCAACCGCACCAATCAGGCGCAGCCGCCGCTCTTCCGCCCCGTCGCGACCGATGTGAAGGCGGAAAAGCGGTTCCTCTCGACCATTGCGCGGCGTCTCGACACGCTCGGCGCGATCACGCGCGGCCAGCGCCAGACCGGCGGGCACCCGCTCAATCATGTGCGCTCTGACAAATGGTACTGCATGCATTGCGACGGTGAGTTTTCCGGAACTGAGATGGCCCAAAACCTATGGCACTGTCCATCTTGCGGAGCCACGCCACTCGATATGTTAAGTGAGCCCTTCTCCGTTTCGGAACGTCCTGAGACTGAAAACACCTCAGCCTGATCAGACCTTTGTTCTGAATGACTGGCACCCGCATTCAAAGCGGGTGCCAAGTGTTCGGCCACAAGGTGTTCACGTTGAGCCGACGCGTAAATTCCAACGTATTTAGACAGATAGAAGACCATGCAAAGCCCAGTTGAAAACACAAGAGCGGCAGTCCAAACGCTAATTCAATCTCTCGATCCAGCATTGATCGCGTTGGTCGCTACGTCCCGTGACCTAGAAGCCATCGTCGACAAGCGCTTCGACAGGCAGGTGCGCGCCCATCGTTGGTACGCTGTTATATCGCGCGGCGATCATATTCATGCCGCCGCAAATATCGACGGTCGACGGATTTCACTGCAGCGGTACGTCATGAAGCTTCAGTATCCGGAGCGCACCTATGAAGAGCTGAAACAGGTCGCGACCTCGGCACGATCCCGCTCGACAACATCCTCGCCCCCGGAATGATGCTCATCTTCTCCGGGCGTCGCTGGAGCGTGCGGGAAATCGACACCGGCGCGAAAATCATTGTCGTCGATCCTGCAAAGGGCGGTGTGCCGCCACGTTTCGGCGGTGAGCCCGGGCTGATCCACGACCGGGTGATCGAAAAGATGCGCGATATCTACACGGGCGATCAGATTCCGGTCTACATGGACCGGACCGCAGCAGAATTGCTCTCCGAGGCGCGCACCCACTACCATGCTGCCGGTTTCGGGCGGTCTGCGATTGTGAATATCGGCCCACGAAACTGGTTTCTGGCGACGGGATGCGGCACCGTTCGGACCGCAACGCTTGCTTTGGCGTTGCAGGGCGTCGGGCATCAGGTTGAACGCCATGACGGGTTTCTTGAGGTCACCTGCGGCATCGATGCGCAACCCCTTGAAAAGACGCTCGCGCAGTGGGCCGAGGGGGCGGCGGTGGATTTTTTCGCGGCGGGACCGAACCTCGTGTTTGAACCCTATCACCCATATCTTGACGAGGATCTTCTTCGAACCGATGCCAGAAGTTCACGGCTGGACGTCGATGCCTTGCCCGGACTCTGTGCCCGGTTGCTCAAAGGGTTCGTGCCATCCTCGGTCGAAGCTGAGACCTTCCGCGCACCATCGGCCGATATTCCGCCGCTGCCAGACGCAGAGTATCGCTTTGTGGCGCTTGATGTCGAAACCGCCAACGGAGATTGCGCAAGTATTTGTCAGATCGGCCTTGCCTGCGTACGTCATGACGGGACGATCGACAGTTGGTCTAGCTATATCGATCCGGAAGCACCATTCGAGCCTTTCAATACTCGATTGCATGGGATTGGGCCTGAGAAAGTGCGTGGCGCACCAAAATTTGTAGATGCCGTCCCTCGCATCGCACCGCTGCTGAGTCGTCATGTTATCTTTCAGCATAGCGCGTTTGACCAGAGAGCGATCGAGGGCGCCTTTGCGCTTGCAGGTCTGCCTGTCCCAGAATGGAGATGGCGGGATAGCGTTCGAATCGCCCGGTACGCTTGGCCTGAATTTCGCGGCGATGGCGGGCATGGTTTGGCGCACCTTAAAGACCGTCTCGGCCTTGATTTCGCCCATCATGACGCAGCAGAAGATGCGCGGGCTGCAGCTTTGGTGGTAATCTTGGCGGAACAGAAAATGGGTGTAGTTTTCGAGGAAATCCTGAACAGGCGTACATAAAATATTCTGTCCACAATACTATTTTTTTACCTCGTATAAAAGCTGTTAAAAGCCTCGATAAGGCACATCCTAATTTGCCGTGGCGAAGGGCGGAAACCCGTCATTCGCGCGAAACGCATGAGAGCCCGTGGGCATCCAAGGGCGGGGTACTTTGGAGGACGGGCTGAGATTAAAACTAGGCGCGAGGGCCGCCTTTGCACTGGACCTCCTATATATCGAGGACATCAAAGCGCTTCAGGCACCGCCATATATCGACAAAGGCCTGACTTGGCTCGCGGGCCGACTGAAGGGCGGTGAGAGAGCGATATGACAGATGTGACAGACGCTACCCGCGACGCTGGCGCTGACGCCACGATCCGCCAATGCCTGTCCCTCGATCAGCCGCGCAGCTTCTTTCTTTTTGCCGGGGCGGGATCAGGCAAGACGCGCTCACTCAAGGAGGCACTGGAGGGCTTGGACACAACGACACTGATGACCTTGCGAAAACACAGCCGCAAGATCGCAGTGATCACCTATACCAATGCCGCCGCTGATGAGATAAAACGCCGCGTTAAAGCCGATCCGGTTTTTCAGGTGCAGACTATACACAGCTTCGCCTGGTCGCTCATCGAGGGGCGTACGGCAGATATTAGGGCCTGGTTGGAGAGCAATTTACAGAGTGAAATTTCTGATATCCAGGCTGCCCATGCAAAGGGCCGAGCGGGCAAAGCCCATGATGAACGCATCAAAAAAATGGCATCAAAAACAAAGCGGCTGGAGCGCCTAGCTGAAATCCGCGCCTTCACTTACGCGCCCGAGGGGGACAATTTCAGCCGCGATGCGCTGCAACATACCGAGGTCATTGCGCTCGCCGCGCATTTCCTGACTGAAAGCGAGACGTTTCAGAACATCGTTCTAGCGCGTTACCCGTTCATCTTGATCGACGAGAGCCAGGACACCATGAAACCGTTGATGGAGGCGCTCTTGATCTTCGAGGCGCGCCATCGGGGCCGCATCTCCCTTGGGCTGCTTGGGGACACAATGCAGCGCATCTACTCCGATGGATTGCGCGATCTCGACCAACGGGTGGCGGATTTTGCGCAACCGGCCAAACAGATGAACCACCGTAGCCGCGAGCGGATCGTGGATCTGGCGAATGCGATCCGGCGCGACGATGATCGCCGTCAACAGCGCGCACGCGAAGACAAACCGGGTGGCACCGTGCGGGTCTTTCTTGCGCCAAGCGAGGGCACGGATCGCGCAGTCTTTGAAGCCTTCACTTGCGCGGAGATGGCCCGCATCACCGGAGACCCCGCTTGGCAGAACGCGGAGACGGTCAAGACCCTCACGATCGAGCGTCACATGGCCGCTGCACGCCTTGGCTTCAGTGAACTGTTTGAACCTTTGAGCAAACCCGACAAGCTCAAGGACGGGTTTCGCGATGGTACCTTGCCCGCGATGCGGCTATTCTCCCACCGGGTCTTGCCTTTGGTGACAGCTCAAAGGGATGGGGATGCTTTTGCCGCTATGGCGGTTCTGCGTGACGGCTCACCGCTGGTCGATAAGCGAGGTATCCGAGTTGGGCGAGCGGGCCAGGCCACTGGGCTCGACGCGGCGCGGGCGGGCGTCGCGGCGCTTATGACGCTATTTAAGGACGAACGGGATCCGAGTTGTGCCGAAGTGTTGGCGGTCGTGGCAGAGCACCGATTGTTCCCGATCCCTGACCAGCTTCGGCCCTGTTTGCCTGAAGACCGTCCAGCGGCTCAGGACATGGCCGACATCCTTGCCGAACTGGATCTGACTACGCCCGAGGACACACCACCCACCGACACCACTATCACCGATGCCTGGACGCAGGCGCTTGAGACCCCGTTTTCTCAAGTGGCACATTACCGCGCCTATGTCGAAGACCGTAGTTCCTATGGCACCCACCAAGGTGTCAAAGGGCTCGAGTTTCCCCGGGTCATGGTAATCGCCGACGACGTTCATACACGCTTCAAAGGCGTTGCCTCCTATGAGACGCTGTTCGGGGTCAAGCCCCTTGGCCCAGACGCGCAGAAAAAGGCGGACAAGGGCGAGGAAACAACGATCGAGCGCACCCGCCGCTTGCTCTATGTCACTTGTACCCGCGCCGAAGAGAGCCTCGCGCTTGTTCTCTATTCCGAGGCCCCCGACACGATCCGCAGGTTTCTGATATCCAACGGATGGATGGCCGAGGACGAAGTCGTGATAGCTGCGACCGACGGGACCTAACAGGAAGGCGCAGTGCAGCGCTGAGCCGGTTCAGTAATGAGTGCTAATGGGCGATGTGAGTTGTATATCTTTCGACGCGGCTCACATATGCCTTGCATTGCGCCAATCATGCTGCCTCGCAGAGGGCTTTCAACACTCTATTTTGATTTTCTCCACAAGTCGCCGTTCGACTAGCGTCAAATGAGGTCGTGAAGTAAAGTTACATAACATCTCTTATCCGACCTACTTGTGTAGGCGCTAAGCAGAAATGCCTCATGCGAACAAAGTTAAAGTGTCACCCTCCTCATGGTCCCAGTTCGACGCCTTGGAAGATGCACATGGGATGGATCATGACGCGCGAGCGTGAGGTTGACATCCGGTCAGCGTCACCCGGCGCACCGACAGCTTGAAGACCAATCAACGACCTCAGCTCTTGCCACTGAAATCCTTCGTGTTGACCGTCTGCAATGGCTCCAGCGCTGCTCGCTGCGATGGGCTCGAAGCGGCCGTCCATGGCACGACGCAGCAAAATCCCGGGCCGAATGTCGCTGATGCGGGACGGAACTGCCATTCGGATCAGACCTTGTGGGGGATGAAAATAGCAAGGGCCGCCTGCTGCTTCCGCCCTTCACCTCAGCATCCCCCCAGTAGATCAGCGACATGCCTGAGCCGCGCAGAAGATCCGGGACCATGCCAAGGCTCGACGCCACCAGCCCGATGCGACGGCTGCGGCAAAGGTTGGCTAGTTATGCGTCTTTCGGATGGTATCAGCCTGCCGAGTGCACGGCGCGGATAAAATCCTCCCGCGATAACCGGTGACCTGCCCCCCGGTCGTCCCTCAGTCATAACGAGAGTCCTTGGGGTTGATAGTGGTCTGTTTCGGGTTGGGCAAGCGCGCCGGGCGCGGAGCC
>NZ_FTOG01000029.1 GCF_900156655.1 Rhodobacter aestuarii | reverse complement strand
CCCCGGTGGCGCGCCGCCGCTCACCCCCGCTTGACGCCGCGCGCGCCGATGTTAGCCTGCGCCTGACCGTGTGGTCAAACCGCCCGGATGCCCCACCCCCTCACTCGCATGGAGAGACCCATGGCGCTCGACCGCAAGACGCCCAATGATTTGAACGCATTCTGGATGCCCTTTACCGCCAACCGCCAATTTAAAAAGGCGCCGCGGATGTTTGTGGGTGCCAAAGACATGCATTACACCACCGCCGAAGGCCGCCAAGTGCTCGATGGCACAGCGGGGCTGTGGTGCTGCAACGCGGGCCATTGCCGCCCGAAAATCTCGGAAGCGATCGCCAAACAGGCGGCAGAGCTCGATTATGCCCCCGCCTTCCAGATGGGCCATCCGGCGGCCTTTGAGCTGGCCAACCGGATCATCGACATCGCGCCCGAGGGGATGGAACATGTGTTCTTCACCAACTCCGGTTCGGAATCGGTCGAAACCGCGCTGAAACTGGCGATTGCCTACCATCGCGCGCGCGGCGAAGGCGCCCGTACCAGGCTGATTGGCCGCGAGCGCGGCTATCATGGCGTGAACTTTGGCGGCATTTCGGTCGGCGGCATTGTCACCAACCGCAAGATGTTTGGCAGCCTGCTCAATGGGGTGGACCACCTGCCGCATACGCATTTGCCGGGCCAAAATGCCTTTTCGAAAGGCCAGCCGGAGCATGGCGCGACCCTCGCCGATGAGTTGGAGCGGATCGTCGCGCTGCATGGCGCGGAGACCATCGCCGCGGTGATTGTGGAGCCGATGGCGGGCTCGACGGGCGTACTCTTGCCGCCCAAGGGCTATCTCGAAAAACTCCGCGCGATCACCAAAAAGCACGGCATCTTGCTGATCTTTGACGAGGTGATCACCGGCTATGGCCGTTTGGGCGCGCCCTTTGCCGCGCAACATTACGGCGTGACGCCGGACCTGATGACCACCGCCAAGGGCCTGACCAACGGCGTTATCCCGATGGGAGCGGTGCTCACTTCGGCCGAGGTGCATGATGCCTTCATGCAAGGGCCCGAGCATATGATCGAACTCTTCCACGGCTACACCTATTCGGGCAACCCGGTGGCGGCGGCGGCGGGCCTTGCGACGCTTGAGACCTACAAAGAAGAGGGCCTGTTCGAGCGCGCGGCGGAGCTTGCGCCTTACTGGCAAGAGGCGCTGCATTCGCTCAAAGGCACCCGCCATGTGATCGACATCCGCAACGAAGGGCTTATTGGCGCGGTGGAGCTGGAACCGATCGCGGGCGAGCCGACGAAGCGCGCCTTTAGCGCCTTCCTCAAAGCCTATGAGAAAGGCATCTTGATCCGCACCACCGGCGACATCATCGCCATGTCGCCGCCGCTGATCATCGAAAAAACCCATATCGATACCCTCAT
>NZ_FTOG01000013.1 GCF_900156655.1 Rhodobacter aestuarii | reverse complement strand
GACAACCTGAAGTTCGAAGTCGAACTGATCGCCCCGATCGCGATGGAAGAAAAACTGCGCTTCGCCATCCGCGAAGGCGGCCGCACCGTCGGCGCCGGCGTCGTCTCGAAAATCATCGAATAATCTTTCCTCATCGGGAAAGAAGAAAGGGCCGCCCTCGGGCGACCCTTTTGCTTTTGCGTGCCTTACACAAGCCGGGCTCGGCGAAACAAAAAGCCCGCCTCATTCCTGAGGCGGGCTTTTGAATTCAGAGCGTAACGGCGCTTAGACGGCGCGTTTGAGGCTTTCTTCCAAGTAGATCTCGCGCAGGCGCTTGGCCACGCGACCCACTTTACCATCCGCCACGGCGACGCCATCCACTTCCACCACCGGCATCACAAAGGCCGAGGCAGAGGTGAAGAACGCTTCATCGGCTTCTTGCGCTTCGGCGATGGTGAAGGGGCGCTCTTCGATTTCCATCTGCGCTTCCGCCGCATAGGTCAGCAGCGAGGCGCGGGTGATGCCGTGCAAGATATCGGTCGACAATTGCCGGGTGATGATCTTGTTGCCTTTGACGATATAGACGTTGTTGGACGACCCTTCGGTCACCGCGCCATCTTCCACAAACCACGCATCGTTCTTGCCCGCGGCTTCAGCCGCCATTTTCGCCATCGACGGGTAGAGCAGCTGCACCGTTTTGATATCGCGGCGATGCCAGCGCAAATCGGGCAGCGAGATCACTTTGATCCCGACCTCTGCTTTCGGGTCATTGGCGAGGTTCGGCTTGGCTTGGGTGTAAAGCACCACAGTCGGCGGCGTGCCTTCCGGCGGGTAGTGGAAATCCCGGTCGCCCGCATTGCCACGGCTGACTTGAAGATAGACCAGCCCCTCGTCGATATTGTTGCGCGCCACCAATTCGTGGTGGATGGCGAGCCATTCTTCGCGGGTCAGCGCACAGGTCATTTCCAGCTCGCGCATTGAGCGCTCCAGCCGCGTCATGTGGCCTTCAAATTCCAAGATCTTGCCACCCAGAACCGAGGTCACTTCATAAACCGCGTCGCCCATCACGAACCCACGGTCGAAGATCGAAATCTTCGCCTCTTCTTCCGGCATATACTCGCCATTCAGGTAAACGATCCGGCTCATCGCGCTCTCCTTTTAGCCCCAAAGTTCGGCTTCGGGGGGGTAAACCATGCCGTCCGCATATTTCAGCGGGCTTTCGCGGTCTTGCGCCAGCAAAAGCGGCCCGTCAAGATCGGTATAGGCCGCGCCTTGCGCCACCAGCGTCGCAGGGGCCATCGCAAGGCTCGAGCCCACCATGCAGCCGACCATCACGCCATAGCCCTCAACCAGCGCCTGCTGGCGCAGCGCGAGCGCTTCGGTCAGGCCGCCGGTTTTGTCGAGCTTGATGTTCACGAGATCGTATTTGCCTTTCAGACCGGGCAAGCTTTTGCGGTCATGGCAGCTTTCATCGGCACAGACCGGCACCGGGCGATTGAGGCCCAAAAGCGCCTCGTCTTCGCTTGCAGGCAGCGGTTGTTCCACCATCGCCACACCAAGGCGCAAAAGATGCGGCGCCAGATCCGAATAGACCTCGGCGCTCCAGCCCTCGTTCGCATCGACGACGATCTTGGCCTTGGGCGCGCCCGCGCGCACCGCTTCCAGGCGCGGCATATCATCGGGCGTGCCGAGTTTGATTTTGAGAATCGGACGATGCGCATTTTTCGCGGCAGAGGCTTGCATCGCGGCCGGTTCGGCAAGCGAAAGCGTGTAGCAGGTGACTTCCGGCCCCGGCGCGGTCAGCCCCGCCAGCTCCCAAACCCGTTTGCCTGCGGCTTTCGCCTCCAGATCCCAAAGCGCGCAATCCACCGCGTTGCGTGCAGCCCCCGGCGGCAGCGCATATTGCAAATCTTCGCGCGAGATATTGGCGGGCAGCCCCTCAATCTGCGCGGTCACGCTTTCAAGGCTTTCGCCATAGCGCGCATAAGGCACGCATTCGCCCCAACCTGCCACAGCACCGCGAAGCACACGCACTGTCAGCACCTTGGCCTCGGTGCGGCTACCGCGGGAAATGGTGAAAACTTCGGCCAGCCGGAATGTATCCGCCGTTACGGAGATCATGCCCTGCCCTTTCTTTTATTCGTCATCGGCGTGCCAAAGCCTTGGCCTTGGCACGCGGTGCAGGGTTTCAGATCGCGGCGAGCGCGTCCACCAGCTTTGCGGCCCCAAAGCGGAACGGGTCGGTGGTGGGCAGGCCCATCTCTGCCTCGACCTTGGCGATATAGGCCCGCGCTTCAGCTTCGGGCATGTTTTGCGTGTTGATCGAGATACCAACCACTTGGCAGGCCGGGTTGCCCACCTTGGCAATTTGCAGCGCCAGATCGCGCAGCGCATCCAGCCCCGGCAGGCTGTAGCCCGGCAGGCCACGCATATGCGCACGGGTAGGTTCATGGCACAGCACCAGCGCATCGGGCTGACCGCCGTGAATGAGCGCCATCGTCACCCCGGAATAGCTAACGTGGAAGAGGCTGCCTTGCCCTTCGATCAGATCCCAGTGATCCGCGTCATTGTCAGGCGTCAGCCATTCGATCGAGCCCGCCATGAAATCGGCCACCACCGCATCAAGCGGCACGCCATCGCCGGTGATCAAGATACCGGTCTGACCGGTGGCGCGAAAATCGGCATTCATACCACGCTCGCGCATCTCACGCTCCATGCAAAGCGCGGTATACATTTTGCCGACCGAGCAATCGGTCCCCACGGCCAGAAGCCGCTTGCCGCTGCGCTTCACGCCATTGGCGATCGGGTAATCCACTTCGGGCACGCGCACATCATGCAAAGACCGCCCGCAAGCTTCGGCAACGGCCACCAGATCGGGCTCGCCACGCAGAAGGTTGTGCAAACCAGAGGCCAGATCGAAGCCTTCTTCCAGCGCCGCGACCAATTCCTTTTTCCACGCTTGCGAGATAACCCCGCCGCGGTTTGCCACGCCAATCACCAGCGTTTTGCAGCCTGCGGCCTTTGCCTCTTCCAGCGTCATATCCGGCAGGCCCAGATCGGCCTTGCAGCCCTCCATCCGGAACTGGCCTACGGCGAATTCAGGCCGCCAATCTTTGATGCCCTGCGCCACCTTAGCGGCGAGTTGGTCCGGCGCATCGCCAAGGAAAAGCAGATAGGGGGTCTCGATCAGCGACATAGGAGGCTCCGCAGGTTCGGGGAAAGGATTTCGCCGAAAATCGCGAGTTTCTCGGCAAATTTCCTTAGTATCTTGCGGCCATTTGGCGCTTTTAGATCACACTTCTTCCGGCAATTGCCGATTTGCTCGAAGATTCTTGCGCCTTTTCAAGCTGCTGCAAAATTCATCACCGTTTCGGCGCATAGTTTCTGCGACTGCAAAATAACCTTGCATATGGCCGCGCAACATTATACCGAAAACACGACAAATCACGAAACATACTTGCCGAGGGAATTCATGAGCTTCCGCGTCCAGCCCGCCGCCCCTGCCCGTCCCAACCGCTGCCAATTGTTTGGCCCCGGCTCGCGTCCGGCGATCTTTGAGAAAATGGCGGCTTCGGCAGCGGATGTGATCAATCTCGACCTCGAGGATTCGGTCGCCCCAGATGACAAGGCGCAAGCGCGCCGCAATATCATCGAAGCCTCGCACAACGTCGATTGGAACACCAAATACCTTTCAGTGCGGATCAACGGGCTTGATACGCCCTATTGGTATCGTGACGTTGTGGAGCTTCTTGAAGACGGTTCTGAGCGGATCGACCAGATTATGATCCCGAAAGTGGGCTGCGCGGCGGATGTTTATGCCGTGGATGCGCTGGTGAGCGCGATTGAGGCCGCCAAGGGCCGCAAGAAACGTATCAGCCTTGAGGTGATCATCGAATCAGCCGCTGGCATTGCTCATGTGGAAGAAATCGCAGCCTCCAGCCCCCGCTTGCAGGCGATGAGCCTTGGCGCGGCGGATTTTGCCGCCTCGATGGGGATGGCGACCACCGGCATCGGTGGCACGCAAGAAAACTATTACATGCTGCGCGAAGGGGCGAAATACTGGTCCGACCCGTGGCATTGGGCGCAGGCCGCGATTGTGGCCGCTTGCCGGACGCATGGCATCTTGCCCGTCGATGGCCCGTTTGGCGATTTCTCGGATGATGAAGGCTTCCGCGCGCAAGCGCTGCGCTCGGCCACTTTGGGCATGGTCGGCAAATGGGCGATCCACCCGAAACAGGTCACTTTGGCCAATGAAGTCTTCACACCGTCGGATGAAGCGGTGGCCGAAGCACGCGAAATTTTGGCCGCGATGGAGAAGGCCAAAGCCGAAGGCGCCGGGGCAACCGTTTACAAGGGCCGTTTGGTCGATATTGCTTCTATTCGGCAGGCAGAAGTTATTGTCAGACAGTCGGAAATGATTAAAGCTTGAGCGTGATGTAAACGATTCGTGACACGAATCGTTTCGAATCCCGGAGCGGCAGGGAGGGGAGGCCCGGCTGCATGAGGGAACAGGAACGCCCCGGTCCGTCGGCCGGGGCGTTTCGGTTGACACCGATTGCCGCAGGCATCCGTCAGAACCCTTCGCTTCCCCCCGCGTCAGTTGCAAATCCCCTTTCGCGCGGTCATATAAGCGCAGACTGCGTCACGGAGGGGCTGATGACCACCTATCTCGAGTTCGAAAAACCGCTCGCCGAAATTGAGGGCAAGGCGGAGGAATTGCGCGCAATGGCGCGGGCGAACCCGGGCATGGATGTCGAAAAGGAAGCCGCTGCGCTGGATAAAAAAGCGGCGCAGATGCTGACGGACCTCTACAAAGAC
Organism: Rhodobacter aestuarii; assembly: GCF_900156655.1. Taxonomy (GTDB): domain Bacteria; phylum Pseudomonadota; class Alphaproteobacteria; order Rhodobacterales; family Rhodobacteraceae; genus Rhodobacter; species Rhodobacter aestuarii. The sequence goes on along the minus strand of NZ_FTOG01000013.1, from coordinate 75,109 downwards.
CTCACGCCTTGGCGCAAATGCCAAGTCGCCCGGCACCCGGACCGCCCACATTGCCGCGATTATATCGACGCGCTCTTCACCGAATACACGCCGCTTGCGGGCGACCGGAACTTTGCCGATGACCATGCGGTGATGGGCGGGCTTGCCCGCTTTGACGACCGCCCGGTGATGGTGATCGGCCATGAGAAGGGCCACGACACCGCGAGCCGCATCACCCATAACTTTGGCATGGCTCGCCCCGAGGGGTACCGCAAAGCGATCCGCTTGATGGATATGGCCGATCGGTTCAATCTGCCCGTCATCACGCTCGTTGACACCCCCGGCGCTTATCCGGGCAAAGGCGCCGAAGAACGCGGCCAAGCCGAAGCGATTGCGCGCTCAACCGAGCAATGCCTCAAGCTCGGCGTGCCGCTTATTTCGGTGATCATTGGCGAAGGCGGTTCTGGTGGCGCGGTGGCTTTTGCCACGGCGAACCGGATCGCGATGCTCGAACATTCGGTCTATTCGGTGATCTCGCCCGAGGGCTGCGCCTCGATCTTGTGGAAAGACGCCGAAAAAATGCGCGAGGCTGCAGAAGCACTGCGTCTCACTGCGCAAGACCTCAAGAAATTGGGTGTGATCGACCGGATCATTCCCGAGCCGAAAGGTGGCGCACAACGTGACCGTCTGGCCACCATTACCGCAGTTGGCCATGAAATCGGCAAGATGCTGGACGAGCTTTCGGGCAAGAAACGCGCGGGCCTGATTTCGGACCGCCGCAAGAAATTCATCGAAATGGGCTCGAAAGGGTTGGCGGCCTAAACCGCCCTCCCAGACCTCAAGCGACTTTGAATCCCGCCTCGGCCATCAACAGGTCCGAGGCGGTTTCAATTTCAGCCTCAATCTTTTTCATGTAATCGCCGATCTGAAGCCCCGGCTCGATCTCGGGCAGAAACTCCACAATCGCCACACCCGGCTTGCGCAAAATGCCGTGGCGCGGCCAAAACACGCCCACATTGGTCGCCGCAGGCACGCAGGTCAGGCCAAGGTCGGTGTAAAGCGCGCCCGCACCAATTTTATAGGGCTTCTTCGCCCCCGCCGCGACGCGGGTGCCTTGCGCGAAAATCACCAACTGCCCGCCCGCGAAACGCGCATTTTTCGCCTGTGCCAGCATCGCCTTGATCGCCGCGCCGCGCTTGCCCCGATCCACCGGGATGCAGCCAATCAGGTAAGCATACCAGCCGACAAACGGGGTCCAGACCAGCTCCTTTTTCATGATGAACTTGCCACGCGGAATGGCAGCGTAAATCATCAGAATATCCAGAAAGCTCTGGTGTTTGGCGGCAATCAACACATCGCCTTTCGGGATCGGACCACGGATTTCGGTTTTCAACCCCACGGCCCAGCCCGCCGACCAGCAGACCCATTTGCAATAGCCCCGGCACACATGAATGGCGGCGCGGCGCCCACCGATCAGCGCGTAGGGCAGCCCGCCCACCGCGAAGACGGCAAGCATCACATACATCTGCACGATGAAGAAGATGGAGCGGAGGTATTGCACGACGATCATCAGCGAATTCCCTTGAGCATGCGCAAAGCGGCGGCGCGGGTGGCACCGTAGGCCACTACCGCGGCCAGCACCGGAAGCGCAAGCGGCCAAAGCCAGCCGGTGCCGGTAAAGCCCAGCCCGGTCAAAAAGCCGCCAGCGGCATCGGCCGCAGGCAAAAGCGCCACCGCGCCCATGCCAAGCCCCGTGCCCAAAGCCGCGCCAACAAAGCCACGTTGCGTGAAGCGGCGCACGAAGGCGCGGGCAATAAAAGCATCCTGCGCCCCCACCAAGCGGAGGGTGCGAATCACCTGCCCGTTCGCGGCCAAAGCGGCCTGCGCGGCGAGCGTGATCATCCCCGCCATCGCGCCGCCAATCAGCACGAGCGACAACCAACCAAGCCAGCGCAGCTTATCGGCCGCAGCCACCAACGGGCGGCGCCAACGGGTGTGATCATCCAACACGGCGCCCGGGGCCTCTGCCGCAAGCCGCAGCCGCAGCCCCTCGGCATCAATGCCTTGAGCCGTTTCGACCAATTCCACCAATTGCGGCAGTGGCAAATCCTCGACCGGAAGATCGGGGCCAAACCACGGGTCCAAAAGATCGCGCATCTCGTCATCTTCCAAGGGGCGATAGCTTTTCACCCCCGGCGTCGTGGCGAGCGCATCCAATACCGCGCGCGTCTGCACCTCCATCTGCTCGGGCGGGGCGGAGATGCGGATGGTGGCAGAGCGCGCCAAAGCATAGGCCCAACGGTCCGCCAGCCGCCCAGATGCCAAGGAAAGCGCCAGCGCAAAGACGGCCAAAAACGCCATCGCAGCAGCCGTTAGCACCGTCAGATTGGCCGTAAAGCCAGTGGGCGGCACCACCCGATCGGCCGAGGACAATTCACGAGAAAACGGGTTCAACCGCATCACAAATCCGCCCCAGCCAGTTGCAACCGCCGATTGGCAATGCGCAAAACCCGCGCGGAAACCTGCGCCTTCGCCTGCCGGATCAGGTTCAAATCGTGTGTGGCGATCACCACCGTTTTGCCCATTTTGTTCAGCTCAACCAAAAGGTTAAGCAGCCGCAAAGACATTTCCCAATCAAGGTTGCCGGTGGGCTCATCGGCGACAATCACCTCGGGTGACATGATGATGGCACGCGCAAGTGCCGCGCGCTGGCGTTCCCCGCCCGAAAGCTGCGGCGGCAGCGCGTTCATCTGCGCCTTCAGCCCAACCCACGACAGAAGCTCCACCAATTCACGCCCATCAATCGGCTTGCCTGCAACGGTAAGCGGCAGCGCCACATTTTCCGCAACCGAAAGGTGATCAAGGAACTGACAATCTTGGTGCACCACCCCAATGCGCTGGCGCATCTGGGCGATGTCATCGCGGCTCATGGTGCGCGCATCTTGGCCGTAAAGACCTAGAAAACCAGACGATGGCAGAAGTTCTGCATAGCAAAGTTTTAGGAAGGTGGTTTTGCCCGCGCCCGAAGGCCCGGTCAGAAAATGGAACGACCCCGGCACGAGTTTGAGCGACATCTCTGCCAGCAACTCGGTTCCGCCATATCCTACAGCGACATCTTGCAGCTCGATCACTGCCGGCCCCTTCTTGTGGCACCTGTTGCCAGATGCGTGCAAATATACGCAAACGCTTGGAGTTTTTCACCGGGCTTGCTACAACATATATATAGAAAAGGCCAGAATGGCCAAGGCAGGACGAGGCTAGGAACGCATGCGGCTCATCTGTCCGAGATGCGGTGCACAATATGAGGTAGATGACTCCGTCATCCCTGAAGCCGGGCGCGATGTGCAGTGCTCTGGTTGCGGTCAGACGTGGTTCCAGCCCAGTGCAAAAATGATTGCCGCCGAAGAGGCCCGCCGCGAAGACGCGCAGGGCGCCCCCGAAGGCTGGGACGTGGCCGAAGAACCGGTTCCCGAACCCGTTAGCGAAACGCCGCCCGAGCCCGCACCGAGCGCCCGCCCAGAACCGACGCCAAACCCGGAACCGCCCCCGGCCGCCCCCGAGGAAGCCTCGATCTTTGAGGCCGCCGAAAGCCCCGAAGAAGAGGAAGACGCGGTCGACTGGAGCGAGCCGTTCGACATGGAAGAAGATGTCGAACCTGAGCCCTCCGAATTGCCGCCGGTGACCACGCCCGTCATTCCGCGAGCGTCGACGCCCGAAGTTCAGGCAGAGGCTGAGGAAAACATCGGGGAAGATACGGCAGAGGCAGCGATTGCAGCGCTGATGCAAGCGGAGCAGGCCCCGCAAGAAGAGCCAATCGCAGAGGTGACCGCTGCGCCAGAGCCGCCCCCTGCGCCCGAGGAAGACTATCTCGAACCGGACGCTTCAGAACCGCTCCTCAGCGCCGAGCGCAGCGAGGTTGGGCCTGCGCCACGCGTGGGTGTCGTGCCACGTCGCGCGCTGGACGAGAACCTTCTAGCGATCTTGCGCGAAGAGGCCGAGCGCGAAGCCGCGGCGCGTCAGGCGGAGGGCCAAAGCCTCGAAACGCAAGAAGAAATGAACCTTGCACCGCGCGCAGAAGAGCCTGGCGCGCAGCCCGCTCGCACGGCCGACGTGATGCCCCGGCGCGTGGCCCCGACGACGCCTGCGCCCAAACCAAAGCCGAAATTTGAGCCGGTGGTCGAAATGCCGAAACCACCGCCGCGGCCCACAGCGCCTGCGGCACGTCAGACGCTCGATTTCAGTGATCTGTCGAGCGCGGACTCTGACGAGGAAGAACGCGCCGCCGATCTGACCGAAGGCCCGGTGCAAGAGCCCGGCGCCCGTGCCGCCAAGCGCCTCCCCGATATTGACGAGATCAATTCTACTCTTCGCGCCAGCGCGGATCGCACTGGCGACCTCGCCGCCAAAGGCACCCCGCAGATGCGCGCCGAAACCCGCTCCGGCTTCCGAACCGGGTTCTTGTCGGTGGTCATCGTGGTGGCCGCGCTGGTTGTGCTTTATATCTTTGCACCGCGTATTGGGGCGGCCGTTCCCGCACTTTTGCCCGTGCTCGAAACCTATGTCGCCATGGCCGATACTGCGCGGCTGTTGTTGGACGGGCTTTTGCGGATGCTGATCGTAAAACTGCAAGCCGCTGGGGGCTAAGCCTCCGCGCCTCAATCATTATCTCGCCAACGCTTGCGGCGCGTTTTAACGCGGCCCGAAAGTGTCGAGCAGGCGGCGCAGGTAATCGCGCTCAGCTTCGGGGCGCTGACGTTCCGCAGTGCGACGACGAATTTCATCCAGCAAATCGCGCGCCCGGCGATACACATCGTCGCCCTGCAACAGGTTACTATCCGAGCCAATCCGGCTGCCTTCGCCCACCGCCCGTCCGAGCGGGTCACGCGGCAATTCACGCGTGCCTTGACCGCCCATCGGGTCACCGCCGCGCTGCTCGCCCAGATTGCCTTCCCCGCGCGATCCTTCGCCCCGCTCCTCCGCAAAGGCCTCGCCCAGCCGCCGCAGACCTTCGCGCAAGGCTTCAATCGCGTCGGCCTGCCCATCCAGCGCGCGGCCCAGTTGGCCGTCGCGCAAGGCCTCTTCAGCCTCTTCCATCGCGCGGCCTGCTTCATCCAGCGCTTGCCGCCCCGCCTCAGCCGCGTCGCCGCCAAGGCGCGGCATCAGACCTTTTTGCCGCTCCAACTCACGGCGGAGCGCACGTTGACGCGCCGCCAAATCTTCCCCTGCCGCGTCACCCGGTTGCGCCTCGCCGTTTGGTGACATTTCTTGCCCGCCTTGACCACCCTGCCCCGCCTCAGGCGGGCGCTGCATTTGCCGGAAGGCCTCGTCTGACAGGTCTTGCTGTTCGCGCAGCGTCTCGCTCAAGTCCTGCATCGTCTGCCCACCGGGCATATCGCCTGCCCCGCCTTGGCCTTGGGTGACGCGCATGTTCTCCATCATCCGCGCCAGTTGATCGAGGAGTTCTTGCGCCTCGGCCATTCGGCCTTCCTCCATCAGTTTTTGGATCTCATCCATCAACTGTTGGATCTGGTCGCCGGTGATCTGCTGGCTTGGCTGTTGTTGGCCAAACTGCGGCCCTTCTTCTTGCTGGCTACGTTCCGCCAACATTTGCAGGTAGCGATCCGTCGCCTCTTTCAACTCCTGCATCAGCTTGTCGATTTCGTCTTTCGAGGCGCCATTGCGGATCGCCTCACTCAGCCGTTCTTGGGCCTGCTGCATCGCCGCCAAAGCATCGGCCAAGCCACCATCTTCCAGAAGCTCCGCCATATCCCACAAGAGCTTGGCCACAGCATCGCGCACCTCTGGCGTGAGCGAGGCCGCTTCGATCTGCTCTACCACGCCTTGCAGAATTTCCACCATTTCCGGTGCCGGGAACAGATCGTCTGAACGGTTGAGCACGGCGCGCAACACTTGGGCAGAGCGCACCGCATTCTCGCGCGACCACAACAAATCGCGGCGCAATTCAATCAGCGCGGCGGCGCGCGGGTCAAAGAACCGCCGTCCCGGCAGTTCAAACGCCTGTTCGCCGCTGCTGCCAATCTGGCCGCGCCCATCTTCGACCTCTAGCGTCAGCTTGACGGGCAGGTTTGCCCAAGGATGCTCCGACACATCCTCGATCAGCATTTCAGAGAAATCGGCGCGCGAGCCGCTGATCGGCAGCGGCAGGTCAAACACCAAATCATCGCGTGGCTCGGGGTCTGTCGCGAGCCCGTAGCGGCGATCCATCGCGCCCAGATCGAGGCTGATCCGCGCCTGCCCGCGCACTACGCCATAATCGTCGAAGGCATGGAAAGGTTGCGCCATCTTGCCATCGGCCCGGCGCTCGGCAATCGCGGGCAATTCCACCTCCGGCGCGTTGTCCGAGAGAACGATCACCTGAAAGAGCCGCCCCATCGGCCCACCAACATCAATCACCCCCGAACGTTCGGCGATAAAGTCATGGCTTTGCACGGCCGGATTTTCGTCCCTTTCCGGCGTGGCAGCAGGGCTCGACACGGTTTCCGAAAATGGCACCGATCCGGGCGGACCATAAAAGCGAAACGCGAGTTTCGTGCCCTCGGGCAGATAAAGGTCATCGCCCTCAAACCCGTTGAGATAAAGCCCGGGGCGGCCTGTGTAGCGTGGCGGCTCGGCCCAGCCTTCCCATGTGGGGCCCATCGCGGCAACCGCCGCACCGGGGCCTCCAAGGCGGTGCTCTGGGGAAAACATCCCCACCGGATTGCCAAAAACCAGCGCCATCAGCACCGCCGTGAGTGCCGACAGCCGCAAGGCAAAGGGGTCGCGGGGCGCAAGGTCCGGGTCTGGCGTTGGCGCGCGCGCGGCAGCGGCAGCTGCGGCCATGCGGCCCCGGTGCGCCGCCCAAAGCGCACGGCTTGCCGGATCAGCCGCACCAAGCGCCAAATCATCGGTCAATGCAGCCAGCGGGCGACCGGGCAGCGTGGCATCGAGCCGCGCCACGGCCTCATCCAGGCTTGGCCAACGAAATCGACGCAGCCCCGGCGCGCCCAATACAATCAGCACAAAGATCGCCGCACCCGTGGCAATCGCCAACTCATCGGGCGTCAGATACCGCAGCGCGCCGAAAGACAGTGCAGCAAAAGCGAATGCCAAGAATGTCAGCACAGGCCAGAAGGCGCGCGCCAACCGCTCCAACACCAAACCGGCCCGTGTCCACAAAAGCGGACGGGCCAGCGGGGCGAGCGGGTCGCCCGGAAGGGGCGGCGGCTTCGTCATGCAACCTTTCCGGGCTCTGCGGTTAGATTAGAGCCACACCGGAATGCTATCGCGGGCGAGCATTTCCTCAAAGCTCGGTCTTTGCCGAATGACCGCAAAGTGATCCCCTTCGACCAAAACTTCGGGAATCAGCGGGCGGGAATTGTACTCCGACGCCATCACCGCGCCATAAGCGCCCGCCGAACGGAAGGCGACCAAGTCCCCTTCGCCCATCGGCGTCAGGTTGCGGCCCTTTGCAAAGGTATCGCCCGTTTCGCAAACGGGGCCCACAACATCAAAGGCGGCGGGTTCGGTGCCCGGTTCCGCCTCGATCACCGGCACAATGTCATGATGCGCGCCATACATGGAGGGGCGCACCAGATCGTTCATCGCGGCATCAAGGATCAGGAAGTTCCGCCCCTCACCTTCTTTGACATAAATGACCGACGAGACCATCAGCCCCGCATTGCCCGAAATCAGCCGCCCCGGCTCGATTTCAATCTCGCACCCCAAATCGCCAAGAACGCGTTTGATCATCGCACCATATTCGACGGGCAGCGGCGGCGCTTCGTTGGAGCGGGTATAGGGAATGCCTAAGCCCCCGCCCAGATCAAGGCGACGAATGTCATGGCCATCTTCGCGCAAAGCAAGGGTGAGTTCTCGCACTTTGGTGAAGGCGGCTTCAAAAGGCTCCAACTCGGTCAACTGGCTGCCGATATGCACATCGACGCCCACCACCGCGATGCCCGGCAGTTTTGCCGCTTCAGCATAAACCGCGCGAGCTTTGGCAATCGGAATGCCGAATTTGTTTTCGGATTTTCCGGTGGCGATTTTTTCATGGGTTTTCGCATCAACATCGGGGTTCACACGCAAGGCGATCGGCGCGACCACGCCCAAAGTGCTTGCCACCTCGGAAATCGCGCACAGTTCCGGCTCGCTTTCGACGTTGAACTGACGAATGCCGCCCGTCAGCGCGAGCGTGATTTCTTCGCGGGTTTTGCCCACGCCGGAAAAGACGATCCGCTCCCCCGGCACACCAGCAGCTTTGGCACGGCGATATTCGCCGCCCGAAACCACATCCATCCCCGCGCCCAGATTGCCCAGCAGTTTCAGCACCGCGAGGTTGGAGTTCGATTTGATCGCGAAGCACACTAGATGGTCGGTGCCCTCAAGCGCAGCATCAAACAGTTGGAAATGCCGCGTGAGCGTGGCGGCGGAATAGACATAGAAAGGCGTGCCCACGACGGCGGCAATCTCGGGAATTGCCACATCTTCGGCATGCAGCACGCCATCTTTGTAAAGAAAATGATCCATCGCGCCCTCGGTTCTGTTTCGCGCTTCCTAGCGCTTCACAGCCTGCAAGGAAAGCGGCGCGGAAGGTGGAGGGCCAGAATCCGACAGATCAAAATCCGGCGGCGATACCAAGCCAACCGATCTTGGTGCCGACATAGCCGCCGCCTGAACTGTTCACGCCGACCCGCACAGGCCCCACCCCGGTAGAGGCCGAGGTGGTCACCTCACCCGAAGGGTCGGCATAAACATTGGCGCGCGGGCTCGAACAGGCACCAAGCACCAGCACCATAAGCCCAATCAGCCCCGCGCTCTTCACAGGCTGCCCGTCACGCCAAAGCTGACCTCGCCCGAAACGGGGGCTTCGGTCACGGCACTTGGCGGCTGCGGCGGGCCACCCACACCGCAGGCGGCCAAACTGGCCAAGGCAAAGTTCAACAAAATCAGACGCATGTTTCCCTCCGACCTCAGCCCAGAAGTTCCTTCCAACGAGCCACTTGTGCGCGCACTTGGTCGGGCGCGGTGCCGCCGTAAGATTGGCGTGAGGCGACCGAGTTGTGAACCCCCAGCACGTCATAAACGCTATCGTTGAGCGCCGGATGCACCGATTGCATGTCTTCCAACGTCAAATCGGGCAGGTCACAGCCTTTGCCTTCGGCCATTGCCACGAGCGTGCCGGTCACATGGTGAGCATCACGGAACGGCAGCCCCGCTTCGCGCACCAACCAATCGGCCAAATCGGTCGCGGTGGAAAAGCCATTCGCAGCAGCGGCTTCCAGCTTGTCGGTGTTCACCGTCAGATCGGCGATCATGCCGGTCATCGCGGCAAGCGCCAACATCAGCGTATCGGCGGCATCAAAGACCTGCTCTTTGTCTTCTTGCATGTCTTTGGAATAGGCGAGCGGCAGGCCCTTCATCACGGTGAAGAGCGCCACCGTCGCCCCCATGATGCGCCCGATTTTCGCGCGGATCAGTTCGGCGGCATCGGGGTTGCGCTTTTGCGGCATGATCGACGAGCCGGTGGACCATTTGTCCGACATCGCCACGAAACGGAATTGGGCCGAGGACCAGATCACCAATTCTTCCGCCAAGCGGCTCAGGTGCACCGCACAAATGGCCGAGGCCGATAGGAACTCAAGCGCGAAATCGCGATCCGACACTGCATCAAGGCTGTTGGCCGCCGGGCGATCAAAGCCCAAAGCCTCTGCCGTCATGTGGCGATCAATGGCAAAGCCGGTGCCCGCAAGCGCCGCTGCGCCCAAGGGGCATTCGTTCATCCGCTTGCGCGCATCTTCAAAGCGCGAGCGGTCCCGGGCGAACATTTCGACATAGGCCATCATTTGATGGCCCCATGTCACCGGCTGCGCGGTTTGCAGATGCGTAAAGCCCGGCATCACCCAATCGGCGCCTTGTTCGGCCTGCGCGACCATGACCTTCATCAACGCCGTCAGCGAGGCAATCGCCGCATCGGCCTGATCACGCACCCAAAGCCGGAAATCGGTCGCCACCTGGTCATTGCGCGAGCGCGCCGTGTGCAGCCGCCCAGCCGGTTCGCCAATGATCTCTTTCAGCCGCGCCTCCACATTCATGTGAATATCTTCCAGCGCGGTCGAAAACGGGAAATCGCCGCCCTCGATCTCTGACAAGACCGTGAGCAGGCCTTCCCCGATCGCTTCGGCGTCTTTATTGCTGAGGATGCCCGTCGCCGCCAACATGGCCGCATGGGCCCGGCTGCCGCGAATATCCTGCGCGTAGAGTCGCTTGTCGAACGAGATCGAGGCGTTGATCGCCTCCATGATCGCGTCCGGGCCAGCGGCAAAGCGCCCGCCCCACATGGCGTTGGAGGATTTCGTGTCGTCGGTCATCGTCTGGCCCTTTGTCGGAGGCAACATGCTGCGGTTGATCGTCCTTTATACGGCACTGGCGCTTTGCGCAAATGGCGCGGCTGCCGCAGACTTGGCCAGCCTGCGCGAGGGCGAGATGAAAAAGGTGGTTGTGTTCAGCCAAAGGCTCGCCCCACCCGAGATCCCATTTGTGAATGAATTGGGCGAAAGCCGCACCTTGGCGGATTACCGCGGCAAGGTGGTGCTGTTGAACCTTTGGGCGACATGGTGCGCGCCGTGCCGCAAAGAAATGCCCGATCTCGAGGCTTTGGCAGCCGCCGAGTCGGGCGATGATTTTGAGGTTTTGACGGTGGCGGCCAGTTCGCGCGACACGCAGCGCAAAGTGGCAAGCTTCTTTGAGCGCGCCGAGGTCACGCACTTGCCCCGCTTCATTGACGAGACAGAGCGGCTCAGCCGCGCGCTTGGTCTGCCCGGCTTGCCAGCGACACTGCTGATCGACCGCGAAGGGCAGATTGTGGCGCAATTGCTGGGGCCGGCCGATTGGTCCAGCCCCGAAGCGAAAGCGATGATCAACGCTTTGCGGAGCGAATAGGGGCGAAGCGACTAAGCTTCGCGCCCCGCGCGTTACGGCTCGCTGCGCAAGAACAGGTTCATCGCCGAGCCAATTTCTTCCGACAGGCGCATGATCGATTCGAGACGCTTTTTGATGTCATCGTGGAAGATGTCGAGTTGATCGATCGTAGAGGAAAGCCCCCCGCTGGTTTCACGCATCCGCCCACACTCAACGCGACCCAAAACCCGAATCGTATCAAGACCCAGCATCTGACGGCGAATCTCGGCACTCGAACGGCTTAGCCCCTCGGCATGGCCCACAGCCTGCTCCATCGCGTCGCGCGTGGCCCGACGGGTATCCATTTCAAGCTGACGCAGCATCGTGCGCTCTTGATCCCAGTCGATCCCTTCAACCGGATCCGCATCTGCGAAGTTCTCGTTCATCTCGGCAAGAACCCGGTTCGACCCCATCAGGAACAAGGCGCGCGCCGCCTGACGCGAGACCCGATCGCAGAGGTTGTCACGCCCCGCCACGAAGCTACGAAGGCGTTCGGAAATCACCATCGAAGACGCTTTGTAATTTTCCGAAATTGCCGAAACAGGCCCGCCCGAGGGCTCCAACCGCGAGGCAACAATGCGCATGTTGTTCGGAATAGATTGCAATGCTTCGAAGCTGCGCAAGAGTTTCATCTGTTCTTGCGTCACGCGTTCAAGCGATTTGTTCATGTCGATCAGACGCGTGGTGCGCGGGTCCGCCGGGCGGCCCAGCTTTTTGTCGCGCGCCGCAAGTTCTTGCCCCAAGGCAAAAGCCATGTAGCTGGTATAGCTCGAAAAACCCTCATCCGCCGCGACTTTGCGCAGCAAATCTGCGCTCACTTCCGGATCGAGGTTTTCTGCCCGCTCGCGCGTCGAGATGCGGGTGTAGGTATCGCGGATACGATCAAACAGCGGGGTCGAAGGCTTGAGCCGCACCGAAAGAAACCCGTCTTCAACCGGCATCAGCACCGCAAAGACCCAGTAATGCTCTCCGTCACGGGTGCGGTTCTTCACATAGGCGCCCATCGGGTGGCCCGCGCCCAAGGCGCTCCACAAAATACGAAACACACCGCGCGGCGTATCGGGGTGGCGCACAATTTTGTGCGGCGCGCCCAAAAGCTTCTCCCATGAGAAGCCAGAGACGCGATGAAACACTTGGTTGCCTGCGCGAATGATGCCGCGGCTATCTGTCCGCGAATAGAAGAGTTCATCAAACCCAAAGTGGGTTTCACCTTCTTGCACGCGGGAAAGGTCGGTCTGCTCGGTCATGATCATCCTGAAGGCAAATAGGTCACGCGGGAAACACGGGGTGTGCGCCCTCTGTTTACCCTGACAGCGTTACCGAGCGGTTTATCCGCCCCGGAAATGCGACCTGTTCGCTAAAATCTTCATGATTAACCAAACATGACAAAGCTGGCCGAGCTTAATCTGTTCTTAGCCCAAATTGCCGATCCTGTGTCGGACCTGCAAGGAGTGGATAATGCCTAAGCGCCCAGTTTCGCTGCGAGACCCGATTGCGACCGCCGATAGCAATCCGCTGGCTTTCGCTGTTTCCCAACGGGACCGCGAAACCCTTTCTATGGTTGCCCGCGCGATTGAGCGGCGCGATGTGGTGCTCGCTTTCCAACCCGTGGTGCAGACCTCGCGCCCAGACAAACCGGCGTTCTACGAAGGGCTGATCCGGGTGCTGGATGACACGGGGCGCGTGATTCCCGCCAAGGATTTCATCGAAACCATCGAAACCACCGAACTGGGCCGGAAGATCGACTGTCTCACCTTGGAAATGGGGCTGATGTCGCTGGCCGAAGATCATGAACTGCGGCTTTCGGTGAACATGTCGGCGCGCTCGATCGGCTGGCCGGAATGGACGAAAACCCTGCAGCGTGGTTTGGCCGCCGACGAGACGGTGGCAGAGCGGCTGATTCTCGAAATCACCGAAAGCTCGGCCATGGCGATGCCGGAACTTGTTTCGGTCTTCATGCAAGACATGCAGTTGAAGGGCGTTTCCTTTGCGCTGGATGATTTCGGCGCGGGCTACACCTCGTTTCGTTACCTGCGCGAGTTCTACTTCGACATTCTCAAGATTGATGGCCAATTCATCACCGGCATTGCCCGCAATCGCGACAATCAGGTGCTGACCCAGGCGCTCATGTCGATTGCGCAGCATTTTGAGATGTTCACCGTTGCCGAAGCGGTCGAAAGCGCCGAAGATGCCGCATGGCTCGCCCATGCAGGGATCGATTGCATGCAGGGCTATTACTTCGGCGCGCCAACGATCATGCCGCCGTGGAAAGCCCCGGCGACAAAGCAGGCGCAAGGTTAAGCGCCGGCGGAAGTAGCTTTCGCCGCGCGCAATAAAATTGCGTGATCGCGCAAAAATATTCCCAAATCTGCTTGACCTGACCTTTCCTTCGGGCATGCTGCACAGCGGCAATGGGCGCAGAGCGCCCGTAATCCTGTGAGGAGGGGAATTTTCATGACCAATGTCGTCATCGTGTCGGCGGCGCGTACCGCCGTGGGCAGCTTCAACGGCGCTTTTGCCAATACGCCGGCGCATGATCTGGGCGCTGCGGTGATCGAAGCGGTGGTCGCACGCGCCGGAATCGACAAAGCCGAGGTGTCGGAAACGATTCTGGGCCAAGTACTTTCGGCCGGTCAGGGGCAAAACCCGGCACGCCAAGCGCATATCAAAGCGGGCCTGCCGATCGAATCGGCCGCTTGGGGCATCAACCAAGTCTGTGGCTCGGGCCTGCGCACCGTCGCGCTTGGCGCGCAGCACATCATGCTCGGCGACGCCAATATCGTGATCGCGGGCGGGCAAGAGAACATGTCGCTCAGCCCCCATGTCGCGCATCTGCGCGCGGGCACGAAAATGGGCGACATGAAGATGATCGATTCGATGATCAAAGACGGCTTGTGGGATGCGTTTAACGGCTACCACATGGGCCAAACCGCCGAGAACGTGGCCGCCCAATGGGAAATCACCCGTGAGATGCAGGACGAATTCGCACTGGCCTCGCAAAACAAAGCGGAAGCCGCTCAAAAAGCTGGCAAATTTGTCGATGAAATCGCACCCTTCACGGTGAAAACCCGCAAAGGCGATATCGTCGTCGATGCCGATGAATACATCCGCCACGGCGCCACCATCGAATCGATGCAAAAACTCCGCCCCGCCTTCATCAAAGAAGGCACCGTCACCGCGGGCAATGCCTCGGGCATCAACGATGGCGCCGCGATGGTGCTTTTGATGACCGAAGAAGAAGCCGCCAAACGCGGCCTGACCCCGATGGCGCGGATTGCCTCTTACGCCACCGCCGGGCTTGACCCGTCGATCATGGGCTGTGGCCCGATCCCGTCGTCGCGCAAGGCGCTGGAAAAAGCCGGTTGGAACGCCGCTGATCTTGACCTGATCGAAGCGAACGAAGCCTTTGCCGCGCAGGCCTGCGCCGTCAACAAAGACATGGGCTGGGATACGTCGAAGGTGAACGTCAACGGCGGCGCCATCGCCATCGGTCACCCGATCGGCGCTTCGGGCTGCCGGATCCTGAACACGCTTGTCTTTGAGATGAAACGTTCGGGTGCTAAAAAGGGCTTGGCCACTTTGTGCATCGGCGGCGGCATGGGCGTTGCCATGTGTCTTGAAGGGCTCTGATTTCGCCCCTGCGACATCTTTTTTGCTGCAAATGCGAAAAACAGGCGCGCAACATTGTTGCGCGCTTTGTTTATTTTCGGTAACAGCATTTCAACGGGAGATTTTGATTAGGAGGAATCATGTCCAGGGTTGCACTTGTCACCGGTGGCACGCGGGGGATTGGCGCCGCGATTTCGATGGCGCTGAAAGAGGCGGGCTACACCGTCGTGGCCAACTACGCTGGCAATGACGAGGCCGCGCGCGAGTTTTCGCATGTCACCGGCATCAAGACCTACAAATGGTCTGTGGCCGATTACACCGCTTGCGAAGATGGCATCCGCCAGATCGAAGAAGAGGTCGGCCCGATTGACGTGCTGGTGAACAATGCGGGCATCACCCGCGATGCGCCGTTCCACAAAATGAGCCGCGAGCAATGGGACCAAGTGATCGGCACCAACCTCAGCGGCATTTTCAACATGACCCACCCGCTGTGGCCGGGCATGCGCGAGCGTAAATTTGGCCGGATCATCAACATCTCGTCGATCAACGGGCAAAAAGGTCAATTCGGTCAGGTGAACTATTCGGCGGCGAAAGCGGGCGACATCGGCTTCACCAAAGCGCTGGCGCAAGAAGGTGCGCGCTCGGGCATCACCGTAAACGCGATCTGCCCCGGCTATATCGCCACGGAAATGGTGATGGCGGTGCCGGAAAAGGTCCGCGAATCGATCATCTCGACGATCCCGGTGGGCCGTCTGGGTGAGCCGGATGAAATCGCGCGCACCGTGGTCTTCTTGGCCTCGGATCAAGCGGGCTTCATCACCGGTGCGACGATGACGGTGAACGGCGGCCAATATCTGACCTGATCGGAATTGCCCTTGGCAAATCATGCAGAGGTCCGCATTTTGCGGGCCTCTTTGCATGTGAGGGCAGATGTCGCGCAATCAGGCCAGTTTGATCGGCTTTTCCGCTGTGGCGCTTTGGGCGCTTTTGGCGCTGTTCACCGTGGGTTCGGCCCCGATGCCGCCGTTGCAGCTCAATGCGATCTGCTTTGCCCTTGGCGGGGCAATTGGCGTGGTCTGGGTCGGTGCGACCGATGGCTTTGGCGTGCTGCGGCGTATTCCGTGGAAGGTCTATGCTTTCGGCACGGTCGGGCTCTTTGGCTATCACTTTCTCTATTTCTCGGCGCTGCGCCTTGCGCCCCCGGCTGAAGCCAGCCTGATTGCCTATCTTTGGCCGCTCTTGATCGTGGTCTTTTCTGGCCTGTTGCCCGGGGAACGGCTGCGCGCTTTGCACGTGATGGGCGCGGTTGTCTCGTTCGCGGGTGCGGCGTTGATTGTGGCGCGCGGCGGCATCTCTGCTTCAAGCGCCGCGCTGCCGGGATACGGCATTGCGCTGCTCTGCGCGCTGACATGGTCGAGCTATTCGCTGATTTCGCGTCGTTTGGGCGCGGTGCCCACAGCGGCGGTCGCCGTTTACTGCTTGGCGACGGCGGTGCTATCGGGCGTGGCGCATCTGGCCTTTGAAACCACCGTTTGGCCGGAAACCACACTTGGCTGGGGGGCTGTTATCGCGCTCGGCCTCGGCCCGGTGGGGCTTGCCTTTTACACTTGGGATATTGGCGTGAAGCGCGGCGATATTCAGATGCTGGGCACCGCCTCTTATGCGGCCCCGCTTCTGTCCACCCTGATCATGATCGCAGCAAAAAAAGCGGCGGCAAGCCCGGTGCTGGTGCTTGCCGCCGCGATGATTGCCGCTGGCGCTTTTCTGGCTGCTTTGGGAAGCCGTAAGCGCTAGAGCCCGTTCAGATCGGTGGTCACACCGCTGTGGCTTCGAGCCGGGCGATCTCCTCCTTGAGACGCAATTTCTGCTTCTTCATCTCGGAAATCTGCAGATCGTCGAAACTGGGCGTTCGCAACGCCACTTCGACCTCCTCCGACAGAGCCTCATGTTTCTTGCGAAGTTCAGCGATATGTGAACCCACGGACATGGCGATCTCCTCTTTTGTCTCGGTAAGAGAATTGCACCACGATTCTGACGAATTGTCACGTCCTTGTCGTGATCACAGGCAATATTGTGCGATCAAGGTGTCGAATTTATTGCCGCGGGCTTAAGGCACCAGCGGCAGGGGCGCCCCATGGCGCAAAACGGCCTGCGCTGCCTCGGTCAAATCTTCCACATCCGCGCCATGTGCCGCTTTTGCATGCAGCACGAAGGGCGCCAATAAGCGCAGCGGCCCCTTGCCAAGCTTTCGCGCAGAAACCACGACTCGCCCGGCCGGGCGCCCTGCGCGCGGCGCAATCGGCAAAACCGTGATCGACCCACCACCTTGCGACAGCGCGGCCAGCATATCCGCCAGCCGGTCGGCGTTCTGGATCAGCGTCAGCCAACCGCCCGGATGCAGCCGTTTGTAGCCCGCGCGCACCCAATCTGCCAAAGGCGTGGCCTCGCGCTGCGCGCGCTCGCGCCCCGCATCCGCCGCCGCAGTGCCTGATTGCGGCGCGAAATAGGGCGGGTTCGCAATAACGTGATCAAAGCTCATGCCCCGCAAGGGGCCCGGCATATGCGCCAAATCACCCTCAAACACCTCCAACGCGATCCCATTTGCCGTCGCATTGCGCCGCGCCAGATCGGCGTATTCCGGTTGCAACTCCAACCCGACTTGCCGCAACCCCGTAATGCGCTGCCCAAGGCACAGGCTCGCCACCCCCGCCCCGCAGCCCAATTCGAGCACGCTCTGCCCCGGTGCAGCCCCACAAGCCGCCGCCAAAAGCACCGGGTCCATCGCCGCGCGGTAGCCGTTGCGTGGTTGCGCCACCAACAACCGCCCATCAAGAAAACGGTCCTGCGTGCACTCCTCAGCCGCGAACATCATTCATCCAGCAGATCATTGTCGCGCAAAACGGCTTGCGCCATGAACAAATCTGCATCCGCCACCATCAACCTGCGCGGCAAAATGCCGAGGCTGCCATCAAGAATGCTCATGTGGACGTCCAGTTCAAAGACCGTTATATCCTCGCCCTCAAGAAGGGCCGTCGCCATGGCGATTTTCACTGGATCTGTGGTGCGCAGAAGCTCTTTCATGCAGTCGACTTAAGGGCACCACGCGCCCCTTGTCGAGCCGTAGTATTGGGAAGGAAGACCGATGAGCCTCGACAGCAAGGCCACCAAGCCGCATGATCGCCTTGCGCAGGCGCTGGCCGACGATATGGCGGCGGTGAATACCCTCATTCGTGAGCGGATGAGCTCGGAACACGCCCCGCGCATTCCCGAAGTGACCGCCCACCTGATCGAGGCAGGCGGCAAACGTCTGCGCCCGATGCTGACTTTGGCCGCCGCGCGGGTGATGGGCTATGGAGGCCCCTACCATGTGCATCTGGCCGCGACGGTTGAATTTATCCACACGGCAACGCTTCTGCATGACGATGTGGTTGATGAAAGCGGCCAACGCCGGGGCCGCCCGACCGCGAACCTGCTGTGGGATAACAAATCCTCGGTTCTGGTCGGTGACTATCTCTTTGCGCGCTCATTCCAGTTGATGACCGAAACCGGCAAAATGCGGGTTTTGGAAATTCTTGCCAATGCCTCGGCTGTGATCGCCGAAGGCGAAGTGCTACAACTGACTGCCGCGCAAAACTTGGCCACCACCGAAGATATCTATCTGCGCGTCATTCGCGGCAAAACGGCAGCCCTTTTCTCTGCCGCGACCGAAGTGGGCGGCGTGATCGCCGAAGCCGGTGCCGAAGAGGTGAAAGCGCTTTATGATTATGGTGATGCGCTTGGGATCGCCTTCCAGATGGTCGATGACCTTCTCGATTACGGTGGCTCGGCGGCGGAAACTGGCAAAAACGTCGGTGACGATTTCCGCGAACGAAAGCTGACCATGCCGGTGATCAAAGCCATCGCACAAGCGACAGAAGAGGAATATGCCTTCTGGAAGCGCGTCATCGAAAAGGGCGATCAGCGCGAGGGTGATCTCGACCACGCGATGGAGCTGATGCGCAAATACGGCACGCTTGAAGCGACCCGGAAAGACGCGATCGGCTGGACCGATACCGCCCGCGCCGCGCTTGCCAAACTGCCCGCGCACCCGCTGCGCGACATGCTGGACGATCTCGCCGATTACGTCGTCGCGCGGGTCCGTTAAGGGGCCTCTGGTTTTAACAGCACAAAGGTGGGGGTGCGCAGCTCCTCCACCAATTTCCAGCCACCTTCATTGATCGCAGAAAGCATCTGTGCCCGAGTAACCTTGTTGCTCGGGCACAGCGGCACAAGCAAATGGTCTGCATGGCTTAACCCGGGTGCCCCACCATAATACCAAGGTGCCGCCCCTTTGACGGGAGCGATGGGGCCATAGAGCCAGAGCGCAGTGAACAGATCGGCAGAAAGAATCGACTGCCCCGCATACCCTTCCGCCACAAGCTCCGACACTTCTTGTTCAAAAAGCGCGTTGAAGGATGCCATCTCGCAATCTGGCAAGATCTCTCCGTTCAGCACCGCGTCCTTTTGCGGCTTTTCACCCTCAACCGCCCCTTTGCCGAGTTCGGCAAAACGTTCAAAGGGCTGCCCCGGTCCATCCATCCGCACCGTCTGCTTCGCAGCATAGAGCCGCGGGCTGAGGATCTGCACATCGTCGTCGTGGGGGCGCGCGGAAAGCAAAGGCACCCGCCCCTCGGCTTCGGAAAATACATGCCGAACCGGGCTGATCACCAGATTGATCGCCGAACCCGCACCCAAAATCAGCGCGCCCGCGCCCGCCACCAAAACCGCATCGCGCAGCCGCCAGCCAAGCCCGTTGGTCATCATGCCGTCCGGCCGCAGGGCCAGCGCGACAAGGCCAAGGAACACCAGCCATTGCGGGTCATTGCCAAAGTTTTGGTAGGTGACATAGGCGAAGGCTGGGGTCAAAAGCAGCAATAGCAGCCCCGCCGACATCTCTCCCGCCTGCCGCAAAAAGATCACTGTCGCGAGCAACAGGAGTGTTCCGGCAATATGCGCCGGCGCCCCCAAAATTTCGCCGAAACTATCGCCCGGTGCCGAGCGGATTTCTGACCCCGCGACAAGGATCAAATCCTTCGCATAGGCGAGCCAAAACGGAACCCCAAGGATCAGTGTCAATACGGCGACCACGGCCAGCCCCGCCAGCACTGCCACCCCGAGCGTCTTGAAATCACGCCGCACCAAAAGCGCGACGACAATCACCGGCGCAAAGGCCAAGAAGTAGGTCACTTTGATCAGCGCCATACCGGACAGCATCAACCCGATCAGCCCCCCATCAAGCCAGGGTCGGCGGCGCACATCCAAGGGTTCGAGCATCGCCAAGGGCAGCGCAATGTAAGCCAGCGCCCAAGCCCAACGGTTATAATGCATCGAAAGCGAAGTACCGGTGCGCGCCTCGCCATGCACCAGCGCAAGGCAAAGCCCCAAAACATAGGCCACGAAAAGCCATGCCAGCGCACCGGGAAACCGCGACTGACCTGCCCGCAAGGCGGGGTAGAAGAGCAGCGCGGCCACCAGCGCCTGTCCCGCCATGAAAGCATGACCAAAGCCCAAGCCAGCCTTCACGAAAATCGCAATCGGCCAAAGCCCGCCAATGCCGAGAGGGGTCAAAAAATCCAGATGCGGTAACTGCCCATGCTCGCCCATACGCAGCACCAAATCGGCCAGATGCAGCGCGTCGCCCTCATGCTGGGCCAACCGCAACGCCCCGGCCCCAAACGGCGCCAGCGCCTGCACGAGACCATAGATCAGCGCCACAATCGCCAACGGCCAAAATGCCGTCGCCTGCCCCCTGCCCGTCATCTTTGCCTCTCCGCATCTTTTCCCATTTTTGGCCACAATAGCGGGCCAGTGTAACACTGTGAATCCCGTTGAGGTGCGAAGAGCAATCCCGATGAACATGATCGCCCAAAATGTGCTGGCCCCGCCAACACCCCGCTCGCTTGCCGAGACGGGGCTGTCGACCGTGCTGATGCGCGACATTCTGCTAAAAACCATGTTCCGCACGAATATGGATTCTGTCTCGGGGCTTTCAAAGCTGATCGCGCTACCGCTGACGCTGACCCAAGAACTGATCGACATGGGCCGCAGCCAACGGCTGATCGAGGCGATGGGCACGCTGCACGCCAATTCCGGCGGGGAGATGGGCTATCAACTCACCGATGGCGGCAAAGCGCGCGCCCTCGATGCGCTCAGCCAGTCTGAATATTACGGCGCGATGCCGATCCCGCTGGATGATTACGCCGCGCAAATGAAGCGCCAATCTATCCGCAATATCCAACTGACCCGCCCGCAGTTGACGGGTGCGATGGGGCATCTGGTTCTGCCGCCGGACCTCATCAACCAATTGGGGCCTGCGGTCTCTTCGGGCCGCTCGATCCTGATGTATGGTCCGCCGGGCAACGGGAAATCTTCGATCTCTAACGGGATTCGCGACGCGATTGGCGACCGGATTTATATTCCCCGTGCGGTGGAATATGCGGGCCAAGTGATCACCGTTTTCGACCCGATCGTGCATACCGCCGTGCCCGATACGCAAGATGATCCAAACAGCCTGCGTAAAACCGGCAATAAGTTTGACCAGCGCTATGTCTATTGCGACCGCCCGACGGTGATCACCGGGGGCGAACTGTCGCTGGATATGCTCGACCTCACCTATAACCCCACCGCACGCACCTATACCGCGCCGTTGCAGATGAAATCTTCGGGCGGGGTGTTCATCGTGGACGACCTTGGCCGCCAAGCCGAACCGCCGCAAAAGCTCGTCAACCGCTGGATCGTGCCGCTAGAAGAAAGCCGCGATATTTTGGCCCTGCAATCGGGCGAAAAGTTCGAGGTGCCATTCGACACGCTGGTGATTTTCTCCACCAACTTCCACCCGAACCAAATCTTCGACAAAGCGGCACTGCGGCGGATCTTCTTCAAGATCAAGATCGACGGGCCGAGCCAATCGGACTACCTGAAGATCTTCTCGATCATGGCGAAAAAGCGCGGCATGCCGCTCAATGAAAAGGCGCTCGTGCATCTGCTGAAGGTGAAATATCCCACCATCGACAATGTCTATGCGAACTATCAGCCGATCTTCCTGATCGACCAGATGATCGCGATTTGTGAGTTTGAGGGCATTCCCTACCAGATGACGCCCGAACTGATTGATCGCGCTTGGGCGAACATGTTCGTGCGCGAGGAAGAAATTCAGCACTAAATGGGCTCACGCACCGGAGGTCGCGTCCAAATCGCACTCGGGCAGACCGAGTTCCAGCACCACGGGCATCTGGCTGCGGGACACCGGGACTTGCGTGCCGTCTCGCAACACCAATGTGCATTTACCGCGTTCTCGCCGCACCGCCGTCATGGCTTTGCGGGCGACCCAATGCGAGCGGTGCACCTGCAGCCCTTCTATGCCCTCAGTCTCCGCAATCGCATCCGCAAGGCGCAAAAGAAGGCTGGTCTTTCCGGCCTCGGTCACCACGTCCACATAATGGTCGTTGACCTCCAGCCGCAAAAGCGGGGCCCGCAACTCTGGCTCCAGCCGCTCGAAAATCCGCGCTTTGATGGGGCGTGGCTTTGCGACCAGCACGGGCGCGGGCGGCGGCGTGGGTTTCGTCTCTGTTGATGAAATCACCGGGGTCGGATGAGAGGATAGAATGTGCCGAAAGGTTGAAATCACCAAAGAGACCACGAAGGCGTATCCAAAAAGGGCAAACAGGTTGGGGATCATTTGCGTCGTCTCGGACAAAGCCACCGCCAACCATTTGTAGCCAGGAGCCAGCAAACAGGCGGCAAAAAACGCGATCAGGGGCGCTTCGGGCCAAAAGCTGCGAAAACCCATATATTCGCGCACCAAGACCCGTAAGGCTGCGCCACATAAAATCGACAGACCGATGACCACCGGCCAAAACAAGAAGAGATTGAGCAAGCCCAAATGGCCAGACCCAAAAGGCGCGCCGATCACACCGATGATCGAAAGCATCGCCCAGACGACGGGCACGATGGGCAGAAACACCGCCCGCTTATAGGCCTTTAGAAACTTGATCATGGAAAAACGCTTCGGGAAGCCTCCGCGCCGCTAGAAAAATGCCTCTATAAACTAAACGCTTACGTCCGACAAAACAATGCGGCGGAGAGGCTGCCAAAACGGCAGCCTCCTATGAAAAAGGTTTACGCCGTCAGACCTTCGGGCTCGGGGAGGCCATGTGCGCGGCAGCAAGCGGTCAGCGTATTTGCCAGAAGACAAGCAATCGTCATCGGCCCAACGCCGCCCGGAACCGGGGTGATCGCCCCCGCCACTTCAGCCGCAGAGCCATATTCTACGTCGCCTACGAGCTTTTTCTTGCCGTCACGCTCAATGCGGTTGATGCCCACATCAATCACCGTCGCGCCCGGTTTCACCCAATCGCCGGGGATCATTTCGGGCCGACCAACAGCCGCCACCAGAATGTCTGCCCCCCGGCAAACAGAGGCCAAATCTTTGGTGCGGCTGTGCGCAATGGTCACAGTGCAGCTATCGGCCAAAAGCAGTTGCGCCATCGGCTTGCCGACGATGTTCGAGCGCCCCACGACAACAGCGTTCAGCCCCGAAAGGCTGCCGTGATGGTCGCGCAGCATCATCAAGCAGCCAAGCGGCGTACAGGGCACCATCGACTTTTGCCCGGTGCCCAAAAGCCCGACGTTCGAGATATGGAACCCGTCCACATCCTTCGCTGGGTCGATCGAATTGATCACCAGGTCGCTGTCCAAATGCCCCGGCAGCGGCAATTGCACCAAAATCCCATGCACCGCCGGATCGGCATTGAGCCTGGAAATCAGCGCCAGCAGGTCTTCTTCCGAGGTTTCCGCAGGCAGCTTGTGCTCATAGGAGTTCATGCCGACCTCAACGGTCTGCTTCCCCTTGTTGCGCACATAAACTTCGCTTGCCGGATCTTCGCCCACCAGCACTACAGCAAGGCCCGGCGTCAGCCCGTTGACCTCTTTCAGCCGCGTCACATGCGTGGCCACTTGCGCGCGCACATTGGACGCAAAGGCCTTGCCGTCGATCACTTTCGCCGTCATCGCTTTCTCCCTCAGACTGCGGCCGCAAAGGCGGCTTGGTAATGTTCCATCTGCAAGCGCGTGGCCCGGACCGCGTTCTTCATCAGAATCGAGACCGTCACCGGGCCCACGCCGCCCGGCACTGGGGTGATCCAGCCTGCCACCTCGGCGCAGCTGTCAAAATCGGCGTCGCCTACGGTGCGCCCGTCCACCCGATTGATGCCAATATCAATCAGCGCCGCGCCGGGTTTGAGCATATCGCCATGCACCAGCCCGGGCTTGCCCACCGCCACAAAAACCGCATCCGCCGCGCGCGAATGCACCGCAACTTGGCGCGTCATATGATGGCACACCGTGACCGTGGCCCCGAGCCCCATCATCAAAAACGCGATCGGCTTGCCGACAATCTCGGAATGCCCAATCACGCAGACATTGAGCCCTTCCATTTGCAAAGGCAGGGATTTGAGAATTTCCACCGCCGCCACCGCCGTGCAGGGGCCAAGCTCAAGGTCATTATAGACGATATTGCCGATCGAGGCTGGATGCATCCCTTCCACATCTTTGAGGGGGTGCACCGCCTTTTGCAGCGCCTTGACCGGGATATGCGCGGGCAAGGGGCGCTGTATAATGATGCCATTGATCCGAGGATCGGCATTCAGTCCCGCCAGCACACCTTGCAATTGTTCTAGGCTGATAGAGGCTGGGTAGTTGCGCGCCTCAAAGCCAACGCCCGCCGCTTCGGCGCGCTTTTGCTGGTTGCGCACATAAAGTTCGGCAGCCGCCACATCACCAACGGAAATGGACACAAGCCGGGGCGCCCATCCGGCGGCGCTGAGCGCCTGTGCCTCGGCGCGCGTTTGCGCAAGCGTCTGTTCTGCGAAAGACTTCCCGTCGATGATCGTGGCGTTCAATCCGCCTCTCCCTTGCCTAATACGGCTTCTTCGCGGGCAATGGACCATTCGACCATCATCCGCCAGATCGCCTCGACCAATGCGGGGTCTAACCCGCGCGCCTCGGCCGCTGCTTTCGCATTGGCCACCACTTCCTCCACCCGCGCGGTGATCCGCGCAGGCATGCCCTCGCCGGGCTTGAGTTGGGCAGCACGGTCGATAAACCGCGCACGTTCGGCAAGAAGGGCCACGAGACGGAGGTCGAGCGCGTCAATTTCGGCACGCAGTTCGGCCATCGAAGGAATTTCGGAGGGCTCTCTCATCGGCAATATTTCCGCTGTTGTACCCTGCCCCTATCGCACCTTGACCGCTTCTTCTCAACCCCGGCTCGATTATCCCCTGTCTTGCAGCCACCCCAAACGGCTGATCTGCCCTGAACAGACCCACCGAACTGACCGCAGATTAGCGAAGGCGCGCGGGGCGGGTGGCGTGATTGCGACCCTTTGGCGCTGACTCACGCACTCTCGGGTCGCACCAGAACAAAGAACATCCGCATCAGCGGCATCACCACCGAACCATCGGAGGCGCAGGGGTAGGCATCGGCCAAGGCCGCATCATAGGCCCGCTCGAAGGCTGTGGCCTCAAGCTCGGTCAACTCCTGCAAGAACGGCTGCATCGCCGTGTTTTGGGTGAAGCGGCGCACCGGATGGGCGACCGGTTCGGCCGGCAAGCAGCAATAATAAGAGCTTCGCCACAGGTTCAGTTGCCCTAAGGGGGACAGCATCTTCCAATAATGCTCAGGCGTTAGGATTGTTGCGGTAAGGGTTTCGGGCGCGAAGCGGGTCGGAAACATCCGCGCCGCCAATTCGCGCAACAGCACATGCGAGGACGCATGGCACTGCATCGGCATTTGCACCGCCAAACTGCCCCCCGGCGCGAGCATATTGAAAAGCCGCGGCAAAAGCACCGCGTGATCTGGCACATGATGCAAAGCGGTGCTCGAAAAAATAAGAGCCGGAGGTTTCCCCGGCTCCCATTCAGAAAGATCCACCAAGTCGCAGCGCTTATAAACGCCTGTCGCGGTGGCCTTTTTCAAAAGCGGCTTGGCGCTTTCAATCCCCACCAGCTTACGGGTTTTGAACCTTTCAGAAAGCGCGACGCCCGCCTCTCCGGCCCCGCAGCCAAAATCGACCACAGCGCCTTCGGGCAAGGGCCCAACCTGCGCGAGCAAATCGCATGCTGCGCGCAGGTTCAATTCAGCAAACCTGTCGCAAGGCTTTTGCCCTCGCATGTCTGCCTTCTTGCTGGCCATTTTTACACGTTTGGCTCGGGCGTGGGTTTGGAGGCTGGCTTGGTGCGCGGCATTGCCGTCACCGTGGGCAGGCTGCCCGTGGGCGTGGCATCGTCGTCATCGGCGTCCAGCGCCTCGCCCGCCATCACTTTGCGAATTTCGTCACCGGTCAGAGTTTCGTATTCCAAGAGACCTTGGGCCAAACGCTCCCATTCCTCGCGGTTTTCTTCAATGATCCGCCGCGCATCTTGGTAGCCTTGCTCAATCAGGCCGCGCACCTCGTCTTCGATCAACTCTTTCGTCTTGGTCGAAACCGAGAAGCCGCCGGTGTTGCCCTGATAGCCTTCATGCGCTTCGGAATAGTCAATATTGCCGACCTTGTCCGACATGCCCCAGCGCATCACCATCGCCCGCGCAATCGCAGAGGCTTGCTGAATGTCGCCCGCCGGGCCGTTCGAGACATGCTCCTCGCCCCATTTCAGAATCTCAGCCGCTTTGCCCGCCATGGTCATGGCGATCTTCTGCTTGGCTTCATCCTTGTGGTAGTTGAGCTTGTCCATTTCCGGCAGGCTCACCACCATGCCAAGCGCCTGACCGCGCGGGATGATCGTCGCCTTATAAACCGGGTCGCATTTGGGCAGCTTGAGGCCAACCACAGCGTGACCGGCTTCGTGATAGGCGGTCATTTCCTTTTGCTCGGGCGTCAGCACCATGGAGCGGCGCTCGACCCCCATCATCACCTTGTCTTTGGCGTTTTCGAAATCTTCCATCGTCACAAAACGACGGCCCACCCGCGCCGCCATCAGCGCCGCTTCGTTGACAAGGTTGGCAAGGTCCGCGCCCGAGAAGCCCGGCGTCCCGCGCGCGATCACGCGCAGATCGACATCGGGGCCAGCAGGCACTTTGCGCGCATGCACCGAAAGAATTTTTTCGCGGCCTTTGATATCGGGGTTCGGCACGTGGATCTGACGGTCGAAACGACCGGGGCGCAAAAGCGCAGGGTCCAGCACGTCTTTGCGGTTCGTGGCCGCAATGATGATGATGCCTTCATTGGCCTCGAACCCGTCCATCTCAACCAGCAACTGGTTCAGCGTCTGTTCGCGCTCGTCATTACCACCGCCGATGCCAACCCCACGGGCGCGGCCCACAGCGTCGATCTCGTCGATGAACAGAATGCAGGGCGCGTTTTTCTTGGCTTGGTCGAACATGTCACGCACGCGGCTGGCGCCCACGCCGACGAACATTTCCACAAAGTCAGACCCCGAGATGGTGAAGAAGGGCACGCCCGCCTCGCCCGCGATGGCGCGCGCAAGCAGCGTTTTACCCGTGCCGGGCGGGCCAACCAGCAGCGCGCCTTTCGGGATTTTGCCGCCCAGACGGCTGAACTTCTGCGGGTTACGCAGGAATTCGACGATTTCCTCAAGCTCTTCCTTGGCCTCGTCGATGCCCGCGACATCGTCAAATGTCACACGGCCATGCTTTTCTGTCAAAAGCTTCGCCTTGGACTTGCCAAAGCCCATCGCACCGCCTTTGCCGCCGCCTTGCATGCGGTTCATGAAGAAGATCCAAAGCCCGATCATCACCAAGAAGGGCAGCCAGACGCCCAAGATCGACATCAGACCCGATTGCTCTTGCTTCACCACATCAACCGACACGCCTTTGGCGATCAGATGCTCAGCAATTTCGTCGGATTCCGGCTTCACCGTGGCGAAGTTTTCCCCGTCTGAATCCTGATAGCGCACGTCTTCGCCATCGAGCTGAACCGATTTCACCTCGCCCTTATCGACGGCGGCGATGAACTCGGAATAGGACACTTGCTTCGAATTGAGCGGCCCTTGGCCGTTACCGAGCAGGTTAAACAGCACGAGGATGAGCACGAAAAGCAGGGCCCAGAAAGCGAGGTTACGCGCGTTGCCCAAGAGAGACCTCCAAAGAAAGACAGGGCACCGCCCGGGGGGCGATGCCGTTCCATGAGAAAATAGGGATTGCGCGCGCAGGTTCAACGCCTGATTAGCGCATTCGCGAAACTGCCGCGGACAATATGGGCAGAATATCCGTTTGCGCGCCCCGCCAAGGGGGCGGAGACCAGCGTTTCACCGCGCCAAACGGCTGGGGAAGCCAAAAGTGTCGGCCGAGGCAAACCACTGTCGCGCCAAGTTTTGATCTGCTTCAGACCCTCTGCGCCCAAAGCGGCAATCTCGAACCCGTCTTCCAAGGGCCCATCGAGCCGCCATCGGTCCCAGTCTTGGCCAACCGGCACGCGCAGACCAGTCACCGCCTTCGCCTCGCGGGTAAAGCGGATCGTGTCATCGCTCACAGTGATACGGCAGCCATGTAGCGTGCAATCGCGCCGGGTTCGCCAACTCATCAAGAAATCGAGCACCTTGGCCGCGCGCGGCGGATAGTCTGCGCCCGAAATCCACATCAGAGCGGCATTCACCAAGCGGCGGCTGGTCTCGGCATCGAAGAGGTTACGAAACGCCCAAGCATCGACCAGAACATCGCCCGCCGCTTCTTGCACATGCTCCTCTGCCAAGCGGCGCAGCGAAAAGCCCACCGCCTGCTCGGCCATCGCCAAATGGCCCACAACCGCGTTGAGTTTGGCGACCGAAATGCCCAGCGGGCGCAGCACCCGAAGCGCTTGGCGCGCCTTCACCCGGTCATAGCGGTCGTTTTGATTGCTTGGGTCTTCGACCCAGCCGATGCCTTGCCGTTCCAAATAGCGGCGCAGATCGGCCCGGCTTTGCAGCAAAAACGGACGCAGCCAGAGCATCCCCTCGGCCTCGAAGCTTTCGCGCATTCCCGAAAGCCCCTCAAGCCCCGCTTCCCGCGAAAGCCGCATCAAAAAGGTTTCGGCCTGATCATCGGCCGTATGCCCCAGCGCCACCGCGCCAAGCCCACGCCGCCGCGCCCAATCACCGATCAGCTGCAAGCGCGCCCGGCGCGCAGCATCCATCAGGTTCCCTTGCGCCTGCGTGCCTTCCCATTTGAGCGTGGTGTGGGGAATGCCGTGCGCGGCGCAAAATTGGGCCACGAATTCGGCTTCTGCCTCGGCTTCGGGGCGCAAACCGTGGTTCACCGTGACCGCCTCGACATCGTGCAGTTGCGCCAAAAGCCACAGCGTTGCCATAGAATCAGAACCGCCAGAAACAGCGACACCGACCCAACGCATATGTAGATGTGGCCTCAGCGCCAGGGCCGCATCGGCCGCCCAAAGCAAAACGCCATCTTCCGGAGAGACGTTTCCCGCCTCAAGCGCGGCCCGCATAGCGGTCGGGTCGTGCCGTCCGATTGGCGGTGTCACGGGCACCCAAGCGCGGCCTTCGCCGGGCCCACTTGCGCCGCCGCCCCCGAACTGGGGAACCGCGCGGGCACTTCAACCAGCGTGGCACAGGCTTCGCTCTGCTGCCCCAAAGCGCCAAGCGCCTTGCCAAGTTCAAGCAGGTTATCCGCCGCGCGCGGGCCTTCGGGCGCCGCTGAAAATGCATCAAGCCAAGCGCGGGCGGCATTGGGCACATCGCCCGCCTTGTTCAACGCATCGCCGCGCAGATAAGCCGCATCATCAGTTAAGGGGCCACCCGGATAGGTTTCGGCAAAGGTCTTAAAGAGGTCCGCAGCGGCACGAAAGTCACCTTGATCGAGCACCGCCTTGGCCCGATCAAAGTCTGCTTGTTCGTTCATTGCCAAAGCCCCGGAACCAGAGCCAACCGCACTCGGCGCGGGCGCGGTGATCGCCGCAGCCGAGGCCCCGCCCAAAGGCTGAGCCTGTCCTACGGCGCTGATATCGCAGCCCGGCTCCATCTCACAAATCCGGAATTCCAGATCACCAACCCGGTTCGTCCCGTCTTTCACCACTTGCTCAACCCGGTTGGCGAGCGCCTCGGTGCGGGCGGTGAGGCGGGTCAGCTCCGCCTCCATCGCATCCATCCGTTGCAGCGCCGAAGCGCCGCCCGCAGCTTGCAGACCTTGCGCGCCAGAGGCCACAAGCTCGCCGCGCAGGCTTTGGATTTGCGCCGAAAGCTGGCCAAGCTCCGCGCGGATATCGGCCAGCGTTTCGGCCTTGGCGGGCACGGACAGCGCCAGCGCAAGGGCCGCCCCTATCGCCACCCGCTTTGCCGCTTGTCTCATGCCCAGTGCCATTGCCTTAGCTCCCCGCGCCGATCGAGATCACAGTGACCGCGCGGCGGTTCTTGTAGTAGCATTCCTCGGTCGAGCAGACCGCGAGCGGACGTTCCTTGCCATAGGAAACCGTGCGCAACCGCGTTGCCGCAACCCCTTGCGAGATCAGATATTCTTGCACTGCGCTGGCGCGGCGCGCACCAAGAGCAAGGTTGTATTCCCGGGTGCCTTGTTCGTCGGCATGGCCTTCAATGATCGCGGCATAGTTGGGGTGCGCATTGAGCCATTGCGCTTGGCCCGCAAGCGTGGTGCGGGCGCCATCGCTGAGCGTCGATTGGTCGACAAGGAAGTTGACCGTGTCGCCCACCGTGGCCGAGAAATAAGCGGGCGAGTTCGGGTCATTCAGCGCGCCTTGCGAGATGCCGCCTTCACCGAAAGCCCCACCGGGGTCGTTGACCCCGCCCATGCCTTGAGGATTGTTACACGCGGCCAGCGCGACCAGCGCAAGGCCCAGCGCCGCTTTAGTCAGAAGTTGCATGTTCTACCGCCTTTTGTTGACGTGCCGTTTGCAGGCACAATATCAGCTTTGTTTCGAGTTGTGAATCAGGGCAGAAGCGGGCCCCAAGTCGGGTCAGAGGCGCCGCCAACGCCCTCGATGGCTTTCAGGTTCCGGCCCGAAATATCCACGGTGTAAAGTTTGGCCCCACCCGAAGCGCCGGGGCTTTCGCGGGTGAACATGATCACGCGGCCATTGGGCGACCATGTCGGCCCCTCATCCAAGAAAGACGCCGTAAGCAACCGCTCTTCCGAACCATCGGTGCGCATCACCCCAATGAAGAAGCGCCCGCCCGCTTGTTTGGTGAAAGCGATCAAATCCCCACGCGGCGACCAAACCGGGGTGCCATAGCGCCCCTCGCCAAAAGAAATCCGCACCGGTTCGCCACCGCCCACCGGCATCACGTAGATCTGCTGCGTGCCAGAGCGGTCACTTTCAAACACGATGCGCGCGCCATCGGGGCTAAAGGATGGCGCAGTTTCAATCGCGGGCGAGTTCGTCAGCCGCTGCGCGCCACCGCCATTCACAGACATCTGAAAGAGGTCGGTATTGCCGTTTTGCTCCAGCGAATAGACGATCGAATTGCCATCGGGCGAAAACCGCGGCGCAAAGGTCATGGTGCCGGGCACTTCCGGCAAAAGCTGGCCCGAAGCACTGCCCACATCCATCATCTTGATCCGTGGAAAGCCCGTTTCAAAGGTCGTGTAGAGGATACGATCCCCTTGCGGCGAGAAGCGCGGCGCCAGCACGATGGTCGAGCTGTCGGTCAGGTAGGTCACATTCGCCCCGTCATAATCCATCACGGCCAAGCGCTTTTGCCGTTGGTCTTTCGGACCGGATTCAGAGACAAACACCACCCGGCTATCGAAATAGCCGCTTTCGCCGGTGACCCGTGCATAAATCACATCGGCCACTTTATGCGCGAGCCGCCGCCAGCTTTGAGGGCTTGCCGCCAGTTGCTGGCCATCGCCCAGTTGCGCGCCGGAATAGATGTCAAACAGGCGGAATTTCACCACCACCTTGCCACCCGACATGCCCACAGCGCCAACAATCAGCGCTTGCGCATTGATCGCTTGCCAATCGGCATAGCTCACCGGCGTGTCAAAAACGCCAAAGCGCTGAATATGCGCGGCTTCGGGAATTTCGCGGAAAAGCCCGGTGCCGGAAAGGTCATCGGCAATCACGCGAGTGATGTCATGGGTCAGCCCACCTGCGCCTTCATCTACGAAGCTCGGCAGCGCATAAGGTAGCGGTTCAATCACGCCCTCGTCAATTTCGATATGCAGCGGGCCTTGCTGCGCTGCCGCCAAGCCTGCCGTCATCATCAGCGCCGCCATTGCGGCCAATATCCAACGCACCATCTTCCCCACCTCGTCGTCGGGCTTTGCCCTTATCTAACCTGTTCTTGCTCAGGCTGTGTATCACAAGCGCCTGACCGCGCCCTTAGCCTTACTTCATCCGCATTTTAGACGGATCAAACACAATCTCGATCTGCTGCCACCAGCCGTATTTCTCAGCCGGAAGCGGGAACCCATCCGAACCGCAGCGAATGATCGCGCGCCGCGCCGCTTCATAGGCTTGATTGGCCGCCGCTTCCGAGCCGCCCTCATAGCCGACCATACGAATCGAGCCGATGATCGGGCGCGCATTTTGTTCCATATCCACCCGCACCGTGACCGAGGTGCGCAAAGCTTCGGAAGATAGCGCGCCGACGTTCCAGCATTGCTTCACATCCACCACCAGCGCCTCTTTCTCACCCGCCGTGACAGGCGGCCCATTCGCGGCAATCCCAAGCCCGCCGGGGCTATCTTCGGCCCCGCGGTCATCGCCCATAGCCTCGGCCAGCGCATCGGCGACGGCATCAGCGGGCACCGCAGGCGCAGGCCGAGCCGGTTGCGCGGGCTGCGCCGTTTGCACCGGGGCCGGGCGCGGCACGGGCGGTTTGGCGCGCGGGCGCGGCGACGTGCGCGGAGCAGAGGTCGTGGCGCGGTCTTCGGTTTCCGTCGCCTCGGTCACAATCTCGGTCGTCGCCTCGGGCGGCGCAGCTTCTTCGGTTGGCTCTTCTTGCACCGCTTCGGGTTCGGCCTCCGGGTCAGGCCGGGTTTCCGCGACCGCCGTGGGCGAAACCCGTGCATCCGGCTCCGGCGCTTCCGAAGGTATTGGCGCGACGCGGCTTGCCGGTTTCGGGCGGGGCCGGGGCGAAAACTCCGGTGCTTCGGTATCTTGCGGCTCTTCGACCGGCGGCATCATCGAGGGCGGCACTTCCGTCACCTCGGTCGGCGGCGTGGGGTCTGTGAGGTCCGTCATATCCGGCATCGGCTCGGCCTCGGGGGCCGGCGGCGGCTCGGGCGTGGGCGGCGTTTCGGGCGCAGCCTCCGGGCTTGGCACTTCGGGCGCGGGTTCGGCCACAGCAGGTTCTTCGGGTTGCGCGGGCGCAGCCTCACCGGGCTTCGGCGCTGCAGCTTGCAGCGCGGCAAACTCCGCCTCAGAAATCATTCCGGCAGGTTTAATTTCAACAGGTTCAGTGGGCTTGGGCTTAAACAAAGACGTGCCAATGATCGCCCAGACGATCACCGCGATATGCAGCGCCGCCGAGACCCCCGTGCCGATCCTTTCCGCCCGATCCATGCGCATGATGCGCCTCAGTTCCCCGCCGCAGCGTTGCCCGTCAAACTCGGCCCGCCCGGGTCGGTGACAAGAATGATATCGTTGAAGCCGCCCGCATTGAGCGCCCCCATCACCTGCACGACGCGCGCATAGTCAATGCCACCATCGGCGCGCAGATAGACCTTGGTGCTGTCGCGCTCTGCCGCAATCGCCCGCAACCGATCCACCAATTCCTCTTCCGGCACATCGCTGTTCATCAACGAAACCGTGCCATCGAGTTGCAGCGACACGGCAAGCGGTTCTTCTTGCTCGGTCGGCACGGCTTTGGCGGCGGTTTTCGGCAGTTCCAGCGGCACACCCACCGTCATCATCGGCGCAGCCACCATAAAGATGATCAGCAGCACCAACATCACATCGACCATCGGCGTAACGTTGATCTCGGCCATCACCGAATGCTTGCCACGCCCGCCCCGGCGACGCCGCCCAGCGCCCCCGTGCTTTTTCATGACCCCCGCGCCCATGGCTCAGGCGTCCAACTGGCGCGAAAGGATGGTCGAAAACTCGTCGGCGAAGGCCTCATAGCCCGAGGTGATCTTGTCGGCATCGGACGAAAACTTGTTATAGGCCACCACCGCCGGGATAGCGGCCACAAGGCCGATCGCCGTGGCGACAAGCGCCTCCGAAATCCCCGGCGCGACAACCGCGAGCGAGGTGTTTTGCGAAATCGCGATCTGCTCAAAGGCGACCTTGATCCCCCAAACGGTCCCGAAAAGGCCGATGAACGGCGCGGTGGAGCCAACGGTCGCAAGGAAGGATAGCCCGCCGTTCAGCGCCTCGCCCTCTTTCGCAATCGCCACATCCATCGAGCGTTCAATGCGGGCCTGCGCACCGGTGATCAGCTCGCCATCATGGCGGTGGCTGCGGCGCCATTCCAACATGCCCGCGGCAAAGATGCGCTGGCTCGCCCCTTCGGGCGCGGGGCCGATTTGGTCAAAGAGTTCATCCAAAGGCTCGCCCGACCAAAAGGCGCGGTCAAAAGCCTCCGCCTCGGCGCGCGCGGCACGGAAGGAGATGTATTTGCGGATCATGATCGACCAAGACCAGAAGCTGGCAAAGGTCAGAACGATCATCACAAGTTTAACGGTCAGCGAGGCGCGCAGAAAAAGCGCAAGCAAAGAGAAATCCATCTCTTGCGCCATCGCAAGGGTTTGCTGGTCCATGGGTCACTGCTCTCATACGGGCCACGTTGTCGGGCCTCATTAGCAGTGATTCTACCGGATATTGAGGGCAGACGCTATAACAACTCCGTCATTTTGCGCCGCGAAGCCTCAGTTTCGGAGGCTTAATGCAGTGGCGGAGCGATTTTCCGCCGCACATCGGCAGGAAGCCGCGCAGCCGCGCCCGCCTCGGTGAGGCAAACAAGCGTGACGGTGGCGGCAAAAAGCTTCTCGCCCGCGCGCCAAACCACTTGCTCCACCACGATCCGCGCCCCAGTTTCGGCCACCAATTCGGTGCTGACGGTCAGCTCATCATCGAATTTTGCGGGCTTGAGGTAATCTGCCTCCACCCGACGCACCGCAAACACCAGCCCATGGTCGCGCTTCATCGCCACTTGATCGACGCCCAGCGCGCGGACCCATTCGCTGCGCCCCCGTTCGATGAACTTTAGATAGTTCGCGTAATAGACAATGCCCGCAAGATCGGTGTCTTCGTAATAAACGCGGATTGGAAAACTATGCGTCATGCCTGTGCCCCTCCGGCAGCGACACGCGCGGCCAACCGCAAGGCGTGACTGGCATCATTCGCCACGGCAGGCATTACCGGGTCATAGGCCGCGCGGATCACGGCGGCCACATCTGGGCGCACCACGGCCACGCCTTGCGCTTGGGCCAGCGGCGCATGGCCCGCAAACGCCTTGTCGCCCCATGTCAGGATCATCTGCACCGCCAAATTCAGCGCAATCGTATCGGCGGGAACCTCATCCAGCGCAGCATCCATACGGATGAAACAAAAACAGGCGCGGATCGCCCCGTCTTTATCAAAGCGGAAGGTGCGGTATTGGTTCGCCCCGGCATCATCAAGACGCGCGACCACATCTTGCAACCCGTCGATCATCTGATCGAGATTGGGCACCTCCAGCAATTCCTGCCAATCCCGGAAGAAAAAGATCATCAGGTTCGCGCCGATTTCCATATCGGTCTCGGCCATCCGCGCACCGGCCATTGCCACCACCGCTTCGGTCGCGCCCTTGACCACTGTTAGCGTCGCGGCATCGACGCCAAAGACAATTGGCACGATCGGGCGGCCCCAGCGGGCGAAACGGTAGCTTCCATCCGCCCCAGTGAACAGCGCCGCAATTTCATCCGGCCCCGGCATTTCCATTGCTTCGCGCATCGCATCCCCCTTTTGCTGCGCGGCAGCGTAAGCCATTGCCGCGCCAAGATCAAATCCGGGCCGACGGTGTTAGACCGCCATCGCCGCCTGCACCGCCCGCTGCCAGCGCGCATATTTGGCGTTGCGCTCGCCCCGCGGCATTTGCGGGGTGAAGCGCGTCTCAAGCGCCCAGCTTTCGGCAAATTCTGCGGGTGGCGGGCAAATGCCCGCCTGAAGCCCCGCCAGATAAGCCGCACCCAAAGCTGTGGTTTCGGTCACCACGGGGCGATCCACCGGCGCGCCCAAAATATCGGCCAAAAACTGCATCGTCCAATCGCTGGACACCATGCCCCCATCGACACGTAGCACACCCTCAGCCGCCGTGCCCCAATCGGCCCGCATCGCCTCCAACAAATCGCGGGTTTGCAGGCCCACACTTTCAAGCGCCGCACGGGCAAATTCGGCGGGGCCAGAATTGCGGGTAAGCCCAAAAATCGCGCCCCGGCAATCTGGGTTCCAATAGGGTGCCCCCAGCCCGGTGAAGGCGGGCACCATCACCAAGCCCTGCGCCGCCTCTGCCTGTTCGGCCAAAGGCTGGGTTTCGCTCGCTTGGGCAATGATCTTCAGCCCATCGCGCAGCCATTGCACCACTGCGCCTGCAATGAAGATCGAGCCTTCCAGCGCATAGGTGGTTTCGCCATTTAGCCTGTAAGCAATGGTGGTGAGCAGCCGATTTTGTGAGGCCACCCGCTCGCCCCCGGTGTTCAACAGCGCAAAGCACCCCGTCCCATAGGTGGATTTGAGCATCCCCGGCGTGAAACAGGCCTGCCCCACGGTCGCGGCCTGCTGATCGCCCGCAACGCCAAGGATCGGGATTTCCGCACCAAACAGGGCCGCATCTGTTGCGCCAAAATCATCGGCGCAGTCTTTCACCTCGGGCAAGAGACTCATCGGGATATTGAGGAGCGCACAAATCTCGCTGTCCCAAGCATTCGCGCCAATATCGTAAAGCAGCGTGCGCGCGGCATTGGTGGCATCGGTCACATGGCGCTGGCCACCGGTCAGCCGCCAAATCAGGAAGCTGTCAATCGTGCCAAAGGCCAACTCGCCGCGCAGCGCTTTCTCCCGCGCGCCCGGCACATTGTCCAACAGCCAAGCAACTTTGGTGGCAGAGAAATACGGGTCGAGCAGCAGACCGGTTTTATCGGTGATGCGCGGCTCATGCCCGCTCGCACGCAAACTGGCGCAGGTTTCCGCGGTACGGCGGTCTTGCCAGACGATGGCATTGTGGATGGCCTCGCCCGTGGCGCGATCCCAAACCACCGTGGTTTCGCGCTGGTTGGTGATGCCAAGCGCCGCAATATCGCTTGCGGCGAGCCCCGCTTTGGCCAACGCGCCCCGCACCGTCGACAGAACGGTTTGCCAGATCACCTCCGGGTCATGCTCCACCCAACCGGGGGCGGGGTAGATCTGCGCGAATTCCTCTTGTGCGACGGCCTGAACGCGCAGGCCCTCGTCAAAGATAATCGCGCGGGTCGAG
Organism: Rhodobacter aestuarii; assembly: GCF_900156655.1. Lineage (GTDB taxonomy): Bacteria > Pseudomonadota > Alphaproteobacteria > Rhodobacterales > Rhodobacteraceae > Rhodobacter > Rhodobacter aestuarii. The sequence continues at coordinate 38,162 of NZ_FTOG01000013.1, read as the reverse complement.
GTCGTGCCTTGGTCAATCGCCAAAATATGCGTCATCGCCGCCCCCTTAAATCTGTTGCTGCATCCATTCATCAAGCGCGGCAATCTCTTCTGCCGTCATCCGAAGCCCCAGCTTGGTGCGCCGCCAAACAACATCTTCTGCGGTTTGCGCCCACTCACGCGCGATCAGCCAGCGCAGCTCCACCTCGGTCAGGCCCGCACCAAAATCGCGGCCAAGGTCGGGGGCACGGTTTGCCTCGCCCAGCACCTCAAACACTTCGGTGCCGTAAGCATGGGCCATCCGCAACGCCCGCGCCTCGCCCAAGAAACGATAGCGGACCCGGATCCGTTCGGTCAGCGCGCGGGCCCCATAGCCAAAATCGCCCCCGGGCAGCGGAGCCCCCGCCGTCCAAGCGGACTGAGCTTTCGGGAAGTAGGTGGCAAGCTTATCCACCGCCGCTTGCGCCAAATGCCGATAGGTGGTGATTTTGCCGCCATAGATAGTGAGGAGCGGCGCGCCTTCGGCCTCTAGCTGCAGCACATAATCGCGCGTGGCAGCGGTGGCCGAAGCCGTGCCATCATCATAAAGCGGGCGCACCCCAGCAAAAGACCACACCACATCCTCAGCCGAGATCGGCGTTTCGAGGTAGTGATTGGCGAAGTTGATCAGATAATCCCGCTCGGCTTCCGTGCAATGCGCCGTTTCCGGCGGGGTCGTCTGCGCGGCCTCCGTGGTGCCGATCAGGGTGAAATCCTGCTCAAACGGCAAAAGGAAGATGATCCGCCCATCCGGCCCTTGCAAAAACAGCGCGCGATCATGGGCGAACAGCTTTTTGGTGACGATATGCGCGCCCCGCACCAAACGCACATGCGCCGCGCCTTGATGGGCAAGCGGGCCGTGCGTGACCGCATCCACCCAAGGGCCAGCGGCATTCACCAGCCCTTTGGCATGGTGGACCACTTGGCCCTTAGGCCCCTCAGTCGTGACCTCCCAATGATCGCCTTGCCGTTTCGCCGCCACCACTTTGGTGCGGGTCAGCACTTTGGCCCCACGCGCCGCCGCATCGCGGGCATTGAGCACGACCAACCGGGCATCATCGACCCAAGCATCGGAATATTCCCAGCCTTTGCGAAACTGCGGCTTCAGCCCCCAACTTTCATGCTTGCGGCTCGCCTTGCCCTTGCGCAGATCCAACCGCTCGGTACGGGGCAGATCATGCTTGCCGCCCATATGGTCATAAAGAAACAACCCCAGCCGGATCAGCCATGCCGGGCGCCGGCCCCGCCACCACGGCGCAACCCGACCCAACCATTTGCTGACAGGCGAGCCCTTTTCAAACCGCATCGCCGGGTCATAGGGCAGCACAAAGCGCATCGGCCAAGCGATATGCGGCATCGCTTTCAAAAGCAGTTCCCGTTCGGCCAAAGCCTCCCGCACCAGTTTGAAATCCAGATATTCCAGATAGCGCAGCCCGCCATGAAACAGCTTGGAGGAGGCAGAAGACGTGCCCTGCGCCAAATCGCCTTGCTCGGCCAGTGTAACGCTCAGCCCCCGCCCCGCCGCATCGCGGGCAATACCGCATCCGTTTACCCCGCCGCCGATCACAAAAAGATCGGTCATTTCCGGCTCACCCATGCCCCTGCTCCTTCTTTGGCTCGGATCATCGTCTTTTTGCCCACAATGGCAAGGCACTGTGGCCCCCTTCGCGCTTGCCCGCCCTGTAGCGCGCGCCTATAACGCGCCCATGACCGGGCTTTGCTTCATACATCGAATTACCGGCCCGGCGCTCTGACGCGTCAGGGTTGCCGGGAGTATGCAAGACCAAGCCCCGGGCGCACAAAGCGCCCCCTCCAGCCTGAATGGATATGAGATGAGCGCCGACACGCCCGAAAATACCGTCGATTACCGCGACACCGTCTTTCTGCCCGAAACCGAATTTCCGATGCGCGCGAACCTGCCTTCGCGCGAGCCGGACTGGCTCGACCGTTGGGCGAAAATCGGCATCTACGACCGCCTGCGCGAAAAAGCGGGCCGTCCCTCTTTCGTGCTGCATGATGGCCCTCCCTATGCTAACGGCCATCTGCACATCGGCCACGCGCTGAACAAAATCCTCAAAGACTTCATCGTGCGCTCGCAGCAGATGATGGGCAAAGACAGCCGCTATGTGCCCGGCTGGGATTGCCACGGCCTGCCGATCGAGTGGAAAATCGAAGAACAATACCGCGCCAAAGGGCTAAACAAAGACGACGTGGATACCGTCGCCTTCCGCCAAGAATGCCGCCGCTTTGCCGAGGGCTGGATCGACATCCAGCGCGAGGAATTCAAACGCCTTGGCATCACCGGCAAATGGGAAAAGCCCTATCTGACGATGGATTACCACTCGGAGGCGGTGATCGCGGAAGAGTTCATGAAACTGCTCATGAACGGCGCGCTCTATCAGGGTTCAAAACCCGTGATGTGGTCGCCGGTTGAAAAGACCGCGCTGGCCGAGGCGGAAGTGGAATATCACGACCACACCAGCCACACGATCTGGGTGCGGTTTAAACCGCGCAACGGGCTGGATGGCGCGAAAGTGGTGATCTGGACCACCACGCCTTGGACGATCCCGCAAAACCGCGCCGTCGCCTATGGCCCGGGCATCGCCTATGGCCTTTACGAGGTCACGGGGCGCCCCGAAAACAGCACCGCGGTGATCGGCGAATACCTTGTGCTGGCCGATGCTTTGGCCACCCAAGTGATGGCTGCCGCGAAGCTGGATGAAACCATGTATCGCCGGTTGCGCGATGTGCCGGTTTCGGAATTTGAAGGCGTGCAACTGGCCCACCCCTATGCCGGCATCGAAGGCGGCAATGGCGAGTGGGACTTCGACGTGCCGATGCTGCCGGGCGATCATGTGACCGATGATGCGGGCACGGGCTTTGTGCATACCGCGCCAAGCCACGGTGATGACGACTATCAGCTTGGCCTGAAATTCGGCCTGCCGATGACCTATAACGTCGAACCCGATGGGTCCTATCGTGCCGATCTGCCCGTTTTTGGCGGGCAAACGATCATCCAGCCCGATGGCAAAGAAGGCCCGGCCAACGTGTCCAACATCAAGGCGCTGCACGCTCAAGGCGCGCTTTTGGCCAAGGGCAAATTGAAGCACTCTTACCCGCATTCGTGGCGCTCCAAAGCGCCGCTGATCTTCCGCAACACGCCGCAGTGGTTTGCCGCCATCGACGTGAAGCTGGAAGACGGGATGGATACCTATGGCGAAACGATCCGCGCCCGCGCGCTCAAATCCATCGACGAACTGGTGCAATGGACCCCGGTCACCGGGCGCAACCGGCTTTATTCGATGATCGAGTCGCGGCCCGACTGGGTGCTGAGCCGTCAACGCGCTTGGGGCGTGCCGCTCACCTGCTTCACCAAAGTCGGCGCGAAACCGACCGATGCAGACTTCCTGCTGCGCAACGCCGAGGTCAACGCCCGCATCTCCGCCGCGTTTGAGGCCGAGGGCGCGGACGTTTGGTACACCGAAGGCTTCAAAGAAAAGATGCTCGACGGCATCGTTGATCCGGCAGACTACACCCAAGTTTTTGACGTGCTCGACGTGTGGTTCGATTCTGGCTCGACCCATGCCTTTGTGCTGCGCGACCGCGAAGATGGCACCGCCGATGGCATTGCGGACCTTTACTTGGAAGGCACCGACCAACACCGCGGCTGGTTCCATTCCTCGATGCTGCAAGCCTGCGCCACCAAGGGCCGCGCGCCCTATCGGGGCGTGCTGACCCACGGTTTCACGCTGGATGAAAAGGGCATGAAAATGTCCAAATCGCTCGGCAACACCGTCGCGCCCGCCGATGTGATCGGCCAATATGGCGCCGACATCTTGCGGCTTTGGGTGGCGCAATCGGATTACACGGTCGATCTGCGGATCGGCAAAGAGATCCTGAAAGGCACCGCCGACAGCTACCGCCGCCTGCGCAACACGCTGCGCTTCATGCTGGGCGCGCTTGCGGGCTACAGCGAGGCGGAAGCGGTCGCCCCGGAAGAAATGCCGGAGTTGGAGCGGTGGGTGCTGCACCGCTTGGCGGAATTGGATGAAGCCGTGCGCAAAGGCTACACGGCTTACGATTTCCAAGGCGTGTTCCAGACGCTCTTCACCTTCTGCACGGTGGAGCTTTCGGCCTTCTATTTCGACATCCGCAAAGACGCGCTTTATTGCGACGGGGCGGACAGCATGCGCCGCCGTGCCGCGCGCACGGTGCTGGATCTGCTGTTCCATCGCCTGACGAAATGGCTCGCGCCAATGCTGCCTTTCACGATGGAAGATGTCTGGCTGAGCCGCTTCCCCGGAGAAACGAACTCGGTCCATCTCGAAGACTTCGCCGAAACGCCCGCCGCATGGCTCGCACCGGAACTGGCCACGAAATGGGACGGCATCCGCCGCGCCCGCCGTGCCGTGACCGCCGCATTGGAAGTGCAGCGCACCGCCAAGGTGATTGGCGCCAGCCTTGAAGCCGCGCCCGTGGTGCATGTGGAAGATGCCGCGCTGGAAGCGGCGCTGAAATCGGTCGATTTTGCCGATATCTGCATCACCTCGGATCTGTCGCTCACCAACGATGCGGCCCCGTCCGAAGCCTTCCGCCTGCCCGAAGTGCCGGGCATTGCAGTGGTCTTTGAAACGGCTGAGGGCGAGAAATGCGAGCGCTGCTGGAAGATCCTGCCCGATGTCGGCAGCCATGCGCATCCGCATACCTGCAAACGCTGCAATGATGTGCTGGGCTAAGTTGCCTACAAGTCCATAAGAAAGGGCGCCTTCGGGCGCCCTTTCTTATGCCTATCGCGATCAGCTTAAGCCGTTTTCCGCTCTGGGATGATCTGCTGCAAGATCCCCACCACCAGCAGATAAACCGAGGTGATGGCCAGCCCCCAATGCGCCCAGTTGCCCTCGTCAAAATCGACCCAAGCGGCGCGGGCGGCAAAGATCGTCCACAAAAGCGCCACCGTCAGCGACAGCGGCCGCCAACGCACCGTGCGCACCGGATGGATGAATTTGAGCGGCAAGAACATCGCCAAGGTCAGTGCCAGCACAACTCCCAACGTCACCCAATAGCCGGGGCTGAGCGCAAAGAGCACCAGCACCACCATGTTCCAGCACCCCGGAAAGCCCGAAAAGGAACAATCCTTCATCTTCATCCGCGTATCGGCGAAATAGACGACGCTAGCATAGGTGATGACGATGATCGCCAGCCACCCCGTCCAGCCCGGCAACAGGCCAGATTTGAAAAGCGCATAGGCCGGAATGAAGACATAGGTCAGGTAGTCGATGATCAGATCCATCAACACCCCGTCATAGGTGGGGCAGTTGGTCTTTACATCGTAGCGACGCGCCAAGGGGCCATCGATGCCGTCAACGACGAGCGCGACCACCAGCCACAAAAACATCAGCGACCATTTCTCTTCCACGGCAGCGAGCATCGCAAGCATGGAGAGCACAGCGCCGGTGGCGGTGAACAAATGAACCGAAAGAGCTTTAAGACGTATATCCATGGGCTTCTCCTGCCGTAAACCTGCCAAGGATGCAACCCGAGCGGCCCGCAAAGCCCATGCGTGCTTTTGCCCCTAGCGCATTTCCCCCAAGAGTGCCTGCAAACGCAGCGCCCCGACTGCATCCGAACCAACTTCTGAAGCGGGTTGAGCCGCGCCATGGAAAGCGGCGAAGAGCGATTCCGCCATAGACGGGGCGCTGACCGGGGCAGATTGCGGGGCCGTCGTGGGCGCCTCTTCAACCGCCGCGACAGCCTCGCCCCCCTCCGACGCGGAAAAGGCCCGAAACAGCGCCTCCATCTCCGCCCCACTCGGTGCCGTGACAAGGTTTTCAAAGGCCTCGGCGCGTGCCGCATTGGCAGGCGCAGGCGCCGAAACCTGCGGCGTGGTGGACAGATTTGGGGGGGTAAGACCCGAAAGATGGGGGAGGTCCATCGGGGGCTCCTTCAGCGGGGTGTTCTGCGCGCAACTTGCACGGCACGCGTGAACAGCCGCTTACCGAAAGACCCCATCACACAGGCGATCTCATTCGGATTTTAATGGTAAAGGCGGCCGGGCCGAGGCAATGCCCCGGCCCGGTCTTGGCTCAGGAAATGTCTTTAAGAAGCGACATGAACTGGTTCGCCAGATCCCGATCAACGGTGACGCTGCCAGTCTCTTCCTGCGAGGACAAAGCCGCAAAGAGCGACTCATAAAGCGATTGCGCCGGACTTTCGGTGCTGCTCGTCCCTTCAGCGCTTTCCCCCGGCGGCGGCCCCGGAGGCGGTCCGGGCGGCATGCCGCCCCGTTCGCCACTGGCCCCGGCCCCGCCAGACCGCGATGCGGCTTCTGCCGTGTCAACTTCGGTCTGGCTCAACAAGCCATCGCCATCGGTGTCGATGCTGGTGAATTGCTCTGAGAGCAGATCAGCGACCGGGCTTGCGGCGATTTCTTCAGCCGACAAAAGCCCATCACCATCGGTATCATCATTCTCGGCCAAAGCTTCAAAGAGCGAGGTGATATCAGACGTGCTCTCTTCTCCCGGAGGCGGGCCAGAGGGCGGCGGACCACCGGGGCCGCCCGGTCCCCCCGGGCCACCGGGACCGCCGCGGTCACTCGACTCGCTGGTGCTTCCCGAGCGGCTTGCGGCTTCTGCCGTATCGACCTCGGTCTGGCTCAGCAGGCCATCCCCGTCGGTATCAATGCTCGAGAATTGGTCCGACAGCAAATCCGCCACCGGGCTTGCGGAGATTTCTTCGGCCGACATGAGCCCGTCTCCATCCGCATCATCATTCGCGGCCAGCGCCTCAAACAAAGACTGCGCATCGACGCCCCCGGAGGAGGAAGCGGGCTGTGGCGGAGGGGGCGGCGGCGGGCGCGACCCCTCTGTTTTTTGCGCCGAAGCGGAGCCGCTTGCGGCGCTGGTCGTCGCACTTTGCTGAAGCGCAGCAAGCGCGGAACTGCCCGAATAGGCGGACAACGAAGTAAGCGAAGAAACGTTCATCACATGATCCTTTCTGGATGACGACGTGCCTGAAGCCTCGTCTCATGTGATGAACGGTTCCTTGCCCGAGGCCTCCAGCCCCCGTAAACCTAGGTTTGTAAAGCGCTGGATTTTATCGGGTTATGGCTCAAGCCCGCGGATGAGCAGCCTCATAGACCTCCATCAGGCGCGCCGCATCGACAGCCGTGTAGACCTGAGTCGTCGCAAGGCTCGCGTGGCCCAAAAGCTCTTGAATCGCGCGCAAATCGCCGCCTGCCGACAACAAATGCGTGGCAAAGCTGTGGCGCAGCGCGTGCGGCGTAGCGGAGGCAGGCAGGCCCAGCGCGGCGCGGGCGCGTTCCATCGACTTCGCCACAATCCGCGCGCTTAAGGGACCGCCGCGCAAACCGCGAAACACCTCTTCCCACGGCGCGGGGACAAAGGGGCACAGCCGCAGATATTCATTCATCGCGTCGCGCGCAGCGGGCAGCACGGGCACAAGGCGCTCTTTGTCACCCTTGCCGCGAATCCGCAGAACGTCGGGCAAAGGCACATCTTCGCCTTTCAGGCTCAGCGCCTCAGAAATCCGCAGCCCACAACCGTAAAGCAAAGTCATCACTGCCGCATCGCGCGCAGCGACCCACGGCTCGGCGGCTTGCAATTCCACCTGTTCGATCACCGCTTGGGCGGCATCTTCGGCCAAGGGGCGCGGCAGCTTGCGCTGATATTTCGGCGCGCGGGTAGCAAGCACGTGAGTCGTGTCAAAGCCCTCACGTTCCCCAAGCCAGCGCATGAAGCTTTTCACCGCCGAAAGCGCACGGGCCAGCGAGCGGCCCGAAAGCCCCCGGTTGCGCTCATAGGCCATCCACGCGCGCATGTCCGAAGGCGTCAGCGCACCAAGCCGTTCCATGCCGAGGCTTTCGCCATAATGCAGATGCAAGAAGCCCAGAAAGCCACTCACATCGTTGCGGTAGGCGGTCAGCGTATGCGGTGAAGCGCCCTTGAGCGCGCGCATGTGATCAAGCCAGCGGCCCAACGCCATGCCAGCGGCGGGAGAAAAACCAAAAGCCATGGGACCAGCGCCTTATGCGAGCCAGCGCCGCATCGCGCGCTCAAACACGCCCGCAAAGAAGGCCAGAAGATCGGTACCTTGCGAGGGTTTGAACTGATGCGGGTCTTCGGCGCCCATCACCAGCATGCCGGGCAAGCGGCCTTCGCCAAGATCAAGGCGCATCAGCGCTTCGGAACGGACCCAAGTCGAGGCTTCGCCATAGATCGTTTCCGATTGCGGCATGGTCTGACGCAGCACCACCGGGCGCACCTGCCCGCTTTTGCCCGCGCGCATATATTCATGCACAAAGCCCGGTTCAGCGACGCAAAGCACATCACCCAAACGGCGCAGCGCGGCATCTTCGCCATCTTGCGTGGTCTCAAGCACCAGCTTGACGCTATCGACGCGCAAAATATCGGCGACTTCGGTGCCGAGGTTTTTCAGGAAGCTTTCAAACTCGGTCGGGTCGAGCATCCGCAGCACGGCGCGGTGGATTTGGTTCGTCCCGGCAAGATTTTCATAGGCGGCGGCAATCACCGAGCGGTGGGTATCTTCCAGCCGATCAAGCCGGCGTTCCAGCCGCTCCATCGCCACGCCACGCAAATCGACGATATTGGCGCCCATCGCGCGCTCGTTCGCCGAGATCAGGGCGCGCATCAGGTCGTGATCTTCCAAGATCACATCGGGGTCGTTGATGATCTTTGTCCGGAGTTCGGATGCAAATGCGGTGTCGCTCATGCTCGCCTCTTGGTCAGCGGGTTACCGGAGAAATTGACACAGATTCTAGTTAATTGCAGGTTAAATTTCTCTCAAAAGTGGTAAAGGCCCGCTGAATCCAGCGGGCCTTGTGCAAAATGCAACGGTTCTCAGACGATTTTCTGGCCGGTTTTCGCCCAGTCTTTCATGAACTGATCCAAGCCCTTGTCCGTCAGCGGGTGGTTCGCCATCGCTTTGATCACGGAGGGCGGGGCGGTGATCACGTCTGCGCCGATCCGCGCCACATCGGTGATGTGGTTGACCGAACGGATCGAGGCGGCAAGGATTTCCGTCTCGAAATTGTAGTTGTCGTAGATGGTGCGGATGTCTTCAATCAGCTGCACGCCATCAAGGTTGATGTCGTCAAGCCGCCCGATGAAGGGGCTGATGAAGGTCGCGCCAGCCTTCGCGGCCAAGATCGCTTGCGCCGCCGAGAAGCACAGAGTGACGTTGACCATATGGCCCTCGGATGCGAAAGCCTTGCACGCGGTCAGACCGTCCCAGGTCAGCGGCACTTTGATGGCGATGTTGGAGGCGATTTTGGCGAGTTTCATCCCCTCGGCGATCATGTCCTTCGCCTCGGTGGCCACAACCTCGGCCGAAACCGGGCCGGAGACCATGTCGCAGATTTCCTTCGTCACTTCGAGAATATCACGGCCCGATTTCAAGATCAGCGACGGGTTGGTGGTGACACCATCGACCATGCCAAGGTCATTGAGTTCCTTGATTGACGGAACATCTGCGGTATCGACGAAGAATTTCATTGGGGGCCTCCTGCACTCTCTCCTGAGCGGATTTAGCGCAAACGGCGCCCAAAGGCGAGAGAGGATCGTCACACCATACCGTGTGAAAAGGGGCGCGCATGGCTGAGATTGGCTATTTTGCGCAAGGCGCGCGGGTTTCGGTGCTGACAACCGAACCCATTGGAAAACCGCTTGATTATTTGGCTCCCGAAGGCGGCTGCTTTCCCGGCGCTTTTGTCGAGGTGCCGCTGGGGCCGCGTCGCGTGGTGGGCGTGGTTTGGGGGCCGGGGGATGGCCGCTTTGAGGCCGCCAAGCTGCGCCCGGTAGCACGCGTGCTCGATGTGCCGCCGATGCGGGAAGAATTGCAGCACTTCCTGATCCGCATGGCGGATTACACGATGACCTCTTTGCCCGGTGTGTTGCGGCTCGCCACCCGTACACCGGGGCTGTTTGAGGCCCCCGGCGCGCGCAAAATCTACCAGCTGGGCAATGCAACCCCCGACCGGATGACAGAGGCACGCGAAAAGGTGCTCGCCGTGTTGCGCGATCATGGCGGGGCGGGGTTTTATCAAACTGAGCTTGCCCAACTTGCCGGCGTGACGCCGCAAGTGGTCAAGGGTTTGGTCGCGCAAGGTGCGGTAGTGGAGGCCGAACAGCCGCGCGATTTGCCCTACCCCAAGCTTGACCCGCATCTGCCGGGCAAGGCGCTTTCCGATGACCAAGCCGCCGCCGCCACGGCCCTGCGGTCTGGCATTGGCCAATTTGGCGTCACGCTTTTGAAGGGCGTGACAGGCTCGGGCAAGACAGAGGTTTATCTGGAAGCGGTGGCCGAATGTTTGGCCAAGGGGCAACAGGCTTTGGTGCTTTTGCCCGAAATCGCGCTGACTTCGGAATTTCTGTCGCGGGTGGAGGCGCGCTTTGGCGCGAAGCCCGGCGAATGGCATTCGGGCGCAACGCAGGCAGAGCGGCGCAGGCTTTGGCATATGGTGGCGCAAGGCGGCGCGCAGATGGTGGTGGGCGCACGCTCGGCATTGTTTTTGCCCTATCAAAACCTTGGGCTGATCGTCGTCGATGAGGAGCATGACACCTCGTACAAGCAAGAAGAGGGTGCGCTTTATAATGCGCGCGATATGGCGGTGCTGCGGGCGTCTTTGGCAGGCAGCCAAGTGGTCTTGGCCTCGGCCACCCCAAGCCTTGAAAGCTGGGCCAATGCAGATGCGGGCAAATACCGCCGCGTTGATCTGCAAAGCCGATTTGGGGCCTCGGACCTGCCCGAGATGCGCACCATCGACATGCGCGAAGAACGCATTGAGCCGGTGCATTGGATTTCGCCCAGCCTCGTCGGCGCGGTGCTTGGCGCGCTTTCGCGTGGTGAACAGGCGATGCTGTTTCTCAATCGGCGCGGCTACGCGCCCGTTACCATTTGCCGGGCCTGCGGCCACCAAATCGGCTGCGATCACTGCGATGCAAGGATGGTCGAGCACCGCTTCCAAAAACGCCTTGTCTGCCACCAATGCGGCGAAACGAAACCCATCCCCACAGCTTGCCCGTCTTGCGGGGTGGAGGGCAAATTGGCCCCCGTCGGCCCCGGCGTCGAGCGGCTCGCCGAAGAGGTGAAAGAGCGCTTTCCGACCGCGCGGCTTGCGGTTCTGTCTTCTGACCTCTTTGGCTCGGCGCGCGCGTTAAAAGAAGCTGTCGAGAATATCGCGGCGGGCGAGGCCGATATCATCATCGGCACGCAGATCGTGGCGAAGGGGCATAACTTCCCCCTGCTTACACTGGTCGGTGTGATTGATGCCGATCTTGGCCTGCAAGGCTCTGACCTGCGCGCGGCGGAGCGCACCTTCCAACTGATGCGCCAAGTCGCGGGCCGGGCGGGCCGAGCAGAAAAGCCGGGCACCGCATTGTTGCAAACCTTCCAGCCAGAGCACCCGGTGATCCGCGCCATTTTGGGCGGCGACGAAGAGGCGTTTTGGCGCGCCGAAGCGGCGGGCCGCAAAGCCGTGGGCGTGCCGCCCTATGGGCGCATGGCCGGGATCATACTCTCGGGCCCGGAGATTGAGCCGCTTTTTGAATTGGGCAACGCGCTCGCGCGCAATGACGCTGCGCTGCGCCGGATCGGCGCACAGGTCTTTGGCCCAGCCCCCGCCCCCATCGCGCGGGTGCGGGGCCGCCACCGCGTGCGGCTCTTGATAAAGGCGGAAAAGACAGCCCCCCTGCAGCAAGCGATCCGCGCCTGGTTGCGTGGCATAAAGATGCCCAACGGGGTGAAGCTTGCCATCGACATTGACCCGCAAAGCTTCCTTTAGGTTGACCCGTCGCCGCATTCGCGCCATTGCAGCCAAAACCTTCGGAGCCAGACATGACCACCTTCACCGCCTTCGCCGTTTTGCCCGAGCGCGCGCCTGCCGAGGATCTGGCAGAGCATCTCGAAAGCCTTGATCCCGGCCCCTATGGCGTGGGCGTGTTCGAAATTGAGGACGGCTCCGGCAATTTTGAGGTGGGTGCCTATTTCTTGGAACGCCCGAATGAGGTGGTGCTGGAGCTTTTGGCGGCCGCCTATGGCAGCACCGGCTTTACCGTTTCCGAACTGCCCGAAACCGATTGGGTCGCCCATGTGCGCCGTGAATTGGCCCCGGTCGTGGCCGGGCGTTTCTTTGTGCATGGCAGCCACGATGCCGACAAAGTTCCCGCAACCTCCATCCCGCTTTTGATTGATGCGGCGATGGCCTTTGGCACCGGCCATCATGGCACCACGCTTGGCTGCCTGAGCGCGCTGGACCGGCTGGAGCGTGATGGGCTGCGCGCCAGGAACGTGGCCGATATTGGCTGCGGCACAGCCGTTTTGGGCATGGCGGCTGCGAAACTTTGGCCCGAAACCGTTCTGGCCTCTGACATTGACCCGATCGCGGTGGAAACCGCGCGCGCCAACGTTGTGGGCAATGGTCTTGAAGGCCGAGTGGTCTGCCTAGAGGCCGCAGGGTTCGCCCACCCCGACCTGCAAGCCGCCGCGCCCTTCGATCTGATCTTCGCCAATATCCTCAAGGCACCGCTGATTTCGCTCGCACCCGATATGGGCCGCTTTTGCGCCGAATCGGGGCATGTGATCTTGTCAGGCATCTTGCATGAACAGGCCGATGAAGTGATCGCCGCTTACAAACCGCAGGGCTTTACCCTCGCTTCGCGCGACGAATTTGGCGACTGGACGACATTGGTTCTCAGGCGGAACTAATCGCCAACAGGATCGCTCGCCAAAAGCCTAAACACGGCCCATAATCATTAAGAGGTTGTTAGTCATATTGTTCGGCTAACGCGCACCTTGTGGATTGTGGAGCATGGTCATGAGTGACGCTGGAAGAAACACCTTCGAGCGCCGTCTGGCGCGTATAGATACTATTCATGCCGAAGGCGGCGCCTTCGAGGCGGAGGGCACCTTGGGGCGGCAATGGTATGACAGCCATCGCCGCAAGCAGCGCAGAGCCTTACCGTTTCGCGCTATTGCGATGCTGTTCATCGGCGCGTTGTTGTTCAAAGGCGCGCTTTTGGCAGAGATCGGCCCTGAGCGGTATAACGGCCGCGTCAGCGCTTTGGCGAATGGTTCGGCATTGGAACAGGTGGGGGCTTGGGCCCTGCAAGCAGATGCACCAACGCAGTGGATCGCCGGGCAATTGCGCGCAGCTCTTTACTAAGCGCATCGCGCCCCCAGGACCCGCAACATGCAAAAGGCCGCGCATTTGCGCGGCCTTTGTTTTGGCTCAGCGCCCGATCCGATCAAGGTCGAACCGGGTCAGCCCGATATCACTCAGTTCGCGATCCGTGAACCGCGCAAGGGTGCGGCGGGTGACACGCGCATCGCGCCACAGCGTCACCGCTTCGACAACCCGGGTAAAAAGACCCGCCCGATCGGCCCGGGCGGAAAGGCGATAGCTGTCGATAACGGACATGTCGCGTTCCCTTCATAAACTGCGAAAACATTGGGCAAAGCGCCCGTTTCTTCGCGTCTAGACTTGGGTTTTTGGAAAGGCAAGAGCCTCCATATCAGCGCCGACATGCAGATTTTGCATGGCTTTTCATGTGGTTAATGCGCAATTTGCATGGCACTACAAAATGCGCGATCCCTTCGTCATTTTGACTTCCCGTTCCGCGCGCGGAATGTCGCTTTTGGATCATTTGCACGGGTGGATCGGCACTGGCGGCAAGGTGTCGCGGGGGGAATTGCGCTTTGCGATGTTCTTCTTTTGTGCTAGCCGTGGATAAAATGCCACACATAAGGGCGAGCAGATGCGGGTGATGGGAATTGATCCGGGGTTACGCAACCTCGGCTGGGGCGTGATTGAGATGGAGGGCCCCCGGCTGCGCCACATCGCCAATGGCACGATTCACTCTGCAGGCGATGATCTCGCAAAACGCTTGGTGGCGCTTTATGATGGGCTGTCCAACGTGATTGCGACCCACACCCCAGAGGCCGCTGCGGTGGAGCAAACCTTCGTCAACAAAGATGCCGTGGCGACGTTGAAACTGGGCCAAGCGCGGGGGATTGCGCTTTTGGTGCCCGCGCAGGCAGGGCTTACCGTGGGCGAATACGCACCCAATGCGGTCAAAAAAACCGTGGTCGGCGTAGGCCATGCCGAAAAGGGGCAGGTGCAGCATATGGTGCGTCATCAACTGCCCGGCGTGGTGTTTGATAGCCCCGATGCGGCGGATGCTTTGGCGATTGCCATTTGCCACGCGCATCACCTGCAATCGGCGCAGCGCACCCATGCCGCGCTTTTGGGCCGCGGCGCGCTGGAAATTACCGCAGGCCAAGCCCGGGTGCGGAGGGCACGGTCTTGATCGGGCGGATTGCGGGCATCATCTTGCATCGCGGGATGGATGAAGTGCTGATTGACGTGCGCGGGGTGGGGTACATCGTGCATGTGTCCTCGCGCACCGCCTCCACCCTGCCCCCGGTGGGCGAGGCATGCGCGCTTTATACCGAGCTTGTGGTGCGCGAAGACCTGTTGCAGCTGTTTGGTTTCCCGACGCTGATCGAGAAGGAATGGCACAAGCTGCTTATCTCGGTGCAAGGGATCGGCGCAAAAGCGGCGCTCGCCATTTTGGGCACGCTTGGCCCCGATGGCGTATCGCGCGCGCTGGCTTTGGGCGATTGGAACGCGATCAAGGCCGCGCCGGGGGTAGGCCCCAAACTCGCCCAACGGGTGGTGATGGAGCTTAAAGACAAGGCCCCCACCGTGATGGCGATGGGCGGCGCGCTGACGGTGGACACCGCGCCCTCAGACGAGGTGATTGAAGCAAAACCGAAAACGCCCAAACGCGCCCCGGCGCCTGCGGCGACACCCAAAACCAACTTCACGGCAGAGGCGCTTTCGGCGCTGACCAACCTTGGCTATTCGCCTTCAGATGCCGCGGCGGCTGTGGCGAAAGCCTCGGAACAGCCCGAAGCGACCGATACCGCGAAGCTGATCCGCACCGCGCTGCGCCTCCTTGCGCCCAAAGACTAGCCTTTTCCTCTTGGCCCCATACCAAGGCGCGCGGGGCAGCACCCCGCTTGCCTCCTCCGCCTCCTCGCGCGACAGTAAAGCATGACAGACCCAGATCCGACCCTCCGCCCCGACCGTCTGCCCGAGGACGCCGACCGCGCCCTGCGCCCACAGGTGCTGGAGGAGTTCATTGGCCAAGCCGAGGCACGGGCGAACCTGCGCGTGTTCATTGAAAGCGCAAAGATGCGCGGCCAAGCGATGGATCACACACTGTTTCACGGCCCGCCCGGCTTGGGCAAAACCACGCTCGCGCAGATCATGGCGCGAGAATTGGGCGTGAACTTCAAAATGACCTCGGGCCCGGTGCTCGCCAAAGCGGGCGATCTGGCGGCGATCCTGACCAACCTTGAATCGCGCGATGTGCTGTTCATTGACGAAATTCACCGGATGAACCCGGCGGTGGAAGAAGTGCTCTACCCCGCGATGGAGGATTTCGAGCTGGATCTGGTGATCGGCGAAGGCCCCGCCGCGCGCACGGTGCGCATTGAGTTGCAGCCCTTCACGCTCGTTGGCGCGACCACGCGCCTTGGCCTGCTGACCACGCCCTTGCGGGACCGGTTTGGCATTCCGACCCGGCTGCAGTTTTACACCGAAGACGAGCTTGATCTGATCGTGAGCCGTGGCGCGCGGATGCTCGGCATTCCCGCCGATGCCGATGGCACGCGCGAAATTGCCAAACGCGCGCGCGGCACCCCGCGCATTGCCGGGCGGCTGTTGCGCCGTGTGGTGGATTTTGCGCTGGTGGAGGGCGATGGGCGCCTCACGCGCGACTTGGCCGATGGCGCACTTACCCGGCTTGGGGTCGACCACCTTGGCCTTGATGGGGCCGACCGGCGCTATATGCGACTGATGGCAGACCATTACGGTGGGGGCCCGGTCGGGGTGGAAACGCTGTCTGCTGCGCTGTCTGAAAGCCGCGACGCGATTGAAGAGGTGATTGAGCCTTATCTTTTGCAACAGGGGCTGGTGCAGCGAACCCCGCGCGGGCGGATGCTCGGCCAACGCGCATGGCGTCATTTAGGGCTTGCCGCCCCACAAGCGCCCGCATCCGTGCAAGCTTCGGTCCAGAATGATCTCTTTGAGGGGGAGTGACTGGACGGCCCGCTGCTTCGGCGTATCATTTAACGCATGAACACCCTGCCGCCCCCCCGCTTTGCCGTGACCGAAGACGAGATTGAGCGTGTTGTCGCGCTCTTTTACAAACGCGTGCGTGCGCACCCAGAACTTGCCCCAATTTTTGCCGCCCATGTGGAAGACTGGCCGCATCATGAAGCCAAGATCGCGCGGTTTTGGAAAGGCTCGATCCTGCATGCCAAAGGCTATGAGGGCAGCCCGATGATCGCGCATCGCCGCGCGGGCGATGTGGAAGGGGGACATTTCCCGCTTTGGCTCGCCACCTTTGATGCGGTGCTGCAAGAAACCCTCACCCCCGAGGCGGCAACGGCGTGGTCTGCCCTCGCGCATCGGATCGGCAAGGGCCTGCGGATGGGGGTGGAAGACGTCGGACAAGCGCCCAACGCCGTGCCAAAGCTGCGCTAAATCAATCGTCTTTCGACTTGGAAAACACGCCCGAAAGCGCGCGGCCCGTCAGGCTGCGCACCTTGGGCCGGGGCAGCGCGGCAAAGGGCATCGGGCGGCAGACCTCCATTGCCGCAATGCCCACGCGGGCCGTGAGCGCACCATTGACCACCCCCTCGCCAAAGCGGCGGGAGAGTTTGGCGGCGACATGCCCACCGGCGACCGTATCAATCAGGTCATCGCCTGCCGCCACAGCGCCCGTGGCAACCAGATGCGTCATCACCGTGCGCGCCAGTCGAATGGCGCCGAGCGCGCCCGCGCGGCCACCATAAATTTCCGCCACACGGCGGATCATGCGAATGTTCGCAATCAGCGCGGTGGCCACATCGGCAAGCGCGAGCGGCACAATCGCGGTGATCGTGCCCACGGTGCGCGCAGCGGCCTCCACCTCCAGCCGGGCGGCGGCATCCAGCGGGCCCATCAACTCGGTTTCCGCCATCAAAATCAACGTGCTCGTATCAAGCTGTTCCGGCCCGCGCTCCTTGAGCTTGGACAGCGCCCATTGCAGGTCTTCGCGCCCGGCATAGAGCTTTTGCAGCCGTTTCACGACGCTACGCGCGCCCTCCAAGCGGTCATTTTGCACCGCCTCGGCCACCTCATGCTGGATCTTGTCGAGCCGTCCCAGACGCGCAAAGGCCGCGACCTCGCGCATCGTGACCAAAAAGGCTGCAAACAGAAAGACCCCCAACAGCACCGTTGCCACCCAACCCAAAATCGGGTTGGCGGCAAACAGGCCATCGACAAATTGCCAAGCGGCAATGGTGATCAAAAAGCCCAAAAGCGCGGTGGTCGCCTGCCAGAAAAAGCGGGTGATTTTTGACCGAGGCCGCGCCGCCAAGCGCGCCGCAATTTGCATCGCGCGGCCCTGCGGCATCTCTTGCGCGGCAGGCACATCCACCACCGGTGGCGCCTCGGCGGGCGAGGCGGGCGGGGCGTCGAGTTCAATCATAATGGGGCGCTTCATAGCTTATCCCCAAGCAAGAAGTCGGCAGCACGATCCAGCCGGATATGCGGCGGCCCTTCACCGGGGCGCAGCACCACCGGCGCGGGGGCAAAGTTCATCAGCCCAAAATCGGCATCGAGCCAGCTTTCAGCACCTTCGCGCGCGGGGGCCAAAAGCTGTGCCGGGTCGGAGGGCAGATCGCCCGGATAAAGCGCAACCGAGCGGCCATCGGCCAAGCGGCCCCGCACGGCGGGCAGTTCCTCCCCCTCATGCGGGATCATATCTTCGGAAGTGGTCCGCAGACTCGCCAAAGACATGGCCGTGGTTTGCGCGCCTGCGAAATCGGCCCGGTCTTTCGCTTCACGCAGCAAAGCCTCGGTGATCGCCGTCAGTTTGGCATGTTGGGCGTGGTGCAAATGGTCAGCCTTGGTCGCAGCAAAGAGGATTTTTTCAACCCGTTTCACCCCCATCAGCGTAAGCAAGAAGCCCGGCACACCGGGGCGGAAAGCGCCAAGGATGTTGGCCATCGACTGGCGCAAATCTTCCAAAGCCGCAGGCCCGGCATGGATTGCGCCGAGCACATCAACCAGCACCACCTGCCGGTCGATCCGGGCGAAATGGTCTTGGAAGAAGGGTTTGATCACCTCGCGCTTATAGGCATCAAAGCGACGGGCAAATTCGCGGCCAATCGAATCGCGCGGATATTTACCGGGCGGCACGGGCGCGAAGGTCAGCACAGGTGAACCCGCCATTTCACCGGGCAGCAAGAACCGCCCCGGCGAACAATCCGAAAAGCCCGCCTCGCGCGACGCATGCAGATGCGCGGTGAACGCCTCGGCAATCACACGGGCACTGGGTTCGGTGAAGGGGGCGTAGAGATCAGCCTCATCCAGCGCAGCGAGAAATTCGTCGGCCCCCGGGCGGCCCGGCAAACGATCCAGCACCCCAGTGGACCATTCGTCGAAACTTTGCTCAATCAGCCCAAGGTCCAAAAGCCATTCACCCGGATAATCGACAATATCCAGATGCACGGTGCGCAGGCCCCGCAAGCCCCCCAGCAACCCGCCAGAGGCGACGCGGAAACTCAGCCGCAGTTCAGAAACCGCGCGCGTACCCTCGGGCCAATGCGGGGTCGGGCCCGTCAGATCAGCCAGATGATCCTCGTAATCAAAGCGCGGCACGGTGTCGTCGGGCTGCGGCTTCAGGTAGGCGGCGCGAATACGGTCTGCCCCGGTCATCGCGGGCATCCGCCCCCGATCGAGCAAGTTTGCCACCAGCGACGTAATGAAAACGGTTTTGCCCGCCCGTGAAAGGCCGGTCACGCCCAGCCGGATCACCGGCTCGAACAGGGCTTCGGAAACCGAAGAGCCAAGCCCTTCGATACTGCGGCCGATGTCATCGGCAATCTCTGTGATACCCACTGCGCTGCCTTTCCTGTTTTGTCACAAGATAGGAGCGGTGCGACACATTTCACAGGTGCGAAAGCGGCGCAGGCGGCAAACAGGGGCTTCACCATTGCGTTGCGGGGCCGTGCGCGCTATCGCGCCTTTATGCCCAGATATGCGCTTAAGATTGAATATGATGGTGGCCCCTTTGCCGGTTGGCAAAGGCAGGCAGATCAACCCTCTGTGCAAGGGGCGATTGAGGCGGCCCTAGCGCGGCTTGAACCCGGCGCGCATACCATTGCGGCTGCGGGCCGCACCGATGCCGGGGTCCATGCCACGGGCCAAGTGGCCCATGCCGATCTGACCAAGAATTGGGACCCGTTTCGGCTTTGTGAGGCGCTGAATTATCACCTCAAGCCGAACCCGGTCGCGATTGTTGCCTGTGCACGCGTCGATGAGGATTTCCACGCCCGTTTTTCTGCAAACGAAAGGCGTTATCTGTTCCGCCTTGTGTCGCGCCGGGCGCCGATGGTGCTGGAACGTGGCACGGTTTGGCAGGTGCAAAATGTGCTTAATGCCGATGCAATGCGCGAGGCTGCCGCGTATCTGATTGGCCATCATGATTTCACCACCTTCCGCGCCACGATGTGCCAAGCGAAATCGCCTGTCAAAACGCTGGATGAGATCACGCTGGAAGAGGTGGAAATCCCGCATGGGACCGAGTTTCGCTTCACCTTGCGCGCGCGCAGCTTTTTGCACAATCAGGTGCGGTCTATCGTCGGCACGCTTGAGCGGGTGGGCGCAGGCAGTTGGGCGCCAGAAGATGTTGCCAAAGCGCTTGCGGCAAAGGATCGCAGCGCTTGTGGCCCGGTATCCCCGCCGCATGGGCTTTACCTCACGGGCGTGGGCTATCCGCAAGATCCGTTTTGCTGATCACTCGGCCGGGATATTGCGCGCCAGCGCGCGCCGCGCTTCGACCACCTGACATTGCAGTGCCTCTTCGGGCAGGCTTTGCGGTGCATATTCCGGCACCGCCCACGCGACAGTCGCAATCACATCCACCTCGGAACCACGGTCGATAGCACTGCGCAAATCACGCAGCGCGGCGGCGGTTTCAAGTTCCGACAGATGATGCTCACGCACCCAGATGATCTTGGGATGCGCGGTCGCGCGCGCCCCTTTGCAAAGCATCAGCTCTTCATGCAGCTTTTCTCCCGGGCGCAAACCGGTGGTGACAATTTCAATATCCCCATCCGGGTTGGCCGCGTCACGCACCGTATACCCCGATGCCTTGATCATCTTGCGCGCCAGATCCCCGATTCGCACCGGCTTACCCATATCGAGCATGAACACCTCGCCACCCTCGGCGAGCGAGCCAGCCAGAAGCACCAGTTTCGATGCTTCCTGAATGGTCATGAAATAGCGGGTCACGCGTTCATCCGTGAGCGTCACCGGGCCACCACGGGCGATTTGCTCCCGAAACAGCGGCACAACAGAGCCGGAAGAGCCAAGCACATTGCCAAAGCGCACAATCGAAAAAACGGTTTTGCTGGGGCGCGCAGCAAGATCTTGCACCACCAATTCCGCAAAGCGCTTGGAGGCCCCCATCAAATTGCCGGGCCGCACCGCTTTGTCGGAAGACACCAGAACAAATCGCATCACCCCCGCGTCACGCGCGGCGCGGGCCAAAACCGCCGTACCCAGCGTGTTATTGGAAAGACCAACGCGGGCATTCATCTCCACCAGCGGCACATGTTTATATGCGGCAGCGTGCAAAACAACATCAATCGCCTGCGTCTCAAGCACTTGTTTTACATGGACCGCATCAGTGATGGACCCGAGCACGGGCACCACCTCGACCCCAAGAGGCTCCGCCAAAACGCGCATTTCAGCCTCGGCCTTGTAAAGAGCCAGTTCAGACAGTTCGAACAGCACCAACATCGCCGGGCGGCAGGCAATCACTTGGCGGCACAGCTCAAGCCCAATCGAACCACCAGCGCCGGAAATCAGCACGTTACGCCCGAAATAGGCGGCAAAACCCTCGGGAAGCTCTTCGGTCAACGGATCGCGGCTCAGGAGCGAGGCATTGCCCACAGGCTTCAGCAAATCGCTCAATTCCGCGCCCCCATGAAGCTGGGCAAAAGCGGGCAAGCTTTGCACCTGCACCCCAAGCTTTTCGAGCCGCTGGGTCATGAAGGTCTGTTTGTCGGGCGAAAGCGAGGGCATCGCCAAAATCACCCGGTCGATTTTGTGACTTGCCACCGCTTTGGGCAATTGCGCGCCCGAGACGACTGGAAGGCTGTTGAGCGTCATACCGCCCAGCGCGGCGTTATCGTCAATGAAAGCGCAGACCACAAAATCGGCGCTTTTGCGAAGTTCCTGCGCCAAGGCCATGCCGGTGCGCCCAGCGCCATAAATCGCCACACGCGTAAACTTCGGCGAACGCAGATAAATTTGCGTCAGCACGCCCGTCAGCACGATCCGGCTGAAATAGACGGAAACGAAGCAAATCAAGGCAAAGACAACAGGCAGCCCCGGCGGCAGAGCAAACTGCCCCAGTTGCGCCTGCACCATGGCCACACCCATCAAAATCGCGGCCAAAGCCGCCGTGCGGGCAACCGCGCCCCCTTCGTATTCACGCAGGCGGATTTTGCTCAGACCGAGGCACATCGACAGCACGCCACCGGCAAGCATCGGCAAGGGCAGTTGCACGAGGCTGTCTTGCAGCAAGACCAGCGGCATCAGCCGCGAATCATGCAACAGCAGCATCGCAGCGAGGTAAGAGACCATGACCAACCAAAGGTCCAACGCCAGCAAGATTAGGGACTTCTGGCCACGGCTCAAAGACATGATGGATTTGACGACCAACGCGGTCCAACTCCTCAGAGGATCATCGCAGCCAAGACTAGGCGAACGACCCTAAGATTCCCTTTCCAGCATTAAGCTAATTTGTCCTATCGGACGCTTAGCGAAACACGTGCCGGATCGTGCGCCCAATCAGCATCAGATCAAATGCGACCGAGGCATGTCGCGCATAGATGCCATCAAGCCGGGCTTTGGCCGGGATGCAGCGGCTGCAATAGACCCGGTCGGTATCTTCGGCGCTTTCACAACGCGACAGCAGCCATTCCTCGTGCCGATGATAATGGATCGAGGCAAGACCGGTCACGCCGGGGCGATTGCGCAGCACATCCGCGTAGATATCGGGAAACCGCTCGACATATTCCCGCAGCGGCGGGCGCGGACCGACAAAGCTGATATCGCCCTTCAGAATATTCCAAATTTGCGGCAATTCATCGAGCCGGAAGCGCCGAAGCACCCGCCCTGCGGGGGTGATCCGGCAGGCCTTATTGCCCCCCGAAACACCCGCATCTTCGGCCACCACCGTCATGGTGCGGAACTTCCACAACCGAAAAGGTGTTTGGGCGCCGCGCATCCGCTCGGCCGCGTAAAAGATCGGGCGGCCCTGTGTCAGCAAAAGGATGACGGCGATCACGAGGCAAAACGAACCCAGCAACGGCAACAAAAGCAACGCGAAGGCGATATCGAACAGGCGTTTTCGCAAAGTCATGCGCCAAGCTCCTCCAGACCCCGAAGGTCATTGATAATGGCATCCGCTGTGGTGGGGTGATCCGGCACGAGGCCCAGCGCCTGCGCACGCTCGAGTGCCAGCTCCACGCGTTCAATTGCCCCGTCGGGGGCGGCGCGGGGCGTCCATTCCAAGCCTGCCGCCTCGGCCAAAGCCTCCATCCCCACCGGCCCCACCAGCGCAAGGTTGAGGCAGGGCGGCACGGGCTGCCCCGTCGCCACAAGCCGTACAAGGTGCCCAAGCGCACCTGCCAAAGCTTGCGGGCCGATATAGCTGCGCAGGGGGCCATGCCCCGCCGGAAAGATATCAATCTGCCGCGGCTCCAAAGTGGGCGCCGCCCCCAAAAGAGCATCCGCCCCGGCGACATTGCCAATGCGCAGAACCGTGACGCCAGACGCACCGAGAAGCGCGCGTTCCATGGCCGCTTTCGCCGCGCCATAGGGGGCGATCGGCATCATTTGGCTTTCTTCCGCGCAAGGTTCGGCCCCTGCGCGGCCATAGACAGCGGCGGAAGATGCCACCAGAACCGGCTTGCCTTTGGCTGCGGCCACCGCCGCCAGCGCCAAATCTGTGTTGCGGGCCAGTTGCGCCGCATCGCCGCGCACAACGCCTGCAAGGTTCAGCACCACATCGGCCTGCGCGATAGCCGACAGATAGGCCTCCGGTTCGGACAGCGGGTCAAAGATCAGGTCGCTTTCCGCAACGGCCCTTCCCGCGCGTGCCTGCCACAGCAGCTGCGGCGCCTCATTCGCGCCCCCAGCCCAAGCGTGGCGCAACAAACGCCCCAAACGGCCAGACCCGCCCACAATTAGTAGGCGCGGCAATGCGGAAGATGCGGAAAGGTTCGGTGACGACATGCGGCGGAGAATCCGCGCAAATGCTGAAATCTAGGTTAAGCAAATCCTTCCAGAAGCCGCTGCGCCCCGTTTGGCACCGATACAATCGGCGCTCTGGACCTTTGCCTGCTGCGGTGCTTAGCATCCGCCGACGCAAAGGAGAGGCAGATGGCATTCGGCACCAATATTCGCACCTATTTCGAAGGCACTTGGCATGAGGGCGACGTGGCCGTTATGCGCGCCGCGGACCACGGGATTTGGCAGGGCTCTTCGGTTTTTGACGGCGCGCGGCTGTTTGACGGGTTGGTGCCCGATCTTGATCTGCATTGCGCGCGGGTGAACCGCTCCGCCGAGGCGCTGATGATCACGCCCACCGTCGACGCTGCCGAAATGGTCGAAATCGCGCGCGAGGGGCTGCGCAAATACGCCCCCGATGCGGCGGTTTACGTGCGCCCGATGTATTGGGCGGTGGATGGCTCTGAATTGGGCGTGGCGCCGCAAAGCAATTCGACCCGCTTTGCGCTCTGCCTTGAAGAAGTTGCGATGCCTGCAGCGGATAAATCGACCACGGTCACCACAACGCAGTTCCGCCGCCCCGTTTTGGCCAATAACGTCTGTAACGCGAAGGCAGGCTGCCTTTACCCGAACAATGCGCGGATGCTTGTCGAGGCGCAGCGCAAGGGCTTTGGCAATGCGCTCGCCTGTGATGCGATGGGCAACTTGGCGGAAAGTGCCACGGCCAACGTGTTCTTGATCCGCGATGGCGTCGCCTTCACGCCGATTGCCAATGGCACCTTCTTGGCCGGTATCACGCGGGCGCGCCACATTGCCAATATGCGCGCCGCCGGGATGGAAGTGCATGAAGCGGTGCTAACGCTGGATGACGTGCGCAAAGCCGATGAGGTGTTCTTGTCGGGGAACTTCGCCAAAGTCACCCCGGTCACCGCCTTTGACGATGTGCAATATGGCGACAACCCGGTGACGAAACGCATCCGCGAACTTTATTGGGATTGGGCTGTGTCTCAGCCGCTCTAGGCGCGCCAACGGAGCCATTGCCAAAACGCAGCGGGGAGGTGAACATGGCGGGACACTCGGAGGAGCGAATGCGCAAGTTTCTCGTCGTACTCGACCAAACCCGCGAATGCCTAAATGCGATGCGCTATGCCGCTATGCGCGCATCGCACACCCATGGCGGGGTGATCATTCTTTCGGTGATCCCGCCAGAAGAGTTCCAGCACTGGATCGGCGTGGCCGATATCATGCGGGCTGAAGCGCGCGAAGCGATTGAGGCGCATTTCGAGGTTTTCGCAAAATGGATGCGCGACAAGCAGGGTGTGAACCCGCATCTTGTGATCCGTGAAGGCGATCCGGTGACCGAGATTTTGGCGCAGGTGCAAGAAGACCCTGAAATTGGCGTCTTGGTGCTAGGGGCTGGCACCGAAAAAGCAGGCCCCGGCCCGCTGGTGACGCAGATGAGCCGCAATTCCGGTAGCCTACCGATTCCAGTGACGATTGTGCCGGGCGATATGTCCAAAGAACGGCTCGAATCCATCACCTAATCCCGGCTTCGGGCGCATATCCCCAATTTATGGAGAGAGTTCCCCTGTCCTTATCGGACGGGGAAGACATGTTTTTCCCTGCGCAAATTTCGCACAAAACGTGGATTGTGTTACGCGATTAAGTCCATTTAAGCGCATTAAGTTCGGCGCTACATCAAGGTCATCAAACACGCCGCTGCGGGCGGCCAGACAGGACAAAGACCATGACCGAACTTCTTAACTCCTTCGGCTTCGGCTCCACCCAAGCCATTGACATTGCTTCTCTTCTACTACGCGTTTCGCTGGGCGGGCTGTTCCTCGCCCACGCGTGGCTGAAAGTGTTCGTCTTCACGCCCAAAGGCGCGGCGGGTTTCTTCCAATCGCTCGGCCTGCCCGGCTTTTTTGCCTATCTGACAATCGCCGCTGAAGTGGTGGGCGGTGTGGCGCTGATCATCGGGCTGTGGACGAGCTTGGCCGCGCTGCTCCTGATCCCGGTCATTGCCGGTGCGGGTTGGTTTGCGCACCGTCAAAACGGCTTTTGGTTCAACAACACGAACGGCGGTTGGGAATACCCCGCGTTTTGGAGCCTCGCGCTTCTGGTTCAAGCCCTTCTGGGCGGTGGCGCCCTGGTGGTAAGCGGGCTGTAAGCAGCCCGCCCCTACAATCCAATTCGACCCACGGCCCCCTGCAGCTTTACCGGCTGCGCGGGGCCGAAATTTTGCGATTGTCGATGGCCGCGTGACCCGCACTTGCCAAACGGAGAACCCGGCGCGGCAAAGCTTCGCCCGCCTTTTCCAACTCGATCGCCAGGGTCACAACGCGGCGCCCCCAGATCGCGGTCCACCGTTGCGCAGAGATCGGCTCGGAACGCTTTGCAATCAACTCCAAATCCGCCGCCAAGCGCGCCTCTGTGCGCCCGATCAGTGCCGGACCGGGGCGCGGCAAGGCCACATAGCAGACCACAATTGCCAGCGTCCCCACCGTCATCGCGATGGCCGATTGAATTACATCCGGCGTCAGCGCAGGTGCCGCGCCCGCCTGACTGGCGAGCATGAAACACATATTATAATCAAGCGCATAGATCGCGGTACGCGGATACGCACGGGCAATTGCGCCAACGGCGATGAACGGCAGAATCGTGATAACAAGATCAAGCCAACCGGTCAGATGCGGCTGCAAGCCAATCCGATAAGCCGCGCCCGTCACCGCGCCAATCACGACACCCACCGCCATTTTCGGCGCAATCAGCTTGGGTTGCGGCAAAGACCCCATCACCAGCGCAAAAATCGCCATCGAAAAGGCGGTCAACTCCATCGCAAAGCCCCCCACCAAGATCTGCATCGCAGAGCCCGCAAAACTCGCCAGCGCCGCGACAACAGCCCCGCGAAGCGCCAAGGTCGGGTTTGCTGGCGGCGCAAGGCGCGGCAGATCACGCCCCGAAGGCGCCGTTGATTGAAGTTCTTCGATGGCCGCCCCAAGAGCCGCCAGTGACCGCGACAAGCGCGGCAAGGGGCCGGTTTCTGGCAAAGGACCGGTGCCGGGTTCATCGGACAAGAGGCGCTGCGCCGCTTCACGAGTGGGGAAGTTGCGCGCGGCTTCCGTTGCGGCTTCCAAAAGGGCCAGACCCGCAGCCAAAATTGCATCCAGCGCCGCCATGCGCCGATACCCTTCGCGCGAACCTGCCGCAACAAGGCGCGCTTTCGTCTCAAGCTCGGCCCCCAAATGAATTACCTCGGCCACGACCTCATCCTTGCGGGTCGTGGGCACGCGGGTATCAAGCAGCAAACGCGCGACTTCGGGGAACCGCTGCGCGAGCGCAGCCCCCTCGGCCCGAAAGCCGGCACTATCTGCCTTGGGCGTGAACAGCCCCACGATGAGCGCAACACTCACCCCGCCAATGAAGGTGCAGGCGAGCCGGTCCATCGCCAGATCAAAACCGCCTGACGGGTCCAGAAGCGCCGGGATCACCACCACACCAATGGTGAGCGCCGTCATCATTGGCAGATAGTTGCGCACGCCTTGCCAAAGGTGCGTCAGCGCCCCGCCCAGCGCCAAAAGCGCCGCCATCACCACCGCCGTCACCCAAGGCGTGGGCGAAAGGGTTAGCAACACCAAGCCAATGCCGCCGCCAATCAGCGTGCCCAAAAGCCGCCAAAGCGCGCGTTCAAACACCACGCCACGCCACGGCTGCGCCACCACCCAAACGGGCATCGACGCCCAAAAGGCGTGTTCAATTCCAAGGGCCGTGGCCACGGCAAAGGCCGTCCAGGCTGCGAGACCAAGACGCAAGGCTTGGCCGAGTTGGGTTCGTGTCATTTGTTCTTGCCTTAATTGACCCGGCAACCCGGTGCCGGGAGTTCGTCCATAGCTGGCTCAGGTCTTATTGCCCTGCGCCTCGATGTTCTTGTCGATCCGCTCCAAAAGCCGCAGCGCGCTGGCAACCTCGGTCTCTGGCACGCCTGCGAAAATGGTGTTGCGCAACGCATCAAGCTGGCCTGCAAGCGCGTGCAGGAATGCATGCCCCGCGACGGTGACGGAAACGAGCTTGGCACGCCGATCCACCGGATCTTCGGCGCGTTCGACAAACCCACGCGCCACAAGCGTATCAAGCACCCGCACCAGCGTCGGCCCTTCGATATCCAGATGCTCGGCGAGTTCTTTTTGCCGATAGGGGCGCGCCTCACGGGCCAAAAAACGCAGCGGCAAAGTCGAGGCCGTGCTAAGCCCATGCGCCGCAAAAACCGTGTCCATCACGCGCCGATACCGCCGCGAGACGGTGATGAGCTGATGCCCAAGGTCTTCACGCTTGCTCATTTTTGGCATTGCGACTCTCCGATTTCGATAGGTTTGCTAGCTAATTCGCACTGTGCATCTTGGCAAGTCAGTGCCTCGACAGCTTTCATAGCACACCGCAAAAGCACCGCTGATGTGGCAATAAAGCCATTGTATTTCGGTTCCACCCCATTGTGTGCAATTGCGCACAACAAGAGGCTAAAAGGACCAAATGGAATTTATTAGCCAAGCTACCTAATTTCGCTTCAACGGTTCGCCGCACGAAACGGTGCCGCAGTTGCACGAAAGGGGTTCAACATGTCCAACGAAAGCTTTGACTATATTATTGTCGGCGCCGGTTCAGCCGGTTGCGTGATCGCCTACAACATCCTGAGCCGTGGCCGCGGTAGCGTCTTGCTGCTCGAAGCGGGCGGCAGCGATTTCAACCTCTTCATTCGTGCGCCCGGCGGCATGTCCCGCGTGATCCCGACGAAATCTTGGCCCTATATGGCCGAGCCGGAAGCCCCCACCAAGAACCGCCCGATGGATGTGCTGCAAGGCCGGGTGCTGGGCGGCGGTTCGTCGATCAATGGCATGGTCTATGTGCGCGGCCACAAAGAAGATTACGACGCTTGGGAGCGGGATTTTGGCGCCACCGGCTGGAACGGCGACGAGATGCTGCGCTATTTCAAAAAAGCCGAAAACAACGAAGCCATGGCGAACGATTACCATGGCAATGCCGGCCCGCTGCATGTCAGTGAAAACCGCTATCGCCACCCGCTGAGCGAAGCTTTTGTCCGCGCGGGTCAACAAGCGGGCTACCCCTACATCGTCGATCACAACGGCGCGCAATCGGAAGGCGTTGGGTTTTACCAAACCACCACGCATAAAGGTATACGCGCCTCGACCGCGCAAACCTATCTGCGCCGCATCCGCAAAGACAAAAACCTGAAGCTGCAACTCAACGCGATGGTGCAGCGGGTCGAGATTGAAGACGGGCGCGCCACCGGTGTCACCTACAAGGTGCACGGCAAAACCGTCACCGCCAACGCCCGCAATGAAGTGATTGTGACGGCGGGCGCGATTGGCTCGGCCAAAGTTCTGCAACTTTCCGGCCTTGGCCCGGCCGAGGTGCTGCGCCGTGCGGGCGTTCCGCAAAAAGCCGAGCTTCCGGTGGGCCGCAACTTCCATGACCACCTGCATATGTCGGTAAACGCCGCGATCAAGGACCCGATTTCGCTTTATGGCCAAGACAAAGGGCTCAAAGCGCTGCGCCACGGGATTGAATGGACCTTCCTGCGCTCGGGCGTGCTGACCTCGCCCATTTTGGAAGCCTTTGCCTTTATTGACAGCACCGGTGCGGGGCGGCCCGATGTGCAGTTCCACTTCCTCCCCGTACTCGACACTTGGGATGACCCGGACCTGAACCAAAAAGGCCGCGACCATGGCATCACGATCAAAACGGGCCACTTGCAACCGAAATCGCGCGGCGAGGTCGAAATTCGCTCCGCCGACCCTGAAGATCTGCCGCGGATCCGTGCCGCCTATCTGGAAGACCCGCGCGACGTGGAAGGCCAGATCCGGGCCACGCAACTGGCACTGAAATTCTTTGAACAGCCCGCGCTGAAAGACCAAGTGACCGAATTGTTCAACCCGGCGGTGTCGTCGGCTGACTTTGAAGGGCTTGAAGCTTGGGTGCGGCGCACGACGCGGACGGTTTACCACCCGGTGGGCACCTGCCGCATTGGCCAAGACCCGGCCACCTCTGTCGTGGACCCCGAACTGCGGGTGCATGGCATCAAAGGGCTGCGCGTCGCGGATAGTTCCACCTTCCCACATATCCCCTCGGGCAACACCAACGCCCCCACCATCGCGCTTGCCGAAAAGGCCAGCGACCTGATTTGCGGCCTGCCCAATACGGCAGCCATCGCCGCTGAATAAGACCGGAGACTAAGACTATGGCACAACAAGACATCCTTCCCGAAGTGCGCGCCTTTTTGGCGCGCCAGCAGGGGCATTTCATCAACGGCAAAGCGGTTGAAGGCAAAGGCGCGCGGATTGAGATCAAAAACCCCGCGAATGGCGAGGTGATTGGCTCCGTGGCGCAAGCCACGCCGCAAGAGGTGGAAGAAGCGATCGCCACCGCCGATGCCGCCTTTCGCGGATCCTGGGCAGAGACGGCCCCTGCCGAGCGCGAGCGGATTCTGTATCGCTTCGCTGATCTGATTGAAGAACATGGCGAGGAAATCGCCCAGTTGGAAACGCTGCAATCGGGTAAACTGCTTGCGCTTTCACGGATGATCGAAGTCGGTTGGGCGGCGCAATTCCTACGCTACTATGCGGGCTGGGCGACGAAAATCTCGGGCGAGACGATCCAACCCTCGGTCCCGGCGGCTGGCAAAGAGCGTTACACCGCAATGACCCTGCGCCAACCCTTGGGCGTGGTCTTTGGCATCATCCCATGGAACTTCCCCGTGATGATCCCGGTCTGGAAGTTCGGCGCGGCGCTTGCCACCGGCAACACGGCGCTGCTCAAATCCGCCTCCCCCACGCCGTTTTCGCTGCTGCGTGTGGCAGAGCTTGGCAAGGAAGCGGGCCTGCCCGATGGCGTTTTGAACGTGATCAACGGCCCCGGTCGTTTGGGCGATATCATCATTCCCGACAAACGGATTGCGAAAGTCTCGCTCACGGGTTCGGTCAACACCGGCAATATCGTGGCGCTGGAATCGATGAAGGCGAACCTCAAACACGTGACGCTTGAACTGGGCGGCAAGAACGCCGCGGGCTTCCTGCCGGATATGAAGGTTGAAGAAATCGTCGATGGGATGATCGAGGCGGGCTTCATGCACACCGGGCAAATCTGTGCTTCGGCGGAGCGTTTCTTGGTGCACCGCAGCCAGATTGATGCCGTGGCCGAGGCAATCCGTGCGCGGCTTGAAACCATGCAGCCGGGCGACCCGTTGGACCTTGAGGCAGGCATCGGCCCCGTGGCCACCGAAGCGCAATTCCAAAAATGTCTCGATGCCTTTGAAACGGCACGGGCCGAAGGCGATGAAATCGTCACCGGGGGCACCGCCTTCGACCGCCCCGGTTTCTACGTGAAGCCGACGATCATCCGCCCGAAAACGCTGCAAAGCACCTCATGGCGCGAAGAGGTCTTTGGCCCGGTGGGCACGCTGGTCGCCTATGACGATGAAGAGGAACTCGTGCGCGAGATGAACGACACGCCCTATGGGCTGACCGCCTCGGTCTGGACCCATGATCTGGCGACCGCGCTGCGGCTGGTGCCGCAAGTCGAAGCGGGCACGGTTTGGGTGAACATGCACACGATTGTGGACCCTTCAGTTCCCTTTGGTGGCGCCAAAGGTTCGGGCATTGGCCGCGAATACGGCTCTGCCTTCATCGAGAACTACACCGAACTGAAATCGGTCATGATCCGGTATTGATCCGGCTCCCCCCCAAGGCTGGGTCGAACGGGCGGCGGTGGTGCAAACCACCGCCGTCTTTTTATCTGCACGAGGCCTCCCATGCGGAAACCACTCCCTTGCACACCCACTGAAAAAGGCGCCCGAACCACTCGGGCGCCTTGATGTTTGGTCGATTGGGTCGCGCCGAAACGCAACCCGATGTCATGGCCTTAGGCGGTTGTCGCTTTCGCTTTACGGCGCCCGAAGAGCGCATCCACCAGCCGGAAGAAGAGCGGCACGAAGAAGATCGCGAGCCCCGTCCCCGACAAAGTCCCGAAGAAGGTGGTGTAGCCAATCGCCTCGCGCGCCCCGGCACCCGCACCGGTCGACAAGATCAGCGGCACGACCCCCAAGCTGAAGGCGAGCGAGGTCATCAAGATCGGACGGAACCGCAGTTTCGCGGCCTCGACCGCCGCTTGCAGCCCGGTTTCGCCAAGGCTCCGCATCCGTTCACGGGCAAATTCCACGATCATGATCCCGTTCTTACCCGTCAGGCCCACCACGGTGAGCAGACCCACTTGGAAGTAGACACCATTCGCCTGCCCGCCAAGCCACGCACCAATCAGGCCCCCGATGATCCCCACCGGCATTGCCACGATCACCGCAATCGGGATCACCCAGCTTTCATAAAGCGCGGCCAAGCACAGGAACACAGTGGCCAGCGACAGCGCATAAAGCAGCATCGCACCATTGCCCGCTTCTTTCTCCTCAAGCGAGAGCCCCGACCATTGCAGCGAGAACCCGGGCGGAAGTTGCGCAGCCAAACGCTCCATTTCCTCAAGCGCAGCACCAGAGGAAACCCCCGCCGCAGGCGAACCTTGGATCTCCATCGCGGGAAGCGCATCGTAGCGCACGATTTGCTGCGGGCCGAAGACCCATTTCTCATCGGCAAAAGTCGAAAGCGAAACGAAATCCCCATTCGCATTCGGCACACGCCAAAGCGCGAAATCGGCGGGGGTCGAGCGTGCCCAGGGTTCCCCCTGCACATAGACCCGTTTCACCCGGCCCTCGTTCAAGAAGTCGTTCACATAGGAAGACGACCAGACCGTATTGAGGAAATCGCCCACATCCGCCGCGGTCAGGCCAACGGCACCGGCTTTCGCCCAGTCGATATCGAGCCGGAACTGGGCCGCATCTTCCACCCCGTTGGGGCGCACGCCTTGCAGCAGATCGCTTTGCGATGCCATGCCCAAAAGCTGGTTGCGCGCGGCGAGCAGTTCTTCATGCGTTTGCCCGGTCCGAGCCTGCAAGAAGGCGGTGAACCCGTTCGAGTTGCCCAGTTCCAAAACCGGCGGCGGCACGATCGGGATCACGATCGCTTCTTTGATGCCACCCATCAACGGCCCAAAGGCACGGCCAGCGATGGCCTCCGCCCCGTTTTGCGGGCCGACACGCTCAGACCAGTCTTTGAGCTTGATGAACATCATCGCCATGTTCTGGCCCTGCCCCGCGAAGGAGAAGCCCACAACCGAGAAGACGGATTCGACGTTTTCCGCTTCTGCGTTTTGGTAATAGGCCTCGACCTGACGCACGACTTTTTTGGTTTCCGCCGCCGTCGTCCCCGAAGGCGTTTGCACCAGCGTCATCAGCACGCCTTGGTCTTCATCAGGCAAAAACGATGTCGGCGTGCGTTCGTAAAGCGCGATCATCCCCGCCACCAGCGCGGCATAGACGATGAGCCCTTTGACCGGGTTCGACACGACCCATTTCACGATCCCGCCGTAACCCCCAGTGATGCGGGTGAAGCGGCGCTCGAACCGGTCGCCAAACCAGTTCGCAAAACCGCCCTTGGCCTCAGAATGGGGCTTCAGCAGCGTCGCGCAAAGCGCAGGCGTGAAAACAAGCGCCACAATGACCGAAAGCGCCATGGCAGAGACGATGGTGACCGAGAACTGCTTATAAATCTCCCCGGTCGAACCGCCAAAGAACGCCATCGGCACGAACACGGCAGAAAGCACCATGGCAATACCAACAAGCGCGCCCGAGATTTCGCCCATAGACTTACGCGTCGCCTCACGCGGAGAAAGATGTTCCTCCCCCATGATCCGCTCGACGTTTTCCACCACAACGATGGCGTCATCGACCAAGAGCCCGATGGCAAGCACCATGGCCAGCATGGTGAGCGTGTTGATCGAGAAGCCAAAGGCCGCCATCACGCCAAAGGTCCCCAAAAGCACCACCGGCACCGCCAAGGTTGGGATCAGCGTCGCCCGCACATTGTGCAAGAAGAGCAGCATCACCAAAACCACCAGCACGATGGCCTCAAAGAGGGTTTTCACCACCTCTTCAATCGAGAGCGTCACGAAAGGCGTGGTGTCATAGGGGATGACGTAATCCATGCCCGAGGGTAAAAACGGCGCCAATTCCGCCATCCGCGCTTTCACCAGCTTGGCGGTATCAAGCGCGTTCGCGCCAGAAGCCAGCTGGATCGCCATACCGGCCGAGGGCGCACCATTGTGGAACGCCTCAATCTCATACATCTCTGCGCCCAATTCGACCCGGGCGACATCGCGCAACAGCACAAGCCCTCCATCGGTATCAGCGCGCAGCACGATCCGCTCGAAATCCGCCGGAGTTTGCAGCAGCGATTGTGCGGTGATGGTGGCGTTGAGCAATTGCCCCTCGGGCGCAGGAAGCGCCCCAAAAGAGCCCGCCGAGATTTGCGCGTTTTGCCCCTGAACAGCGGCAATCACCGTTGCAGGCGCCATGTCATAGGCTTTGAGCTTGCGCGGATCGAGCCAGATACGCATCGCATGTTCAGAGCCAAAGACCCGCACCGAGCCCACGCCTTTAAGCCGCGAGAAGCTCTCGACCATCGACGAGGTCATATAGTCGGCCAGCTCCACACCAGAGCGCGAATGGTCCGGTGAAATCAGCGAGACAACCATCAAGAAGCCGGTGGTGGATTTTGCCACCGTCACCCCTTGGCGCGTCACCGATTGCGGCAGGCTGGCCTCGGCTTGAGCCAGTTTGTTTTGCACCTGCACCTGCGCAATGTCTGGGTCGGTGCCCAGTTCAAAGGTCAGCGTGATCGTGGCGCGACCGGTTGAGGTGGTGTCCGAGCGGATGTAGCGCAGCCCATCAAGGCCGGTCATCTGCTTTTCGATCACCTGCACCACTGTGTCGGTGACAGTTTCCGCCGAAGCGCCGGGATAGGTGGCCGAGATCACAACCGCCGGGGAGGCGATGGAAGGATATTGCGACACAGGCAGCCGCAAGATCGACAAGGCGCCGATGCCCATGATGACAAGGGCAATAACCCAAGCGAAAATGGGCCGATCAATAAAGAACCGAGACATCAATGCGCCTCCGCTTCCGGGGCGGCCCCTTCAGGCGCGCCTTGCGGGGCACCGCCCGGCGCACCTGCGGGCACTACTTGCACCGGAGCGCCAACACCGGTTTTTTGGAAACCCGAGGTGATCACTTGCGCGCCGCTCTCAAGCCCGCCGGTGATGATCCATTTATTGCCCGAAGGTGCGGCCACTTCGACACTGTGCTGGGCAACGTGACCATCCTCTACCGTCCAAACATAAGCATCGCCCGAGCGGTCGCGCATCACCGCGTTTTGCGGCAGCTTAAACGCGCCTTTGGCCTGCGCTTGCGGCAGGTCCACCTCCACATACATGCCGGGCAGCAGCACATGATCCGGGTTCGGGAAGGTCATGCGCAGGGTCACCATGCCCGTGGTCGGCTCCACCCGCGGCTCTGCCGCCTCAAGACGGCCTTTTTGCGGGAAGATCGACCCATCGGCCAAGATCAGCGTGGCCTCACCCGTGGCACGCATCTCCCGACCTTCGGGGGTCGATGTCATGCGCAGAATGTCGGTCGCGGATTGCGTCACATCGACATAAACCGGGTCCAGCGCACGGATCGTGGTGAGAGCGGTCGATTGCTGGGCCGCAACCAACGCACCGGTGGTGGCTTGCGTCAGACCGATCACACCCGAAATCGGCGCGCGGATCGTCGTGCGATCCAGCTCGATATTCGC
This sequence comes from Rhodobacter aestuarii, assembly GCF_900156655.1. Lineage (GTDB taxonomy): Bacteria > Pseudomonadota > Alphaproteobacteria > Rhodobacterales > Rhodobacteraceae > Rhodobacter > Rhodobacter aestuarii. The sequence goes on along the minus strand of NZ_FTOG01000013.1, from coordinate 3,000 downwards.
ACTCATCAATTGCGCCTGCGCCGCTTGCAACGCGGCATCGGCCGATTGGCGGCTGGCTACGGCGCTATCGCGGTTTTGTTCAGACCCGGCACGGTTGGTGAAAAGTTCAACCGCGCGTTTTTCTTCCAGCACCGCCAAGTCGCGGGCCGCTTCGGCCTGCGCCACGGCGGCTTCGGCGGCGGCTACGGCGGCGCGATAGCTGTCATCTTCGATTTTATAGAGCGGTTGGCCACGGGTGACCGAGGCGCCCTCGTCAAACAACCGATCGCGCAAAATGCCCGACACCTGCGGCCGCACCTCTGCCTCGGTAGAGGCTTTGATACGCCCCGGCAAGCGGGCATCAAGGGTCAAATCTTGGGCCTCGGCGGTGATCACCGTGACGGGCGCAGGGCCACGGCCCTGTTGTTGCGCCAAAAGGGCGTTGGGCAAAAGCGCAAGCGCAAACCCAAGGGGAAGGATCAAGGAGGATCTGTGGAAGGACATGGGGAACCTGAAACGCTGTGGGAGGGTCGGTTGAGGAAGAGGGTCAGTTCGGCGCGCCTGCGGCGGCGACACTGAGGGTGATATAATGGGCGGCGCGCTGCGCCTGTGCTTGGGCAAGGCCCTGCTGTGCAGAGAGATAGGTCCGCTCGGCATCAAGGACAGTCATGAAATCGCCTTGCCCCAGAGAATAGTTGGTGCGCGACAATTCCAGCGTCTCTGAACTGGTATCGACCAGATGGCGTTGCGCGGCGATATTGCGGCCATCGCGGGTATAGGCGGCAAGCGCCGTTTCGACCTCATCAATGGCGTTGAGCACGGCGGCTTCCCACGCGAGTTTGGCTTCAAGCGCCCGCGCCTCAGCCCCGCGCAAATTGGCGCGGTTGGCACCGCCGGTGAAGATCGGCAGATCAAGCGCAGGGCCCAGCGTCCACGGCGTGATTGAGGTGGTATCATGCACGCGGGTCGGCGTGATTGACCCCGTCAATGTAACCGAGGGGAAGAAGGCCGCTTTCGCCACGCCAATATCATAGACCGAGGCGGCATAGAGCCGCTCGGCCATCTGCACATCGGGGCGCACGCGCAACACGTCGGCGGGCACGCCGACAGAGGCGCGATAATGCGGCACCGGTTGCGGCGCGCCACGTTGGAGCGACGGCCGCAAACTTGAAACAGTTTGCGCGGTCAGGCTCGCCAATTGCACCAAGGCTTGGTCGAAGCCGGTCTCAAAGGCGGGCAATTGCGCCTCCCCTTCAGCCACCAATTGCTCGGCTTGCAAAAGCTCCAACCGGCCAGCCGCGCCGCTGTCCACCTGCGCGCGAGTCAATTCAAGGCTACGCTTGCGGCTTTCAATCGAGCGGCGCGTCAGGGCAATGGAGGCTTGCTGGAACCGAAGTTCCGCATAAGCCTGCGCAATCGCCTGCTGCATGGTAAGGCGCGCGACATCGGCGCTGAGATAAGCCGCATCCAGCCGCGCCGCTGCGGCTTTGCGGTTGGCACGGTTCGCCCCAAACAGATCCAACATCCAACTGCTGCCCAGCCCAACCGTGCTGGTGTTGGACATGCCCGCACCTTGCGGATTGCCATGCGTGGCACTCGCAGAGCCCGCCAATTGCGGCAAGTCAGAGGCGCGCGCCAAACCCGCATTAGCGCGGGCTTCGTCAATTGCGGCGACCGCTTGCAGCACATCCAGGTTGCGCGCGGCCCCCGCTGCAATCAGCGCATCAAGTTGGCTATCGCGGAACGCGCGCCACCAGCCCTCGGCCCGGTCGGCCCGCGCGGGCGCATTGGCATCAAACCGTCCCGGCGCAACGGCCAAAGGCGCATCATATTGCACCTGCGCACAGCCCGCGAGCGCCGCACTGGCGCCCGCCAGAAACACCCGCCGCGACACGACCGCACCGCGCTTTTCCCATACCACCCGCTGCATGCCGATTCCTTTGCCTGCTATTTTAGCCCCCTTTACATACATACGCGTTTGTTTGTAAAGGGGGCTCACGCCAGCAAGGCCATCGTCAGACTTGACCCATGCCAAAACTGACGAAACAACAGGCAAATTAGGCACCGGAGGTGATGTGAGACGCAGCAAAGCAGACGCGGAACAAACGCGCTTGGGGATTCTCGACGCTGCCGAACGGTTGTTCTGTGCGCGTGGCATCGCCCAAACGACGCTTGAGCAAGTGGCCCGCGAAGCCGGCGCCACACGTGGGGCGATCTATTGGCATTTCAAGGATAAAACCGATGTGCTCAAAGCGATTTATGAGCGCTACAAACCCCCGCAACTGCTGCGCCTAGAAACGGCTGCAAACGAACCGACCTCGGGTGACCCGCTCGATATTATCGAAGCGACGGGCTCTGAATTTCTGCAAATGATCGAGACCAACGAGCGCCAGCAAAGGCTGCATCTGATCTTGCAATCCGGCACACCGGGGGACGACACAGCCCCATGGCGTGAAACGATCAACGGAAATATCTACGAGATGCTGCGCACCTTGATGCAACGCGCCAGCGACGCAGGCCAGCTTTCCCCAGATATCAGCGCCGAAGAAGCCGCCATTTCGCAAATGGTGATGGTCAATGGCTTGATCGGTGAATGGCAACGCTCGGGCCGGGCATTTTCCCTCACACAAGTCGGCAACAAATTGCTGCGCCACCTGACATCCTCACTGCGCGCAAACTGAGGGGTAAGGTGGTGTGAGGCTGCGCGTATTTGCCAATCCGCTTCAGGAGGTCGGTGTTTTCCCTGAGCAATACGTTGAGCCTCTGATTGCTGCGCTTTAATTCACTCTCTCTTCGTCCTGTTGCCCCCCTGTCGCAAAGAACATTTCTCTGCCGACGATATCGATAAGCTTCACGCACTCTGTCGCCTCCGCGGTCTCGGTTTCGTCCAAGCGAGGTGCTGCCATATGCCCGGTGAGCCGGACGTTCAACCGGGGCATTGACCCGCGAGGAGGGGACGAGCGCTGGCCGCGGCTCGCGGAAGGTGACGACCTTGACAGAGCGGCGCGCGGGCGGTTTCAG
>NZ_FTOG01000011.1 GCF_900156655.1 Rhodobacter aestuarii | reverse complement strand
ATGCCCTTGCGCTCGAGCAGGATGCCGACGCGCCGATAGCCGAAGCGACGGCGCTTCTCGACGATCTCGTGCATCGCCTCACGGATTTCCGGGTTATCGGGCGGCCTCTTTCGCCGCACCGTCTTCGGATCGACACCGATCAGGACGCAGGCCCGGCGCTGAGAGATCGGATGATCCTTCAGCGCCCGCAGCACCGCGTCCCGCCGTTGCATCGGCGTCGTTAGGGCTTTCCCAGCAGATCCTTCAACACAACATTATCCAGCATGACATCAGCCACGAGGCGCTTCAGCTTCGCGTTCTCGGCCTCGAGCTGCTTGAGCCGATTAGCGTCCGAAAGGTCCATGCCGCCATACTTGGCCTTCAGCTTGTAGAACGTCGCAGGGCTCAAACCGTGCTTCCGGCAAAGCTCCGAGGTCGGCAAACCCGCCTCCTGCTCTTTGATCATCCCGATAATCTGCGCCTCGGTGAAACGGCTCTTTCGCATTCGTCTGCTCCTTCAGGTTGGGCAGACTCTACATCAGATTGAGGGAACCTCCGGGGGGCAGGTCACGCCCGTGTATCGCCTCAGTGAAAAGCTGCTCATGCTACAATGGAGAACGTGGCAATGAGTATGACGATGGACGACAGCATCAAACGTTGGACGGCGAAGCGCAAAACAGCGCTCGTCATCGAGATCATTCAGGGCAAGACGACGGTGGCCGAAGCCAGCCGTTCGTTCGACCTGACGCCTTCCGAGATCGAAGGCTGGGTCGAGGACGCGAAGCGGGGCATGGAGAATTCCTTGCGGGCCAACCCGCTCGACATCCGCGAGCAATACGAGAAGCAGCTGAAGGATCTGCAGGAAGCTTACGGCGAGGCCATGCTGGAGATCCGCGCGCGAAAAAAAGCGCAGGCCCTCATGGAACGGGAGGACGGGCAATGATCCGGACGCTCCATGAGGGCCTTCTTGCGGAGGGCGTCACGGTGCCGATTGCCAAGCTCTGCGCCTGGTTCGGCGTGCCGCGAAGGACGGTCTATTACAAGCCGACCAAAGCCGCGCCGAAGGTCGATCCGCGCTTCGCCGAGCCGATCAAGGCCATGATCGAGCAGGAGCCATCGTTCGGCTACAGGACCGTGGCCTGGCTGCTCGGCTTCAACAAGAACACGGTGCAGCGGATCTTCCAGCTCAAGGGCTGGCAGGTCCGCAAGCGCGCCGTCGGGATGCGACCGCGTATCGAGGCCGTGCCTTCCGTCGCCACCGCGCCGAACGAGCGCTGGTCGACGGATCTGGCCCGGGTCTGGGCCGGCAAGGACGGCTGGGCGTCGCTCGCGCTGGTGATCGACTGCCACACGCGGGAGCTCCTGGGCTGGCATCTGTCGCGCTGCGGCAAGGCCACGACCGCCGCCAGCGCGTTGGAGCATGCGTTGATCAGCCGGTTCGGCACGCTCGGTCGCGTCGACCGGGAGTTCCTCTTGAGGTCGGACAACGGCCTGGTCTTCACCAGCCGCCACTTCACGGCCCTGGTCCGCAGCTATGGCCTGAAGCAGGAGTTCATCACCCCGCATTGCCCGCAGCAGAACGGCATGGTCGAGCGGGTCATCCGCACGCTCAAGGAGCAATGCGTTCATCGCCATCGCTTCGAGAGCATCCAGCACGCGACCCGCGTCATTGGTGACTGGATCAGCTTTTACAACAACCGCCGCCCTCATCAGGCCCTTGCCATGCGCACGCCTGCCGAGGCATTCAGATTAGCGGCTTAACCTGAGCAGATTCCGATGGGTCGATACAGATCGATGACCGTGTCCATTCCTGCACACAACTTTGAAAGGTACAAACATGGCTGACGAAAAAATAGACGAAATAGACAGCACTCAGATTATAGCCTTGGAGGGCTCTGCAACAAACTATCTGATCTCGAAAATTCACCCTCTGCGTGTGAACCAAATCACTCACTATAGCGTGTGCGAAAGGCTTTTGCGACGACATCGCTTAATTGGGTTAGCTCTTGTGGTTTTTTCAACTTTTGCGTTGGGAACCACTTTCGCAGATAAGTCCATTATCCCTAACGCTGAACTCGTGCTACCCGCAATATCAATACTCGTCGCTCTGCTATCTGCACTTTTGGCGTTCATGGGTGATCAAGCTCGCGCAATGGATCACCAATCGTCGGCAGTAGCTTATGGTGCGTTAGTGCGCCAATGTGAAGTGCGGACCTCGGGGGCGTGCAGTGATGCTGGCAATCAAGATTACCTGGCGGAGTTCCTTAAGGAATGGGCTGCAATATCGAGAACGTCACCACTGACTACAGATGCGGATAGGCAGCGTGTCGAAACTAAATTGATTCGAGAATTTGGCGAAGCTGAGTAAGCGGTCGCCGGGGATCACGGGTATGGCTTGTCATCGCCATGAAGCGCGCATTCACGTCGCGCTTCTTGCCAGCGCCCACACGGTCCACTGCCGTCCTCATGTTATCGTAGATCCCGCGCCCCGGAACGCCTTCGAACAGTGACATCCAACAGGTAGTACCAGATCGGTTCATGCGAGGCGCGCCGTCTGTCGCGCCGAATGGGACCAGTGAGCGGCGGTTATCGCAGATTGCCGAGGATGCGATGCCGCAAACTCAAGGTCCGGAAACCGCCCCTTGCGAAGGCGACGGCCTGACCGACTTGACCGGCCCAATGCCGTCGGTGGACCCTTCCGGCGCATGTCGCCAAAGCGGCCGCTTGAGCTTGGCACAGCGAGATGGGTGCGCAGCCCATTCCGGCTCCCCGTGGGAGGCGCCGGGTAATCCTGGCGCCGAAACAACGGGCGGTCTGCTGACGGTGGTGAAGAAGCCGCTGAAAGTCGTGGCCGTCGCTCTGGCCAACCGCATGGCGCGACATATCTTGGCAATGCTGCGAACTGGTGAGGCCTGGCGGGCGAAGTGAAAGCGATGAATTCAGGGCCGAGCGCGGCCTGATCGAAGTTGCGAGAGCAAAGTGAGATGATGGCAAACTGACGGACACTAGGCCGGGACACCCCGTTTGAACCGGAGCGCCACGAGCACCTGCCATTGATAGGAAGCTGCATCAAGCTGCTTTGCCAATCTCTGATGGCTCGAGACTTCGATCGCCTGGTTGCGGCGTTGCAGCTTCGCATCGCCGTGCTGAACGGCTGCACCGCGCGTGGTATCCCCGTGACAGTTCCTGTGGGAGAAGTCCCCCAGGAGAAAGATGAATTCCGTTCATAGCTTGATCTGTGCGACGGGCCGTGTTTTGCTCTATTCTGTGTATTTATTGGGCGAAGGCATGTCGATTATGATAAAGTCAAATTTGCGCAAACTGTGGGCGGATGGGGAGGGCCGACTGCTTCTGACGAACATTGCAAATCAACTCGACAATGGAGTCATTGGGCACAAAGACATTGCGCCTTTTTTGCGGCGTGCGCGACATCGCGAAGCAGATTTTTCTACACGTGGTAGCGCACTTGCTTACACTCAACGGGATCTCGATCGACCGGGCCCTCCCAGTGGCGTCCTCAAAGGGCCGCTCTGTACACAGATCGTCGATGATACGTTCGTGCTGCGAGTAACTTCATTTGATCTCATCATTCGGAGCATATTTTTTTTAAAGAACGATGAGCTGCACCAAAATATCCTGACCGATCTAAATACGCTTTTGCATCGTGACATTAGTGACGAAGACGCCCGCCATGCCGACGATGGAATCAAGGGCTATCTGAACAAATATGCCATGGATGGCGGTGCGCCATCTCGGTGGAGCCTCCCTCCGGAGGTTGCCGCTCTTTCCCCGGTTGCCTGTCGTTTCGGTGAGCGTTCCATCCGATTGGAGGACAAGGCCAAGGGAAAGCCTGTGTTCGTCGCGCCGGTCGTCAAGGGGGGAAGGACTCTTGTGCCGCTTTTTCAGTCTCTGAATGCTTGCGGCATCGCTGATGACTTCCGGGATCGGCTTGGATTGGATTACTTGGACCGATTCTACGTTGATAAGCGGACCGTTATTGGAGGCATCTTGTTTCGAAAGAGTCAGATTGTTGGTTCAACTGTTCATCGTCCTACCCCTTTTGATAATACATCACCTGCGCGGTTCCGTGGGGCTTATGGCGCTTACGGAGCGGGACGCGGGTCGATGGGACGGGCGGCGGATTTGGCTTTGGCCGGTGGTGGGGCTGCGACGGGCCCCGGTTGTGCGGAATTGGTTGCCCAAGATGGTCATTTCGCGCCGAATGACTCGGAAGTGCTCATATTTTATTTTGGTCCGGTTAAAAATCCTCGGAACGATCATTATCAGGCGGGGCACTGGGGGACGGAAGATGACGCATTTGCCGATGGGTGCCTCGGCAGAGAGAGACGTACGCGGGCATTGGCGCGGATCGTGCTAGCAGCCCGCCGTGTCGGCCGATAGGGACAGGAAATCCGATGGACAAGCAACGCGATACTTCTGCCCCCGAAGGACGGCTGATCGAGCGTGTCGGCAAATTCATGGCCCCCGTTCGCGATTATCGGAAACACCCCGTAGAAACGTTCAATGATTGGCTCGCATTGGTTTTTACGGAATTTTTCAATCGCGAGACCGGTGCTGCGTTCGCGCCGTTCAACGACCGTTTCGAAGGCCGTTTGGAGTTTCCCGAGGCCTTCTGCGAATTCGTGCGAGTCGACGTCAGCGGGCAACGCGTAGGAGAATTCGACGCTAGAGCTTTGGTTGTCAATTACTTGGCCAGCAGGCTGGGGAACGCCCTACAGGACTTCGCACCGTTTGAGCGTACCGGCGGTGATGGACGCCTTTATATCCGTGACTACCCACTGCTGCTGTTCAAAGCGCTGCGCCTTCTTGACGGGGAGCGCGCTTGTGAATGGGCGGCGAGTGCGACGCGGACGATGGACGGGGCAGCCATCCGTTGGACGATTGACAGGCAGCCACTTCCGGTTGCGCTTTACTACGAGATGAGGGGGCGCGCCATAGCCGGCCCCAACCGCCAAGATTTCAATGATGCTTTCCTTGAATGGTGCGACAAGAACTGCGATCTGAAAGGGGGATACGGCCCTGCGTTCGCGGTGCTTCTGGATGTGTTGCGCGTGCGCAAAGCACAGGAGCGGATCGCGCTGGTTCACTGGCGGCAGGACCTCCTCTTTACAATTTGCACCGGGATCTTGCGCTTGGATGAGGTGATGGGGACCGATTGCGAGAAGCTTTCGCTGGCCGCAAAACAACTTCGAAAAGCGTTCGGTTCGGATGGGATAGAAAAAATTGCCGCGATGTTCCCTGACAGTAAGGAAAAATGGAACCGCAATCCATTGCTGGTAGAGGCTTTCGGGCGCGAACTTGTCGCAAGCGAAGGGACCGGAGCCGAAGGCGGCTGGGGTGGAGTAGAGCAAACTCCAGCATGGTATACTGAAACGATACAGGCTGGCGGCGCATTGCCTGTTTCGATGCTTCGTGAGGTGAATATGGGGAATGCTTTGGGAGGCGGGCCGTAGCACCATGGAAAAAAACCTCGACCTCAACCTGAAAATTTTGCGTAATGCCGCTTTTCTCCGGCGCGAGTTCGTGGGCCTCGAGATCACTCGGGCGACCGACGGCGGTATTTTCGATCGACGCAAAAAGACGATCTTCATCTACGATACAGATGTGATCGTGACCTATTGCGAACCCTGGAAAAAGGGCCCATTGAGCCCCGAGGCGGGCGGTGAGGGGTATGGTGAGATCCTGTCAGTCTCTTCGGATGGCAACAAATCCGAACGAGAGCGGGCCATGGATGTGGCTGCGATCTTGGCGGAACGCGCACTGCTCAGTATGCGGGACCGAAATATTCCGGCATTCCTCTTCGATGGGCATCTTGACGAAACAAACAAGGTCTACGCGGAGATCGGACGGCGGGTTTCGGAGCGCAGCGACAGGCCTCAACTCGACTTTGAGGAAGAGCGCAACCGCCGACTTAGGCAGTTGTTCGCTATGATCAATTATCGAGCGCCCTCAAGTAAGCAGACACCGACGCAGCTTTCCCCTTTGGTCAAAGAGCTTTTTGCAACGATGAATGCAGCCACTCGCTATCCCGGCGAGCAAGAAAAAGATGAAGCTGCGCTGAGGAACCTATTTGAACTTCGGGTCAAGACTGGGAACATCTATCCGACATCCAAAGCGGCTGTGATGCTCGGCGACAAGGTGCCGGAGGCTGTTCGTGATGCGCTTTGTGTATTTTCTGCCGCGAAGGGAAATCCGGAGGGCTTCACGGATAAACTTGAATACCTGACGGATGTTGAGCGGCAAGATCTGTACACAATCACCCAGCATCTCTCGCGGTCGTTCAGAGCAGGCCAGGAGGCGGACTGGAATGCGATTAGCTTGGTGTATCTCGCCAATGCGCGTCTCAAGACAACCGGCTGGCGGGTCGTTCTGATGACCGGGACGACATCGCTCGTCAACGCCTGTCACGGGCACTTTGCAGCGATCAAGGGGCTTGACCCCAAGCGCGCGGAAGGTCTGCAAAAGAATTTCGCAAGTCGGTTCATTCGACATCTGTGGTCGGGAACGACTGATGCGCTTTTGGAACCTGCGTCGGATAACTTGGGCGGAAATGCGCCGGATCGTTTCATCAATTGGCTCGATGGCTTCATTGCCGATTGCTCGAATGCGGACCGATTTGAAGTTGAAAGGCTGGATGAATTCATTTCCGACCCTAAAAGAATGTTCAAGGATAACCTCGAAAGGCGCGTTGGCGATGCGTCCAACCATTGGAAATCTCTGATCGAGGATGCATTGCGAAATTATCGCTTTCGACAAATCGGAATTGATAGCGAGGCGGCGCTTAAACTTCAGAGTAAGATTTTGTACAGGATTTCCATGGCCAGAGGTTTATCGTCACCCCCGTCGTTTTCGGAAATGCTCCGGGAACACCAAGAAGAATACGAACGCGAGCGAGATCTAACTTATACGAAACTCTCCGATATCGGCATTGAGTCTATTTTGAGTAGCCGTGGCATTGGCTTGCGCAATCCGCCTGACCTTGCTTTCGAAAGCTTGAAACGCACCAACAAGATTTTCAAGACCCTGTGTAGCATGAATGGCTATAGCGATCATAACACGCGTTTGCGCGAGTTCGCGGATGACTATCAGGAAATCTGGAGGGATACCCGCGACGAGAAGGAAACGGATGATCCGCGCAAGGAATGCTATCTGCGGTTTCTCGCGCTCGGTGCCGCATTTGCCAGTGGCAATTTGTGGGGAGTCGCGCTCAGCCAAGGCGAGCGTGCCTTGGCTATCGTTCGCCGCTCAAAGTCGAGGGGAGCTATTCCCGATAAAATATGCCAAGATGGCAGGGTCACGCATATTTCTGGTCGTGAAGCATATTTCCTTTGTGCAACTGCGCAGAGAGCCGTAGCGAGGACGCAAAAAGAGTTTGATCGCTCGTTTCGGCACCTTAAGGACGCCGAACGGTGCTTGGAAGAGGACTGGAAAAGCGGCTCGGCACTGAGCACCTCAAGGTTGCGTTTGAAGGGAGAACATCTCGCACTTCAATTGAGCCGATATTATGATGCTCGTAAGAGAGCTGAAAAAGAGGGCCGAGAAGACTGCTATTGCGACGATCAAGTGGCAGACGTGTTTTCCTCTGCAAAAGATTTGTTGGAATACTTCAAGCATATCGAAAGTAATGGCACTGGGTTTGGAAAAGACGGAAAGTACTATTTTCCTAGGTGTAAGCTGGCAAAGAGACCTCCCGTTAGCGAGAAATTTTTTGACGAGTGGCAGCCAAAAGAGATCATGCTATATCCGAGCTATGGCAAGGTGAGTCTTCTACATATTTCAACGAACTTTGTTCAGGTGGCGGCAATTCGTTCCTACCGTGCGTATATGGGCCACGGCTCGACCGATGAATCCCCTCTGACCTATGAAAATCTTCGCTTCGCCGTTGAGTTGATGAGTTATTTCACCGGAAAGGCCGACAAAATTCTGTTGGATAAAGTGCCCCCTCCAGAGCATTTGCTTAGGGCGAGTCCTCTGGTTCTTCTCTACCGAGAGACGGGGGCGCTACTTATCGACTCAGATGCCGATCCTATAATGAAGAACAGAGATGGTGTAGATCGTTATTTTGAAGAGCACAAGAAGGACTTCAAGGTCGCAGATTACGACGATTGGCGTCTGAGGGCGTTGAGGACCCACTGTGAGCGCCTTGTAACGATGTCAGCAGACGAGAGACGCCAATTCTTGTATGTTTGAGCTACAGGACACCTCGATTTTTCACCGTTTACCACGCTCAGTGAATGTTTAACCGTAGAGCAATGCTGCGAGTTGTTTGGGCGACTGCTTGGTGGAGTACGAAATCGCTGCAACTGAGAAAAGGTAGTACCAGATCGGTTCATGCAAGGCGCGCCGTCTGTCGCGCCGAATGGGACCAGTGAGCGGCGGTTATCGCCGATTGCCGCGGGTGCGATGCTGCAACCTCACAGTCGGCTTCCCGCCCTTCGTGTCGGTGTGCGTGCAGATGGTCAGACTACGCATCTTAGATCGGGTAAACTACGGCGGTTGCATGCCCCCGCAGCCCAAAAAGACCATCTATAACAATACGTTATGAACGACCTGAGGGGCGCTTTACGCGTTCCGAAAACAACGCTCGAAGCAACGTGGAAGCAGATGGAGCGCGCTACAATGCCTGCCACCTTGGATTCACGAGATGAATCCTTCACCGGATTTGTGCAACCCTGTCCTATGGCGAACCGAAATCGCAAAAACCGCCGAGCGGGGTCCCAATCTTCACGCGGCGCTGCGTGTTTTACTGGCAATGTCTCGGGCAAGCGATTTGGGGTAGCGCACCATCAAAATCGCCGGATTGACGATGCCGTTTTCCCGCACGGTCTCGGCCAGATCAGCCAGAACGGTCTCGACGCGGCGCTCGCGCGGGGTTGAGACAGAGGCGATGATCTCTACCGGGCAAGTGGTCGGCGCCCCCGCCGCAAGCAGATCGGCCTGCACTTTCGCGGCCTTTTCGACCGACATGTAAAAGGCAATCGCCGTGCCCGGACGCGCCAAAAGCGCCCGGTCGGGCTCGGCATCGCCGGGGCGGCAGGTGCCGGTGGTGATCACGAATGTATCGGTCTCGCCGCGTTCGGTCAGCGCATGGCAGGTGGCCGCCGCAGCCGCCGAAGCTGCGGTGATGCCGGGCACGATCTCTACCGCGATCCCGGCGGCGCGGGCTGCATCAATCTCTTCGGTCGCGCGGCCAAAGATCGACGGATCGCCTGATTTCAGCCGCACCACCCGCTTGCCGCGCGCAGCCTCCGCGACAATCATCCGATCGATGCGCGCCTGAGACCATGCCGCCGTCCCCAGTTCCTTGCCGACATAGATGCGCTGCGCACCCTCGCGCGCGAGGTCGAGCAGATCGGGGTCCACGAGACGGTCGTAAAAGATCACATCGGCCTCTTGCAGGCGCTGCAGCGCGCGCAGGGTCAACAGATCGCGCGCGCCGGGGCCTGCGCCGACCAAGGCAATATGGCCTGCTTTCCCCTGCGCTGGGTCGGTGCGTGTCTGTGTATTCACCTTCACGGTCGCGTCTGTGAGGCTGATCAAAGCCCCGCCAAAGGCGTGACGGGGGCTTTTCCAAACCTGTTGTGCCAGCATATCGCGCAGCCGCCCCGCAAAGGCGACGCCGAAAAGCCCAAAACGGCGCCCATCCTTGCGCAGCAACATCGGGAAAGTCCTCATGTCTTGGCTCCTCAATGCAAAAAGGCCGCCGACGCCAGCGCGAACGATGTCACGCAGAGTCGAGCAGCCTTGCCCATCATCCCGGTTTTGGGAAATCGCGACGCCGTTGTCGCTTATCTCACCGCTATGAAGCCCGCGCCTTTCTCGCAAGAAAAACATGCGGCCGCACTGGCCGTATCCTCGAAAGCTGGCGCGCAATGCCTCTAATTTGGGCGGCCTTGCGCAATTCTGTCTATCTGCGCACCAGTCGTGGGCAGGATCGGCGCCTGGATGCGTGAGGGCTTCTGTTTTCGGAAGGTGCAAATATAGTGGCTCAGACCTTCAAGGTGCCACTCCATGCCCGAAACGCTCTCCATCATCGTTGTTGAAACCGATCCCGAACGTGCGGGGCTGATCACCGATAGTTTGAAGGACACCGGGCTTTATAAGATCACCGTGATACCGGAAACGACGGGCCTTGCGCGCCGGATTGCCGAGATCAACCCCGATATCGTGCTGATCGACATGGCGAGCCCCTCGCGCGACATGCTCGAGGAACTCACCCTTGCCTCGGGCCCGCTCGAACGCCCGGTTGCGATGTTTGTGGACCGCGCCGACAGTAGCGCCACCAAGGCCGCGATTGATGCGGGCGTTTCGGCCTATGTGGTGGACGGGCTGCGCGCGGACCGGATCAAGCCGATCATGGATGCCGCGATTGCGCGCTTTCATATGGTACAGCGGATGCGCACGGAGCTGCTGACCACCAAACGCGCTTTGGAAGAACGCAAGGTGATCGACCGCGCCAAGGGTTTGCTGATGAAGGCGCGCGGTCTTGATGAAGATGCCGCCTATGCCCTTTTACGCAAAACCGCGATGGATCAGGGCAAGAAAGTCGCCGATGTGGCGGCGGCCTTGGTCACGGCGGCGGGGCTTTTGTCATGAGCTTAGAGGTCATGAAGGCGGGCTATATTCCGCTTGTGGATGCCGCACCGCTGATTATTGCGCGCGAGATCGGCTTCGCCGAAGAAGAGGGGCTCGCGCTGAACTTGCAAGCGGCCCCAAGCTGGGCGCAGTTGCGGGACCAATTGATGATGGGGCAGATTGAGGCGGCGCATCTGCTGTTTCCGATGCCCATTGCCGCCGCCCTTGGGCTGGGTGGCTTCAATACGCGTATTGATATTTTGCAGGTGCTCTCGCTCAACGGCAATTCCATCGGGGTGTCGCGCGAGCTGGCGCAAAGACTGCGGGCACAGGGTTTTGGGTTTGATTTTGCCGATGCCCGCGCGGCCGGAGAGGCGCTGAAGGCGGCGCGGTCGGGCCCGTTGCGGGTGGGGGTGCCGTTTCCTTTCTCGATGCATGCCGAGTTATTGCACCATTGGTTTGGCGCGCTGGGGATGACGGCGCCCGATGATTTTGAAATGCGCACCGTGCCGCCGCCGCTGATGGCAGAGGCTTTAGGCGCGGGCGAGATTGATGCTTTTTGCGTAGGTGCGCCTTGGGGGTCCATCGCGGTGGAATTGGGGGCGGGTGAGTTGCTCCTCCCCGGCAATGCGATCCGCACCAATGCCCCCGAAAAGGTGCTTGCCGTTCGCCATGACTGGGCAGAGGCGGAGCCGCGCCTGACCCGGCGCCTGATGCGCGCCGTTTGGCAGGCCACCCGTTGGTTGAACAGCGAAAGCAATTTGTTGACCGCCGCCGAAATCCTGTCGCGGCCCAAATACCTCGACCTTCCGGCGGAACTGATCGAACGGTCATTAACCGGAGATCTGGTGATCTCGCCCCGTGGCGAGATGCGCCACACCCCCAATTACATGACCTTTCATGCGGGCGCGGCGAGCTACCCTTGGGCCTCGCAAGCGGCCTTGGTGGCGGCAAAGCTTGCCGCGCGGATGGGGCTTGCGCCGGAAAAGGCGATCCCGGCCGCCCGCGCGATCTGCCGGACCGATCTTTACGCCACCAACCTTGCCGATCTGGGGGCCGATCTGCCCGCCACGCGTGACAAGCACGAGGGGGCCCTAAGCGCCCCGACGCAAGTTGATGCGGCGCAAGGGCGGGTGATTCTGCCTGCGGATTCGTTTTTCGATGGCTGGATTTTTGATCCCCCATCTGCCTCGTGATGCATTTCTGCGCAGTTTTTGCTGCTGTGCAGAAAATACACTCCGGACGCGGCCGGAATTCTTAACAGCTTGTTGACGGTGCGACCGCCTGTCGCGCATGGTCAATGCATCGGAGCAAGGGCGTTCCGATGACCATATTCCGCCTCGCATAGATGTGGGGCCTTGGACAAAGCCGTCCGACCTGATCGCTTCTCTTCCACCTCCCTGGAAGTCGCGTGCAGGTCGGGCGGCTTTTTCGTTTTCGGCGCGCGATACGTGCAACAGGGACAGAGACACATGAAAAAGCTACTGGCCGCTATGGCCGCCACGACCATCCTCGCCAGCCCCGCCTTTGCGGAGATGCTGGATGTCGAGAAAGATGAACTCACCCTTGGCTTCATCAAACTCACCGATATGGCGCCGCTGGCCATCGCCTATGAAAAGGGCTTCTTCGAAGACGAGGGGCTTTACGTTACGCTTGAGCCGCAAGCGAACTGGAAAGTGCTGCTGGACCGTGTGATCTCGGGCGAGCTTGACGGTGCGCACATGCTGGCGGGGCAGCCCTTGGCCGCGACCATCGGTTACGGCACCGAGGCGCATATCGTGACGCCCTTCTCGATGGATCTCAACGGCAATGGCATCACCGTCTCGAATGCGATCTGGGAAGAGATGAAGGCCAATGTGCCGATGGGCGAAGACGGCAAGCCTTTGCACCCGATCTCGGCCGCCGCGCTGAAGCCTGTGGTCGATAAATACCGCGCCGAGGGCAAGCCCTTCAACATGGGCATGGTGTTCCCGGTTTCGACCCACAATTACGAACTGCGCTACTGGTTGGCGGCGGGTGGCATCAACCCCGGCCTTTATGCGCCTGACGACGTTTCTGGCCAAATCGGGGCCGAGGTGCTGCTTTCGGTGACGCCGCCGCCGCAAATGCCAGCCACGATGGAAGCCGGCACGATCTATGGCTATTGCGTGGGCGAGCCGTGGAACCAGCAAGCCGTGTTCAAAGGCATCGGCGTCCCGGTCGTGACCGATTACGAGATCTGGAAGAACAACCCCGAGAAGGTCTTCGGCCTGACCGCCGAATTCGTGGAAGCCAATCCCAATACGACGCTCGCCCTGACCAAAGCGCTGATCCGCGCCGCGATCTGGCTGGATGAAAACGAAAACGCCAACCGCCCCGAAGCGGTGGAGATCCTGTCGCGGTCTGAATATGTGGGGGCTGATGAAGCGGTGATCGCAAACTCGATGACCGGCACGTTTGAATATGAAAAGGGCGACACCCGCGCGGTGCCCGATTTCAACGTGTTTTTCCGCTATAACGCGACCTATCCGTTCTATTCGGACGCGGTGTGGTATCTGACGCAAATGCGCCGCTGGGGCCAGATTGCCGAGCCGCAAACCGATGCGTGGTATGATGAAACCGCGAAATCGGTCTACAAGCCCGCGATCTATCTCGAAGCCGCGAAAATGCTGGTCGAGGAAGGCAATGCCGATGAGGCTGATTTCCCTTGGGACAGCGATGGCTACAAAGCCCCCACGCCGGCAGAAGATGTGATTGACGGCATCGGCTACGATGGCCGCCAGCCCAACGCCTATATCGACGCCCTGACGATTGGGCTGAAGGGCGCGCAGCACCTTGTCGGTTCCCGCATCGAAGGTTGAGCCCGCCCCGGCGGAGGGGCTCCCACCCTCCGCCACCTTCCTCTTATCCAAGGCCCGCAAAGGACCCCAGACATGACCGCGATTGATCCCGAAACCCTCGCCAAAGGGCAGACGCGCGCCGAGCGCCGCGCCGCGTTTCATGCCCGCATCACCCGTGCCGATGGCTGGTTCAAGGTGCTGGGCCTTGCGTGGCTGACGCCGATGCTGCGCATTGCTGCGGGCGATGACCCCAAGGCCCAAGGCCGCGAGATTTGGCAGCTTTTGGGTGTGCCGCTTTTGGCAATTGCGCTTTTCCTTGGGGCTTGGGCGGGCCTTGCGCCCAAGGTGCAAACCTCGCTTGGCGCCATTCCCGGCCCGGCGCAGGTTTGGGATCAGGTGGGCGTGCTGTGGAAAGACCATTTGCGCGAGCAAGACAAAGCCGCCGATTTCTACGCCCGCCAAGATGAGCGCAACGCCAAGCTGATTGCCGATGGCAAAGCCGACCGGGTGAAACTTCGCGACTACACCGGCAAGCCGACTTACCCCGCGCAAATCTGGACCTCGATCAAGACCGTCTTCTTTGGCTTCCTGATCGGCACCGTGATTGCCGTGCCGCTGGGCATCATGGCGGGGCTTTCCAAAACCGCCAATGCCGCGCTGAACCCGCTGATTCAAATCTTCAAACCGGTCTCGCCGCTGGCTTGGCTGCCGATTGTGACGATGGTCGTCTCGGCACTTTACACCACCACCGACGGGCTGTTTTCGAAAAGCTTCCTGATCTCGGCGATCACCGTAACGCTCTGCTCGCTTTGGCCGACGATCATTAACACCGCGCTTGGCGTGGCCTCGATCGACAAAGATCTGGTCAACGTCTCCAAGGTGCTGAAAATGAACACTTGGACCAAGATCACCAAGCTGGTCCTTCCCTCGGCGCTGCCGCTGATCTTCACCGGGCTGCGGCTGTCCTTGGGCGTGGGCTGGATGGTGCTGATTGCGGCTGAAATGCTGGCGCAGAACCCCGGACTTGGCAAATTCGTTTGGGATGAATTCCAAAACGGCTCCTCGGACAGCCTCGCGCGGATCATGGTGGCGGTGTTCACCATCGGCATCATCGGCTTCATCCTCGACCGGATGATGTTCGCGATCCAATCGCTTTTCACCTTCTCCAACAATCGGTGAGTGTCATGGCGATCCTTGAATTTTCCAATGTCTCCAAAACTTTCGGCACGAACTCGGTGCTCAAGAACATCGATCTACAGGTGGAAGAAGGGGAGTTTCTGGTGCTTCTGGGCTTTTCCGGCACCGGCAAGACCACGCTGATCAACCTGATGGCCGGGCTCGAGATGCCCTCCGAGGGCGCGGTGCGCTTCAAGGGCCAGCCCATCACCGGCCCCGGCCCCGAACGCGGCGTGATCTTTCAAAACTACTCGCTGATGCCGTGGCTTACGGTGAATGAAAATGTGGCGCTGGCGGTGGACACCATCTTCCCCGGCCTGTCGCGCAAAGACCGTGCTGAGAAAGTGGCGCATTACGTGAAAATGGTGGGGCTGAGCCATGCCGCCACCCGCCGCCCGGCCGAGCTTTCGGGCGGGATGCGCCAGCGGGTCAATGTGGCCCGGGCGCTCGCCATGAACCCCGAGGTATTGCTGCTGGATGAGCCGCTTTCGGCGCTTGACGCGCTCACCCGTGCGAATTTGGCCGATGAGATCGAGCATATCTGGGAAGCCGACCGCAAGACCTGCGTGCTGATCACCAATGATGTGGATGAGGCGATTGTGCTGGCCGACCGGATCATTGCGCTCAACCCCGATGGCAGCTTGGGCCAAAGCTTCTCAGTCAAAATTCCCCGCCCGCGCGACCGAGGCGCGATGAACCATGATGCGGAATTCAAACGCCTGCGGGCCGAGGTGACGACTTACCTGATGGATGTTGGCATTTCGGCGCGGCGCGAAGGCTCCCGTCAACTCCCCGATGTGGTGCCGCTGCACGCGATCCCGAAGGCGGTGTCCGAGGCGGCGCGCTCGGCGCTGGAAGACCGCTATCTGGAATATTCGCGCCTGCACAAGGTTTATCCCACGCCCAAAGGCCCGCTGACGGTGGTGGAAAACTTCGATCTGACGCTGAAAAAGGGCGAGTTCGTCTCTCTAATCGGCCATTCGGGTTGCGGCAAATCCACCGTGCTCACGATGACAGCGGGACTCACCGATGTCTCGCTCGGCGGTATCAAGCTCGACGGTTTCGAGGTGAAGGGCGCAGATCCGGAACGCGCCGTGGTGTTCCAGTCGCCCTCGCTGTTCCCCTGGCTTTCGGCGCGCGAAAACGTCGCCGTGGGGGTGGAGAAGGTCTACCCCAAGGCCAGCCGCGCCGAACGCCAAGATGTGGTCGATTACTACCTTGAGCGGGTCGGGCTGGCCGATGCGATGGACCGCCCGGCCTCGGAAATGTCGAACGGGATGCGCCAGCGCGTTGGCATTGCGCGTGCCTTTGCGCTTTCGCCGAAACTGCTGCTGCTTGATGAACCCTTCGGCATGCTCGACAGCCTCACCCGCTGGGAGTTGCAAGAGGTGCTGATGGAGGTCTGGTCGCGCACCAAGGTCACCGCCGTATGCGTCACCCACGATGTCGACGAGGCGATCTTGCTGGCTGACCGCGTGGTGATGATGACGAATGGCCCGCGCGCCACAATCGGCCGGGTGATGCCGGTCGACCTGCCGCGCCCGCGCACCCGCAAGGCGTTGCTCGAACACCCGGATTATTACCTCTACCGCGAGCAGGTGCTCAATTTCCTTGAAGAATATGAAAAGGGCCACAAGCCCGCCAAAGCCTCGGAGGCCGCGTGATGGAAACCGCAACCGCAACTGTCAGCCCCGCGCGTGCCTTTATTGGCGTGAGCGAAGTCTGGGTGCCCGAAGGCGACCGTCTGGTCCATGCCGCCGGTGAATATGGCGCGCTGCGCGCCTTTGAAGAAGCCTCGATCCGTACCAGTTTTGGCTATGGCGAGGGCCTCCCCGGCAAGGCTTGGGCCGAGGCACGCCCGGTCGTGCTGAAAGGCTTCGACGGCAGCTATTTCAAACGCACCGAAGCGGCGAAAGAAGCGGGGCTCACCTCTGCCGTGGCGCTGCCGGTCTTTGCGGGCGAGGTGCTCAAGGCGGTGCTGGTGGTGCTTTGCGGCGATGATGACACCACCATCGGTGCGATTGAGGTTTGGGCCGAACGCGACGGGCTCTTGCTGCTCGACGATGGCTATTACGGCGCGGCCAAGCATTTTGAATGGGTCAGCCAGCACACGCATTTCCCCAAGGGCCAAGGGCTTCCGGGGGGCGTTTGGGCCGCGCAAACACCGATGCTGTTTCGCGATCTGGGCTCGGGCTATCGCTTCATTCGGTCCGAAAGTGCCGGGGCTGCCGGGTTGACCACCGGGCTTGGCCTGCCGGTGCCTGTGCCGGGTGAGCAAACCTATATTGCCACGCTCCTTTCCGCCCGCGGCACGCCGATTGCACGCCGGTTCGAGATTTGGGACGCACGCGAAGCGCGGATGGGCAAAGACGGCGGTGCGATGCTGATTGATGGCATTTGCGAACGCGAAGGCCCGCTTTGGAGCGAAGACAATCCGCGCCGCGCGCAAATCTGGCAAGGGCCGATCGGGCAGGTCTTGGGCTCGGGGCTACCGCAGGTGATCAGCGGCGGGCAGATCGCGGCGGGCTATTCCAGCATGGTCGCGCTGCCAATCCATCGTGGCGAGGAAATCGCCCATATCGTTGCTTGGTATGTCTAAGGGGGCCGCTATGCAAAAACTGGTCGTCATCGGGGCAGGCATGGCTTCGGGCCGGATGCTCGAACATCTGTTTGAAGCGGCACCGGGGGCATGGGATGTCACGCTCTTCAACGCCGAGCCGCGCGGCAACTATAACCGCATTATGCTCTCGCCGGTGCTTTCGGGCGAAAGAAGCTATGAGGAAATCGTCACCCATGACGCGGCCTGGTATGAGAGCCACGGCGTCACCTGTCGCTTTGGCGAGAGGGTGGTCGGCATCGACCGCGCCCGCAAAGAGGTGATCGGCGAAAATGGCACCGTCGCCTATGACAAGCTGGTCATCGCCACCGGGTCGGAGCCCTTCATGATCCCGCTGCCGGGGCGCGATCTGGACGGGGTGATCGCCTACCGCGACCTTGAGGACACCAACCGGATGATCGAAGCTGCGGCGCCCGGCGCGCGCGCGGTGGTGATCGGCGGTGGGCTTTTGGGCCTTGAGGCTGCGGCGGGCATGCGCCTGCGCGGCATGGAGGTGACAGTGGTGCACCTGATGGGGCATCTGATGGAGCGCCAGCTCGATCCGGCGGCGGGCTATCTGTTGCGCCGCGCGCTGGTGGACCGCGGCATCGAGGTTTTGTGCTCGGCCAACTCCAAGGAAATTCTGGGCGAGAACGGCAAGGTTCGGGCGCTGATGCTGGATGACGGCACCGAACTGCCCTGCGATCTTCTGGTGATGGCGGTGGGTATTCGCCCCGCCGCGACCCTTGGCCGCGAGGCGGGTCTGGCGGTCGGGCGCGGCATTCAGGTCGATGCGCAGATGCGCAGCTCCGACCCCGATGTGCTGTCGCTGGGCGAATGCGTCGAATTCGAGGGCCAGCTGTTCGGCCTTGTTGCGCCGCTTTACGATCAGGCCAAGGTCGCCGCCGCCACGCTTTTGGGTGAAGAGGCGGTCTTCACCCCGCGCGAGGTCTCGACCAAGCTCAAGGTCACCGGCTGCGATCTGTTCTCGGCGGGCGATTTTGCCGAAGGCCCGGGGCGCGAGGATATCGTGTTCCGCGATCCGGCGCGCGGCGTCTACAAGCGCCTCGTGCTGGAAGAAAACCGCGTGATCGGCGCGGTGCTTTATGGCGACGTGGCCGATGGCAACTGGTTTTACGGGCTGATCAAGGACGGCACCGATGTCTCGGACATGCGCGAGACGCTGATCTTTGGCCCCGCCTTTCAGGGGGGCGCGCCCGCGGACCCTATGGCGGCCGTTGCAGCCTTACCGGCTGACGCAGAGATCTGCGGCTGCAACGGCGTGTGCAAGGGCGCGATCGTCGCGGCGATCCAGAACGGGGCCAGCACGCTCGATGCGATCAAGGCGACCACCAAGGCCAGCGCCTCTTGCGGCAATTGCGCGGGGCTGGTGGAGCAGGTTCTGGCGGTGACTTTGGGCGATGACTTCGTCGCGCCCAGCGCGCGGCCGATGTGCGCCTGCACCGATCACCCGCATGAGGATGTGCGCCGCCTGATCAAGGCGAAAGAGATCAAATCCATGCCGCAAGCGATGCAGGAACTGGGCTGGAAGACCCCCAATGGCTGCCACTCCTGCCGCCCGGCGCTGAACTATTACCTGATCGCCGACTGGCCGCTCGACTATAAGGACGACCCGCAAAGCCGGTTCGTGAACGAGCGCAACCACGCCAACATTCAAAAAGACGGCACCTATAGCGTGATGCCGCGGATGTGGGGCGGCATGACCACGCCCGATGAATTGCTGGCGATTGCCGCCGCGGCAAAGAAATACAATGCCACGGTGAAGGTGACGGGCGGCCAGCGGATCGACCTTCTGGGGATCAAGAAGGAAGACCTGCCCTATATCTGGGCCGATCTGAACGCGGCGGGGATGGTCTCAGGCCATGGCTACACCAAGGGGCTGCGCACGGTGAAAACCTGTGTCGGCACCGATTGGTGCCGCTTTGGCACGCAAGACAGCACCGGCCTTGGCATCAAGCTGGAAAAGCGGCTCTGGGGCTCGTGGACGCCGCACAAGTTCAAGCTTGCCGTCACCGGCTGCCCGCGCAACTGCGCCGAGGCGACCTGCAAGGACCTGGGCGTGGTCTGCGTCGACAGCGGCTATGAGATCGGCGTCGGCGGCGCGGCGGGGATGGAGTTGAAAGAGACCGAACCGCTGGCAAAGGTTGCCACCGAGCAAGAGGTGATCGACATCACCGTGGCCTTCTTGCAGCTTTACCGCGAAAGCGCCAATTACCTCGACCGGCCCTATAAATGGATCGCCAAGACCGGCGGACTCGACTGGATCCGCGCGCAGGTGGTCGATGATCTTGAAAACCGCGCCGCGCTGATCGCGCGTTTCGATATCTCGCAATCGATCTACCAAAAAGACCCGTGGGCCGAACGCGCCACGCCCGAATATCAGCGCGCCTGGGCGCCGCTTGCCGATCTCACACAGGAGGCCGCCGAATGAGCTGGGTAGATATTGGCGCGCTGGACGACATTCCCGCGCAAGGCGCGCGTGTCGTGCGCACGAAACTGGGCTGCGTCGCGGTGTTTCGCACCGCCGATGATCAGGTGTTCGCGCTCGCGGACCGTTGCGCCCACAAGGGCGGGCCACTGTCTGAGGGCATCGTGCATGGCCACAAGGTGACCTGCCCGCTCCACAACTGGGTGTTCAGCCTAGAGACCGGGGAGGCACAGGGGGCCGACAGCGGTCAGGTGCCTACCTTCCCCGCCAAAATCGAAAACGGTCGCGTGCTGCTCGATGCTGCGCGGCTGCAACAGGAAAGCGCCGCATAGAACGGCGCCAATGACAGCCCGATCCGGTTCCGGTCCGGGCGCTCTCCTCCTCCTCCAACAAACAGCAGGGACGTTTCCAACCATGTCTTACAACACTCCCCCGCAGTTCGCCGAGAAGATGATCGAAGCGGGCGAATCCAAGATCACCATGTCCACCAAGGACACTTTGATCCGCGCTTATATGGCGGGCGCGATCCTCGCGCTTGCGGCAGCCTTTGCGGTGACCATCGCGGTCAACACCGGCAACTTCCTTGTGGCCTCGCTGCTTTTTCCGGTGGGCTTTTGCATGCTCTACCTGCTCGGCTTTGACCTGCTGACCGGGGTCTTCACCCTTGCCCCGCTTGCGGTGATCGCGAAACGTCCGGGCATGACCTGGGGCGGCGTGCTGCGCAATTGGGGCCTTGTTTTCGTCGGTAACTTTGCGGGCGCGCTGACCGTGGCGGTGTTTATGGCGATCATTTTCACCATGGGCTTTTCCACCGAACCAAACGCCGTGGGCCAAAAAATCGGCAAGATCGGCGAGGCTCGCACGCTGGGTTATGCCGCCGCCGGTGCCTCGGGGATGTTGACGGTCTTCATCCGCGCGGTGATGTGCAACTGGATGGTCTCGACCGGGGTCGTCGCGGCGATGATGTCGAACTCTGTCTCGGGTAAGATCATGGCAATGTGGATGCCGATCCTTGTGTTCTTCTACCTCGGTTTTGAACATTCGATCGTGAACATGTTCCTGTTCCCCTCGGGCATCATGCTGGGCGGCAATTTCACTTGGGTCGACTATTTCGCCTATAACGAGATCCCGGTGGTTTTGGGCAACCTCGTGGGCGGGCTGACCTTCGTGGGAGGTATGATCTACGCCACGCACTACAAAACCTCGCCGAAGCGCCAGCCGAAGGGCATTGCCCCGGCACCGGTTGCGGCTGAGTAAATCCAACGGGGCAGGAGGACCGGAGATGACAGCGATCACTGAATCTGCGATCTGCACCACCTGCCCCTATTGCGGCGTCGGCTGTGGCGTGACGGCCCGGCCCGATGGTGCGGGCGGGCTTGAGATCAGGGGCGACAAGGCGCATCCGGCAAACGAGGGGCGGCTGTGCTCCAAGGGCTCGGCTTTGGGCGAGACGGTCGGGCTTGAAGACCGCTTGCTTGCCCCGCAGATCGGCGGGCAGGAAGCAAGCTGGGACACAGCGCTCGATCTGGTCGCAAGCAAGTTCCGCGCGGCGATTGCCGAACACGGGCCCGATGCGGTCGCTTTCTATGTCTCGGGGCAGCTCCTGACCGAGGATTACTATGTAGCCAACAAGCTGATGAAAGGCTTCATCGGCTCGGGCAATATCGACACCAATTCAAGGCTTTGCATGGCTTCTTCGGTGGCCGGCCACCGCCGCGCCTTTGGCACGGATACAGTGCCTGGGCTTTACGAAGATTTCGATCAGGCCGAGGTGATCGTGCTGGTGGGCTCCAACCTCGCCTGGTGCCATCCGGTGCTTTACCAGCGCATCGCGGCGGCGAAATCGGCGCGGCCCGATCTGCGCGTGGTGGTGGTGGACCCGCGCCGCACCGCGACGTGTGATCTGGCCGATCTGCATCTGGCGATCGCGCCGGGCGGGGATGCGGCGCTGTTCAACGGGCTTTTGGCGCAAATCGCGGCGACGGGCGCGGTAAATGCGGCCTATGTGGCCGCACATGTCACCGGTTTCCCCGAGGCGCTGGCGGCGGCGCAGGCCTCTGACCCCGCGCTGACCGGGCTCTCTGATGCCGATCTGGCGGCCTTCTACCGGCTCTGGATCGGTAGCGAAAAAGTCGTCACCGTCTATTCGCAGGGGATCAACCAATCCTCCTCGGGCACCGACAAGGTCAATGCGATCCTCAATTGCCACCTTGCGACGGGCCGGATCGGGCGCCCTGGCATGGGGCCGTTTTCGGTCACCGGCCAGCCCAATGCGATGGGCGGGCGCGAGGTGGGGGGGCTCGCCAACATGCTCGCCTGCCATCTCGATATCGAAAACGCAGATCATCGCGGCGCGGTGCAGGGGTTCTGGCAAAGCCCCGCCATGGCCCCCGGGCCGGGGCTGAAGGCGGTCGACATGTTCCGCGCCGTCGAGGCCGGGCAGATCAAGGCGCTGTGGGTGATCTGCACCAACCCCGCGGTGTCCATGCCCGAGGCCGACCGGGTCCGCGCCGCGATTGCGGGCTGTGATTTCGTCGTGGTCTCGGACCTGACCGCGCAGACCGACACCGCGCAACTGGCCGATGTGGTGCTGCCCGCCACAGGCTGGGGCGAGAAGGACGGCACGGTGACCAATTCCGAGCGCCGCATCTCGCGCCAGCGTGCGGTGCTGCCGCCCCCGGGGCAGGCGCGGCACGATTGGCAAATCCTGTGCGATTTTGCGGCGCGGATGGGCTGGGGCGCATGGTTCGACTATGCCAACCCGGCGGCGATCTTTCGCGAATATGCGGCGCTTTCGGGCGTGGCCGGGGCCTTGGGGCGCGATTTCGACATCTCCGACCTCGCGACGCTTTCCGACGCCGATTATGCGGCGCTTGCCCCCTTCACTTGGCCGCAATCGGCGCGCAAACGCGGCGGTCGGTTCTTTGCCGAGGGGCAGTTCTACACCCCCGACGCCCGCGCCCGGATGCTGCCCATCGTGCCGCGCCTGCCGCAAAGCGCGCTCAGCCCCGATACGCCGTTCCGTCTCAATACCGGGCGGGTGCGCGACCATTGGCACACGATGACCCGCACCGTGAAATCGGCCCGGCTCAGCCAGCATATGGGCGAGCCCTATCTTGAGATTCACCCCCGCGATGCCGCGCGTCTGGGGCTGGGACCGGCGGTGCTGGCCGAGGTCTCGAACACGCATGGAACCGCCCTGCTGCGGGTGCTGGAAAGCGCGCGGGTGCCGCAAGGAAGCGTCTTCGCGCCGATGCATTGGACCGCGCAAACCGCCTCGGCGGGCCGGGTGGATGCGTTGGTGCCCGCCACGGTGGACCCGGTCTCGGGCCAGCCCGAAAGCAAGGCGGCCACGGTGCGGATCGCCCCCTTCAAGGCGGCGTGGTATGGCTTTGCGGTCTCGGTTCAGGATGTGACGCCGCGCTGCGACTATTGGGCGAAGGCGCGCAGCAAGGCGGGCTGGCGCATCGAACTTGCGGGGCGCGACAGGCCCGAGGATTGGGAAGCCTTCGCGCTTGACCTGTTTGGCCGGGCCGAGGCACAAGCGATCACAATGATCGACCAAGCGCGCGGCCTAGCGCGGGTGGCGCTTTTGCAAGAGGGGCGTGTGGTGGCGGCACTTTTCGTGGCACCCGAGCCGGTTGCGGTGTCGCGCGGCCATGTCGCGGCGCTTCTGGGCGCGCCGGACCAGCCCGCGCTGCTTGCCGGTCGCGCGGGGGCCGACCGGCCCGACCCGGGCGCCACGATCTGCGCCTGTTTCGATGTCGGCGTGAACACGGTTTTGGCGGCGATTGCCAATCAGGGGCTGGCTTCGGTGGAGGCGATTGGCGTGGCGCTGCGCGCGGGCACCAATTGCGGCTCCTGCCGCCCCGAACTCGCCGCCCTTCTGGCGCAGGCCCGCAGCGCCGAGGCCGCCGCATGAGCCTTGCGCCGTACATCCATGCGCTTGGGCGCGGGCCGGGGCGGTCGCGCGCCCTCACCCAAGACGAAGCGCGCGATGCGATGGCGCAAATTTTGGCGGGCACCGCCGCGCCAGAGGCGGTGGGCGCGCTGTTGATGCTGATGCGCTACCGTGGCGAGACGGCCCCCGAAATCGCAGGCTTTGTCGAGGCCCTGCGCGCGACCCTGCCCGCTTGGCCGGGCCCGCGCCCCGTGCTTGACTGGCCAAGCTATGCCGCCGGTCGCTCGCGCGGATTGCCTTGGTTCTTGCTGTCCGCCCGGCTGGTGGCGCGGGCAGGCCTTCCGGTTTTGCTGCATGGTTGGAACGGGCCGCAGGCGCCCCATGCCTCGATCCGCGCCGCGCTGCCCGCCGCAGGCATCGCCGAAGCCAAAGATATGGAAGATGCCGCGCGGCTTCTAACGCGTGATGGGATCGCCTATTTGCCGCTTGAGGCTTTCGCCCCGCGCGCTTTAGAAATTTTGCGGCTGCGCGAGATTTTGGGCCTGCGCTCGGCGATCAACACCGTGCTGCGGGTAATGAACCCGGCGGGGGCGCCCGCCGCAGTGCAGGGCGTTTTCCATCCCCCCTATCGGGAGCTTCAGGCCGATGCCTGCGCGCTTTTGGGGCAAGAAAGCGTCACCGTGATCAAGGGCGGCGGAGGTGAGTTCGAACGCCACCCGTCGAAAAGCATCGCGCTGTTCGGGCTGCGCGCAGGGGCTAACTGGACCGGGGAGGCACCGGCCTTGTGCGAAGAGACCCGCCGTCTGGCTGAACTGCCGGAGGCGGAGCCGGGTGGGGCGACCGATTTCGCAAAGCTTTGGTCCGGTGCGCACGAAGACCCGTTTGCGCAGGCCATCGTGCTGGGCACAGCCGAACTTGCGCTGCAAACCTGCGGCTTTGCGGAGGCGGGCGGTATCGCACAAAGCCTGTGGGATAGCCGCGCCGATCCAATGTGAGATTCCTTTGCAGGGCTATTTGCGGTTTGATGTTGATCTGAGTGAAATCCCCGGAAGCCGACCCGCATCCAGCGCTGGGCCAAAGTTTTCGCGTGGCTCAAAAAATGACGTCAGAAAGAGTTTTTCTTTCCACCGCGAAATCCCCGCTCACCTAGACTGGGCTGCTGTCTGCGAAAGCTGCGTAAGCTTAGCTGAAAAGCGCGCAGCATACCTTTTCCAGATTTGTCGATGTGGCGGCATTTGAGCACGTTGTGCCCTGAGATGCAGTTGCGACGCAAAACGCTCTTGATTTCCCCCGCCGCCTGCCTTAGCACCCGCAACACGGCCTAGGGGTATAGCTCAGTTGGTAGAGCATCGGTCTCCAAAACCGAGGGTCGCGGGTTCGAGCCCTGCTGCCCCTGCCAGCCGTTTTCCGCAAAGTTTCGTATCGGTTGCGTGCACGCCGGCGCTTGAAATTGGTGTCGCTTGCGCGTATCTCGACGCGGTCGCAAGGAAGGAAGCATCATGGCGAACCCGATCCAGTTCATGCAGCAGGTCCGCTCGGAAGTGGGCAAGATCAGCTGGCCGTCGCGCCGTGAGGTGCTTTTGACCACGGCGATGGTCTTTGTGCTGGCGGCGCTGACCGCGCTGTTCTTCTCGCTCGTGGACTGGGCGATCCGTTTTGGCGTTGGCCAAATTCTGGGCTGAAAACCCGGCGAAGGCCTTGAAAAGCAGCCTTTTGGCGGCTAAAGGGGCTCCAGACTTCGGAACCGGCGTGCATCGATTCGCAAGATGCGCGCCGTCTTGTTTTCCGAGAAGAGCGGTCAAACCGTTGTAATGGCAGGATTTTCGGCGCGTTGCGCTGGGCGAAAGAGGCAGGCTGGGCATGGCGAAGCGTTGGTATTCGGTTTCCGTACTCTCGAACTTCGAGAAGAAGGTCGCCGAACAAATCCGTCAGGCCGTGATCGACAAAGGCCTTGAGGATGAAATTGAAGAGGTTCTCGTTCCCACCGAAGAGGTGATCGAGATTCGTCGTGGCAAGAAAGTCACCTCGGAGCGCCGCTTCATGCCGGGCTATGTGCTCGTGCGGATGGATATGAGTGATCGTGGCTACCACGCGATCACGTCGATCAACCGGGTGACCGGTTTCCTCGGGCCGCAAGGCAAGCCGACGCCGATGCGCGACGCCGAGGTGAACCAGATCCTGAACCGCGAAGGCCCGACGGGCGAGGTTGCCGCGCCGCGCAACCTGATCCGCTTCGATGTGGGCGAGAGCGTGTCGGTGACCGATGGCCCGTTCGAGGGCTTCTCGGGCATGGTCGAGGAAGTGGACGATGTCGCGGGTCGCCTGAAGGTGACCGTGTCGATCTTTGGTCGTCCGACGCCGGTGGAATTGGAATTCACGCAGGTGGCGAAAACCGCCTGACGTGCATCGTGGGAGGCGCGGGGTAACCCAGACCGGACCACTAAACTTCGCCTCATGGTGGGGCGGCAGTGAAAAGGAGAGGGCCACATGGCCAAGAAAGTTATCGGGCAGCTGAAGCTGCAAATTAAAGCGGGGGCGGCCAACCCGTCGCCGCCGGTCGGTCCGGCGCTGGGTCAGCGCGGGATCAACATTATGGAATTCTGCAAGGCGTTCAACGCCCGCACGCAAGAAATGGAACAAGGTTCGCCGGTTCCCTGCGTGATCACCTACTACGCCGACAAATCGTTCACCTTTGAAACGAAAACGTCGCCCGCGTCCTACATGCTGAAAAAGGCCGCTGGCCTGAAGCCGGTGGGCAAGCGTAACCGCCCGAAAGGGTCGGAAAAGCCGGGCCGCGAAACGGTTGGTACCGTGACCGCCGCGCAAGTGCGCGAAATCGCTCAGGCGAAGATGAAAGATCTCAACGCCAACGATATCGACGGCGCGATGAAAATCATCCTCGGCTCTGCGAAGTCGATCGGTCTGGACGTGAAAGGGTAAGCAATGGCCAAGCTCGGTAAACGTTCGGTCGCTGCGCGCGCCGCTTTCGAAGGCAAAGACAACCTCTCGGTTGAAGAAGCCGTCAAACTGATCAAATCCGCTGCCTCGGCGAAATTCGACGAGACGCTGGAAATCGCGATGAACCTCGGCGTTGACCCGCGCCACGCTGACCAAATGGTCCGCGGTGTTGTCCGTCTGCCCAACGGCACCGGCAAAACCGTGCGCGTGGCCGTGTTCGCCCGTGGCGCGAAAGCTGATGAAGCCAAAGAAGCCGGGGCCGATATCGTTGGCGCCGAAGACCTGATGGAAACGATCCAAAGCGGCAAGATCGAGTTCGATCGCTGCATTGCGACCCCGGACATGATGCCGATCGTCGGCCGTCTGGGCAAAATCCTCGGGCCGCGCAACCTGATGCCGAACCCGAAAGTCGGCACCGTGACGATGGACGTGAAAGCGGCTGTCGAAGCGGCGAAAGGCGGCGAAGTTCAGTTTAAAGTCGAAAAAGCTGGCGTGATCCACGGCGGCATCGGCAAAGTCTCGTTCACCGAAGACAAGCTGGCTGAAAACGTGCGCGCTTTCGTGGATGCCGTGACCAAGGCGAAACCCGCCGGCGCCAAAGGCACCTATGTGAAAAAAGTGTCGCTGTCCTCGACGATGGGCCCGGGCGTTTCGCTCGACCTCGCGACGACTGCCGCGCAATAAGAATTTGCCGGGAAACCGGCGAATGACGGGGCGGTCAAACGCCCCGTCCTGTCCGAGACGGAGGGTGCCGGGTTCCGGCTTAATTTCCTTCCTGAGATGGGGAACGAGAATTACCGGGGTACTGCCTCGGGCGATCTCGGGAACCGATCGGACCCGACCTGCGGGCATGCGCCCGTGGGAAACGAGAGCCGGGGGGAAACCCCCACACTTGGAGTGTAACCGTGGATAGAGCCCAAAAAGAGAAAGTGGTCGAGGAACTCGGCCAAATCTTCGAAAGCTCTGGCGTCGTGGTGGTTGCCCACTACGAAGGCATGACGGTTGCTCAGATGCAGGACCTGCGCGCGAAAATGCGTGAAGTTGGTGGGTCCGTCCGCGTTGCCAAGAACACGCTCACCAAGATCGCCCTTGAAGGCAAGCCCTGCGCCAGCATGGCTGAACTTCTGTCGGGTATGACCGTTCTCGCCTATTCCGAAGACCCGGTCGCTGCGGCCAAGGTCGCGGACGCCTATGCCAAGACGAACGACAAGTTCGCTATTCTTGGCGGGTCGATGGGCGGGGAGGCTCTGGATCCGGCCGGTGTCAAAGCCGTCGCCTCTATGCCGTCGCGTGAAGAGCTTATCGCTCAAATCGTGTCGTGCATCGGTGCGCCTGCTTCGAACATCGCCGGCGCCATTGGTGCGCCTGCTTCCAACATCGCGAGCATCCTCAAAACTCTTGAGGAGCGGGAAGCCGCCTGAAGCAACAAATTGCCTTCGTCGGAAAGCACCGACGTCGGATCAACCCTATATCAGAATGGAACGGAAAAATGGCCGATCTGAAAGCCCTCGCCGAGCAAATCGTCAACCTGACGCTGCTTGAAGCCCAAGAACTGAAAACCATCCTCAAAGACGAGTACGGCATTGAGCCGGCCGCTGGTGGCGCTGTCATGATGGCCGCCGCCCCGGGCGCCGCTGCTGAAGCCGCCGAAGAGAAAACCGAATTCGACGTCGTTCTCGTCGAAGCCGGCGCGAACAAAATCAACGTGATTAAAGAAGTTCGCGGCATCACCGGTCTTGGCCTGAAAGAAGCCAAAGAGCTGGTCGAAGCTGGTGGCAAAGTGAAAGAAGGCGCGGCGAAAGCCGAAGCCGAAGAAATCAAAACGAAGCTCGAAGCGGCTGGCGCCAAGGTCGAGCTCAAATAATCGAGCAGGATGCGTTCGCATCCTCTTTAAAAAATTGGCTGGGTTCGGGGCTTTCCCGAGCCCAGCTGCTCCTGTCTCGGTAAGGGCTTTGACAAGAAGCCTTTTCCAAGGCAGGGTCGGTTCGGGAGCCTTCCGGTGGGACGGAAGGCAGGTATGGAACCTGACCCCCCATTCGCCTGCAACGTGTATCGGGCCCCGACGATACACGCTTGCTACAGACGAAAGGTCACGACGAGCATGGCTCAAGCTTACGTTGGTCAAAAACGCATCCGCCGCTACTACGGCAAAATCCGTGAAGTTCTGGAGATGCCCAACCTCATCGAGGTGCAGAAGGCCTCCTATGACCTGTTCCTGCGTTCGGGCGATGCGCCCAAGCCGCTGGATGGCGAAGGCATTCAAGGCGTTTTCCAATCGGTCTTCCCGATCAAAGACTTTAACGACAATGCAATTCTCGAATTCGTGAAATACGAACTCGAACGTCCGAAATATGACGTCGACGAATGCATGAGCCGCGATCTGACCTTCTCGGCGCCGCTCAAGGTGACGCTGCGCCTGATCGTGTTTGATGTTGACGAAACCACCGGGGCGCGGTCGGTCAAAGACATCAAAGAACAAGACGTGTTCATGGGTGACATGCCGCTGATGACGCCCAATGGGACGTTCATCGTCAACGGGACCGAGCGGGTCATCGTTTCCCAGATGCACCGTTCGCCGGGCGTGTTCTTCGACCACGACCGTGGCAAAACCCACTCCTCGGGCAAACTGCTGTTTGCTTGCCGGATCATTCCTTACCGTGGCTCGTGGCTCGACTTTGAATTCGACGCCAAAGACCTCGTGTTCGCGCGCATCGACCGTCGCCGCAAACTGCCGGTGACCACGCTGCTTTATGCGCTGGGTCTCGACCAAGAAGGCATCATGGATGCCTATTACTCGACCGTGAACTTCCGCGCCGAGGGCAAACGCGGCTGGGTCACCAAATTCTTCCCCGAGCGCGTGCGCGGCACCCGCCCGGCCTATGACCTGATCGACGCCGCTTCCGGCGAAGTGATCTTGCAAGCGGGCGAAAAAGCCACGCCGCGTATGGTCAAAAAATGGATCGACGATGCGGCGATCACCGAAGTTCTGGTGCCCTTCGACCACATCCTTGGCCGCTACTGCGCCAAAGACATCATCAACGAAGACACCGGCTACATCTACATCGAAGCCGGCGACGAGCTGACTGCGGAATACGACCGCGACGGCCAGTTGGTGGGTGGCTCGATCAAGACGCTGCTCGACAATGGCATCACCGATGTTCCGGTGCTCGATATCGACAACGTCAATGTCGGCCCCTACATGCGCAACACCATGGCCGCGGACAAGAACATGAACCGTGATCAGGCGCTGATGGACATCTATCGCGTCATGCGTCCGGGTGAACCGCCGACCGTCGAAGCTGCCTCGAGCATGTTCGACACGCTGTTCTTCGATAGCGAGCGTTACGACCTGAGCGCCGTGGGCCGCGTGAAAATGAACATGCGCCTTGATTTGGATGCGCCCGATACTCAGCGCACCCTGCGCCGCGAAGACATCATCGCCTGCATCAAAGGCTTGGTGGAACTGCGCGATGGCAAGGGTGAAATCGACGATATCGACCACCTCGGCAACCGCCGGGTGCGTTCGGTCGGCGAGCTGATGGAAAACCAATATCGCGTCGGCCTGCTGCGCATGGAACGCGCGATCAAAGAGCGCATGTCCTCGGTCGAAATCGACACGGTCATGCCGCAAGACCTGATCAACGCGAAACCGGCTGCGGCCGCGGTGCGTGAATTCTTCGGCTCTTCGCAGCTGTCGCAGTTCATGGACCAAACCAACCCGCTTTCGGAAGTCACGCACAAGCGTCGTCTTTCGGCGCTCGGGCCGGGCGGTCTGACCCGCGAACGTGCAGGCTTTGAGGTCCGCGACGTTCACCCGACCCACTACGGTCGGATGTGCCCGATTGAAACGCCGGAAGGTCAGAACATTGGTCTGATCAACTCGCTCGCCACTTTCGCGCGGGTGAACAAATACGGCTTCATCGAAACCCCCTATCGCCGTGTGGAAGATGGGCAGGTGACGGACGACGTGATCTACATGTCGGCCACCGAAGAGATGCGCCACACCATCGCGCAGGCGAACGCCACGCTCGATGAAGATGGCCGCTTTGTGAATGACCTCGTCTCGACGCGTCAGGCGGGTGAATTCATGCTCAACCCGGTCGAGGCCGTGGACCTGATCGACGTGTCGCCGAAACAGCTCGTGTCGGTCGCTGCGGCGCTCATTCCCTTCCTTGAAAACGACGACGCCAACCGCGCGCTGATGGGCTCGAACATGCAACGGCAGGCCGTGCCGCTGCTGCGCAACGAAGCCCCCTTCGTCGGCACCGGCATGGAAGCCACTGTGGCGCGCGACTCGGGTGCTGCGATCATGGCGCGCCGTGGTGGTGTGGTGGATCAGGTCGATGCGCAGCGGATCGTTATCCGCGCCAACGAAGATCTGGGCATGGGCGATGCGGGCGTGGACATCTACCGTCTGCGCAAGTTCAAACGCTCGAACCAATCTTCGACGATCAACCAACGTCCGATCGTGAAAGTGGGCGACATCGTCACCAAGGGCCAAGTTGTGGCTGACGGTCCCTCGACCGATCAGGGCGAATTGGCGCTGGGTCGCAACGTGGTCGTCGCCTTCATGCCGTGGAACGGCTACAACTACGAAGACTCGATCCTGATTTCGGAACGCATCCACCGCGATGACGTGTTCACCTCGATCCACATCGAGGAATACGAAGTGGCGGCGCGCGATACGAAGCTTGGGCCGGAAGAGATCACCCGCGATATCCCGAACGTCGGTGAGGAAGCTTTGCGCAACCTCGACGAGGCGGGGATTGTCTACATCGGCGCCGAAGTGGGCCCGGGCGACATTCTCGTGGGCAAAATCACCCCCAAAGGCGAAAGCCCGATGACGCCGGAAGAAAAACTTCTGCGCGCCATCTTCGGTGAAAAAGCCTCGGACGTGCGCGACACCTCGCTGCGCCTGCCGCCGGGGGCCTACGGCACGATCGTGGAAGTGCGGGTCTTCAACCGCCACGGCGTTGATAAAGACGAACGCGCGCTGCAAATCGAGCGTGAAGAAGTCGAACGTCTGGCCCGCGACCGTGACGACGAAATGGCGATCTTGGAGCGCAACATCTACGCGCGTCTGAAAACGCTGATCCTCGGCAAAGTCGCCGTGAAAGGCCCGAAAGGCATCAAAGCCGGTTCGGAAATCACGGAAGATCTGCTGGGCACGCTGAGCCGTGGCCAATGGTGGCAGCTTGCCCTTGAAAACGAAGCCGATGCCAAGGAAGTGGAAGCGCTGAACGATCAGTTCGACGCGCAGAAACGTGCCCTTGAGCACCGCTTCGAAGACAAGGTCGAGAAAGTCCGCCAAGGCGACGATCTGCCTCCTGGCGTGATGAAGATGGTCAAAGTCTTCGTTGCTGTGAAGCGCAAGCTGCAAGCGGGCGATAAGATGGCCGGTCGTCACGGCAACAAAGGTGTTGTGTCGAAAGTCGTGCCGATGGAAGACATGCCCTTCCTCGCCGATGGCACCCCGGTTGACCTCGTGCTGAACCCGCTCGGCGTGCCGTCGCGGATGAACGTCGGACAGATCCTTGAAACCCACATGGGTTGGGCCTCGCGCGGTCTGGGCATCCAGATCGACGAAGCGATCAAGGAATATAAGCGCTCTGGCGATCTGACCCCGGTGCGTGACGCGATGCGCCATGGCTATGGTGACGAGACCTACGAAGCGGCCTTCTCTGAAATGGAAGAAGAGCGGTTCGTGGAATGTGCCGAGCATGTCCGCAACGGCGTGCCGATTGCCACGCCGGTCTTTGACGGCGCGAAAGAGGCTGATGTGAACGATGCGCTGATTCGCGCGGGCTTCGACAAATCGGGCCAATCGCGTGTGTTCGACGGCCGTACCGGCGAAATGTTCGCGCGCCCGGTCACGGTTGGGGTGAAATACTTCCTCAAGCTGCACCACCTTGTTGACGACAAGATGCACGCCCGTTCGACCGGCCCGTACTCGCTCGTCACCCAGCAGCCGCTTGGTGGTAAGGCGCAGTTCGGTGGTCAGCGTCTCGGGGAGATGGAGGTCTGGGCTCTGGAAGCTTACGGCGCCGCATATACCCTGCAAGAGATGCTCACCGTGAAGTCGGACGACGTGGCTGGCCGGACCAAGGTCTACGAAAGCATCGTCAAGGGCGAGGACAACTTCGAAGCCGGTGTGCCGGAATCGTTCAACGTTCTCGTCAAGGAAGTGCGTGGCCTCGGCCTCAACATGGAACTCCTGGATTCGGAGGAAGACGAGTGAGGGCGGTCGCGCCCTCCTCCCCTTTCCCGACCCATTCAAGGACATAACCGATGAACCAGGAACTCACCCAAAACCCGTTCAACCCGCTGGCCGCGCCGAAGGCTTTTGACGAGATCAAGATCTCGCTGGCTTCGCCCGAGCGGATCCTGTCGTGGTCCTATGGCGAGATCAAGAAGCCCGAAACGATCAACTACCGCACGTTCAAACCCGAGCGTGACGGTCTGTTCTGTGCGCGGATTTTTGGCCCGATCAAAGACTACGAATGCCTGTGCGGCAAATATAAGCGGATGAAATATCGCGGCGTTGTCTGCGAAAAATGCGGTGTGGAAGTCACGCTGCAAAAAGTCCGCCGCGAGCGTATGGGCCACATCGAACTGGCCTCGCCTGTTGCGCATATTTGGTTCTTGAAATCGCTTCCGAGCCGCATCGGTCTGATGCTCGACATCACGCTGCGCGACCTCGAACGCATTCTGTATTTCGAGAATTACGTCGTGATCGAACCCGGTCTGACCGAGCTGTCCTACGGCCAGCTTCTGACCGAGGACGAGTATCTGGACGCGCAAGACCAGTATGGTGCCGACGCTTTCACCGCCAACATCGGCGCAGAAGCGATCCGCGACATGCTCGCCGCGATCGACCTTGAGGCGACCGCCGAGCAACTGCGCGAAGAGCTGAAAGAAGCCACGGGCGAGCTGAAGCCGAAGAAGATCATCAAACGCTTGAAGATCGTCGAAAGCTTCATCGAGTCGAAAAACCGCCCCGAGTGGATGATCCTCACGGTGCTTCCGGTGATCCCGCCGGAACTGCGCCCGCTGGTGCCGCTTGACGGTGGCCGCTTCGCGACGTCCGACCTCAACGACCTCTATCGTCGTGTGATCAACCGGAACAACCGTCTCAAGCGCCTGATCGAACTGCGTGCGCCCGATATCATCGTGCGGAACGAAAAGCGGATGCTGCAAGAAGCGGTTGACGCGCTGTTCGACAACGGCCGTCGTGGCCGCGTGATCACGGGCACCAACAAGCGCCCGCTGAAATCGCTCTCCGACATGCTGAAAGGGAAGCAAGGCCGCTTCCGTCAGAACCTTCTCGGTAAACGCGTCGACTTCTCGGGCCGTTCGGTTATCGTGACCGGGCCGGAACTCAAGCTGCACCAGTGCGGCTTGCCCAAGAAGATGGCGCTCGAACTCTTCAAGCCCTTCATCTACTCGCGCCTTGAAGCCAAGGGCCTGTCGAGCACGGTGAAACAGGCGAAGAAACTGGTCGAGAAAGAGCGTCCCGAGGTTTGGGATATTCTGGACGAGGTGATCCGCGAACACCCGGTGTTGCTGAACCGCGCACCGACGCTGCACCGTCTGGGCATCCAAGCCTTCGAGCCGCAACTGATCGAAGGTAAAGCGATCCAGCTGCACCCGCTCGTTTGCTCGGCGTTTAACGCTGACTTCGACGGTGACCAGATGGCCGTTCACGTGCCGCTTTCGCTGGAAGCCCAGCTGGAAGCCCGCGTGCTGATGATGTCGACGAACAACGTTCTGTCGCCCGCCAACGGCGCGCCGATCATCGTTCCGTCGCAAGACATGGTGCTTGGTCTTTACTACACGACCATGGAACGGGCCGGGATGCCGGGCGAAGGCATGGTGTTCTCCTCGGTTGAGGAAGTCGAACACGCGCTGAACTCGGGCACCGTGCACCTGCACGCCAAAGTCAAAGCCCGCGTCAAGCAAATCGACGAAGAGGGCAACGAGGTCTGGAAACGGTATGACACCACCCCGGGCCGCGTGCGTCTTGGCGCGCTTTTGCCACTCAACACCAAAGCGCCCTATGACCTTGTGAACCGCCCGCTGCGGAAGAAAGACGTGCAAAACGTCATCGACACCGTCTACCGCTACTGCGGTCAGAAAGAGTCGGTGATCTTCTGTGACCAAATCATGGGTCTTGGGTTCCGCGAAGCGTTTAAGGCCGGTATCTCGTTCGGTAAGGACGACATGCTGATCCCGGAACGCAAATGGGAAATCGTCGATGGCGTGCGCGAGCAGGTCAAAGAGTTCGAACAGCAGTACATGGACGGTCTGATCACCCAAGGTGAGAAGTACAACAAAGTCGTCGATGCTTGGTCGAAATGCTCGGATGCCGTTGCGGCCGAGATGATGAAGGAGATTTCTGCGGTTCGCGTCGATGATGCGGGCATGGAGAAAGAGCCGAACTCGGTCTACATGATGTCCCACTCCGGGGCGCGGGGTTCGCCGGCGCAGATGAAACAGCTTGGCGGGATGCGCGGCCTGATGGCCAAACCGTCGGGCGAGATCATCGAAACGCCGATCATCTCGAACTTTAAAGAAGGCCTGACCGTGCTCGAGTACTTCAACTCGACCCACGGCGCCCGTAAGGGTCTGGCCGACACTGCGCTTAAAACGGCGAACTCGGGGTATCTGACCCGTCGTCTGGTCGACGTTGCCCAAGATTGCATCGTGCGCTCGCATGACTGCGGCACCGAGCGTGCCATCACGGCTTCGGCCGCGGTGAACGACGGTGAAGTGGTCGCGCCGCTTTCGGAACGCGTTCTGGGCCGGGTTGCGGCCGATGACGTGATGGTTCCGGGCACCGATGAGGTGCTGGTGCGCAAAAACGAGCTGATCGACGAGCGTAAAGCCGACCTGATCGAGCAAAATGCGATCCAATCGATCCGCATCCGCTCGGCGCTGACCTGTGAGGCCGAAGAGGGCGTTTGCGCGCTTTGCTACGGTCGTGACCTTGCCCGCGGTACGCTGGTGAACCAAGGCGAAGCTGTGGGTATCATCGCGGCGCAGTCGATTGGGGAACCCGGCACGCAGCTGACGATGCGGACCTTCCACATCGGCGGTATTGCGCAAGGTGGCCAGCAGTCGTTCCTTGAGGCCTCGCATGAAGGCGCCATCGAGTTCCGCAACGCCAATATCCTCGTGAACGAGGCGGGCGAGCAGATCGTGATGGGCCGTAACATGCAGATCGCGATCATGTCCGATCAGGGCGAGGAACGCGCCAGCCACAAGCTGGGCTACGGCACCAAGCTCTTCGTCAAGGAAGGCCAAGCGGTCAAACGCGGCGAAAAGCTGTTCGAATGGGACCCCTATACCCTGCCGATCATCGCGGAAAAATCGGGTGTGGCGAAATTCGTCGACCTCGTTTCGGGCATTTCGGTGCGCGACGAGACCGACGATGCCACCGGTATGACGCAGAAGATCGTGACCGATTGGCGCTCGGCGCCGAAAGGCAACGACCTGAAGCCCGAGATCATCATCGTCAATGCCGATGGTGAGCCGGTCCGCAACGATGCAGGCAACCCGGTGACCTATCCGATGTCGGTGGACGCCATTCTCTCGATCGAAGAGGGACAAGAGGTGAAGGCCGGTGACGTGGTTGCGCGTATCCCGCGCGAAGGTGCGAAGACCAAAGACATCACCGGGGGTCTTCCCCGCGTGGCGGAACTGTTCGAAGCCCGTCGTCCGAAAGATCACGCGATCATCGCCGAACTTGATGGCTATGTGCGCTTTGGTAAAGACTATAAGAACAAGCGCCGCATCGCGATCGAACCCGCGCAAGAGGGTCTCGAGCCGGTCGAATACATGGTGCCGAAAGGTAAGCACATCCCGGTGCAAGAGGGCGACTTCGTGCAGAAGGGTGACTACATCATGGATGGCAACCCGGCCCCGCATGACATTCTGCGTATCATGGGGATCGAGGCGCTGGCCGAATATCTGATCGACGAAGTGCAAGACGTGTATCGTCTGCAAGGCGTGAAGATCAACGACAAGCACATCGAGGTGATCGTGCGGCAAATGCTGCAAAAGATCGAAATCCTCGACAGCGGCGATACCACGCTGCTGAAAGGCGAGCATATCGACAAGTCGGAGTTCGACGAAGAGAACGCCAAAGTCGAAGCGCGTGGTGGCCGTGCCGCTACGGGCGAGCCGGTGCTGCTCGGGATCACCAAAGCCTCGTTGCAAACGCGGTCCTTCATCTCGGCGGCGTCGTTCCAAGAAACGACGCGCGTGCTCACCGAGGCTTCGGTGCAAGGCAAACGCGATAAGCTTGTCGGCCTGAAGGAAAACGTCATCGTCGGCCGTCTGATCCCGGCGGGTACGGGTGGGGCCACCACCAAGGTCCGCAAGATCGCTGCCGAACGCGACCACACGGTGATCGAGGCGCGTCGCGCCGAGGCTGCCGAGGCCGCCGCGCTCGCCGCGCCGATCGACACCGCCTACGAAGAGGCCGATTTCGGCCCGGTGGAAACGCCCGAAAGCCGCGATTGATCGGCTGACGCGTTTAGAAACAGGCCCCCGCGCAATGCCCTTGCGCGGGGGCTTTTTGATGGAAAACGGCCGCAAATCCCGTGCCGTGACTTGGGGTGCGGCTTTGTGAGGTCGGCCAAAACTTGACGAATTTGGTCAGAAGGCGCATATCTGCCTCAAGCCAAGGAGGCACGCCATGTTCATCCAGACCGAGACCACCCCGAACCCCGCGACGCTCAAATTCCTGCCGGGGCAGGAAGTTCTGCCCAAAGGCAGCGCCGATTTCACCTCTGAGGAAGCTGCGCAGGTTTCGCCTTTGGCGGGGCGTATTTTCCGCGTGGCCGGGGTGAAGGGCGTGTTTTTGGGTTCTGATTTTGTCACCGTCACCAAAGACGATGCCACCGATTGGGCCCATGCCCGCCCAGCGATTTTGGGCGCGATCATGGAGCATTACCAATCCGGCCAGCCGGTGCTGATGGGGGCGGCCAGCGGTGGCCATACCGAAGGCGGCGCTGACGATGGCGAAGATGGCGCGATCATCGCCCAGATCAAAGAATTGCTCGACACCCGTGTGCGCCCCGCTGTGGCGCAAGATGGCGGCGACATCACCTTCCACGGCTTTGAAAAGGGCGTGGTTTACCTGCATATGCAAGGTGCTTGCGCGGGCTGCCCGTCTTCGACCTACACGCTGAAAATGGGCATCGAGAACCTTTTGCGCCATTATATCCCCGAGGTCAGCGAGGTGCGCGCCGTTGCGCAGTGAGGCTCTGACCCTTGCCTTTGACACATCGGCCGCGCATTGCGCGGCCGCTTTGCTGCAAGGCGAGACGGTGCTGGCGCATCGGCTGGAAGAGATGGCGAAGGGGCAGGCCGAACGGCTGATGCCGTTGTTGGAAAAGCTTCTCGCCGAGGCAGGTCATAATTGGCGCGACCTTGCCGCCATTGGTGTTGGCATTGGGCCGGGCAATTTTACTGGCGTGCGGATTTCGGTTTCTGCCGCGCGGGGCCTAGCGTTGAGCCTTGGCATTCCCGCGATTGGGGTTTCCAGTTTCGAGGCGGTTGCCGAAGGCGCGGCGCGCCCGATTGCGGTGATGCTCGATGCACGGCGCGGCGAGGCTTATGCACAGCGCTTTACCGACGCAGGTGCAGAGCCGCCCCGCTTGGAGCCCGCAGGGGTATTTCAGGCGGAACTGGCAGGCACGCCGATCCTTACACCGGAGCAAGCGACTTTCCCGCTCGC
This sequence comes from Rhodobacter aestuarii, assembly GCF_900156655.1. Classification (GTDB taxonomy): domain Bacteria; phylum Pseudomonadota; class Alphaproteobacteria; order Rhodobacterales; family Rhodobacteraceae; genus Rhodobacter; species Rhodobacter aestuarii. The sequence goes on along the minus strand of NZ_FTOG01000011.1, from coordinate 108,525 downwards.
CGTGGCCATTGCCCGGGTCGCCGCATCGCGCGCCGAGACCCCGCAGCCTAAACCCGCGCCGCTATATCTGCGCGGGGCCGATGCCGCGCCGCCGTCTGATCCGCCTCCGGTGTTGCTGGACTGATGGACCCCGCCGCCCTTGCCCAATTACATGCCACTTGCTTCACCACCCCGCGGCCATGGTCTGCGGCGGAATTCGCCGATCTTTTGGCAAGCCCGCAGTGCTTTCTTTGCATCGAAGCCACCGGGTTTCTGTTGGGCCGGGTCGTGGCGGATGAGGCCGAATTGCTTACCCTCGCCGTTGACCCACAAGCTCGGCGGCAAGGCACGGGTATGAAACTCGTGACGGCGTTTTCGGTCGAGGCCCGCAGTCGCGGCGCGACGACAGCATTTTTGGAAGTTGCGGCCTCAAACGCTGCTGCTCAGGCCCTTTATGGCTGCACGGGTTGGACAGAAGCCGGGCGGCGTAAGCGCTATTACCACGCGCCGGACGGCAGTGCAGAGGATGCGCTGGTTCTGGTGCAAGCGCTTTAGGCAGCTGCCTAGGATCTGCGCATCAAGACGCGACGACAGCCAAAAACCCGCTTGACCGCCCCCGGTTTCAGAGCCCTAATTCGCGAGGTCCGCGGGCTTGCCCCGCCACTGGCGTTCCTTGGGGGGGACGCGCAACAATGACCGGGAGTGATCCATGACCATGACGAAACATTTCCTCGGCGCCGCAGCGACGCTGGCGCTTTTTGCAGGCGCGGCGGCTGCCGATCCGGCGCTGATTTTTGACCTTGGTGGCAAGTTCGACAAATCCTTCAACGAAGCGGCCTTCAACGGCGCCGAGCGTTGGGCCGCAGAAACAGGCGGCACCTACAAAGAATTGGAAATGCAGTCTGAAGCGCAGCGCGAACAGGCGCTGCGGCGCTTCGCGGAATCGGGTGCGAACCCGATCGTGATGACGGGCTTTGCCTTTGGCGATGTGCTCAACACCGTGGCCCCGGATTACCCGGACACGAAATTTGCCATCATCGACATGGTGGTGGATCAGCCGAACGTCCGCTCGGTCGTGTTCCAAGAAGAGCAAGGCTCCTATCTTGTCGGCATGATGGCGGCGATGGCCTCGAAAACCGGGGTTGTTGGCTTTGTTGGTGGCATGGATATTCCGCTGATCCGCAAGTTTGAATGCGGCTATGCCCAAGGCGCGAAAGCGGCGAACCCGGATGTGAAAGTGGTCTACAACATGACCGGCACGACTCCTGCGGCGTGGAACGATCCGGTGAAAGGGTCCGAATTGACCAAGGCGCAAATCGCGCAAGGTGCGGATGTTGTGTTCTCGGCGGCGGGTTCAACCGGCCTTGGCATCTTGCAAACGGTTGCCGATGAGGGGATTTTGGGCATCGGTGTCGATAGCAACCAAAACTACATGCATCCGGGCAACATGCTGACCTCGATGGTCAAGCGCGTGGACCTGTCGGTTTATGAGGCCTTCATGGAAGGTGCCGATCTGGAAACCGGCGTGATCGTTTCGGGGCTTGCCGACAATGGCGTGAGCTATGCGCTGGATGAATTCAACGCCGAACTCGTCACCGACGAGATGAAAGCCGCCGTCGATGAAGCCGCTGCGAAGATCGTCGCGGGTGAGATCGAGGTGCACGATTACATGACGGACAACACCTGCCCGGTGGAATGATGACAGAGACGACGGATGCGGGGCGGCAGGCAACTGCCGCCCTTTCCGGGGCTGCGGCCCCGGCAATTGAGTTGCGCGGCATTTCCAAGGCCTTCGGGCCGGTGCAGGCAAACAAGGATATTTCCATTCGCGTGATGCCGGGCACGATCCACGGCATTATCGGCGAAAATGGCGCGGGCAAATCGACCTTGATGTCGATCCTATACGGGTTCTACCGCGCCGATGCGGGCGAGATCTTGATCAATGGCCGGCCGACCATCATCCATGATAGCCAAGCTGCGATCCGCGCGGGCATCGGGATGGTGTTCCAGCACTTCAAGCTGGTGCAGAATTTCACCGTGCTCGAGAATGTCATTCTGGGCGCGGAAGACGGGGCGCTGCTTCGCCCCTCGCTTGCCAAGGCGCGCAAAACGCTGGCGCATTTGGCCGAGGAATATGAGCTGGATGTTGACCCCGATGCGGTGATTGAAGAGCTTTCGGTGGGCCATCAGCAGCGCGTGGAGATTTTAAAAGCGCTTTATCGCCACGCCGATATTTTGATTTTGGATGAGCCCACGGGCGTGTTGACCCCCGATGAGGCCGATCACCTGTTTCGCATCCTGCGTGGCCTGAAAGAGCAGGGCAAAACGATCATTCTGATCACCCATAAGCTGCGCGAGATTATGGAGATCACGGATTCCGTTTCCGTGATGCGGCGCGGCGAGATGGTGGCCACCGTCAAAACCGCCGAGACCTCGCCCGAGGAGTTGGCGGAGTTGATGGTGGGCCGCAAAGTGCTGATGCATGTGCCGAAAGCGCCCGCAAATCCGGGCGATACGGTGCTGAAGCTGGAAAACCTGCGCGTCACCGATGCCGAAGGAGTTGATCGACTTAAGGGTGTGAGCCTGACCATTCGCGCGGGCGAGATTTTGGGCATTGCTGGGGTGGCGGGCAACGGCCAATCCGAATTGCTTGAGGTTTTGGGCGGTTTTGGCGCGGGCAAGGTCACGGGCCGGATGGAGGTGCAGGGGCAGGAGGTCGTGCTGGCTGGCCATGGGGCCACCGGGCAAACCCGGCGGGCGCGCGGCATTGCCCATGTGCCCGAAGATCGCCATCACCTTGGCCTGATCTTGGATTTCAGCGCATGGGAAAACGTGGCTTTTGGCTATCACGGCGCCAAAGACTATCAGGCCAGCGGGCTCTTTATGGACAACGCGGCGATCATCCGCGACACCGAAGGCAAGATGGAGCGCTTTGACGTGCGCCCGCCCAACCCGCACCTGCCCGCGCAAAGCTTCTCTGGCGGGAACCAGCAAAAGATCGTTCTGGCGCGCGAGATTGAGCGTAACCCGGTGCTCTTGCTTGTCGGGCAACCGACACGCGGCGTGGATATTGGCGCGATTGAATTCATCCATCGCCGCATTGTGGAATTGCGCGATGCGGGGGCTGCGGTGCTGCTCGTTTCGGTCGAGCTTGATGAGATCATGTCACTCTCTGACCGGATTGCGGTGATGTTTGACGGCCAGATCATGGGCGAGCGGCTGCCCGCCGAGACGAATGAGCGTGAGTTGGGCCTGTTGATGGCCGGGGTTGCGCAAACCAAAGGGGCGGCAGAATGACCAAACTCCCCACTTGGGCAGACCTTGTTCTGGTGCCCTTCATCTCGCTTTTGCTGGCGGCGGTCATTTCGGCCATCGTGATTTTGGCGATTGGTGGCGACCCGATCGAGGCCGTGACGGTGATGGTCGATGGCGCGATTGGCTCCCCCTATGGCTGGGGCTATACGCTTTACTACACCACCTCTTTCATCTTCACAGGGCTTGCCGTGACGGTCGCTTATCACGCCGGGCAGTTCAACATCGGCGGCGAAGGGCAGGCGCAACTTGGCGGTTTGGGGGTGGCACTTGTGTGCCTAGCGCTGCCTTGGCCGCATTGGTCGCTGGCGCTTGTTGCCGCGACCGCTGGGGCGGCACTCTTTGGGGCCGCTTGGGCCGCCATTCCCGCATGGTTACAAGCAAAACGCGGCAGCCATATCGTGATCACCACGATCATGTTCAACTATATCGGCGCGGCTTTCATCGTGTACATGCTGGTTGAGGTGCTGCGCCCTGTGGGGCAGATGGACCCGGCCTCCGCCCGCTTCCCAGAGGGGGCAAAGCTGCCAAACTTTGGGCAAATTCCGGGGCTTGATCTGATCTTCTCGAACAAAGTGCCCGCCAATGTCAGCTTCTTTGCGGCGGTCGCGGCCTGTTTTGCGGTTTGGGCCCTGCTGTGGCGCACCAAGCTTGGCTATGAAATCCGCGCCTTTGGCAAATCAGAAAGTGCGGCACGCTATGCCGGGATCTCGCCCGTGAAGGTGATCATGCTGGCAATGCTTATTTCGGGCGGCTTGGCAGGGATGATGGCGATCAACAACGTCATGGGGGAATCTGAGCGGCTGGTGCAAAACGCGTCAGAAGGGGCGGGGTTCATTGGCATTGCCGTGGCACTGATGGGGCGAAACCACCCGTTTGGCGTGTTTTTGGCCGCACTGCTGTTTGGCTTCCTCTATCAAGGGGGGGCCGAGATGGGGCTTTGGACCACAATCCCGATTGAATTGCGTCTGCTGCTTCAGGGGCTGGTGATCTTGTTCACGGGCGCACTCGACACGATGGTGCGGATGATGCTCGTGCCCTTCTTCCGCTTGGCACGGGGGGCTGTGTGATGGATTACGCAACGCTGATCGAGGTTTTGGGCTCCACCCTGCGTTTGGGCACGCCGCTTCTGCTTGCTTGTTTGGCGGGGCTTTATTCCGAACGTGCGGGCATTTTTGACATCGGGCTTGAAGGCAAGATGCTGATGGCTGCAATGGCCTCGGGCGCGGTGGCGGCGATGACGGGTTCGGCATGGCTTGGCCTTGGTGCGGGGATTGTGGCCTCGCTTATTTTCGCGCTGATCCACGGGCTCGCCTCCATCACCTTCCGGGGCAACCAGCTTATTTCGGGCGTGGCGCTCAACTTCGTGGCCTCGGGCGCGACGGTGCTCATCTCGCAAACGCTGTTTCACCAAGGCGGGCGCACGCCGCCGCTGACTGGCGATGCCCGGTTTCAGGCGATAACCTTGCCGGGGGCAGAGGCGCTGGCCTCCGTGCCCTATTTCGGGCCCTTCTATGCCAAGGTGATCTCGGGCCATTCCCTGCTCGTTTATATCGCGCTTGCGGCTGTGCCGCTGACATGGTGGCTGCTTTACCGTACCCGCTTTGGCCTGCGGCTGCGGGCTGTGGGGGAAAACCCGGAATCGGTGGATACCGCAGGCGTTTCGGTCATCGGCCTGCGCTATACTGCGGTGATGCTGACCGGCGTTTTGTGCGGCATTGCCGGGGCCTATATGGCGACCTCTTTGCAAGCGGGTTTTGGCCGCGAGATGACGGCGGGGCGCGGCTATATTGCCCTTGCCGCGCTGATCTTCGCCAAATGGCGGCCTTGGTATGCGCTTGGCGCGACCATGCTCTTTGGTTTCTTGCAGGCCATTGCGTTGCGCCCCGATGTGATCGAGGGCACGTTGCACATGAAAATCCCGGTCTCGGCGCTGGATGCCCTGCCTTACATTTTGACTGTGATCGTTTTGGCGGGCTTTGTGGGCCGCGCGATCCCCCCACGCGCCGGAGGCCAACCCTATGTCAAGGAGCGCTGAACTCGCCCGCCTGATCCGTGCCCGCGCGGGTTCCACCCCGCCTGTCTTGGGCTTGGTGCTGGGCTCCGGGCTTGGTCATATCGCCGACGAGGTAGAGGGCGTCGCGATCCCTTACACCGACCTGCCGGGTTTTCCGCAAGCGGGGGTGTCAGGTCACAACCCAAAACTCGCGATTGGCACGCTTGAGGGCGTGCGGGTCGCGGTGTTTGGCGGGCGCGTGCATTACTATGAACATGGCAACCCCGCCGAGATGCGGCTGGCCTTAGAGGTGCTGCGCGATCTGGGCTGCGATCAGCTCCTGTTGACCAATGCCGCCGGTAGCCTACGCGCCGACATTCCCCCCGGCGGGCTGATGCTGCTGAATGACCATATCAACTTTGCAGGTGCCAACCCGCTGATTGGTGAGCCAACAGATGCGCGCTTTGTGCCGATGACCGAGGCCCATGATCCGGGCCTGCGTGGGCAACTCAAAGCCGCCGCCGAAGCTGAGGGGCTCGCGCTTCCCGAAGGGGTCTATTGCTGGTTCTCTGGCCCGTCCTTTGAAACACCCGCCGAAATTCGCGCGGCAAAAATCCTTGGGGCCGATGCAGTGGGCATGTCGACCGTACCTGAGGTGATCCTTGCGCGCTTTTTGGGCCTGCGGGTCGCCGCCGTGTCGGTGATGACAAATATGGGCGCTGGCATGGCGAATGAACAAATCAGCCACGAGCAAACCAAGGCGATGGCCCCCCTTGGTGCCGCCAAGTTTGAAAAGATCCTGCGCCGAATGCTGAAAACCCTTTAACCGGGGCGAAAGCGGGTCTTGCTACCCTCGCCCATGCAGGTCATGCTGCAAGGGCAAAGCCAACGCACCGCCATGCAAATCTACCTTCCCATCGCCGAGCTTTCGGTGAACATCTTTCTTCTTTTGGGCCTTGGTGGGCTCGTGGGCCTGTTGTCGGGCATGTTTGGTGTGGGCGGCGGCTTCTTGATCACGCCGCTTCTGTTTTTCATTGGCATTCCGCCCACTGTGGCGGTGGCGACCGGGGCGAACCAAGTTGTGGCCTCTTCGGTCAGTGGGGTCTTGGCACAGTTCAAGCGTAAGGCTGTGGATGTGCCGATGGGGATCGTTCTCTTGATCGGTGGCCTTATTGGCTCGGCCATGGGGATCTTCATCTTCAACCTGCTTACACGGCTCGGGCAAATCGACCTTGCGGTGCAATTGGCCTATGTCGTGTTTTTGGGCTCGATCGGGCTGTTGATGCTGCAAGAGGCGGTACGCGCGCTGCGCCGCAACCGCCGCAAAGATGCGCCGCGGGTGAAAGCGCGCCAGCATAATTGGGTGCACCGGTTGCCGTTCAAGGTGAAGTTCCGCGCCTCAGGCCTTTATATCTCGGTCATCCCGCCGATGCTGGTAGGCATGGCTGTCGGGGTTTTGGCCGCGATCATGGGCGTGGGTGGTGGCTTCATCATGGTGCCCGCGATGATTTACCTGCTTGGGATGCCGACTAAGGTGGTGATCGGCACCTCGCTGTTTCAAATTTTGTTCGTGTCGGCCTTCACCACGATGATGCACGCCATCACCAACCAATCGGTGGATGTGATGCTGGCGCTCTTGCTGATTGTCGGCGGGGTGATTGGCGCGCAGATCGGCTCGCAACTTGGGGCGAAGCTGAAAGCCGAACAGTTGCGCATCTTGTTGGCGCTTTTGGTTCTGGCTGTCGCGGTGAAGCTGGGGCTCGATCTTCTGTTGATGCCCAGCGAGCTTTACTCCCTCACCATGGGGGTGATCTGATGATCCGCGCGCTGATGGTCTTTTTCGTGTTGGGGCTGTCGCTTCTGCCGGGGCTGGCGCAGGCCGAAAAGGTCGTGGCGGGACTCAGTGCCGAGGATATTGGGATTACCGCCTCGTTTGATGGGTCGACGGTGATCCTTTATGGCGCGGTGAAACGTGACGCGCCGGAGCCGCCGGGGCGGCTTGGGGTGATTGTCACGCTGGAAGGGCCGCTGCAGCGCGTCACCGTGCGGCGCAAGTCGCGTGAATTTGGGATTTGGGTCAACACCGGGAAAGTGGTGGTGCCGCAAGCGCCAAGCTATTACGCCGTGGCAAGCTCCGCGCCACTCGAGAAGATCTTGCCACCAGCGCTGGATGCGCTTGAGAATATCTCGCTGCCGCTGGCGATGCGGGCCTTTGCAGGGCCTCTGGGCGAAAGTGACACTCGCCCCTATGCCGAAGCACTGATGCGCATTCGTGAAAAGGGTGGGGTCTATCAGCTGACGCGCAAACCGGTAAAGCTGGTGCAAGGCACGCTGTTTCGCGCCGACTTCGACTTGCCTGCAAACCTGATTGAAGGGGATTACACCGCGCGGATCTTTTTGCTGCGCGATGGCAATTTGATCGACCGGGCAGAGCGCCCAATCCGGGTGCGCCGGGTTGGGCTTGAGCGGTTCACCTATAACCTGTCGCAAAACCAGCCCGCGCTTTACGGGCTGATGTCGCTCGCGCTTGCGGTCTTTGCGGGCTGGGCCGCCTCTGCCGCCTTCCGGATGCTGAAGCGTTAGAACGCTTTGAAGGTCATCGTCGTCAAGGTGCGGCTGATGCCAGCAATATCGAACAGCTTTTCCGACAGGTAATGGCCAACATCGACCTCTTCGGGGATGTAGACCTTGGCGATCAGGTCATAATCGCCCGAGGTGGAATAGAGTTCGCTCACCACCTCGCGCTCATAAATGGCATCGGCCACGGCATAGGTTTGACCGGGCTGGCAACGGAACTGGACGAAAACGCAACGCATGGGCCGCCTCCTTTGTTGGGGGCAGATTAGGCGGCGTGGCCGGAAAGGAAAAGGGCTAGAGCATGTTGCACAAAACTGGGAGCCGGTTTTGTGCGCCTCCGATATGCGAGATTACAAGGTAAGAGCTTGTGGCGCGCAGGCGAAGGAACGCGACCGGCTCTAGTCGGTTTGACCTTCGAGCTTGAGCACCGCAGCCCCGCTTGGCAGATCGTCGATGCCCAAGGGGGTAGAGGGGCGGGCAAGTCGCGCTTTCGTCACCCATAAAAGCCGATGCTCGGCGCGGGTGATCGCGACATAGGCCAGCCGTTTCCACAGCGGGATACCCGCCTCTGACCGACCCGCGCGGAAGGCGGCATAAATATCGGGCGCAAAAACCTGCACATCGGGCCACTGGCTGCCCTGCGCCTTGTGAATGGTGACGGCAGCACCATGCAAAAAGGTCGCCCCCATCCGTGCGGCAAAGGGGATGAAGGGTTCTTCTTCATCAGGCATTTCGATCTTTACGATCGAAGCGGCTGACAGGCGCGGGTCTTCAGAGCCAATCACATGCAGCCGCGAAAAGCCGGGCTTTTTGCCGGGGCCAAGGTAGATCACCTGCGCGCCCTTAATCAGCCCGCGCGCCTCAAGGTCGATGCGCTTCTTGCGGTGCTTGAGCGGCAATTCGATCCCGTCGCAAATCAGCGGCTCGCCGGGCAAAAGCGCATCTGCGGGCGCGGAATGCGCGCCGCGAAACGCCTGTATCAGCCGAATGCGGGTCGCATTGCGCCACACCAAAACGGGCGAGCGCGCCATCAGATCGCTTTCGACCCGTTCGGCCCAAACCACGCGCGGGTCAGATTTTGCAGCCTCTGCCAGCTTGCGTTCAAAAGCGTAGAAATCGAGGCTGTCATCGGCCAAAGCATGGGCCAGATCCAAGATCGGGTTGTCATCGGCTTGGCGGTGGATACGGTGTAGCGCATGCACCTCTTTTTTCGGCAACCGCTCAAACGACATATGACCCGATTGGTTGACGGGGGCGAGCTGCGCCGGGTCGCCAAACAAGACCAGCGTCGGGAAGATTTCTTTCAGGTCGTCAAACTGGCGTTCGTCGAGCATTGAGGCTTCGTCAACAAAGCCTATATCCAGCGGGTCTTCGCGCCGCTTCCAGCCGGAAATAAAATCCGAGCCCCGCAAGCCCGCCGCCGCCAAGGCGCCCGGCACCGAGGCATTTGTTTCGTAAAAGGCTTTCGCGCGGTCGAGCGCGAGTTCAGACAGCCCGTCGATCCGCAACTGCTCAAGATCGGGGCGGTCGCCTTGCCCGGCCAGCCATTCGGCAATGGCCTCATATTCAGGGTGATAAACGGGGGTATAAAGAATGCGGTGGATCGTGGTCGCGGGCACACCGCGCGAGCGCAGCACCGAGGCGGCTTTGTTCGTGGGGGCCAAAATCGCCAGCGTGCGCCGATCTTTGCGCTTCTTGCCTTCATAATCGCCCGAGACGATCTCAACCCCCGCCTCGGCCAAGGCTTTGAAGAGTTGCGCCAAAAGGAGCGTTTTGCCCGAGCCCGCCTTGCCGATCACCGCCATCACATGCGGCTCGCCGCCCTCGGGCAACAAACTGCCATCCAAAATATCGACACCCGCCGCCTCCAGCGCGGAAGCAACGGCATCCCAGGCCTCGGCCTGATCGTCAGAGAATTTAAGCGTGGCAGGAAGCGTCATGGCGCGACTTTACAGGGCGTCTGGGTGAACCGAAAGGCGTGAAATCCGGGGGCCAAGCTGCCGTTGTGGGTCGGTCGTTTGGGGGGCGCTCAGGTCTGGCGCAGGTCTTCCAGATAAAGACGCACGGCCTCTTGCACATGGCGGAACCGATCCCCGCCAAGATGCTTGCCGCCAAACCAGCGCGTGACCACGATGATATGGTTTTGCAGAGCTTCGCGTTCGAGCATCCGCAAAATCACCATACCCGCCCCGGCTTCTCCATCATCATTTTTAAGCGGGGCATCGGCGGTCAAAAGGGCCCAGCTATTATGCGTTGCCTTGGCGAATTTTTTCGTGCGGCAGAGGGTTTGGATGAAAGCCCGTGCCTCTTCTGCCGAGGCGCATGGCCCGCCGGCAACGGCATATTTCGAGCCACGATCGCTGATGATGTTTTCCAAGATGCGCATGGTGCGGGTGTAAAGCGCATGCCTGCGGGCAGCAAGGCGGGGGACATAAGCAAAACGCCCGCCGCTTGTGCGACGGGCGTTTCGTTTTCCGAAGCCGGAAAGATTAGCGGCGCAGGCCGAGACGCTCGATGAGCGACTGGTAGCGAGCCACATCTTTCTTTTTCAGGTAGTCGAGCAGTTTGCGGCGCTGGGCCACCATCATCAGAAGGCCACGACGCGAGTGGTTGTCCTTCTTGTGCTGTTTGAAGTGCTCGGTCAGCGTCGCGATGCGCGAGCTGAGGATCGCCACTTGGACTTCCGGCGAACCGGTGTCGCCTTCTTTGGTGGCGTATTCTTTGATGAGACGGTTTTTCTCTTCAACGGTGATCGACATCGGGGTCTCCTTTGGTAAAGGGTTATGGCGCAGGCCGGGATGTCGTCCAGCAAGGCCCGTGGAGCACCGCCGAATCCGGCGGATGGCGGCGTTTAGCGGAAATTCCGCCTTTTGGGAAGCAAAAAGGCCCGAGAGGCCTTGGCGAGGTCAAAGCGCGCTGAATTCCTCTGGGGTCACCAAGCGAAGGTCTTCAACCGTCAGGTTCTCGGCGTTCATTACCTCGGCCAGCGGCACACCATCCAAGCAGACCCATTGGTTGCCACTGGTCTCAGAGGGCTGAAGGGTCAGGTCCGGCAGGCTGCCCGAACTCGGGTCATAGACCACCACAATCTGGTCTTGGCTGGCGTCATAATCGGCAATGGTGGCTGGGTTGGCCGGGTCGATCCAATCGCCCAAGCCGAACACATCTTCATCCTCGCCACCCGAGGCATAGTCGCCCGTTCCCACCATCAGCGTATCCGCCCCCGTGCCGCCATTGAGGAAATCTGTCCCATCCTCATCCATGGTAGCGGATTCGTCTGCGGCTACCACTCCGATCAGCAGATCATCGCCATCGCCGCCAAACAACTCGTCATTGCCAAGCCCACCTGTCAGCGTGTCATCCCCATCGTCGCCCATCAGGCTGTCATTGCCCGTATCGCCCGCCAAGATGTCATTATCGGCGCCGCCAGACAGGCTATCATTATCTTCGCCCCCCGACAGGCTATCCGCCCCAAAGCCCCCGGTTAGCGTGTCATTTCCCGCAGCGCCCAAAAGCGTATCTGCCCCGTCTTCGCCAGCAAGCGAATCATCGCCTGCATCCCCGGATAGATTGTCATCGCCCTCTTCGCCAATCAGCGTGTCGTCACCCGCGCCGCCCGCAAGCGTGTCATCGCCGCTGTAGCCGTTGATTTGGTCATCGCCGCCAAGCCCGTCGATCTCATCGTCGAAAAGATCGCCCCAAAGGATATCGGCAAGCTCGCTCGGGTCAGGGGAGGGCAGGGAAGAGGGCGTGGGATCGTCCCCGGGCAAGGTGGTCACCGTGTCGGACGGGTCATCTTCGATCAGATCCTCGCCACCGCTATCGCCCGCGCTGTCTTCGGGGAGAATGCCATCTTCTGCCTCCGGCTCCTCCAGCGGAACCAGACCAGCGGCAACCCCTGCCATCAGCAGACCCAGCAGACCGGAGAGAAACAGCATCGCACCACCTCATGGTTAAGCGGCGAGCCTAACGCGCGGGCGTGAATCAAAAGCGAGCACAGGTGCCGAAAAGGCGTAGGAGCTGCGATATTTCGGAGGCTGGTTAACCGTTTATGACGCGGGCCAAGCGATCAGTTGCTGCGCATAGCTGATGTAAAGCGGGTGTTTGGGGGCTCCCGCATTGGTGAGCCCCAAATGATGCAATGCCCGGCCAGAGCCGCGCAAAAGCGCCTCCACCGCTGCCCCGCGGTTCAAATGCGCCCCATGCGCCCCCCAAGCGCAGATGATTCGATCTTTAGGCCCGGCGGCCCATTCAAGGCTTTCCAAAATCGCGGCATCATTTTCGGGGCCAACGGGGTCTGCTTGCGCGCGCATGTCTTTGGGGTCGGTGGCGCGATAGGCGAAGATATTCGTCACCCGGAAAGCGCCAAAGCCCAAGGCCCGCGCCCGGCGCTCGCAGCGCTCCACGGTCGGGTCGTTCTGCACCTCGGTTGCGGTGGAAGGGTTCAGCATCACAAACAGCGCGCGGGGGTGGCTTTCGTCCCAAACACGGGTGAGCAGGTAGCGATACTGCTCACAGTCGGAATAAACCGCGATCGAGGGGGCATCGCCTTTGATATGGCTGCGTGTGATCATGCCCTTACCGGTTGAAAACGCGGTCCGGATGGACCTCGCCGCCCATGTAGCGACCCACGGCAATGGCAAGCCCGTCGCGGCTCACCCAAACCTCGGTGCCAAATTCGATGCCCGATGCGATCACTTGGCCCGGGTTGCCGTGGCTCAGCCGCACTGCGCCCTCCACCGTGGCTTTCACTTCGGGCAGGTCATCTAGCCCGAGTTCCAGCGGCAAAAGCTTTTCATCCAACTCTGGCGTGCGGGCAAGCGTATCAATCTGATCAAGGCTCAGGCCATTTTCCGCCTCAAACGGGCCAGACCAGACCCGGCGCAGCCAAGCCACATGGCCCAAACAGCCAAGTGCCCGGCCCAGATCGCGCGCGATAGAGCGCACATAGCCGCCCTTGCCGCAGACCATTTCCAACTCGACCGTATCAGCATCGGGGCGGGCAACGACCTCAAGGCTTTCGACCCAAAGCGGGCGCGCGGCCAAATCCATTGCCACACCCTCTCGGGCCAGATCATAAGCGCGCTCGCCTTCCACCTTCACGGCAGAGACTTGCGGCGGCACTTGCATGATGTCCCCGCGAAACGCGCCAAGCGCGGCTGCAATCGCCTCATCCGTGGGGCGGGCGTCAGAGGTTTCCAACACCGCGCCTTCGGCGTCATCGGTGCTGGTTGAAGCGCCAAAGCGCACCTGGAAGCGGTAGCATTTCATTGCATCGGTGATGAAGGGAACGGTCTTGGTCGCTTCGCCGAGCGCGATGGCCAAAACGCCCGTGGCCGCAGGGTCAAGCGTGCCCGCATGGCCCGCCTTTTTCGCATCAAGCGCCCAGCGAACCTTGCCCACCACCGAGGTCGAGGTCACCCCCGCCGGTTTGTCGACCACGATCCAGCCGGAAATATCGCGCCCCTTCTTGCGGCCCATAACATGCTCCCTTTTATGCAAGCCCGCCTGCTAGCGCTTGAAGGCGCGCGGGTCAATTGGGGCGCTTAGTCTTGGGCCACAAGCCCGACAATCGGCCCCATCGGCAGGCCGAAATCCGCCCGGCCCTGCGCCGGCACAAAAAGCCGCGAAATCGAGCCATCCAGATACAGCGCATTCGGCGCGCCAAGTTGGTCGCGGAAAAACCGCGCGAAGCGGTGAAAGTTCACCGGCTTGTCCGAAATCACGAACCACGCCGTCAGCCCATCCCCCGAAACACCGACACCATTGCGGATATAGGTGCTGTCACTCTCGGGCAGAAAGCGCGGATGCAGCGCGCCATCAATCACCAGCATCGGGCCGGATTGCGTGGCAAAGCGACAGGCAAGCGGGTTGGCGGCAAAGGCGCGGCTTTCGACCACCGCGAAACGATCAGAGATGCAAAACACCCCATTCGGCAACAGACCAAAATTGCCCGGCCCTTCATTGGTGACGATCCGGTGCAGTTCTTGCCCGTTTTCAATGTAAAGCCCTGCGGGGGAACGGTCGGGCGCATACATCCCGGCATTCATCGCAAAGACCAGTTGCTCATTTGGGGCGAGCGTGGCTTTCAAGCGCGGGATCGTCCCCAAAATATCGCCCGCATCGTCGCGCAACCACAGCCGCAGATCATCCCCCGCGCGCGCTTCGCACACGGTGAAGGGCGTGTCTTCAAAGGTCACGGTGTGGCAAGGGTCAGCCGCCAGCGCAACGCGCGGCACCACCAGCGCCAAGGCGGCAAAAAGCCTAGCCCAGATCGGCTTCATCTTCATCGTCGTCACGCGCGGCGATATCGCGCTGCACCGTTTCATCCGAGAAGATGCGCCGTGTCTCATCCAGCCGATCAAAGGTCTCGTCGATGCGGAAGCGCAGATCGGGCGCATATTTCAGCGTCATCGCCTTCGCCACATGGTGGCGCAGTTCGCCGGTGTTGCGGCGCAGCGCGGCCAGCATCGCCTCGGCGCTTTCCCCGCCGAGCGAGCCACCAAGCGGGGCGACATAAACGGTCGCCACCTTCAAGTCGGGCGAGGGGCGCACTTCGCCCACGGTGATCGAGATGCGATTCAGGTCCGGGTCATGCACCTCGCCGCGCATCAGCACGTCAGACAGGGTCCGGCGGATCAGTTCGCCAACGCGAAGCTGCCGTTGCGAGGGGCCATCGCCCGAATGGAAGCGGTTCTTTGCCATGCCCCGCACATAGTGCTTTCGCGCCTTGCCCGCAACGGGGCTTTGCCAATCGGTGGGTCACAGTCTAAAGACGGTCGAAACCATGGAGGGAAAGATGAGCGATTTGCCGGGCATCGTGATCACCGGAATTTCGGGGCGGATGGGGCAGATGCTTGCCAAGACCATCTCTGCCTCGGGCAAGGCGCAGGTGGTGGGCGCGGTTGAGCGCTCCGGCCATGACTGGGTGGGGCAAGATTTGGGCGCGGCAATGGGTGGCGCGGAAACGGGCGTGATCGTGACCGATGATCCGCTTGAAGCCTTTAAAAATGCGCAAGCGGTGATTGACTTTACCGCCCCCGCAGCGACGCTCGAATTCGCGAAATTTGCCGCGCAGGCGCGGGCCGTGCATGTGATTGGCACCACCGGGTTTGAGCCGGGCCAGATCGCAGCGCTGGAGCCTGCGTCGCGCCATTCGGTGCAAATTCGCGCGGGCAATATGAGCCTTGGCGTCAATCTTCTGACCAAGCTCGCCAAAACCGTGGCGCAAGCACTCGACGCAGATTGGGATATCGAGGTGGTCGAAGCGCATCACAACCGCAAGGTCGATGCGCCGTCGGGCACGGCCCTGATGCTCGGCCAAGCGGCGGCGGATGGCCGGGGCATCTCGCTCGAGGGCAATACCGAATCGGGGCGCCACGGCATCACCGGCACGCGTCAGCCCGGCGCGATCGGCTTTTCGGCCATTCGCGGCGGCGATATTGTGGGCGAACATGATGTGATTTTCGCGGCTGCAGGCGAGCGGATCGTGCTGCGCCATATCGCAACCGACCGGGTCATTTTTGCGCGTGGCGCGCTCAAGGCCGCGCTTTGGGGGCTCGATCAAAAGCCCGGCCAATATGACATGATCGACGTGCTGGGGCTTTAATCTTTAAGGCCCTGCTTTCGACTTTGTTGAAATATCCTCGGGGGTCCGGGGGCAGACAGCCCCCGGCGGGTGCCAAAAGCGCCACCGCTTAAAAGTCGATGGCGATGCCTTTTTTCTCCCAATCGCCGTAGCGCACGGGTTCCGGCCCGTCGCGGCCCCCAAGTTCGGGCGGCAATTCAAGCGCTTTGGCCGCTTTGCGGCGTTCTTCGGCTTCGGCCAGCGCGCGGATGGCGGCGGGCGGCAGCTCCTTGCGGTCTTCCTCGCTCATGCGGGTCTCCGGCTTTGCGTTTGGGGTCGGCCCTGTTATAGGCCGCGCATCCCGGCACAACAAGCGCCCGGCAAAACGCGCAAAGGACGCGCTATGGCAAGCATTGATCCGGCCCGCCGTGCGGCCGCTGCCCTGTTGGTGGGCGTCTTGGAAGAACGGCTCACCCTTGCGGAACAAGCCGGCGAATTGGCCGCGCTGCCGCCGCAAGACCGCGCCCGCGCGCAGAGGCTCGCACTCGCAACTTTGCGCAACCTGCCGCGCGCCGATGCGATGCTGAAACCGCATTTGCGCAAAAAGCCCCCGGCGGATTTGCTCGCCGTGCTGCGGCTCGGCACGGTTGAGATTTGCGCGCTGGACGCGGCCCCGCATGGGGTGGTGGATGCTTTGGTGACGCTGACCCATTCCGGTGGGCGCCGGGCTGAGGGTTTTGCGGGGCTGATCAATGCGGTTTTGCGCAAAGTCGCGGCAGATACGGCACGGTGGCAGCGGCTTGATCCGCCCGCCTTGCCCGGTTGGCTGCGTGGGCGGCTAATGTCGGCCTATGGCAAAGTGGCAGTGATGAAGATGGAAGCCGCGCATCATGCAGGGGCGCCGGTGGATCTTTCGGTGAAGGCCGATGCCGCCGCTTGGGCGGAAAAACTTGGGGCGGAGCTTTTGCCCACAGGGTCACTGCGGCTGGCGCAAGCGGGCCAGATCACTGACCTGCCGGGCTATGCGGCGGGAGATTGGTGGGTGCAAGATGCCGCTGCAGCGTTGCCCGCGAAACTGCTGGCCGCGCAGCCGGGTGAAACGGTGTTGGACCTTTGCGCCGCGCCGGGGGGCAAAACGCTGCAATTGGCCGCGATGGGGGCCGATGTGACCGCGCTCGATATTTCCGCTCCGCGGCTGGATCGGCTGCAAGAAAACCTTGCCCGGTGTCAGGTGACGGCGAAAACCGCGGTGGCAGATGCGCTGGAATGGCAGCCTGAGGCGCCCTTTGATGCGATCTTGCTCGATGCGCCCTGCTCGGCCACGGGCACGATTCGCCGCCATCCCGATCTGCCTTTTGTGAAGGACGCGAAGGGGATCAAGGAGCTGGTGGCGCTGCAGGCGCAACTGATCGACCGCGCTTTGGGCTGGCTCAAGCCCGGCGGGCGGCTGGTTTATGCCACCTGCTCGCTTTTGCCCGAAGAGGGCGAGGCGCAGCTTGCCGCCGCCTTGGAGCGCCATCCCGATTGGCGAATCAATGCGCCCGAAATCGCGGGCATCGACCCGGCATGGATCACCGACCAAGGCGCTGTGCGGCTGCGGCCCGATACTTGGCCCGAGCGCGGCGGGATGGACGGCTTTTTCATGGCTGTGCTGAAACGCGCGACCTGAGGCATAAAACTATCCGATGACAGGCGGCGGGGGCGGCACTATGGTGCGCGCAATCTCAACAACGGGCCTTAGGGCCGAGCGGGCATGACAGGCGGCGGGACATCTTCCAAAGGCGCGCCTCGGGGGCGTTTCACAGCGGCGTTTGACCGCTTGGCCGCCTTGCGCGCGGCCCGTGCCCGCCCGGCCACCGGATTCGTCAGCCAGCCTGAACCGCGCACGATTGGCTCTTTTGCCCGTGGGCGGCAGTTGATCGCCGGTAATTTCCTGTTTGCGGGGTTCTTGGTCGAGGGGCCGGGGCTGTCGATCTGGGACTTGCCGATGCCGGACCCAAGCTTTGAAGAAGCGCTGCACGGCTGCACTTGGCTCGATGATCTTGCCGCCGTGGGGGACCGCCCGGCGCGCGAGCGGGCGCAAGAATGGGTCTTTGACTGGATCACCCGTTTTGGTGCGGGCCGTGGGCCGGGCTGGACGCCCGATTTGACCGGGCGGCGGCTGATCCGGCTGATCAACCATGCGATCTTTTTGCTTAATGGCCGCGACAAAGCGCAGGCGGAAGCCTTCTTCCGGGTGCTGGGGCAGCAGACGCTTTTCTTGGCACGGCGCTGGCGCTCGGCCAGTCCCGGTCTGCCGCGGTTCGAGGCGCTGACGGGACTTATTTACGCAAGCCTTGCCCTCACCGGGATGGAGCAGCACGCCAATGCCGCGGCAGAGGCTTTGGCGGCCGAGTGTCGCGCGCAGGTGGATGCGGGCGGCGGCATTCCGACCCGCAACCCCGAGGAATTGCTTGAGGTCTTCTCGCTCCTGATCTGGGCCTCTGATGCGATGACACAAGCGGGGCGCACCGCGCTGCCTGCTCACCAAGCCGCGATCGCACGGATTGCGCCAACCTTGCGCGCTCTGCGCCATGCCGATGGCGGCTTGGCCCGGTTCCACGGTGGCGGGCGGGGGCTGGAAGGGCGACTGGATGCGGCGCTTGCGGCCTCTGGCGCGCGTCAGGTGCCGCCCAAAGGCTTGGCAATGGGCTTCGGGCGGCTGCATGCGGGGCGCTCCACCTTGGTGATTGATTCTGCGGCCCCGCCGCAAGGCCCGGCCTCGGCGAATGCGCATGCCTCGACGCTGGCATTTGAGCTCACCTCGGGCCGCTGGCCGCTGATCGTGAATTGTGGGTCTGGCGCAATGTTTGGGCCAGAATGGCACCGCGCGGGCCGCGCCACGCCCAGCCATTCGACACTGGCGCTTGAAGGGTATTCTTCTTCCCGCCTTGGCCCCGCAACTCGCAGCGGTTCCACCACGCGCACTTGGCTCGATGAAACCCCGAAAGAGGTTTGGATGCGCACGGAAACCGATCCGGCGCGCCATGCCCTCTTTGGCCATGATGGCTATCTTTCCACGCATGGGCTGACACATGTTCGCGAGCTCGAACTCGGGGCCGATGGCAATATGCTGACGGGCACCGACACGCTTGGCGCGATGGCCCCGCCCGACAAAGCGCGGTTTGAAAAGCTGCTTGAGGCCGATGCGCTGCGCGGCATCCCGTTCAAAATCCGCTTCCATCTGCACCCCGAAGTGGATGCCGCTTTGGATATGGGCGGTTGGGCCGTTTCGCTGGCGCTGAAATCCGGCGAGATTTGGATTTTCCGCTTCGATGGGCCGGTTGATCTGAGCCTTGATCCCTCTGTCTACCTTGAAAAGGGGCGTCTGCGACCCCGTGCCACGCAACAGATTGTGCTTTCGGGCCGCTTGCAGGAACCGATCAGCCAAATCAACTGGACCTTGGCCAAGGCACAGGATACCCCCTCCGCCAACGGCGGCGCTGCACCGCCTTCTTCCGACACCTGATCAAAGGACCTGCCACCGTGACCAGACCCGTCCCCCTGACCCGCGCCCTGCTGTCTGTCTCCGACAAGACCGGGCTTGTTGATTTTGCCCGTGCGCTGGCCGCGCGTGGGGTGGAGCTGCTCTCGACCGGCGGTACCGCGAAAACGCTGCGCGAAGCGGGGCTGAATGTGCGCGACGTGGCCGATGTCACGGGCTTCCCGGAAATGATGGATGGCCGCGTGAAGACCCTGCACCCCAAAGTGCACGGCGGTCTTTTGGCGCTGCGTGACAACAAAGAGCATGTCACCGCGATGGAAACCCACGGCATTGAGGTGATCGACCTGCTCGTCGTGAACCTTTACCCGTTTGAGGCCACCGTCGCCAAAGGCGCGGCTTATGATGATTGCATCGAAAACATCGACATTGGCGGCCCGGCGATGATCCGCGCGGCGGCCAAGAACCATGCTTTCGTCGCGACCGTGGTCGATGTGCAAGATTACGATGCGGTGCTGGCTGAACTGGATGCGAATGACGGCGCGACCACGCTCGCCTTCCGCCAAAAGCTCGCGCAAATCGCCTATGCCCGCACGGGGGCTTATGATGCGGCGGTTTCCACTTGGATGGCGGGCGCGATTGGCGAAGAAACGCCGCGCCGCCGCGCCTTTGCCGGTGAGCTGGCGCAAACCCTGCGCTATGGTGAAAACCCGCACCAATCCGCCGCCTTCTACCTTGATGGTTCGGGACGCCCGGGCGTGGCCACTGCCGCACAGCACCAAGGCAAAGAGCTGAGCTACAACAACATCAACGACACCGATGCCGCCTTTGAACTGGTGGCTGAGTTTGACCGTGCCGCGCCCGCTTGCGCGATCATCAAACACGCCAACCCCTGTGGTGTGGCGACCGGTGCCACGCTGACGGAAGCCTATACCCGTGCCTTCGATTGCGACCGCACCTCGGCCTTTGGCGGGATCATCGCGCTGAACCAAGTGCTTGATGCCGCCACGGCGGAAGAGATCGTGAAGATCTTCACCGAGGTCGTCATCGCGCCTGAAGCGACGGATGAGGCGAAAGCCGTCTTCGCTGCCAAGAAAAACCTGCGCCTGCTGACCACCGGCGCGCTGCCGGACCCGAAAGCCGCGATCACCACCTATCGCCAAGTGGCGGGTGGTTTCTTGGTGCAAGGCAAAGACAACGGTGCGATCACGCTCGACGATCTGAAGGTCGTGACCGAACGCGCGCCCACCGAGCAAGAGTTGAAAGACCTGCTGTTCGCTTGGAAAGTGGCCAAACACGTCAAATCGAACGCGATCATCTATGTCAAAGACGGGGCCACCGTAGGCGTAGGGGCCGGCCAAATGAGCCGCGTTGACAGCACCCGGATCGCCGCGCGCAAATCGCAAGATATGGCCGAAGCGATGGGCTTGAGCGCGCCGCTCACCCAAGGCTCGGTTGTCGCCTCGGATGCGTTCTTCCCCTTTGCCGATGGTCTGATCACGGCGGCGGAAGCGGGCGCGACGGCGCTTATCCAGCCCGGTGGGTCGATGCGCGACCAAGAGGTGATCGACGCCGCGAACGAGCGTGGCTTGGCCATGGTCTTCACCGGCATGCGCCACTTCCGCCACTGAGCTAAACATGCGTTTGCTCGGCTGGACCAGTGCAACGATCCTGATGCTCGACCAAGTGTCGAAGTATTACGTCGTGCATTGGTTGGGTTTGGACCGGGTTGGGGCGATTGATGTCGCCCCGCCTTGGCTCAACCTGCGCATGGCGTGGAATCGCGGCGTCAACTTTGGTCTTTTCGCGGGCGATGATACCATCACGCGCTGGGTGCTGATTGGGGTGGCGCTGGCGATCTCGGCTTGGGTGCTTGTGTGGATCGGGCGGGCGCCGCATCAGCGCCGCGTGCATTTGGCGGCGGGGCTTCTTGTGGGCGGTGCGCTCGGCAATGTGATCGACCGGCTCGCCTATGGGGCGGTGGCCGATTTTCTCAATATGTCCTTGCCGTTCTGGCAAAACCCCTATTCCTTTAATGTTGCGGATATCGCAATTTTTGCGGGCGCGGCGGGGCTTGTGCTTTTTACCGGGGACGGCCAAACGAAACGCCAGGGCTAAGCTGGCTTTCGGGCGTGACGCGGCGGCGGTGATAGGCTAAGACGGGGCAATAACTTGCTATCTATGGGGTGGCTCATGCGATCGGTGACGAACACGCTCGGGATTGCGCTTGTGACGGCGCTGGCCTTGGCTGGCTGTTCGCGTGCCGAAAAACAGCCGCAGCTTATGCATCTGCGCTCTGCGACTTCGGGGCCCGATGAATTCGGCATTCTGCCGACCAAGCCGCTTGAGATGCCCGAGGATTTGGCAATGCTGCCGGACCCGACGCCGGGGGGCGCCAATATCGCCGACCCGACCCCCGAAGCCGATGCTGTCGCCGCGCTCGGCGGCAACCCGGATCGTCTGCGCGCTGGCAGCGTGCCACGTGGCGACGGGGCACTTTTGGCGCAAGCTTCGCGGTATGGCACATCTGCCGATATTCGTGCCCAACTGGCGGCTGAAGATCTTGAATTCCGTCGCAAGAACGATGGGCGGCTCTTGGAGCGGCTCTTCAACGTGAACGTCTATTACAAGGCCTATGAGCCGATGTCGCTCGACCAAGCGGCTGAACTGGAGCGCTGGCGCCGTGCCGGATTGCGCACGCCTGCCGCGCCGCCCTCGGGCGTGGCGCAGGACGCTTTGCCGTAACGCGCGATCAAACCTGCGTCAAAGTTGATGCATCGCGGTTGCCTGCCCGCCCGGCGCCACTAAGTTGAGCGCAACCCTAGGGA
The DNA here is from genome assembly GCF_900156655.1 of Rhodobacter aestuarii. GTDB lineage: Bacteria > Pseudomonadota > Alphaproteobacteria > Rhodobacterales > Rhodobacteraceae > Rhodobacter > Rhodobacter aestuarii. The sequence goes on along the minus strand of NZ_FTOG01000011.1, from coordinate 86,785 downwards.
GGTTTTCATGCGCGCCGCTTTCGCTGCCCTTGTTTTGGCTGTCTTCGCCACCAGCGCATCTGCTGCGCCTGTGACCCATTTCACCCTTGCCAATGGCCTTGAAGCGGTGGTGATCGAGGATCACCGTGCCCCGGTTGTGGTGCAGATGGTCTGGTATAAGGCTGGCTCTGCCGATGAGATGCGCGGCAAATCCGGCATCGCGCATTACCTTGAACATTTGATGTTCAAAGGCACCGACACGATGGCGGCGGGCGAGTTGTCGAAGACCGTCTCGGCCAATGGCGGCTCGGACAATGCCTTCACCTCGTATGATTACACCGCCTATTACCAGCGCATCGCAGCGGATCGGCTGGAGCTGGTGATGAAGATGGAAGCCGATCGGATGCGCCATCTGCGTATTTCTCCCGATGATTGGCAGACCGAACGCGATGTGATTTTGGAAGAACGCGCGCAGCGCACCGACAGCGATCCGAGCGCGCTTTTGCGCGAACAGATGCGCGCGGCGCAGTTCCTCAACAGCCCCTATGGCACGCCGATCATCGGCTGGCGGCAAGAGATGGAAGCGCTGACCCGCGATGACGCGCTGGCATGGTACAAGCGCTTCTACGCGCCGAACAATGCCGTGCTGGTGGTGGCCGGGGATGTCACGCCCGAGCAAGTGCGCAGCTTGGCCGAGGAATATTATGGCCCGCTCGCGCCTTCGGCCGATACTCCGCCGCGTGCCCGCCCGCAGGAACCCCCGCAACGCGCCGAGCGTCGGATGATCTACCGTGATGCGCGGATTGCCCAGCCTTACCTGATGCGCAGTTATCTCGCCCCGGAGCGAGACCCGGGCGATCAAAAAGCGGCTGCCGCGCTGACGATTCTGTCGGAAATTCTGGGCGGTAACGCCGCGACTTCGGTCTTGGGGCGCAAGCTTTTGTTTGAAACGGGCGATGCGATCCATGCGTCGGCGGGCTACGACGGGATGGCAATTGATAAAACGACCTTCTCTCTCGCGGCGATGCCCGCGAAAGATGTGAGCCTGCCGGAACTGGAAGCCGCGCTCGATAAGGCGCTGCAAGATTTCCTCGCCGCAGGCATCGACCCGGCGCAGTTTGAGCGGATTCGCACCCAAATTCGTGCCAGCGAAGTCTATGAGCAAGACAACACCCAAGCCCTCGCCCGCCGCTATGGCGAGGCGCTGGCCTCGGGGTTCACCATTGCCGATGTGCAGGGCTGGCCCGCCGCGCTGATGTCTGTCACCCCGGAAGAGGTGATGGATGCTGCGCGCACGATCTTTGACCCGGCGCGCGCGGTGACTGTTTATGCCGAACCCGCCCCGGCACCGATTGTTCCGGTAGTCGCCCCAGCGGTTGACCCCGTTCTGTCGCCGGAGGTGGCACAATGAGCTTTGTCCTGCGCTTGCGCTTTGCGGCGCTCACCCTGATCGCCTGCCTCCTCGCTCTGCCCGCGCAGGCGATTGAGATTGAAGAGGTCACCTCCCCCGGCGGCATCCACGCTTGGCTTGTGGAGGCGCATGACATCCCTTTCACGGCGCTTGAAATCCGTTTCCGGGGAGGGGCGAGCCTTGACGCGCCGGGCAAGCGCGGCGCGATCAACCTGATGACGGCAACGCTTGAGGAGGGCTCTGCCGATCTTGATAGCCAAGGCTTTGCCGCTGCGCAGGAGGCTTTGGCCGCCACCTTCCATTTTGATGTGGATGATGATGCGCTTTCGGTCTCGGCGCGGATGCTGAGTGAAAACCGCGCCGCTGCGGTCTCGTTGTTGCGCGGCGCATTGGTTGAGCCGCACTTCGACCAAGCCTCGGTGGACCGGGTGCGCGGGCAGGTGCTGTCGATCATCGCCTCTGATGCGCAAGACCCGAACGCCCTTGCGGGGGAAGCTTTCCGCAAGCTTGCCTATGGCGATCATCCCTATGGGTCTTCGCTCAATGGCACGACCAAAAGCGTGCAGGCGCTTACCCGCGAAGACATGTTTGAGGCGAAAGCCCGTGTCATGGCCAAAGATCGGCTGGTGGTTTCCGCCGTGGGCGATATCACGCCCGAGGAATTGGGGCCGCTTCTCGACACATTGCTGGGCGATTTGCCCGAAACCGGGGCAGAGATGCCGCCGCGCGCGGAATTGGGTCTAAGCGGGGGCGTGACCGTTGTCCCCTTTGATACGCCGCAATCGGTGGTGATCTTTGGGCAAGAGGGGATCGCGATGGATGATCCCGATTTCTTCGCTGCTTATGTGCTCAATCAAATTCTCGGTGCGGGCGGCTTTTCTTCGCGCCTTATGGACGAGGTGCGCGAGAAACGCGGCCTGACCTATGGCATCTATACCTATCTCGTGCCCAAGGATCTGGCCGAGACATGGCAGGGCAGCTTTGCATCTGCCAATGAAAAGGTCGCCGAGGCGATCGAGATTGTGAAGGCCGAATGGGCACGCGCGGCTGCGGGTGCGGTAAGCGATAAAGAGCTGTCCGATGCCAAGACCTATCTGACTGGGGCCTATCCGCTCCGGTTCGACGGCAATGGCAAGATTGCTGATATTTTGGCGGGGATGCAGCTCAGCCATATGCCGGTGGATTACATCAACACCCGCAATGCGCAGGTTGAGGCGGTGACGGCAGAAGATGTGGCCCGCGTCGCGCAGCGCTTGTTGAATGCGGAGGCTTTGCGCTTTGTTGTGGTGGGCCAGCCTGCTGATCTGAAGTAATTCCGAATCTCTTTAGGCCCTTTCTGCCTTATGCTATCCCTAGTGGAATGAACGCAGAACCCCGCAAGATAGGCGCGAGCGAGCGCCCCGTGATCCGGCAGCTTGATGAAGCTGCCGCCAACCGTATTGCGGCGGGCGAGGTGGTAGAACGCCCCGCCTCTGCCGTGAAAGAGCTTGTCGAAAACGCGCTTGATGCCGGGGCAAGCCGGATTGATGTCGCCTATGCCGATGGTGGCAAAACGCTCATCCGCATCACCGATGACGGCTGCGGGATGACGGCGGAGGATTTGCCGCTTGCGCTTTCGCGCCATGCGACCTCCAAGATTGACGGGACCGATCTGCTCAACATCCGCAGTTTTGGCTTTCGCGGCGAAGCTTTGCCCAGCCTTGGGGCGGTGGGGCGGCTCACCATAACCTCGCGCGTCGCGGGGGAAGAGGCGGTGCAAATCACCGTGTCAGGTGGCGCGATGGGCCCGGTGAAACCGGCGGCGTTGAGCAGCGGCACCGTGGTTGAACTGCGCGACTTGTTCTACGCCACCCCGGCACGGCTCAAATTCCTGCGCACCGACCGCGCCGAGGCGCAGGCAATCTCGGACGTGATCAAGCGGCTTGCGATGGCGGAGCCTTACGTCAGCTTTACTCTGCGCGAGGTGAAGGGCGAGACGAGCCGCGAGATTTTTCGGGCCGATGCCGAACAAGGCGAGTTGTTCGATGCGCTTTCAGGGCGTTTGGGCCGGGTTCTGGGCCGCGCCTTTGCCGAAAACGCCGTAGCGCTGGATGCGGAGCGCGAGGGGATCAGGCTCACGGGCTACGCCGCTTTGCCGACCTATTCGCGCGGCGCGGCGGTGGAGCAGTTTCTTTTCGTCAATGGCCGCCCGGTGCGGGACCGGATGCTTTTGGGCGCTTTGCGTGCCGCTTATATGGATTTTCTGTCGCGTGACCGGCATCCGGCGGCGGCGCTGTTTCTCACCTGCGATCCCGAGCGGGTCGATGTGAACGTGCACCCCGCAAAGGCCGAGGTGCGCTTTCGCGAGGCCGGCGTGCCGCGCGGGTTGATCGTGACGGGCATTCGCCACGCATTGGCGCAGGCGGGGCATCGCGCGTCTTCGACCGTGGCCACGGCAACCCTTGGCGCGATGCAGCCCGAACCTACGGGCCCACCGCGCATCTATCAGATGGATCGGCCAAGCTATGGCGCGCGGCAAAACGCCTATGCCGCGCAGATGCCGCTTCATAGCTTTGACGAGGCGCCACAGCCCTTCACCGGACCCACGCCAGACCCGTTCACCCCAAGCGCGCGGGTGGAGCCGGTGCCAGAGGCGACGCCCGAACTCACCCGCCAGCCCTTGGGGGCCGCGCGCGCGCAGGTGCATGAAAATTACATCGTCGCGCAGACCGAGCGGGGCATGGTGATCGTGGATCAGCATGCCGCGCATGAACGGCTGGTCTATGAGCGGCTGAAAAAGCAAATGGCGCAAAATGGTGTGGCGGCGCAGGCGCTGCTCATTCCAGAGATCGTCGAATTTTCGCCCGCGGATGCGGCGCGCTTGCTGGAGGCGGCAGACGATCTGCAACGCCTTGGCCTGACGATTGAGCCCTTTGGCGGTGGCGCGGTGGCTGTGCGCGAAACCCCCGCGATTTTGGGCGAAATTGATGCAGGCGCGCTGTTGCGCGATGTGCTCGATGAACTCGCCGATCAAGGCGAAAGCTTGAAGCTGCAAGCCCGCATTGAAGCGGTTTTGTCCCGCATGGCCTGCCACGGCTCGATCCGCTCGGGCCGTCAAATGCGGGTTGAGGAAATGAACGCGCTTTTGCGCGAAATGGAAGCCACGCCGCATTCGGGCCAATGCAACCACGGGCGGCCCACCTACGTGGAATTGAAGCTGTCCGATATCGAGCGGCTGTTCGGGAGAACTTGAAATGGCACAACTGCGGCGCCGGAGCGGTAAGAAAGAAGGCGGAAAGGCAATTCTTCATAAGTATGAGGATCAAAAGGCGAAGCTAGAGATCGAGATCGACGCCACAGTAGCAAATGGTTTGATGCTTTCTGCGGTTGATCATGGTGGCGCTTTGAATGGTATCCTCACAATCAATGGGCAATCCTTCAACGTCAGCGTAATCGGAGGAAGAATCGATAGCATCGACTCCGATGGGACAAAAATTGGAGGTACAGGTGTGATCGCTTTCTCGAGTCTTTCTCGAGATAGTGAATGATCGAGCTTGGCACGCATCTGATCGACCTGCACGACCCGCTCGTGCAGGGGGCGCTTGGCGCGGCGGCTTTGGTGTTGTTGCTCCTTCTCCTTGTCTTGCGCGCGGCGGCGCGGGCGTCGCGCGCCGCTGAACCGCTGACCGGAAACCTGATGCAACTTGCGCAAAGGGTGCAGGCGCTTTCCGATGGCCAGCACCAATTGGCAGGGGGCTTGCATCATGTGAGTGAGGCGCAGGCGGCGAGCCAAGCGAAGATGCTGGCGCTGATGGAATCGCGGCTGGCCGAGGTGAACCGGGCGATGAACGAAAGCCTTCATGGCTCTGCCACCCGTACTGCGCGGTCACTGGGCGATTTGCAGCAACGGCTAAACGCGATCGACAAGGCCCAAGCCAATATCGAGAAGCTTTCGGGCAATGTGCTGGGGCTGCAAGATATTCTCTCAAACAAGCAAACCCGCGGCGCCTTTGGCGAAATTCAGCTGCATGACATTGTGAAAAAGGCGCTGCCCTCGGATGCGTTTACGATGCAGGCGACGCTCTCAAACGGGCGACGGGCGGATTGTTTGATCCATCTGCCCAATCCGCCGGGGCCGATTGTGGTGGATAGCAAATTCCCGCTGGAGGCTTATGAGGCGTTGCGCCGGGCCGAGAACCAAAGCCAGATCATCGAAGCGCAGCGGATGATGCGTATTTCGGTGCGCAGCCACATTCGGGCAATTGCGGACCGCTACATCATTGAAGGCGAGACCGCCGATGGTGCGCTGATGTTTTTGCCCTCCGAGGCTGTCTATGCCGAGTTGCATGGCAATTTCCCCGAACTGGTGCGCGAGGGCTTTGCCGCGAAGGTCTGGATCGTTTCGCCCACCACCTGCATGGCGACGCTGCACACCATGCGCGCGGTGCTCAAAGACGCGCGGATGCGCGAGCAGGCGGGCGCGATCCGGCGCGAATTGGCGGCGCTTTACGGCGATGTCGAGCGATTGGGCGGGCGTGTGTCCAACCTTGATCGGCATTTTGCGATGGCGGCCAAAGACATTGAGGAAATTCGCATCTCTGCGGAAAAGGCGGGAAGGCGCGCGCATCGGTTAGATAACTTCGATTTTGAAGACCTTGCGAAAGAGCCGGGATCGGCCCCGAAAGTGATCCCGATTGAGCGCTGAATAAGCTTGCACACGAACCCGTGAACGGCGAAACTGAGCGCAAGGAGAGCACCCATGTTGCCGATTAGCCCGTCAAAAATCGCCCATATCATCATCCGCGCGCGCAAGTTCGATTCGGACGTGCCGGGCGCGGGCCAAGCGCGCGAATTGCGCGCCTTCATCGAGAACCTGAACGATGATGAAAAGGCCGCGCTGACCGCCGTGGCGTGGATTGGGCGCGAGACCTTTGAGGCCGAAGAATTTGACGAGGCCTATGCCACTGCCCGGGCCGAAGCGACCGCGCCGACCGAAGATTATCTGCTCGGTATGCCGATGCTGGCCGATTATCTGGAAGATGGTCTCAACGCGATGGGTATCAGCCTTGAAGAGGCGGAAGAAGACATCAACCCCTCGGTATAAAACCGGGTTGGACCTGATGTGAAAAAGGGGGCCGACGCCCCCTTTTTGTGTTTTAGGCAACCAGACGATAGCCGCCCGATTCCGTGATCAGCAGCCGCGCGTTCGAGGGATCGGGCTCGATCTTCTGGCGCAGCCGGTAAATGTGGGTTTCCAGCGTGTGCGTGGTGACCCCGGCGTTATAGCCCCAAACCTCATGCAGCAGCACATCGCGCGCCACCACGCCATCTTGCGCGCGGTAGAGGAACTTGAGGATATTCGTCTCTTTCTCGGTCAGACGGATCTTGCGATCTTTCGTGTCGATCAGCATCTTCATCGCCGGTTTGAACGTATACGGCCCCAACTGGAACACGGCATCTTCGGATTGTTCATGCGTGCGCAGTTGCGCGCGGATGCGGGCGAGCAGCACAGGGAATTTGAACGGCTTGGTGATGTAATCATTCGCGCCGCTATCAAGGCCCAAGATCGTATCGGCATCGGTGTCGTGACCCGTCAGCATCATGATCGGGCATTTCACACCTTGCTTGCGCAGCTTTTTGCACAGCTCGCGCCCATCGGTATCAGGCAGACCCACATCCAAGATCACCAGATCATAAAGCGCGGCCTTCGCCTGTTCGACGCCCGTGGCACCCGAGCTTGCCTCAAACACCTCAAACTCTTCGGTCGCCACCAACTGCTCGGCCAGCGCTTCGCGCAGGTCGTCGTCATCATCCACCAGAAGGATTTTCTTCAAGCCTGCCATCGTTGTCTCCCGTCAGCTTTGCGGTTTCGGAACAACTGATCACAGATCACGGTTCCGACAAGGGTGCTGAAATCTTTCTCACGCAAGGGTGACGGAACGGCGCAGAGTGTTTCAATTTGTTACGGGCCTCGCTATCTGTGAGCGATGCAAACGCCCTTCGCCCTTGGCCCGAGCCTGCCCGAACGTATCAACCGCGCCCGCGCCGATTTGCGCATGGGGCTGCCGGTGATTTTGTCTGACACCGTGCTGGCGGTGGCGGTAGAGACGCTGTCGGTCGAACGGCTGGCGGCGCTGCGGGCCTTGGGGCCGCTCACCTTGGTGCTGACCTCTTGGCGGGCGGAAACGCTCAAAGCCCGCGTCTATGACGATGATCTGGCGCGGATTGCAGTGCCGGAGGACGCCGATCTGGCGTGGCTGCGCGCGATTGCCGACCCAGCCGATGACCTGATGGTGCCAATGAAAGGGCCGCTTTCCAGCCTGCGTGATGGCGATGCCATCCCGGCACGCGCGGCGATTCAACTGGCGAAAACCGCGCAACTTTTGCCCGCAGCATTGCTTGCGCCCCTGCCGCGCCCGCGCCCCGAAGGGCTCACCGCTTTGGACGCGGCGCAAACGCTGCAAGTGATTTCCGATGAAACCACCTTTGCCCCGGTTTCTGCCGCGCGGGTGCCGATGCGGGCTGCGGAAAAAGGGCGGCTGCATATCTTCCGCCCCGATGATGGTAGCGAGGAACATTACGCGATCGAGATCGGCTCGCCCGACCGCGAGGGCCCGGTGCTTGCCCGGTTGCATTCGGCCTGTTTCACGGGTGATGTTCTGGGCAGCCTCAAATGCGATTGCGGCCCGCAATTGGATGCCGCGCTTCAGCAAATGGGGGCCGAGGGGGCAGGGGTGCTGCTTTACCTCAACCAAGAGGGGCGCGGCATTGGCTTGGCCAATAAGATGCGCGCCTATGCGTTGCAAGATCAGGGCTTTGACACGGTCGAGGCGAACCATCGCCTTGGCTTTGAAGATGATGAGCGTGATTTCCGGATTGGCGCGGCGATCCTGCGCAAGCTGGGCTTTTCCAAGGTCCGGCTGCTGACCAATAACCCCGCCAAAGTGAATATGCTGCAATCACATGGCATCGCGGTCACCGAACGGGTGCCGCTTAAGGTGGGCCTGAGCCAGCATAATGCGGCTTATCTGGCGACCAAGGCGGCGAAGTCGGGGCATCTGCTGTGATCCGGCTGACGCCCAGCGGCCTTATTGCCTTTGGGCGGCGGTATCCGGTGCAAATTGGGCGCGGCGGTTTAAGCCGCACGAAGCAAGAAGGCGATGGCGCGACCCCGGTGGGCAGGTTGCGGGTGGTAGAGATGCTTTATCGCGCCAGCCGTTTGCCACGCCCCACCGCTTGGGCGCGCGCCATTGGTCCGCAAGATCTGTGGTGCGACGCGCCCGATCATCCAGCCTATAACCAGCTTGTGCGCGCGCCCTTTGCGGCGAGCCATGAACGCATGGCGCGACCCGATCCGCTTTATGACATTGTTTTGGTGAGCGACTGGAATTACCCGCAGGCGACGCCCGGCAAAGGCTCTGCCATCTTCCTCCATCAACGCCGAAGGCTTTGTTACCCCACTGCGGGCTGCATCGCGCTGCGCCGTGCGGATTTGATCGACTTCGCGCAAAGGCTCACACCGGGCGCAGAGATCGAGATCCCGCCGCTTGCCTGTTTTCTTCTTGGCAGAAATACCTCGGGGTCCGGGGCAGCGCCCCGGCCGTTCGATAAGGCTTAGCCGCGCGTGGAATAATCGCGCGCGCCAAAAATGGCGGAGCCGACGCGCACATGGGTGGCCCCTGCGGCGATCGCCGCCTCAAAATCAGAACTCATTCCCATCGAAAGCCCGCTCAGCCCGTTGCGCGCGGCCATCTCGGCCAGCATGGCAAAATGCGGGGCGGGGTCTTCATCTTCGGGCGGAATGCACATCAGGCCTTGCACGGGCAGGTCCATGCCCCGCGCCTCGGCGACAAATGCATCCAAGGCGGCGGGCAGAACGCCGGCCTTTTGCGGCTCTTCCCCGGTGTTCACCTGCACAAAGAGATCGGGGCAGGCCCCCCGCGCTTGCGCGAGATTGGCGAGTTTGCTGGCAAGCGAAGGGCGGTCGAGCGTATGGATTGCTTCAAACAGTTCCACCGCTTGTTTGGCTTTGTTGGTTTGCAGCGGGCCGATCATATGCACCGCTACGCCCGCGAATTCTGCGCGCCAAGCGGGCCATTTGCTGGCGGCTTCTTGCACGTAATTCTCGCCAAAAAGCTTTTGCCCCTCGGCCAGCACAGCTTCCACCCGGTCAAGCGGTTGCACTTTGGAGACCGCAATCAACTGGACCGAACCGGGGGCACGGCCGGCTGCCTGTTCAGCTTTGGTAATGCGGCTCAGAATGTCTTGCAAACCCATGGCAGCCTCCGTTTTGGGCAAAAAATCATACGAGGGCACAAAAGAAAAGAGCGGGCGCAAGGCCCGCTCTTTCCGTAACTCTTGTTCTAAAGACTTAGAACGAGAAGCGCACGCCGAAGTTGGCGGTCGGGTCCGAACCGGTGACGTCGTCGTCTTGGATCGCGCCCGAGAGGACAGCGCCGCCGCCCAGATCGTAGTCAACGCCGATGCCGTACCAAGTCACGTCGCCGCCGCCGATGGCGTCGATTTGTTGCACGTAGCCAGCAACGGTCGTCGCGCCGAAGGTGGTGGCAGCGCTGATGCCGAAGGCGGCGTCAATGATGCCGTCTTGTTGGTCAGCATAGTAGGCTTTGACGTCGGTGTTGCCGAAGGTGGCAACCGCAGCCAGCTCGAGCTGGGTGGTGTTATCCACGCCCGCGGCATCCCAGTCGATGACTTCGTAGCCGAGGCCAACGGTGTAGTTGCCGAAGGTGTAGGCACCAGCAACGGCGTAAACTTGGTCGTCGCCGCCCGAGCCGAGGTCTTCACCGATGCCGTCCGACATCGAGGCCGCAACCGAGAACGCACCGGCGCTGTAGGTGTACAGCAGAGCCGATTGGGTGCCGTCATCGAGGGTCAGGTACGGGATGTTGTTGGTGCCGCCGTTGGCAGTGCCTTGGCTGTCGCCCATGTAGCCGACCGAAGCGAGGTCGCCGAACAGAGCTTCCGGAGCCGAAGCAACGTCGCCCATCGAGATTTTGCCGAACGCGCCCGAGATGTACACGGAGCCAGCGTTACCGGTGTCAGCACCCCAAGCGCCGGTGGCGCCGTCGCCAGCTTGGTCAGCGCGGAACGAACCGCCGAATTCGAGGCCACCGTCGGTGGTGCCCGAAAGGGTGAACACAACGCGAGCGCGGCTCGAGAATTCCCAGTCAGCGCCGTCATACACGACACCCATACGGCCGTTGCCCGAGAGCGAAACTTCAGCGGCAGCAACGCCAGCGGTCATGACGAGCGCGGTCGTCGCGATAAGAACCTTTTTCATCTTTTCCCTCATTTGCCAAGGTAGCCCCAACTCAGGGGAATCCGAGTTGGGTATGAGGCTTTTTCCCTCTGCTCCGCCTCTATTGCAATGAAAACGGGGAAGGTTTGGGCCATTGGGTGGGGCGTGGTGCAGGTTTGCCACAGTCGCGTGGGCCGCGATTGCCCGCAGGTGCATATTAAAGGAGTCAAAAACCTTGTCGCTTCTGGGGGCATCGGCTAGAGACAGGAAAAGGCAAAAGGTTCAGCCGCGGGGGCAGGTCATCCGATGAAGAAATCCAGCATTTTGCGTGGCGCGATTCTTGTGGGCGCAGCGGTTTCGCTTTCGGCCTGTGGTGGCATGTCGAGCGGCAAGCTGTTTTCTTGGGGCGGCAAGCGCGAAGCGACGCCCAAACAAGAAACCGCTTTGGAGCGTATGAACCCCGAACCGAAGCAATCGACCTTGTGGGATCTGTTTTCCAACAACGATGATCCCAATGTGACGCTTGAGGTGAACAAATACCTCTGGAATGCCTCGCTTGAGGTGCTCGACTTCCTGCCGATTCAAACGGTTGATCCGTTCTCGGGCTTGATCGTGACGGGCTATGGCACCCCGCCGGGCGGTGGCCGCGCTTATAAGGCGACGATTCACATCTCTGACCCGGCGCTGGATGCGCGCTCGCTGAAAGTGTCGCTTGAAAGCCGTGGCGGAACCGTTTCGGCGGAAACCGTGCGCGCCGTCGAAGATGCGATCTTGACCCGTGCGCGGCAGTTGCGGATTCGCGACTCCGGGATGTAAGCGCAGCTCTTGTGCTATTCGGCCCCGCCAAGCGCTGCTTTGGCGGGGTTTTTTGTCGCCTGCGCGGCTGATCTCTGGACCTTTGGGGCGGCTGCGGTATAGCAGGGCGCAAGATTTCCGCACGATCCACCAGACGAGGGGCCGCAATGTCGCGCTACGAGCCGAGCCAAACCGAGACCAAATGGCAAGCCGCATGGGATGATGCGGGGGTGTTCACCGCGCGCCGCGACCCGGCCCGCCCGAAATATTATGTGCTTGAGATGTTCCCCTATCCGTCGGGGCGCATCCATATGGGCCATGTGCGCAACTACACGATGGGCGATGTGGTCGCGCGCTACAAAATGTCTTGCGGCTTTAGCGTGCTGCACCCGATGGGCTGGGATGCCTTTGGGATGCCCGCCGAAAACGCGGCGATGGAACGGGGCGGTCACCCGAAAGACTGGACCTATGGCAATATCGCCGACATGCGCGACCAGATGAAACCGCTTGGGTTGAGCATCGACTGGAGTCGCGAATTTGCCACCTGTGACCCGGAATATTACGGCCAGCAGCAGGCGATGTTCCTCGACATGCTTGATGCCGGGCTGGTGTATCGCAAAAACGCGGTGGTGAACTGGGACCCGGTCGATATGACCGTGCTCGCCAACGAGCAGGTGGAAAACGGGCGCGGCTGGCGTTCGGGTGCGCTCGTGGAGCGTAAAGAACTGACCCAATGGTTCTTCAAAATCTCGGATTTCGCGGGCGAGCTGCTTTCTGCGCTGGATGGGTTGAAAGACTGGCCCGAAAAAGTGCGCCTGATGCAGGCGAACTGGATCGGCCAATCGCGCGGGCTGCAGTTTAGCTTTGACACGGTCGATGCACCCGAGGGCTTTGAGAAGATCGAGGTCTACACGACCCGCCCCGATACGCTGATGGGCGCAAGCTTTGTGGGTATTTCGCCCGACCATCCGTTGGCGAAGCTGCTGGAAGCGCAAAACCCGGAACTGGCGGAGTTCTTGGCCGAATGCCGTAAAGGCGGCACAACCGAAGAAGCGATTGAAACGGCGGAAAAGATTGGCCGTGATACCGGCTTGCGCGTGAAGCATCCGCTTGACCCGAATTGGGAGCTTCCGGTCTGGATCGCCAACTTCATCTTGATGGATTACGGCACCGGCGCGATTTTCGGCTGTCCCGCGCATGACCAACGCGACTTTGAATTTGCGACGAAATACGCGCTGCCGATCAACCCTGTCTTCGTCGCCGAAGGGGCGGAAGAAGAGGCGCTGACCGAAGCCTTCGTGCCGATGAAATCTGAAAAGGTCCGCTATGTGCGCGGCTTTGCAGGGGCCGAGGTGCAAACCGGCGAAGAGGGCGTAGCGACCGCCATTGCCTATGCAGAAGACAAAGGCTTTGGCGAGGGCGTCACCAAATACCGCCTGCGCGATTGGGGGCTGAGCCGCCAGCGCTATTGGGGCTGCCCGATTCCGGTGGTGCATTGCCCCGCCTGCGGTGTGGTGCCCGAGAAAAAAGAAAACCTTCCGGTTCGCCTGCCCGATGATGTGACCTTCGATAAGCCCGGCAACCCGCTCGACCGTCATCCGACGTGGCGCGATTGCAGCTGCCCGAAATGTGGCGCGGCGGCGAAGCGTGAAACCGACACCATGGACACCTTCGTTGATTCGTCTTGGTATTACGCGCGCTTCACCGCGCCGCGTGCGACCACGCCCACTGTGGCGGAAGATGCCGACTACTGGATGAACGTCGATCAATATATCGGCGGCATTGAGCACGCGATTTTGCACCTGCTTTATTCGCGGTTCTTTGCGCGGGCGATGCACAAGACCGGGCATTTGCCCGCCAAAGCGGTGGAGCCGTTTGACGCGCTTTTCACCCAAGGCATGGTCACGCACGAGATCTACAAAACCACCGATGAAAAGGGCCGTCCGGTCTATCACCTGCCCGAAGATGTGGATCGCGAAGCGGGCACGGTGAAAGCCACCGGTGAAACGCTTGAGATCATCCCCTCGGCGAAAATGTCGAAGTCAAAGAAGAACGTGGTCGATCCGATGAACATCATCGCCGCCTTTGGGGCGGATACGGCGCGGTTCTTTGTGATGTCGGACAGCCCGCCCGAACGCGATGTGGAATGGACGGCTTCGGGCGCGGAAGCGACCTCCAAATTCCTTGGCCGTGTTTGGCGGATTGCGCATGAGATCGCCGAAGGTGCTGGTGGCGAAGGCGTGGCCGAAGATGCGGCGCTGATGAAAGCCACCCATAAAGCGATTGATGAAGTCACCCGCTCGATCGACGGCTTTGCCTTCAACAAAGCGGTTGCGGCGCTTTATACGCTGACCAACACGATGCAAAAATCGGGCGCCTCGAACGCGGTGAAGCGCGAAGCGATGAAGCTGATGGCGCAACTGATGGGACCGATGGTGCCGCATTTGGCGGAAGACATCTGGGCCGCGCTTGGTGGCGATGGCTTTGTGGTGCAAGCGCCGTGGCCCAAAGCCGACCCCGCGCTCTTGGTCGAAGATTCGGTGACCTTGCCGATTCAGATCAACGGCAAACGGCGTGGCGAGATCACCGTGCCCAAAGACATGCCCGCATCCGAGGTTGAAAAGATCGTTCTGGCGGATGATGCTGTGGTCAAGGCGTTGGCTGGTGGCCAACCGAAAAAGCTGATCGTGGTGCCGGGGCGGATCGTCAATGTGGTCATCTGACCGTCGTAACTTCTTGATGCTGGCAGGGGCCACGGCCCTTGCCGGTTGCGGTTTCACCCCGGCCTATGGGCCTGCGGGTGGGGGCGCGAAGCTATTGGGGGCCGTTGCCCCCGATACGCCGCAAAGCCGCGATGATTTCGCTTTGGTGCGCCGAATCGCTGAGCGGCTGAACCCGGCAGAGGTGCCGCGGTATCGGCTCGCCTACAAAGTTTCGACCGATGTTCTGGGGCAGGCGATCACGCCCGATGGGTCGACCACGCGCTATTCGCTGGCCGGGCAGGTCGATTACACATTGCATGATGCGGGCACCGATGCGGTGTTGCTGACGGGGCGGGTGAGCAGCTTCACCTCTTGGTCGGCCTCGGGCACGGTGGTGGCCACATCTGCCGCCGAAGAGGATGCGCATCGCCGCCTGATGCGAATGCTGGCAGATCAAATCGTGACCCGGCTTTTGGCGCAGGCCGGAACCCTGCCGCAATGAAGCTGACCGGCGCAGCCGCCGTGCGCTATTTCGGCAAGCCGGATGCGTCGCGTTTGGGCTTGTTGATCTTTGGGGCCGATGCGATGCGCGTGGCCCTGCGCCGCCAAGAGGTGATTGCCGCATTGATTGGCCCGGAGGGTGAGGCCGAAATGCGGCTGACCCGGCTTTCGGGCGGGGATTTGCGCCGTAGCCCCGGCCTTGTGCTTGATGCGATCAAAGAGATTGGCTTCTTTCCCGGCCCGCGTGTTGTCTTTGTGGAAGAGGCAACCGACGGCACCGCCCCCGCTTTTGCCGAAGCGGTGAAGGCTTGGACCGCAGGCGATGCGCAGATCATTGTCACCGCTGGGAGTCTGACGGCCAAATCGGCCCTGCGAAAGGTATTTGAGAATCACCCCAACGCCTATGCGATTGGCATCTATGATGACCCGCCAAGCCGCGAAGAGATTGAAGATATTTTGAAAAAGGCCGGTCTCTCGCATGTGCCGAATGAGACGATGACCGATATCTTGGCTTTGTCGCGCGCGCTAGACCCCGGTGATTTCCGCCAAACCATCGAGAAGATCGCGCTTTACAAACACGGCGATAGCACGCCGCTCACCCCGCATGAGGTCACGCTTTGCGCCCCTTCGACGGTGGAGGCAGAGGTGGATGAGGTGCTTGACCTTGTTGCCAATGGCAAGGTGGTCGATCTCGCGCAGATGATGCGGCGGATCGAGGGGCAGGGGGTGCAGCCCGTCACGCTTGCGATTATGGCGCTTCGGCATTTTCGCACGCTGCATATGGCGGCCTCGGACCCGGGCGGGCCCGGATCGGGCCTACAACGGATGCGCCCGCCGGTTTTTGGCCCGCGCCGCGATCGGCTTCAGGGGCAGGCACAGAAATGGGGCATGTATCGGCTGGAAGAGGCGCTGAAAGTGCTGATTGAGGCCGATTTGACGCTGCGTTCCTCGTCCAAAGCGCCGCAAATGGCGGTGATGGAGCGCGCTTTGATGCGGCTCGCCTCCATTTCGGCGAAGCTCTGATGGCGCAGGCGCTTGTCATTGGCGCAGGCCCCGCGGGCTTGATGGCGGCCGAGGTGCTGGCGCGCGCCGGGGCAAAGGTGACGCTGGCCGAGGCCAAGCCCACCGCCGCGCGCAAATTCCTGATGGCAGGAAAATCTGGGCTGAACATCACCAAAGATGAACCGCTTGAGCTTTTCCTAAACGCCTATGCGCCCGAGTGGGTTCGGCCCTATGTGGCCGATTTCGGCCCCGATGCGGTCAGCGATTTTGCCCGTGGGCTGGGGGTGGATTTGTTCACGGGCTCTACCGGGCGGGTGTTTCCTGTGGAAATGAAAGCCTCGCCCATGCTGCGGGCATGGCTCGCGCGGCTTGCGGGGCTGGGGGTCGTGTTGCAAACGCGCTGGCGTTGGGTGGGGCTGGAGGCCGATGGGGTTCGTTTCGAAACCCCCGATGGCGCGCAAACCCTGCGCCCCGATGCCACCATTTTGGCTTTGGGTGGGGCGAGTTGGCCGCGGCTTGGCTCGGATGCCGCTTGGGTCGAGATGATGGCCGCGAAAGGCGTGGAAATCGCGCCTTTCCGCCCCGCGAATATGGGCTTTGTGGTCGATTGGTCCAAACACATGACCGCGCATCTGGGCCAGCCCATCAAAGGCGCGGCGCTTTACGTGCCGGGGCAAGTGAGCCGTGGGGAGTTTGTGATTTCCGCGAAGGGCATCGAAGGCGGCGGGGTCTATGCGCTTTCTGCCCCGGTGCGCGATGGCGCGGCGCTGATGCTGGACCTCGCCCCCGATCTGGATGTGGAAGCGGTGGCGCATCGGCTGGGCCGCACTTCCAATAAAGACAGTTTGCAAAACCGGCTGCGTAAAGCGCTGCGGTTGGATGCGGTGAAACTCGCGCTTGCAAATGAATGGGGCCGCCCCCTGCCGAATGACCCGCTCGCCTTGGCGCGTAAACTCAAAGCGCTGCCCGTGCGACATGCTGGCCCCCGGCCCTTGGCAGAGGCGATTTCGTCGGCGGGCGGGATCACCGCCGCCGCTCTGACCGATGGGTTGGAGTTAAAGGCCCTCCCCGGTGTGTTCGCTGCGGGTGAGATGCTCGATTGGGAGGCGCCGACGGGCGGCTATCTGCTGACCGGTTGCTTGGCGACGGGGCGCGCAGCAGGCCGCGCTGCCGCTGCGCGATTGTTCCCAGAACAAATGACAGATTGACGCAGGGGCCGACGCATGTCGAACTGGCGCCCTTGCGCTAGGGAGACGTGCATGAGCGATAGCCGCCTTATCTCCCCCGTCCTGATTGGCGGGGCCATCATCTTGATGCTCGGGTTTGCGATCCGCGCCTCGTTTGGGGTGTTTCAGATCCCGATTGCGGCGGAGTTTGGCTGGCCGCGGGCCGAGTTCAGCCTTGCCATCGCGATCCAAAACCTCGCTTGGGGGATTGGCCAGCCGATCTTTGGCGCGCTGGCCGAGCGGTTTGGCGACCGCCGCGCGATCACCTTGGGCGCGCTCATGTATGCGGCGGGGCTGGTGATGTCGGCCTTTGCCACGGCCCCTTGGCAGCACGATCTGCTGGAAATTCTGGTGGGCTTTGGCATTGCAGGCACCGGCTTTGGGGTGATTCTGGCGGTCGTTGGGCGTGCGGCTTCGGCCGAAAATCGTTCGCTCGCGCTGGGCATTGCCACAGCTGCGGGGTCCGCAGGCCAAGTCTTTGGCGCGCCATTGGCCGAGGCGCTTTTGGCCTACTTCCCGTGGCAGACGGTCTTTGTGATGTTTGCAGGTGTGATCTTGCTGGCCCTTTTTGCCCTGCCGATGCTGCGCAGCCCGGCGCGCGCAGCCCCCGCCGCAAATGAAGAGAGCATGGGAGACGTTGTTTCGCGGGCTTTGCGCGACCCGTCTTTCATCCTCATCTTTCTGGGCTTCTTTTCTTGCGGCTATCAGCTTGCCTTTATCACCGCCCACTTCCCCGCAATGATCACCGAGATGTGCGGGGCGGTGCCGCCCGGCTCTATGCTCGCCGCGCTTGGGATCGAAACGCAATCGGCGCTGGGGGCCTTTGCTATCGCGGTGATCGGGCTCGCCAACATCGTGGGCACGATCTTTGCCGGTTGGGCGGGCAAGAGGTGGAGCAAGAAATACCTGCTCGCGCTGATTTACCTGCTGCGCACCATCGCGGCGGCCAGTTTCATTTTGCTGCCGATCACCCCCGGCTCGGTGCTGATCTTCTCGCTTGTTATGGGGGCGTTGTGGCTTGCCACTGTGCCGCTGACCTCTGGCCTTGTCGCGGACCTATACGGGCTGCGCTACATGGGCACGCTTTATGGCGTCGTGTTCTTTTCGCACCAACTGGGCGCGTTTCTGGGCGTTTGGCTGGGCGGGCGGCTTTACGACATCGCGGGCGATTACACGCTGGTGTGGTGGGTCGGCGTGGGCGTTGGCGCGTTTTCCGCGCTCGTGCATTTGCCAGTGCGGGACCGCCCCGCGGCGCTGCAACCGGCCTAGGCTTCGCTGCGCAGCATTGCCTCTAGCCCGGCCCTGTAATCAGGGTAGCGGAGTTGCACGCCAAGCTCGTCTTTGATGCGGTCATTTCGCACCCGTTTGTTCTCGGCATAAAAGCTCGCGGCCATCGGCGTCATGGTGGCGGGGTCAAACGGCTCCTCGGGCGGGCGCGGCAGGCCAAGCAGTTCGGCGGCATAGGCCAGCACATCTTCGGGCGGGGAGGCGGCATCATCGCAAAGGTTATAGATCCGCCCCGGATTGGGCTGCGCGATTGATGCCGCGAGCACCTGCGCAATGTCAGCCACATGGATGCGCGAAAACACCTGACCGGGCTTGATAATTAGCCGCGCAGTGCCGTTGCGGACCTTGGCAAAGGGGCCGCGTCCGGGGCCGTAAATGCCTGCGAGCCGGAAGATATGCAGCGGCAAGCCAAGCTCTTGCCACGCCGCCTCTGCTGCGACGCGCGCTTTGCCGCGCGCGGTGCCGGGGGTGAGTGGCGTTTCCTCATCAACCCAGCCGCCATCATGGTCGCCATAAACGCCAACGGTCGAAAGATAGCCGACCCACTTCAAATGCTGCGCTGCGGCAATGGCTTTTTTCTGCGCAGAAAGAACCGGGTCGCCGCTGCTGTCTGGCGCGACGGAGGTCAGCAGATGCGTGGCCTCAGACAGCGGTAATTCTCCGCCCGTCCAGACCAGCGCTTCCAACCCTTCGCTGCGCAGCATTTCCGCTTTTTCTGCGCTGCGCGTGGTCGCAATAATGCGCCAGCCTTGCGGCAACAAAAGTCGCCCCAAAGCCCGCGCCGAATAGCCATGCCCGATAGAAAGCAGCGTTTTCATCATCCCTCCTATACTCAAGTGCAACCTAGTCATCACCTCGTCACTTGCGAAGGGCAAAAAGCGGTGGCACCCTGTGGCATGGAACAGATGAAACAACTGAAATCATGGCCTGAAGCCGCGCCGCGCCTTGTAGCTGTGGCCGCCGGGCGCGCGCCGGCCGATATGGTGATCCGGCAAGGGAAATGGGTCAATGTCCACAGCCGCGAGGTGTTGGAGGGCTATGACATTGCCATCGCCGAGGGCCGCTTTGCCGCGATTGCACCGGATTTAAGCGCCGCGATTGGCCCCGAAACCGAAGTCATTGAGGCCAAGGGCCGCTACATGCTGCCCGGTCTATGCGATGCGCATATGCATATTGAAAGCGGCATGCTGACGCCTGCCGAATTTGCCGCTGCCGTCATTCCGCATGGCACCACCACCATGTTCACCGACCCGCATGAAATCGCCAATGTGTTGGGGTTAGAGGGTGTGCGGATGATGCATGACGAGGCGGCCCTTCAGCCCGTCAATATCTTCACGCAAATGCCCTCTTGTGCGCCCTCTGCGCCGGGGCTGGAAACGACCGGGTTTGAAATCACGCCCGAAGATGTGGCCGAGGCGATGACATGGCCGGGCATCATCGGGCTTGGGGAGATGATGAATTTCCCCGGTGTTGTGAATGCCGACCCAAAGATGCTGGCCGAGATCGCCGCAACCCAAAACGCGAATAAAACCGTGGGCGGGCATTATGCGAGCCCTGACTTGGGCGCCCCCTTCCGCGCCTATGCGGCAGGTGGCCCGGCGGATGATCACGAAGGCACTTGTGAGGCCGATGCAATTGCCCGCGTGCGCCAAGGGATGCGTTCCATGATGCGGCTGGGCTCTGCGTGGTATGACGTGGAAAGCCAAATCACGGCGGTCACCCAAAAGGGCCTTGATCCGCGCAATTTCATTTTGTGCACCGATGATTGCCATTCCGGTACGCTGGTGAACGATGGCCATATGAACCGCGTCTACCGCCATGCGGTGGCTTGCGGTTGTGAGCCGCTGATCGCGCTACAAATGTGCACGCTCAACACGGCGAGCCATTTTGGGCTGGAGCGGGAATTGGGCTCCATCACACCCGGGCGGCGGGCCGATGTCATCTTGTCTTCGGACCTTGCTAGCCTTCCGGTGGAAGTGGTGATCGCGCGCGGCCAAGTTGTGGCGGAGGCGGGCGTGCTCAAAGTGTCTTGCCCGCATTACGACTGGCCCGAAAGCGCGCGCAACACGGTGCATTTGGGCAAACAACTGACGGCACAAGACTTTGCCATTGCCGCGCCGGAAGGCGCGAATAGCGTCACCGCTAAGGTGATTGGCGTCGTTGAAAACCAAGCCCCGACCAAAGCGCTTACCGCCACCTTGCAGGTGGCTGAGGGGCTGGCTCAGCCCGATGAAGCTAAAGACGTGGCGCAGATCGCCTTGGTGGAACGCCACCGGGGCACTGGCCATGTGGTCAATGGTTTCGTGTCTGGCTTTGGTTACAAAGGCAAAATGGCGATGGGCTCCACCGTCGCGCATGACAGCCATCATATGATCGTCGTCGGCACCGACCGCGACAGCATGGCCGCCTGTGCCAACCGCTTGGGCGAGATGGGTGGCGGCATCTCGGTTTGGAAAGACGGGGCCGAGCTTGCCGCCGTGCCTTTGCCGATTGCGGGGCTGATGTCGGATGATCCGGCGGCAGAGGTCGCCGCGCGCGCGGCCAAAATGGTGGAAGCGATGGCGCAATGTGGATGCTCGCTCAACAACGCCTATATGCAACATTCATTGCTGGCGCTTGTCGTGATCCCGGAAATCCGCATTTCTGATCTGGGGCTCGTCGACGTCACGAAGTTTGAGCTGACAGAGTTGTTTGAATGACAGACCCGCTGACGATCCAAATATCACCCCACGCCGACCCTGAAACCTTCACCGATCCCGCCGCCGCCGTTGCCCGGCTTGAGGCGCTTTATGCCGAGGCGACGGGGTTCTTGCTGACCAAGTTCAACGAGGTGCTGGAAACTGGCGCCGCTCCCTCGCGCTATCGGGCCTTTTACCCCGAGGTGCGACTGACGGTGAATTCGCATGTCAAAGGCGATAGCCGGCTGAGCTTTGGTCATGTGTCCGAACCCGGAACCTATTCCGCCACGATCACGCGGCCCGATCTTTTTCGCAATTACCTCACGCAGCAGATCGGCCTTTTGATGCGCAACCACAGTGCCACGGTGCAGGTGGGGCCCTCGACCACGCCGATCCCGGTGCATTTCGCCGTTGCTGGCCAGCCGGAGGTGACCGTGCCGCAAGAGGGCGCGCTCGGCATCAGCCTGCGCGATGTGTTTGACGTTCCCTCGCTTGCCTCGATGAACGATGACATCGTCAATGGCACGGCAGGGCTGCACCCGGATGGTTCGGGCCACTTGGCACCGTTTACGGCGCAACGGGTGGATTACTCGCTCGCGCGGCTGGCGCATTACACGGCCACCTTGCCTGAGCATTTCCAAAACCATGTGCTGTTCACGAACTACCAGTTCTATGTCGATGAGTTTGAGGCGGTGGCGCGGCGGATGCTCGCCGACCCGTCGCAGGGCTACACAAGCTTTGTGGCACCGGGCAATGTGGAGATCACCACCCCCGATGGGGCGATTGCGCCGCTCTCCAAGCTGCCGCAAATGCCAACCTATCACCTCAAACGGCCCGATGGGAACGGGATCACCTTGGTCAACATCGGCGTGGGGCCGTCCAACGCGAAAACGGCAACCGATCATATTGCCGTGCTGCGCCCCCATGCTTGGCTGATGGTTGGTCACTGCGCGGGGCTGCGCAATTCGCAAAGCTTGGGGGATTTTGTGCTCGCGCACGCCTATTTGCGCGAAGACCATGTGCTGGATGATGATCTGCCGATCTGGGTGCCGATCCCGGCCTTGGCCGAGGTGCAGGTGGCGTTGCAAGAAGCGGTGGCCGAGATCACCCAGTTGGAAGGTTATGAACTCAAGCGGATCATGCGCACCGGTACGGTGGCGACGATTGATAACCGCAACTGGGAATTGCGTGACCAATCCGGCCCGGTGCAGCGGCTTTCGCAAAGCCGCGCCATCGCGCTTGATATGGAAAGCGCGACCATCGCGGCCAACGGGTTCCGGTTCCGCGTGCCCTATGGAACGCTGCTGTGCGTTTCAGACAAACCGCTGCATGGGGAGCTAAAACTGCCCGGCATGGCGACCGAATTTTACCGCACGCAAGTGGCGAACCATCTGCTGATTGGGGTGCGCGCAATGGAGAAATTGCGCGACATGCCGCTGGAGCGGATTCATAGCCGGAAGCTGCGTTCTTTTGACGAGACCGCCTTCTTGTGATGGGCTGCACATTGTGCTGTGGAAATTCACCGAAAACGCCCGAAAAGGCTTGCCTTGTTGAAAAAAACCGTGTGTTAGGGGGCGCATGAAACCGTAAAGACGGGCAGATCGACCCCACCACGAGGGGTGTATGAGAGGAAATCCCATGTCGAAACCGATGACCAAGACCCAGCTGGTGGCCGCCCTCGCCGAAGCCATGGGCTCGGACAAGAAAACCGCCACGGCTGCGCTCGACGCCATCGCCGAAGTCGTGACCAAAGAAGTGGCTGAAGGTGGCGCTGTGACGCTGCCGGGCATCGGCAAAGTGTCGTGCAAAGCCCGCCCCGAGCGCATGGTGCGCAACCCGGCCACTGGCGACACGATGATGAAACCGGCCGACAAACAAGTCAAAGTGACGATCGCCAAAGCGCTCAAAGACAGCGTCAACGGCTGATCCATCCGCCTTCGGGCAGATGTGAAGAATTTGGGTCGTCCTGCATCGGCAGGGCGGCCTTTTTTCTTGGGCGCCGCGGGAAATGAACCTGTATTGCATACAGGTTTTTTCTTGTCGGAGCGGAGCAAATTTGGCTTCCCTGCTCGGACGTTCTTCCAGCGATGAGGAAAATATGGATATCCGCGCCATTTTGATGGGCTTGGCCTTTGCGCTTATGTGGTCTTCGGCCTTCACCTCGGCGCGGATGATCGTGGCCGAAGCGCCGCCTTTGCTCGCGCTGTCTGGGCGGTTTCTGATCTCTGGGCTGATCGGGGTCGGGATCGCGCTGGCCATGGGGCAAAGCTGGCGGCTGAGCCGTGCGCAATGGCGGGCCACGTTGATTTTCGGTCTCTGCCAGAACGCGCTCTATCTGGGGCTCAACTTCGTAGCGATGCAATGGGTACAGGCGTCGGTTGCTTCGATCATCGCTTCGACCATGCCGCTGATGGTGGCGCTCATGGGCCGTGTTGTGTTTGGCGATAAGGTGCGCCCGCTCGGTCTTGCGGGACTCTTTGCTGGTGTCGTGGGCGTCTCCATCATCATGGGCGCGCGGCTTTCGGGCGGGGTGGACCCGGTTGGGTTGGCGCTCTGTTTCATTGCGGCTTTTGCGCTTTCGGTCGCCACACTTTCGGTGCGCGGAGCGACCTCTAGCGGCAATGTGCTGATGATCGTGGGCTTGCAGATGTTTGTCGGTGCGATCTCTCTCGCCACCGTCTCAGCCTTCACTGAAAGCTGGCATGTCGTGCCCACCACGCGGCTGACGCTCGCCTTCCTTTACACCACGCTGATTCCTGGGCTTTTGGCGACTTGGGTCTGGTTCCGGCTGGTGGCACGGATCGGGGCGGTGAAGGCGGCGACCTTCCACTTCCTCAACCCGTTCTTTGGCGTGGCGATTGCCGCCGCCGTGTTGGGCGAGCGGTTGGGTTGGCTCGATCTTCTTGGCGTGGCGGTGATTGCGGCTGGGATTTTGGCGGTGCAGCTTTCCAAACAAAGCCCCGTCGCGCGGCCTTAACCGCCGCGGCGAAGCGCCTCAAGCAGCTTCAGTGTCACCCAACCATCGGCCTTCACGCCATTGGCGCGTTGCCATGCGGCCACGGCAGAAATCGTATTCGGGCCAATCAACCCGTCATGGCCCTGCGTGTCATAACCCGCTGCGGTGAGCCGTTCCTGCACTTCGATCTTCTCGGCCTCGGTGAGCGCGCGGCCCTCACGCGGCCATGGGGTTTTGAACGGTCCCTGACCTTTGATCCGGTCCGCCAAATGCCCCACGCCAATCACGTAAGAATCGGCGTTGTTGTAGCGCGATATCGCGCGGAAATTGTCAAAGATCATCAGTGCGGGCCCCTCGGCCCCGGCGGGCAGCAAGATCGAAGCTGCGCCGTAGTTTGCCACCTTACCGCCTGCTGCGGCGCGCACACCAAGATCGGCCCAGTCGGACGGAGATTTCTTCACCCCCTTCCCGGTCAGGCCAAGGTTGAAGTCTTTTGGCAAGATGACTTCAACCCCCCAAGGCTGGCCTTTTGACCAGCCCGAGCGTGCCAAATAAGCGGCGGTGGAGGCCAGCGCATCGGCGGGATTGTCTGACCAGATATCGCGTTTGCCATCGCCGGTAAAATCGACCGCAAACGACAAATAAGAGGTGGGGATGAATTGGGTATGCCCCATTGCGCCAGCCCAAGACCCGGTCATCTGCGCGGGGTCGATATCGCCCGATTGGATGATCTTCAGCGCGCCAATGAGCTGGCTTTCAAAGAATGCGCCGCGCCGCCCGTCATGCGCCAAAGTGGCGAGCGCGGGAATGATCAACGTGTCGCCTCGGCGGCTACCATAGCGCGATTCCATCCCCCAGATCGCGACGACAACCTCTTTTTCAACGCCGTAGCGCGCCTCAATCTCGCGCAAAAGTCGGTCATGCTGCGCAAGCATTTTGCGCCCCTCCGCCACCCGTTCGGGTGAAGCGGCACTGTCCAGATAATCCCAGATCGGCTTAGAGAATTCGGCTTGGAAGCGGTCGCGCTCGATCACCTTGGGGTTGTAGGGCACGTTGCGCATGGCGCGGTTCCACGTGGCCTCAGAAATCCCCGCCGCCATGGCACGAGGTTTGAAGTTCATCACCCACTCATCCAAGCCCTGTTGCGTGGCCGCATCTACACGCGGAATAGCGGCAATGCTGCTGCCGCCCGATCCGCCACCCTCCAGCGGGCCACTACAGGCTGCCATGCCAGAAAGGGCAAATAGGGTGATTGCAAGGGGTTTTAATGCGTGTTTCATGACCTGCCCGACTGTTCGCTGTTTCGAAACAGTGTAGCAGGTCAAAGCGGTCTGGCAACAATCGCGCCAAGCGCCGGGCGGGGAAATGCCTAGCCTTTTTCCCCCATGAACGGGGTCATTTGCGCCACGATCACAGAGTTTTCTTCCAAGGCGCGGGCCATCAAGGCTTTTTCTTCCTCGGGGATTTCGTCGCCCGCCTTTTCGCGTTCCGCGAGTGTGCCGTAGCCGGTTACATCGAGCGGCGCGAGATCGGCTTGCTTCAAAATCGCCACCGTTTCGCGCACGGCTTCTGCCTCATCCACACCGCTGGCGTAGCACAAAAGCCCGGCCCCGGTGGCGCCTTTGGGCAGGCCATCATTTTCACAACGGCCCACCTCCACCAGCAGGGTGTAGACCTGCTGGGGGCGTTTTTTCTTTTCGGGCTTTTCCGGAGTTTCGGACATCTTAGACCTTCGCCGGGCGCTTGGTGGATTTAAGCGCGGTCAGCAGCAGCCAGACAAAAACTACGGCATAGGCCACAAGCGCCGCGCCGGGGATCCATTCCCCGGGTTCAGCCGCTTCGACCATCGCCGTCATCTTTTCGAGGCCCCAAATCTGAAACAGCGCGATCGAGACGACATCAATCATCATCAACCCACCGCGAATGTGGTGCGGGATTTCCGTCCCATTCACCGCATCGCGGATTTTCCCTGCCAGCGAAAGGATCATGGTTTAGTCCCGCAAAAGCTCGTTGATACCGGTTTTCGAGCGGGTCTGCGCATCGACCCGTTTCACGATCACGGCGCAGTAAAGGTTGATCCCGCCTTTGGAGGGCATCGACCCGGCCACCACGACCGAATAGGGCGGCACTTCGCCATACATCACTTCGCCGGTTTCACGGTCGACGATCTTGGTCGATTTGCCGATGAAGACGCCCATGCCAAGCACCGAGCCTTCGCGCACGATGCAGCCCTCGACCACTTCCGAACGCGCGCCGATGAAGCAGTTGTCTTCAATGATCGTCGGGCCCGCTTGCATCGGCTCGAGCACGCCGCCAATGCCAACACCGCCCGAAAGGTGCACGTTTTTGCCGATTTGCGCGCAAGAACCGACGGTGACCCAAGTATCGACCATCGTGCCTTCATCGACATAGGCGCCAAGGTTGACGAAGCTCGGCATCAGCACCGCGCCTTTGGCGATATAGGCCGAGCGGCGCACGATGCAGTGCGGCACCGCACGAAAGCCCGCAGCTTGCCATTCTTGCTCGCCCCAGCCTTTGAATTTGCTATCGACCTTGTCCCACCAATGGCCGCCTTGCGGGCCGCCGTCATGCTGTTCCATGTCTTTCAGACGGAAGCCCAGTAGCACCGCCTTTTTGGCCCATTGGTTCACATGCCAATTGCCGTCGTCTTGCTTTTCGGCCACCCGCAAAACACCTTTGTCGAGCGCTTCAAGCGTGGCTTCGATCGCTTCGCGCGTTTCTCCGCCGGTCGAGGGGGTGATCGTGTCGCGCACCTCCCATGCAGCTTCAATCGCGGCTTCAAGCATGGCATTCGACATGGGAGAGGCTCCTCTTTCAGGTGGCATTCAGGTTTTTCCCCCTATAGTTGGGGAAATCCCTTCGTGCAATGAGCCCAATCATGAAAGACGACAGCCGGTCCCACCCGTTTCGCGACAGCATGATGGATGCGCGCGCGGCGAAAGACACCCCCGATACCCCACAAACCCGTGCGCCCGCCTATAAGCTTGCCTTCGCCGATGATGGCTTCATGATGCGCGAAGAGTTGCGGCCGGTGCGGTTGCAGCTGGAACTGCTTAAGCCCGAACTCATCATGGATGAGCGCGGGGTGGAAAGCACGGTCGTGATGTTTGGCGGGGCGCGCATCCCGGACCCCGCGCAGAAAGACAGTGCCAAAACGCCCGCCTTGGCGGAACTCAGCCGCTACTATGACGAGGCGCTAAAATTCGCCCGCCGGATGACCGAAATTTCGATGGCACAATATGGCCGCGAATATGTCATTTGCACCGGCGGTGGCCCGGGCGTGATGGAGGCGGGCAACCGTGGGGCGCATGAGGCGGGCGGGCAGTCCATTGGGCTCAACATCGTGCTGCCGCATGAACAGGCCCCCAACCCCTATGTCACGCCGGATTTGTGCTTCAACTTCCACTATTTCGCCATTCGTAAGATGCATTTCCTGATGCGGGCCAAGGCGGTTTGCGTCTTTCCGGGTGGCTTTGGCACGCTTGATGAAATGTTTGAGACGCTGACTCTGATCCAGACCCATCGGATGAAGCGGATCCCGCTCATTCTGTTTGGCGTCGATTTTTGGAAGAATGTCGTCAACTGGGATATGCTGGCCGAGGCTGGCACCATTGCGCGCGAGGATCTTGAGTTGATGAACTTTGTCGAAACCGCTGAGGAAGCGGTGCAAATCATCGAAAGCTGGCAAAATGGCGCCGCCTGAAGGGCGCGCCCGCAGCGGCTTTGCTGTTGCGATGATTTTGGCCTTTGCGGTGGTTGCGGTGATTGGCGTTGCCCTACGCCCGCTCCTGCCGATTGATGAAACCCGCTACATCGACGTTGCCCGCGAGATGCGGCTGGAGGGAAGCTGGTTTCTGCCGATCAAGAACTTCGAGCTTTATACCGACAAGCCGCCGCTTCTCTTTTGGCTGATCAACCTTGTCTGGACGCTTGTGGGCGAGGTGAGCGGCTTTGCGGGCCGCTTGGTGGGGCCGTTCTTTGCCGTGGTGACGCTTTTGGGCACGTGGGCGCTCGGGCGGCGGCTTTGGGATAATGCCACCGGGGCTTTGGCGGCCATTGTGCTTTCCGGGCTCAGCGTCTTTGCCGCTTATGGCGGCGCGACGATGTTTGACACGCTGCTTTCCACAGCGACTTTAGCGGGGCTTTGGGCGCTGATTTCCGCTTTGCGCGCGCCGGGGGGAAATCGCCTCGCTTGGGGCGGCTTTGGCTTCGCGCTGGCCTTTGGGGTTTTGGCGAAAGGGCCGGTGATCTTGTTCCACCTTGCGCCGGCGCTTTTGGCGGTTCCGCTTTGGGCCGACCCCAGCACACGACCTTCCGGCCGTGAGATCGCAAAAGGTGCGGGGCTCGCGCTGGCTGTGGCGCTTGCGGTGGTGGCGCTTTGGGTTTTGCCCGCCGCGATCACTGGCGGGGCCGAATACCGCCGGATGATTTTGTGGGAGCAAACGGCAGGCCGCACGGTGCAAAGCTTCGCCCATGCGCGGCCGATGTGGTGGTTGCTCGCTACGCTTCCGCTTGCGCTTTTCCCGTGGATTTGGTCGCCAAGCTTCTGGCGCGGGGCGGCGAAATTGCGCTTCTCGGATCGTGCGCTGCGGTTGATGGTTGTGCAGGCAGGGGCGGGGTTGTTTCTGTTCTCGCTCATTTCCGGCAAGCAGGTGCATTACCTTGTGCCGGAACTGCCCGCATTCGCGCTGATCGTCGCGCGCGCTTTTCTGACCTCGGGCAGTGCCGAGGCGCGGGGGCGTTTGTCCCACCTGCCAGTCGGCGCTTTGCTGGTTTTGGCCGGGATCGCGCCGCTCGCCTTGGCTTTGGGGGCGGGCGATGCGCAGACAGTGGCTTTGATGCAGCCGCTTTGGGGGCCGATCGCTTTTGCGCTGTTTTGCGGTTTGCTCGCTGCCTTGGTCTGGCTGTTGCCGCGGGTGATCGGGCTCAGCCTTGCGGGTTTGGGGCTGGTCTTGGGCTTCGTGGGGTTGATTGCCAGCACCGGCCTTGGCCCCGCTTATGACAGCACGCCAATTGCTCAGAGAATGGCCGGGCATCAGGCGCAGGGGCTCGCCACCGTTGCAGGGCGCTACAATTCTGAATTCGGTTTTGAAGGGCGCCTGACCGAAAAGGTCGATGTTCTTACCGCAGAGGATGCGCCCGCGTGGCTCGCCGCGCATCCGGGCGGGTTACTGGTTGCCGAATGCCGTGATGTGCCCACGCTTGAAAAAGAGGCCGCCGAGGTGCGCTTTTTCTACGGGCATGATTGGTGCCTGTGGCAAGGCGAATAACGCGCGCAGCCCGGGCGCATCGCCCGGGCGAGAAAGCGGCGTTTACTGGCCCGCTTCCGCCGCGATTTCTGCCTTAGATTTCCGCGCGCGTTCGGTGGCAGATTTCAGCTGCCCGCAAGCAGCCATGATATCTTCGCCGCGCGGGGTGCGAATGGGCGCGGCATAGCCCGCCTTATAAACGATATCGGCAAAAGCCTCGATCCGCTCCCAATCGCTGCGCTGATAGGGCGAGCCGGGCCATTCGTTAAACGGGATCAAGTTGATCTTCGCGGGAATGCCCCGGATCAGCTTGATCAGCCGCCGCGCATCGTCGTCGCTATCGTTCACGCCTTTGAGCATCACATACTCAAAGGTGATCCGCTCAGAATTGGACAGGCGCGGGTAATCGCGCAGCGTGTCCAACAGCGTGGCGATGTTCCATTTCTTGTTCACCGGCACCAGCTTGTCGCGCACCTCATCGGTGGTGGCATGGAAGGAAATCGCCAGAAGGCAGCCAATTTCTTCGGCGGTGCGGGCAATCTCGGGGACGATGCCAGAGGTTGAGAGCGTGATCCGGCGGCGGCTAAGCGTCAGCCCCTCGCCATCCATCACCACTTTCATCGCGTTGCGCACGTTTTCAAAGTTGTAAAGCGGCTCGCCCATGCCCATCAGCACGACGTTGGAAATGAGCCGCGTCTCATCCTTCGGTGCGCCCGGTTTCGGCCATTCGCCCAAATCGTCACGCGCCACCATCACTTGGCCGACAATCTCGCCCGCGGTCAGGTTGCGCACCAGTTTTTGCGTGCCCGTATGGCAGAAAGAACAGGTCAGCGTGCAGCCCACTTGGGAAGAAATGCACAAAGTGCCCCGGTTTTCTTCGGGGATGTAAACCGCCTCAACCTCATGCCCGCCCGCGATGCGCAAAAGGTATTTGCGCGTGCCATCCATCGAGACTTGGCAAGTCACGACCTCGGGCAGGGCAATTTCAAAATTGGCGTCCAGAAGCGCGCGATAGTCTTTGGCGAGGTTGGTCATCTCGCTGAAATCACGCACGCCCCAATGGTAGATCCATTGCCAAACTTGGCCGACGCGCATTTTCGCCTGTTTCTCGGGCGTGCCTGCCGCGATCAGCGCTGCGCGCAATTCCTCACGTGTGAGCCCGACAAGGTTCAGCTTACCGCCCTCGGGCAGCTTGCGCGGCACGGTCAACACGTCTTGCGTGATGGGGGAAGTGGGCTCGGTCATGGCGCGTCCTGCGTTAAAGAAGCCGTGCATATAGGGGATTCGCGCCCCGATAGGTAGCAAAAATAGATCACCAAGATGTGCAAAAGCCCCGGTCTGGCCGGGGCTGCTGCCTCAAGGGGGCGCTTACGCTTATTTGCAGCGTTTGGCGGCTTCGTCCATCGCGGCGGTGAAGCCCATCAGCGAGAAGGTGTCTTCCGTCTGAGTGCCGCGGCTCGACCGGCCCGTCAGCGTCACATCGGCGCCCGCTTTCATCGCGGCGATGATCTTGGCATCATCTTCGGGGCTGCCCGCCCACGCACCTTCGCCATTGGTGAAAAGGTTGAACGCTTGGCCTGTGCTCACCTTCAATTCGACCGTGGAGCCGGGCGCAAAGGGATAGCCGCCCATAAACATCACCTCGGGCGCTTTGCTCGGCCGGTGAGTTACAAACAGCAAAATTTCAGACCGGCGCACCTGCACGGGCTTGCCGCCCTTGGTGTTGACCGTCTTTTTCGGCGGCACCACGCCCCAGCACTCTTTCGGGCTGTCTTCAACGAAAACGCTCCAGTCGGTTTCCGCCGCCACCCGGTTCGAGCTTTCTTGCGCGCTTGCCATCGGGGAAAATGCCAGCGACGCGGCAAGAACTGCTGCGACGCTCGAAATGATCGTCTTCATGGAACAGCCTCCAGCTGTCTGATGCCTCTGTCCGCCCTCGGGCTTTAGCCCTTGTTCACTCTGGCGGTTGCTATTTCAACTCGATAGTCGAGAGATAACGCAAAAGTGCCGGTTGGGGAAAGCCCCCCCGGCGGGATTTCGCGCATCGGAGGGCGAAATGGCACCACAATCCTTGATCGAGCTCTGGCGGGGCGGCCTGTGTGAAAGCATCCATGCCGGGCATGCAGTGGTTTATGGCCCGCAAGGGGCGGAAATGGTCTGGGGCCAAGCCGATGCGGTGATCTTTCCGCGCTCGTCGTGCAAAATGATCCAAGCGCTGCCTTTGGTGGAAAGCGGCGCGGCTGATGCGGCGGGGTTGGCGGAGCGGCATTTGGCGCTTGCCTGTGCCAGCCACTCCGGCGCGGCGCTGCACACCAAGGCCGTGGCGGCGTGGCTCTCCGATCTGGGCTTGGCGGATGAGGATTTGCGCTGCGGCGCACATGTGCCGCGCGACCCGGAGGCCCGGTGCCATTTCACCTGCACAGAAGACAAGCCATGCCAAATTCACAACAATTGCTCGGGTAAGCATAGCGGGTTTCTGACGCTCAACCGCCATTTGAAGGGCGGTTCAGAATATGTGGAGATCGACCATCCCGTGCAACGCGCCGTCCGCGCCGCCTTTGAAGAGGTGACGGGGGAGATTGTCGCGGGTTGGGGTGTTGATGGCTGCTCGGCCCCGAACTTTGCCTGCACGGTCGAGGCATTGGCCCGTGCGATGCAATTCTTTGCTGCCGCCAAGCCAGAGGGTAGCCTACGCGAAAACGCAGCGGTGCGGTTGCGCCGGGCGATGGTCGCTTTCCCAGAACTGGTTGCCGGGGAAGAACGCGCTTGCACCAAGCTGATGCGGGCAATGGGCGGCAAGGTGGCAGTGAAAGTGGGGGCGGAGGGCGTCTTCGTGGCCATTTTGCCCGAACAAAAGCGTGGCGTGGCGCTGAAAATTGCCGATGGCACCACCCGCGCGTCAGAGGCGGCAATTACCGCGATTTTGGTCTATCTCGGGGCGCTCGACCCGGCCCATCCGGTGGTGGAAGAGCTTTTGCCTAAAGTGCAGCGCAATTGGCGTGGCCTTGAAACGGGTGGGATGCGCCGCGCAGAGGGTTTTTGCTGATCACCAGATCAGCTTGAGCGCCAGCACGGTTGAGGTGACAACCAATAGCGGTTTGATCAGTTTCGCGCCCTTGCGCATGGCAAGGCGCGCCCCAAGGCTGGCCCCCGCAATTTGCGCCACGCCCATTGCAAGCCCCATCACCCACCAAGGCGCGCCTGTGGCGGCAAAGGCCACCAGCCCGCCAAGGTTGGAGGCGAAATTGAGCAGTTTGGTGTGCGCGGTGGCTTTCAGTACGCCATAGCCCGCCAGCATCACAAAACCGATCATGTAAAACGCACCCGCGCCGGGGCCGATCAACCCGTCATAAAACCCCACAAAAGGCACAACAAAGGCCACGAAGGCGGCAGGGGTGATGCGTTGGGCGCGGTCTGTGTCGTCCAGCCCTTTGCGCAAGGCGAAAAAGGCGGCAATCGCGATCAAAATGAAGGGCAGAATGGCGCGCACGGCCTCGGTCGGCAGGGCCGAGACCATGAAAGCCCCCCCAAGCCCCGCCAAAAAGGCAAGCGAGGCGGCACCGAGTTGTTTGCGCAGGTTTACCTGCCCCTTGGCAGCATAGGTCAGCGCGGCGGTGGCGGCACCAAAAGCCCCTTGCACCTTGTTGGTGGACAGCGCCTGCAAAGGCGTGGCCCCCGCCAAAAGCAAGATCGGCAATGTGATCAAGCCCCCCCCGCCAGCGATCGAATCCACGAAGCCCGCGGCAAAAGCGGCAGCGATCAGCATCGCGGCAAGGTCAAGCGAGACTTCGAACATGCGCCCTCCGGCAGAAAGCGCTTACATCCGCCGCAGCCAAGACAAAGTAAAGCGGCTTGTGGGGGGCAGGGGGCGCGGCTAGGGTCACGCCAAGGAGCCGCCATGACTTACCCGCTTTTGGATCGCTATGTTGCCTCGGCCAAACCCTCCGCTGAGGCTTGGCGCGTTCTGGTTGGCCTTGGGCTGATTGGCGGGTTTTACTTTGGCGCGCTTTTGGGGGGCATGAGCGCCGTCGGCGCGCTTTTCGGCCCGCAAACCATGTCTTGGGTGATCCGCAACATGAATGCGGCCAACACGCCCGTTGGGCTGGTGATGTTATTGTTCAGTTTCGCCCCCTTATTGCTCGGGACGATGCTGATCACCCGGCTCTTGCACAATCGCCCCGTCTTGAGCCTGTTTGGTGTGGGCGCGGGGCGCGATTTTGCCTTGGTCTTTCCCGCGCTGGTGCTGGCAGCGCTCTTGATCGCGCCGCTCTCCGGGCTTGATCCGCATTTGGCGAAATCCACCTCCTTGAGCGTTATGCTGGCTTGGTTGCCGCTGTCCTTGCCGCTTCTATTCGTTCAGATCGCTTCGGAAGAGCTGCTTTTTAGAGGCTATGTGCTGCAACAGATCGCCGCACGCACCCGCTGGCGCGTGCTGTGGATGGGCATTCCTGCGGCGCTTTTTGGCGCGCTCCATTACGCGCCAGACATGAACGGGCCCGTCGCGATTTACGTCGCCCTTTGGGCAACAGCCTTTGGCGTATTGGCGGCGGATCTGACCGCAAGGGCCGGAAACCTAGGCCCTGCGCTGGCCTTTCACCTTGCAAATAACATCTCTGCAGTGCTGCTGGTGGGGATTTACGGGCAGCTTGATGGGCTTTCGCTTTACACGCTGGTGATCAACACCCGCGACCCGGCGGAGATGGCCCCCTATCTGGCGATGGACAGCCTGTCGATGCTGGTGTTCTGGCTTCTGGCGCGGCTGATGCTGCGCCGCTGATTGCATTTGCGCGCGCGCGGGCTTATCTGGGCGGGAACTAAGCTGAGCGCTGGCGCAGCAACCAAGGGGCATGCCGATGAACTGGATCTCGAACTACGTCCGACCGAAGATCAACTCGCTGTTTACGCGGCGCGACATGCCCGAGAACCTTTGGACGAAATGCCCCGAATGCGGCACGATGCTGTTCCACCGGGAAGTGGCTGACAATCTCAATGTCTGCACCAACTGCGATCACCACATGGCGATCACCCCGCGGGAGCGGTTTGAAGCGCTGTTTGACCTTGGCATTTTTACCGAAGTGAAAGTGCCCGAGCCGATCGCCGATCCGCTCAGCTTCAAAGACCAAAAGAAATATCCTGACCGGATGCGCTCGGCGCAAAAAGCCACCGGCGAGAAAGACGCGATGCTGGTGGTTGAGGGCGAGATTGGCCGCACGCCGATTGTGGCGGTGGGGCAAGATTTCTCCTTCATGGGCGGCTCCATGGGGATGTATGTCGGCAATGCGATCTTGGCCGCGGCGCTGCGCGCGGTGGAACGCAAATGCCCGATGGTGCTGTTCTCGGCGGCTGGCGGCGCGCGGATGCAAGAGGGTATTTTGAGCCTGATGCAGATGCCACGTTCGACCGTTGCGGTGCAAATGCTCAAAGATGCGGGGCTGCCCTACATCGTTGTGCTGACCCATCCCACCACGGGCGGCGTGACGGCCTCTTACGCGATGCTGGGCGATGTGCAAATTGCCGAACCGAATGCGCTCATTTGCTTTGCCGGGCCGCGCGTGATCGAGCAAACGATCCGTGAAAAACTGCCCGAAGGGTTCCAGCGGGCCGAATATCTGCTGGATCACGGCATGCTGGACCGGGTGACGCATCGCAAGAAGATGCGCGAAGAGCTGATTGTGCTGCTGCGCTTGATGATGAGCCAGCCGCCGGCCATTTGGGGCGAACTGCCGCCGCCGGGCCAAATCTCGGTGCCGGAAACCCCGCATGACGAGGTCGCGGAGCCCGCGCCGGAAACCGCGCCTGAGGCGCCGCAAAAGACCGAGTAGGTCTTTTCTGCGATCCCTAAATATCATCAAATCCGGGGCCAAGGGCTCCGGATTTTGCACAACAGGGGGCCTTCATGCCGCAACCGTCCGATGAAATCCTTGCGCGGCTGATGGGGCTGCATCCGAAGATTATTGATCTGACGCTGGACCGGGTGCATCGGTTGCTTGCCGCGCTGGGCAACCCGGAGCGCGATCTGCCCCCCGTTATTCATTTGGCGGGCACCAATGGCAAAGGCTCGACCCAAGCGATGATCCGCGCGGGGCTGGAGGCTTCGGGCAAGCGCGTCCATGCCTATACCTCGCCGCATCTGGCGCGGTTTCATGAGCGGATTCGGCTCGCCGGGGACCTGATTGCCGAGCCCGATCTGGCCGCGCTTTTGGATGAATGCGAAGCGGCCAATGGCGGCGCGCCGATCACGTTTTTTGAAATCACCACCGTTGCGGCCATTCTGGCTTTTGCCCGCACGCCTGCCGATTACACGCTCTTGGAAGTGGGGCTTGGCGGACGGCTCGACGCGACGAATGTGATTGATCAGCCCGCGCTGACGGTGCTGACGCCGATTTCCATCGACCATCAGCAATATCTGGGTGAGACACTGCCCGAGATTGCGGGCGAAAAAGCGGGCATCTTGAAGCGCGGCGTGCCCTGCGTGGTTGGCCCGCAGCAGCCGGACGGCACGGATGTGATCGAGGCGCGCGCCGCGCGTCTGGGTGTGAGCCTTTTCGCGCATGGCCAGCAATGGCATGCCTTCGAGGAACGCGACCGGCTGATCTATCAAGATGAAAACGGGCTTTTGGATCTGCCATTGCCGAACCTGCCTGGCCCGCACCAAATCGAAAATGCGGGCGCGGCCATCGCGGCCTTGCGCTGCCTTGGCTATGGCGAAGCGGCCTGTGAGGCGGCGGTGGGCCAAGCGCAATGGCCCGCGCGGATGCAACGGCTGCGCCAAGGCCCGCTGGTCGAAGCCGCACCGGGGGTGGAGCTTTGGCTTGATGGCGGGCACAACCCGGCAGGGGGGCAGGCGGTGGCCAGCACGCTGGCGCGCATGGCCAAGCGTCCAACGCATTTGATCTGTGGGATGCTCAATACCAAAGATATTGGCGGCTATCTGCGCCCACTGGCGGGCGCGGCGCAAAGCTTGAGCGCCGTGTCTATCCCCGGTGAGCCAAACACGTTGCCCGCCGCTGAAACGGCTGAGGCCGCACGCAAAGCAGGTTTTGTGCAGGTGGATGAAGCGGAAAGCGTGGCGGCGGCTTTGGCGGCAATCACCGCGCAAGACCCGCAGGCGCGCGTGCTTATCTGCGGCTCGCTTTACCTTGCGGGCCAAGTTTTGCGCGAGAACGGCTGAGCATTCACGCACCAATCCTGTGCGATGATCTGCCTAGGCGCACAGCCGGGGCGCGTCTATCTTTTCCCGAAAGGAAAGGAGCCCGCCATGACGCTTGAATTCGGCCTTGATACTTTTGGCGACATCACCGCCACCCAATCCGGCCCGCAAAGCGCGGCGCAGGTGATCCGCGATACGTTGGCGGAGGCCGTCTTGGCCGATGAGGTCGGGCTGAATTACTTTGGCCTTGGCGAACATCACCGCCCCGATTACGCGATTTCCTCAATGGAGCCGCTGATCGCAACGATCTTGGCGAAAACGAAAACGATCCACGCCGGCACCTCGGTCACGGTGCTGTCGTCGGATGACCCGATCCGGCTTTATCAGCGCTTTGCCACACTGGATGCGCTGGCACCTGGGCGCGCCGAAATCACCATCGGGCGTGGCTCGTTCACCGAAAGCTTCCCGCTTTTTGGCTATGAGTTGCAAGATTACGAGACGCTGTTTTCGGAAAAAGCGCAGTTGTTGCATGAGCTTCTGAGCCGCGAAAAGATCAGCTTTAGGGGGCACCACCGCACGTCTTTGCAAAATGTCACCGTCTATCCGCGCCCTGAACGCCCGCTGTCGGTCTGGCGCGGGGTGGGGGGGAGCCCCGATTCCGTGTTAGAGGCTGCGGCGATGAATATGCCCTTGGTGATGGCGATCATTGGCGGCAACCCGGCGCGCTTTGCCTCGTTGGCCGATCTTTACCGCAAGGCCCGCGCGCAAATGGGCGGGGCGGAGCTGCCGCTGTCTGTGCATTCGCCGGGCCATATCGCCAAAACGGATGAAGAGGCGAAAGAGCGGTTCTTTCCGGCTTACGCCAAGATGCACGACCTCATCGGGCGTTCGCGCGGCTGGCCGCAATTCACCCGCGCGGCCTTTGAACATGAGATCGCCAATGGCTCGCTTTATGTGGGCAGCCCCGAAACCGTGGCGCAAAAGATCGCGCGGACGATGGGGGTGTTGGGGCTGCAACGCTTCACGCTGAAATATTCGGCCGGGCCGCAAGATCCCGCGCATCTGCGTGAAACGGTCGAGCTTTACGGCACCAAGGTCGCGCCGCGTGTGCGCGAACTGCTCGCCGCCGCTCCGGCGAATGCCTGAAACACCTGCGCCAACGGGGCTTTAGGCCCGGTTGGCGCCCCAATCTGCCGATTGCATTTCCCGCAGCCGCGAGGCGGTGCGCTCAAACTCAAAACTGCCCGTGCCTTCGTTATAAAGCCGCTCGGGCACCTCTGCCGCGGAACAGATCAGCCGCACCTTGGCTTCATAAAGCGTGTCTATCAGCGTCACGAAGCGCTTCGCCTCGTTGAAGTTGGAGGCAGAAAGCTGCGGAATGTCGTCGATCATCAAGACCTTTACCGCAGCGGCAATGGCCAGATAATCGCCGGGGCCAAGCATTGCGCCGCACAACTCCCAAAAGCTCGCACGGCCCACCCCATTGTGGAAATGCGGCACCACGACCTTGCGGCCTTTTACCTCCAGCTCCAGCTTGGTGGCGGCGTCATGGCCGGTCAGCTCATCCCAAAGCGCATCCATTGCCGCATGGGCGGATTTCGAGGCGGGCGAGAAATAGACTTGCGCGCCGGTCAGACGATGCTGGCGGTAGTCGGTTTCGGACGCAATCTCGACCACATCCAATTGCGCGCGCAAAATCGCGATGAACGGCACGAACAACTGCCGATTGAGCCCGTTCTTATACAGGTCTTCGGGTGGGCGGTTTGAGGTGGTGACGATCGTAACACCACGCTTGAACAGCTCTTCAAAAAGCCGCCCCACGATCATTGCATCAGCAATGTCGGTGATTTGCATCTCGTCAAAGCACAAAAGCCGGACCGAGGCGGCAATTTCCTTGGCCGCAGGCAGAAGCGCATCTTCTTCTTTGGCGCGTCGTGCGGCCTCGATCTTGGCCTGCACCTCTTGCATGAACGCATGGAAATGGACGCGCCGCTTGGGCACGGACACCGCCTCATGGAAAAGGTCCATCAGCATCGACTTGCCGCGCCCAACGCCGCCCCAAAGGTAGAGCCCGCGCACCGCCTCTGGCGGTTTGGCAAACAGGCCAAACAGGCCCGGTTTCTTCACCGGGGTTTCAAGCGCTTCAATGATGTCATCAAAGCGGGGCAGCAGCGCGCGCTGGGCGGCATCTGCTTTCAGCAGACCGGTGGCGACGCGGGCATCGTAAATCTGAAGAAGGCTCTTACGCATGGCGGTTCCTTAGACCGTGGCGTGCAGATTGAAAAGCGGCTCCGCCATTTGCGGTAAAGCTGGCACGCGCTCTGCATCGGCACAGGATGACGCATCCAAGCTTGAGCGCGGGTGGCGCATCGCATAGTCTCGCGACACCCAATTTCACAGGAAAGCCCATGAGCAAGACCAATCCCCAACGCCTGCATCTTGTTTTCGGCGGTGAGCTTGTCTCGCCCGAGCGCACCGAATTTAAGGATGTCTCCAAAATTCACATTGTCGGCATCTACCCCAATTACGCGACCGCCTATGCGGCTTGGAAGGGCGAGGCGCAGCGCACTGTGGATGATGCCCATGCGCGCTATTTCATCGCCCACCTGCATCGCCTGCGCGATGAAGAAACCCCCGCCTCGCTGACCGAAGAATTGGGGAGCTAAGCGCCCAAAGGCCCGCGATGCTGCAATCGGCTTCCAAATGGTTTCGCCGGGCCTCGGCGCCTGCGGCGGGGGAGGAGCACCCTCCCGCGCCCAAAGCGCCGCTGATTTGTTTGCGCATCGGGGGCGAAGACGCCGCTGCGCTGGCGCCCGGTGCGGCGCTGGTCATTGCACGGCTAGCGCGGCAACGGCCCGATTTACGGCTCCTCGTCGCGCTTCCTGAAGAGGTCGAGCTTGCGCTGCCCGAAACGGTCGAACGGCGCAACCTCCAAGAAGAAGGATCGCCCAAAGCACTTTTGCGCCAAGTCGCGCCCGATTTGGTGGTGCTTTTCGGCAATGACTTGCCCGGCGCGCTGATCAAAGCGGCAGACCGGGCCGATGTGCCAGTGATGATGGTGGATGTGCAAGCCGCCCCCAATGCGGCGCGCAAACAGCCGTTTTCGGGCTTTGGCAAGCCGCCGCTTTTGCGGCGCATGGCGCGGGTTTTGGTGCGCGATCAAGCCTCCGTCACGCCGCTTTTGCAGTTGGGTGTCGAGCCTTGCCGCTTGGAAGTGGGGGGCGTGCTAGGCCAACCCTCCGAGCCGCTGCGCTGTTCTGAGGCCGAGCGGGTATCGATGGCGGCGCTGACGCGGACCCGCCCTGTTTGGCTCGCCGCCGAGGTGCCCGCAGAGGAAATGGCGTCGATTTTGGCGGCACAGGAACGTGCGCAACACCATGCGCATCGGATGCTGCTCATTTTGGCGCCTGAAGATCCAGAATCTGCCTGTGCCTTGGTGGAAGACCTCACCGCGCGCGGGTTGGCTGTGGCCAGCCGCTCGGTTGAGGGGGAGCCCGAAGATGAGACAGAGGTGTTCTTGGCCGATGATCCGGGCGAATACGGGCTTTGGTATCGTATAGCGCCGGTGACCTATATGGGCGGTACACTTACCGGGGGCACGGCGCAGCCGCGTTCCCCCTTCGAGCCCGCGGCTTTGGGCTCTGCCGTGCTGCATGGGCCGAAAACTGGCGCCTATACCGCAGAATATGCCCGCTTGGGCGAGGCGCGCGCGGCCCGCGCGATCCATGATGCGATCTCGCTTGGCGAGGCGGTGGCGGATTTGATGTCGCCTGACCGCGCTGCCGTTTTGGCACATAACGCTTGGGCGGTCACATCCGGCGGCGCTGCGGCGGCAGAGGCGGTGGTGCGGGCGATCTTGGGGGAGTATGAGGGCGCAAAGCCGCGAAAGGAAACCTGATGCAGCCCCCCGCCCATTGGTTCACCGACCCTGCGCAGCCAGCGCCTCTGGCCCGGCTGCTGGCGCCCTTGGGCCGCGTTTACGGTGCGGCGACGGCGCGGCGGGTGGCGAAGCCGGGGTTGAAACTTCCGGTCCCGGTGATTTCGGTGGGCAATATCAACGCGGGTGGTACGGGCAAAACCCCCACCGTCATCGCGCTCGCGCAGCTTTTGATGGGGCGCGATATCACCGCCCATGTGGTGAGCCGGGGCCACGGCGGTAGCCTAGAGGGCCCGGTGCGGGTCGATGAAATGAACCACAGCGCCGATCAGGTGGGCGATGAGCCGCTTTTGCTGGCGGCCTTCACCCCCACTTGGGTGGCCAAAGATCGTGCGGCGGGTGCGAAAGCCGCTGTGGCGGCGGGCGCGCAGGTGATTTTGCTCGATGACGGGCATCAAAACCCGGCGCTGCAAAAGGATTTGTCGATTGTGGTGGTGGATGCGATGAAGGGCTTTGGCAATGGGCTGTGCCTGCCCGCTGGCCCCTT
This sequence comes from Rhodobacter aestuarii, assembly GCF_900156655.1. Classification (GTDB taxonomy): domain Bacteria; phylum Pseudomonadota; class Alphaproteobacteria; order Rhodobacterales; family Rhodobacteraceae; genus Rhodobacter; species Rhodobacter aestuarii. The sequence continues at coordinate 46,166 of NZ_FTOG01000011.1, read as the reverse complement.
GCGCGAACCCGTCGCGGCGGGGCTGGCGCGGGCGGATCTGCTGCTTTCCATCGGGCCGGAGGCGGCACAGGCAGAATTTGCCGCACGCTGGGGCGACCAAATCACTGTGCCACACCTGACAGGCGCACTGGAACCGCTGCAAACGGGGATGGATTGGGAAGGCCTGCGGGTCTTGGCCTTTGCTGGCATTGGCCACCCAGAGAAGTTCTTTGCGACCCTGCGCGGGCTCGGGGCCGATCTGGTCCGGGCAGAGGCGCTTGACGATCATCAACCCTTCAATGCCCGCCTGCTCACCCGGCTGGAGACCGAGGCGCGGATGATGGGCGCGCAATTGGTGACGACCGAAAAAGATGCCGCGCGCCTGCCAATGGCCTTTCGGCCCAATGTGCTCGCTTTGCCGGTGCGGCTGATGCTCAGCACCGCCGCACCGCTTGAAAGCGCGCTGGAAAAGATCGGCCTTTAACCCTTAGCCCGCCAGTTCCGCATCGAGGATTTTTTTCAACGCGTCATAGCCCATATTGTTGTGCTTCTTGCCGTTGATCATCAGCGTCGGCGTGCCTTCGATGCCATCAGCGGTGAAATGGGTCTGGTAGGTCATCACCATGCGCTGCGCCATATCGTTGTCGTTCAGGCAGGTGTCGATCTGTTCTGTCGTCAGCCCGGCGCGCAGCCCGATTTTGCGCAGGTTCGCGCCCATCGTTTGCGGCGTGCCATCGCCAATCCAGTCATGCTGTTCGGCGAATAGAATGCTGGAAATGCCATAATATTTCAGATCGCCGCCGCAGCGCGCAACCTGCGCCGCCCAAAGGCCCGCCCCATCAAAATAGGCTTCGCGCAGGATGAAGCGCACCTTGCCGGTGTCGATGTAATCCTTCTTGAGCGGCTTGAAGACGGTCTCATGGAAATGCGCGCAATGCCCGCAGGTGTAGGAAGCATATTCGATCAGCGTGATCGGCGCATCGGGCGACCCCATCGCGATATCGGGCAAAAGCTCGGGGGCGGCACCATCCGCCGGGGCTTCATCGGCCAAGGCCGGGCTGGCCCAGATCCCATCTTGGGCGCCCGGGCGCAGCAGGGTCAGGCCAGCGGTGGCCAGAAGCGCGGTGCCGGAGAGGCCCAGAAGAAGAGAGCGACGGTTCATAGGTCAGCCTTTCTTAACGTGTCCCGCCATCGGGTTTGGCCGGGGCGGGTTTCATGTAGATATTGCGCCCCAATTGTTCGAGCGCATCGCGCAAGCCGGTGTCTTGCAGCCCTTCGGTGGCGTCATGCGCACGGGCTTTGACCTCGGGCGAGGGTTGGGGGCGGGGTGTTTTGGGGGCGGGGGCAAAGGCCACCTGTCCCTCGGCAAAGCCGGTGGCGGCGGTTTGCGTGATATGAATGCGCGAGATCGCATTATAGCCGTAGCAGGCATTGACCTTCGCGCGGATTTGTTCGCGCTGCATGTCGATCATCGGCGCCATCGGCCCTTCGACCAAAAGCGTCAGCGTGGCGCCAAAGCCTTCACGCCCGTAACCGATTTTTACAGGCCGTGCTGTGGCGGCAATTTCGGGTCCGACCACTTCGGTCCAATGGGTGATCAATCGTGCCACGGCAAAGCCGCGCGATTCGCCTGCCGCGCGAATGCGTTCTTTGACCAAGCCCGCAGCCGCCTCAAACCCACGCAGGCGGCGGCCTTTGCGGGGCGCTTCGGGGCGCTCGTTCGGGGGGGCGGTGGTCATCGTTCGCTTGCTCTCGCCTTCGCGGGGTCTGGTGCTATTTTAGGCGGCTTGTGGGGGTTTGCCATAACAACTCTGGTCGGGGGAGCATAAAGATTGCGTGACGGGGATGAAACAACGGCGGGGGCTGCGCTTTTGGCTTGGTATGACCGATCCGCGCGGGTGATGCCGTGGCGGGTGGGGCCTGAGGCGCGCGCGACCGAGCGGCCTGACCCGTATCACGTTTGGCTCTCGGAAGTGATGTTGCAGCAAACCACCGTGGCCGCGGTGCGCGATTATTTCCGCCGCTTCACCGAACGCTGGCCCACGGTGACAGATTTGGCCGCCGCAGAAGATGCGGATGTGATGGCCGAATGGGCAGGGCTTGGCTATTACGCCCGTGCGCGGAACCTCTTGAAATGCGCGCGTGTTGTGGCGGGCGCGCGCGGCGGGAAGTTCCCTGAGGCCGCGGCGGAATTGCAAAAGCTGCCCGGCATCGGCCCTTATACGGCGGCAGCGGTGGCGGCGATTGCCTTTGATGAGCCTGCGGTCGTGGTCGATGGCAATGTGGAGCGGGTGGTGGCGCGGCTTTGGGCGGTGCAAACACCGATGCCGATTGCAAAGCCAGAGTTGGTGGAAAAGGCGGGAAGGATCACCCCACAAGCCCGGCCCGGCGATCATGCGCAGGCGATGATGGATTTGGGGGCGACGATCTGCACCCCGCGCAACCCCGTTTGTGCGCTCTGCCCGGTAAACGCGTTTTGCGCCGCCAAAGCGCAGGGCATCGCGGCAGAACTGCCCCGCAAAGCGCCCAAGGCGGAAAAGCCGACCCGCTTTGGGCTGGCCTATGTGGCGGTCAACGCGGCGGGGGGCGTGCTGTTGGAACGCCGCCCGGAAAAGGGACTTTTGGGCGGGATGCTTGGCTTCCCGGGCACGGAGTGGGGGGCGGATACGCCCGAACCGCGCCCGCCCCTTGTCGCCGATTGGGTGGAACTGCCGCATGAGGTGCGCCACACCTTCACGCATTTTCATTTGCGGCTGAAGGTGATGCTGGCGCGCGCCGAGGGGGAGGGCTTTACCCCGCGCGAGGCGTTTGCGCCCGCCGATCTGCCGACGGTGATGCGCAAAGTCTGGGATGCTGCGCAGGCGGGGCTTTAGGCGGGGGCGCTGCCCCCGCACCCCCGGGATATTTTGGGCAAGATGAAAAGAGGCGCGGTTTCAGGTCGCCACCCGAAGTGTCAAATTAATCCGCCCGCCTTGCGGCAGGAGGGGCGAGGTGCCAGGCGCGATCCGGTCAATGCCGTGATAGAGTGGCCGTGCCGTCCCGCCCATCACCATCACATCGCCCGAACGCAGCCAGAGGCTTTGCGTTCTGCCGCCGCGCGTTTCATTGCCAATACGGAAAAGCCCGTCATCACCGAGTGAGATCGACACCACGGGCTCGGCAAAGTCCGCCTCGTCGCGGTCTTGGTGCATGCCCATCTTGGCGTTTTCGCCGTAAAAATTGATCAAGCAGCATTCGGGCGCGCGGGCAGAACCCGCCACCGCTTGCCAAATATCGAGCACGCTTTGTGGGATCGCCGGCCATGCCATGCCTTCAGGATGCGTTTCGCTGTAGCGATAGCCGCGCCGGTCGGAGACCCAGCCAAACCGCCCTGCGGAGGTCATACGCACAGACATTGGTCGCCCATAGGGCGTCATTGGCGAAAAAAGCGGGGCTTGTGCCACCACCGCGCGCAGATCTGCGACCAGCGCAGCCTGTTCCGGGGCGGTCAGCCAGCCCGGATAATGCACAAAACCGCGCAGATCTTGCCCCTTGGGACGGGGCGTTAGGCCGCTGATTTGCGTCATTTGTCGCAAACTCCCTTAGCGAGGGTTCTTGCAGGGCAAATTTCCCCTCCTTATATACCCCCAGAAGCCGGAACGGACCACCCGGGCCGGGCCAAACTGAAACCTTGGGATTGGGGCCGGGGGCCTGATGGGACCCGTCCTCACCTGTCGCCGAAAGAAGAGGTATTGAAATGGCCAAAGTCATCGGGATCGACCTCGGGACCACGAACTCCTGCGTTGCCATCATGGATGGTTCGCAGCCCCGCGTGATCGAAAACGCCGAAGGGGCGCGCACGACGCCCTCGATCGTCGCCTATACGGATAGCGAGCGCCTTGTGGGGCAACCCGCGAAACGCCAAGCTGTCACCAACCCGACCAACACGGTCTTCGCCGTGAAACGCCTGATCGGGCGCCGCACCACCGATGCGGAAGTCGAAAAAGACAAGAAACTGGTGCCCTATTCCATCGTTGATGGTGGCAACGGGGATGCTTGGGTCGAAGTGCAAGGTGAGAAATTCTCGCCCTCGCAAGTCTCGGCCGTGATCTTGCAAAAAATGAAAGAAACCGCCGAGAGCTATCTGGGCGAAGAAGTGACGCAAGCCGTCATCACCGTGCCGGCCTACTTCAACGACGCGCAACGCCAAGCGACGAAAGACGCGGGCAAGATTGCGGGCCTTGAAGTGCTGCGCATTATCAACGAGCCGACGGCCGCTGCGCTGGCTTACGGCCTTGATAAAAAAGACACCAAAACCATCGCCGTTTATGACCTCGGCGGCGGGACCTTCGATATCACCATCCTCGAAATCGACGATGGTCTGTTTGAAGTGAAATCCACCAACGGGGACACATTCCTTGGTGGTGAAGACTTCGACATGCGGATCGTGAACTACCTTGCCGACGAGTTCAAAAAAGAACACGGCGTCGATCTGACCAAAGACAAAATGGCGCTCCAGCGTCTGAAAGAAGCTGCGGAAAAAGCGAAAATCGAGCTTTCCTCGGCCAGCCAAACCGAGATCAACCAGCCGTTCATCTCGATGGATGCGAAAACCGGCACGCCGCTGCACATGGTGATGAAACTCACCCGTGCGAAGCTTGAAAGCCTGGTGGATGACCTGATCAAAGCCTCGCTCAAACCCTGCGCGGCTGCGTTGAAAGACGCGGGCGTCAGCAAGGACGAGATCGACGAAGTGGTTCTGGTCGGTGGTATGACCCGGATGCCGAAAGTGGTTGCGGAAGTGACCAAATTCTTCGGCAAAGAGCCGCATAAAGGCGTGAACCCGGATGAAGTTGTGGCGCTGGGCGCGGCGATCCAAGCGGGCGTTCTGCAAGGCGACGTGAAAGACGTGGTTCTGCTTGACGTGACGCCGCTGTCGCTCGGTATCGAAACGCTTGGTGGCGTGTTCACCCGTCTGATCGACCGCAACACCACGATCCCGACCAAGAAAAGCCAAGTCTTCTCGACCGCCGAAGACAACCAGAACGCTGTGACGATCCGGGTGTTCCAAGGCGAGCGTGAAATGGCCGCCGACAACAAGATGCTGGGCATGTTCAACCTTGAGAACATTCCGCCCGCGCCGCGCGGCGTGCCGCAAATCGAAGTGACCTTCGATATCGACGCGAACGGCATCGTGAGCGTGTCGGCCAAAGACAAAGGCACCGGCAAATCGCAACAGATCACCATCCAAGCTTCGGGCGGTCTGTCGGATGATGACATCGAGAAGATGATCAAAGACGCCGAAGCCAATGCCGAGGCCGACAAAAACCGCAAAGAGCTGGTGGAGACCCGCAACCAAGGCGAAAGCCTGCTGCACTCGACCCGCAAATCGCTCGAAGAGCATGGCGATAAGGTCGATGGCTCGACGGTTGAAGTGATCGAACTGGCCTGCAACGCGCTGGAAGAAGCGCTCAAGACCGACGAACCCGGCAAGATCAAAGGCGCGGTGCAAAACCTCACCGATGCCGCGATGAAACTGGGCGAAGCGATCTACAAAGCGCAAGCCGAAGCCGAGGGTGGCAATGCCTCCGAGGCTGAGGAAGAAGACGGCCCGCGTTCGGTGGATGACGACATCGTCGACGCCGATTTCGAGGACATGGGTGAAGACAAGCGCAAATAAGCGCCGGAACCTGAGGAGCGGGCCCCCTAGGGGGCTCGCTTTCATGTTCTCATAGCGGGGTTCTGCAATGGCAAAACGTGATTTCTACGAGGTTCTGGGGGTGTCTAAGGGCGCCTCGGCCGAGGAGATCAAGAAGGCCTATCGCACCAAGGCGAAGGAACTCCACCCCGACCGCAACAAGGACAATCCCAACGCCGAGGCGCAGTTCAAAGAAGCGAACGAAGCCTATGACGTGCTGAAGGATGCCGACAAGAAAGCGGCCTATGACCGCTTTGGCCATGCGGCCTTTGAGGGTGGCATGGGCGGCGGCGGTCCGCGTGGGCCTTATGGCGCGGGCGGTCAGGGCGACTTTGCCTCGGCCTTCTCAGATGTGTTCGAGGATCTGTTCGGCGATTTCATGGGCGGGCGTGGTGGCCCGGGCGGCGGGCGGTCTCGCGCCACGCGTGGCTCGGATCTGCGCTACAATATGCGCGTGACGCTGGAAGAGGCGTTCAAAGGCGCGCAGAAAACCATCACCGTGCCCGGATCGGCGCCCTGTACCTCGTGTAATGGCACCGGGGCTGAAGGCGGGGCCGAGCCGCAAACCTGCCCGACCTGTTCGGGTCTGGGTAAGGTGCGCGCGCAAAACGGCTTCTTCACGGTGGAGCGCACCTGCCCGACTTGTGGCGGGCAAGGTCAGGTGGTGAAGAACCCCTGCCGCGTCTGTCATGGCGCGGGCCGGGTGGAGAAAGAGCGCACGCTTTCGGTCAACATCCCGGCAGGGGTGGAAACCGGCACGCGGATCCGCTTGGCTGGGGAAGGCGAGGCGGGGCTGCGCGGTGGTCCGGCTGGCGATCTTTACATCTTCATCGAGGTGCGGGAGCACGCGATCTTCCAGCGCGAGGGCGTCAACCTGTTCTGCCGTGTGCCGGTGAGCATGGTCTCTGCGGCCTTGGGCGGTGAGGTTGAAGTGCCCACCATCGACGGTGGCCGCTCCAAAGTGAAGATCCCTGTGGGCAGCCAATCCGGTCGTCAAATGCGCCTGCGCGGCAAAGGTATGCCGGCGCTGCGCGGTGGTACTTTGGGCGATATGGTGATTGAGCTTGCGGTAGAAACGCCGGTCAATCTGACGGCTCGGCAAAAGGAACTGCTTGAGGAATTTGAGCGCATCCAAGCCGAGAATAATCCCGAAGGGGCGTCCTTCTTCAAGAAGGTCAAAAGCTTCTGGGATACGATGAAAGGATGAACGGGCGCCTTCGGGCGCCCTTTCGTTTTCTGTTGTGGCGGGCGGCATTAACCTTTCATTTACCCTGCGGGCGCAAGCTTCGCCCATGACAAGCCCCGACCCCAACCTTGCAGAGCGGCCCTTACCGCTGTTTGGCGACCTTGATGAGGCGCAGCCGCTGGCGCTTTCCTCTGAGCGGTTGCCATCTTACATCATGGATCATCGCAAGCGGTTGCGCGCGCGGTTCATGGAAGGCGGCGCGGCGGCGATGCCCGATTATGAACTTTTGGAACTGATCTTGTTTCGCGCGCTGCCACGGCAAGATGTCAAACCGCTGGCGCGCCAATTGCTCAATACCTTCGGGGGCTTTGGGCAGGTGCTTTCTGCCCCGGTCACGCGGCTGAGCGAGGTGCAGGGCGTGGGCCCCGCCGTGGTGCAAGAACTCAAGATCGTTGAAGCCGCTGCGCAGCGGCTCGCGCAATCGCGGGTGTTACAGCGCCCGGTGCTCTCGTCATGGCAGGCATTGGTGGATTATTGCCACGCGGCCATGGCGCATCGCACCACCGAGCAGTTTCGGGTGCTGTATCTGGACCGAAAAAATGTGCTGATCGCGGATGAGGAACAGGCGCGCGGCACGGTTGATCATGTGCCGGTTTACCCACGCGAGGTGGTGAAGCGCGCGCTGGAGCTGGATGCCTCTGCGCTCATTCTGGTGCACAACCACCCCTCGGGCGATCCAACGCCTTCACAGGCCGATATCATGATGACAGATCAGATCAACTTGGCCGCGCAGGCGCTGGGGCTGACGCTGCACGACCATCTGGTGATCGGCAAAGGGCGCGAACTCAGTTTCCGCGCCCAAGGCCTGCTTTAACGCGCCGAGGCGAGCGAGAGCGGGAAATCGGGCAGCGGCATCACCACCGCACCGAAGGCATCCTCACAACCGGGCATGGCGACGGTGATGGGCGCCGGGGCTTCCGCGACGCCGCGCAGCAGCCGAATGGCTTGGGCATGCACATCTTGCCCGCAGGTTTCCGGCACCGCTTCGGCCAGCATTTCGAGCCGGATATCGCTCATATTCGCGGGGGCAGAGTAAATCTGCACCATGGTCTCCGCATCGCCAAAGACCGCCATCCAGCCCCCAAGCGGCGTATCTGCGGTGCGTGGCGCAAGCGCTGAAACATCGCCCGCCCCGTCATAGCCTGCACCATATTCGAGCCCATGCAGAGAGACACCTGCCTGCGCAGGGGCGCTGAGCGCGATCCGGTTGACGTTTTCGAGGCCAGAGATTTCGGCCACAAGGCTGGTGATCTCACCTCCGCCAAAATCGAAGCTGAATTGCGGCTTGGGCGACATGGCCGGAAGGATGCCTGTCCACTCCCCCTCAGGCGAAAGGAAGATCGGGAATGTGAGCCCCGCATGGGCGATTTTCGCTTCCTGACCGGCAAGACAAGGTGCCGTAACCGTCATTTGCACAGAGGCCAAGGGGGCCGGGGCAAGCGCGATTTGTGGCGCCGCACAGGCGGGCTTTACAAAGCCCCCGATGTCGGGCGCATCGGTCGGCAGGGCCGCTGCCAGATCGGTCTCAAACAGCGGCGTGCGCATCATCGGTGGTACGGCAAGGTCCGGTGCCGTGGTGGCTTGGGCGGGGGCCTCACTATGCAGCGCGTCCAGCGCCGGGCTGGAGTGTTCGCGGGTAACTTGAGGTGCCTGCGCCTCTTGCAGCCCGGAATTGGCCGAGTTCTGCATCACATGGCCGGTTGCCGCTGCTAGAACAAAGGTCGTGCCGACCATGAGAACTTTGTGAAGCGGTTTCATGACATGCCCCTCTCAACGAATGATTTCATCCTAGAGGGGGATCGGGGCAAGGTTTGGGCCGAACCGGGGCATTGTTTACAGGCCCCTGCCGCGCGATTGCCCGAGATTTGGTGAATCCGTTAACGATATTGTCAAAATAAGCAAAAGGCGGCGCAGGGTTTGCCCGCACCGCCCTTTTCATGCCGTATTTGAAGAACCGGGAAAAGTTTATCCCGGTGAGTCCGTTTCACTCAGATTCTTGCGAGGTGAAGATCGTCCCAAAACAGTGGGACGTTTGCCCCAATGCGAGCCCACTTGATAGATTTGTGGATTGGGGGCGAACTTAGGCGGCACAGATTGCGCGCAGTTCCTGCCCGCAGCTCTGCCGAGCACTCGCCCAGCCGTTGGCAAGGCCGCGCAATCGCCTTACCCTCTCCCCATGCTGCGTGATATTGCTCTGCCTTTCCCCCTTCGCCCCGCGCGCGTTCATGAGGTTTGCGGCCCTGTGGCGTCTAGTTTCGCGGCGTGTCTTGCTGCCTCCGTGCCGGGGGCGGTGCTTTGGCTGCGCGAAAGCTGGCACAGTGACACGCTCAACCCTTTGGGGTTCTTGCCTGTGCTGGATCCGACGCGCGTGCTGTTGGCGCGCCCGGCCAACCAAACCGATGCGCTCGCCGTTGCGGAAGAGGCGCTGAAGGATGGGGCTGTGGCTCTGGTGGTGCTCGAAATCACCCGCCCGCTGGACCTGCGCGAGGGGCGGCGGCTGCAATTGGCGGCAGGCACCGGGGGCAGCATCGGGCTGTGTCTGATCCCCGAGGGGATGGGCTCAAACGCTGCTGAAACCCGCTGGCGCGCCACGCCTGTGTTCGATCCAAGGCGCGAAGACTCGACTCTGATGCGCTGGGAAATTATTAAGAACAAAATGGGAACATTGGGCGCATGGAATGTTTGCTGGAACGCACAGGCGCATCGTCTCGATCTGGTTTCCCCGGCTGGCGAGTGACCGGGTTTTACGCGCGCGCCCGGTCGAAGGCCCCGTTGCTCTGTCCCAACGCATCGGCGCTAGCGAAACGATTTATTGCCTCAATACCAGCGCCGAACGGGACGGGTTGCACCGCGGCATGCGCATGGCCGATGCGCGCAGCTTTTGCCCAAGCCTGATCAGCCAGCCCGCAAGGCCCGACCAAGATGCCCGTTTCCTGCGGCTGTTGCGCCGTTGGGCGGAGCGATATTGCCCTTGGGTCGGCCTTGAAGGTGCGGATGGACTGGTGCTGGACATCACCGGAGCCGCGCATCTGTTTGGGGGCGAGGCGGCGATGCTGGCCGATATGCAAGCCCGGCTTGCCCGCGCGGGGGTGACAGCGCAGCTCGGCCTTGCGGCGTCACGCGGGGCGGCTTGGGCGGTGGCGCATTTTGGCGGTAGCGAAGAAACCCTGCTCTCTTTGCCCGTTGCGGCGCTGCGCCTGCCTGCCGATACGGTGGTTGCGTTGCAGCGGTTGGGGCTGCGCAAAATCGGTGATTTGGCGGCCAGCCCGCGCGCGCCGCTTGCGCGGCGGTTCGGGCAAGACCTGCTGACCCGGCTGGATCAATGCCTTGGCCATGCGCCCGAACCCGTGACGCCCGAGGCCGAGCCGCCGCAATTTGCCACCCGGATGACCTTGCCCGAGCCGATCGGCTTGCAGGCCGATGTGCAAGCGGCGCTGGAACGGCTGCTCATCCCGCTGTGCCAAAAGCTCGCCACGCAAGAAATGGGGGCGCGGCGGCTGTGCCTGACCCTACGCCGGGTCGATCAGGCGAGCCAACAGGTGGAATTGCGCTTGGCTGCACCGATGCGGGAGCCTGCACGCATCTTGCCACTTTTTGCCCGTGGGCTGGAAGATGTGGATGCTGGCTTTGGCATTGATCAGATGCGGCTGGAGGCGGTGCAGGTGGAAAAGCTCGCCCCGCCGCAAAGCAATGCCTTGCAAAATGCCGCGCCCGGCCATGCGCCGCCCGAACAACTGGCCGATCTGATCACCCGGATCGGCACGCGGATCGGGCTGGAAAATGTTCAGCGGTTTTTACCTGCGGAAAGTCACATCCCCGAGCGCGCCTTTTTGCTGGCGCCTGCGGCCTTCAGCGCCCCGCAGAGCGGTTTCACTACGCCGCGCCCACGCCCGCTGCGTTTGTTCCCGCCCGAGCCCATTGCCGCACAGGGCACCGAGCCGCCGCGCAGTTTCCGCTGGCGGGGCATGCGGCTCAGCTTGGGGCGCGCCACCGGGCCCGAACGCATCGCCCCGGAATGGTGGATCGAGGATGAGAATTGGCGCCGGGGCCTGCGCGATTACTGGCGGGTGGAAACGCGCGAGGGGCGGCGGTTGTGGATGTTTTACACCCCGCAAGATCCGGGCTGGTTTGTGCAGGGAGAATTTGCATGAGCTATGCAGAGCTTTGCGTGACCTCCAATTTCACCTTCCTCACCGGGGCCTCGCACCCCGAGGAGTTGGTGGCCCGCGCGGCGGAATTGGGTCTGACCGCACTCGCCATCACCGACCGTAACAGTTTGGCGGGTGTGGTGCGGGCCTTCTCAGCACTCAAAACCCTGCGCGAAGAGGCGGCGGGGCTGCGCATTCGTTCCAGCGCGCAGGTGGACCCGTCCTCGCGCCAAGCGGTGGGCAGGCCGCAAGATTTAGCCCGGCCCGACACGCCAGCCTTGCCTCGGTTGATTGTGGGGGCGCGGCTGGTGCTGCGTGATTGCCCGCTCGATTTGCTTGCTTTGCCCACGGACCGCGCCGCCTATGAGCGGCTCTCGCGGTTGCTCACTTTGGGCAAGCGCCGCGCGAGCAAGGGGGAGTGCCATCTTGATCTAAGTGATCTGGCGGCGGGCTGTGCGGGCATGATCTTGATCGCTTTGCCGCCCCCAAGCGCGCCTGAAACATTACAGACTGGGGCGATCCGCGCGCCCCTTCAAACACTCCAACGCGCCTTTCCCAGCCATGTCTTTCTGGGGGCCGCCCCGCATTATGACGGCTCCGATCAGGCGTGGTTTCGTGCCTGTGCCGATCTTGCTTTGCGCGCCAATACACCGATGGTGGCGGTGGGCGATGTGCTGATGCACCGAGCCCATCGCCGCCCTTTGGCCGATGTGCTGACCTGCCTGCGCGAGGGGCTGACGATTGATACCATTGGCACCCGCGCGCTGCCCAATGGGGAGCGGCGGTTGAAAAGCGCGGAGGAGATGGCGCGGCTTTTCCGCCACCACCCCGCCGCGATCCGGCGCACGTTGGAAATCGCCGCGCGGTGCAGCTTTGATCTGTCGGAACTCAGCTATGAATACCCAGATGAGGCCAGCGATGGCGAACCCGCCCAAATTCGGCTGGACCGGCTTGCGCGTGAGGGGCTGGCGCGGCGCTACCCCGGGGGGGCCTCGGAACGCGTTTATAAGCTGATGGCCAAGGAATTGGGGCTGGTCGCGGAACTGGGCTATGCGCCCTATTTCCTCACCGTGCACGACATCGTGGCCGAGGCGCGACGACGCGGAATTTTGTGCCAAGGGCGCGGTTCGGCGGCCAATTCGATCCTGTGTTACCTGCTGGGCATCACCGATGTCGCGCCCGAAATGATTGGTATGGTGTTTGAGCGTTTCATCTCGCGCCATCGCGGCGAGCCGCCCGATATTGATGTGGATTTTGAACATGAGCGGCGCGAGGAAATCATCCAATGGATTTACGACCGCTATGGCCGCGATCGCGCCGGGCTGTGTGCCACGGTGATCCATTTCCGCTCCCGTGCCGCAATCCGCGAGGTGGGCAAGGTGATGGGACTCTCTGCCGATGTCACGGCAGCCCTTGCGGGCCAGATTTGGGGCATGTCGAACCAAGGGGCAGAGCCGGCGCGGCTGCGCGAGGTGGGGCTGAACCCCGAAGACCGCCGCTTGGCGCTGACCATCCGGCTCATTGGCGAGATTATCGGCTTTCCGCGCCATCTGAGCCAACATGTTGGCGGCTTCATCATCACGCGGGGACGGCTGGATGACCTTTGCCCAATTGAAAACGCCGCGATGGCGGGGCGGAGCTGCATCGAATGGGACAAAGACGATATCGACGCGCTTGGCATCCTCAAGGTCGATATCCTCAGCCTTGGGATGCTGACCTGCCTGCGCAAAAGTTTCGATCTGCTGGAGGCCCACAAAGGCGAGCGGCTCAGCCTTGCCACCGTGCCACAAGAAGACCGCGCCACTTACGCAATGCTCACCCGTGCCGATGCGGTGGGGGTGTTTCAGGTCGAAAGCCGCGCGCAGATGAACTTTTTGCCCCGGATGAAGCCTGAAACCTTCTATGACCTCGTGATCGAGGTGGCGATTGTCCGCCCCGGTCCGATCCAGGGAGGCATGGTCAAACCCTATATCCGCCGCCGTCAGGGGCTGGAGGCGCCCGAGCCTTTCGGCCCTGCGCTCGCTGCCGTCACCGCCAAAACGCTCGGCGTGCCGCTCTTTCAAGAACAAGCGATGCAGATCGCCGTGGTCGGCGCGGGCTATTCGGCGGAAGAGGCGGATCAGTTGCGCCGCTCGCTCGCCTCCTTCCGGCGCATGGGCACGATTGAACAACACCGCGAACGCTTTATTGGCGGGATGCGCGCCAATGGCTATGCGCAAGAGATTGCCGAGGCCTGTTTCGCCCAGATCGAAGGCTTTGCCGATTACGGCTTTCCCGAAAGCCATGCGGCGGCCTTTGCGATGCTGACTTATGTCTCCTCTTGGCTGAAATGCCACCACCCCGAAGTGTTTGCCTGCGCGCTGCTCAATGCCCAGCCGATGGGCTTTTACGCGCCTGCGCAAATCGTGCGCGATGTCCGCGAACATGGGGTAGAGGTGCGCCCGGTTTGCGTAAACCATTCGACATGGGACAACAGCCTTGAACGCCGCGCTGATGGGCGGCTCGCCTTGCGGCTTGGCTTTCGGCAGATCAAGGGCTTGCGGGCCGAGGATGCGGGCTGGCTCGTGGCCGCGCGCGGCAATGGCTACCCCGATATTGAAAGCCTCTGGCTGCGCGCCGGGCTTGCGCCCGCCACGCTCGAACGCTTGGCCGAGGCCGATGCTTTTGCCGGTATGGGGCTCACCCGGCGCGATGCGCTGTGGGCGGTGCGCGCAATCCGCGCCCCGAAACCCTTGCCGCTTTTTGCCAACCCGCTGGATGGCGAGGGGCTGGTGGAACCTGCGCTCACCTTACCGCCAATGCATTTGGGCGAAGAGGTGGTGGAGGATTACATTGCGCTGCGCCTGACTTTGCGCGCCCACCCGATGGAGCTTTTGCGCCCCGGCCTGCCTGGTCTCACCTGCCACGACCAATTGCCCAAAGCACCGCTGGGGCGCACCAGTGTGTGCGGCCTTGTCATCACCCGCCAACGCCCCGGCACCGCTTCGGGGGTGATTTTCCTCACGCTGGAAGATGAAACCGGGGTCGCCAATGTCGTGGTCTGGCCCAAGCTTTACGAACGCTACCGCCGCGCGGTGATGGGCGGGCGGCTTTTGCGCGTGAGCGGGCGATTGGAGCGCGAGGGGATCGTGGTGCATTTGATTGCAGAGCAGATAGAGGACCTCTCGCATAGGCTCTCAGACCTCGGCCACCCGATGCCCGAACGGATCGGCGGCACGCTGCCCTAAGCCGACGACGCCCCGCGCCCCCCACGCCCCGCCCCGCGCGCGCGCCACCCGCGCGAACAGGCCAAGCGGCTATTTCCGAGCCGGGATTTTCATTGAGCGATGGCGGGGAGTGGCCGCTAGGCTGTTCCCGCGAAAGGCGCACGTCCACCCCTTCGTTGAACATGTCGACGGCGAAAACAATGTCGAGCTTGCCGTCTGCCAATGCGTCAAGCGCGCTGGTGCGAGGTGCCGAGCTTTCGCCCGAATGCACCGCTACGGCGCGTAGCCCCCGCTCGGTGGCGAAGCACGCCATGAAATCAGCGTGCCGCCGCGAGACGCAAAAGCCGATCGTCTTGCTGTCGCCGCGTCGAGCCAGTTGGTCGAGTGCGTTTTCCGCCCGGGCGCGGGTGGCGAGCGCCGTATCGTCGAAGCGGCCGCTGCGCCAGGGGATTTGCGCATATTCGACTGGATCTGGCACCCCGAAATAGTGAAACGGCGCCAAAAGTTTGCGGTCGATCCCGGACCAGAGATCGCATTCATAAACGAGGTTTTCCTCGCACAGCCCCAAGAGATCGCCGCCGTCGCTGCGGCGTGGTGAAATTCATCGATGACGATGTCGTCAAAAGCCTGGGGATCGAACCGCGACAGATGCGCGCTGCGGGCAAGCGTCTGCACCGAGGCAAACAGGATCTCGGCCTCGGGCTCGCGGTCGTCACCGATGTAGCGCCCCATTCACGCCTGAGGCCGCACGGCCCGAAACGCCGCCATCGCCTGCGTCAGGATTTCTTCGCGATGGGCCACAAACAGCACCCGTCGGGCGTCAAGGCTGTCGAAGGCGGCAAGGTAAGTCTTGCCAAGTCCGGTGGCCAGAACCACCAGCCCGGCACCGTAGCCCTTGTCCCGCGTGGCCCGCAGCGCGGCGAGGGCTTCGCGTTGAACCTCGTGCGGCTCGGGCGGCGGCTCCGTCGGTTCCTCTGGAGCGCCGCTTTGGTCTGGACGGGGGACGATTCGGCGCGCCTCGTAGGTGTCGATCCAATCGGGCGTGAGATCCGTCACTTCGGGGCGGGCCAGAAGCGCCTCGAAACCGGCACAGGCGGCGAGGGGCGCGGTGTCGTGGCGATCGAACTGGCGCAGGTTCCACTCGACCCCGTCGGTCAGGGCGGATTTTGACAGGTTCGACGAGCCCACGATCAGCGCGCCGGATCCGTCCTTGAAGGTGAAAAGCTAGGCTTTCGGATGAAATGGCATCCGCGAGGCCCGAAACACGAACAGATGCCGCGCGCCGGTGAGATCGGTCATCAGCCGAAGCGCCGCGGGTTCGGTCACATCGAGATAATCCCCGGTCAGAACCCGCAACCGTCCGTCGCGCGAAAGCAGGTCCTGCAGATGCGGCAACACCAGACGCACCCCGGAGGTCATCAGGAAGGAGACCGACAGGTCCACCGCCGTCGATTGATCGATCAGTGGCCGAAGGTGGGCATGCAGGGCGTCGTCGCTGCCCGAAATCAGGGCGCGGTCGTGCGGAAGACCGGGCAAAGGGTCCGCCAGCGCGCGACATGCCCGTGCGGTGCGAGCAGAAGCCCGGCACCATTCTGGATGACCATGCTTTGTGCATCGCAGGCGACGACACGACGCATCGGGGCGTCGCAGATGGGGCACCCTTCGGCACCCGGGTCGTTATCTTCCTTGGGGCAGCCCTGGCTCATCAGCATTTCACCAAGGCATTCACCCAAATCTCTGCCCCGCTGTCCGGGCGGCAATCGCGCGTTTCCCAGATATCGGGTGGCCCAAGATCGTCGCTTGTGATGTCGGTGAAGCGCCGCCCGTCCTTGATCCGCGTTTGCGTGCCGCTCTTGAACGAGAGATAGAGCACGCCCCCGGGCACGAGGTGCCGAGCCAAACGGGCGATTGCCGGCAGGAGGTCTTGCCGCGCCACATGCAGAAGCGATGCGCAGGCCCAGATGCCCTCGAAACGATGCTCCCAGTCGAAATCCTCGAACCGCATCCGCCGGGTCGGCACCCCCGCATATGCCCGCGTCGCGGTGACCATCGCGGCAGAGGCATCAAAGGCCGAGACGGCAAAACCGGCTTCGCGGAAGGCGCGGGCATCGCGCCCGGAGCCTGACCCAGCGTCGAGAATGCGGACAGAGCCGGTTTGGGAAGGCGGAAGGGCCGAAAGGAAGCGGTGGCGCAGTGCCGACATGTCCGCCGCCACCGTCGCCGCGACAAATTCCGCCGCATGGGTTTCGTAATAATCGGCTTTGGACATCCGAAACTCCGCAAGACCTGCGCCCAAGCTGTTCCCGAGCCACCCGCCAAGGACGGGGGCATCGGGCCGCGCGGATGATGAAATCCCCCAAGTTGTTCTAGGTTTGGCGCCATCCGTCGAGACCCAAGCTTCGCCCTGCGGCACCGGGCAGCGGCAAAACCCTGTCGGCGCGTATTGCGGGGCCAGTTTCGGCGCTTTAGTCTCGCGCAACACTTTTCTGCTGCACGGGCTTGATGGCATTACTGAATTTTATACGGCGGCGGGGGGAGGACAAGACACCTCTTCTGGAGCGGTGTCTTTCGGTGGATCTCGAGGTCGATCCGAAAACGGCCCGGATTTTCGACATGGCGGCGGTGCGGTTTGGCGACGGGCCCGCCGTCGTTGCGCCGAAAGGAGAGATCGGCCGCGGACTTGATGCGCTGGAAAAGGCGCTCGGGAAAACGCAGCACATCCTCGGCCACAATATCCTGCGCCACGATATCGAGCATCTTCTGGCGGCGCGGCCCCGGTTGATTGAAAAGATGGCCGCGCCGATCGACACGCTTTGGCTCAACCCCTTGGCCTTTCCGCGCAACCCATATCATCATCTGGTGAAGCACTATCACGACGGGCGCTTGCAGGCGGGGCATGTGAACGACCCGGAACGCGATGCGCGGCTGGTGTTCGAGGTGCTGGCAAACCAGATCACTGCGCTGAAAGACCTCGATGCAGCCGCGCCCGAAACCCTGATCGCCTATCATTATCTGACCACGCGGACCGATCGCTCCGAAGGGTTTGACGCCGTTTTTACCGAGGTTCGCAAGGCCCCCATCCCCGACCGGGCGGTCGCGCTGACGGCGATCCGTTCGCTTCTTGAGGCCAAGGCCTGCGGCGCGCGGATCGGGCCGCTGCTCGACACGCTTTCGGACCCGCAAACGGGCTGGCCGATGGCCTATGCGCTGGCGTGGATTTCCGTTGCTGGCGGAGATTCCGTCATGCCGCCCTGGGTGCGTGCCGCCTTTCCGCAAGCGGCGCTTATCGTGCGCGAGTTGCGCGACACGGCCTGCGGCGATCCCACTTGCCTCTGGTGCGCCGAGCGCAACAACCCGGTGGGAGCGCTGAAGAAATGGTTCGGCTTTCCGGGCTTTCGCCCCGAGCCCGCCTACAGCGCGGGGCGGCCCTTGCAAGAGGCCATCGTGGCCGAAACCATGGGCCATGCGCATGTGCTGGGCATCCTGCCCACCGGCACCGGCAAATCGGTCTGCTATCAGGTGCCCGCGCTCAGCCTTTACGACAAGACCGGGGCGCTCACCGTGGTGATCTCGCCCCTTGTGGCGCTGATGGCCGATCAGGTGCAGGGGATGGAGCGGGCGGGAATTTCCGCCGCGGTCACCGTCAACGGCATGCTCTCGATGCCCGAACGGCAGGATGCGCTTGACCGAGTGCGGCTGGGCCAGGCGGCGATCTTGCTGATTTCGCCCGAACAATTGCGCTCGGTCTCGGTCCGCTCGGTGCTGAGGCAACGCGAGGTCGGGCTATGGGTGCTGGACGAGGCGCATTGCGTGTCGAAATGGGGCCATGATTTCCGCCCCGATTATCGCTACATCGGCCGCTTCATCCGCGAGTTCACCGGCGACGCCCCGCCCGCGCCGGTGCTGTGCCTGACCGCGACGGCAAAGCCCGAGGTGGTGCGTGACATTACCGCGCATTTCCGCGACCGTCTGGGCGTCGATCTGGCGCTGTTCGACGGCGGGGCGACGCGCACTAACCTGACTTTCGCCGTATGCCCGACCAGCAAGGGCGCGAAGCTGGGCGACATTCTGAGCGTGATCACCGAGCATCTGCCCAAGGGCGAGACCTCCGGCGCCGTGGTCTATTGCGCGACGCGCGCCGAGACCGAGCGGGTGGCGGCGTTCCTGAAACTGCAGGGGCTTGCGGCCGAGCATTTCCACGCCGGCCTGACGCCCGACGACAAACAGACGGTACAGGAACGCTTTCGCATCGGCGATCTGCGGGTGATCGCCGCCACCAATGCTTTCGGGATGGGGATCGATAAGCCCGATATCCGGTTGGTGGTTCATGCCGATATTCCCGGCTCGCTTGAAAACTACCTGCAAGAGGCGGGGCGGGCCGGGCGTGACCGGGCGCCCGCGAATTGCGTGCTGCTTTATCATTCCGACGATGTCGAGCGGCAGTTCACCCTCACCGCCCGTTCGCGCCTTGCGCAACACGAGATCGGCGCGATCCTCAAGGCCCTGCGCCGGATCGACGAGCATTCCCGCAACAGCGGCACGGTGGTGGCGACGGCGGGCGAGATCGTGCGCGAAGAAAAGGACCACGATTTCACCCGCGACAGCGCCACCGACGACACAAGGGTGAAAACCGCCGTCTCCTGGCTGGAAGAAGCCGCCCTTCTGGCGCGCGAGGAAAACCGGGTGCAGGTCTATCCCTCCTCGCTTCTGGTGCGCACGCTGAGTGAGGCCGAAGCGCGGCTGAAGGGCGCCGAGATTACCGAGGCCCGGCGCCGCCAGCTTTTGTCGATCGTGCGCCATGTGATGAACACGCCCCCCGATCAGGGCATAACCACCGACGAATTGACCGGGGTCAGTGGGTTGACGCACCGCGCGCTGGCCAAGGCGATGGCTGATCTGGAAACCCTTGGCATCGCGCGCAATGACATTGCGATCACCGTTTCGGTGCATGTGGGGTTTGAAAACGCCTCTGTTCCCCGTCTGGCTCGCGCGATGCGGCTGGAAAAGGCGCTGATCGCGCGGATGCGAGAGATGGCGCCCGAAGCCGAGGTGGGCGATGGTGCCCCCCTTGATCTGGCGGCGGCAAGCCAGATCCTGCGCGGCGATGGCCATGAAGATGCCAGCCCGCACGCCATCGACCGGCTCTTGCGCAGCATCGCGCGGGACGGGCGCGACAGCGACGGCGGCATGGGCAATATCCGGCTGCGCAAGCTTTCCGCCAAGACGCTGGAGGTGACGTTGCAACGCTCGTGGCGCGTGGTGGAACAGACCGCTGCGCTGCGCTGGATGGCGGCAGAAAAGCTGCTTGAGTTTTTTATTTCCAAGGTGCCCCCCGGCACGCGCGGCAAGGATATTCAGGTCGATACGACGATCGGGTTGATGCTTGCGGCGCTGAACGGGGATGCCTTGTTGAAAGACTCTGGCGTCAAGGAAATGACAAAGCTGATGGAGCGCGCCCTTTTGTGGCTGCACGAGCAGCAGGTGCTGACGCTGGGCAAGGGGCTGACCGTTTTCCGCTCGGCGATGACAATCTATCTCAACCCCGGGCGGGCGGGCTTCACAAAGAAGGACTTCCTACCGCTTGAAGAACATTACCGCGAACAGACGCTGCAAACCCATGTGATGGCGGCTTATGCCGAAAAGGGGCTGGCGCAGATCGACGAGGCGGTGCGGCTGTCGGAGGAGTATTTCGCCCTCGAGCAGGACCGGTTCTTGCAACGCTGGATGCCCGGGCGGAGTGTCGAGTTGAAGCGCCAGACCACCGGCAAGGCGTGGAAGCAGATTGTGGAAGACCTTGGCAATCCGGTGCAGCAAGAGATCGTCGCCGACGACCGCGAAGCGACCAACGTGCTGGTGCTGGCCGGTCCCGGCTCGGGCAAAACGCGGGTGCTGGTGCATCGCATCGCCTATCTTCTGCGGGTGCGGCGCGAAGATCCGCGTGGCATTCTGGTGCTGAGTTATAACCGCCATGCCGCCGCCGAAATCCGCGCCCGTCTGCGCCATCTGGTGGGCGAGGATGCCGCCCGCGTCACCGTTTCAACCTGTCACGCGCTGGCGATGCGGCTGGTGGGGGCGAGTTTTGCCGGCACGGCCGCCGAGACCCGCGATTTCGACGCGGTGCTTTACGAGGCCGTGCGCCAGATCAACGGCGAGGGGCTGAGCCGGTCCGAGGCCGAGGCGCAGCGCGAGGCGCTCATTCAAGGTTATCGCTGGATTTTGGTCGATGAATATCAGGACATAGGCCCCGGCGAATATGCGCTGATTGCCGCCGTGGCCGGGCGCTCGCTTGACGACCCCGATCAGCGTCTGAGCCTGTTCGCGGTGGGCGACGACGACCAGAACATCTACGCCTTCACCGGGGCCTCGATTTCCTTCATCCGACAATTCGAGGAGGACTACCGCGCCAAGCCCAAATTCCTGACCGAGAATTACCGCTCGACCCGGCATATCGTCGATGCCGCCAATCAGGTCATTGCTACCGCGCGCGGCCGGATGAAGGCGGGCCATCCGATCACAGTGGACAAGATGCGCAGCCTTGATCCGGGCGGCGGCGTGATGGCGGGGTACGACCCGGTCGCTCAGGGACGGGTGCAGTTTCTCGATGTGGCGGGCGACGACACGGCGCAGGCCGTGGCGGCGGTGGACGAGCTGGTGCGGATCGCGCGGCTTGATCCGGGTTTCAGTTGGGCGCGCTGCGCGATCATCTCGCGCGATTGGCGCCGGCTTGGCCCGGTGCGCGCCTATGCCGAGAAGCTGGGCCTGCCCGTCGAGATGGCGAACGAGAAACTGCCCAGCATCTGGCGGCTGCGCGAGATGCAGCGCCTTGTGGCAGGGTTGCGGCAACGCCCGGCGATGATGCTGAGCATCCAGGACATGCTCGATGTCTTGAACAAGGAGCGCCCCGGCCGCTGGGTCGATTTGATCGCCGAGGGCATCGCCGATCTGGCGCGGGAGTTGGGTAACAAGATGATCCCGGTGCCTGATGCCATCGAATGGCTGGCCGAATGGGCGCAAGATATTCGCAGCGCGCAACGGGGGCTTTTGCTCTTGACCGCGCATCGCGCGAAGGGGCTTGAGTTTGACCATGTGGTGATCCTGAACGGCGGCTGGCAGCACCTGTCCAAGGGCGAGGACGGCGAGGCCCCGCGCAGGCTTTTCTACGTCGCCATGACCCGCGCGCGGCGCAGTCTGGCGGTGGTGACGCAGGGCGCGCATGCATTCGTCGAGGCCGACAGCGCGTGCGAGATGCTGCGCAAGATCGAGGTGCCAGCGCGCCGCGATCTGCCCGAGCCCGACCAGTATCAGCTTCCCGATATGGGCTCGGTCGATCTTTCCTATGCTGGGCGGCTGCCCGGGACGAGTCCGACCTTGGCCGCGATTGCGGGAGCCGAGGTGGATGATCCGCTGAAACTGACCCACCGCGAGGGGAAATGGTTGATTTTGGACGCGAAGGAACGCGTGCTTGGCCGCATGGCTGGAAATTGGGCCCCGCCCGCGGGCACCTCGCTGGTTTCTGGCAAGGTCGGCGCGGTGGTGCGCTGGCGCAAGTCGGACAACGAAGAGCAATATAGGACCTATATTAAGCGCGAAGAATGGGAGACCATCCTGCCGGAATTCGTGTTTCGCAAGATCGCGGCAGAGCGGAAGTTTTGAAGGTCTCGAGGAGGTCTGGCATTTTTTTGGGGGGCGACCGGCAGAGCGAGCATTGGGTGCGCGTAAATGCCTTAAAGCATTCGGTAACCCGGCCGGTGTCCTGACAAGAAAAGCTCTTTGCAAACATAGAAAATCGGAGGTTTTTCTTTTGCGAAATGCCGCGCATCGTACGACCCGACGGCAATGGGCTGAGCATACATATCGCTGCGGCGTCATCGAGCCGCGGCTTTGCCGCCCTGAGTGTCGATTACTTGGTATTTGCCGGGCGGGATGGAAGCTCCGAGGCCGATGCTTCCCGTCCTAGAGATGTGCGTAGCGCGTATGATCGGCCGGCTTGAGTGGATGGCACTTTCTGGCGCGCCATCAGAGATCGGTCGACGGCTGGTCCGCCTCGCGTACCAGTGTTTCGCTCTACCTGCATCTGATTGGAGCACGCCTTGCACCATGCCGCATGAAATAAATTTTTCGAAAGCAGACACCTAAATGAAGTAGGGGCACCTTTCGGCGCCCCTATATACAGACCTTGGGACAAACTTACCCCGATTTGGGACGAACTTGACCGTCTTCTTGAACAGCCTTCAGCTTAGGCCAAACGGCCGTGGCAATGCTTGAACTTTTCGCCCGAGCCGCAGGGGCAGGGGTCATTGCGCGCCGGGTCGCCCCAAGTTGCGGGGTTTGTTTCGTCGAACCCCGCGGCTGCGGTGGCAACCGGCGCGGCCTCTGCTGCTGCGGCGGCTTCTTCCGAAGGGGCTGCATCGGCCGGGGCCTCAGCTGCAGTTACGCCTTGTTGTGCGAGCGCTGCAGCCTGTTCTTCCTCGGTCATCGGGCGGATTTGCCCAAGACGTTTGGTGACCTCAAACCGCAGGCTGTCCAGCATGGTTTCAAAGAGTTGGAACGCCTCGGTCTTATATTCCGACAGCGGATCGCGCTGCGCATAGCCCCTGAAGCCTACCACCGAGCGGAGGTGTTCCAGCGTCACAAGGTGTTCGCGCCATTTCGCATCGATCGTTTGCAGCAAAACCTGCTTTTCGATCAGCCGCATCGTGTCGCCACCGAAAGCCTGCGCCTTTTCTTCCATATAAGCGTCAACCGCTTCGGTCACGCGTTCGGCGAGCACTTCCTGATCCACGCCTTCTTCCTCGGCCCATTTGGCAATCGGAAGTTCCATGTTCAGTTGTTCAAGGAAGGCGTCGCGCATCCCTTCAACATCCCATTGGTCGGCATAAGATTTCGGCGGAGCGAAATCGTCGATCACATCGTCGATCACTTGCAGGCGCATGTCGCGCGCGATTTCACCGATCTCATCGGTTTCCATGATCTCGCGGCGCTGGCTGAAGATCGCCTTACGCTGATCATTCATCACATCGTCGAACTTCAGAAGCTGTTTGCGCATGTCGAAGTTGCGGCCTTCGACCTTGGCTTGCGCACGCTCCAGCGATTTGTTCACCCAAGGGTGGATGATCGCTTCGCCTTCTTTCATGCCGAGCTTCGACAGAACCCCTTCAAGACGGTCCGAGCCGAAGATGCGCATCAGGTCATCTTCGAGGCTGAGGAAGAAGAGCGAACGCCCCGGGTCGCCTTGACGGCCCGAACGACCGCGCAACTGGTTGTCGATGCGGCGACTTTCGTGACGCTCGGTGGCCAGAACGAACAGACCGCCGGCCTCGATCACCTTTTCTTTCTCGGTCGCATGTTCGGCTTCAAGCCGGGCGCGGACCTCGTCGGGGTTGGCTTCGGGGTTCGCGGCGAGTTCTGCCAGAACCTGCATCTCGACGTTGCCGCCAAGCTGAATGTCGGTGCCGCGACCGGCCATGTTGGTGGCGATCGTCACCGCACCAAGACGCCCGGCCTCGGCTACGATCATCGCCTCTTTCTCGTGCTGGCGCGCGTTGAGCACGTTATGCGCGATGCCCTCGGCTTTCAGCATCTCCGACAGCATCTCGGATTTTTCAATCGAGGTGGTGCCCACAAGCGTCGGCTGGCCTTTGGTTTGCGCGAATTTGATCGCTTCGATCACCGCGGCGTATTTTTCTTTGGCGGTGCGATAGACGCGGTCATGTTCGTCCACACGCGCGACGGGGCGGTTGGTCGGCACTTCGACCACGCCAAGCCCGTAGATATCGCCAAACTCTTCCGCCTCGGTCACGGCGGTGCCGGTCATGCCGCCCAGCTTGTTGTAAAGACGGAAGTAGTTTTGGAAGGTCACCGAAGCCAGCGTGACGTTTTCGGGCTGGATCGTCACACGTTCCTTCGCCTCAATCGCCTGATGCAGACCGTCCGACAGACGGCGGCCTTTCATCATCCGGCCGGTGAATTCGTCGATCAAGATCACCTCGTCATTGGCGACGACGTAGTTTTGATCTTTGTGGAACAGCTTATGGGCCGCGAGCGCCTGTGTGACATGGTGCACGATGGTGGTGCTTTCGGGGTCATAAAGCGATTGCCCCTCGGGCAGCAGCCCACTTTCCTGAAGCTTGACCTCAAGGAATTCGTTGCCTTCCTCGGTATAGGTCACGCGGCGGAATTTTTCGTCCAGCGTGTAATGCTCGGGCTCCAAAAGCGGGATATAGGCATCGAGCGTCATATAAAGTTCGGAGCGGTCTTGCGACGGGCCCGAAATGATCAGCGGCGTGCGCGCCTCGTCGATCAAGATGCTGTCCACCTCGTCGACGATCGCATAGAAATGGTCGCGCTGATACATTTCCGCGACCGAAGCTTTCATGTTGTCGCGCAGATAATCAAAGCCCAACTCATTGTTGGTCGCATAGGTGATATCGGCGGCATAGGCGGCGCGCTTTTCGGCATCGCCTTGGAACGGGTAAACAACGCCCGTGGTCAGGCCAAGCTGGGCATAGACTTTGCCCATCCATTCCGCGTCGCGTTTGGCCAGATAGTCGTTGACGGTGACGACATGCACGCCCTTGCCCGCCAGCGCATTGAGATAGGCAGGGAAAGTGGCGACAAGGGTTTTGCCCTCACCCGTCTTCATTTCTGAAATATTGCCTTGGTGCAGGAAGATACCGCCCACAAGCTGCACATCAAAGGCGCGAAGACCAAGCGCGCGGCGCGCAGCTTCGCGGCAGTTGGCAAAGGCTTCGGGCAACAGCGCATCAAGATCTTCGCCCGATTGCGCACGCTTTTGCAGCTCGCGCGTTTTCGCGATGATCCCTTCATCGCTGAGTTTTTCGAACTCTGGCTCCAACGCATTGATTTGTGCCACGAGGGGGCGGGTCCGCTTCACCTTGCGGTCATTCGGCGTGCCGAAAAGCTTTCTTCCAATATATCCGAGGCCCAGCATTTTCTCTCCGCGGGTTCGACTGACCAAATCGTGTGAAATGCGGCCTTGCCGCACTCCTTTCCCGCCCGTAGAACTCTTGCGGATAAGGAGCGGATCTGCCTTCACAGGACCCTAGGCGATGTAAGGGGCGGCTGTCCGAGTGTCAACGCCGCGGGGTGCCGCGGCCCTGCGGGAGAGGCTTTCATGCCGAAAATCACCAAAATTCTGGGCGTTGGAGCCGTGCTGGCTTGCCTTGCGGGGGCAGGTTTCGCCGAAACGGAGGCCAAGGATCTGGGCCCCGATACGGTCGTGGCGACGGTCAATGGCACCGATATTACGCTTGGCATGATGGTGGCCGTGCGCAATGCGCTGCCCGCCGAATATAAACAGCTCCCCGATGAGCTTTTGTTTGATGGCGTTTTGGATCAACTGATCCAGCAAACCGCGCTCGCCGAGATTGGCGAAGGCATGATGACCCATCGCGATGAGATCACTTTGGAGGTGGATCGCCGCGCTTATTTGGCCGGGATGCTGCTGGATTATACTGCGCGCCGCGCCGTGACGCCCGAGACCCTGCAAGAGGCCTATGACGCCAAATATGCCGCAGCAGAGCCGACCCGCGAATTCCATGCCGCGCATATCATCGTGCCGACCAAAGAAGAGGCCGAGGCGATCTTGGCAGATATCCAGGGCGGGGCCGATTTTGCCGAAGTGGCGAAAGAAAAGTCCCAAGATGGAGCTGCAGCCAATGGGGGCGATCTGGGCTGGTTCGGGCTGGAGCAAATGGTGCAGCCCTTTGCTGAAGCTGTTGCCAGCATGAAAGATGGCGATGTCAAAGGCCCGGTGCAGACCGAATATGGCTGGCATGTGGTGAAGCTGCTCGAAAGCCGCCTTGGCACCGCGCCGACGCTGGAAGAAGCGAGCGAGGATTTGGCGGGCGATCTGCGTCAAAAGGCTGTTGAGGATCGGGTGAATGACACGATCGCCAAAGCCACGGTCGAAAAGCACATCGAAGGGATTGACCCTGCGGTGCTGAAAGATCCGAAGCTGACGGGTGAAGAGTAATTGGACACGAACGGGCGGAGCAGGGCCATGGGTAAGAAGAAAGAGCTTGAGGCACGGATCGAGAAGCTGAAGGCCAAAGTCAAAGGGCTGAAAGCGAAGCTTGAAGATGTGACCGAAGATGCGGTGGCCGAAATCCGAGAGGAAGTGGCCGAGGTGGTGGCAAAAGTAAAAGCCCCCGTTTCGCCGCTCGCGCCCGAAAGCTTCCCCAAACTGCCGATGATCGAAGGGGTCGATTTTGCCGCAGCGGCCGCTGGTGTGCGCTATGCTGGCCGAACCGATGTGATGCTGGCGCGCGTGGCCCCCGGCGCGACGGTGGCGGGGGTGTTCACCACCTCTTCGACGCGCGCGGCCTGTGTGTTCGATTGCCAAGCGAAGCTCTCCGGCAAGGTCGATGAAACCGCAGGCGCGGCGATCATCGTGAATTCCGGGAATGCCAATGCCTTTACGGGCGCGGCGGGCCAAGCCTCGGTCGATGCGGTCACGGGCGCGGTGGCTGAGGCGCTTGGCCTGCCGATTGGTCGGGTCTTTTCCTCTTCCACCGGGGTGATCGGCGAGCCGCTGCCGCATGACAAGATCGTGGCCGCCGTGCCGGGGCTTGTTGGGGCGCTGGAATCCAAAGGGATTGAGGCTGCCGCCCGTGCGATTATGACGACGGACACTTTCCCCAAAGGTGCGAGCGCCGAGGTGGAAACGGAGGAAGGTCCGATCCGCATTGCTGGCATTGCCAAAGGCTCGGGCATGATCGCGCCGAATATGGCGACGATGCTGGTCTATATCTTCACCGATGCAAAAATCCCGGCGAAGCTTTTGCAAAAGGTGCTTTCGCGGCAGGTGGATGACACGTTCAACGCGATCACGGTGGATAGCGATACCTCGACCTCGGATGCGCTGATCGTGGCCGCCACGGGCAAAAGCCCGGCAGCGGAAATAACCGATCTGCGCTCCAAGACTGCGAAAGATTTTGAAGCGGCGCTGCGCGGCGTGATGATGGATCTGGCGCATCAGGTGGTGCGCGATGGCGAAGGCGCGACGAAGTTTGTGGAGGTCCGCGTGAGCGGGGCTGAAACTGCGGCTGATGCGCATAAAGTGGCGATGGCGGTGGCGAATTCGCCGCTCGTGAAAACCGCGATTGCGGGCGAGGATGCGAACTGGGGCCGCGTTGTTGCGGCGGTGGGCAAGTCCGGCGCCAAGGCGGAACGGGATCTTTTGCGCATTTCCTTTGGCGATATGGTGCTGGCCGAAAACGGCTGGCGCGTGCCCGACTACAGCGAAGAGGCCGCCAGCGCTTATATGAAGGGGCAGGAGCTGGTGATCGGCATCGACCTTGGCTTGGGTAAGGCGACGAAATCGGTCTTCACCTGTGACCTGACGCATCGCTACATCGACATCAACGCGGATTACCGCTCGTGAGTGGGGGCTGCGGTCCCGGCACCCCGGCGCCCGTCGCGCCGGGGAAGGTGGTGTTGGTCAGCGCGGTGGCGCTGATTGACGTGGATGGGCGTGTGCTGCTCGCGCAGCGGCCCGAGGGAAAATCCATGGCGGGGCTGTGGGAGTTTCCGGGCGGCAAGGTCGAACCCGGCGAAACGCCCGAGGCGGCGCTGATCCGCGAACTGCACGAAGAGCTTGGCATCGACACTTGGCACAGCTGTCTGGCGCCGCTGACCTTTGCCAGCCACAGCTACGAAACCTTCCACCTTCTGATGCCGGTCTTTGCCTGCCGCCGTTGGGAGGGCCGCGTGCAACCGCGCGAGGGGCAAAAGCTGGCTTGGGTGCTGCCCGGGCAATTGCGCGACTATCCGATGCCCGCAGCCGATGAGCCGTTGATTCCCGTGCTGCAAGACTGGCTGTAAAGCCCAAAAAGCCACGATTTGGGCTGCAATTGCAGCAATTTTGGCAACAATCGCTGCATTGCAGAAAATTTTCGTGCGCTAAAACGTCACGATGCGCAATAAAACTATACGAAATTGCGGGGTGCGCTACTTTTGCATTTGCACTCTGTTAAGGAAATGTGACTAGTGTCACGAGTGAAAACACTCTTGGGAGGATGTCTCATGCTTCGCACCATCGTTGTCGGCAGCTGTGTTTCCGTGCAGGGAACTTTCGAAAATCAGCTTGAAAACGGCAAAATCGTGGTGCGTGTCGGTGATCGTCTCTTCGCCGGGAAACCGGTTTTGCGGAAATCTGCTGCCTGATCGCTGCCACGACCACACACTCACGTAACAAATAAAGGGGGGCCATGGCCCCCCTGTTTCGTTTTGTGCAACGATCTTGGTTGCAGGCCCGATCCGAAAACCGGGCCCGAAAGCCTTAGAGCTTACGCTCGACTTCTTCGCGCTCGAAGATTTCGATCACGTCATTCGGGCGAATGTCTTCGTAGTTTTCGAAGGCCATGCCGCACTCTTGGCCCGATTGCACTTCTTTGACTTCGTCTTTGAAGCGCTTGAGCGTTTTCAGCGTACCTTCGTGGATCACCACGTTGTCGCGCAGCAGGCGCACGCCTGCGGAGCGGCGCGCCACGCCTTCGGTGACCAAGCAGCCCGCAACCTTGCCAACGCCAGAGACTTTGAAGACCTCTTTGATCGACGCGTAGCCGATGAAGGTTTCGCGCACTTCGGCTTTGAGAAGGCCCGAGGCAGCGGCTTTGATGTCATCCACCAGATCATAGATGATCGAGTAGTAGCGGATCTCGACGCCTTTTTGGTTCGCGGCAGACCGTGCCGGGGCATTGGCCCGGACGTTGAAGCCGATCACCGGCGCCGAAGACGCTTCGGCCAGACCAATATCGCTTTCGGTGATCGCGCCGACGCCCGAGTGGATGACCCGCACCCGCACTTCGTCGTTGCCGATCTTCTCAAGCGCTTGCACGATCGCCTCGGCAGAGCCCTGCACGTCCGCTTTCACCACAACCGACAGTTCGGCCACGTTTTCATCGGCTTTGGCTTTCGCCATCAGCTGTTCCAGCGTGGTAGCGGCGCCCGCAGCGGCGCGTTTGTCTTTGGCGGCTTGATTCCGGTAATCGGCAATCTCGCGCGCTTGGGCTTCGGTTTCCACCACGTTGAGCACGTCGCCCGCTTCGGGCGTGCCATTCAGACCGAGCACCTCGACCGGAACCGAGGGACCAGCTTCGTCAACACGCTCGCCACGGTCGTTGATCAGCGCGCGGACCTTACCCCACTGCTCGCCGACGACGAAGATATCGCCTTTGCGCAGCGTGCCGTGTTGCACGAGAACCGTGGCCACCGGGCCGCGACCCACGTCCAGCTTGGCTTCGATCACCGCGCCTTGCGCCGCCCGGTTCGGGTTGGCGCGCAGCTCAAGGATCTCGGCTTGCAGCGCGATGGCTTCAAGCAGCGTATCAAGGCCTTTGCCGGTCTTGGCCGACACTTCCACCGTCTGCACATCGCCGCCCATCTCTTCGACGACGACTTCGTGTTGCAGCAGATCCGTGCGGACCTTTTGCGGATTGGCGGCGGGTTTGTCGATCTTGTTGATCGCCACGATCATCGGCACTTGCGCGGCCTTGGCGTGGTTGATCGCTTCGATCGTCTGCGGCATCACGGCGTCATCGGCAGCGACAACCAGCACGACGATGTCGGTCACTTGCGCGCCACGCGCCCGCATCGAAGTGAACGCGGCGTGGCCGGGCGTATCGAGGAAGCTCAGCACAGCACCCGATTCGGTCGTCACCTGATAGGCGCCGATGTGTTGGGTGATGCCGCCCGCTTCGCCAGACACCACGTTGGCGTGACGGATCGCATCCAGAAGCGAGGTTTTGCCGTGGTCGACGTGGCCCATGATCGTGATGATCGGCGGACGCGAGACGAGATCCTCGTCTTTGTCTTTGACCGTGTCGATCACTTGTTCAACGTCGGCATCCGACACGCGCACCGCGCGGTGGCCGAATTCATCAATGATCAGTTCGGCGGTATCCGCATCGATGGTTTGGTTCGCGGTGACCATCATGCCCATTTTCATCAGGGCTTTGACGACATCTGCACCACGTTCGGCCATCCGGTTGGCAAGTTCCGAAACCACGATGGTTTCAGGAAGCTGCACTTCGCGGACCATTTTCTCGGCTTTTTGGCCAAAGCCCATCGCTTTTTGACGCGCTTTTTCTTGCTTGCGCTTCATTGCGGCGAGCGAGCGTTGACGCCCACCTTCGCCCTCAATCTCACGCAGCGACAGCTTGCCCGAACGGCGGCCTTCGTCGCCTTTGCCTTTCGAGTTGCGGTCGTTTTGGGTGTTGGCGCGGTCGTCGCGGTCGCGGTCCGTTTTGCGCGGGCCGGTGGTCGAAACGCCTTTGGTCGCAGCGCGCGCAGCAGCCGCCTCGGCGGCAGCCGGGTCGGCCGGGGCCGCGGGTTTTGCCGCGGGTTTCGCACGCACTTCTTCTTTGCGTTGCGCACGCAGCTCGGCTTCGCGAGCCTTACGCTCTTCTTCTTCTTGCTTCAGGCGCAGCGCCTCTTCGCGCTCACGCTCTTCGCGTTCCTTGGCTTCCGCCTCAGCACGGCGACGCTCACGCTCTTCTTCGCGCGCCTTTTCCTCGGCGGCGCGTTGCGCGGCTTCCTGTACTTCGCGGGCCTTCGCGGCCTGAAGCGCTTTCAGACGGCGCTCCATCTCGGCATCGGAGATGCCTGCGGGGCGGCGCGACGGATCGCCCAGCGCAGGCGAACCCGCTGGTTTCGAGGAGGCCCCCGCACCAGGCTTGGGAACCATCACCTTCTTGCGCTTGGTCTCGACCACGACGTTTTTCGTGCGCCCGTGGCTGAAGCTCTGCTTCACCGAACCGGGGCGCGCGCCGCCGAGACCGAGGGGTTTCTTGCCGTCCGTATCGCTCATGCCGTCTTCGTATCCTTCATGGCGGTCTGGCCGCCGTCCTGCTTGCGCAATCCCGCAAGCCTTGCCGCTTCTCTAATCACACGCGGGGTGAGTCCGCCAGCCGCAAGCGCGCCGTGTATCGCACGGTCGCGGCCAAAAGCCAAACCCAATTCCGAGGCGGTCAAACAGCCGAACCAACGCCCGCCCGGCGGGGTCCAGAGTTTGCCTTTGCCGCGATCAGACCCGTCCGATGCCTGAAACAGCACCTTCGCACGCCCTTCCGCCAGCCAGTCTTTAACTTTTTCAAAGCCGCAGACCGCATCGCCCGCCTTGCGCGACAACGAAATCAACTCAACCACCCGATGCGCCAGACCCGCATCGACCATGTCGATGAAGCCTTCAGGCAGTTGTACCTGCGACCTTGCAGCGCGGGAAAAGAGCCCTTTCGAGGCCGCTTTTTCCAACACTGCGCGCTCCGAGGTTACCCAAATCCCCCGGCCGGGAAGCTTTTCGGCCAGATCCGGGTAGATCATGCCATCGGGGCCAAGCACAAAACGCAACAGGCCAGCCTTCGGCGCCACATCGCCCGTGACGATGCAACGCCGTTCCGCCTCTTCGCGTTCCTTATCTCGGCCCCCGCGGCTCATCTTATTCCTCGGTCTCTTCCTCGGTGTTTTCTTCGTCTTCTTCGGTCGTCTCGAGTTCCGACGGGTCGACCCAGCCCAGCTGGATACGCGCCGTCATGATCAGGGCCTGCGCTTCTTCCAGCGACATGCCAAATTTCTCGAGAATACCGTCATCCTTGACGCGCGAGCCGTCGACCGTGGTCCATCCGCCCGCCAATTCCCAGTCCGCACAGGTCGCGAAGTCTTCGAGCGTCTTCACGTCATCACGGGCCAGCGCTTCGATCATTTGGGGCGTCAGGCCCTCAAAGTCAAACAGCGACTGTTCAACACCGAGTTCCTTGGCCGCTTCAATCGCTTTGCGGTTTTGCTCTTCGATATAGTCACGTGCGCGCGCTTGCAGCTCTTCGGCGGTGCTGTCATCGACGCCTTCAATCGCCAGAAGTTCGTCCAAATCGACATAGGCGACTTCTTCGAGGTTAGTGAAGCCTTCGGCCACCAGAAGCTGGGCGAAGAACTCATCAAGATCAAGCGCATCAACAAAGAGCTTGGTGCGTTCAGCGAATTCGGCCTGACGACGGCTCGATTCTTCGGCCTCGGTCAGAATGTCGATATCAAGGCCGGTGAGCTGGCTCGCCAGACGCACGTTTTGGCCACGGCGACCAATGGCGAGCGACAGCTGCTCATCAGGCACCACGACTTCGATCTTGCCCGCTTCTTCGTCGATCACAACCTTGGCAACTTCAGCCGGTTGCAGCGCGTTCACGAGGAAGGTCGCCGGTTCCGGGTTCCACGGAATGATGTCGATCTTTTCGCCTTGCAGTTCGCCGACCACGGCTTGCACGCGCGAGCCGCGCATACCGACGCAAGCGCCGACCGGGTCGATGGAGTTGTCATTCGAGATAACAGCGATTTTCGCGCGCGAACCCGGGTCACGGGCCACGGCACGAATTTCGATGATGCCGTCATAAATCTCCGGCACTTCCATCTTGAAGAGTTCCGCCATGAATTGCGGATCGGTGCGCGAGAGGAAGACTTGCGGGCCACGGGTTTCGCGGCGCACGTCTTTCACATAGGCGCGGATACGGTCGTTCGGGCGATAGCTCTCGCGGCCGATTTTCTCGTTGCGGCGCAAAATCGCTTCGCCACGGCCAATATCGACGATGATATTGCCGTATTCTTCGCGTTTGACGACGCCGTTGATGATCGTGCCTTTGCGGTCTTTGAATTCATCGAACTGGCGGTCACGCTCGGCTTCGCGGACCTTTTGCAAGATCACCTGCTTGGCCGATTGCGCGGCGATTCGGCCCAGATCAACCGGGGGCACTTCGTCGATGATTTCATCGCCCACTTGCGGGTCGGCCTTGTATTGCTTGGCCTGCGCAACGGTGAGTTCCGCTTGGTAGTTTTCCACCGCATCATCTTCGACCACGGTGCGCACGCGGGTGAATGTGGCGCGACCGGTTTTGCGGTCGATCGACACGCGGATATCCATCTCCGCGCCATAACGCGACTTGGCGGCCCGGGCGAGGCTGTCTTCCATCGCCTGGATCACCAGATCGGGGTCGATCATCTTCTCGCGGGCCACCGCCTCGGCGGTTTGCAGAAGTTCGAGCTGGTTGGCAGAGGTGATTGCCATCTCTCAGGTCTCCTCGTCGGGATCTGTGTCGGGGGTATTCGTGTCGTCTTCGGTCTCGATCTCGTCGAACTTTTCTTCGTCGATCACGCCTGCGGCCTTTTTCTGGCGCAGCATCTCGGCAATGAGCTCGTCGGTCAGGATCAGTTTCGCATCGGTCAGCCAGTCGAACTGCAACCCGATGATCACCTGTTCGCCCTGCTCTTCGATCTCAATGAGCACCTCTTCGCCCTCGGTGCCATGCAAGATGCCCTTGAAGCGCTTGCGGCTGTCGATCTGCTCAGAGGTTTCAAGCCGGGCCTCATAGCCTTCCCATGCATCGAAATCTTTCAGCCGCGTCAGCGGCCGGTCGATGCCGGGGGAAGAGACTTCCAGCGTGTATTTATCTTCGATCGGGTCTTCCACATCGAGAACGGCCGAAACCGCCGTGGAAATCGCCGCGCAATCATCGACATCAATCCCACCCTCGGGACGGTCTGCCATGATCTGCAAAAGCGGATATTTGCCGCCCTGCAGGCGCACGCGCACCAGTTCGAAGCCAAGCCCCTCGATGGTGGGGCCGATAATTTCTGCCAGGCGCCGGTCGATGGCGGTCTTGGCGATTAGGTCGGTCATGTTCCGATCCCTGAAAAACAAAAAACGGGCCTTAGCGGCCCGCGACATAGTTCCGGTGGGCTGCGAGTTTGGACCTCGCAGCGCCGCTGTTGATGTGCGTATAGGCGAATCGTGCCTGCGTTGCAAGCTTTCTGTGCGGGCGCGCGTTAGCCCCGCATTTTGTCCATGGTGGCGACAAGGGCGGCGGTGATGCCCGGCTCGCTCAGCGCATGGCCCGCCGCGGGCACCAGACGCAGGTTGCACTTCTTCCACCCGCGCGCCAGTCGCCACGCCGAAATCGGCGGGCAGATCATATCCATCCGGCCCTGAATGATCGTGGCGGGAATATGTTCAATCCGGTGCCGGTCACGCAAAATCTGCCCATCTTCCTCCAAAAACGCGTGGTTGGAGAAATAGTGGTTTTCGATCCGCGCAAAGGCGTGGGCGTAATCGGGGGGGGCTTCGCCGGGGAAGCCATCGTAATCGACCGAAGCGAGCGCATTTTCCCACATCGCCCAATGCCGGGCAAAGCGCGCCTCTTGCAGATAGTCGCCAGAGAACAGCCGCTTGTTATAGGCGGTGATCATGTCGTGGCGCTCGCCATCCGGGATCGGCGCAATGAACTGGGTCCAAAGGTCGGGGAAAAACTGCCCCGCACCGCCGCCGTAAAACCACTCAAGCTCAGATCGCTGCGCCAAGAACACGCCGCGCAAAACCAAAGCCTGGGCCCGGTCGGGGTAGGTTTGCGCGTAAAGAAGCGACAGCGTCGCACCCCAACTGCCGCCAAACACGATCCAGCTGTCAATGCCAAGCTCGGTGCGGATACGCTCCATATCCGCGATCAGATCCCATGTGGTGTTATGGTTCACCGAGGCATGGGGCTTGGAAAGCCCGCAACCGCGCTGATCAAACAGGATGATCCGGTAATGCGCCGGGTCGAAATACCGCCGCATCGCGGGGCTGGAACCACCGCCCGGCCCGCCGTGGCAGACCACAACCGGGCGCCCTTGCGGATGCCCCGATTGCTCGACATAGATTTGATGGCCGAAGCCAACGTCCAGCAGCCGCTGGTCGAAGGGATCGACCGGCGGATAAAGAAAGGCGCTTGCCGTGCGCTTTTGCCCTGCGTTCTTGTCCATTGCCGCACTATATAACGCACGAAACCCGCCTGCCACGGGGCGGGCCAAAAAATTAAGCCGGAGGGTGGCATGGAAGCTGCGACAAAGACGATCGACCCCGCCGAGGTGGCGAAATTCGAGGCAATGGCCGCCGAATGGTGGGATCCGAACGGCAAGTTCAAGCCCTTGCACATGCTCAACCCCTGCCGTTTGGACTATATCACCACCCAAATCGCCACCCAATTCGGGCGCGATCTGAAAGCTTCGCGCCCGTTTGAAGGGCTGCGGCTGTTGGATATTGGCTGCGGCGGTGGGCTGTTGGCCGAGCCGATGGCGCGGCTGGGCGCGACCGTTGTGGGCGCCGATGCGGCGCCGAAAAACATCCCTGTTGCGAAGCTTCACGCCGAACAATCGGGGCTAGAGATCGACTACCGCAATTGCGCTGCCGAAGATTTGGCCGCAGCGGGCGAGCGGTTCGATGTGGTCTTGGCGATGGAGATCATTGAACACGTCGCCGATACGCAGGGTTTCACCAACACCTGTGCAAGCCTGATGAACCCGGGCGGGCTGATGCTGATGTCGACGCTGAACCGGAACCCGAAAAGCTATGTGATGGCGATTTTCGGGGCCGAGCGGGTGATGCGCTGGCTGCCTGTAGGCACGCATGAGTGGTCGAAATTCGTCACGCCCGATGAGCTTTATGGGCTGATGCGCGGCGCGGGGCTTGATCCGGTGGATCGCAAGGGGATGGTCTTCAACCCGCTTGGCTGGAGTTGGTCGCTGTCGTCCTCCGATCTGAGCGTGAACTACGCGGCGGCGGCGGTGAAACGCTGACACGGCTGGGGGCGCTGCCCCCGGGCCCTTGGGAGAATTGAACCAAGTCGAAGGGGCCGCGAGGCCCCTTTTATTTTGCCTTTGGCCGAAACGCCGCGATCTTGGCCGGATCGGTCTCGATGTAGCTCGCGCCGATCAGATCAAGGCAATAGGGCACCGCCGCGAAAACGGCATCCAGACAGGTGGCAATCGCCGCTGGTTTGCCGGGCAGGGTGATGATGAGGCTTTTGCCCGCAATCCCCGCCGTTTGGCGCGACAAGATCGCCGTTGGCACCTCAAGCAGGCTTGCGCGGCGCATTTCCTCGCCAAAGCCAGCGAGTTCCTTTTCCATGACATCGGCCACGCCTTCGGGCGTTTCATCACGGGGGCTCGGGCCCGTGCCGCCGGTGACCAAAATCAGGTCTGCGCCTTCTGCCACCAGTGCGCGTAGGCAGGTGGCGACGCTTTCGCGCCCATCGGGAATGATATGGCGCGTAATGGAAAGGGGCGTCGTGACGACGCCCCTAAGCCAATCTTCACAACCGGGGCCGCCTTTGTCTTCGTATTCCCCGCGGCTTGCGCGGTCGGAAACGGTGACAATGGCGACCGTGGCCGTCATTTGCCCTCGACCCGCGCGTTGCGGGTGGCGATCAGGCGCAGACGCAGACCGTTGAGGCGGATGAAGCCCTCAGCGTCTTTTTGGTCATAGGCGCCCGCATCTTCTTCAAAGGTCACGTGCTTTTCGCTGTAGAGGCTGTGATCGGACCAGCGCGCCACGGTGCTGGCTTTGCCTTTGTAAAGCTTCACGCGGACGGTGCCGGTGACATGCTCTTGGGTTTTGTCGATCAGCGCTTGCAGCGCTTCACGCTCGGGGCTGAACCAGAAGCCATTGTAGATCAGCTCGGCATAGCGCGGCATGACACTGTCTTTGAGATGGCCCGCACCGGCATCAAGGGTGATTTGCTCAATGCCACGGTGGGCTTCCAACAAGATCGTGCCGCCGGGGGTTTCATAAACGCCGCGCGACTTCATGCCGACAAAGCGGTTTTCCACCAGATCGAGCACGCCAATGCCATGTTTGCCGCCCAACTCGTTGAGCTTGGTCAGGATCGTGGCGGGCGACATCGCCTCGCCGTTGATCGCCACGGCATCGCCTTTTTCGAAGGTGATCTCGACCATCTCGGGCGTATCGGGGGCCTGTTCCACCGGCACGGTGCGTTGCAGCACGTAATCGGGGAATTCGACGGCCGGATCTTCCAGCACGCGGCCTTCCGAAGAAGTATGCAGCAGGTTCGCATCCACCGAGAACGGCGCTTCGCCGCGTTTGTCTTTGGCAATCGGGATTTGGTTCGCTTCGGCAAACTCAAGAAGTTTGGTGCGCGAGGTCAGATCCCACAAACGCCAAGGGGCGATCACCTTGATCGTCGGCTCGAGCGCCGCCGCCGAAAGCTCGAACCGCACTTGGTCGTTGCCTTTACCGGTCGCGCCATGGGCGATGGCATCGGCGCCATGTTCACGGGCAATCTCCACAAGGTGCTTGGAGATCAGCGGGCGCGCAATCGAGGTGCCGAGCAGATAGAGCCCTTCGTAAAGCGCATTGGCGCGGAACATCGGGAACACGAAGTCGCGCACGAATTCTTCGCGCACGTCAAGAATGTGGATGTTCTCGGGCTTGATGCCCAGCATCTCGGCTTTCTTGCGCGCCGGTTCCAGTTCTTCGCCCTGACCAAGGTCGGCGGTATAGGTGATCACCTCACAGCCATATTCGGTTTGCAACCATTTCAGGATGATCGAGGTGTCGAGGCCGCCAGAATAGGCAAGCACGACTTTCTTGGGAGCGGACATGGAAAGCCTCCGAACTGCGGTTTGCGCGGGCATAGTGTTTTTTGTGACGGTTCTCAAGGGCTGCGGCGCGGTTTGGCCGCGCGCAATTGTGCCCATCACAAAGGCTTTGCTCTTGCGCGGGCGCACGGGGCGCGCCACATCTGCGCTATGACACAGTTCGCCCTTGCCGCCCTTGCTGCCACCCGTGCACTGCGCACGCTCTTTGAGCCGACGCCGCTGCAGCGCAATGAATTTCTGTCGAAGCGCTATGGGGCCGAGATTTGGCTCAAGCGCGAAGACCTCACACCGGTGCGCTCTTATAAATTGCGCGGCGCGTTCACGGCGATGCGCAAGCGCCGCGAGGCGGACCCGGAGGCCACGCATTTCGTGGCGGCCTCGGCGGGGAACCATGCGCAGGGGATGGCCTTCGCCTGCCGCCATTTTGGTGTGAAAGGCACGATCTTCATGCCGGTGACCACGCCGCAACAAAAGATCGACAAGACCCGCGTCTTTGGCGGAGAGGCGGTCGAGATTGTGCTGACGGGCGATTATTTCGACCAGACCTTGGCGGCGAGCCAAGAGTTTTGCGAAAGCGCCGGGGCGCATTTCCTCTCGCCCTTTGACGATGCCGATGTCATCGAGGGGCAAGCCTCGGTGGGCGTGGAAATCCTTGATCAATTGGGCCGCGCGCCGGATATGGTGATTTTGCCGGTGGGTGGCGGCGGCTTGGCGGCGGGCGTCACGGGCTACCTTGGCGCGACCGCTCCGCAAACCGATTACCGTTTTGTGGAGCCCTTGGGTGGTGCCAGCCTGACCGCGGCGATTGAGGCGGTGGAACCTGTCACGCTCAAGCAGGTGAACAGCTTTGTCGATGGCGCTGCCGTGGCGCGGATTGGCGCGCTTCCCTTTGAGCGGTTGCGGTGGATCAAGCCTGAGCAGATCCTGCTCTCGCCCGAAGATCGGATCTGCATTTCTATGCTGGAGATGCTCAACCATGAGGGTGTGGTTTTGGAGCCCGCAGGTGCGCTTGCCTTAGATGTGTTGCCGGAACTGGCGGAGCAAATCCGGGGCAAGACGGTGGTCTGCCTGACCTCGGGCGGGAATTTCGATTTTGAGCGCCTGCCAGAGGTCAAAGAGCGTGCGCAGCGCTATTCCGGGTTGAAGAAATACTTCATCTTGCGGATGCCGCAGCGCCCCGGCGCCTTGCGTGAATTTCTGTCGATGCTGGGGCCGGATGACGATATTGCCCGGTTTGAATATCTCAAAAAGTCTGCACGAAACTTTGGCTCGGTGCTGATCGGGATCGAGACGAAGCGGGCCGATGCGTTCGATTCGCTGACCCAGCAGTTGGATGCCGCGGGGTTTGACTACCGCGACATCACCGATGATTCGGCCTTGGCCGAGTTCCTCATTTAAGGCGGCTCAGGCCGCCGAGGTGAACTCATCCACCCGGACCATGAACTGCGCTTTCGAGCGGCCATAGCAATCAAGGATTGCGGGCACGTCCACGCTTTCGGAATTGCCCGCTGCGCAGCGCCGCTCACCATCTTGGCACATCGTGCCAAAGGCGCGGAACCCAAGGTTCCAAGCCGAGCCTTTGAGAAAATGCAATTCATCGCCCAGCTTCTCGGGCTTGCGCCCCAGATTCAGGACGACGTTCTCGACTTCATCAAGAAAAAGCTCAAGTACTTCGGCGAACCCTTCGGCGCCGATCTCGGATCGCAACTCGGCGACCCGTTCCCAATCAATCATAATGCCCTCCACGGACCCCATTCGTCTTCACCACCTGTCAAGCTACGCGGGAAAGGTTGCCGAACGCTTAAGTGCGTCAAGGAAGTTGGGGAGGGCAGGCGGCCTGCGGCGCTTTGTTTACAAGCGCGGGGGCGGGCTGTATCACAAGCCAAGCCGCATCCGGCAGTGAGGCCCCTTGCATGACCGACATATCTATCGTGATCCCCGCCCGCAATGAGGCGGAGAATATCGCCACGCTGCTCGATGGAATCGATGCCGCGCTGGCGGGACAAGATTACGAGGTGATCGTGGTCGATGATGCCTCCGATGACGGGATGGAAGGCATTCTCAAAGCCCGGATGGCGCAAGCCCCGCAATTGCGGGTGTTGCGCAACACCCGCGCGGGAGGCCAATCGGCGGCGGTGCATTCGGGGGTACAGGTGGCAAAGGGGGCCATTTGTGCGACGCTTGACGGCGATGGCCAAAACCCGCCCGAAGAATTGCCGAAGCTGATCGCCCCCCTGCAAGCGCCGGGGTCTGAAAAGATTGGTCTTGTCGCGGGCCAACGCGTTGGGCGGCAAGACACGCTTTCCAAAAAGCTCGCTTCGCGCTTTGCCAATGCTTTGCGGTCTTGGGTGCTGAAAGACGGCACGCGCGATACAGGCTGTGGGCTCAAGGCTTTCCGCCGTGCGCCGTTTCTGGAGCTTCCCTATTTCGACCATATGCACCGCTATCTGCCCGCGCTGTTTTCGCGCGATGGCTGGGGCGTTGCGCATGTTGATGTGGCGCACCGGGCGCGCGGGGGCGGGCGGTCGCACTATTCCAACTTGCAGCGCGGGCTTGTGGGGGCGGTCGATCTGCTCGCCGTTGCCTGGCTGATCCGACGGCGCAAAAAATCGCGGCCCACGGAGGTGACGCAATGACCGAGTGGCTGGAAAAACTGCTGCATGTCGACAGCACTGTTGAGCTGTGGTGGGTGATCTTTGGCTTTGCCGCGCAGGCGATGTTTACCGCGCGTTTCTTGGTGCAGTGGATTGCCTCTGAGCGTGCCAAGGATTCCGTTATGCCGGTGGCGTTTTGGTATTTCTCGCTTGCAGGCGGGATGATGCTGCTCGCCTATGCGCTTTACCGCGCCGACCCAGTGTTCATTCTGGGCCAAGCGCTTGGGGTAATCATTTATTTCCGCAACCTGACATTGATCCGCCGTGCCAAACGCCGCCCAGAAGCCTGAGGCGCGGGGCTGGTTCGCCCCGGCGCTTCTTATGGTCATTGCCATCGTCGCGCTGCGGCTGGTGGCGCTGAGCTTTGACCGCACCGATATTTTCGTCGATGAGGCGCAATATTGGTTCTGGGGGCAAAACCTCGATTTCGGCTATTATTCCAAACCGCCGCTGATTGGCTGGCTCTTGCGGGCCTTGACCGACGTGGCAGGCTCAAGCGATCCGTTTTGGTTGCGGATGCCGGGGTCACTCTTGCATGGGATCACGGCGCTGGTGCTCGGGGCTTTGGCGGCTCGCGTTGGCGGCGCGCGGGTTGGGCTTGCAGCGGTTGCGATTTATCTCACTGCGCCTTTCGCGG
Organism: Rhodobacter aestuarii; assembly: GCF_900156655.1. GTDB lineage: Bacteria > Pseudomonadota > Alphaproteobacteria > Rhodobacterales > Rhodobacteraceae > Rhodobacter > Rhodobacter aestuarii. The sequence goes on along the minus strand of NZ_FTOG01000011.1, from coordinate 5,183 downwards.
CCTTGGGGTCTTGGCTGATTTCCACAGATACGGTGATGGCGCCCTTCTTTGCGCTCGCGCTTTTGTTCTTTTGGCGTGCGGGAGAGCGATATTCGGTGCCCGATGGCGCGCTCGCCGGTCTGACGATTGGGCTCGCCTTCATGGCGAAATATGCCGCGATCTATTTCTGGGGCGGCGCGCTTTTGGCGATGCTGTTTGTCCCCGCGCGGCGGATCGGCTGGAAGCCTTTGGCGGCGATGCTTGCGGCCTTTGCGCTGGTGATCGCGCCGAATGTTGTGTGGAACCTGACGCATAAGCTCACCACGGTGCAGCATACGCTCGATAATGTGGGCTGGGTGCGCGCCGGGGCAGGGGCCAATCTTGCCTCGATGGCGGAATTCTTTGGTTCGCAATTCGCGGTCTTTGGTCCGGTGAGTTTTGCGGCGCTCCTGTGGGGCTACACCAAGCTGCGCAACCCGGTGCCGCGCGCGCTGATGCTGCTGTCGATCCTGCCGCTGATTGCGGTGACGACACAGGCTTACTTGGGCAAGGCGCAAGCGAACTGGGCGGTGGCGGCCTATTTCGCAGGCACGGTGCTGGCGGTGTTGACCCTGTCGCGGCGTTGGCTTTGGGCTGCGCTTGGGCTGAATGCACTTATCTGTTTGGCGGTCCCGATGCTGACGATTTTCGCGCCTGTCTTGGGGCCGGAAGATGCGCCATGGATGAAGCGCTATCTGGGGCGGGCCGAGCTTTCCACGCGCGTGCTGGATTTGGCGCGGGCAGAAGGCGTGCCCGTCTATGCCGAGAGCCGCGATATTCTGGCCGATCTTTTTTACACCGGGCGGGATGCGGGCGTAACGATCTACGCGCCGCGCGTGGCGGGCCGCGAACACAATTACTATGAGCAGAATTTCGCATTGCCCGAAGGCTTTGCAGGTAAGCTACTGGTGGTGCGATCCGCGCCCTTCACTTGCAAGGGCACCCCGGTGCCGCCCGCTGCGGTCTTGAACGCCTCGGGGCAATGGGCGGGCAAAGAGATCACCCCTTACCTTGTCGATGCGGAGTGTCTGGATGCCGAAACTTGACCTGATCCGCTGGGGCTACTGGCTGACGTTTGGCTGGCTCTTTTCCATCGTGCTGTTTCGACATTTTCCGGGCGTTGATCCGGCGATCACGGGGCTGTTCTACGTTCCGGGCGCGGGCTTTCCTTTGGGCGAAAATGCCGCTCTGAACCTGCTGCGCGAGGTTGTCTGGAATGCCGCCATCGCGGTGTTCTTAGCTTCGGGCGTGGCATGGTGGTGGGTGGCGCGGCGGCGTAGCCTTTGGGGGCGCGGCTTTGGCGGCGGTAAGCTTGCCGGGCTCTCCAATGCGGGTTGGCGGGCGATCTTTGCCACCTTCCTTTTGGGGCCGGGGCTGATCGTCAATGCTTGGCTCAAAAGCTTTTCGGGGCGTGCGCGCCCAGCCAATACCGAGCTGTTCGGCGGCACGCATCAATTCACCCGCGCGGGCGACTTCAGCGATCAATGCGCCTCAAACTGTTCCTTCGTCTCGGGCGAGGTGGCGGCAGGCACCGCGCTTGCGGTGACGGTCTGGTTTCTCACCGCGGCAATCCCCTATCGGTGGCTGCAGCAAGGTTTGCGCGCGCTGGGTGGGGTGGTGTTTGCCTTCGTGATCTTTCAGCGCGTTGCGACGGGGCGTCATTTCGCATCGGATGCGATTTTTGCGGTTTTGATCACGGCGAGCATCGCTTGGATCTTTGTGGCGGCGCATCGTGTGGCGCAAGCTCCGCAGAAATAGGCTCTCGCGTCACGCCGCCTTGCGGTTGCAGTTGACTCTCGTTCCTGTGGCCCCTATAGCGCGCCCATCCAGCGCCGCCGCTCGAATCCGTTCGGGGGGATGGCTTGGGGCCCCATAGCCTCGATCCTCTGGATATCGACCGTTCGGCCTTCCTTGGAAGGACGGACGGATTTGGTGTTTTGTGATGGGCACAATTCACCGTCGAGAAGCGGCGCACCCCGGTGGGTGCGAGTATTGACAAGCAGAACGGGGAACCGAATGCCGACGATCCAGCAGCTGATCCGCAAACCGCGGCAGCCCAAGGTGAAGCGCTCCAAGTCGCAACACCTCCAAGAATGCCCGCAAAAGCGTGGCGTTTGCACGCGCGTCTACACCACGACGCCGAAGAAACCGAACTCCGCTATGCGTAAGGTGGCTAAAGTCCGCCTGACGAATGGCTTCGAGGTCATCTCCTACATCCCGGGCGAAAAGCACAACCTGCAAGAGCACTCTGTCGTGCTCATCCGCGGCGGCCGGGTGAAAGACCTTCCGGGTGTCCGTTACCACATCCTGCGCGGTGTGTTGGATACCCAAGGTGTTAAAGATCGTCGTCAACGCCGTTCGAAATACGGCGCGAAGCGTCCGAAATAAGGAGATCATCAGATGTCTCGTCGTCACGCTGCTGAAAAGCGCGAAGTGCTGCCCGACGCCAAATATGGCGATCGCGTGCTGACCAAATTCATGAACAACCTGATGATCGACGGCAAAAAATCGGTTGCCGAACGTATCGTCTACAACGCGCTCGACCGCGTTGAGGCCCGCGCCAAGCGTGAGCCGGTGGAAGTTTTCCACGAAGCGCTCGACAACGTGAAACCCGCTGTCGAAGTGCGTTCGCGTCGCGTCGGCGGTGCCACCTATCAGGTGCCGGTCGAAGTGCGCCCCACGCGCCGTGAAGCGCTGGCGATCCGCTGGCTCATCACCGCCGCGAAAAACCGCAACGAGAACACCATGGAAGAGCGCCTCGCTGGCGAGCTGCTCGATGCCATGAACTCGCGTGGTTCGGCGGTGAAAAAGCGCGAAGACACCCACAAAATGGCCGACGCGAACAAAGCGTTCAGCCATTACCGTTGGTAACAGGAGAGCCTCATGGCACGCGAATATCCGCTCCCGCGCTACCGCAACTTCGGCATCATGGCCCACATCGATGCCGGCAAAACCACCACCACCGAGCGTATCCTCTACTACACCGGCAAGTCGCACAAAATCGGCGAGGTGCATGACGGCGCCGCGACGATGGACTGGATGGAGCAGGAGCAGGAACGCGGCATCACCATCACCTCGGCGGCGACCACGACCTTCTGGCAGCGTCAGGAAGATCCGACCACCGAAGGGACTTCGGACACGAAGTACCGCTTCAACATCATCGACACCCCCGGCCACGTGGACTTCACCATCGAAGTCGAACGTTCGCTCGCGGTGCTCGACGGTGCGGTCTGCCTTCTGGACGCCAACGCCGGTGTCGAACCGCAAACCGAAACGGTGTGGCGTCAGGCTGACCGTTACGCGGTTCCGCGGATCGTCTTCGTCAACAAGATGGACAAGATCGGCGCTGACTACTTCAAATGCGTCGAGATGATCAAAGACCGCACCGGCGGCACCCCCTGCCCGGTGGCGCTTCCGATCGGTGCTGAAGATCAACTCGAAGGCATCATCGACCTGATCAAAATGGAAGAATGGGTCTGGAAAGGCGAAGACCTCGGCGCGAGCTGGGTCCGTCAACCGATCCGTGACGACCTGAAAGATCTGGCCGACGAATGGCGCGCCAACATGGTCGAGCTTGCCGTTGAGCAAGACGACGATGCGATGGAAGCTTACCTCGAAGGCAACGAGCCCGACGAAGACACGCTGCGCAAGCTGATCCGTAAGGGCACGCTGGCGATGGCCTTCTTCCCGGTGCTGGCTGGCTCGGCGTTCAAGAACAAAGGCGTTCAGCCGCTGCTCAACGCGGTGATTGACTTCTTGCCCGCGCCGATCGACGTGCCGACGCTCAAAGGCTTCCTGCCCGACGACGAAACGGAAACCCGTGACGTCGAGCGTCCCGCCGATGACACCGCGCCGTTCTCGGCTCTGGCGTTCAAAATCATGAACGACCCCTTCGTGGGCTCGCTCACCTTCACGCGTATCTATTCGGGCGTCTTGAAAAAAGGCGACCAGATGCTGAACGCGACCAAAGGTAAGCGTGAGCGCGTCGGCCGTATGATGATGATGCACTCGATCAACCGCGAGGAGATCGAAGAAGCCTTTGCTGGTGACATCATTGCGCTTGCTGGTCTGAAAGAAACCACCACGGGTGACACGCTGTGCGACCCGCAAAAACCGGTGGTTCTGGAAACCATGAGCTTCCCCGACCCGGTTATCGAAATCGCCGTGGAACCGAAGTCGAAAGCCGACCAAGAGAAAATGGGCCTCGCCCTGGCTCGCTTGGCTGCCGAAGACCCGTCGTTCCGCGTCGAAACGAACTTCGAATCGGGCCAAACGATCATGAAGGGGATGGGCGAACTTCACCTCGACATTCTCGTTGACCGTATGAAGCGCGAGTTCAAAGTCGAAGCCAACATCGGTGCGCCGCAGGTTGCTTATCGCGAAACCATCTCGCGTTCGGCCGAGATCGACTACACGCACAAAAAACAAACCGGTGGTACCGGTCAGTTTGCGCGCGTGAAGCTCGTCATCGACCCGACCGAGCCGGGCGAAGGCTACTCGTTCGAAAGCAAGATCGTTGGTGGTGCTGTGCCGAAGGAATACATCCCCGGCGTCGAAAAAGGCATCAAATCGGTCATGGATTCGGGTCCGCTCGCAGGCTTCCCGGTGATCGACTTCAAGGTGGCGCTGATCGACGGTGCCTTCCACGACGTCGACTCCTCGGTGCTCGCCTTCGAAATCGCGGCGCGTGCCGCGATGCGCGATGGTCTGAAAAAAGCCGGTGCGAAACTGCTCGAACCGATCATGAAAGTCGAAGTGGTGACCCCGGAAGAATACACCGGTGGCATCATTGGTGACCTCACCAGCCGTCGTGGCATGGTGCAAGGCCAAGACACCCGCGGCAACGCCAACGTGATCAACGCGATGGTGCCGCTGGCGAACATGTTCGGCTACATCAACACGCTGCGCTCGATGTCCTCGGGCCGTGCTGTGTTCACGATGTTGTTCGACCACTATGACGCCGTGCCGCAGAACATCTCGGACGAAATCCAGAAGAAATACGCCTGATGCGAGCGGGGCCCGGTTTTCGGGCCCCGTCTCCCGCTCAGGATCAACGACTAGGAGGCCATCATGGCAAAGGCAAAGTTTGAACGGAACAAACCGCACGTCAACATCGGCACGATCGGTCACGTTGACCACGGCAAGACGACGCTGACGGCTGCGAT
>NZ_FTOG01000024.1:2500-5526 GCF_900156655.1 Rhodobacter aestuarii | reverse complement strand
TTGGTTGCGGGGGTAGGATTTGAACCTACGACCTTCAGGTTATGAGCCTGACGAGCTACCGGGCTGCTCCACCCCGCGCCGGTGTTTTGTGGCGCGTATGACCCCGAGGGCGCTATTACTGATCGGGGTTTTGTATCGTTTTGAGAGAATTGACTTCTTTCTAGGTTTGGCGGTGACCTACTCTCCCACGTCTTAAGACGCAGTACCATTGGCGTGTTGGCCCTTAACGGCCGAGTTCGGGATGGGATCGGGTGTTTAGCCAGCGCTATGACCACCAAACCGAGGAAGAAGTCTGTCCAAGTCAGGATGTAACCTTGTGTATACTTGCTTTTGATCATGAGCCTTGCTGCTACTGGATCAAATCAAGCCAATCGGGCAATTAGTACCGGTCAACTGAATGCATTGCTGCACTTACATCTCCGGCCTATCGACGTGGTGGTCTTCCACGGCCCTCAAGGGATACCTAGTTTTTGGGGGGGCTTCACGCTTAGATGCCTTCAGCGTTTATCCTGTCCGTTCATAGCTACCCAGCACTACCGTTGGCACGATAACTGGTCCACCAGTGGAACGTTCACCCCGGTCCTCTCGTACTAGGGGCAACTCCCATCAAGTATCCTACACCCACGGCAGATAGGGACCGAACTGTCTCACGACGTTCTAAACCCAGCTCACGTACCTCTTTAAATGGCGAACAGCCATACCCTTGGGACCTGCTCCAGCCCCAGGATGAGATGAGCCGACATCGAGGTGCCAAACGATGCCGTCGATATGGACTCTTGGGCATCATCAGCCTGTTATCCCCAGAGTACCTTTTATCCGTTGAGCGATGGCCCTCCCACTTGGGACCACCGGATCACTATGGCCGACTTTCGTCTCTGCTCGACTTGTCAGTCTTGCAGTCAGGCTGGCTTCTGCCATTGCACTCAACGACCGATTTCCGACCGGTCTGAGCCAACCTTCGCGCGCCTCCGTTACGATTTGGGAGGCGACCGCCCCAGTCAAACTCCCCACCATGCAGGGTCCCGGACCCGGATAACGGGCCGCGGTTAGACATCAAGAGTGCGAAGGGTGGTATCTCAAGGGAGGCTCCACGGGAACTGGCGTCCCCGTTTCAAAGCCTACCACCTATCCTGCACATCACAATCCTGATGCCAATGCAAAGCTAGAGTAAAGGTTCATGGGGTCTTTCCGTCTAACCGCGGGTAGTGTGCATCTTGACACACAGTTCAATTTCGCTGAGTCCACGTTTGAGACAGCGGGGAGATCGTTACGCCATTCGTGCAGGTCGGAACTTACCCGACAAGGAATTTCGCTACCTTAGGACCGTTATAGTTACGGCCGCCGTTTACTGGGGCTTCAATTCGGAGCTTGCACCCCTCCTTTTAACCTTCCAGCACCGGGCAGGCGTCAGACCCTATACGTCGCCTTACGGCTTCGCAGAGCCCTATGTTTTAAGTAAACAGTCGCCACCCCCTAGTTTGTGCCCCCCACCCCTGGTTGCCCAGGAATGGGGCCTCCTTCTCGCGAACTTACGGAGGCATTTTGCCGAGTTCCTTAAACGTGGTTCTCTCAAGCGCCTTGGTATACTCTACCAGTCCACCTGTGTCGGTTTCGGGTACGGTCTCATGGAGGGCTATTTCCAGGGACCTCTGAGCAGCCCGATCAATCCGATAAGATCGAACTACCTTTGAGATCCGTCACATCCTCCTGGCCCAGGAATATTAACCTGGTTCCCATCGACTACGCCTTTCGGCCTCGCCTTAGGGGCCGGCTTACCCTGCTCAGATTAGCTTTAAGCAGGAACCCTTGGACTTTCGGCGACAGGGTCTCTCACCCTGTTTGTCGCTACTCATGTCAACATTCTCGCTTCTGATCACTCCACCGGATCCCTCACAGGCCGGCTTCACAGTAAACACCATTCCGACTGCCGCTTTCCGCAAGGAAAGCAAGGTCGGAGGGTGTTATATCACAGAACGCTCCGCTACCACGCACATCGCTGTGCATCCAAAGCTTCGGCTCGTGGCTTGAGCCCCGTTACATCTTCGCCGCAAGACCTCTTATTTAGACCAGTGAGCTGTTACGCTATCTTTAAAGGATGGCTGCTTCTAAGCCAACCTCCTGGTTGTTTTGGAAGTCTCACATGCTTTCCCACTTAGCCACGAATTGGGGGCCTTAGCTGTTGGTCAGGGTTGTTTCCCTCTTCACGACGGACGTTAGCACCCGCCGTGTGTCTCCCGGATAGTACTCTGCGGTATTCGGAGTTTACTTAGACTCAGTAAGGCTGTGGGCCCCCATCATCCATGTAGTGCTCTACCCCCGCAGGTATTCGTCCGAGGCGCTACCTAAATAGCTTTCGCGGAGAACCAGCTATCTCCAGATTTGATTGGCCTTTCACCCCTAGCCACACGTCATCCGGACCCTTTTCAACGGGTGTCGGTTCGGACCTCCAGTACGTGTTACCGTACCTTCATCCTGCACATGGCTAGATCATCTGGTTTCGGGTCTGATCCCACGAACTCATCGCCCTTTTAAGACTCGCTTTCGCTGCGCCTACACCTAACGGCTTAAGCTTGCTCGTAAGACCAAGTCGTTGACCCATTATACAAAAGGTACGCCGTCAGGGCTCAAGGCCCCTCCGACTGCTTGTAGGCGTCCGGTTTCAGAAACTGTTTCACTCCCCTCGTCGGGGTTCTTTTCACCTTTCCCTCACGGTACTGGTTCGCTATCGGTCAGTAAGGAGTACTTAGCCTTCGAGGGTGGTCCCCCGATCTTCAGACAGGATTTCACGTGTCCCGCCCTACTTAATACGTCTGATCAAACTTCGTGTACGGGGCTGTCACCCATATTGCTGGCCTTTCCAGACCATTCCACTCATTCTCACAGCTCGGCTGGTCCGCGTTCGCTCGCCACTACTTACGGAGTATCGTTGATTTCCTTTCCTCCGGGTACTTAGATGTTTCAGTTCCCCGGGTTCGCTCTTAAAACCCTATGTATTCAGGTTAAAAGTACCTGTTTCAGCCCGTTAT
>NZ_FTOG01000026.1 GCF_900156655.1 Rhodobacter aestuarii | reverse complement strand
AGCATTTTGGACTGCGAGCGCCTATCGCTCCGCATTGCCTGAGCGGATGCTTCGCGAAAAAGCACTGCGGGGCGCGATCGACTGCTTTGGGCCGATCACTGTTCTGTCACCGATAGTTCGTCGAGTTTGCGCTGCGCCAACTGGTGAAGCTCCCAACTCGACATGCCGCCAGCCCATAACCAGACCAACGCAAGTATGAGATTTTTCCACTGAAATGTGTTGAGCAATGCAAAGGCGGGCCCAAAACCTCCGATCCCAAAGAATATAAGAGCGAGCCCGTTTAGGTAGGCAGCGCGCAGCTTGATCTTCTCTCGGTCCGCTTCCGTCATGGCCGGTCTCCTTCATTGCGAACAGAATGCACGGACTTGTTCTTAATGGAAGACGCTGCATCGCCTCAGAACAACGCTCCTTTGGACTTTGGCGTAGGGCGTTTACCATCGCGAACTCCAAAGGGCGACGGTTGATGGTTGGAACCGGCCATCAGCTGCGCCTCGCTCGAAGGTCGGCTTGGGGCCGAGCACGTTGGTCAGGCCGTCGCCTTCGCAACGGGCGCAGGCGTGAAAGACATTTCTCACAGCGCGGCAACACCATCGAAATGGCGGGCCATGCTGTCATGCGCCGAGCCTGAACACTCGGCGCATGAAATCCGACCTTTCCTGACGGTTTTCGTGCCGTGATCGAACATCTCTGACGCGGGTCAGTCCAGATCACCAGCCTCCGCAGGGCGTTTCAGCCCCGTCACCATCGACCGCGCCAGATTTTCGCGATGCCGCAAAGAAGCTAAAGCCACGCCGCCGATATGCAGCACAACAAGAAGCAGCATCAAATTTGCCAGCGCTTCATGCACGTCCTTGATTGCCCCTTCGCTGCCAGAGCGATGATGCTCGTCGCGTTCGTCATCGGCATAGGCGGGCGTGACAAGCGCCGGCAGCATCGCGCGCGCCTGTGAGGGCGCTTCAGCCATCAGCCACCCGGTCCAAGCAGTGCCCGCCATCGCGATCAGCAGCGCAACGATCATCGCCGCCCCGGCCGGGTTGTGGCCAATGTGGCGCCGTTCGCGCCCGGCAATCATCGCTTTCAGATAGGCAATAACCGCGCCCGGCCCCCGTACGAATTGCGAAAACCGCGCATAGCGAGGCCCAACAAAGCCCCAAACCACCCGCACAGCCACCAAAGCAGCGGCGGTGTAGCCGCAAAACTCGTGCAACGGCTGAACTTCCTCCGCGCTGAGCCATGCAATCGCAAAGCTGCCCGCCAATCCCCAATGGAATATCCGGATAACAGGATCCCAGACTTTTATCATCTTCCCGCCTTTCTCGTTTTGAAGCCGCAAAACGCGGATCTCAGTTTTCCCAAGCTCTTCCGCGATTGTCCGACGCCACGACCCGCATGTGGCAATGGCTCCATAACCTCGCCGCCGTGAGCGAGCATGGCTTTAGGCGTTGGACCTTACGGCAAGCTGACGGGAAGCAGAGCGGCGCTTCAGGTCTAGGTCATCCTGGGCTGCGACAAAACGATATCAGAAACGAATCGACAGCCCCTCAGAAAGGAGATCGACATGCAGACTGTAATCGCCACAAAGCGCGCACCATCGTGTGAGGTCATCATCGTCAAACAAACGGATATGCCCTGTATCACCTGCCCTCTGGCGTGGTGTGACGCGCCTTGGTCTTCAGGACGCACAGATTGCCCGGCGTGCATGGGGCGCTCCTAAGGCGCGGTTCATGCTGATGCCCGTTGCTGCGCCGCCGCGGGCTGGCAGGTTCCTGCGCGGCTTAGCTGTGCAAAGTCTTGCAGTTTCAAGCGCCCGAAGTCCTTAACCAAATTTGTTAGAATTTTAAGAGTTTAACGCGTCATTGACCGATCACGCCTATCTTGGCATCGTAAAAGTCAGGAGTGGTCGATGACAAAATTCCCCGCGCTGCCGCGCGAACCGATTCAGTTGTCGGAGGCCAGCCCGCTTTCTTACGCTGTTTCAAGCCGCGACCGCGAAACCATCGCGATGGTGCGCCAAGCGATTGAGCGGCGCGATGTGTTGCTGGCGTTTCAGCCAATTGTGCAAACCGCCCAGCCCGACCGCCCGGCCTTTTACGAGGGGCTCATCCGGGTCATAGACGAGACGGGGCGCGTCGTGCCTTCGATTGATTTCATCCACACCGTCGAAACCAGTGACCTCGGGCGGACGCTCGATTGTCTGGCGCTAGAAATGGGGCTCGCAGCGCTGGCCGAAAATCCGGCACTGCGGCTTTCGGTAAACATGTCAGCGCGCTCGATCGGCTGGCCTGAGTGGATGCGGATTCTCACCCGTGGCCTGACCCGCGACGACACCGCGGGCGAACGGCTGATCCTTGAAATCACCGAATCCTCCGCAATGACGATGCCCGAACTCGTTTTGGCCTTCATGAATGAGATGCACCTTGAGGGCATTTCCTTCGCGCTCGACGATTTCGGCGCGGGCTATACCTCGTTTCGCTACCTGCGTGAGTTCCACTTCGACATCTTGAAAATTTCCGGCCAGTTCATTTCGGGTATTGCGCGCAATCCCGACAACCAAGTTCTGACCCACGCGCTTTTGTCGATTGCGCGGCATTTCCAAATGTTCGCCGTGGCGGAAGAGGTGGAAGCCGCCGAAGATGCGGCGTGGCTGGCGCAAGCCGGGATGGATTGCATGCAAGGCTATTACTTCGGCGCCCCGACGATCAGGCCGCCTTGGCACACCTCCGAGGCCCGGCTGGCGCACTGCTAATTCCGTATTCGGGGCTAATCCCGCATTCGGGCGCGGCAAAGTTGGCCGCTTGGTTCTCTCTTGGCGGAACGATCATCTTTGCGGCGTCAGACGAACCAACGCGCCATTGTTGGCATCGGTCAGGATCATAACTTTCTCAAATGACACGCATGATGTGGGCGATATCGTCTGCTTCGCACCACTCTCTGGCTAAGCGCGAAAGATGCGGCCCGCGTCGTTGAGGCAACCAACAAGGCACCACAGAGTTGCTCGGGTCAGGCTAAGGTTTGACGGCGCGGATTTCGCCGACGGTCAGAACCGGCGAGGCGTCGATATCGTCGGCGTCGAGCATCGCGGCGACCCGTTCCAGTGAGGCTAGAAGCTGGGCCTGCTCCCAATCCTTAAGCTTTTCAAACGCGCGGACATAGCGCTGCTGCAGCGCGTCGGGGGCTTCGTCGATGGCGGTGTGACCCGCGTCTAAGATCACCACATTTGTCTGGCGACGATCGGTCTGCGAGCGAATGCGCTCGGCCATGCCGCGCGCCACGATCTTATCCACCAGCGCGGTGACGGTGGCTTGTGAGACGCCCATCTGAGTTGCCAATTCCTTGGGTGTAGCGGCCCCGTCTTTGGACTTGAGGATCTGAAGCACCCGCAACTGAGCGGGCGTCAGCCCCGCTGATTGCGCCAATTCGCGCGAATACAACTCCGTCGCCCGCAGGATTCGGCGCAGGGCAATCAAGCTATCGTCGGTTCTGTTTTGGTGGGGGACGCTCATCGCTGGGAATCTCGCACAAAGCGGCAGATGCTTCAATTCCCTAACGATCTGCTCAAATAGCTTCGCAAGGTGAACTATCGACTCTCCCGGAGTGCTTTGGTCTGCGTTGCGGAATTCCGTTTAAACTCCAAAAATATGCCGATTTTTGAAAAAAATGCTTCGTGCCTTGAAGTTTTTGCAATCTCATTATAGTTAGTGTGCCGAATTACATTGGAGAGACTTGCATGCCTAAGGCTAAGGACATTGTGAACGGCGAGACTGAAAGCTCCCGAACTCGGGTGCCCTATCTGCGCAAACCGAATGCGACGTATCGCGCATCGGCTTTCGGACAGCAAATCTCCTTCGATGGGCAGGCTTGGCAGGTTGCTTTCAGGCAGCGGTATTTCTTGCGCCCGCCGG
>NZ_FTOG01000001.1 GCF_900156655.1 Rhodobacter aestuarii | reverse complement strand
GCCCATCATCCCGAAATCCTCCCATCCCCTCATATTTGAGTGAATCGAAAGACTTGCCGCAGCGCAACACGGACTTTTTCAACGGCATCGGCGGATGGCGGCCATTCGCCGCATCAGCATGGGCTCCGACAGCACATAACGTAAGCGGACATTGGGACAATGCTGGGGGGGGGACATCGCAACACGACCGCAAGGGCGGGAACCGATCGTTCGCTGCGGCGTGAAGGTAGGGCGTTACCTCAAATAGAGCTGACACTCACCAATTTTGAAGATTTCAACCTCGACGGGTCCAGCAGCGGTTTCTGATGCCGATACGCACCACATCCCGCTGCAAAAGGGGCGGACGTCGCCATTGGCGCCGCCACGGCAGCAACCGTATGCCGGTGGCCCTGATAAACTAGAAATGGAGAGGTGACTGACAATGACCTATAAAATGTTGGGGCCACTACTATATTTCGCGGTGCTAGGCATCATCGTTATGATGAGCAGACTCGGGATAGCAATTTGGTCAACAATATTTTCGGCCGTTGTCCTGACCACTTTGGCAACGGCGATACTTTTTTACGTCCATCGCATCAAAACTACAATTTGATTACAAACTATGGTAGCGCCACGCGCCCACATAGCACAAGGACCCAATTGATGCTGAAGTATTCAGCTCCTGTTATTTTTGCTTTCATATCAGCGGCTCATTTTGTTTTACCTATGAATTTAATCTCCTTCAGTTTGCTTATTTTTATCTTTTCGATTGCAAATGCACTTCGCGCGATTCCAGCATTTCAGGTCGGAACATCGGCCCCCTCAGTTAAATATGAAAAAGTTCTTTGGTGGCTGGCTTTTTTAATTTTAAGCTATCGACTTTCTATTTTAGTCCAGGGATACTTCTGAACGAATAATATAGGGTCGTCATTTTTGATGGGAGACGCAGTATCTGCAGCGCGAAAGAGAGAATATGATCAAATGGGCCTGCGGTATTTTAGCTTTAGTAATCCCTTTTCTGGGCGCAATATACTTTTTTGGTGCCATGGCAGGTTCTTCATCGGCTGTAAAGTTTGTCGCGCATAACAACGAAAGCGGACAAGTCCATTTCTTGATTGTTTATCCACAGCATCGCCCCATCCTCGCCCACTACACCGAACATCTCGCCTGGCTGCCCAACATCGGAAAGAACTCCCGCCCCGAGGATCGCGGCAGCAACGCCTGGACCAACGACTTTGCCGTCGGCTACTGGCTTTCCGGCCCGCCCGAGGATCTGACCGACATGCTGCGGCGGTTGCAGGTGGTGTTTGACCCCATCGACCTACCGCAAGAGCTCGCCGAGACCGAGCGCGACGTCATGCTGCGCGAGTATGATTGGCGCATGGCGAACAACCCCGATACGCAGGCCGCCGAAGAGATGGAGGCGTTTCTTTACAAAGGCAATGCCATCGCCGCCTCGGTCATCGGCACGCCAGACCAGATCAAGGCGCTGACCTATGACGCGGCACGGGCCTTTCACGCTGAAACCCATCGCCCCGAACTTGCCCGGCTGGTTGTCACTGGCGATGTGACCGAGCGCCAATTGGCGAAGGCGATGGCGGAAGCGGGTTTCCCCACCCTGGACGCGGACCGCGAATACATCGCCCCGCCGCCGTTTACCCTCGCTGCGCCAGAAGCCCGCATCTTCCGCTACCCCGCCCCGAACGCCGCCGCCCGCATGACGTGGCGCAAGGTCGTGGCCTTGCCGGAACCCGTGGATTTCGACCTGCTTGAGGCGCAGACCGCTTTGGCGCGCGATATCCTCGACACCAATCTGCCCGGCGGCCTTGCTGGACCTCTGCGCTTTGATGCCTTTGTCACCAAAAGCTTTGGCGTCTCAATCGCGCCGATTGACGAAACCCACATAGAACTCATCTTCTCGGCCGAACCTGACAAGGGCATCGGCTTTGCAGCCATGCAAACGGCCTTTGAGGCCGCTCTTTTTGCCTCGGCCCAAGGTGTGCCAGCAGCAACGTACGACCGTGTTCACGAGCGGTTCAAGGGCTTCTGGCCCGACTGGTCGGATGAAGATGAAACCGAGCGCTGGATGGCGGATTACACGCTGTCGCGCGTCTCGGCCTTGCGTGAACCCAAGACCGAACGCCAGATGCGCAAGATCGATGCCCAGATCGATGCTGCAGACATTGACACCATCCTCGCGGCCCTCGTCGCCCCTGGACGCACTGCCATTGCCTTCATAGGAACGGACCCAAACTTATGAAACACTTAGTCGCCGCAGCTTTTGCCGTGATCCTGCTGGCCGGATGCCAGGAGAAGGAAAACGCCAGTGCCGCCACCGAGACCAGCCCCGGCGGCATCACATATGCGCGGATCTACATTCCAGAGGCTGATGATGTGGCAATCCAGATCGCTTGGCCGACCAATTGGGCCCTGCGCGGCGACGTAAATCAGGCCGTGCCATACATCGGGACGGATCTGATCCTTGCAGGCGGGGCCGAGGGGTTTCCTCCGGGGGAGGTGGTGGAAACCTTTGCCGATCTGAAGGCTGAGGGCCATTTGTCGGTGACGCCTGATTATCTCTTTGGAGAGTTGGTCGCTCCAAAAGAAAACCTCGTAAAGGCGGTAGAGATTGCGGCGGCGCATCTGGCAAAGCCGACCATGGATCAAGGCTGGTTCGACCGGATCCAGCAGGGATTTGCCGCGAACATGGCCGAAGCGGCGTCGCAACCAGCCAATAACGGGTATGATGCGCTGCGTTGGGCCATTCTTGGCGATACACCTCTGCGCCGCGCACTATCTGTCGATCCACCTGAGATGATCACGACAGCGACACGCGCGGAAGTCATGGATTGGTATCAGCAGACTGTGGTCCGAAAAGGCGCAAAAGTGGTGATTGCCGGAGAAATCAGCGAAGCGGATGCAGGCGGGGCCGTGGATGCGCTGCTTTCTAGGCTTCCTGCCGGGAAGGCGGTTGTCGCTTCCGCACCCACCGCCGATTTCGCACCAAGGCGAATTCTGCTGCACGTCCCGACAGCCCAGACATCGACGCTTGTTTTGATGGGGTCGCTTCCACCAACCCGTGAAGGGAGCGAATTCGAAGACTTATTGCTGGCCAGCGCCCTTGGAGGTGACGACAAAAGTGTACTCTTCGACGCGGTCAGAACCGGGCTGCGCGCAAGCTATGGTTTTGGTGCGGGTCTGGCTGGCTATTCGCGTGACCTGCGGGTTATGGTTTTGTCGGGCGAGGTAGAAACCGCCAAATTGGCCGAGGCGGAAACAATCGTCCGCGCGGCCTATTCCGCGTTCTTAACCGCGCCTAAGATGGGTGATCTGACCGCCCGAAAGGAGCCGTTCAAGGCAAATGGCGAACGGACAGCAACGCTGCCGGGCGCAGCATCCTCATCGGCGTTGATGGCTCTTCTGGATGGGGAGGACGCAAATTTTGCGCTGACCTTGCCTTCGCTTCTGAACAAGGTCACCGATGCGACTGTTCAAGCTCGCGCGGCATCAGCTTTCCCCAAAGCGGAAGCACTTATCGTTCTGGCCGTATCGCCCGACGCAGCCGCGCTGCCAGGGGCTTGCGTGATCACCTCCCCTGCGGAAGCAGCCAACTGCCGATGAGTGCGCAGGGCTAAGACAACGGCGGCGAGATCCCACTTTCCTGATTTGGCAAGACGCTGTGGAAGTTCACGCCGCCTTACGGGGAGTTGGTATTCCTTGCTATTTGCCTGCGGTTGATCGGGTTGGTTGCCCTCGGTGCCACTCCGCCGCCGCCGCTCATCTTGGACGAGCCAACCGATCACCTTGATCTGGATGGTATCGCAGCACTTGAGGCTGCGCTGTCTGCTTATGATAGGGCTGTTTTAGCGATCAGCCATGACCCGGCATTCCTTGAATCCCTCGCACCGGACAGAACGATTGATCTTGGGGCACGACCGTTTCGTCCGCATCAGCGACCTTCGGCCAAAGATATTTCTGCGCCAAGCCATGACCGACCGCTTCGGGGAAGCCGCGCTGCGGCGTATGCGTCACCCCGACCGGCTGCATTGGGCCGTTTGCACTCTCAAGTAGCAGTCAGTTTGATGAAACTCTTGTAGTGGTCGAAGCCATCGTCCGTACCGATCCGTAACTGTTACGCGTAACAGATTGAGCCAAAACTGTGCATGCTGAGCGTGAACGAAAACAGGTGCAAAACAAGAACATAGAGAAAACATTGCGATTAAAAAAGCCCTCCGAAGGCAGGGGTCACAGGTTCGAATCCTGTCGGGTGCGCCAATTCTCCGATCATAGAAATGCACTGCGCGGGCCGTGTGGCGCGCGCTTCACGTGCACCAAAATCACCAAAAACAGATTTTCAGCACGCCGGCATTATCACCGAAGCCTGTGTCATTGATCCGAAAATCAAATAGCGGATCATTGCCAAAGTCCCAGCTGGTGCCGCCGGGGTCTTCGCGCATCAAAGCGCGGGTGGTGCCATCTTTGTAGCGCAGCAATAGCGCGCCGAACGGGTAGGACTGGTCGTATTTATAGCCATCATAAGGGGAGAGCGCGCGGGCGTCCGCCCCGGTATGCCCGCCATTTAGCACCCGCGCATAGCGCGCCTTGTCGACCGTCCAGCCCTCTTGATCGGCGGAAATGGTCATATTGTAGAAATCATGTCCATAGAGGCCCGGTTCATGCGGTGGCACATAGCGTTGCCAGCCCATGGTCGAGGAGATCTGGATGCATTCCCAGGAATCGCCCTCATACATCATGTTTCCGGTGGAATAGATCCGCGCCATTGGCACGTTTTCCGCCGCCGCTGGCAGCGCCAAACAGATCAAAAGCCCCGCAATTTTCATCCGCATTCACTCGGCCCCCTTGCCCGTTCCTCCCGCTACGATCACCCGCGAAGACCGTCGGATCAACAAGCTTTTGTTTATTCTTAGAAGATCTTCAGCTTGGCGCAGGTCGGCAACAGGCGGCGCCTACCCAAAAGGCTTTGCGTCCTCGTGCGGCGATCCACCACATGCGGCGCGGCGCCCTCCTGCGGCACTCTTTCTCTGCGGCTGTGTGACACAGTCACTTATTCGCATTCACGGATGCGTGTATCGGAATATGAACGGAGACTTATCGCATTTAACGACCGACGATTGGGGGAGGGATCATGAAACTGTCCGCTTTGCGGGTCACGGCCAGCCTAACGGCGGCATGGCTCGCTTTGGGGCCTGCATGGGCGCAAGATGCGCCTACGGCTCCGCAAGAAACCCCGGAGGCGTCCTCAGAGGCCCCAATGATGGGCGCACAATCGCGCCCCGATCCGGCCACCCTTGCCGCGAATGCGGCCCTGATCACCGATCCGGTGGCGGGGCTGACCGCCGATCACTCCAAATTCGATGTTCTCAAAGGGCCCTTCGCATCGGGGCCAGAGGTCACGGCGGCTTGTTTGAGCTGCCACACCGAAGCCTCCAACCAAGTGATGCATTCGGTCCACTGGACCTGGACCTATGAAAACGCCACCACCGGGCAAACGCTTGGGAAGGCGCATGAGTTGAACGCCTTTTGCGGCAACGTGGCCTCGAACGAGGTGCGCTGTACCTCCTGCCACGTCGGCTATGGCTGGGACGATGTGCGCGAACCGGCGCCGACTGACCCGACCGCGGTCGATTGCCTTGTCTGCCATGACAGCTCCGGCCAATATGCCAAGCAAGACAACCTTGCCGGTCACCCGCCGCTGGACCCGGTGGCAGAGGGTGCCAAGACCATCACCGGGGCCAAAGCCACGCCGGTGGATTTGGTCAAAGCCGCGCTGTCGGTGGGCCAACCCACGCGTGAAAACTGCGGCAATTGCCACTTTTACGGCGGCGGCGGCGATAATGTGAAACACGGCGATCTGTCCTCGGTGTTGTTTGACCCGCCGCGCGCGGTCGATGTGCATATGTCGCAAGACGGCGCCAATATGACCTGCGAAAGCTGCCACGTCTCGGACAAGCACGTTCTGGCGGGCTCGCGGTATGAGGGCGATGTGATCGACCCGCATGGCGCGGACCGGATGCCGGGGGCCGAGCGCGACACCGCAAGCTGCACCTCGTGTCACACCGATGCGCCGCACAAAGGGCCGAACCCGCTGTTGGCGATGAAGCTCAATGACCACACCGACAGCTTGGCCTGCCAAAGCTGCCATATCCCGTCTTTTGCGCGTGGTGGCGTGGCGACCAAAACCTTCTGGGATTGGTCCACCGCCGGGCGGATGGATGAAAACGGCAAGCCGATCAAGGAACATGGCTATACCCAAGGCAATGGCGCGGAACTGCATACCTACCTTTCCACCAAGGGCGATTTTGCTTGGGGCGAAAACGTCGTGCCGCATTACGCGTGGTCGAATGGGGTGATGCGCTACACGCTGCCGGAGATGGAGATTGACCCGAGCCAAGTGGTGGAAATCAACCAAATCCAAGGCGAAGCCGGTGCGCCCGATGCCCGCATCTTCCCGTTCAAACGGATGGAAGGGCGGCAAGCCTATGACACGGTGCGCAATGTGCTTTTGTTCAACCACGTCTATGGTCCGGGCGATGGCACGGCGCTTTGGTCCTATTTCGATTGGGAAAAATCGCTCAAAGCGGGCATGGATTATGTTGGGCTTGAGTATTCGGGCAATTACGACTTCGTCGATACCTATATGTATTGGCCGATTGCCCACCAAGTTGCGCCCAAGGAAGACGCGCTCGATTGCGCGGCCTGCCACGCAGAAAATGGCCGCATGGCCGGGATCACCGGCATCTATGTGCCCGGCGGTCTGAACATCGGCGGCAAGATCGGCATGGTGCTGTTGGTGCTTGCCGCGCTTGGGGTCGCGGGGCATGGCGTGCTGCGCCTTGTGGGCCGCAAACCGAACGGAGGTCATCATGGTTGAGCGCTGCGTAAAAGTTTACAGCCGGTTCAATCGGCTTTGGCACTGGTCCCAAGCGGGTTCGATCATGCTGTTGTTCTTCACCGGCGCGCGGATCATGGGACTGCATGAGGTGATGCCCTTTGGCTTGGCGGTAACCGTGCATTCGCTGGTGGCGATTGCGCTGTTGGTGCTGTGGGTTTTCGCCACCTTTTGGCTGTTCACCACGCATGGCTGGAAGCAGTTCATTCCGCGGCTGACGGGCTTTTTGCAGGTGGCGCGGTTCTATGCCTATGGCGTGTTTAAGGGCGAGGAGCATCCCTATTCCAAAACCTTGGAACGCCGCCACAACCCGCTGCAAGCCGGGGCCTATTTCGCGCTGAAAATGGCGCTCTTCCCGGCGATCTGGGTGACGGGGCTCGCCTATCTATCTTATGGCTTTTGGGACAGCGCAGACGGGCAGGGGTTCTGGCTCACGATCATCGCCAACCTGCATGTGCTCGCTGCCTTTGCGATTGGCTCGTTCGTGGTCGCGCATCTATATTTGCTGACCATCGGGCATGGGTTCAAACGCCACGTGCAACCGATGATCACCGGCTATGACCGCATTGATCTGAATGCCGAGGAAGAGGCCTATCTCGAACAAAAAGGCCTCGTCCGCGCAACCCCGCTTTACAAAGACTGAGGCGGGATGAGAGAGATGAGAAAGCCCCCGGTGACGGGGGCTTTTTTGTTTGGGTAGGATGCAAGGAGCCGGTTTTGATCTCGGTTGTTGACCGTAGGCCATTCTGTGCGCCATCATCCCAAAAGAAACATTTTCGCGGAAGGATATTCCTTTGGGAAAAGACACTGAGCCAAATCCGTTCAACGGCCCTCAGATGCAAGCTGCGCACTTTGAACGTGCCGATATGGAGGGCGCGCACTTCGACGGTGTGAATCTTGCGGGCTCAAAGTTCTTTGCCGTTCTTTCGAAAGCGACGTTTCATAACACCAATCTGAGCGAAGCGGATTTTGATGACGTCAACCTCGCGCGGGCGCGGTTTCACAATGTGACCCTCGCCGAAACGCAGATTTCAAATGCGAACCTCTCCAAGCTGAAAATCAGCGGCGTAACTTTGGCCGATACGGAAATCTCGGATGCAGATCTCACTGGGATGCGGATCAACGGGGTTCTGGTGAGTGATCTTTTTGACGCCTATGAAAAACAACGGGGCTAAACCTCCGTTTCCGCGTGATCTTCGGCGATCAGAGAGACAGCTTGTAGCCGATATGGCTCGGCTCAAAGCCTAGACGATCGTAAAAGCGATGCGCATCTGGGCGGGCTTTGTCTGTGGTCAGTTGCACCAAGCCGCAGCCATGCGCGCGACAGGTCTCAATCGCCCAAGCAAACATCGCCTCGCCAAGCTTTTCGCCGCGACGGTCGCGTGCAATTCGCACCGCTTCGATCTGACCGCGTTTGGCCCCCTGCCGCGATAGGCCGGGGATAAAGGTTAGTTGCAGGGTGCCGACAATGCACCCGTTATCCTCGACCACACACAGAAACTGGTTCGGATCAGCCTCGATCTCGGCGAAGGCTCGGCTGTAGCATTCGGCCAACTCTGGCGATGCGCTTTCACGCGCAGAGCCAAGGGTGTCATCGGCGAGCAGTGCAACAACCGCCTCAACATCTGCGGCGGTTGCGCGACGGAAATGCAATTCGCTCATAGTTGGTCTCCCTTTTGCCCAAGAAAACCAGCATATTGCGAGCTGATCTTAAGAGATACTCAGGCCCCAAAAACAAAAGGCGCCGCAGATGCAGCGCCCTTTTGCAAATGCTCGTCGAAAGGCTCAGCCGTTCCAGGTGCGGACTTGGCCGCAATCCATATGCACGAAGTTGGAGCGCATGTAGCGGCCCACGCCGCCCGCATGGCAAGCCGTTGCGGCGGCATAGATTTGCGGCACCGAGCGGGATTTGAGGCGCAGGTCCGCCGCCATCCCTTGCATGTGGAGTGAGTTCTTCGCCACACCGCGCGAACGCGAGCGCAGCATCGCATTGGTGGCGGGCGAACGGTAGCCCGAGAGCATCATGTAAGGCTCGTTCGTATCCATCAAGCGGTGCGAGGCAGCCGCGATGTCAATCGTCCGGGCGTCGATCTTTTTCACCTGATCGGTGCGCCAGTCGCGCATGAACAGATTGATCTCTTTCAGCGCCTCGGGGATGTAGTTGCCTTCGATCCAGTAGATCGTGTCGATGCTTTCGCCGGTACGGCCGGAGTACATACGGATACGTCGAATGTCACCGGCCCCGCGCAGAATGCCAAAAGCGTTGCTCATCGTGGGCGCCGCAACCACCATCGTGGAAGCAAAGGCCGCAAGAAGCCCGCGACGGGATGTCGTGATCATGCTCATCGGTTTGCCTGTCCCTCGGTTTTTTGCCGCCTATGGAGCGGCTTTAACCACTTTCTAACCGTATTCCGTGGCAAAGTTATGGCACAGGCCCGTGAGTGATTCAAATTTTCATTTATCTAAGGGTGGGGATTTCCATACCTTTCGGCAATTTTCTGCTCAAAGGGGGCGCGCTGTGGCCCGCTTGCATCGCTTCACGGGGCATCGTGACGGCAAAAAGCCCTTGTTTTTCTGCATCGTCTGGACAGTTGGCGGTTTTTCCAACAGGGTGCGGGCGGGGACTTTCAGGGGTGAAAGCATATGATTGGACGGGACATGCGGGATTTTGGCCGCAAATTTGTTGTGGCATGCCTTCTGGCAGGAACGGCGGCTTTGCCGCTGGTGGGGGCAACACCGAGTGTCGTGCAGGCACAAGAAATCTCGGGCTTCGCCCAAGCGGTGGCGGAAACTGCCGCGGCCAACCCCGCGCTTGGCGCGTTTTACGCTGAGCGGAGTTATCAACCGATCTGGACCACGGCAGAGGCCGCACCGCGTCGCGCCGCTTTCTTTGCGGCGCTCGACCAAGCGGGCGCGCATGGGCTGCCGGTGGCGCGTTACGGTGCCGAGGATCTGCGCAACCGCTTTGCGACGATTGAGACCGAGCGCGAGCGCGGCCAGTTGGAAGCGGCAGTCTCTCTCGCTTACCTTGCTTGGGCGCGCGATATTTCCTCCGGTGCGCTGGAGCCGCAAAAGATTGATGCGGGCATCGTGCGCGAGATCATCCGCCCCGACCCCGTCGCCCTGCTCAATGGGCTGTTGAACGCCCCGGTTCCCGCGCATTATCTGCGCGGCCTTGCGCCCCATACCCCCCAATATGCCAACCTTCTGCGCGCGCGCTTGCATTTGGCTGAACAAATCGCCGATGGCGGCTGGGGCGCGCCGGTGCCCGCCAAACGTCTTGGCCCGGGCGATACCGGTGCTGCAGTGGTGGCACTGCGCGACCGGATGATGGCGATGGGCTATATGGGCCGCTCGATCTCGGGCAGCTATGATGCGGCGCTGCAAAAGGCGGTGCAAAGCTATCAATTCGATCTGGGCATGAAAGCCGATGGCGTTGCGGGCGAAGCGACGATGGCCGAGATCAACACCGCCCCCGAAGAGCGTCTGAAATCGGTGTTGGTGGCGCTTGAACGGGCGCGCTGGCTCAATGGCCGCGACCTTGGGCAACGCCATATCTGGGTGAATATCACCGATTTCACGGCCCGGATTTTTGACGACGGCAAGATGACCTTTGAATCGGTCACTGTGGTTGGCCAAAACCGTTCAGACCGCCGCACGCCGGAATTTTCCGACGAGATGGAGCTGATGGTGATCAACCCGAGCTGGTCCGTGCCGCGCTCGATCACCGTGAAAGAATATCTGCCGATGATGCAGCGCAATCCGGGCGCGGCGGGGCATATCCAACTGGTCGATAGCCGGGGCCGCACCGTTTCGCGCGGCTCTGTGGATTTTTCGGCGTATAACGCGCGCAACTTCCCCTTTGCGATGCGTCAACCGCCCTCCAGCGGCAATGCTCTGGGGCTGGTGAAGTTCCTGTTCCCGAACAAATACAACATCTACCTGCACGACACGCCGTCGAAATCGCTGTTCCAGCGCGATGTGCGCGCGTTCAGCCACGGTTGCATCCGGGTCGGGCGTCCGTTTGACCTTGCCTATGCGCTGCTCGCCAAACAGGTCGACAATCCGGAAGATTACTTCCAATCGATCCTGCGCACCGGGGCGGAAACCCGTGTGCCGCTCGATAAGCCGGTGCCGGTGCATTTGGTCTATTTCACCGCTTGGCCGAATGCGCAGGGCCGGATCGAATACCGCCACGATGTCTATGGCCGCGACGGTGCACTTTACAGTGCGCTTGAAAAGGCAGGGGTGGCATTGGCGCCGCTGACGAACTAAATCTTCTCGTGAAGCGCGCTTGGCGCGCGGGTCACGAAGAGGCAAGACATGGCGCAGACGGTCGAAACCATCGCAACGGCACTCGCGGCGCGGGCGGAGGGAGACCTGACCCTGCCGATCGACAGCGCCTCGGAGCCACAATCGGCCGGGCCGCGCCAAATCGCCTTGGCGATGAGCGAGAAATATATCCCCGGCTTGGCGGCCGGGCAGGCTTTGGCGGCGATTGTGCCCGAAGGCACCGATTGGCAGGCTTTGGGGCTGAAAGCGGCCATCTTCGTTGCGCGGCCACGGCTGGCGATGGCGGGGCTTTCCAAAGCCTTTGATCCGGGGCCAGAGATTGCGCCGGGCATCCACCCCACAGCAGTGATTGACCCTAGCGCGGTGATTGGCGATGGCGCAGCCATTGGCCCCTTTGTGGTGATTGGGCGGGACGTGACGATTGGCGCGCATGCCCGGATCGCCGCCCATGTCTGCATTTCCGAAGCTTCGCAAATTGGCGAAAACGCGCTGATCCTGCACGGCGTCAAGATCGGCGCGCGGGTCAGCATTGGTGACAACTTCATCGCGCAACCCGGTGGGGTTGTGGGCTCGGATGGGTTTTCTTTCGTTACGCCGGAAAAATCGGGTGTTGAGGAAATCCGCGAAACCTTGGGCCAGCGCGAAGGCATCAAGGAACAAAGCTGGACCCGGATTCACAGCCTTGGTACCGTGGAAATTGGCGACGATGTCGAACTGGGCGCCAATGTCGCGATTGACCGTGGTACCGTGCGCGCCACCTCGATTGGCTCGGGCACCAAGCTCGATAACCTCGTCCATATTGGTCACAACGTCCAAGTTGGGCGCGATTGTCTTTTGTGCGGGCAGGTCGGCATTGCGGGCTCGTCGCGCATTGGCGACCGGGTGGTGATGGGCGGCCAATGCGGCGTGAACGACAATATCTTTGTCGGCGATGACGTGATCGCGGGCGGCGCCACCAAGATCTTCACCAATGCGCCCGCAGGTCGGGTTTTGCTCGGTTACCCCGCCGTCAAAATGGAAACCCATGTTGAAGCCTGGAAAAACATCCGCCGTTTGCCGCGACTCTTTGCGCAAATGGCGGAACTTCGAGAAACTGTTACAAATCTCTCGCAAAAGAAGGGCACGGAGTAACGCCAGATGAGGCCCGATATGCAAGACCAGATTCTTTCGATCATCGCGCGTGAAGCGGCGATGGAACCGAACGAAGTGCGCCCGGATATGACGCTTGAGGACCTTGGCCTCGACAGCCTTGGTCTGGTCGAGATGATCTTCTCGATCGAAGAGACCTTCGGCGTTTCGGTGCCGTTCAACGCCAACGAGCCGAGCCAGAGCGATTTCGACATTTCCTCGGTCGGTGCGATTGTGCGCGCAGTGGAACGCCTGATTTCCTCGCCGCAACCGGAAATGGCCTAACGCATGAGGCGTGTCGTCGTTACCGGGGCCGGGACGGTCAATGCTTTGGCCCCGGATGTTGTCGGCACGCTTGCCGCGATGAAGGAAGGGCGCTGTGGCATCGGCGCCCTTGAGTTTGCCGATGTGGAACGGCTCACAATCCGCATAGGCGCGCAGGTCAAAGACTTCGCGCCCGAAGCGTTGTTTGAAAAGAGCAAGCTCTCGTTTTACGACCGTTTCACGCAGTTTGGCCTTTTGGCCGCGCGCGAGGCGATGGGGCAGGCGGGTTTGACCGAAGTGCCCGGCGATCCAACGCGCTGGGGCGCGATCATTGGCACCGCGGGCGGCGGCAATGCTACGGTGAACGAAGCCTATCGCGCCGTTTATGCCGAAAACAAAAACCGCGTGCATCCCTTCACCGTGCCGAAGCTGATGAGCAATGCGGCCGCCTCCCATATCTCGATGGATTGGGGGCTGATGGGGCCGAGTTTCGCCGTGGCGACGGCCTGCGCGAGTTCGAACCATGCGATTGGCTTGGCCTATCAAATGATCCGCTCGGGCATGGCCGATGGCATGTTGGCGGGCGGCGCGGAATCGATGCTGAATTTCGGCGGGCTGAAGGCTTGGGAAGGGCTGCGGGTGATGTCGCCCGATGGCTGCCGCCCCTTTGCCGCCAACCGCAACGGGATGGTGCAAGGCGAGGGCGCGGGCGTCTTTGTGCTCGAAAGCTACGACAGCGCGCAGGCGCGTGGCGCGACGATCTTGGCCGAAATCACCGGCTTTGCCATGTGCTCGGATGCGGGCGATATCGTTATGCCTTCGCGCGATGGGGCGGCACGGGCGATGCGCGGCGCGTTGGCGGATGCAGGCATTTCCGCCGATCAGGTGTATTACATCAACGCCCACGGCACCGGCACGAACGCCAATGACCGCACCGAAGCGGCGGCGATTTTGGAAGTGTTTGGTGACCGCGGCAAGGTGGTGCCTGTGTCCTCCACCAAGGCGATGCACGGCCATTGCATTGGCGCGACCGGCGCGGTGGAGATGCTCGCCTGTTTGATGGCGCTGAACGAAGGCGTAATTGCCCCCACCGTGAACCACGACACCCCCGACCCGGACTGCCCGCTGGATGTGGTGCCCAACACCGCGCGCGAGGCAAAAGCAAAAACTGTGATGTCGAACGCCTTTGCCTTTGGCGGCTTGAACGCGGTCTTGCTGCTCTCCAAAGCATAACGCCGCCCCAAAGGACGGCGTTATCAAGGCTTTGCAATGCGATCTTCGGTTACGGCTTGGCCGGTTTCGGCAGCCCGTCAAAGGCAGCGGTGAAGCCTTTGAGCGAGATCGTCAGTTCCACCGGCTTATCGGGCGCGGCGGCAGGGATGATCGTCATCGCGATCTTGTTGCCCTTCTTGAACAGATCAATGTCTTGCGCTTTCAAGAACACGTTCGAGAAGCAGCCGCCTTGCGAGCACACATTGAACGGCAGCTGGATCGGGTTTTGCGCATCGATCTTCAGCTTCACGCCTTGGGTGAGCAGGGTCTCAAGCGGGGTGGTGATCGTCGCGCCGGCAACGGCCTCTTCGCCTTCCGGCAGCGCCATGATCGAGATCGCCGCCGTGCCGTTGCCATCACCGTCTTTGAGAAGTTGGAACATCTCGCACGGATCATTGCCGGTTTCGGTGCGCAGGCATTGCACCTGCCAGTCGTCAAAAGTCTCTTTCACATAGGTCGAGCCGGGGCCTTCCACGGCGGCGGCGGGCGGGGTCGCCTCGGTCGCGGCAGCGGGGGCTTCGGGCGCGGCGGTGTCTTGCGCCCACGCCATCGGCGCAGCGAGACCCATGGCAATCAGAAGAGCAAGGGATTTGTTTTTTTTCATCATCCGGTTTCCTCCAAAGGGGGTGCAGAGGGCTTAGCATGCCAAACCGGGGCTGTCCCGCGGAAATCGGCGATTTGCAGACACGATCTTACCGCAAAAGCTGACAGTTCCGTGAAAAACCACGCCCGGAACGCGGGGTCCAGAAATGGGTGAAGGGCCCCGTTTCCGAAGCCCTTCCTTCCCCCTGTCGGACCAGCCGACTATGTCATTGAGATGAACGCTAGAGTGGATAAGGGCTCAGGTCAACAGGCAAATATAAAATTGCCAAGGCTTTGTTCGTGAAAAGAAAAATCTTTCGCAAAGAAAAAAGCCGCGCCCAAGGGCGCGGCCAGTCGACAGGGAGGAAGTGTCCCACGGCCAAAGGCACAGGCGGGACAATTCCACTATGGCGCAAAAGGGTTAAGGAAGTATTGTGGCCCTTAACCAAGGGAGGGGCAGCATGACCGGGGTTTTGACCGAGACTGGTATTTTCGTGGGCGGTGGTGGCGAGGGCTATGGGCTGCCGCAGGAATTGCTTCTCAAATACGGCAACCGGCATGGGCTTGTGGCGGGGGCCACCGGCACCGGCAAAACCGTCACCTTGCAAATTTTGGCCGAGGGGTTCTCGGCGGCGGGCGTGCCGGTTTTTATGGCCGATGTGAAGGGCGATTTGGGGGGCATCGCGCTCCCTGGTTCGGCCAATGGCAAACTGCACGAACCGTTCATGGCGCGGGCACAAACCATCGGCTTCGATCTCACCTACCGTGACTATCCGGTGACCTTTTGGGATATGTTTGGCGAACAGGGGCATCCTGTGCGCACGACGATTTCCGAAATGGGGCCGTTGTTGCTGGCCCGGCTTTTGGATCTGAGCGAGGCACAAGAGGGTGTCCTCAATATCGCCTTCCATCTGGCCGATAGCGAGGGGATGGCGCTGCTGGATCTGGATGATCTGCGGGCAATGCTGGTTTACGTTGGCGAAAAGGCCGATGAGCTTTCGCTGCGCTATGGCAATGTGGCGGTGCAATCGGTGGGCGCAATCCAGCGTCGCTTGCTGGTGCTGGAAAACCAAGGCGCGGCGCAGTTCTTTGGCGAACCCGCGCTTGATCTGGCCGATATGATGCGCCTTGCGCCGGATGGGCGCGGCCAGATCAACATTTTGGCGGCGGATAAACTTATGTCCTCGCCGCGGCTTTACGCGACCTTCCTTTTGTGGCTGCTGTCTGAGCTTTTCGAAGAACTGCCCGAGGTGGGCGACCCCGACAAACCCAAGTTTGTCTTCTTTTTCGATGAAGCGCATTTGCTGTTTGACGATGCGCCCAAAGCGCTGGTCGATAAGGTCGAACAGGTCGCGCGGCTCATTCGCTCGAAAGGGGTCGGCATCTATTTCATCACGCAAAACCCCGCCGATGTACCCGAGGATATTTTGGGCCAATTGGGCAACCGGGTGCAACATGCCTTGCGCGCCTTTACCGCCAAAGACCAAAAAGACCTGCGCCGCGCGGCGGAAAACTATCGCCCGAACCCAAGGTTTGAAACCGAAACCGCCATCAAAGAAGTGGGCACTGGCGAGGCGGTGACTTCTTTCTTGCAAAACAAAGGCGTACCGGGCGTTGTTGAGCGCACGTTGGTGCGTCCGCCGCAGTCGCGGCTTGGGCCGATCACGCCCGAGGAAAGGCAGATCATTGTGAAGGCGTCGCCCTATGGGTTGAAATACGACCAGATGATCGACCGGCATTCTGCCGCGGAAATTCTGGCGGCCCGCGCGCAAAAAGCGGCGGCAGAAGCGGAGGCGGCGGAGCCCGAAGACACTGCGGAACCCGCTTCCGCGAAGCTGGAGTTCAACCGCGCGCGGCGCTTCACGCCGATCAAGAGCGCGAAGGTGGAAAAAGCCCCTCGATCTACCAGCACACGGCGCAGTTTCCGCTCTGACAGCATTGCCGAGGTCTTTGGCAAATCGCTCGCCCGGCAATTGGGCTCCAAAGCGGGCAAGGAACTGGTGCGCGGGGTGCTTGGTTCGCTTTTCAAGTCGCGTTAGCGGCGGGCGGATTGGGGCAGGGCGCGAGCAACCGCGCCTCCGCCATCACCGCAATCAGCACTTCGATATGGCGCAAGAAGCTATAGGCGGCGGTTCCGTTCAGGCGCGCCTCTTCCAGTGCCGCTTCGATCTCCAAAAGGGTGCGCAGGGCAGATGCGGGCGGTGGCAGCTCTGACTGCGCCAAAAGCCGTTTCAGATCCCGTCGGCGGTTGTAATCGCTTTGGCCAAACCGCGCCGCACGGATCAAAAGCTTGGGGCGGCGCAACCGCGCCATCTGCTCTAAAAGTTCGGACATGGGACCCTCCCGCAAGAACGTCCCAAATCAAACACAACCTAAGCGGGTGTTGCGTGGTGCGCGATTCCACCGTGCGATGTATTTACAGGTCTTTAGAATTTTTGAAGAATTTTCGGTATCAGCCCGTTTGTTAATGAACGGGTAACCAAACCAACCCACGCTTGGAAGTGCATTCGGCGCCGTCCCACGCGGCGCGAACGGGAAAGAACACATGATCAAGACCACGACAGCCTGGGAGGGGCTGCCCGACTGGTTGCCCGATTGTGCGCGCACCTATTTGCGCCATGTCGAGGAGGGTGTCCCGATCCGCCAATTGGCCCGCGCCGAGGGCTGTGCCGCCTCAACGATCTTGCGCCGCGTGCGCCGGATCGAGGCGCGCCGCGATGACCCTTTGGTGGATGAGGCGCTTACCCGCCTTGGCCGCACCGGGGCATCGCTGGCCCAAACCGCATGTGCCAGCGTGCCGATGAGGGAACCAGACCCGATGACAGCCCCGATCCGCTCTGTGAAAGCCACGCTGGAAGATGATCTGCTGGCCCGCGAGGCGCAACGCGTGTTGCGACGGCTTGCCGAACCTGGCGCGGTTTTGGTCGTCTCGACAGATATGGAGAAGGCCGTGGTGCTGCGCGGCACTGTGCGCACGGCGGTGATAAGCCGTGAGGTTGCGCAGGGGTTCGCGCTGAAAGACTGGATCAGCGTCGCCCATAGCGGGCGGGTGACAAGCTACCAGATCACCAGCACCGGGCGCGCCGCGCTTAAGCGACTGCTGGCGGAAGAACAAGCTGCAGCTGGGCTTGCACCGGACGCGACACAAAATCCACATGGCGCGCAGCACCGAGACGAGGTGGACCGCGCCACCGGGCGAGGACCGCGCCTGCGGATGAATTTGGCCGAAAGCCCGCTCGGTGTTTTGGCGCGGCGCCGCGATGCCGATGGCAAACCCTTCTTGGCACCGGACTTGGTGGCGGCGGGCGAACGGCTGCGCGAAGATTTTGAACTGGCGCAGATGGGCCCGCGCGTTGCGCAAAACTGGGAACGGTTCATGACCGGCGGCGCGCGTGGCGACTACCGACCCGATTTGGGCACCGGCGGCCCTGGCGGGTCAGACCGCGCGCGCGAACGCGTGGCCGCGGCGCTGTCCGACCTTGGCCCCGGTTTGGGCGATATGGTGCTGCGGTGCTGCTGTTTTCTGGAAGGTCTGGAAGCAGCGGAAAAACGCATGGGTTGGTCGGCGCGCTCGGGCAAGATTGTCCTGCGCATCGCGCTGATGCGGCTCAAGCGCCATTATGACGAGACCTATGGCGGGGCCGCGCCCTTGATTGGGTGAGGCGCGATCCGTGCGGGCAGGGCGAGAAAATCTTGCCTCTGCCTCGCGTTGCCCGCACAATTGCGCAGAGCTTTTTCAGATATGATATGCAAGACCGAACCGATTTTTCGACCCAGAACCCGCTGCCCGTGACCCTCAAGCCGCGCTGGAGTTTTGGCACTTGGGCGGCCATGGGGCTCATGCTTCTCCTTGGCGGTTTTCTGGCTTTTGAGACTGCGCCAGAGGAATGGGCGCGTGGCAACCGTGCCGATGCCGTTTTCGCAGCGCTGTGCGGCCTCCTTCTTGTTGCCATGGTGGGCGCGGGTCTGGTTGGGCGCGCCTTTGGGCGCCCCAAATTGACGATTGCGCCGGGGCGGGTGGTGTTTTCGGGGTTTTGGAACCGTAGCACGGAGGTGGTGTTGAGCGGCGATGCGCCAGCGGAGCTGGTGCATCGGCGTTTGCGCGGCGGCTATGCGCCGGAACTTCACTTTGCGCCCCACGATCCGGTGCAAAAACCGCGTATCTTGTCGATCAAGCCCTTCGCGCCCAACAAACGCTTGGCGGAGGCTGTGCTGGCGCAAGTCCGACGCGCGGCGGGTGACCAAGCGCCAATCACGCAAGAGCAGGAAAGCCGCCGCCTGAACTTTACCTGCAAACCGACTCTCTATTTATTGCTGCTCATGCTGATCGGCGCACCAGTGCTGCTTGTGCTCATGATCTGGCTTCACAATTAGGCGCGCGGCGCGGCGCGACATATTTGCATCGCCCGGCCTTTCGCTCTAATTATGCGCTATGCCAGATGAAAGGACATCTCCTTGCGCGATCTGAAACTTCCCGGCCAGCGTCACCCCGAAAAAGCGCATCGCCCCGACAATGCGCAGCCTAAAAAACCGAACTGGATCCGGGTCAAGGCGCCCACCTCGCAAGGGTATAAAGACACGCGCGAGATCTTGAAAACGAACAAGCTTGTGACGGTCTGTGAAGAAGCCGGCTGCCCGAATGTGGGCGAATGCTGGAGCCACGGCCACGCCACGATGATGATCATGGGCGAGATTTGCACCCGTGGTTGCAGCTTTTGCAACGTTGCGACGGGCAAGCCGAGCGCTTTGGATGCGTTTGAGCCGGGTCGCGTCGCCCATGCGGTGGAAACGCTGGGGCTCAAGCACGTCGTCATCACCTCGGTCGACCGCGATGATCTGGACGATGGCGGGGCCGAGCATTTCGCGCAAACGATCCGCGCCGTGCGCCACCGCGCGCCCGAAACGACGATTGAGGTCTTGACCCCCGACTTTCTCAAGTGTGACGCGAAAGCCCTTGAAATTGTTGTGGAAGCGAAGCCCGACGTGTTCAACCACAACCTTGAAACCGTGCCGGGCCTTTACCCGACAGTGCGCCCCGGCGCGCGCTATTTTCACAGCTTACGCCTGTTGCAACGGGTGAAAGAACTCGACCCGAGCATGTTCACCAAATCGGGCATCATGGTCGGCCTTGGCGAAAACCGCCAAGAAGTGCTGCAGGTGATGGATGATATGCGCTCCGCCGATATCGACTTTTTGACCATCGGCCAATATTTGCAGCCCACGCCCAAACACCATGCGGTGGACCGGTTTGTGACGCCCGAAGAATTCGCAGATTATGAAAAATCGGCCTATGGCAAAGGCTTTGGCATGGTTTCGGCGACACCGCTCACGCGTTCCAGCTATCATGCGGGGGATGATTTCGCGCAATTGCGCGCAGCGCGGCTGAAAAAACTGGGGCAAACTCAATGAGCGCACAACGCACCGCCCTTGTCACCGGGGCTTCGGGCTTCATTGGCTACCACCTGTGTCAGAAGCTTTTGGATGAAGGCTGGCGGGTGATCGGGATCGACAACCTGTCGGACTATTATGACGTAAAGCTGAAAGAGCGCCGTCAGGCGATGCTTTGCCAAAACCCCGGCTTTGCGATTGTGAACGACAGCATCCAAACGCCCGGCGTGATGATGGGGCTGTTTGAAGACCATCGCCCGGATGTGGTGATCCATCTCGCGGCGCAAGCAGGCGTGCGCTACTCGATTGAAAACCCACGCTCTTATCTGGAAAGCAACATCACCGGCACGTTTGAGATTTTGGAAGCTGCGCGCGTCTTTCCGCCCGCGCATATGCTCTTGGCCTCGACCTCGTCGGCCTATGGTGCGAACACCGTGATGCCCTATGCCGAGGTGGCGAAGGCCGACCATCAGATGAGCTTCTATGCTGCCACCAAAAAGGCCACGGAATCGATGGCGCATAGCTACGCGCATCTGTTTGGCCTGCCGGTGACAATGTTCCGCTTTTTCACGGTCTATGGCCCGTGGGGGCGGCCCGATATGGCGCTTTTCAAGTTCACCAAGGCGATTTTGGCGGGCGAACCGATCGACGTTTATAATCACGGCGATATGAAGCGCGACTTCACTTATGTCACCGATTTGGTCGCCGCGATCCGGCTCTTGATTGATGCGGTGCCCGTGCGTCCCGCAGATGGGGTGGTGGAAGAGGGCGATAGCCTGTCGCCTGTCGCGCCCTTCCGCGTCGTGAACATTGGCAATTCCGAACCCGTGCAGCTCACTGATTTCATTGCCGCGATTGAGGAGGCCACGGGGCAGGTGGCAACGCGCAATCTGATGGATATGCAGCCCGGTGACGTGCCCGCCACTTGGGCCGATGCGGAACTGCTCCAACGGCTCACCGGTTATGCGCCGCAAACCCGCGTGCCCGAAGGCGTGAAAGCTTTTGTGGAGTGGTATCGCGGCTATTACGCCGTCTAATAAGCGCCAGAAATCAATCCTCTAATGCGTCAAAGGGGGCCGCGTAACGCAAGGCCCCCTTGGGCAGCGCGGCGTCATTTAACGCGAGCATCTGGAAATAGGGGCCCGCATAGGGGCACTCATAGCCCTGCGCGGCACCAACCGAAAAACCAAACCGGCCATAATAGGCCGGGTCGCCAAGCACAAAGACCGCCTCGATCCCACGCGCGCGCGCCTGCGCCAGCCCCGCCCGGACAAGCGCCGCAGCAAGACCTTGCTGGCGCACCGCATCGCGCACCGCGACAGGTGCCAAGGCCCAAGCGGGGAAGGGGGCGGCAATCGGTGAAAAGGCGATATGGCCAAGATAGGCCCGGCCAAACCGCGCCACGAGCGAGAGCGCCAAATCGCCCGACGCGCGCAAAGCATCGACCAATTCTGCCTCTCCGGTGCCGCCAAAAGCCGCGCGGTTCAAAAGGTAAAGCGCGCGCTGATCGGCAGGGGTTTCCGGCGTGATCTGTGGCTGGACCTCTCGGATCTCTGCGCTTTGGTGTAGCCGCAAGGTGACCTGCCCCCAAGTCGATTTTGCCGTGCGCGCCTCATAATCCGCATGGGCCGCGCGCGAGGCAAACCCGGCGTCGATTTGCCAATGCATCGGGTCATCTGCCTGCTTGAGGTCAAAGAACAAACAGCCCGGGTCGCGCAGGCTTTGACGCAAATGCATCGGCAAAAGCGCCAAGACATCGCGCCGCTCTTGCGGCGTGCGACAGGTTACCTGCCCTTGAAGATGGATCAGCGCCACGTCGCCCTCTTTTCACACGGGTCAAATCGGCTTTCGCAGCCGAAGTACCAGATTTCCCCGTTTTGCGCGCCCCGCACTTTGGATGCAAGTCTCATGCCAATCCGCACCCCTAAGGGGCTGAGGTTACCTGATCCGGCGACCTTCCTTGATGCCATGATCCAGATAATGCTGACGCGGATCGACCCCGGCGGCTTTCACATCCTTATTGTATTTCAGATAGAGATCGGGATCGAAGAACGCATCTATGGCCACAGGCGTCTCGCTCAGCGTAGTCCCGGCAAAGGTTTCTTCGTAGCTGTAGCCAAAAAGCTGAACATCGCGCGCATAAATCGCGCCGATCAGCTTGGCGGTTTCAACGTCGTAATAGTCTTTGAAGCTGATCTGGTTGGGCGAACTGGTCGTCGGGGCATGTTCCAGCTTCACGTGCCAATGGCGCGCGGTAGATAATTCCGCGAACGCGTTACGCAAATCTTCAAACCGCAGCAGATGATCGACAAGGAGCGCCCCCTCCGCATCGCAGATATATTTATATTGCTCGACGTTGTGGCCGACCTCAAAAATATGGATCGTGCGATTGATCTTCAAACGATGCGGCAAAGACTGCGCCCATTCGGAAAATGACACCGAAGGCCCGTATTTGAGATACCAATTGTATTCTGAAACGGCTTTCGACCACGGGTTGCGGACGATTGCAAATTTGAAATAGCGATCCCAGACCTCGGCCGTGCAGAAATTATCGCGCAATTCCAAAGCGGTATAGTGCTGTAGCACCACATTGTTGCCGATGATCCCCCACGCCGTTTCCGCAGGGTTTCCGCCGTAGATCCCAAGCGTGCGCTCAACGGATTCCCCTGCATTCTTAGGAATGTGAACGAAGATCGCTTGATGACGGCGAGAAACGGGCATTGTGCATTCCTTACTTTCCGAAGCGCGCCTTGCAACTCGCGTCAAGGAGATCGCTTCCGTCATAAAACGAGAACCGTGAGAGAACCGTTTACGATGAAAAAGTTAGGGTGCGAAAAGCGCCGCTCATAGGCTGAGCCTGCGCGCATACCGCCGGATTGCCGCGATTTAATCCATAGGTTTAGCGAAAAGCGGCAAGAGGCCCAATCACTCGGGCCTCAACGCAAAGCAATTCGAAACAGACCCTTCGGGTCAAAGTGTGCACCAAAGAGGATTATTGCCCTTTGGGGCACAACTCGCGCTTATTCCCATTCGATCGTGCCGGGCGGTTTCGAGGTGATGTCGTAGGTCACCCGGTTGATGCCCTTCACCTCGTTGATGATCCGCGTCGCGGTCTCGCCCAAGAATTCATGGCTGAACGGATAGTAATCCGCCGTCATGCCATCGACCGAGGTCACCGCCCGAAGCGCGCAGGCGTAATCATAGGTGCGGCCATCGCCCATCACCCCCACGGTGCGCACCGGCAAGATCGCCACGAAGGCTTGCCAGATTTCGTCATAAAGCCCGTGTTTGCGGATTTGGTCGATATAAACCGCATCGGCCTTGCGCAGGATTTCCAGCTTCTCGCGGGTGATCTCGCCCGGGCAGCGGATCGCAAGGCCCGGCCCCGGGAAGGGGTGGCGCCCAATGAAGCTGTCGGGCAGGCCCAATTCGCGGCCAAGCGCGCGGACTTCATCTTTGAAAAGCTCGCGCAGCGGCTCAACCAGCTTGAGGCCCATTTTTTCCGGCAGACCGCCCACATTGTGGTGCGATTTGATCGTCACCGAAGGACCGCCCGAGAACGAGACTGATTCAATGACGTCGGGGTAGAGCGTGCCTTGGGCCAAGAACTCGGCATTCTCAATCTCATTGGCGTATTTCTGGAACACGTCGATGAAGAGCTTGCCAATCGTCTTGCGCTTGACCTCGGGGTCCGACACGCCCTCAAGCGCGCCAAGGAAAAGATCGCTCTCATCCGCGGCAATCAGCTTGATGTTGTAATTGTCGCGGAACATCGAGACGACCTGCTCGGCCTCGCCCAAGCGCAAAAGCCCGTGGTCGACAAACACGCAGGTGAGTTGCTCGCCAATCGCTTCATGCAGCAAGATCGCGGTGACAGAGCTATCCACCCCGCCCGAAAGCCCGCAGATCACATGGGCGTCGCCCACTTGCGCGCGGATTTGCGCGATCGCTTGCTGGCGGTAGCCCGCCATCGTCCAGTCACCCGTAAAGCCCGCGAGGCGCACGAAGTTCTCGTAGAGTTTCGCGCCGCGCGGGGTGTGATGCACCTCGGGGTGGAACTGCACAGCATAGAAATTGCGGCTCACATCGGCGGTGATCGCAAAGGGCGCGCCGGGCGAGGTGCCATAGACCTCAAAGCCGGGGGCGATTTTGCTCACATGGTCGCCGTGGCTCATCCAGACTTGCTCGGTGCCCTCAGAGAACCAGCCCTCCAGAAGCGGCAGCTTCTTGTCCGAAGGGGTCACAAAAGCGCGGCCAAATTCGGCGGTGCCGTGGCCGCTTTCAACCAAGCCGCCCAGCTCTTGCATCATCACCTGCTGGCCGTAGCAGATGCCAAGGATCGGCACGCCAAGGGTGAAGGCGGATGCGGGGGGACGGGGCGAGCCTTCCCGAGTAACCGAATCCGGGCCGCCCGAGAAGATGATGGCTTGAGGCGCGAAATCGGCCAAGAACGCATCGGTGACGTTCTGATAGGGGTGGATTTCGCAATAGACATTCAACTCGCGCAGACGCCGCGCGATGAGCTGCGTCACCTGAGAGCCGAAGTCGATGATGAGAAGGCGCTGATGCTGGGTCATGCACGCCCGATAGCCGGGCTTGGGCGCGAAAGCAAGAGGCGGGCGCCGGTGCAGGCAGCTTGCGCGCGGGTTCTCGGGGCGAAGCGCCGCAGGGCTACACCTGAGGGGTGGGTTGCTGCGCGCGAAAGCGAGGTGTAGCTGAACCGGATCGTTCTGTTTTGCATCTCGATTTAGGAGCCTGATTTGCAGCGCTTTTCCGTTTTCATACTGGCCGCAAGCCTCGTTCTGGCCAGCCCGATCACGGCACAAGAAAGCCCCGTGGTCGATGCGCCGCAAAGCGAAGCAGAACACGCGCTTAGGGTCTTGCAGCGCGAAGGCGCGCCCACCGTCTCGGCCTATTGCTGCAAACATTGCCACAAGGGCAAAGCCTGCGGAAATAGCTGCATCAGCCGTTCCTACACTTGCCACAAAGGACCGGGCTGCGCCTGTGATGGGTAACCCGCAGGACCAGAAGACATGAAAAAGGGCGCCCGCGCGGCGCCCTTTTGGGTTTTCGACTTTGTGGAAATATCCCGAGGGGCGAGGGCAGCGCCCTCGTCCTTACCGTTCCGGCAGCAGGCCCCTTGGGCTGAAGCGCAGCACCAGAAGCAAGATCACCCCCATGATCACCAGCCGCATATGCGGGGCGGCGTCTAGAAGGTGCTCTTTCACCGCGCCATCGCCAAGGCCCGTGGCGAGGAGGTCCATCATCAGCGGGCCCCATTCGCCCGCTTTGATCCAGACGAACCAGATCAGCAATCCGCCCAGAACCGCGCCCCAGTTGTTGCCAGAGCCGCCCACGATCACCATCACCCAGATCAGGAAGGTGTAGCGCAGCGGGTTGTAGCTGGAGGGCGTCATCTGGCCATCGAGCGAGATCATCATCGCCCCCGCAAGGCCGAGCACCGAACAGCCGAGAATGAAGATCTGCAAATGCCGCCCGGTGACGTTTTTGCCCATCGCGCTGGCGGCGACTTCGTTGTCGCGGATCGCGCGCATCATCCGGCCCCACGGCGAGTTGAGCGCAAGCTGTGCCGCCCACATCAGCATTGCCAGCACGCCGACGAAAAGCGCCACGTAAAGCAGCTTCACCAGAACTGTCGAACCCACCATCGGGTCGGTGCCAAGGTTCGCCATCCGCTCCATGAAGGCGGGATCTTGCTGCAGATCGGTCTCATAGGGCACCGGCCACGGGCGGGGAATGCCGTTGACGTTCAGCACGCCGCGCGCGAGCCATTCTTCGTTCTTCAAGATTGCGACGATGATCTCGCCAATGCCGAGCGTGGCAATGGAGAGGTAATCAGAGCGCAGCCCCAAAGCGGTTTTGCCCACGATCCAAGCCGCGCCCGCCGCGAGCACCATACCCACGGGCCAAGAAATCAGCGTCGGCAGCGACAGCCCACCGAGGTAGCCCGTGGCGGCCGGGTTGATCGCCTGAATGGCCTCAACCGCCGGATCAAAGAGGGCGCGATAGCTGAAGAAGCCCAAGACCAGAACCGCCGCCACAACCCAGCCACGGGCCTTGCCGGTCATTTTTTGATGCAGCGCGACCGCGATCACCAGCGTGACAATCGCCACGGCAAAGGCAAACAAAATGCTCCAGCCGCCCGCTTCAAACGCGCCTTCGGTTGGCGGCATCGCCACCAGCACCGGGGCGAGCCCCCCAAGCGCCAAAAAGCCCACGACGCCAGCGTTGAAAAGCCCCGCATAACCCCATTGGATGTTGATCCCCAGCGCGAGGATGGCCGAAATCAGCCCAACACGCAGGATACCCAAAGCGTTGTCCCAATGGCCCGAGAACATGGCATTTGACACCGTGCCCTCAAGAATGAACAAAACGGCCAATGCGCCAAAAAGGGCGGGCGCGCGCCATTTGCCGCCTTTCGCGGCCCCCGGTTGATGCGTGCTCATACCGATTTCCCCTTGAAGAGCCCGGTGGGCTTAAACAGCAACACGATGATCAAGATCGCAAAGCTGACGGCAAATTTGTATTCGGTGGACAAAAGCTGCAGCAGCCCCTCGGGCTCCCAGCCGGGCACCAGATACATCGCCACTTTCTTCCATGCATAGGTGACGGCCACTTCCGAATAGGCAATCACGAAGCCGCCTGCGATGGCGCCCAAAGGGTTGCCCAGACCGCCCACGATGGCGGCTGCAAAGATCGGAAGAAGGAGCTGGAAGTAGTTGAAAGCCTTGAAGGATTTATCAAGGCCGTAGAGCGTGCCCGCGATTGTGGCGAGCGCCGCTGCAATGATCCATGTGACCATCACTACTTTGTTCGGGTCGATGCCCGACAAAAGCGCCAGATCTTCGTTATCCGAATAGGCGCGCATGGATTTGCCGGTGCGGGTCTTGGCCAAGAACCAAAACAGCGCCCAAACCACCAGCCCCGCCGTGACCAGCGTGATCGCTTGGGTCGAGCGGATGGCGAGCGGCTCGGCCAGCCCGGTGATGGTTTTGAACTCGCGCGCGGAAATCAAGAAGCGCTCGCCATCGGCAAAGCGGATTTCATCCACGCCAATCAGCACGCGGGTGAGGCCGTTCATCACGAACATCACGCCGACCGAGACCATGGTGATGTAAACCGGCGCGGCGCGCACCTTGCGATAGTAGCGGTAAACCACCCGGTCGGTGCCCAGAACAAACAGCGCGGTGAGCGCGATGCCAAAGGGCAGGGCCAAAAGCGCGGTGGGCAGCGGGCCAAAGCTGATGCCCATCGCCTGCAAACCCCAAGTGACCAAGATCGTCAGCCCGGTGCCAAAGGCCATTGTGTCGCCATGGGCGAAGTTCGAAAACCGCAAGATGCCATAGATCAGCGTCACGCCCAGCGCGCCCAGCGCGAGCTGCGCGCCATAAGCGGTGGCCGGAACGATGACGTAATTCAGCACCGCGATGAAAGCGTTGAGAAGGTCCATCATTTCACCTCTTCGCAGGTGCCTTGGTAATAAAATGCAATCGCCTCAAGCGGCTTATGCACCGAGTAGCGCGCCGTGCCATCGGGCGCGATGGTCAGCAAGCGCTGCACCGCGTCGTTGTTGAAGGCGATGAAGCCCTGCATCGGCCCGCGCAGCTTGCCACCCGTGAGCGGCACCGCGTTGAAGCTATCGGTTTCCTCTTGCACCGCCACGGTGAACGGGTCGGGCGGCACCATGGTTGGGTCCGCCGGGATCATCGCAGTATCGGTGCCAGGGTTATAGATCAGTTGGATCACAGCGCCGGTGTCGTGGCAGGCTTGCAGATCAATGCATTCTTGCGTGAAGGCGCAGCTGAGTTCTTGCACCTGCGGCGCGGCTTGCGCTTGCAGTGGCAAGAGCAAGGGCAGGGCGGCGAGAAGCTGTTTCATGCCTTAGCCCCCCAAGAAGGTGCGGCGCACCTCTGGGTCGGCCATCAGCGCCGCGCCAGTATCGGTGTATTTGTTCGCGCCTTGCACCAGCACATAGCCTTGATCGGCGATCTCCAGCGCTTGGCGGGCGTTTTGTTCCACCATCAGAATCGAAATCCCGGTCCGCGCCACTTCGATGATGCGGTCGAAAAGCTCGTCCATCACGATGGGAGACACACCCGCAGTCGGCTCATCCAGCATCAGGAGTTTGGGCTTGGTCATCAGCGCGCGGCCCACGGCCACCTGCTGGCGCTGCCCGCCGGACAACTCGCCCGCGTTTTGGTGGCGTTTTTCGCGCAGGATCGGGAACAGCTCATAGACCTGTTCCATCGTGTCGCGAAAATCATCGGTGCGGATGAAGGCGCCCATTTCGAGGTTTTCTTCGACCGACATGGTCGGGAAGACGTTGTTCACCTGCGGCACGAAGCCCATGCCTTTTTTCACCCGCTCTTGTGGGGACAGGCCGGTAATCTCTTCGCCATCCAGTTTCACATGGCCGCCGCGCAGCTTCAGCATGCCAAAGACCGCTTTCATCGCGGTGGATTTGCCCGCGCCATTGGGGCCGACGATCACCGCGATCTGGCCCTTTTCGACCTTGAGCGTGCAACCGTGCAAAATATCGGCGGCACCATAGCCGCCCGTCATTTCAGAAGCGTCCAGAAAGCTCATTGCACCGCCCCCCGACAGCCCATGACACCTTGCTTGATCATGAAAAAGCCGCTCATGCCGATGCCCCCGCCTTGATCTTGTTCTTCAGGCCCCGGCCCAAATAGGCCTCGATCACCGCTTCGTTTTGCATGATCGTATCGGGGCTGCCTTGGGCGAGCACCTTGCCCTCGGCCATCACAATGACCGGGTCGCACAGCCGACCGATGAAATCCATGTCGTGTTCGATCACGCAGAAGGTATAGCCGCGCTCTTTGTTGAGCCGCACAATCGCATCGCCAATCGTGTTGAGAAGGGTGCGGTTCACCCCCGCGCCGACTTCATCCAGAAACACGATCTTGGCTTCCACCATCATCGTGCGGCCCAGCTCCAACAGCTTTTTCTGCCCGCCCGAAAGGTTGCCCGCACGCTCATTCTTGAGGTGAGAAATCGTTAAGAAATCAAGAACTTCATCGGCTTTCTTTAGAAGCGCCGCTTCTTCTTCGGCGATCCGGCCCCGGCCAAACCATGCCTTCCACAAATGCTCGCCCGATTGGCCCCCCGGCACCATCATCAGGTTTTCACGCACCGTCATTGTGGGGAATTCATGCGCAATCTGGAACGTGCGCAACAGCCCCTTATGAAACAACTCGTGCGGCTTTAGCCCTGTGATGTCCTCGCCATCCATCGTCACACGGCCAGAGGTGGGTGTGTGCACCCCTGCGATAACGTTGAACAGCGTGGATTTTCCCGCGCCATTCGGCCCGATCAACCCGGTGATCGAGCCGGTGGCGATCTCTAGCGAGGCACCATCGACAGCATGAAAGCCGCCGAAGTGCTTGTGCAGGTTCTCGACCCGGATCATGTTTCCCCTTGGTGGGCGGTGGCCCGCCCCTTTGCGCCATTTTCGGCTTGTTTTCAAAGGAAACAGCCCGGAATGCTCCGGGCTGCTTCGGTCTTGCTGTCGCGCTTAGCGGTAGCGGACGGTTTCGATTTTGTCGTCTTTGACTTCGATTTCGCGGAAGGTGCCAGCGGATTCGCCCGCGCCGATCAGCTCAACCGAGGTCGCGCCTTGGTAGTCGATCTCTTCGCCAGCCGCGATCAGATCCAGCGCTTTGCCCAGTTCACCCGGAAGGATCGGGGTGCCCGGCGCGTTCGCCACATCCATCACCTTCTCTTTGTAAACATTCGGGTCGGTGCTGTTGGAAGCCGCCATCGCCAGCATGATCAGCGCCGCCGCGTCATAGGCTTCCGCCGAATAGACGCCGGTGCCATCAAAGCCAGCGGCTTCAGCCGCAGCCAAGAACTTCTCTTTGCCTTCGCCTTCCGAAGAGGGCATTTGGCCAAACGAGCCGTTCACTTCCGGGCCGAAGTTTTCTTCGAGCGCGCCGCCGACCATCCCATCAGGGAAGACGAAGGTTTCAAAGGCACCGGTGTCAAGCGCACCGCGCAGGATGCCCGAGCCGCCTTGGTCGACATAGCCCGCGATCACCAGCGCATCGCCACCCGCCGAAGCAAGCGCCGCAACTTCCGCCGAATAATCCGGTTTGCCGTCGTCATGCGCGGTGTTGATGGTGACAGTGCCGCCTTTGGCTTCAAACGCCGCTTGGAAGCTGTCAGCCAGGCCTTTGCCATAGTCGTTGTTGGTGTAGGTCACGGCGACCGAATTGATGCCGTGTTCCATGATGATATCGGTCATCACTTCCGACTGACGCGCATCAGACGGCGAGGTGCGGAAGAAGAGGCCGTTGTCATCCAACGTCGACAGCGCGGGCGAGGTGGCCGAGGGCGAGATCATCACCATGCCTTTGGGCATGGCCACGTTTTGCAAAGACGCCGTGGTTTCGCCCGAGCACATGCCGCCAACGATGCCTTTGACGCCATCGGCCGTGATCAGTTTTTCAACGGTGGCCGAAGCGGCGGCCGAGTCGATGCAGGTGCTGTCGCCGCGCACCGGGGTGACAGAAGCGCCGCCCATGAATTTGCCCGAGGCGGTGACTTCCGCCATCGCCAGTTCCGCGCCATCGGCCATTGCCGGCGACATCGATTCCAGCGGGCCGGTGAAGCCAAGCGAGATACCAAGTTTGATGTCTTCGGCAAAAGCACCGCCAGCCGTCAGGGCGAGGGCGGCGCTGGCCATCAGAAGCTTCTTCATATGTTCACTCCCATATTGGAACATCGTTATTGGGTGAATGTTCTGGGGGCGCAGGTTAGGACCAGAAACTGGAAAAGAAAATAGGCCAGTTGGTCAAGTTTCCGCCTGAAACCGCCTCAAAGACGCGCGTTTTCGCCACGTCAGCCAATATGCGCCTTAGTCCAGCAGATCGTCCGAGAAGTCCTCGCCCAGATCCATCTCCAGCCCATCCACGAAGGCTTCGCCCTCGGGCGCACCGGCCCCAGAGGTGCCACGCTCGCGATAGGGCGTGGTGCGATAATGCGCGCGATAGCATTTGGAGAAGTGCGAGGGCGAGGCAAAGCCACAGGCCAACGCCACGTTGATCACGCTCATTTCCGTTTGCATCAAAAGGTTACGCGCCTTTTGCAGGCGGATTTCCATATAATAGCGCTTTGGCGAACGGTTGAGATAGCGCCGGAACAACCGTTCCAGCTGCCGCGTCGACATGCCAACCTCTTCGGCAAGCTTCGACGGGCTGATCGGCTCTTCGATATTGGCCTCCATCCGACCAATCACTTGCGAAAGCTTGGGATGGCGCACCCCGATCCGCGTTGGGATCGACAGCCGCTGGCTGTCTTGGTCGGTGCGGATCGCGTTATAAATGAGCTGATCGGCAACCGTATTGGCGAGCGCTTCGCCATGGTCGCGCGCGATCAGCTTAAGCATCAGGTCGATTGAGGCGATCCCGCCCGCCGAAGTTAGCCGGTTGCCATCAATCACGAACACCGCTTTTGAAAGGTCAACGCCTTCGAAATCTTCAAAGAAGCTGTCTTGGTTTTCCCAGTGGATGGTGGCGCGTTTGCCTTCGAGTAGGCCCGCTTTTGCCACCGCCCAAGTGCCGGTGCACAGCCCGCCCATCGTGGCCCCGCGCCGCGCCTCGCGCCGCAGCCAGTTCAGGATCGGCTTCGAGGTGGCCTCGGCCACATCAATGCCACCACAAACCAAAACCGTATCGTCGCGCGTGACCTCATCAAGGCCCATATCGACGCGCACCGACGTGCCGTTTGAGCAATTGACCTCTTTCCCATCTTCGGAGGCCAGCTTCCAATCGTAAAGCTTGTGGCCCGAAACCTGATTGGCCAGCCGCAAAGGTTCGATCGCGCTGGCAAAAGCCATCAGCGTGAACCGATCAAGCAAAAGAAAGATAAACCGCCGTTTTCGTTCGGGCGCTTCAACGCGCACGGTGCCTTGCGAGGGTGCAGGACGGGTGTGGGTACGGGGCGCGGCTGAGGGAAGACGCATTTTAC
Source organism: Rhodobacter aestuarii (assembly GCF_900156655.1). Classification (GTDB taxonomy): domain Bacteria; phylum Pseudomonadota; class Alphaproteobacteria; order Rhodobacterales; family Rhodobacteraceae; genus Rhodobacter; species Rhodobacter aestuarii. Next base: position 653,767 of record NZ_FTOG01000001.1, on the reverse strand, counting down.
GACCTCTTTTTGTCGTTTGGCGCACCCATACAACCTATTGAGGGCCGCGCAAGCGCTGTGTGAAGCTTAGATGAAATTCTATCCCCGCGCCAGCTTTTTGCTTAAAAATAAGGCGGCAGAGGGCCCAAAAAGCAGTTTGCCTTAGCGGTTATGGGCTTTATAAGCCGTCCGACTGATAGCCTCGAAGGGGAGAGGGACATGGCCAAGGCATGGATGAAATCGGACTGGCGCGCGAAACCGCGGGTGCAGATGCCCGATTATCCGGATCAAGCGGCGGTCTCTGCGGTCGAGGCGCAACTCGGGCATCTGCCGCCTTTGGTCTTTGCGGGCGAAGCGCGTCGGCTGAAGGCTGACCTTGCCAAAGCCGCCAAGGGCGAGGCCTTCTTGCTGCAAGGCGGCGATTGTGCCGAAAGCTTCACCGAATTTTCGGCTGATAACCTGCGCGACACGTTCAAAGTGATGCTGCAAATGGCCATCGTGCTCACTTGGGGCGCGAAAGTGCCGGTGATCAAGGTGGGCCGGATGGCCGGGCAATTTGCCAAGCCGCGTTCGGCGCCGACCGAAATGATTGGCGGCGTGGAATACCCGAGCTACCGCGGTGACATCATCAACGGTTTTGAAGCGACGGAGGCCGCCCGCACGCCCGACCCGACGCGGATGCTGACCGCTTACACGCAAGCGGCAGCCTCGCTGAACCTGTTGCGCGCCTTCTCGACCGGGGGCTTTGCCGATATTCACCGCGTGCAAAGCTGGATCGCCGGCTTCACCGATGAAGATGAAGCCGCGCGCTACCGCGAAGTTGCTGAGCGCATTTCCGATGCGATGGAATTCATGGCCGCTGCGGGCGTGACCTCGGAAACCGCACATGAACTGGCGGCGGTCGATTTTTACACCAGCCACGAAGCGCTGCTGTTGGAATATGAAGAAGCGATGTGCCGGATCGACAGCACCACCGGGCTGCCGGTGGCGGGCTCGGGCCACATGCTTTGGATCGGTGACCGCACCCGTCAAGTGGATGGCGCGCATGTCGAATTCTGCCGCGGCGTGCAAAACCCGATCGGCCTGAAATGCGGCCCCTCGACCACCGAGGAAGACCTTAAGGTCTTGATGGCGAAGCTGAACCCGGAAAACGAAGCCGGGCGGCTGACGCTGATCGCGCGCTTTGGCGCGGGCAAGGTGGAAGACCATCTGCCGCGCCTGATCCGCACGGTAGAGGCCGAGGGCGCGGAAGTGGTTTGGTCTTGCGACCCGATGCATGGCAACACGATCAAATCGGCCAGCGGTTTCAAAACCCGCCCGTTTGAAAGCGTGCTGCGCGAAGTGCGCGAGTTCTTCGCGGTGCATAAAGCCGAGGGCACGATCCCGGGTGGTGTGCATTTCGAGATGACCGGCAAAGACGTGACTGAATGCACCGGCGGCGTGCGCGCTGTCTCGGATGAAGATCTGTCGAGCCGCTATCACACCGCATGCGACCCGCGCCTGAACGCCAGCCAATCGCTGGAACTGGCTTTCTTGGTGGCCGAAGAGCTGCAAGACCGTCGCGCGATGAAGAAAGCGGCTGCGGCAGCGGTTTAACACCGCCCTGCAACTTATTGCAGAACAACAAAAAGCCCGGGCAATTGCCCGGGCTCTTTCATTTCCCCCACCCAGGCGGAAATCTTAGTCGTTCGTGACAACCCGGAACATCGCGCGGCGCTCTTCGGGCGTGCGGGCGGCAAAGGCCGGACGCGCCGGTTTCACGGCGGTGAAGGGTTGCGGCGCGGTGGCCGGCTTGGGCGCATCGGCGCCAAATTTCGGCAAGCGAGCAGCAAGGCCAAAGGCCTCCGGGCGCACCGGCGAGGGCATTTTCGCGGGCGTCGGCTGGCCTTGTTTGACCGGCTCAACATGCACCGCATCCACCACAAAGCGGCGCGGCGTGCGGCCAATGCCAGCCCCTTCGGCCACGAGGCAGCCAAGGATGCGGGTCACATCGCCCATGTCCGATTTCATCGGCAGCAAGATCAAACGCGCGGTCATCGCAGGTTTGCCGATCCCGGCTTCGGCGGTCAGCACGAGTTCGGCCACCGACGGGCCCGAGAAAACGGCCTCGGTCGCATCGGCAACGCGCTTGCGGCCTTCCGGCGTGAAGAGGGCGGTGAGCGGCATGCCGCGCACTTCCATGCCCATCAGATCATTGAGATGCATCCCCGCGAGACGGAAGCGGCCCATGCCGGGCGCCACACGCTCAAGGATGAACGCATATTCCAGCGCGCTTTCCAAACCACGGGGGTCGATTTCGGCGCGGGCGGGCACATCACGGCCCTTGCGCAGGCCTTCCCAGTAGGCGCGCATCTGCGCCACCACACGACGGCTCACACCCGTATCGCCAAGCCGGGCCACTTTATCTTGAATGTCGAAGTCGCGGTCCATCGTATCCACCCCGGTCTGTGCCCCGTCACCATCCGGGGTCCTTCGCGTCTTGAACACTCCTGCCTTCGGCCAAATCGGGTCTTTCTGTTGACCCCGGGAGCGAAATCCTTACTGAACTCTTAATACGCCTTTTTTCCGCCTTATGGAGAACTAAACCGTTAAATGGTTAAATCAAGCGCTTCCCCCCGCATGCAAAACGGCCCCCTTTCGATGACCGGATTCGCCTCCTTGAGCGGCTCTGGACTGGGCTATGATTGGAGTTGGGAAATCCGCTCGGTGAATGGCAAAGGGCTCGATCTGCGGCTGCGCATGCCCGAGGTGGAAGGATTGGAAGCGCAGGTGCGCGCGGCCGTGTCGCGCGCGGCCACGCGAGGGAATGTTCAGCTAAATCTGAAGCTTACGCCAACAAGTGGAAGTGAAAAACTGCGCCTGTCAGACCCCGCCTTAAGCGCTGCCCTGACCGCATTACGGCAGGTGGAAGAGGCGGCTTCAAACCATGGCGTGACCCTTGCCCCGACCCGCGCTAGCGACCTTCTGAGCCTGCGCGGCGTGGTCGAACAAGGGGGGGCGGAAGTGGTCGATCCGGCGGCTTTGCGCACACTGCTCTTGGCTGATTTGGACTCTCTTTTGGATAGTTTTGTCGCGATGCGCGCGGCGGAAGGCGGCCAGCTTTGTGGCGTAATTGTGGCACAACTCGACAGAATCGCCCAATTGACCGACTCGGCGGCAGAGGTTGCGGAGGCCAGACGCCCAGAAATGGCCACAAATCTGCACGCCGCGCTCGCCCGTGTGATGGAAGATGCCCCCGGCGCCGACCCACAGCGCGTGGCACAAGAACTCGCTTTACTCGCTGTTAAGGCCGATGTGACCGAAGAGATTGACCGTTTGCGGGCGCATGTGGCTGCTGCACGGGGACTGTTGGAGGAAAATGGCCCCGTGGGGCGCAAGTTCGATTTCTTGACACAGGAATTCGTGCGGGAAGCGAATACTTTGTGTTCCAAGTCGGGCTCGACCGCGCTCACGGCCATTGGCCTTGACCTCAAACATGTCATCGACCAGATGCGCGAGCAGATCCAAAACGTGGAGTAAGTCATGGCCGAGATGCGCCGCCGGGGCCTTTTGATCATTCTTTCCTCGCCCTCGGGCGCGGGCAAATCGACCTTGGCCAAACGGCTGATGGCTTGGGATGGCTCGATGAGCTTTTCCGTTTCGGCCACCACCCGCGCGCCGCGCCCCGGCGAGGTGGATGGGCGCGACTACTTCTTCAAGACGCGCCCAGAGTTTGAGGCGATGGTGGCCGCGGGCGAGATGCTCGAACATGCCGAGGTGTTCGGCAATCTTTACGGCACGCCGCGCGGCCCGGTGGAGGCGCGCTTGGCCGAGGGCCGAGACGTGATCTTGGATATCGACTGGCAAGGCGGCCAACAGGTGCGCCGCTCGGTTTTGGCGCAAGATGTGGTGAGCGTGTTTATTCTCCCGCCCTCGATTGCGGACCTTGAAAGCCGGCTGCGCGGCCGCGCCCAAGACAGTGATGAGGTGATCGCGGGCCGGATGGCAAAAAGCCGTGACGAGATTAGCCATTGGGGCGAATATGATTATGTGGTGATCAACCGCGATGTCGATGTCGCCGAAGAAGAGATTACCACCATCTTGCGCGCCGAACGCGCGCGCGCCGTGCGCCAACCGGGGCTGACCGATTTTGTGCGCGGCTTGAACGGGGAGTTTGAGGCACGATGATCTATGCGCTTGATGGCGTGGCGCCGATTTTGGGGCAGGGGGCTTGGGTGGCCCCCGATGCGAATCTGATTGGCAAAGTGGTCTTGGAAGATAACGCCTCGGTCTGGTTTGGCTGCACGCTTCGCGGCGACAATGAAGAAATTCGCGTGGGTGCGGGCGCCAACGTGCAAGAAAACGTGATCTGCCATACGGATATGGGCTTTCCGATGGTGATTGGGGCGAATTGCACGATTGGCCATAAGGCGATGCTGCATGGCTGCATTATTGGCGAAGGCTCGCTGATTGGCATGGGCGCGATTGTGCTCAATGGTGCCAAAATTGGACGCGGCTGTTTGATCGGCGCGGGTGCGCTGATCACCGAGGGGAAGGAAATCCCCGATGGCAGCTTGGTGATGGGCGCGCCGGGCAAGATTGTGCGGCAGCTTGATGAGGCCGCGCAAGCGCGGCTGCGCGAGTCAGCAGCGCATTACCGGGAAAATGCGGCACGCTTTGCCAAAGGGCTGGTGCCCGTTACCTAATCAATGCGGCTTGGCGGGGATTTCCAGGATTTCAAAATCCCGATCCCCCCAAATCTGCTGAACCTCGGCGCGCACAATCGCGGTGTTGGGCAGCGGTTGCGAATAGGCACGCAGCGGCCCTTTGTAGCCCACCCGGTCCAGCGTGCGGGCGAGATCCAGAATGTCATGATCGGGGCTAAAGAGCGGCGCCAAGACCACGTCGGGGCTGACCCGCAAGATCAGCTCTTCCGAGAGCATCGTCATCCGCGCAATGGTAATTGAGGCCCCTTGGACCCCGCGCAAAGCGCGCGGCAATGCCTGTGACGGGTCCACCACCAAAATGCGGCGGCCTGTCAGCGACATCGCGGCAACCAACGGTTGCGGCTTACGGTTCGAATCATCGACAGGCGGGGGCATTGCTCCATCCGTTTTCGGGGGTGGATTCTTCCACCTATTTTAAGCCTCTGCTGCCTTTGATGCATCGGTTTAGCCCCCTTACCGATGCAGACAGTCTTGAATGCGTCTATGGTTTCCCCGAAGTTGACGCGGGTCAAGCGTCGGGTGGGTAGAAAAGGAACGGAATTTGCCGGATTCGTCAACAATCACATTCGCGGAAGTGCTTCCGTTTCCAATATTGATCATTTCTCGCGCCCAGCGTGTGGTGCACGCCAATGCGGGGGCCGAGGCGCTTTTGGGCGAAGGGCTTAGGGATCGGGCATTGGTGACCGTTTTGCGACAACCCGCGCTCGTCGATGCGGTGGAAACCGTGTTGGGCGGCGGCGCGCGCCAACAGGTGCGCTTGCGGCTGGGTCCGGCAGGGCGCGAGGGTCTGGTGCAGGTCACGGTGGCCCCGCTCAAGCCCAGCGGCGAAGACGAGGGGGCCTTGCTGCTCGCTTTCGAAGATATCACCGCGGTTGAGAATGCCGAGGCGATGCGGCGCGATTTCGTGGCCAATGTCAGCCACGAGTTGCGCACGCCGCTCACCGCGCTGATGGGCTTCGTGGAGACATTGCGCGGCGCCGCCAAAGATGACCCGGTCGCACGGGACCGTTTCTTGGCGATTATGGAGCGCGAGGCGGGGCGGATGAACCGTTTGGTGGGCGATCTGCTGTCGCTCTCCCGCGTTGAATCCGAAGAACGGCGCCGCCCGACCGCGCAGGTGGATCTGGGCACGGTGCTGCGCGGCGCGATGCAAGCCTTGGCCCCTGTGGCCGAGGCGCGGCAGGTGGCACTGCTGCGCGAGGGGCTGACCGCGGATCTCAAGATCCCCGGCGACCCAGATCAGTTGACGCAGGTCTTCACCAATCTGATCGAGAATGCGATCAAATATGGCGGCGCGGGCGGCGAGGTTCGGTTGAATGTGGCACGGCTGGACTATGAGCCAGTGCTGCGCGGCCCGGCGCTGCAAGTCACCGTGGCCGATAAGGGCGAGGGGATCGAGGCGATCCACCTGCCACGGCTCACCGAACGGTTTTACCGCATCGACACGCACCGCTCGCGCGAACAAGGCGGCACCGGGCTGGGGCTGGCGATTGTGAAACACATCATTTCGCGCCACCGCGGGCGGATGCGCGTGGAAAGCGAAAAAGGGCAGGGCAGCCGCTTTATCGTGATCTTGCCATTGGAGTAAGGTGTCGATCAAAACCATGAACTCTTAAGGTGTTACGCGGCGCAGTTGAATACGCCGCGTAACGCTTTTGTGGGGCTTTAGCGCAGCCAGATCGCGCCGTTGGGCCCAAGTTTCACACCTGTTTTCGTCACTTCAGCCGCCAGCACCGGGCCGGTGGGCGTACCGGTGATCCCGGGCAACTCCACCGGCTCGGAGCCAAGGTTGAAGAGGCAGGTAAGCGTTTCCCCAGCCACTTCGCGCGTGAAGCCCAGCACGGGCTCTGGCAGATCAAGGAAGGTCGAGCGCCCGGCCCGCAGCGCCTCGGACGCGCGACGGAAGGCGAGCATGTCGCGATAATGGGACAGTACCGAGGTGGGATCATTTTCCTGCGCGGCCACATTGCGCGCGGCTTGCGGCGGCTTCACCGGAAGCCAAGGTTTGCCGCTGCTGAAGCCCGCATTTTCACTGCCATCCCAGACCATCGGCGTGCGGCAGCCATCGCGGCCCTTGTTCTCGGGCCAGAACCGCAGGCCGGGCGGGTCGGTCAGCTCTTCGTAAAGAAGATCGGTTTCACTTTGGCCCAATTCTTCGCCTTGATAGATGCCGATCGTTCCCTCGAACGAGGCGAGCATCGAAATCGCGAGTTTCGCAACCGCCTCAGGCGCGCCGAATTTTGCCCATCGCGTCACATGGCGCTGCACGTCATGGTTCGAAAAGGACCAAGATGGCCAACCATCGGGCGCAGCGTTAAAGAAGCCCATAATCATGTTTTTGAAGTGATCGGGGCTGAATTTCGGCCCGAGCATGTCGAAACTATAGGCCATGTGCAAATGCGCATCGCCCGCCGTATAGGCGCTCATAATCTCAAGCGCGCGATGCGGCACCTCGCCCACTTCTCCGACCAAGCAGCGGTCGTCGAACTCATCTAGCAGGGACCGCATTCGTGCAAGGAAATCAAGGTTTTCAGGGCGGTTCTTGTCGAACTCATGGTCTTGCATATCATAGGTGGAAACGGGGGGCCAACGCACCGGATCGGGCGTCATGGCGGGGTTATCGCGCAGCTGATCGTCATGCATATAATAATTGACGGTATCGAGCCGGAAGCCATCGACGCCGCGTTCGAGCCAGAACCGCAGCACATCCAGCATCTCATCTTGCACCTCGGGATTGCGCAAATTGAGATCGGGCTGAGAGATCAGGAAGTTGTGTAAGTAATATTGTCCGCGTTCCGGCGCCCATTCCCAAGACGAGCCGCCAAACACCGATTGCCAATTGTTTGGGGGTGAACCATCTGGCTTTGGGTCGGCCCAAACATACCAATCCTTCTTCGCGCCGCCTTTTTTGCTGTCGGCAAACCACGGATGCCGGTCGGAGGAATGGCTGAGCACCTGATCAATGATCACCTTGAGGCCCAGTTCATGGGCGCGCGCCACCAAAGCATCGAAATCGGCCAAAGTGCCAAAAACCGGGTCAATGTCGCGATAATCGGCCACGTCATAGCCCATATCGGCCATGGGCGAGGTGAAAATTGGGCTGAGCCAGATCGAATCGGCACCCAAACGCGCCACATGATCAAGCCGCGCGGTGATGCCTTTGAGATCGCCGATGCCATTTCCGGTGCTATCTTGAAAAGAACGCGGATAAATCTGGTAGATCACCGCACCACGCCACCAATTGCTGCCCATCGTCATCTCCCTGCAAAGATATGAGGCAAGCATAGGGTTATTCCGCGCCGCGGCAATGACCCGAGGGGGTTAGACGCGGGTTCAGCTTGACGGCAGCGGGTGCGCGCCCCATCAAAGGGGAAAGGGATTGGCCGAGGAATAAGAAACGTGAAAGATGTGAACGCCCCCAGTGTAGAGGCCTTCCGGGCAGAAATTCTGCGACATCTGACCTATTCGATGGGCAAGGATCCCGGTCATGCCTCACTTTACGATTGGCGCATGGCGCTCAGCCTCGCGCTGCGCGACCATATTGTGGAGCCGTGGTTCGATGCGACGCGGCAAACCTATGAACAGGGGCGCAAGCGGGTCTACTATCTGTCGATGGAATTCCTGATTGGGCGGATCTTGGAAGATGCCGCGATCAACCTTGGCATGCGGGCCGTGGCGCGTGAGGCGATCGAGGGGCTTGGCCAAGACTGGCACGATGTCGTCGAAGATGAACCCGACGCGGCGCTTGGCAATGGCGGGCTTGGGCGGTTGGCCGCCTGCTACATGGAAAGCATGGCGACGCTTGGTTGTGCGGGCTATGGCTATGGCATCCGCTACGAACATGGCCTTTTTAAACAACGGTTTGAGGGGGGGCGTCAGGTTGAGGCGCCGGAAGATTGGCTCAAACAGCGCCATCCGTGGGAGTTTGAACGCCCCGAGGTGAGCTATGAAATCGGCTTCAAAGGCACGGTTGAAATCACCGATGGCAAGGCCGTCTGGACCCCCGCAGAAACAGTGCTTGCCGAGGCGTTTGATATGCCGGTGATCGGCTGGCATGGCCGTTGGGGCAATACGTTGCGGCTGTGGTCGGCCAAACCGACGACGATGTTTGACCTTGCCCGCTTCAACCACGGGGATTACGCCGCCGCCGCCGAGCCCGAGGCTTTGGCGCGCACGCTCAGCCGCGTGCTTTACCCTGATGATACGACCTTCCAAGGCAAGGAATTGCGGCTCAAGCAGGAATACTTCCTGACCTCTGCGGCGCTGCAAGACATTCTGCGCCGTCATCTGGGGGCGGGCTTTGCGCTCACCGATCTGCCCGACCATGTGGCGATTCAGATGAACGACACGCACCCCGCGATTGCCGGGCCGGAGCTGATCCGGCTGTTGAGCGATGTGCATGGGATCGAATTTGAAGAGGCGATTGATATTGCAATTCAATGCCTTGGCTACACGAACCACACGCTTTTGCCGGAGGCGCTGGAACGCTGGGCCACTTACCTCATGGGCTCTGTGCTGCCGCGGCATATGCAGATCATCGAAGCCATTGACGCTTGGCACCTGCGCAACAACCCCTCGCGCCCGCATTATGTTGGAATTGTAAAACATCATGAGGTGCGGATGGGCGAATTGGCCTTCATTACCGCACATAAGGTCAATGGTGTGTCTGCGCTGCACACGGAACTGATCAAAAAGAACCTGTTCCCGGAATTGCACAAATTGCACCCCGACCGGATCATCAACCAGACCAATGGGGTGACCCCGCGGCGCTGGATGCGGATGGCGAACCCGGCGCTTTCCAAGCTGATCACGCAAACCATTGGCGATGGTTGGGAAGCCGATCTGGACCGGCTCAAAAAGCTTGAAAAATTCAGCGAAGACAAAGCCTTCCGAAATGAATTCGCGCGCGCCAAACGGGTGAATAAAGTCGCGCTGGCGGAGTGGATCTTTGAAACGCAGGGCGTGCAGGTGAACCCCGATGCGCTGTTTGATGTGCAGGTGAAGCGCATCCATGAATACAAGCGCCAACTGTTGAATATCTTGCAAACCATCGCCGAATGGCATGCGATCCGTTCGAACCCGACCGCCGATGTCGTGCCGCGGGTGAAGATTTTTGGCGGCAAGGCGGCGCCCGGCTACCAGACCGCGAAAGAGATCATTCGCCTAATCAATGATGTCGCCAAGGTGGTGAACAATGACCCCTATGTCGGCGACCGGCTGAAGATCATTTATCCGGCGAACTACAATGTCTCGATGGCTGAGCGGCTTATTCCGGCGGCAGATCTGAGCGAGCAAATCTCGACCGCGGGCAAGGAAGCCTCTGGCACCGGGAATATGAAATTTGCGCTCAACGGCGCGCTAACGATTGGCACGCTGGATGGCGCGAATGTCGAAATTCGCGAAGAGGTCGGCGCGGATAACTTCTTCCTGTTTGGTCTGACCGCCGAGCAGGTGATGGAGCGGCGCAAAGACCCCGAACATGCCCGTCATGCGATCTTGCAAAGCCAGCCTTTGCAAGACGTGCTGCAAATGATCGCCGAAGGGCGCTTTAGCCCCGAGGAACCGACCCGCTACCACGGGCTGGTCCACAATATGTGGCACAGCGATTACTTCCTTGTGGCGTCCGATTTTGAAGCCTACCGTGATGCGCAGACGGAGGTGGATCAAGCCTTTGCCGACCCGGAACGCTGGTGGCGCATGGCCGTGCTGAACACTGCACGGATGGGCTTCTTCTCGTCGGACCGCGCGATCCGTGGTTACATGGCGGATATCTGGGGAACCGATTCCGCGCTGTGAGGGGACGCATGCCGATGATCGAGTTGGACGTGGCGATGGCGCTGGCCGAGGGCCGGCATGAGGATCCGTTTGCCGTGCTGGGGTGGCATGATACGGGCGAGGGCGGGCGGATTGCAGCGCTTGTCCCCGGCGCGGATACGCTGTCTGCAATTACCCCAGATGGTAAAACAGAGGTTCAACTTGACCACGTAACCCACGGGCTTTTTGTGGGAAAATGGAGCAAGGGCAAGTATCGCCTGCGCGCGCGCAATGCCCAGGCGACGTGGGATTTTGATGATGCCTACAGCTTTGGCCCGGTGCTTGGCGAGATCGACGAATACCTGATTGGCGAGGGCACGCATCGGCATTTGTGGAAAGTGCTCGGCGCGCATGTGATCACCCATGAGGGGCTGCGTGGCGTGCATTTTGCCGTTTGGGCACCCGCAGCAAAGCGCGTTTCCGTGGTGGGGAATTTCAACACTTGGGACGGGCGGCGCCATCAAATGCGCAAGCGCGGTGCGACCGGGGTGTGGGAGATTTTTATTCCCGGGTTGATGGCGGGCGAGGTCTACAAATACGAGATTTTGGGTGCCGATGGCGTGATCCAGCCGCTCAAGGCGGACCCGGTGGGTTTTGGCGCGGAACACCCACCGCAAACCGCCTCGCAGGTGCGCGAATTGGGGCTGCATCTTTGGGGTGATGGTCGTTGGTGCGAAACCCGGCATGAAGCGAACAACATCCACGCGCCGGTCAGCATCTATGAGGTGCATTTGGGCTCGTGGCGGCGCGTCTGGGACGAGGGCGGGCGACCGCTCAGCTACTATGAGCTTGCGGGCCAACTGATCGACTATGTCGTCGATATGGGATTTACACATATCGAACTTCTGCCGATCACCGAACACCCGTTTGACGGCTCTTGGGGCTATCAACCGGTGGGGCTTTATGCGCCCACGATCCGCCACGGACGGCCCGAAGAGTTCGCTGCCTTTGTCGATGCCGCGCATCAACGCGGTATTGGCGTGATTTTGGACTGGGTGCCGGGGCATTTCCCGACCGATGACCACGGGCTGCGCCATTTCGACGGAACAGCACTTTACGAACATGCGGACCCGAAAGAGGGCTTTCACCAAGACTGGAACACGCTGATTTACAACTACGGGCGGCGCGAGGTGAAAAACTACCTGCTCGCCAATGCGCTGTTCTGGCTGGAGGAATACCACCTTGATGGGCTGCGGGTGGATGCGGTGGCCTCGATGCTCTACCGCGACTACTCGCGCAAAGAGGGGGAATGGGTGCCCAACCAATATGGCGGGCGCGAAAACCTTGAGGCGATCGACTTCCTGAAATCGGTCAATGCCGAGGCTTATGGCGGCGCGCCGGGCATTATGACCGTGGCCGAAGAAAGCACCGCTTTCCCCGGTGTGACGCGGCCCGTGCATATGGATGGCTTGGGCTTTGGGTTCAAATGGAACATGGGCTGGATGAACGACAGCCTGCGCTATTTCCAACGCGACCCGATCCATCGCCGCTGGCATCATAACGAACTTACTTTCGCCTCTTCATATACTTACAGCGAAAACTTTATCTTGCCGATCAGCCATGATGAGGTGGTGCATGGCAAGGGCTCGATGCTGGGCAAGATGCCCGGTGACGGGTTGCAGAAGTTTGCCAACCTGCGCGCTTTCTATGCGTTCCAATGGGCGCATCCGGGCAAGAAGCTTTTGTTCATGGGCCAAGAATTTGCCCAAGGCAAAGAATGGGCGCATGCGGGCGCGCTGGAATGGCAATTGCTTGAGGACCCGCTGCATGCGGGGATGCAGGCGATGATCCGCGATCTGAACAAGCTTTACCGCGAAACGCCCGCTCTGCATTGGGGCGATTGTGACCCGCAAGGGTTTGACTGGATCGAAGCCGATGATGCCGAAGCCTCAGTCTTTGTGTTTGAACGCCGCGCGCCGGGGGCTGCGCCCGTCGTCGTGGCGGCCAACCTGACACCCATTGATCGCACCTATCGGATGGGCCTGCCGCAAGACGGGACGTGGTGCGAAATCTTCAATTCTGACAGCGGCTATTATGGTGGGGCGAACTGGGGCAACCTGGGCGCCATTGAAGCCGAAGAAATTGCCACGGCACGACGTCGGGTCAGCGCCGAGGTATACCTGCCACCCCTTGCGGTGGTGATGTTCATGCCGCTGGAGGCAAAGCAATAGGGGAGTGACTATGAAACCGCAACCGAACCAAAGGCTCTCGTCGCAAGCGATGGCGTTCGTTCTGGCGGGGGGCCGTGGGAGCCGCCTGAAAGAACTGACCGATCGGCGCGCGAAGCCCGCGGTCTATTTCGGCGGTAAGACGCGGATTATCGACTTTGCTTTGTCGAACGCGCTGAATTCCGGCATTCGGAAAATGGCAATTGCCACGCAATATAAAGCGCATAGCCTTATTCGGCACATGCAGCGCGGCTGGAACTTCTTCCGCGCAGAGCGCAACGAATATTTGGATATTTTGCCCGCCTCGCAACGGATTGATGAGAGCAAATGGTATTTGGGCACCGCAGACGCTGTCGCGCAAAATATTGATATTATTGAAGATTATGACGTGAAATACGTCATCATTCTGGCTGGCGATCACATCTACAAGATGGATTACGAGGTGATGCTGCGCCAGCATGTGGAAAGCAAAGCCGATGTCACGATTGGCTGCCTGACTGTCCCGCGTGAGGAAGCCACGGCCTTTGGCTGCATGGCGGTGGACAAGACCGGGCGCATCAATGGCTTCATTGAAAAGCCCGCCGACCCGCCGGGCCTGCCCGAAGATCCCGATCATACGCTCGTGTCGATGGGGATTTATGTCTTTGATTGGAAGCTCTTGCGCGAGTTGCTGATCAAGGATGCCGAAGACCCGCATTCGAGCCATGATTTCGGCCATGACCTGATCCCGTCGATTGTGAAAAACGGCAAGGCGATGGCACATCGGTTTTCGGAAAGCTGCGTCACCTCGGGGCTGGAAACGGAACCCTATTGGCGCGACGTCGGGACGATTGATGCGTTTTGGCAGGCCAATATCGACCTGACCGATTTCACCCCCAAGCTTGACCTTTATGACAATGCTTGGCCGATCTGGACCTATGCCGAGATCGTGCCGCCCGCGAAATTCATCCATGATGAAGACAATCGGCGCGGTTCGGCGGTCAGTTCGCTGATTTCGGGCGATTGCATCGTTTCGGGCTCGGAAGTGCGCAATTCGCTGATGTTCACCGGCGGGCGCTCGCATTCCTATTCGATGCTCGATCATGTGGTCTCGCTGCCTTACGTCGAAATTGGCCGCAAAGCGCAGCTTACGCGCTGTGTGATCGACCGCGGCGTGATCATTCCCGAGGGGCTCGTTGTTGGCGAAGACCCGGAAGAAGATGCGAAGTGGTTCCGCCGCACCGAGGGTGGTATCGTGTTGATTACCCAGCCGATGCTGGATCGGCGCGCGGCGATACTGGGCTAAAACGGCTCGAAAAGGGGGCGTCATGAAACGCGTTCTGTCGGTGGCATCCGAGGCGGTGCCCTTGATCAAAACCGGTGGGCTTGCCGATGTGGTCGGCGCATTGCCCGAGGCATTGGCGGGGCAGGGCTGGCAGATGCGCGTCATGCTGCCCGCCTATCGCGGATTGCTTGAAAAGCTTGGGAAAACCAAGATCGTCTGGGCCGATGACTATCTGTTTGGCGGGCCCGGAAGGTTGCATTTGGGCAAGTTTGGCGAGATGGAGGTGATGGCGCTGGAGGCACCTCACCTTTATGACCGCGACGGCGGCCCCTATTCGGGCCCACATGGCGATTATTGGGATAATGCCGAGCGGTTTGCCGCGCTGTGCTGGGCGGCGGCCATGGTGGCCCGTGAAGGCGCGGGCGATTGGCGCCCCGATGTGCTGCATGCGCATGATTGGCAAGGGGCCTTGGCGCCCGCTTATTTGCGCTACGCCGGGGCAAGCGTGCCCACTGTGATCACAATCCACAATATGGCGTTTCAAGGTCGCGTTGGCGCCACGAAAATGGGTGCGTTGCGGCTTCCTCCCGAAGCGTTTCACCGCGATGGCTTTGAGTTTTGGGGCGATATTTCTACCCTCAAAGCGGGCCTTACCACGGCCGATGCGATCACCACAGTGAGCCCGCGCTACGCCGAAGAACTGATGCGCGGCGAATATGGTCAGGGCTTGGAAGGCGTGATTGCGGCCCGGTCTGGCGTGGTTATGGGAATACTCAACGGTATCGACGAAACCGTATGGGACCCGGAAAACGACCCCGATTGCAAACCGTTCTCCGCCAACAAGCTTGCCGGAAAATCCCATGCGCGCAAAGCCTTGCAGGCCGAGTTTCAACTGGAAAAGAAACTTTCTGGGCCGCTCGCCATTCTTGTTTCCCGGCTGACCGCACAAAAAGGCATCGACCTATTGCCCGCCGCGGTGGAGGAGTTGGTGGCTGCGGGCGGGGGCTTGGCGCTTTTGGGCTCGGGCGATCACTGGGCCGAAAATATGGTGCGCGATTTGGCGCTGCGCTATCCGGGCCGGGTTGGCGTGCATATCGGCTATAATGAAAACCTCAGCCACCGGATGTTTGCGGGGGGCGATGCGGTGCTGGTGCCCTCGCGGTTTGAACCTTGCGGGCTGACGCAGCTTTACGGGCTACGCTATGGTTGCGTACCGCTGGTGGCGGCAGTGGGCGGTTTGGCCGATACGGTCGTGGGCGCGACCCCGGCCAGCCTTGCTGCAAAGGCTGCGACGGGTGTGGTGTTCCATCCGGTCGATGATTTGGCGCTGCGCCAAGCCACGCGCCAACTTTGCGCGCTCTACGCAGACCGCAAAGGCTGGGCCGCAATGGTCAAACGCGGCATGAAAACCGATCTTGGCTGGGGCGCCTCGGCCGCGCGCTATGCCGCGCTTTACGAGCGGCTCTTGGCGCAATGACGATCCATCCGGGCAGGGCCGAGGTTCTGGGGGCCGTTCCTTCGGGGGGCGGCACGAATTTTGCCGTCTTTTCCACCCATGCCGAAAAGGTGGAACTGTGCCTGTTTGAAGACGGCAAGGAACGCCGTCTGACCTTGCCCGAGCGCGCCGGAGATATTTGGCATGGCTTCGTGCGCGGCGTAGGGCCGGGCACGAAATACGGCTACCGCGTGCATGGCCCGTGGGCCCCCGAAATTGGCCATCGATTCAACCCGTCAAAGCTCTTGATCGACCCCTATGCCAGGGCGCTCAACGCTCCGATAATCTGGCATCCTTTGATGCAAGGCGGGGTGGGGACGACCCGCCCCGATCGGCGCGATTCTGGAACCGTCACGCCCAAAAGCGTGGTCTGCGAGATCTTCAAGCCACATTGGGAACGCCCCGCAAGGTCATGGTCTCATACATTTATCTATGAGTGCCACCTGCGCGGCATGACGATGCAACACCCCGAAGTGCCCGAGCATCTGCGGGGCACCTATGAAGGCTTTGCCTGCCCGCCGATCATTGCGCATCTGAAAAAACTCGGTGTGACGGCGGTCGAATTTTTGCCCGTCATGCCCTTCATTGATGACCGCTTTTTGGTTGAGAAAGGGCTGCGCAATTACTGGGGCTACCAGCCGATTTCCTTCTTCGCGCCCGAGCCGCGCTACGGCACGCGCGAGGGGTTCCGCAACATGGTCCGCGCACTCCATGCCGCCGGGATCGAGGTGATCTTGGATGTCGTTTTCAACCATTCGGGCGAGGGGGATGGTGCGGGGCCAACGCTGAGCCTGCGAGGCCTTGATAACGGCGCCTATTATCGCTTGGCCGAGGGTGGGCGCACCTATGTCAACGACACTGGCACCGGCAACACGCTGAACCTTGCCCATCCCATGGTGTTGCGCATGGTCACGGACTCCTTGCGTCACTGGGTGGAGGAGATGGGGGTGGACGGGTTCCGCTTTGACCTGGCCGCCAATTTGGGGCGGGGCGCCTCTGGCCGGTTCAAGTCTTGGGCCCCGCTTCTAAGCGCCATTCGCCAAGATCCGGTGCTCGGCGCGGTGAAGCTGATTGCCGAACCTTGGGACATTGGCCCCGGTGGTTATAGGCTTGGTGATTTCCCCTATCCGTTCATCGAATGGAACGACCGTTATCGCGATGGCCTGCGCCAATTCTGGCGCGTCGATGCGGGCCAAATCCCCGAACTTGCGCGCCGCGTTGCAGGGTCGGCAGAGATCTTCGATCACCGTGGAAGGGCAGCCACCAGCTCGCTTAATTTCCTTACCGCCCATGACGGCTTCACGCTACAAGACCTTGTTTCCTTTAATGAAAAGAGAAACGAAGCAAATGGTGAAAACAACCGTGACGGGCATAATGCGAACTATTCCCAAGCCTTAGCCAGCGCAGAAGAACGCGGCAACCGTAAGCGCGCACTGCTCGCCACCTTAATGCTATCTCAAGGGGTGCCGATGCTCTTGGGAGGCGATGAAATTGGCAATTCGCAACTAGGCAATAACAACGCTTATGCGCAAGACAACCCGATTGGCTGGATCGACTGGAGCAGCACAGATACCGATCTTGTCGACTTTGTCGCGCGGCTTGCGAAGCTGCGGCACGACCATCCGGTGCTGCGCCAATCCCGTTTTTTACATGCGAAAGTGCGCGAGCAAGATGGCATCCGTGATCTGATCTGGCGCATGCCCTCTGGCGGCGAGCCAACGCCGCAAGATTGGCATGATGCCAAGGCGCATTGCCTATGTGCAGAGGTCCGCGGCGCGGCCGAGGGGCCGGCGGGGCAGGTCGCGCATGAGGCCTTTTTCATCGTCTTCAATGCGGGGCCGCAGATCGACGTGACCTTGCCCGAGGGGCACTGGCGTAAAATGCTCGACACGGCCCAACCCAAGGCCCCAGAAAGCCCGCATTCAGACCCCGTCACTTGTGTTTTCGCACAATCTGTTCAACTGTTTATCCGATCGACAGCCCGATAGGAGTCCGCCTATGACTGCCCATGCAACGCAGCCCTTCGAGGGCCAAAAACCCGGCACCTCTGGCCTGCGCAAAAAGACCCCGATCTTTATGCAGCCGGGCTATTTGGAGAACTTTGTGCAAAGCACCTTTGACGCCATCGACGGCGTCGTGGGGAAAACCCTCGTTTTGGGCGGCGACGGGCGCTATTTCGGGGCGGAAGCGGCGCAATGCATCCTGAAGATGGCTGCGGCCAATGGTGCCGCGCGGGTCATTGTGGGGCAGGGCGCTTGGCTCTCGACGCCTGCGGCCTCTAACTTGATCCGCCAGCGCGGCGCCGACGGTGGGCTGATTTTGTCGGCCAGCCATAACCCAGGCGGCCCGAACGAGGACTTCGGGGTCAAGTATAACATGGCGAATGGTGGCCCGGCGCCGGAGGCGGTAACCGCTGCGATCTTCGCACGCACGCAAGAAATCACATCTTATAAGAAAATCACGGCCCCGGATGTGAAACTCGATATGGTCGGAGAAAGCCATCTCGCCCAAATGGTCGTAGAGGTTGTAGACCCGGTCGCGGCTTATGCTGACATGATGGAAGAAATATTCGATTTCAAAGCATTGCGCGGTCTTTTTCATGAAGGCTTCACGATGCGGATGGACAGTATGTGTGCCATCACCGGGCCCTATGCGGTCGAGATTTTTGAAAACCGGCTTGGCGCGCCCAAGGGCACAGTGGTGCACGAACAACCGCTGCCCGATTTTGGCGGTATGCACCCCGACCCGAACCCGACTTGGGCGCATGAGTTGATGGCCGAGATGATGGGGCCCGAGGCGCCTGATTTCGGCGCGGCCTCGGATGGGGACGGGGACCGTAATATGATCGTCGGTCGTGGGGTCTATGTCTCACCCTCCGATAGCCTCGCCGTAATTGCGGCGAATGCTCATCTGGTGCCAGGCTATGCCACGGGGCTGAAGGGGGTGGCGCGGTCTATGCCGACTTCTGCGGCGGTGGACCGGGTGGCGGTCGCGCTAGGCGTCGATTGCTATGAGACTCCGACGGGCTGGAAGTTTTTCGGCAACCTGATGGATGCGGGCCGTGTGAGCCTTTGCGGTGAAGAGAGCTTTGGCACGGGCTCGGACCATGTGCGCGAGAAAGATGGCCTTTGGGCGGTGCTGATGTGGCTCAATATCATCGCGGCGCGGGGTATGGGTGTCGCCGAAATCATGGCCGACCATTGGGAAGAATACGGGCGCAATTACTATTCGCGTCATGATTATGAGGTTCTTCCAACCGATGTGGCCAATGCCATGCTGGGGGATTTGCGTGACCGGCTTGAAAGTCTGAAAGGAACACAGTCCCAAGGTCTTACAGTCGAAAGTGCAGACGAATTCAGCTACACTGACCCGGTCGATGGATCGGTATCCGAGGGCCAAGGATTCCGGATTTTGTTCGAGGGCGGATCGCGCGTTGTGCTGCGCCTTTCAGGCACGGGCACCGAGGGGGCAACGCTGCGCGTCTATCTTGAGCGCTATGAACCGGGCCCCGAGGGTTTGGCCGCCGATCCGCAAGAGGCCTTGGCGCCAATCATCGCCGCGACCGAAGAGATTGTCGGTATTCGGGCCCGCACAGGCCGCAAAGGTCCCGATGTCATCACCTGATTGACTTTGACCGGAGCGACAAAGGCGGCGGGAACACCGTCGCCATAGATGACAACTCCTCGTCTTGACCATTTGCAACATTCCTCCAAATGCGAACGGTCAAGACTTCGTGGCCCGTGACAGGAAAAAGAGCGTGCTCACAGGCGCCCGATGACATTATCGCACGCCAATAACCAAGAGGCGCAAGACCTCACTGGCTTTATTTTCCTCAGTTTTCGCGTACGCAAAAGCCCCATAATCAGTATTATGTAAATTATTTATAACATCAGGGATCGCTGTGGTCACGGGATTGCAAGCAGATTATGGGTTTAGCACCGTGCTGCCCGTGGTTTGACGTGCCTCGAGCGCAACGTGCGCTTTTGCAACATCAGCCAAGGCAAAGCGTTGCCCAATCTCCACCTTTACCGCACCCGAGCGCAGCATGGCAAAAAGATCAGCACTCGCCGATTTCAGCCAACCGGGCCGCGCGGTGTGATGGAACAAGGTCGGCCGCGTCAGACGCAGCGAACCACGCGCCAAATCATTCACGCGGAAATCAAGCGCGGGCCCAGAACTTTGACCAAAGCTCACCAGCGTGCCAAACCGCTCCAACACGTCGAGCGATTTCATCAGCGTGACATCGCCAACCGAGTCATAAACCGCCTGCACACCCTTTCCCTCGGTGATGCGCATCACCTCGGCCACAAAATCTTGTTTGCGGTAGTCGATTACATGGGCATAGCCATGCGCCTTCGCGAGCGCGCATTTCTCTGGCCCACCGGCGGTGCCAATCACCCGCACACCGCGCGCTTTCAGCCATTGGCCCGCCAATAGCCCAACGCCACCGGCGGCGGCATGGAAAAGAACCGTATCGCCCTCAAGCGCCGGAAACGAGTGCTGGATCAGGTAGTGCACCGTCAGCCCCTTGAGCATCACAGCCGCCGCGACCTCATCGCTGATGTCATCGGGAATGGGCACCAATTGATCCGCCGCAATCACCCGATGGCTGGCATAAGCGCCGTTCGGCAGCGTATAAGCAACGCGCATGCCGGGCTTGAGATCAACGCCATCACCGACCAATTCCACCACGCCAGCACCTTCAGAACCGGTGATCAAATCGGCCGGCACAGGCCAAGGGTAAAGCCCAGAGCGGAAGTAAACATCTATATAGTTCAAGCCAATAGCCGTCTGTCGTAATGTAACCTCACCCTGCCCAGGCTTCGGGATCTCGCGCGTCACACGGCGAAAATTCTCTACACCACCGGGTGCAGAAACGACCATCGCATAGCTCATTCAAACCTCCTTGCGAAAGGCTTCGTCAACGGGAACGCGCAGCGCGTTCAACAGGTGATTGGTCTTGCCCGCCGAGGCGACAACGCGAAAGAAATCCGCAATTTCCGCCTCGCTCGCGCCTTTGGCTCGCGCCGCGGCCAGATGCGAATGGGTGCAGTAATCACACGCATTGGCGACCGAAACCGCTGCATAGATCAGTTCTTTCACCTTTGGATCGAGCGCCGAAGGTGTGGCCATCACCGCTTTCACATCGGCCCAAGTCGCCTCTAGCAACCCCGGATCAAAGGCTAGATAGCGCCAGATGTTGTTGATGAAATCGGTACCGCGGGTGGCGCGAATGTCGTCAAAAACGGCTTTCACACGCGGATCGGCTTCCGGATCTTGCGGAGCAGTAACTGTGGCCATGATCTTCCCCTTCACTGCCCAGCATGCCGCCTGCTTACCAGCCCGTCAATTCCCCGGAACGATGGGCAGATAATTGCCTTTTAACGCGCCAATCGCATTCCAAAGCTGAACCGCCACCGGGCGCGGCACCTCATCTTCGCGCCGCACCATGAACCAGTGGCGCACAATCGGCAGCGCGGGCGCAGGCAATTCCACCAGCCGCCCCGAGGCCAATTCTTCCGTCACCGTATGAAGCGATAAAAATGCAATCCCAAGCCCCGCCATCACCGCCTGTTTGATGGTTTCATTGCTGTCCATCTCCAGCGTTTCATAAGCACGGCCTTCGCCCACGCGATCCAGCCAACGGTTCATCAAAATCCGCGTGCCAGAGCCCTTTTCGCGCGCCAAGAACACCTCTTCAAAAAGCGCATCGAGCCAAAGCCCCTGCCCCGCCAGCGGATGATCCGGCGGCGCAACCAATCCATGCGGGTGCACCCCCAGCGGCTCCGCCGTCACCGGCGGGCGGCGCGGCGGGCGCCCCATAATGGCGATATCAAAGGCACCG
This sequence comes from Rhodobacter aestuarii, assembly GCF_900156655.1. Lineage (GTDB taxonomy): Bacteria > Pseudomonadota > Alphaproteobacteria > Rhodobacterales > Rhodobacteraceae > Rhodobacter > Rhodobacter aestuarii. The sequence goes on along the minus strand of NZ_FTOG01000001.1, from coordinate 632,496 downwards.
CGCTCCAACCCTTCAATCGTCGTGGCGCGGTTGCCGACCCGCAAAGCGACCTCAATATCGGGGTTCGAAAGGCTGAGCGCCTTCACGAGTCGCGGCGCAAAATATTTGGCGGTAGAGACAACACCAAGCGTCACACGCCCCGCTTTGCCCCGTGATAGCGCTGCCAGATTGGCGCCCCCCTGTGACAAAGCGTCTTCAATCCGGCGCGCGGTCTCCAAAAGCGTCAGTCCGGCCTCTGTTAACTCCGATCCGCCGCCATCGGCCGCGCGCTGCAAAATCTTTACTTGAACCGCATCCTCCAAGCCCTTGATTTGCGTGTGAATTGCAGGCGTTGTAAGCCCCAAAGCATGGCCCGCAGCGGTTAACGAACCGCCTTTTTCTACGGCTTGTAGGGCGCGCAATTGCTTAAGCGTTATGCTGTCGAGACGGATCATTTTAAAATTTCCTGAAAGCCGCTTGCTGAATTTCAAATTTGCATAAAGCCGCTTCCGGCGCAACGTCCCGGCATCCAACTGGCAGGAGGGGCCATGGCGATCGAATTAGAAGACCTCGGGTTAACCCCGGAAATGGCAGAGGTGATGACACGCCTCGCCACGGTGGGGGCTCAGGTCGCCCGCATCATTTCCCGCAATGGCGTCGAAACCGATCTCGCCGCAGGTGTGGGCACCAACGCTGGCGGCGACGGGCAAAAAGCGCTCGACGTGATTGCCGATGATTTGTTCCGCGAAGCGCTGAGCGAAACCGCCGTTGCGTGGTATGCCTCTGAAGAACAAGATGAGGTCGTGAGCCTTGGCGAAGGCAGCTTGGGTCTGGCCATTGACCCGCTCGATGGCTCGTCCAACATTGATGTGAACGTCTCGATTGGCACGATCTTCTCGATCTTCCCGGCGAAAGAAGATGGCGACGCGACGTTCTTGCGCCAAGGCCATGAACAGCTGGCAGGCGGTTACATCATCTATGGGCCGCAATGCGCGCTGGTGTGCACCTTTGGCGATGGCGTGAAGCATTGGGTGCTGGACCTCGACACCAACAGCTTCCGTCGCGTGGCCGATATCAAGCCGTTGCCGCAAGACACCACAGAATATGCGATCAACGCTTCGAACTACCGCCACTGGCCCGCGCCGATCCGCGCCTTTATCGATGACCTGGTGGCCGGGGCCGAAGGGCCGCGCGGCAAAAACTTCAACATGCGCTGGATCGCGTCGCTTGTCGCGGAAACCCACCGCATTTTGATGCGCGGCGGCGTGTTTCTTTATCCGGGCGATGACCGCAAGGGCTATGAACGCGGCCGTCTGCGCCATGTGTATGAATGCGCGCCGATTGCGTTTTTGATCACGCAAGCGGGGGGCGGGGCCACCGATGGCTGTGAAGAGGTGCTGACCGCCCTGCCCGACCGGCTGCATGCGCGCACGCCTTTCGTCTTCGGCTGTGGCGCCAAAGTTGCCCGCGTCGCTGCTTATCACGACCTGCCCGGGGAAGAGACCTCTGCGCTCTTCAACACCCGTGGTCTTTTCCGGAGCTAAGTTCCATGTCGAAAAAATATCCTATCATTTCCGTCGTCGGCTCGTCGGGCGCTGGCACCTCGACCGTCAAAGCGACCTTCGATCAAATCTTCCGCCGCGAAGGCGTCAATGCCATCTCAATCGAGGGGGATTCCTTTCACCGCTACAACCGCGCCGATATGAAGGCCGAGCTGGAGCGCCGCTACGCCGAGGGCGATGCGACCTTCTCGCATTTCTCCTATGAGGCGAATGCGCTGGATGAGTTGGAGCGTGTGTTCCGCGAATATGGCGAAACCGGCAAGGGCCGCTCGCGCCACTATGTGCACGATGCCAATGAATCGGCCAAATATGGCGTGGAACCGGGCCATTTCACCGAATGGGCCCCGTTTGAGGAAGATTCCGATCTGCTCTTTTACGAAGGCCTGCATGGCTGCGTGACCAATGACGAGGTCGATATCGCCAAACATGCCGATCTGAAAATTGGCGTCGTGCCGGTGATCAACCTCGAATGGATCCAAAAAATCCACCGCGACCGTGCCAGCCGCGGCTACACGACCGAGGCGGTGACCGATGTGATCTTGCGCCGTATGCATGACTATGTGCATTGCATCGTGCCGCAATTCTCGCAAACCGACATCAACTTCCAGCGTGTGCCGGTCGTTGATACCTCGAACCCGTTCATCACCCGCTGGATTCCGACGCCGGATGAAAGCCTGATCGTGATCCGCTTCCGCAACCCGCGTGGGATCGATTTCCCCTATCTGACCTCGATGATCAATGGCTCGTGGATGAGTCGGGCAAACTCGATCGTCATTCCGGGCAACAAGCAAGATCTGGCGATGCAGCTGATCTTGACCCCGCTCATCGAGCGCTTGGTGGCCGAGGGGCGGCGCGCCCGCGCCTAAGGCAAGACACGGAACCAACAACGATTTTTGGGCAGGGCCTTTGGGCCCGCCCGTGACGAATGGCATATCAGGGAGGAGTGCCATGAAAGATTTTGAGCTTTCGCAGGAAGTCAAAATGGCAAATGCGCTGCGTGCGCTGGCGATGGATGCGGTCGAAAAAGCCAAATCGGGGCATCCGGGCATGCCGATGGGCATGGCCGATGTGGCCGCCGTTTTGTTCAACCGCTTCATGACCATTGACCCCAAAGCACCGAAATGGCCCGACCGGGATCGGTTCGTGCTGTCTGCCGGTCACGGCTCGATGCTGCTTTACGCAATCCACCATCTGCTTGGCTATGACGATATGGATATCGAGCAGCTTAAGAATTTCCGCCAGCTCGGTGCGCGCACCGCAGGCCACCCCGAATATGGCCATGCCGATGGCATCGAGGTGACGACCGGGCCGCTCGGCCAAGGGATTGCTACCTCGGTTGGTATGGCGCTGGCAGAACGCATGAAGAATGCGCGCTATGGCGATGATCTGGTTGATCATTTCACCTATGTGATTGCGGGTGATGGGTGCCTGATGGAAGGCATCAGCCACGAGGCGATTGATATGGCGGGGCACCTTGGCCTTGGCCGTTTGATCGTCATGTGGGACGACAACAAGATCACCATTGATGGCGATACCGACATTTCCACCTCGACCGATCAGATGGCGCGGTTCGCCGCTTCTGGCTGGCATGTGGTGGCCTGCGATGGCCATGCGCCCAATGACATTGCCGCCGCCATCGAAGAAGCGCGCAACGACCCGCGCCCCTCTTTGATTGCCTGCCGCACGATCATCGGCTTTGGCGCGCCCAACAAACAAGGCGGGCATGATGTGCACGGCGCACCGCTGGGCGCCGAGGAAATCGCCGCTGCGCGCAAAGTGCTGAACTGGTCCTACGAACCTTTCGAGATCCCTTCCGACGTCTATGCAGCCTGGGGCCGGGTTGCGAAACGGGGGGCTTCGGCGCGGGCAGATTGGGAGGCGCGGCTTGCCGGCCACGCGGCCCGCGCCGACTTTTCTAAAGCGGAAGCAGGCGACACCAGCGCCCTGCCCGCCGCGATTGCCGCCTATAAGGCAAAGCTGAGCGCCGACAAACCCAAGGTCGCGACCCGCAAAGCCTCCGAAATGGCGCTTGAGGTGGTCAACACCACCCTGCCCTTCTCGGTTGGCGGCTCCGCGGACTTGACGGGCTCGAACCTGACCCGTTCCAAGGGCATGACCTCGGTCAAGCCGGGCGCGTTTGGCGGCGACTATATCCACTACGGCATCCGTGAACATGGTATGGCGGCGGCGATGAACGGCATCGCGCTGCACGGCGGCCTGCGCCCCTATGGCGGCACCTTCATGGCCTTCGCCGATTACTGCCGCCCCTCGATCCGGCTTTCGGCGTTGATGGGCGTGCCGGTGACTTACGTCATGACCCATGACTCGATTGGTCTGGGCGAAGACGGGCCGACCCACCAGCCGGTGGAACATCTCGCCTCGCTGCGCGCGATCCCGAACCTCAACGTCCTCCGCCCGGCAGATGCCGTGGAAACCGCTGAGGCTTGGGAAATCGCCATGACCGCGAAAGGCACGCCCAACCTGTTGGTGCTTTCGCGGCAAAACCTGCCCACGGTGCGCACCGAGCACACCGGCGAAAACCTGACCGCGCGCGGCGCCTACCTGCTGCGCGACCCGGAAAACCGTCAGGTCACGCTGATCGCTACGGGCTCTGAGGTCGAAATCGCGCTTGCGGCGGCGGATCAATTGGAGGCCGAGGGCATTCGCGCCGCGGTGGTCTCTGCCCCCTGCTTTGAGCTCTTTGCCCAACAGTCGCGCGAATATGTGACCAAAGTGCTGGGCACCGCGCCGCGTGTGGGCTGTGAGGCCGCGCTGCGCATGGGCTGGGATCTGTTCCTTGGCCCCCAAGATGCCTTTGTCGGCATGACGGGTTTTGGCGCCTCTGCGCCCGCGCCCGCGCTTTATGAACACTTCAACATCACCGCTGAAGCCATTGTTGCTGAAGCCAAGAATATGATCTGAGGAAAGAGAATGACTGTTAAAGTTGCTATCAACGGATTTGGCCGCATTGGCCGCAACGTGCTGCGCGGGATCATTGAATCGGGCCGCACCGATATTGAAGTGGTCGCGATCAACGACCTTGGCCCGGTGGAAACCAACGCGCATCTTCTGCGCTTCGACAGCGTGCATGGCCGCTTCCCCGCAACCGTGACGACGGGCGAAGACTGGATTGATGTGGGCCGTGGCAAAATCAAAGTCACCGCCATCCGCAACCCCGCCGAACTGCCCTGGGGCGATGTCGATATTGCGATGGAATGCACCGGCATTTTCACCACCAAAGAAAAAGCCTCCGCGCATCTGCAAAACGGCTCGAAACGGGTGCTGGTCTCGGCGCCTTGCGACGGCGCGGATAAAACCATCGTCTTTGGCGTGAACGACAGCACACTGACCGCCGATGATATGGTTGTCTCGAATGCGTCGTGCACCACGAACTGCCTTTCCCCGGTCGCCAAAGCGCTCAACGACGCGATTGGCATCGAAAAGGGCTTCATGACGACGATCCACAGCTACACGGGCGACCAACCGACGCTCGACACGATGCACAAAGACCTGTATCGCGCCCGCGCCGCCGCGCTGAGCATGATCCCGACCTCGACCGGGGCTGCCAAAGCCGTGGGTCTGGTGTTGCCCGAACTCAAAGGCAAACTCGATGGCGTTGCGATCCGCGTGCCCACGCCCAACGTCTCGGTTGTGGATCTGGTGTTTGAAGCGAAACGCGCCACCACGGTTGAGGAAGTCAACGCCGCCGTGCGCGCTGCGGCCGATGGCCCGCTCAAAGGCGTGCTCGGTTACACCGACCTGCCGAATGTGTCGTCGGACTTCAACCACGACCCGCATTCCTCGGTCTTCCACATGGACCAGACCAAGGTCATGGACGGCAAAATGGTCCGCATTCTGAGCTGGTATGACAACGAATGGGGCTTCTCCAACCGTATGGCGGACACCGCCGTCGCGATGGGCAAGCTGATCTGAACCAAGCCGGGGGCTCTGCCCCCGGACCCCCGGGATATTTGGAGCAAGATGAAAACGGCTCCGTAAGCTAAGGAACACCACATGGCACTGATCACTCTTCGCCAACTGCTTGACCACGCTGCAGAAAATTCCTACGGCGTGCCGGCGTTCAACATCAACAACATGGAACAAGGCCTTGCGATCATGGAGGCGGCCAAAGCCGTCGATGCGCCCGTGATCATCCAAGCCTCGCGCGGGGCACGCAACTACGCCAACGATATCATGCTGGCGAAAATGATCGAGGCGCTCGCCGCGATCTACCCCGATATTCCGCTGTGTATGCACCAAGACCACGGCAATAACGAAGCAACCTGCATGACCGCGATCCGCCACGGCTTCACCTCGGTGATGATGGATGGCTCGCTTGAAGGCGACGCCAAAACCCCGGCCAGCTACGAATATAACGTCGACATCACCGAACGCGTGGCCAGCATGGCGCATTGGGTGGGCGCTTCGGTCGAAGGTGAATTGGGCGTTCTGGGCAGCTTGGAAACCGGTGAAGGCGAGGCCGAAGATGGCCACGGCGCGGTGGGCAAGCTCGACCACAGCCAGCTCCTGACCGACCCCGATCAGGCGGTTGATTTTGTGAAGAAAACCCAAGTGGATGCGCTGGCCATTGCCTGCGGCACCTCACATGGTGCTTACAAATTCTCGCGCAAACCCGATGGCGAAATTCTGGCCATGTCGGTGATTGAAGCGATCCACAAAAAACTGCCCGACACCCACCTTGTGATGCACGGCTCCTCTTCGGTGCCGCAAGAGCTGCAAGACATCATCAATGAATTCGGTGGTGCGATGCCGCAAACCTTTGGTGTGCCGGTCGAAGAGATTGTGCGCGGCATCAAAATGGGCGTGCGCAAAGTCAACATCGACACCGATTGCCGGATGGCGATGACCGGCCAGTTCCGCCGCATTGCCGAACAAAACAAAACCGAGTTTGACCCGCGCAAATTCCTCAAACCCGCGATGGATGCGATGCGCGATCTCTGCCGTGACCGCTTTGAAGCCTTTGGCACGGCGGGCCATGCCTCGAAAATCAAAGTCATCCCGATGGATGACATGGCGAAGCGTTATGCTGACGGTTCGCTTGCGCCCAAAACCAACTGATCGAAAGGACCCTCATCATGGATCAGTCCAACCGTTATGCCCGGCTTGACCTGAACGAAGCCGATCTGATTGCTGGCGGGCGCCACGTTCTGTGCGCCTATATCATGAAGCCCAAGGCGGGCTACGGCTATCTTGAAACGGCCGCCCATTTCGCCGCCGAAAGCTCCACCGGCACCAACGTCGAAGTGTCCACCACCGACGATTTCACCCGTGGCGTTGACGCGCTCGTCTATGAGATCGACCCCGATAAAGAGCTGATGAAAATCGCTTATCCGGTCGAGCTTTTTGACCGCAACATCATCGACGGGCGCGCGATGCTGTGCTCGTTCCTGACGCTGACGATCGGCAACAACCAAGGCATGGGCGATGTGGAATACGCCAAGATGCACGACTTCTACGTGCCGCCCGCCTATCTGCGCCTGTTCGATGGCCCCTCGATGAACATTGCCGATATGTGGCGTGTTCTGGGCCGCGACGTGAATGACGGCGGCATGGTCGTTGGCACGATCATCAAGCCGAAACTTGGCCTGCGCCCGCAGCCCTTTGCCGACGCTTGCTATGAGTTCTGGCTGGGTGGCGATTTCATCAAAAACGACGAACCGCAAGGCAACCAAACCTTTGCGCCGTTGAAAGAAACCATCCGTCTGGTGGCGGATGCGATGAAACGCGCGCAAGATGAAACCGGCGAAGCCAAGCTTTTCTCGGCCAATATCACCGCCGATGACCATTATGAAATGGTGGCCCGCGGCGAATATATCCTTGAAACCTTTGGCGAAAACGCCGACCACGTTGCCTTCTTGGTCGATGGCTATGTGACCGGCCCGGCCGCGATCACCACCGCGCGTCGCTCCTTCCCGCGTCAGTTCCTGCACTATCACCGGGCGGGCCACGGCGCGGTGACCTCGCCGCAGTCGATGCGCGGCTACACCGCCTTCGTGCTTTCGAAAATGTCGCGTCTGCAAGGCGCCTCGGGCATCCATACCGGGACGATGGGCTACGGCAAAATGGAAGGCGAAGCGGCCGACAAGATCATGGCCTTCATGCTGACCGATGAGGCCGCGATGGGCCCCTATTACCACCAAGATTGGCTGGGGATGAAAGCGACCACCCCGATCATCTCGGGCGGTATGAACGCGCTGCGTCTGCCGGGCTTCTTTGACAACCTTGGCCACTCGAACGTGATCCAAACCTCGGGCGGCGGCGCCTTTGGGCACCTTGATGGCGGCACCGCGGGCGCGATCTCGCTGCGCCAAGCGCATGATGCGTGGAAAGCTGGGGTCGATCTGGTCACCTATGCCAAAGAGCATAAGGAACTGGCGCGCGCCTTTGAAAGCTTTGCGCATGACTCTGACAAGCTTTATCCGGGCTGGCGCGACGCGCTGGGCGTGGCATAAGCAGCGCACCATCCGGGCGGGGGGAAGCCCCCGCCCCATCCCTTTTGGAGAACCGACATGACCTTCGACCGTTCCATCAAGATCGCGCCGTCGATCCTCTCGGCTGATTTCGCCGATTTTGGCCGTGAAATTCAGGCGATTGAGGCGCAAGGCGCCGATTGGGTGCATGTGGATGTGATGGACGGCCATTTCGTGCCGAACCTCACCTTTGGCCCGCCTGCCGTGGCCGCCTTCCGCAAGCACGTCAAAACCGTGATGGATGTGCACCTGATGATTTCGCCCGTCGATAGCTATATCGACGCCTATGCTCAGGCCGGCGCCGATGTGCTGACCGCCCATGTCGAAGCGGGTCCGCATATTCACCGCACCATGCAGGCCATTCGTGCCGCTGGCATGAAGTCGGGCGTCGCGGTGAACCCCGGCACCCCGATTGAGGCGATCGAGCATATTCTCGACATCACCGACCTTGTTTGCATCATGACCGTGAACCCCGGTTTTGGTGGGCAAAAATACATCGATATGACCGCCAAGGTGCGCAAGCTGCGCGCGATGATTGGCGATCGTCCGGTGCATATTGAGATTGACGGCGGCATGGACCCGAAAACCGCGCCGTTGATGGCGGCTGCCGGGGCCGATGTCTTTGTGGCGGGCTCTGCCGTTTTCAAAGGCGGCTCGGTCTCGACGCCCGAGGTTTATGGTGCCAACATCGCCGCGATCCGCGCGGCCGCGACTGCCGCGCTCTAAGCCAAGGAGAACAGCATGGCCGTCCACGCCCCCATCTGCGATTTCGGTTGGAAAGCCCCGCGCTTCACCCTGCCCGATACCAATGGCAAGCTTTGGACACTCGACGAGATCGGCGGGCCGAAAGGCACGCTGATCATGTTTATCTGCAACCACTGCCCCTATGTTCTGGCGGTGCTGGACCGGCTTCAACCCGAGGCCGAGGCGCTGATGGAGCAAGGGATCGGCGTGGCGGCCATCTGTTCAAACGACGCGGAAACCTATCCCGAGGATGGGTTCGACAAAATGGTGGAAATGGCGCAAGCCCGCGGCTTCAAATTCCCCTATCTGCATGATGAAAGCCAAGCCGTCGCAAAGGCTTACGACGCGATCTGCACACCGGATTTCTTTGGCTTCAACGCCGATTATGAGCTTCAATACCGCGGGCGACTGGATGCCTCTGGCCGAAACCCGGCGCCGGCAGATGCGAAACGCGAGCTTTATGAGGCGATGCAAATGGTCGCCGCGACAGGCCAAGGCCCGCGCGAACAAGTGCCCGCCATGGGCTGCTCGATCAAATGGAAAAGCTGATGCGCCCAGCCCTGATTTTTGACCTTGATGGCACGCTGATCGACTCTGTTCCCGCGATCCATAGCGTCTCGAACGCGGTTCTGGTGGAACGCGGCTACCCCGCGCTCAGCGTAGATGAAGTGCGCGGGTATGTCGGCAAAGGCGCGCCGCATCTGGTGCGCTGCCTGTTGCAAAGCGCGGGACAAGACCCGGACGGGCCGCTTTTTGATGAGATTTATGCCGAGCTGGTAAAACGCTATGAGACCGAGGTGGAGGGCAACACACTTTACCCCGGGGTGCGCGAGGCGCTCGAAACGCTCAAGGCAGAGGGCTACAAAATGGCCGTCACCACCAACAAGCCGCTCGCCCCCGCGCTCGCCGCGATTGCGCATGTGGGCTTGGAGGACATGTTCGATCTTGTGCTGGGCGGCGATAGCCTGCCCACCCGCAAGCCAGACCCGGAAATGGTGCACGAAGCGCAGCGCCGTTTGGGGGCGGAAAAGGCCGTCTATCTGGGCGATAGCGAAGTCGATGCCGAGACCGCGCAAAACGCGGCTCTGCCCTTTGTGCTTTACACCGAGGGCTATCGCAAAACCCCGGTGCACGACATGCCGCACACCGTAAGCTTCAATGATTTCAAAATGCTCCACGGCATAATTGAGAAACTCTCATGCCCCTGAAAGCGCTTATCTTTGATGTGGATGGCACTTTGGCGGAAACCGAAGAGGTGCACCGCCAAGCCTTTAACGAGACCTTCGCCGCGCATGGGCTCGACTGGCATTGGAGCCAAGAAGATTACCGCGAACTTCTGCGCACCACGGGCGGCAAAGAACGGATGGCCAAGCATCGCGCCAGCGTTGGCCGCGGCCCGTCTGACGCCGAAATTGCCGATCTGCACAAAGCCAAAACCGCGCGCTATGTGGAGATCATCGCCTCTGGCGCGGTGCCGCTTTTGCCCGGCGTGCAAGATTTGATCGCCCGCGCCCATGCGGCGGGGCTGCGCGTTGCGATTGCCACCACCACCACCCGCGCCAATGTCGATGCGCTGATCCATGCGACCTTTGGCAAACCGACGACAGCGGTCTTTGAAGTGGTGGCCGCAGGCGATGAGGTGGCGCAAAAGAAACCCGCGCCCGATGTTTACCTGCGCGCGCTTGATCTGTTGGGCCTGCCGCCCGAAGCGTGCATTGCCTTTGAAGACAGCCGCGCCGGTCTGGCTTCGGCGAAAGCGGCAGGCTTGCGCGTGGTGCTCACCCCCTCGGCCTATACCACGGGCGATGATTTTGCCGCCGCCGATTGGTTGCGCGCGGACCTCACGCAAGCGTCACTCCAAGACATCCCCGATCTGCCCTGAGCCGCCCTTGCATCTGCGGCCCCTCTGCGCCATTTTGACGCGATAACGAGGCAGGATGGTGATGGATCTACGGTATCTGGCGCCCGATTTCGCGGTGGCCCCCCAAATCGAGCTTGAAGATGTGGCAAAAGCCGCAGAACTGGGCTTTCGCACGCTGATCAACAATCGACCCGATGATGAAGTGCCCGACGCCCTACAGCATGAGGCATTTCAAGCTGCGGCAGAAGCGGCTGGCCTGCGCTATGTCTTTTTGCCCTATGAGCCGGGTCTTTTGACCCAAGATTTGGTGGACGGGTTTGAAAGCGCGCTAGAGGGGGCCGAGATGCCCGTTCTGGCGTGGTGCCGCTCTGGCACGCGGTCATCACATCTTTGGGCGCTGTCGCAAGCGGGTTTGCGCCCTACCGAAGAGATTCTGCAGGCTGCCGCACAGGCCGGTTATGACCATTCTGCGCTGCTGCCGCTGCTGCGTGGGAAAGCCGCGTCCCGCGCGAAGTTTACGTAAAGATCATCGTGCAAGACTTTGTTTTTGCACGAACTTCAACCGAAAAATAAGATACACTAAACTTATAGGTTTGTGCGACTAAGTGACCGGACGAGGCGGTTTAGCACCGCTTTTTCTTGCCGACATGTCAGGTGCGTGTCACAGTCCTGTTACCAACCACTCTACAGACTAAATCACGCAATGCTTGGGCACCTAGAAAACCTGCTTGCGGTGGAAGATATCGCCGGGCTCTGGTCGCTCCACTGCGATCGGATGGCTAGCTTTGGCTTCGACCGCCTCATCTACGGCTTCACCCGGTTTCGGACGCCGCACATCGAGGGCAACCTTGATGACACCCTCGTTCTCTCCAATCACGACCCAGAATATCTCAAGGCCTTTTTGGGCGATAAGCTGTTCTCGCAGGCCCCGATGGTCAAATGGGCAGCGGAATCAAACGGCGCCCAATCGTGGCGGCTGGTGGCCGAACGCGCAAGCGCTGGCCTGCTCAGCGACGAAGAGAAAAAGGTGATTGCACTAAACCAGCGCTTTGAGGTGCTGGCGGGCTATTCCATTGGTTTTCCAGACACTTCGACACGGGCGAAAGGCGCGATTGGGCTATGCGCTCGCCCAGGGCTAAGCCAAGACGAGGTCGATGCGATCTGGAATGAACATGGTCGCGAACTGTGGGTGCTCAATTCGGTGCTGCATCTCAAGATCAGTTCCCTGCCTTTCCCGGCGCAGCGACGCCCCCTCACTGCGCGCCAGCGCGAAGTGCTCGAATGGGTGAGCGACGGCAAGACAACAGCCGATATTGCGCAGATCATGGGGGTGACTCAGGCCACCGTCGAAAAGCACTTGCGGCTCGCGCGCGAGACGCTGGAGGTCGAAACTACGGCGCAAGCGGTACTGAAAGCCGCGCTACAAAAGCAACTTTTTCTCACAAAATACTGAGACTTAGCCATTCACGGCAGGTTTACGCCCATCCGCGACCTGCGACAAAATGGTAAAGGTATGGTATTCCATACTCGCCAGCGCAGCAAAAATTGGGTTTAGTGTAGGAGTTCCGTGAGTGGTGGCTTCGGCCAGGAACATGAGCGTAGTCGAAGATTGATCCGGCGAAACTCAAACCGGTTTTCCGGAACGGCCCGGGCAGCTTATATTCGCTGTTCCGGGTCGTTTTTTATTTCCCGACAGGAATTTGGTTCACAAAGCCCGCAGCAAACATTTGGGCGTTGTGCCAAAGAAAAACGCCGCCCCGAAGGGCGGCGCCTTTGCCTTGAAGAAGCTGTGGCTTACACGCCAGCCATTTTCGCCACTTCGGCGGCGAAGTCTTCTTCTTTTTTCTCAACGCCTTCACCCACGGCCAGACGCGCAAAGCCGGTGATTTCCACACCCGCTTCGGTCGCGGCTTGCGCCACGGTGATGTCCGGGTTGATGACGAATTTCTGGTTCAGAAGGGTCACTTCTTCCAGGAATTTCTTCATCCGGCCCGGGATGATGTTGTTGTGGATCACTTGCTCGGGCTTCGGCTTCGCGGCGGTGGCGTTTTCTTCCAGCGCTTTTTCGGTCTGCACTTTCAGCTCGCGCGCAACCACGTCTTGATCGAGGCTCGACTCGTCCAGCGCCATCGGCGCGGTGGCGGCGATGTGCATGGCGATTTGCTTGCCAACTTCAGCCGCTTTCGCCGCATCGCCTTTCAGCGCCACGAGCACACCGATTTTGCCCATTTCGGGCGCGGCAGCGTTGTGGACGTAGGAAACGATGGTGTCGCCTTCGAGCACGTGCAGACGGCGGAAGGTCATGTTTTCGCCGATACGGGCGATCGCTTCGCCGATCACTTCGTCAACGGTTTTGCCATTGAGCGCAGCGGCTTTCACCACTTCGACCGATTCACCGGTTTCCAGCGCCACTTTGGCGACATCGCGCACGAGCGCTTGGAAATCGTCGTTTTTCGCAACGAAGTCGGTTTCCGAGTTGATCTCGATGGCAACGCCACGGCCGGTCGAAACGGCCACACCGACAAGACCTTCAGCGGCCACACGGTCGGCTTTCTTGGCGGCTTTCGCCAGACCTTTGGTGCGCAGCCAGTCGATCGCGGCTTCCATGTTGCCGTCGGTCTCGGTGAGCGCTTTTTTCGCATCCATCATGCCGGCGCCAGTGGTGTCGCGCAGCTCTTTCACCATCGCAGCGGTGATCGCCATGGGATTTCTCCTCTGAATTGGGTGAGGGCGGGGTTACCCCCGCCCGATGTCAATTGCGTGACGCGGGGCCCGAGCTTCGGGCCCACGCTGCGCAAAATCAGGCCTCGGCGGCTTCTTCGGCGGGCGCTTCTTCAAGCGCGCCAAGGTCCACACCGGCAGCGCCCATTTGCGCGGTCATGCCGTCAAGGGCAGCGCGCGAAACGAGGTCGCAGTAGAGCGCGATGGCGCGGGCCGCGTCGTCGTTGCCCGGGATCACGTAATCCACGCCTTTGGGCGAGCAGTTGGTGTCAACCACGGCCACAACCGGGATGCCCAGCTTTTGCGCTTCGGCGATGGCGAGGTCTTCTTTGTTCACGTCGATGACGAAGAGCAGGTCCGGCAGGCCGCCCATTTCGCGGATGCCGCCGAGCGACGCTTGCAGTTTGGCCTGCTCGCGTTCCATGCCCAGACGCTCTTTCTTGGTCAGGCCTTCGGCGCCCGACGCCATCACTTCGTCAATGTGCTTAAGACGCGCGATCGACTGGGAAACGGTTTTCCAGTTGGTCAGCGTGCCACCGAGCCAGCGGTGGTTCATGTAGTATTGCGCGCATTTTTCAGCGGCTTCGGCGACGGCTTTCGAGGCCTGACGCTTGGTGCCAACGAACAGAACACGGCCGCCTTTGGCAACGGTTTCACGCACCACGTTGAGCGCGGCGTCCAGCATCGGGACGGTTTGCGTCAGGTCGATGATGTGGATGCCGTTACGGTCGCCATAGATGAACTCCGCCATACGCGGGTTCCAACGTTGGGTTTGGTGACCATAGTGAACGCCAGCTTCCAAGAGCTGACGCATCGAGAAATCAGGAAGCGCCATGTCCATTTCCTTTCCGGTTTGCGCCTGAGCGGAGGAATTCAGGGTTGCCCCCAACCGGTGGACCAAACGGGGATGTCTCCCGCCGCTGGCCCGCCTCCGCCTGTGAAGTGAGCGCCCTTTAGGGCATTGCCAAAGCTATGGCAAGCCCCCTGCCCCAATTTGCGCGACTTTCCTTTGAAATAGGCGTTTCGCAGAGTTTGAAGCGGGCGCGTGCGGCACGCTTTAAGGGTTTTGGAAGGCAAGCTCCAGATGCGCTCTTGCGCCGCGCGCGCATCCATCGCACCAAAGGGCATGACCACGCATCCAGACATTCTTTGTATCGGCTCCGTTTTGTGGGACATCATTGGCCGTGCGCCCTACCACATGCGCGCAGGCTCTGATGTGCCGGGCCGGATCACCCGGCTTCCCGGTGGTGTGGCGATGAATATTGCCATGACGCTCACCCGCTTTGGCCTGCGCCCCGCCATATTGACGGCAATCGGCCGTGATGCGCCGGGCGATGATCTGATCCATGCCGCAGAACTGATGGGGATTGATTGCGGCTACCTCTACCGCTCAGATGACCTTCCGACAGACCGTTATATGGCGATTGAGGGGGCGAATGGGCTGATTGCGGCGGTGGCCGATGCCCATAGCCTTGAGGCGGCAGGCGACAAGATCCTCCGCCCACTGGGGGATGGCCGTTTGGGGGATATGGGCACACCTTGGGCGGGGCTTGTCGCGCTGGATGGCAACCTCACCCAGCATTTGCTTGCCGAAATCGCGCGCTCGCCGCTTTTTGCGCAAGCCGATCTGCGCGTCGCACCCGCAAGCCCCGGCAAGGCGGATCGCTTGGCCCCGCTTCTCACCCACCAAGGCGCGACGCTCTACGTCAATTGCGAAGAGGCGGGGATTTTGTGCCAGCAAGATTTTGATGGCGCTGAAGCCGCAGCCGAGGCGCTTCTGGCGCGCGGCGCGCAGCGTGTTTTGGTGACCAATGGCAGCCAAGCGGCCGCCGATGGTCAAAAAGATCACGGCGTGCTGACCGCCACCCCGCCACCCGTGCTTGTCACCCGTGTGACAGGCGCTGGCGATACTTTCATGGCAGCCCATATCGTGGCCGAGCGCGAGGGGGCCGAACGCCCCGAAGCGCTTTCCCGCGCCTTGGATGCCGCCGCCCGCTACGTTTCCGGAGACAAACACAGATGAAGCCCCTCCCCCTCACCTTCGCGCCCGAGGTTCGCACCGCGCTTGATACTGGCGCGCCCGTTGTGGCCCTTGAAAGCACGATCATCACCCACGGCATGCCTTGGCCGCAAAACTATGAAACCGCAAAACAGGTCGAGGCAGAGGTGCGCGCGGCAGGCGCCACGCCCGCGACCATTGCCATTATGGGCGGACAAATTCACATTGGCCTCACCCCGCAAGAGCTTGAAAAGCTGGCGCAAACGCCCGATGCAATGAAGCTCTCGCGCGCCGATTTGGCGTTTTGTCTGGCGGCGGGCAAAACCGGGGCCACGACCGTCGCGGCAACGATGATTTGCGCACATCTGGCGGGGATTGCGGTCTTTGCCACGGGCGGGATTGGCGGCGTGCACCGTGGCGCGGAAGACAGCTTTGATATCTCTGCCGATCTGGCCGAACTGGGCCTGACCTCGGTCACCGTGGTGGCCGCGGGCGCGAAGGCGATTTTGGACCTGCCCAAAACGCTTGAAGTGCTGGAAACCAATGGCGTGCCGGTGATCGCCTATGGGCAAGAGGAACTGCCCGCCTTTTGGTCGCGCCAATCGGGGCTGAAAGCGCCGCTACGCGCCGACAGCGCCGCCGAGATTGCAGCCGCCCATCTCATGCGGGCCAAGCTTGGCTTGCACGGCGGGCAATTGGTGGCAAACCCGATCCCAACCGAGGCTGAAATCCCGCGCGAAGAGATTGTGCCCGCGATTGAAGCCGCGCTGGCAGAAGCCACCGCGCAAGGCATCGCGGCCAAAGAGGTCACGCCCTTCCTGCTCGCGCGGATTTACGCGCTGACCGAAGGACGGTCTTTGGCGGCGAATATTGCCCTTGTTCTGAACAATGCCCGTCTGGCGAGCGCAATTGCGCGTGAAATCGCCGATGCCCGCAGATGAGCGCATTGCGTTTGCGCAAACGGCTGCCTAACTCATAGGCAGCGCCCCTCCTTTTTTGGATCAAAGATGACCCAACCGAACGAACCCCTTCCGCAGCCTGACCTGCCCCCGCATAAAAAGGGCTTTTTGGCGGGCTTGCGTGCCTCTTTTCTGACCGGGCTTGTGGTGCTGGCCCCCATCGCGCTGACGCTGTGGCTGATGTGGACAATTGCAGGCATGGTGGATGGCTGGGTGCTGCCCTTCATTCCCGCGCATCTGCAACCTGAAACCTACGTTGGCACCAACCTGCGTGGCGTGGGTGTGCTGATCTTCTTGCTCTTCACGCTGATTGTCGGGGCCCTTGCCCGCAACTTCATTGGCCGCGCCATCATTCGTTTTGGCGAGGGGCTGGTGGACCGCACGCCGATTGTGCGCTCGATCTACAATGGCGTGAAGCAAATTGCGGAAACCGTGCTGAGCACCGGGGAGACCAAATTCGACCGCGCCTGCATCATTGAATACCCCCGCAAAGGGCTGCGTGCGATTGCCTTTGTGTCGTCGAAAGCCAAGGGTGAGGTGGCCGCGACCGGAGATGAGGGCGACCCACTCGTTTCCGTGTTTTTGCCGACCACGCCCAACCCGACCTCGGGCTTTTTGCTCTTCGTGCCGGAAAGCGAAATCACCTATCTCGACATGAGCGTGGAAGATGCCGCCAAGCTGGTGATTTCGGCGGGGCTCGTCTATCCGAGCGATAAGAAGATCGTCGAGCAACGCCTTGGTTGGAAAACAGAAAAGAAGATCGTGATCAAGCCGTCGAAAGACACAGAAGCGGCCTAAAGCCCGCGCGATCAGCTTAGTAATCAGGGGGCCTTTCGGCCCCCTTTTTTGATCTTAAAGTGCGGTCCAGCCACCATCGACCGAGATCGTCGTGCCGGTAATTTGCGCCGCCGCATCGGAGCACAGAAACACCGTGGTGCCACCCAATTGCTCGACCGTGGCGAATTCTTTCGAGGGTTGGCGCGTCAGCATCACCTCACGGATCACCGTCTCCCGATCCATGTCGTGCACCTTCATCTGATCGGGGATCTGCGCCTCCACCAAAGGCGTCAGCACATAGCCCGGGCAGATCGCATTGCAGGTGATCGGCTCTTCCGCCGTTTCCAGCGCAACGGTTTTGGTAAAGCCCACCACCCCATGTTTCGCCGCGACATAGGCGGATTTAAAGGGCGATGCCGTCAGCCCATGCGCCGAAGCGATATTGACCACCCGGCCCCAGCCCGCTTTGCGCATCATCGGCAGCGCGGCAGCGGTGGTGTGAAAGGCGGACGACAGGTTGATCGCAATAATCGCATCCCATTTCTCGATAGGAAATTCATCAACAGCGGCAACATGTTGGATACCCGCATTGTTGACCAAAATATCGCAGCGCCCGGCCTGTTCGATCAGCGCGCGGCACTCTGCGCCCTTCGACATATCCGCCTTGATGTAGCGCGCGGTCACGCCAAACTCTTTGCCGATCTCGGCCGCGAGCGCATGATCCTCTTCGCGATCGGTGAAGGAATTGAGCACCACATCCGCGCCCGCTCGCGCCAATTCGCGTGCGACCCCCAAACCAATGCCGGAATTCGACCCGGTGATGATCGCTGTCTTGCCCTTCAGGCTCATTCTTCTCTCCCCATTTCTAAAATCCGTTGAGGAAGAAGTAACCCGGGCGCGGCGTCGCGCAATGGTTTGCCAGCCTTCAGGCATAAAAAAAGACGCCCGCGCAAGGCGGGCGTCAAGTCATGAGGCAGGTTTCATACAGGCAAGAAACCTATCGAGCAGTGAGACCTTTATAATCCTGCCGGGCCTCAGTTCCAAGGGAAAAGTTTGCCTCTGCCCCCGGGTCAGGTTAGCTTGAGCGCTGAAAACACAGGAAAACAAGGATTGTTGCGATGAGGGGATCAGTCTTTTTCCACCGGCTGAGTGCGCTAACTCTGGCCGTATCACCGATTCTCGCAAGCCTTGGCGCGCAGGCTGAGCCCGCGCAGGGAATCGGTCCCGGCGCGGGAATCACCCATGGTATCGCCATGTATGGCACCCCTGCCTTGCCCGAAGGTTTCGCCCATCTGCCCTACGCCAACCCGCAAGCGCCGAAGGGCGGCACCTTGCGGATGGGCGAAACCGGCAGCTTCGATTCGCTCAACCCCTGGGTTTTGGCCGGGCGGCCCGCGCAGGGCATTTCCAGCTATGTGACCGAGTCGCTGATGCTGCGCAGCTATGACGAGCCGTTCACGCTCTACGGGCTTTTGGCCGAAAGCGTGACAACAGACCCCGAGCGGACTTGGGTCGAGTTTACGCTCCGCCCCGAGGCGCGCTTTTCCGATGGCGCCCCAGTCACGGTCGAAGATGTGATTTGGTCATATGAAACGCTCGGCACCGCGGGCGCGCCGCGCTACCAAAATGCGTGGGGAAAAGTCGCCAAAATCGAACAAACCGGCGAACGGAGCCTGCGCATCACCTTTTCTGAACAAAACCGGGAATTGGCGCTGATCATGGGGCTGCGCCCGGTTCTGGAAAAAGCTCAGTGGCAAGGCCATGATTTCGCAACAGAAACGCAGATGATCCCGGTGGGGTCTGGGCCTTACGTGATCGACAGGGTCGATATGGGCCGTGTGATCACACTTAAACGCAACGCCGATTGGTGGGCCAAAGATCTGCCCCTGACGCAAGGGCTACAGAACATCGACACGCTGCGATGGGACTATTTTGGCGACCCGAATGCGATGTTTGAGGCGTTTAAGGCCGGCGATCTGGACCTTTATCGCGAAGGGAACCCGGTCAAATGGGCGCGCGATTACACCTTCCCGGCCATGACCGAAGGCCTTGTCGTTAAAGAGGAAATTCCCCGCGCGACGCCTTCGGGCATCAAGGGGCTGGTGATGAACACGCGCAAACCGATTTTTGCCGATTGGCGCGTGCGCGAGGCACTGATCCGCGCTTTCAACTTTGAATTCATCAACACGACGCTGACAGGGGGTGTGGAACCGCGCATTTCCTCTTACTTTGGCAATTCACCGCTCGCCCTGCAACCCGGCCCAGCCAGCGAAAAAGTCGCGGCTTTGCTAGAACCCTTTAAGGCTGAACTTTTTCCCGGAACGGTTGAAGGCTATGCATTCCCTGCATCTGATGGTTCACCATCAAACCGTCGCAATGCCCGCGCCGCGTTAAAGCTGTTGGCCGAGGCGGGTTGGGAGGCGGATGCCGCAGGCGTGCTGAAAAACGGCGAAGGCACCCCCTTCACCTTTGAAATTGTGCTGCCACAAGGCTCAGAGGCGCAAACCATCGTTGATATCTATGTGGAAGCGTTGCGGCCCTTGGGCATCTTCCCAACCATCACAGTGGTGGATGATGCCCAATTTCAGGCCCGCAAAAATGGCTATGACTTTGATATGACATGGTTTTGGGTGGCAACCTCGCTATCGCCAGGCAATGAGCAATATCTTTATTGGGGATCGCAAGGCGTCACAGAACCCGGTTCACGCAATCTTATGGGCATGAACTCCCCGGCCGCTGAGGCGATGATTGCCGCGATGCTCGATGCGCGCGACACGGACGATTTCACCGCAGCGGTGCGCGCGCTCGACCGTGTCTTGACCGCCGGGCGCTATGTCATTCCGGTTTGGTTTTCGCCGGTTTCGCGCGTGGCCCATACGCGGAACCTTCACAGCCCCACGGTTGTTCCGCTATACGGAGATTGGCCGGGCGTAACGCCCGATGCTTGGTGGATTGAGGCAGAGCAATGAAAAGATTGATCCTTTTGGCCGCAATGGCGCTCACACTCACCGGATGCAACACCGTTGCAGGCATCGGTGACGATGTCTCGGGCGTGGCGCGCACGGTGCAAAGCTGGTTCTAGAAACCGCGCAGCGCGCCCACTGATTTCCCTTTTCACGCCGCGTTTTACGGCGCAAGATCGGTCTGTCCGAAGGCCGTGCGATCAAGGAGAGAGCCATGAAATGGCATCATGTTCAGGAAAATTGGCCCGCGTTTTACGAGGCTATCATCGACCGCTGGCCTGAGGCCGAAGAAGCCGAGCTTGACGAAATTGACGGCGATCAGCGCGCTTTCATCGCCTATATCACGCAAATCACCGAGCAAGAACCCGAAGAGGCGCGCGCGGAAATTCGCGAGTGGCTGACGGGCGAGCTTCCCTCGGATGTTGTGATGGACCCGCGCCACGACAATCACTCGATCGCGCTGAGTCAGAAATACGTCCCCGATGGCGAGGATGAATATGACGATGATTCCCGTTTTGGCGATGACAGTTAAATGAATATCGGCGCGCAAGGCTTTGGTTTTGCGCGCTTATGCCTCATTCGAGCGAAGTGACCCAAAGCACCGTCGCATCCTCTGTGCTGATCGAAATCAGATTGTGGCCCATCGTCGCATCGTAATAAGCACTGTCACCGCGGCGCAGGTCGACAGGTTCATGAAATTCGGTGAAAAGCCGCACGATCCCGGTCAAAACCAGCAAAAATTCTTCGCCGTCATGGCGCACCCACCCCGCGAATTCCTCAAAGCTGCGGGCACGTATGCGCGCGCGATACGGCAGCATTTTCTTCGGTTTGATCCCTGCGGCGAGCAATTCATGCTCATAGGTCGTGGTCGGATGCGTCAGCCCCTCGCCCGCCTTGGTGACCAAAATCCGGCCCGCAGCATCGGCCTGCGCGGGCGGGGTAAACAATTGCGGCACCGTGATTTCTAGCCCTTCGGCAAGCTTGCGCAGCACATCATAGGTGGGCGACATCTGGCCGTTTTCGATCTTGGAAAGGGTCGAGCGGGCCAGCCCCGTGGCGCTTGCAGCGCGCTCCAGTGTCCAGCCGCGCGCGCGGCGCAATTCCCGCAGCCGATGGCCCAAATCGACCGGCTCGGCGCGTTCCTCCGCCCCGTTTTCGCGCGCGATACGAATGAGCCGTGTCTCGTCTCGTTCTCCCATCGCGCCCTCCGCTTGCAACACATCCTCTCGCGGCGTAGCAGGGGGCATGCTGTCTGTCCATGTATCCTCTTTCCCCGCTCCGCCGGCTGCCTTCAACATGGCAGCCCATGTGCTGGCCCATGCCGACCGGCTGGCCGAGAAATCTGCGCTGCAAATCTTGCGCCCCACAGGGGCCGAGCGGTGGTCTTACGGCCGTCTTGCCGCTGCCGTGCGCGGCGCAGGCACGGGGCTGTTGCAAGCGGGGCTTCAGCCTGGGAACCGGGTACTTTTGCGGCTCGGCAACACGCCCGAATTTCCGGTGGCCTTTTTGGGGGCAATCACAGCGGGGCTCGTACCGGTACCGACCTCGGCGCAGTTGACGGAAGAAGAGATCACCAAGATGGCCGCGCAAATTACCCCGGCGGCGGTGATTGCCGGCGAAAGGATTGCGCTGCCCACGCGCGCCACCAAGATCATCCCCGAGGCGGAGCTGCGTGGCTATGAGGCGCTGCCGCCGTGCGATTATCGGATGGGCGCGCCCGATGAGCTCGCCTATATCGTTTTCACCTCCGGCACCTCTGGAACCGCCCGCGCGGTGGCCCATGCGCATCGCGCAATTTGGGCGCGGCAGATGATGCATGCGGGCTGGTATGGTTTGGACGAAACTGATCGGCTTTTGCACGCGGGCGCCTTCAACTGGACCTATACTTTGGGCACCGGATTGATGGATCCGTGGTCGGTTGGGGCCACAGCGCTGATCCCGGCCGATGGCGTTGCACCTGCTACATTGCCATTGTTGCTCAAGCGGTTTGATGCGACGATCTTTGCAGGCGTGCCAGGTGTTTACCGGCAGATGTTGAAGCAACACCCAAAGCTCGACCTGCCCAAATTGCGGCACGGATTGAGTGCGGGGGAAGCGCTGCCTGCGCTCACCCGCGCCCATTGGGCAGAGGCAACAGGCACGGCGATTTATGAAGCGCTTGGCATGTCGGAATGCTCGACCTTCATCTCGTCTTGCCCCGACCATCCCGCCCCCGAAGGCGCGATGGGCTGGCCGCAACCGGGCCGCCATATCGCCGTATTGGGCGAGGATGGCGCGCCCGTCCCGCGCGGCGCGCCCGGCGAATTGGCGGTGCATCGCAGCGACCCGGGCCTGTTCCTGACCTATGTGAGCGCTGAGACCGAAGCCCGCGCCAAATTCACCGAAGATGGCCAATGGTTCCGCACCGGCGACATGGTGCGGATGACGCCCGAAGGCGCGATCGCCTATCAGGGCCGCGATGATGATATGATGAACGCGGGCGGCTTCCGCGTCAGCCCGCTTGAAGTGGAGGCCACAATGACCACCTGCGCGGATGCGGGCGAGGTTGCGGCGGTGGAATTGCGGATCTCGGAAGAGACATCGCTCATCGCCTTGGCCTATACCGGCACGGCCTGCGCCGAGGATTTGGCCGCCCATGCAAGCACGCATCTGGCGCGTTACAAGCAACCTCGGATCTTTCAACATTTCGACCAATTGCCGCACAATCGCAATGGAAAGATCGACCGCAAAAGCCTGCGCAACAGCTGGCCAGAACTTGAACCACGGGGCACAACCAAATGATCACGCTTGATATTTTTGCCGATCCCACTTGCCCGTTTTGTTACCTTGGCAAAACCTATCTGGACCGCGCGCTAGAGACACGCCCCAATCATCCTTTTGCGATTGAATGGCATCCGTTCGAAATCAACCCAAGTCTGCCGCCCGACGGGATGGACCGGGGCGCATGGTTGATTGCGCGGTTCGGCCCCGCCGAAGCGAAGCGCGTGGACGTTCCGATAATCGAGGCTGCACAGGCGACGGGGGTGGCGATGAACCTGCCCGCAATCACCCGCATGCCCAACACTCGCGATGCGCAGCGGCTATTGCATTGGGCGGGGATCGAGGGGCGGCAAAGCCCGGTGATGGCGGCGCTGATGCGCGCCTATTGGCGCGAGGGGCGCGATATCGGCGCACCCGAGGTGCTAAGCGACATCGCCACCCAAGCCGGGCTTGATGGTGCGGTGATCGCACGACTGCTGGATACAGAGGCCGATGCCGATACCGTGGCGAACCGCGAAGCGCATGCCCGCGAACGTGGTATTACTGCCGTGCCGAGCTTTATCATCGCCAATCAGCATGTTGTGACGGGTGCACAGAGTACGGAATTCTGGCAAAACGTCATTGACGAAATCTCCGCCGCCTGATCCGGCTCAGCCCGCCCGAAAGGCCCAAAATGACTGACAAAACACCCGCGGCGGAGACCGAAATCCGCCGCCTGCCCGTTTGGGAATTTACCGCGATGATGGCGCTTTTGGCCGCCACCGTTGCCTTTTCCATTGATGCGATGCTGCCCGCGCTGCCCGAAATTGCGCAGTCACTTAGCCCCGAGGCGGTGAACCGAGCGCAACTTGTGCTGACCGCTTTCGTGGCGGGTATGGGGGTCGGCACCTTCCTGACAGGGCCGCTTTCGGATGCCATCGGCCGCAAGCCCACGCTGCTGATTGGGGCGGTGTTTTTCATCATTGGTGCCTTTATCGGCGCACAGGCACAAAGCCTCGAAGTGCTTCTAGCGGCACGGTTTTTACAAGGTTTTGGCGCCGCCGCCCCGCGCATTGTGCCGATGGCTTTAGTGCGCGATTTGTTTGCCGGGCGCGAAATGGCAAAGGTCACGGCCTTTATCATGATGGTTTTCATTTTGGTGCCCGCGCTCGCCCCCTCGGCCGGGCAGATGATCATCGGTTTTGCCGGATGGCGCGGCGTCTTTTACGCCTTCATCCTATTTGCGATCATTGGCCTCACATGGCTGAGCCTGCGCCAACCCGAAACGCTTGCGAAAGACAAACGCCGCCCGCTGCACCCGACCTATTTGCTTGCAGGGGCGAAAGAGGTTTTGGGCAACCGCGAGGTGCGGCTTTACATCTTGGTGCTGACGCTCGGCTTTGGGCAGATGTTCGCCATGCTTTCGAGTGCGCAGCAGATCTTTGCCGCTTTCGACGTGGTCGAAAGCTTCCCACGCTGGTTTGCACTGATGGCGGTGATTGCTGGCACCGGCAATGCGTTCAACGCGTTTTTCGTGATGCGGCTAGGCATGAAGCGGATCGTGCGCGGGGCCTATTTGCTGCAAGTGGGCTCTTCCGCCACGATGCTGATCTTGATCCTGACCGGGGCCGTGAACCCGCCCACAGGCTTTGTGTTCCTGTTTTTCTGGTCGATCACCGTGTTCATGATGGCGGGGATCACCTTTGGCAACCTGAACGCGCTGGCGATGCAACATATGGGGCATTTGGCGGGGATGACGGCCTCGGTCGTCTCCGCGATTTCGACCGTCGGCGCTGTGGTGATTGCGGTGCCGATTGGGCTGATGTTCAACGGCACACCGCTGCCTTTGGTGATTGCGACGCTCACCTGTTCGGGGCTGGCGTTCCTGATTATGGGTTACACTGACGACCCGAGCTAAGCGCACCAGACATGAAAGAAAAACGGCGCGATCCAGTTAAGGACCGCGCCGTAATGCATTTTAAACACGCAACTTTTTAGAACTCACTCAAGGCGCAGCATCATCTGACGGACGCGCTCTTCAAGTTGTTCCATCCGGGCTTGCGTCGCATGCAAGTCTTCGGTCAGACGTTCCAATTCTGCCTCGGCTTGGGCCGCATCATGCGGCGCCGGAATGCCCGGGCCTTCGCCTGTCAGCAGCCAAGCGAGCGACACCCCCAGCATGCCCGACAGCATCTGGATCTGGTTGGCGCGCGGCATCGCCGAGTCATCCTCCCAGCTGTCATAGATATCGGGCGCCACGCCCAGTTTTTCGGCCAGCGAGGCGCGGCTGTGCATTGCGGCATCACGCGCCGCAGACAACCGGTCCCCAAACGTGGCTACCGCCTCGTCAAACCAATGATCGGGATCTTCCGCGTCCATTCTCTAACCTCCCTTCGGTTGAGAAGAAGTCGTTTCGGTGGGTTGCACCATAGCGGCCAGAACGTCCGACACATTCAGCACGCCACGCGGGTTATTCCGTGCCCCCACCACCAAAGCCTCAGATGCACCGGCGGAAATCATCCGACGGGCAGCCTCTTCGAGAACAAGTTTCCCAGACAGCTTCATATCGGGAAGGTTACTCTCGGGAAGAGGCCGTGCAACTGTGGCAGCTTGCAGCACCCTGCCCCGGTTCACTTCGCGCACGAAGGCCGTGACATAGTCATTCGCAGGGTTTTGCACGATCTGCTGGCCTGTACCGACCTGTTCGAGCCGCCCATCTCGCAAGATCGCAATCCGATCGCCAAGGCGAAGCGCCTCGTCAAGGTCGTGGGTAATGAAGACGATGGTCTTCTGCAACTCTTCCTGCAGCTCCAGCAGCACCGCCTGCATATCCAGACGGATCAGCGGATCCAGAGCAGAAAACGCCTCGTCCATCAAGAGGATATCGGCATCGGTCGTGAGCGCACGCGCAAGCCCCACGCGTTGCTGCATCCCGCCCGAAAGCTGCGAGGGGTAATTGTCTTCAAACCCCCTGAGCCCGACACGGTCGATCCAACGGCGCGCCTCAGGTTCGGATTTGGCACGCGGCACGCCTTGAATATCGAGCCCGTAGCAGGTGTTTTCGAGCACGGTGCGGTGCGGCAAAAGCGCGAACTTTTGGAACACCATCGCCGTGCGTGCCCGGCGGAAATGCCGCAGCTCTTGCTCGGTCATTTGGCAAACATCGGCATCGTCGCAGATGATTTCGCCCGCCGTGGGCGCGATCAGCCCGTTCACATGGCGAATGAGCGTCGATTTGCCCGAGCCCGAAAGCCCCATGATCACGGTGATTTTGCCCGGCGGCATCGAGAGCGAAATATCCGTCAACCCCAGCACATGGCCGTGCTTTCGGTTGAGTTCCTCTTTGCTCATCCCCTTTTTCACTTCGCCGATCCAGCGTTTAGGATCGGGCCCGAAGATCTTGTAAAGGTTCTTGATTTCGATACCGGGGCC
Source organism: Rhodobacter aestuarii (assembly GCF_900156655.1). Lineage (GTDB taxonomy): Bacteria > Pseudomonadota > Alphaproteobacteria > Rhodobacterales > Rhodobacteraceae > Rhodobacter > Rhodobacter aestuarii. The sequence goes on along the minus strand of NZ_FTOG01000001.1, from coordinate 606,269 downwards.
GGCGGGGACGCTGTCGTCCTCTTCCGCGATAGTGACGGTTTGATCAGTCATGGCGCACCTCGCGGTGTTTTTGCAGACGGTGGCCAAAGGCCTGAGAGGCACGGTCAAACACGATCGCAATCGCCACCAGCGCGAAGCCGTTCAGGAAGCCCATCGTGAAGAACTGGTTGTTGATCGCTTGCAACACGTTCTTACCCAGACCGCCCACGCCCACCATCGAGGCGACAACCACCATCGAGAGTGACATCATGATGGTTTGGTTCACCCCGGTCATCAGCGCGGGCAGCGCGAGCGGCAACTGCACATTCCACAGCTTTTGCCACGCCGAAGAGCCAAAGGCCTCTGCCGCTTCGAGTACCTCGGCATCGACCATGCGAATGCCCAAATTGGTAAGGCGGATCATCGGCGGCACGGCATAAATCACCACGGCGATCATGCCCGGCACTTTGCCGATACCAAAGATCACCACAACCGGAATCAGGTAAACGAAGCTTGGCAGCGTTTGCATCACGTCAAGCACGGGGTTGACGATCTTTTGCATCCGGTCCGAGCGGGCCGCGATAATGCCGATCGGCAGACCGATCACCACCGCGATTGCGGTGCAGACCGAGACCATGGCCAGCGTGACCATCGTGTCATCCCACAGGTCCATCCAGCCGATCATCAGCATCGCAAGCGTGGTGCCGACCACAATGCGCCAATCGCGCGAGGCGCCCCAAACGAGCGCCAAAAGCACCACCAGCACTACGATCCACGGCGTGTTGGTGAACGCATCTTCCAACGTGTTCAGCGCCACCTGCAGCGGCGCGGTCGCGGCATCGATCCAGTCGGAATAGGTTCGGACGAGGTCACGAAACCCCCCGTCAACGGTTTTGCGCATCGTGCGCAATGTGCTGCTTTCCAGCGACGGAAAGTGGCACAGGGCATCGGGTAAGCTCCAACAACCAGAGGCCATCCCGTTCCTTTCTATTTTTCTTTTGGGAGGATCAGCCGGGCCCCAACAAGGGCCCGGCCGACAGTCTCAAGCTGCTTTTAAAGCGCGTCGGAAACACGCTGGGCAACGTCTTCCGGCACCCAGGTTTTCCAAAGCTCAGGCATGGTTTCGAGGAAGTGGTAGGCCGCATCCTCGTTGGTGCCTTGGTTTTCGTCCATCCACGCGAGGATCTTGCCGACAGTGTCGTTCGACCACTTACGCTTCGCCACGTAATCCATTGCAAAGCCAGCTTTATCCGCAAACTCCTTGGTCACGACGGTGAACACATCCGACACCGGATAGGAGTTCACTTTCGGCTCCGGGCAATCCGGAATTGCGGTGCAGGCATCCCATTCGGCCTTGTCGTTTTCAACGCCGAAGGACAGACGCACCATCTCGTATTTGCCCAAGATCGCGGTCGGCGCCCAGTAGTAGCCAAGCCACCCCGCCTCACGCTCATAAGCATTGGCGATCGAGCCATCGAGCCCCGCAGCCGAGCCGGTATCAATCAGCTCAAAGCCTTTGTCCTCGGCCCCAAGCGCGGCAAAAAGGTTCGCGGTGGAAATCTGGCAGTTCCACCCCGACGGGCAGTTATAGACGCCACCGACCGAGGGGTCTTCCGGCGCAGGGAACAACTCAGGATGTTCAAGCGCAGCCTGAACGCTATCAATTTCCGGATGCGCTTCCGCAATATATTTCGGAATCCACCAGCCTTCGACGCCGCCGTCTTCCAGAATTTCCGCCGCAATCACCAAGCGGCCCTCACCCACAGCCGCATCCAGCGGCGTGCGCACAGCATTCACCCACAATTCGGGCGCCATATCCGGCTCGCCCTTCTCGTTCATCGAGGTAAAGGTCGGCATGGTGTCACCCGCCACCAGCTCAACCGAGCAGCCATAGCCCTGTTCAAGAATGATTTTATCGACCTGTGCCGCGACCCCCGCCGAGGCCCAGTTCATTTCGGCGATACTGACGTTGCCACATTCCTCCGAGGCCCAGGCCGAAGTGGCCAGAGCAGCGAGCGGCATGGCAAGCCAAGCAGAAGCGAAACGCTTCGTCATGGGCTTTCTCCTGTCTTTGCGGCTGTTCTCGACGATGACCGACGCGCCGCTTGCGCCGGAAATCCGTTTGATTTCTTTGGGCCCACCCAAGCACCAAGGGGCGCGGGGCCGCAAAACAACCGGCCACAAGGGCGGCCGGTCACAAGGCGCGCAGAGGCACGCTCACAAGGTCGGCCGAAACCGACATAAAAGTCGTAAATGATACATCCCCGAGGTGCAACCCTATGAGGGTTGACCTTACGTCGGGCTTCGGCGCGCGAAGGAACCGCCTGTTTAGCCCTTCGCGGCCTTCTTGCCGTCGCGCACCTTCTCGGCCAGATCGCGGGCAATCGCAAACGCGCCCTTGATCCGCTCGGCGTCGCTTTTCCAATCGCGCTGAAGCACGACCTTGTTGCCGTTGATTTTGGCAAGTCCGCGCTGATCGGTGAGAAATTCCACCAACCCCGCCGGGTTCGGAAACTTGTCATTATGGAACTGCACCGTGGCGCCTTTGGGCCCGGCATCCATGCGCATAATCATCGCGCGCTTGCACATCGCCTTGATCCGCACCACCAGCAAAAGCGTGTTCACTTCTTTCGGCAGCGGGCCAAAACGGTCAATCAGTTCTGCGGCAAACCCCTCCAGTTCGACCTTGGTGGTCAGGCTCGACAGGCGCCGGTAAAGCCCCAAGCGCACATCAAGATCGGGTATATAAGCCTCTGGAATCATGACAGGAACGCCAAGGTTGATTTGTGGCGACCAATCCCCATCATCCCCCGCTTCCGTCAACTCGCCCGATTTCAGCTTGGAGATCGTTTCCTCCAACATCGCTTGGTAAAGCTCGTAGCCGACTTCCTTGATATGGCCCGATTGCTCCTCGCCCAGCAGGTTGCCCGCGCCGCGCAGATCAAGATCCTGACTTGCCAAATTGAAACCTGCGCCAAGGCTGTCGAGGCTGCCCAAAAGCCGCAGGCGCTTGGTGGCCTGTGGCGTCAACGGCAGGCGCGGTTTGGTGGTCAGATAGCAATAGGCGCGCAATTTGGCCCGCCCCACCCGGCCGCGGATTTGGTAGAGCTGTGACAGGCCAAACATATCCGCCCGGTGCACCACCATTGTGTTCGCCGTGGGGATATCGAGCCCGGATTCAACGATGGTCGTGGCCAAAAGCACGTCATATTTGCCGTCATAGAAGGCGTTCATCCGGTCATCCAGCTCACCCGCCGCCATTTGACCATGCGCGGTGATGAAACTGACCTCGGGCACGTGGCTGCGCAGGAACTCTTCCACCTCCGCCAGATCGGAAATTCTTGGCACAACGTAAAAGCTCTGACCGCCCCGATAATGTTCCCGTAGCAAGGCTTCGCGTATCGTAACGGCGTCAAATTCGCTGACATAAGTGCGAATAGCCAGCCGATCGACCGGCGGTGTGCCAATAATCGAGAGGTCTCGCACCCCAGTCAGGCTGAGTTGCAGTGTCCGCGGGATCGGTGTGGCGGTGAGAGTCAGTACATGGATTTCAGAGCGCATCTCTTTCAGCCGCTCTTTATGCTGAACGCCAAAATGTTGTTCTTCATCAATGACTAGCAAGCCAAGGTTGCGGAACTTTACGCTTTTGGCCAGCACCGCATGCGTTCCTATAACAATATCAACCGTGCCCTCGGCCAACCCCTCGCGGGTCTTGGTCGCCTCCTTGGCGGAGACAAAACGAGACAGCGGCCGCACCGTGAGCGGCGTGCCCCGGAACCTCTCGGCAAAGGTCTTATAATGTTGGCGGGCAAGCAGGGTGGTGGGGGCAATCACGGCTACCTGTAAGCCCGAAATCGCGGCAATGAAGGCCGCGCGCATCGCCACCTCGGTCTTGCCAAAGCCCACATCGCCCACCACCAACCGGTCCATCGGGCGGCCCGAGCCAAGGTCGGTGACCACATCTTCGATGGCGGAGAGCTGATCCTCGGTTTCGGTATAGGGGAAGCGGGCCGCGAAGGCCTCCCATTCATGATGCGGCGCTTCCAACATAGGGGCCGCGCGCAAAAGCCGCTCTGCCGCGATCCGCATCAACCGGTCGGCAATTTGGCGAATACGTTCCTTGAGTTTGGCCTTTTTCGCTTGCCAGGCGCCACCGCCGAGCTTGTCCAAAAGCCCTTCTTCATGGCCATAGCGGCTCAGAAGTTCAATGTTTTCAACGGGAAGATAGAGCCGATCCCCGCCCGCATATTCCAAGAGCACACATTCATGCGGCGCGCCAAGGGCGGATACCGTCTCAAGCCCCTTATAGCGACCCACGCCGTGATCGACGTGGACCACCAAATCGCCGGGGCTGAGGCTTTGCGCCTCTGTCAGGAAGTTCTCTGCCTTGCGTTTCTTACGCGGTTTCGCCACCAACCGGTCGCCCAGAACATCTTGTTCCGAGATCACGGTGAGCCCGTCCGCCTCGAACCCAGCATCCAATGCCCAGACCGCAAGGCTCAGCCCTTTGATACCGCGCGCATCGTTTATAAGAACGCTACCACTTAGGCCCTCGTCTTCCAAAAGGCCCTTCAAACGCTCGCGCGCCCCCTCGGACCAGCTTGCCAAAACCACCGGGCCAAGCTTCAAACGCGCCTGAATGTGATCTTTCAGTGCACTGAAAAGGTTTATATTTTCAAGTTGACGCTCCGGCGCAAAGTTCCGCCCGATCCGTGCCTCGGCATTCAAGATGCCGGGCCCCGGCGGCGCGGGTAACACCTGCAATTTCAGCACCCGGTGCCCGGCCAGTTCGGCCTCCCAGCCCTTGCTATCGAGGTAGAGCAAATCCGGCGGTGCGGGCTTATAAACCGTGTCGAGCCGGTCGCGCCGGGTCATTGCCTCGCGCCGCGTGTCATACTGATCGGCGATGCCCTCCCAGCGGACAAGGCGTTGCGGCTCGGTCTGGTCATCCAGCATCACCGTCGCCTCGGGCAGGTAGCTGAAGAGCGTCTCGAGCCGCTCGTGGAAAAAGCCAAGCCAATGCTCCATCCCGGCATGTTTGCGCCCGGCGCTCACCGCCTCATAGAGTGGGTCTTCCGCCCCACCGGCGCCAAATTCGACGCGGTAGTTTTGCCGGAACCGGGTGATCGAGGCATCGTCCAAAATCACCTCGCTCACCGGGGCAAGGTCGATCGCGGTCAGCTTCTCGGTGGTGCGTTGGCTAACCGGGTCAAACCGGCGCGCGCCATCCAGAACATCGCCAAAAAGGTCAAGCCGCACCGGGCCAGACTCGCCCGGCGGGTAAATATCAATGATCCCGCCACGGATCGCATAATCACCGGGTTCCGAAACCGTACCAACCGGTGAAAATCCCATCCGAACAAGGAATTGCTTGAGGGCCTTCTCATCAATTCGCTGCCCGACACGGGCCGAAAAGCTCGCCCCAGCTACCAAATCGCGCGCCGGAATCCGCTGCGTTGCCGCCGACAAAGTGGTGAGCAAAACAAACGGCCCCGGCACCGCGCCAGAGGCCAAAGCGGCGAGCGTCGCCATCCGCGCGGCAGAAATATCGGGGTTGGGCGAGACCCGGTCATAGGGCAAACAATCCCACGCCGGGAAGGTCAGCACCACCGCGGAGGGCTCAAAAAAGGCGAGCGCGGCGCGCATCGCCTCCATCCGCCGATCATCGCGGGCCACATGCACCACGCTTTGCCCGCGCGCCAATTCCTTGGCGAGCAGCTTGGCGTCATAGCCCTCGGGCGCACCGGAAAGAAGAAAATGTTCCATAACCATTCCCAGTCGGGCTCCGCCCCGGCCCCTCGGACCGGCGCGCAGATAGTTTAACGTAGAACAGATAGCTGCATGTTCTGGAACATGCCCCAAAGCGCGGTGACGGTGATCGCAACAAGCCCCACCGCCTGCACCGCCACCCGATGGCGCGCCAAAAGCGCCGCCACTTCCTCGGGCTCGGGTGCACGAGCCAGAACCGGCTCAATCTGCGCGGCGGTGCGCAGGCTCATCGCCCCTACAACGGTGAGCGGCAGCGCGATCAGCGCCACGGCTTGGGCAAATTCGAACCCATAGCCAAAACCCAGCATCACGATCAGGCTGAGCAGGAACGAGGCGCCGAGGCTCAACACCACCCCCGCCTCGCGCCCGATGCGCAGCAACCGGCGCGTGTTGATCCCCGTCAGCACCAGCATATCCTGCCCGGCTTGCCCGCCCTTGCGGCGCGCCTGCACCACCAGATCAAACGGCACCCCCAGCACCCAATGCGACGTGGTCGACCAGACCACGGCCAAGGCAATCCAGTACCACAGGTTCGAAAATGACCGCATGTCGATCAGTTCGAAGATCGTTTCCAGGATATTCAACGGCAGGCTCGCTTCTTGTTCTGCCCCCGGTTTCGCGCATTCGCGCGCGGCATGCAAGCGGGCCGCGACATTCGAGGGGCTTGAGAAGGCGGGTAATCCGTGGCACCGAAAGTGTAAGAAGGAGAATGCCATGACGCTCATCACCCCGCCCTTCCCCACCAATCGCATGCGCCGGATGCGCAGCACCGCCGCTTTGCGCGATTTGGCACAGGAAACCCGGCTTTCCGTCAAAGACCTAATCTGGCCGATTTTCATTACCGATGTGCCCGGCGCAGATGTGGAAATCGCCTCGATGCCGGGGGTTGTGCGCCGCACGATGGAGGGCGCGATTAAGGCCGCCGAAGAAGCGGCCGAGCTTGGTATTCCGGCGATTTGCCTGTTTCCCTACACCGATCCGGCGGTGAAAACCGAAACCTGCGAAATGGCTTGGCAAGGCGACAACTTCGTCAACCGGGTGATTGCAGCGATGAAAGCGGCGGTGCCCGAAGTCGCGATCATGACCGATATCGCGCTGGACCCCTATAACGCCAATGGCCATGACGGCCTTGTCCGCGATGGCATCATCATCAACGACGAAACCGTTGAAGCGCTTGTGAAAATGGCGCTCGCCCAAGCTGAGGCCGGGGCCGATATTCTGGGCCCGTCCGATATGATGGATGGCCGCGTGGGCCAGATCCGTGAGGCGATGGAAGCGGCTGGCCACAAGGATATCACGATCCTGTCTTATGCCGCGAAATATGCCTCTGCCTTTTATGGCCCGTTCCGCGATGCGGTGGGCGCTTCGGGCGCGCTCAAGGGCGATAAGAAAACCTATCAGATGAACCCGGGCAATTCGGATGAGGCGCTTCGCAACGTGGCGCGCGATATTGCCGAGGGGGCCGATATGGTGATGGTCAAGCCCGGCATGCCTTATCTCGACATCGTCCGCCGCGTGAAGGACGAGTTCCAAGTGCCGACCTTCGCCTATCAGGTCTCGGGTGAATATGCGATGCTGATGGCGGCGGTGCAAAACGGCTGGCTCGATCATGACAAAGTGATGCTGGAAAGCCTGATCGGCTTCCGTCGCGCAGGCTGTGACGGGGTGCTGACCTATTTCGCGCCGAAAGCCGCCAAGCTTATCGGCGGTTGAACGCGCAAAGCGCAGCCCCCACGCCCCTTGGGCATGACAAGCGGGCGGGGCTGCGCTAAAGTCTTGCGCGAACCGGAGAAAACCCGGCCCCTAACGGAGCGAGCAGATGACAGATCTTTCCAGACGAACCCTTCTTTTGGCAGGCGGCGCAAGCCTTGGGCTGGCGGCTTGCGGCAATGGCGTGGGCTCGAATGGCGCGGCAAAGATCGACGCCCGCGTGGATGCGACGCGTTCTTACATGCTGCGCAACTTCACCTCGTCGCAGCAATTGCTCGATAAATCGGTGGGCGTGCTCTACATGCCGCTGATGACCGAAGCAGGCTTTGGCGTCGGCGGTGCCTTTGGCCGTGGCGCGCTGCGCATCAACAATGTGACGGTGGATTATTACTCCGCCGCTTCGGCCAGTTTTGGCTTCCAGATCGGCGCGCAGCAATATGCCCATGCGCTGTTCTTCATGACCGAAAAAGCCTTGGCTGATTTCCGCCGCGCCGATGGTTGGGAACTGGGCGCCGATGCGCGCTATGCGCTGCCCGATCATGGCGCCGCGATTGGCACCGATACCACGACGACGCTCGCGCCGGTGGTGGTTCAGGTCTTTGGGCAATCGGGGCTGATCGTCGGCGCCTCGCTTGCGGGCACGAAATACACCCGCATTCTGCCCTGATCACAACGCCCTCAAAACGCATAAGGCGCGGGTATTTTCCGCGCCTTTTCAATTCCTTGCAACACAAAGCTAAGTTTCGCCTTAGCTGCCGTAGATGATCCGAACGTAATTCTTCGTCTCGGTGTAAGGCGGTACCCCGCCATGTTTTTCCACCGCCTCGGGCCCGGCGTTATAGGCCGCAAGCGCCAGCCGCCAATTGCCAAAGCGGTCATACATCATCCGCAAATAGCGTGCGCCGCCCTCAAGGTTTTGCACCGGATCTGCCGCATCCACCCCAAGTTTCGCCGCCGTACCGGGCATCAACTGCGCCAAGCCCCGCGCCCCTTTGGGCGAGACTGCGCCGGGGTTCCAGCCGCTTTCTTGCTGCACAAGACGCAAGAACAAATCTTCCGGAATCCCATGCCGCGCCGCTGCCGCTTTCGCATGGCCCAGATATTCGCCCTTATAGCGGCCCGAATAACGCGGGGTTGAAGCCGCCTCATCGCCGCCCTTGGGCGCATCGGGGCGCAGCCGCGTGGAATTGGAATATTGCCCAGAGAGCCGCCCATCCAAAAGCGCGAACTGGCTCGCACGCACAAGAGACTGAGATTTCGTGGATTTCCGCCCAAGCACCAGCCCATCGGCCCGCGCCACATCGGCAGCCACCGGCGCAAGCGCCAGCATAAGCCCCAGCCCAATCGTCACGGCTTTTGTCTTCATCCGACCGTCCACAGGTACCCAAAACGCCCGCACTATAGAAAAGATTGGCCGTTTTGCCCAGAGCTTTGCTTAAGGCCCGCGAAGGCGTGCAAGCTTTTGCCGAGCGCCCCTTTCTCTCGCGCCCGCCCTTGGGTAAGTTGTCTGCCAAATCGGAATCGCACGAGGGAGTGTTATGGCAGGGTCCGTAAACAAGGTTATTTTGGTGGGCAACCTCGGGCGCGACCCGGAAGTGCGAACTTTTTCCAATGGAAACAAGGTTTGCAACCTACGCATTGCCACCTCGGAAACCTGGCGCGACAAGCAATCGGGCGAACGTAAAGAGCGCACCGAATGGCACAGCGTAGCCGTCTTCCAAGAGGGTTTGGTGCGCATCGCGGAGCAATATCTGCGCAAAGGCTCCAAGGTCTATATTGAGGGCAAGCTTCAAACCCGGAAATGGCAAGATCAAAGCGGCCAAGATCGGTATTCGACCGAAGTCGTTTTGCAAGGCTATGACGGCACCCTCACCATGCTAGATGGTCCGAACGGCGGCGGCGCGGGCGGTGGTAGCGGTGGCTACGGCGGTGGCAACCAAGGCGGTGGCGGCTACGGCGGCGGGTATGACGATGGCCCCGGCGGCTATGGCGGCGGCAACCAAGGTGGCGGCGGCGCGCCTTCGGGCGGTGGCCGGTCGGATTTCGACGACGACATCCCGTTCTAAGAAAAAGGGGGCCACGCGGCCCCCTTTGTTTTTAGCGGATCAGGGGGCAGCGCTCCCGTCCTTTAATCAAGCTTGCGCAGCCGCGCGATCAGGCTCGAAGTATCCCAGCGATTGCCGCCCATCTTCTGCACATCTTTATAGAATTGATCGACCAGCGCCGTGACCGGCAAGCTTGCCCCGGTTTCATTCGCGGTTTCCAAACAGATGCCCAGATCCTTGCGCATCCAATCCACCGCAAAGCCAAAGTCGAATTTGTTTGCCGCCATCGTCTCGGCGCGGTTCACCATTTGCCAGCTGCCCGCCGCCCCTTGCGAGATCACCTCCACCAGTTCCGGGATCGAGAGCCCCGCCTTTTCGGCGAAATGCAAAGATTCAGAGAGCCCCTGCACCAGCCCGGCAATAGCAATCTGGTTGCACATCTTCGCCATTTGCCCGGCACCGCTTTCGCCCAGACGACGGCAAATTTTGGCATAAGCCGCAATCACCGGCTCGGCGGCTGCATAATGCGCCTCAGCCCCGCCGCACATCACCGACAGCACGCCATTTTCCGCGCCCGCTTGCCCGCCAGAAACCGGCGCATCGACAAAGCCCAAGCCCAGAGCATCCGCCGCTTGCGCAAGCTCCCGCGTGACCTTGGCCGAAACGGTGGTGTGATCAACAAAGATCGCGCCCTCTTCCATGCCTTCAAAAGCGCCCGTCTCGCCCAAACAGACCGCGCGCAGATCATCATCATTGCCAACGCAGGCCATCACGAAATCGGCCCCCGTCGCTGCGGCCGCGGGCGTGGCCGCCATCGCGCCACCATATTGCGCGACCCAAGCATCGGCCTTGGCGGCGGTGCGGTTATAGACCGTGACCGCATGGCCCTTGGCGACCAGATGGCCCGCCATCGGATACCCCATCACCCCCAAGCCCAAAAATGCCAGCTTCGCCATCCGTGCCTCCTTGCGCGCGTTTGCGCGTTGAAACTTTGCCTGCCCTGACTTAGTAACGCCTGCGCCTGCCCCGTCAACGCCGCGCCTTCGAAAGGGTTTCGATGTATCGCTTCTTTCGCTGGATGGTTCGCCTTGTAACCTTTGCGCTGGCCGCCTTTGTGGTGGGGGTGACGGGGGTTTGGTATTTTGCCGCCCGCTCGCTGCCCGATTACAACGCGACCTACGCAGTTGAGGGGCTTTCCGCCCCGGTTGAGATTGTGCGCACTACCGAAAACGTGCCGCATATCTTTGGGCAAACCGATGCCGATGTGTTCTTTGCTTTGGGGCTGGCCCATGCCCAAGATCGGCTGTGGCAAATGACGATGCTGCGCCGCACCGTGCAGGGGCGGCTGAGCGAGGTCTTCGGCCCCGAAACGCTCAAAACCGATGAGCTGATGCGGCGGCTTGATCTTTACGGCGCGGCGATGGCCTCGGTATCCGCGCAAAGCCCGGCTGCCAGATCGGCGCTTGAGGCTTATGCGCGTGGCGTCAACGCTTGGGTTGAAACGGTCAATGATCAGGCCCTTGGCCGTGGCGCGCCGGAATTCTTTTTGTTCGATGCGCCGATCCCCTATTGGACGCCCGCCGATTCCATCGCGATCTTGAAGCTGATGGCGGCGCAGGGCGCAACGCAGGTGGAAACCGAAGTTCTACGAGCAAGGCTATCACTCCTTGGCCAAGGCTGGGCGGAAGATCTGATGCCCGATGTGCCGGGTACCGGCGTGATGGCGCTGCCCGATTACGCCACCCTTTTTCCCAGTGCCGTGCCCGAAACCCGCAGCGCCAAAGCAGATGAAGAAGGCCCGCTATCTCCCTTTGGCCCCGCAATTTTTGCCACTGCGTCCAATGCCTATGCCGCCGCGCCATCCCGTTCGGCGGCGGGTGGCGCCTTGATGGCCAACGACCCGCATGTGGCGCTTTCGGCCCCCTCGCTTTGGTATCTGGCCCGGCTTGAACTCTCTTCCGGCGGGGTGATTGGCGCCACGATTCCGGGTGTGCCTTTGGTCCTTTCGGGCCGCAGCCCGCATCTCGGTTGGGGCGTCAGCGCCTCTTACGCCGATGACCAAGATGTCTTTGTCGAAGAGCTTGATCCGGCAAACCCAGAGCGCTACCGGACCCCTTCGAGTTGGGCCGAATTCCGCACCCGCAAGGTGATTGTCGAGGTCAAAGATCAAACGCCGATCACCCTCACCCTGCGCTGGAGCGAGAACGGCCCCGTGCTGCCTGCGGGCCATTTTGATCTGGGCACCGTCACGCCGCCGGGCCATGTGATGAGCCTTGGCTGGTCGGCGCTGTCGCCTGCCGATACCTCAATCAGTGCCGCGCTTGAGATCATGCAATCGCAAAACGTGACGCAGGCCATCGCGGCGGGCGAGGGCTTCTTGGCGCCTTCCATGAACCTGACGCTCGCCGATCAAGAAACGGTCGGCATGGTGACGCTCGGTGCCCTGCCCCGGCGCGCGACGAACCACCCGACCCAAGGACGGATGCCGACCCCCGGCTGGCTTGCGGCCTCGCGCTGGCAAGGGCGGCTGCCCTATGCGCTCAACCCGCGCGTTGAAAACCCAGCGGGTGGCATTGTCATCAACACCAATAACAAGGTGACCGACCGCGCCTTTCCTGAACATGTCAGCTTTGATTGGGGCGATACCGAGCGTGTAACCCGGCTCACCCGGCTGATGGGCGAGCGGGAGGTGCATTCGCGCGAAAGCTTCATTGCCGCGCAGCTTGATACCGTCTCGCCAGCCGCGCGGGGCCTCTTGCCGCTCGTCGGCGCCGATCTGTGGTTCACCGGCCAGCCCGCGCCCGAAGGCACGCCCGAACGGTTCCGCCAACGCGCTCTGGAACTGCTGGCGGCGTGGGATGGCGATATGAACGAGCATCTGCCCGAGCCACTGATCTATGCCGCGTGGATGCGCGAGTTCCAAAGCCGCGTGCTGCGCGATGAACTTGGCCCCGAACTCGCCGCCAAATACACCCATCTGCAACCACTCTTTTTGGAGCGCGTTTTGCGCAACACCGATGGCGCGGCGCGCTGGTGTGACGTGTTGCAATCCGCCCCGCGTGAAACCTGCTCCGATATTGCGCGCATCTCTTTGGACGCGGCGCTTTTGGGGTTGAGCGAGAAATACGGCCCCCAGATTGAAAGCTGGCGCTGGGGCGACGCGCATGAGGCGGTGCATAAACACGCCGCGCTTGGCAATTCCACGCTTTTGGGCTGGATCATGAATATCCGCCAATCCACCTCGGGGGGGGATTTCACCCTCAACCGGGGCGTGACGCGCGGCACCGGGCCCGACCTTTACGCCAATGTGCATGGCGCGGGCTATCGCGGTGTTTATGACTTTGCCGACCCGGACAGTTCGGTTTTCGTGATCTCGACCGGGCAATCGGGTCATCCGCTTTCAAGCCATTACGACGATCTGGCAGACCGCTGGCGGCGCGGGGAATATGTGCCGATGTCGCTTGACCCGGAGCTTGCGCGCGCAGCGGCCTCGGGCATTACTCGGCTTGAACCCAAGGCAGAAAACGACTAGGCGCCGCTTCAAAAGCAGCGCCTAGAGATTTGTTTTCTTGAAGTTTTTTCAGCCTATAACCGCTCGTAACGCGCTTTTTGCGTGGCGGTCCAGCTCACGTCCAGATGCCAGCCCTCTTTGCCTTGGCGCTCCTCGCGCACCACGCCTTGGGCATGAAGCCACGCATGGGCGCGGCCTTGGCTAAAGGGCAGATCAAGCGTTTCCGACAGGCGTTCTTCGCCCAACCGCTCTTCAATCGCGGCACAAAGCGCCTCGATCCCCTCGCCCGACAGGGCCGAGACCGATTGCACATCTTCGCGCCGCGCATCGGTGGCCAAAAGGCTCGCCCGCGTTTCCTCTGACAATGCGTCGATCTTGTTCCAAACCTCGATCAGCGCCACATCTTCGGCCACACCAAGGCTTTCCAAAATCTCGCCCACATCCTCGGCCTGTTCCTCGGTCTCGGGGTGGGAAATGTCGCGCACATGCAAGATCAGATCGGCTTCCAGCACCTCTTCCAGCGTTGCGCGGAAGGCCGCCACCAACTCATGCGGCAGATCCGAGATAAAGCCCACCGTGTCAGACATGATCACGCGTCGCCCCGAGGGCAGCTCAACGCCCCGCATGGTCGGGTCGAGCGTGGCAAAAAGCATGTCTTTCGCCATCACGTCGGCCCCGGTCATCCGGTTGAAAAGCGTCGATTTTCCTGCGTTCGTGTAGCCCACCAGCGCAACAATCGGGAACGGCACTTTGCGCCGCGCGGCGCGGTGCAATTCGCGGGTTTTCACGACCTTGGAAAGCTGGCGCTTCAGCCGGATGACCTGATCGTCAATTGCCCGACGGTCGGCCTCAATCTGGGTTTCCCCCGGCCCGCCCACAAAGCCAAACCCGCCGCGTTGCCGCTCAAGGTGGGTCCAAGCGCGCACCAGCCGCGTGCGCTGATAGCTCAGCGCCGCCAGTTCCACCTGCAACACACCTTCGCGCGTGCGGGCCCGGTCGGCAAAAATCTCCAAGATCAGCCCGGTGCGGTCGAGCAGCTTCACATTCCAAGCTTTTTCGAGGTTGCGTTGCTGAATTGGCGTCACGGGGCCATCGACCAAAACAAGGTCGATCTCGGCATCATGCAGCCGCTCTTTCAACTCCGCCAATTTGCCCGTGCCAAACAAATGCCCGGCATGGGGTTTGGGTAGGCGCACCACTTCATGGCCGATGATCTCTAGATCCGGCAAAGCGGCCGCAAGCGACACCGCCTCAGCCAACCGCAAATCGGGCATGCGGCGCGCATCAACGGCTTTCAGGTCCGGGTGCAGCACCCAGACCCGCGTGGGCCGTTCCTTCGAAAGGATGAAATCGCTCAGTCTTCGCCCTCGTAAAGAGAGATGGGCGAGCCGGGCATGATGGTCGAAATCGCGTGTTTATAAACCAGCTGCGATTGGCCATCGCGGCGCAGCAGCACGCAGAAATTGTCGAACCAGGTGATGACGCCTTGCAGTTTCACACCATTGATAAGGAAAATCGTGACCGGAACCTTGGTCTTGCGAACGTGATTGAGAAATGCGTCCTGAAGGTTCTGTTTGTCGGCAGCCATTTTTATTATGCCTTTTTCTTGTCTTGCATGTCCTGTCGAGCGGGGCGCTTAGTCCCCTGCCGCCAGTATGCCCAAGCGCGCGGCAGTTTCCAGCACGAATTGGAGGCGAAAGGGGCAAATGCCAGAAAATTGCTCATCTTTGCCGCAACTTTAGGTTAGTTACGCCAAAAATCAGGATTGAAGAGAGCAATAATTGCGAGCGTTTCAAGCCGCCCCAGCACCATTGCCAAGGCCAGCATCACTTTTGGTTCAGCGCCCAAAAGCGCCCAGTCAATCGGTTGATCCACCGCGACCGAGGCCAATTGCCCGGTGTTGGACAGCGCCGCAATCGACAAAACCAGCGCGGGTTCAAACTCATTGTCATAGGCGGTGACGGCCAGCATGACCCCGGCGATGGAAAGCGCGAACAGCATGAAAAAGATCCATGCGATATAGGCACCCTCGCGGCGCAACCGCCGCGCCACCTGCCCGCCCCCCGCGACCGATTGCGGATGGACAAGCTTTTCCAACTCCCGCTGGCCAAGGCGGAACAGCGCATAGACGCGGAGCAAACGCACGCCGCCCGCCGTGGTGGCAATGCCGCCGCCGGTGATGGTAAGCCCCGCCAAAATCACACCCGGCGTGCCAAGGCCAGACCAAGAGCGCGCATCATTCCAGCTTGAGCTTTCAAAGCCCGTGGTGGTGAGGAACGACAGCGCCGTGAACAAGCTCCCCCAAAGCGAGCGCAAAATCGCGGGCAGCGCTTGTTTTGAGCTTTCAATATCCAAAGCCGCGATCCAGTGGCGCGCAAACAAGAACAGCGTCACCAAAACGATCAGCGCCACCGCCAACAGCAGTTCGGGGTCATCGCGCAGTTTCTCGGTCGCGCGCAATTCGCCGCCGCCGGGCCAAAGCCGCCGCGACAGCGCGGGAATGAGAAAGAGGAAGATCAACGCCTCTCCCAACAGCCCCGAGGGCGCATCGCCCGTATGGTTCAAACTGGTAATGCCCGAGGTGGAAAGCGTTGAAAACGCGTGGATCAGCGCCAGTTCCGCGGGATCGCCCGCCAAAATCAGCGCGCCCCAAAGCACGACGGTCAGCGCCGCATAGGCCGGGCCCAAAACGCGGATGTAATGCGCGATCCGCTCGCTTGGTTCGGCCACACCATCGCGAATGAACGAGGGCGCAACGCCGCTTTGCTGGCCAAAGCCACCCGCAAAGAAAATCTCAAACCCGCCGATGCGCAAAGGGGCCAACACCGCAATCGCCATCACCAAGATGAAAAAGCCGCCCATCCAGCCCACCAGCGCGCGCCAAAGGTGCAGGCTGACGGGCAGCCGTTCGGGCGCGTAAAGCGTGGCCCCGGTGGTCGAAAAGCTCGACACCATCTCCCACCAAGCATTCAAAAGCCCGGTGTTTTGAATCGCTTCGGCAAAGGGCACGGCCAGCATCAACGGCAGCCCCAAGAACGCAAAAAACAGCGTCAGCAAAAGCGAGCGTTCGCGGTTTTGCTTTGGGTTCGCCGCCGCCGCCAGCCCAACCACCAGCGAGATCATCGTAAAAAGCAAAGACGACTGAAAGAACACCCGGGCCACCCGCGATTGGTGTTCAATCACCCCATAGCCCGCCGGCACCAGCATCGAAACCGAGGCCAGCAGCATCAGCTGCACAAAAAGCGGAAGCTGGGTGAAGAGCCGCAGCATCGGCGCTTAGAAGAAATCGATGGAGACCTGCAACAGCCGCTCCACCTCTGGGATGTCATGCGAAAGCGCGAAGAGAACGATCACGTCGTTTTCCTCCACCTTGGTGTCCCCCGTAGGTTTCATCACCATATCGCCTTTGCGCAGCGCGCCCAACAGCACGCCTTCGGGGAATTCAATCTCGCGCACAGCGCGCCCGGCGATGGGCGAGGTGGACAGCACCACCGCTTCAATCACCTCGGCCTCGGCATCGCCAATTGAGTAGACGCCGCGCACCTTACCGTGCCGGATATGGCGCAAAATCGAAGAAACGGTGATCGCGCGCGGGTTGATATAGGCGTCAATATCCAAAGGCGCCATCAAGGGCACCAGCGTCGGGTCGTTGACGAGCGAGATCGCCATTTTACAGCCAAATTGCTTGGCACGCACGGCGGCCAAGATATTGGTTTTGTCGTCATCGGTGACCGCCAAAACCGCATCCGCCCGCGCCACATTGGCCTCGTCCATCATCTCGGTGCCCATGCCGTCGCCGTGCAACACAATGGTGCGCTCAAGCGCGTCCGCCGCCTCTTCGGCGGTTTTCCGGTCGCGCTCGATGATCTTGACCCGCACCCGGTCGGAGCGGGCCTCAAGCGCTTTGGCCACGCCAAGCCCCACGATCCCGCCACCGATGATGGTGATGCGTTCTTGTTTTTTTGTTGCCTTTCCAAAGATTTCCAAGGTGCGGTTGATGTCTTTGGAAAGAGTAAAGACGTAGATCTGATCGCCCGCGAAAAGCTGATCGCCCGCCTCTGGCGCGAACAAACGCCCTTCACGGCGCACGCCCACCACCATCGCCCCAAGCGTTGGGAAGAGGTCGTTCAACTGCCGCAAAGGCGTGTCGAGCACCGGGCATTCTTCCTCAAGCGCGATGCCCAAAAGCTGCACCGCGCCATTGAGGAAGCTTTCCGTGTCAAAGGTCGCGGGCGCCAAAAGCCGCTGGATCGCGGCATCCGCCACCTCGCGTTCGGGGCTGATGATCACGTCGATCGGCAGATGGTCGCGGCGGTACAGATCGGCATATTGCGGCGCCATATAGGTTTGCGCACGCAGACGGGCGATCTTGCGGGTGATGCCAAAAACCGATTGCGCGACCTGACAGGTGACCATGTTCACCTCGTCCGAATAGGTGGCGGCAATGATCAAATCGCAATCGCGCGCGCCCGCGCGGTCCAGCACATCGGGGTGCGAAGCAAACCCCACCACCCCTTGCACGTCGAGCAGGTCAGAGGCACGGCGCACCAACTCGGGGTTCGTGTCGATCACGGTCACATCGTTGCGTTCCCCGGCCAGATGGCGGGCAATCTGCCAGCCCACCTGCCCCGCACCGCAGATGATCACCTTCATCGCCCGACCTCCGTCTTTCTGGCCTTCGTTCTAAGCCGCAGAAACGAAACGGTCAATCGGCCCCCGATTGGGCGCTCAGCCCGCGTCCTCGACGGTGTCCAGATCGTCTTCGCCCTCGTCCTGCCCGCCGCGCGCGGCGCCCTTCGCGCCGGTGACCACGCCAAGCGATTTGAGCTTACGATGCAGCGCCGAGCGTTCCATGCCGACAAAAGCCGCCGTGCGCGAGATATTGCCGCCAAAACGGTTGATTTGCGTCAGCAGATATTCGCGCTCAAACAACTCCCGCGCCTCACGCAACGGCAGCGAGGCCAATTGCCCGCCAAGCACAATCCGCCCTTCCTCGGGCGTGCTGGCGCCTGCGGTGAATTCCTTCGCCTCAATCGGCCCGGTGCCTTCGCCCAAAATCAACACGCGTTCGATCACGTTGCGCAATTGGCGGATGTTGCCGGGCCAATCCATGGTTTGCAGCGTGGCCGCCGCCTCTTCCGAGATTTCACGCGCACTCAGACCCTGCGTGCGGTTGAACACTTCGATGAAATGCTCCGCCAAAACCGGCACATCTTCGCGCCGCTCGGCCAAGCTTGGCACCGCAATCGGCACCACATTCAGCCGATCATAAAGCTCTTGGCGGAAGCGGCCCGCCGCAATCTCACTGGACAGGTTGCGCGTGGTCGAAGAAATCACCCGCAGATCAACGCGCACTTTGTCCGAGCCACCAAGCCGGGTGAATTGCTGCTCGGTCAGCACGCGCAGAATTTTCGCCTGCGTGCCGGTGGGCATCTCTGCCACTTCGTCGAAATAGATCACCCCACCATGGGCTTGCTCCAGAAGCCCCTTTTCAACGCCACGTTCGGCGGTTTCACGGCCAAACAGCACCTCTTCCATCCGCTCGGGGGCGATGGTGGCGGAATTCACCGTCACAAAGGGCGCCGCCGCGCGGGTGGAATGCTGGTGAATATACCGCGCCGCCGATTCTTTGCCCGAGCCCGGCTCGCCCGTCAGCATCACCCGCCCGTTCGATTTGGTGACCTTTTCCAGTTGATCTTTGAGCCGTTTGAAGGCGACCGAATGGCCGATCATATCGCCCGAATGCAGATCGCGCCGCCGGAGCGTGGAGTTTTCGCGCCGCAGACGGGAGGTTTCCATCGCGCGCGAAATCACCACCATCAATTGGTCAATGTTAAAGGGCTTGGCGATATAATCGTAAGCGCCTTGCTTGATCGCGGCGACCGCGATTTCAATATTGCCATGCCCCGAGATGATGATGATCGGAACATCGGGGTTGTCGCGCTTCACCGTTTTGAGGATGTCGATCCCATCCATCTGGCTGTCTTTGAGCCAGATATCGAGGATCATCAGCGCAGGCGCCTCGGCATTGATCTGCGCCATGCAATCTTCAGAATTGGCGGCGGTGCGGGTGGAAAACCCTTCATCCCCCAAAATATCCGCGATCAGGTCGCGAATGTCTTTTTCGTCATCAACAATCAGGATGTCACTCATGGGGAAGGCTCACTGTCCTTGATGGCACGCAGACCTGCGCGCGCGCGTGGCAGCCGAATCTCGGCCATGGCTCCCCGATGGGCCTCGGGGGTGAATGCGGGGGCATCGGTCAGCGCCAACGTGCCGCCGTGCTCTTCGATGATTTTCTTGACGATCGACAGCCCAAGCCCGGTGCCCTTGGCGCGGGTGGTCACATAGGGCTCAAAAAGCCGCGCCCGGTCGGGCGGCAGACCAATGCCATTGTCGGCAATGGTGATCTCGATCATCTCTTCATGGGCGGTGAGCGCGACGCGCACTTCTGGCGCCCAGCCTTCCGGCGCGCCTTTCTCTTGCAAACTCTCAATCGCCTCGCCTGCGTTTTTGATAAGGTTCACAAGCGCTTGGCTGATCATCGTCGCGTCCAACTCCACCACTTCTGGCCCTTTGGGCAGATTAGCGGTCAGCTTGGCCCCATGCAGCGCACCGTCTTGCAGCAACACCGCATCACGGGCGAGCTGCACAATATCATGGTCGCGCCGGTCGGGTTCGGGCATCCGCGCAAAACGCGAGAATTCATCAACAATGCGGCGCAGATCATCGGTCTGGCGAATGATCACCCCGGTCAGATTGTCGAGCGCCTCCACCTGATCGGCTTCGATCTGTTTGGAGAATTTGCGTTTGATCCGTTCTGCAGAAAGCTGGATCGGCGTGAGCGGGTTTTTGATTTCATGCGCAATACGCCGCGCCACATCCCCCCAAGCCGCCATCCGCTGGGCAGAAACAAGGTCCGTCACATCGTCAAAGGCCACCACAAAGCCTTCGCGTGCGCCCGTTTCCCGCCGCCGCTCGGCCATTCGCACAAGCAGGCTTTCCAACCGCCCGGCCCGAGATACCCGCACTTCCTCTTGCACGACAGTATGAAAACCGTCCCGCAAGCGATTGAAAAGATATGCGAACTCTGGCACCGCCTCTTCCAGCGGGCGATCGGTGTCGCTGCTGGGCTGCAACATCAAAAGCCGCGTCGCGGAAGGGTTGAGGAAGTCGATCCGCCCCTCTGCATCAAGCCCAATCACCCCCGAGGTGACCGATGACAAAACGGAATCAAACATCCGCCGCTGCTCGTCGGTTTCACGATGCGATTCGACCAATTCTTCGCGCTGATGCTTCAATTGCCGCGTCATCCGGTTGAAGGATTGGCCCAAAGTGGCGATTTCATCATCGCCTTCTTCTTCCAACACCTGCGCATCCAGATCGCCCGTGCCCACCCGTTCGGCGGCGGCCGCCAAACGCCCAATCGGGCGCGAAAGCCGCTCGGCAAACCACAGCCCCGCCCAAACGGCGGCCAAGATCAAGATCAGCGCAAAGCCAATGTAAACAAGGCCAAACTCAAACAAGAGCCGCCCGCGGGACGCCTCAAGCTGTTGATAAAGCGCCACGGTTTCGCGCGTATCATCCAAGAGCGACAGGATTTTACCATCCACCGTGCGCGAGACGTAAAGATAGCGGTCAACAAACGCATCAAGCCGCACCAACGCACGAAATTCGGAGTTCGGCCAATCTTCGATCAGCTCGGTGCCGCCTTTACCCGCCGCAACGATCTTTTCTGCGGGCGGCGTTTCAAAATCAAAGAGGTAAGACCGATCCCCCCGCGCCACAATTTGCGCAGAACCATCAATCACATAGGCCTCTTTCAGCCCGCGCTGGATGCCTTGCTGCCCGGCAACCAGCCATTCGCGCAAATCACCATCGGTGGCAAAGGTCGCCGCCTGACGGCGCAGGTTCAAAAAGCCCGCAAGCGCTTGCGCGTCCTGCACCAAATCACGGCGGTGTTCGTCTTGATAGGCTTCCGCTGCCGAAAGCGATGTCCCCACCACGGTGCGCACCCGGTCGGAGAACCAGCCCTCAAGGCCCACATTCACCGTCAAGCCCGCAAACAAAGCCACCAAAATGGTGGGCACAAGCGCAATGCCCGCAAACATCCCGGTCAGCCGCAGCGTGAGCCGCGACCCGGTGGCGCGCGCGCGCCGCGCCGCCACAATCTGCGCGAGCCGAACCACGATCAGCCCGCCCAGAAGCAAGAAATAGATGAAGTCCGCCAGCAGCGTCAGCCGCAGCGCGGTGCTATCGGCCCCCTGCCCCAGCGGCCCCAAAACCACGAAGGTCACCAGCGCCAGCACCGGCCCCAGCACAGCGACCCCCAGAACAAAGCCGTTCTGTAAGCGACGCTGCCGCCGTAGCCGCGCTAACCGCTCCCAAGCGGTGCTTTTCAACGCGCTGTGCACGAAGCCCCCGGTCCCAAGCCGTGGCGAATCCTATGAGACGGATTTGCCACAATTACCTGTGACCTATTTACATCAGCTTGCGACGCCGTGTCACCTGTATATCCAGATCGGTGATCTTTTTACGCAAGGTATTGCGGTTGATCCCCAGCAAATCCGCACATCTGGCTTGGTTTCCGCCCGTCGCATCAAGCGAGATTTCAATGAGCGGGGCCTCCATTTCAGCCAAAATCCGATCATAGAGGCCCGGCGGCGGCAGGTTCCCGCCATGCAAATCGAAGTAGCGCCGCAGATGCCGCGCGATCGAGGCGGAAAGCTTCTCGCCCTCGCCGCCCGAGCGCAAAGGCTCAATCGCGGGCTGGTTGCCGAGCACAAATTCCACCTCGGCCCGGGTGATTTCTTCTTCC
The DNA here is from genome assembly GCF_900156655.1 of Rhodobacter aestuarii. GTDB lineage: Bacteria > Pseudomonadota > Alphaproteobacteria > Rhodobacterales > Rhodobacteraceae > Rhodobacter > Rhodobacter aestuarii. Next base: position 584,437 of record NZ_FTOG01000001.1, on the reverse strand, counting down.
GTTGCGGTCACCACCAAGCGGCGCACGGTGTTTTCAAGCTGGCGCACGTTGCCGGGCCACGCATAGGCGCGCACCAGAGCCATCGCATCATTGGAGAAGCGGCGCAGGCCAAGCCCATCCCGCTCGCACCGGCTCAAGAAGTGATCGGTCAAAAGCGGAATATCCTCCACCCGCTCGCGCAGCGCGGGCACCGCGAGCGTCACACCGCCCAAACGGTAGAACAGGTCTTGGCGGAACTTGCCCGCCTCCATCTGCGCGGCAAGGTCCACTTGCGTGGTGGCCATGATCCGCGGCGCGGGATCGGGCAGCGCATCGAGCATCCGCACGATCCGGCCTTGGGTTTCATCGTCGTAATCCCCCACCTCGTCAAAAACGAGCGAGCCGCCTTTGACGCGGGAAATCAGGCTTGAGGGGCCATCGGCGCCCGCAAGGTCGGCGGCTTGCGCCACCACGAAAGGAAGCGTGCGGCGGTCTGAAAAGTCATGGATCGCGCGCGCAATGAGCGATTTCCCGGTACCCGATTCCCCCATGATCATCACCGGCAGATCGGCATTCATCACCCGCGCAACAAGCCGATAAAGTGCCTGCATCGAAGCGGTGCGACCAACCAAAGGCAGATCCGAATTTTCGGGCCGGGTCGGCTCCACCACTTTCGGCACCACCTGCGCGCGGCGCTTGAGTTCGAGCGCCCGCGCGGCGCGTTTCATCAGATCGGGCAGGTCAAACGGTTTCGGCAGATAGTCATAAGCATCGGCCTCGGCGGCTTGAATTGCCGTCATGATGGTGTTTTGCGCCGAGATCACAATAACCGGCAGGCCGGGGCGTTCTTGGGCAATGCGCGGCAAAGCCTCCAGACCATTGCCATCGGGCATCATCACATCTGAAATCACCAGATCGCCTTTGCCTTCCTCCACCCAACGCATCAGCGTCATCAAAGAGGCCGTGGCATGGACCTTGCAGCCGGCGCGGGTCAGCGCTTGCGTCAGAACGGTGCGGATCGTGCGGTCGTCGTCGGCGACGAGAACGGTGCCATCCATGTCTTAAAGCTCCTTGGGGGCGACGGGTAGGGAAACGCGGAAAACGGTACGGCCGGGAACGCTGTCGACGTTGATCCAGCCATTGTGCTCGGAAATAATTTTGGACACGAGGGCAAGGCCGAGGCCGGTGCCATTTTCGCGCCCGGAAACGAAAGGCTCAAAAAGCGCATTCGCAATATCGGGCGGAATGCCCGGGCCATCGTCAATCACTTCGATCTGCAACGGGAGCCGCTGGCCATTGCCATCCGGCCCACGCAGGCGCAGCGAATAGTCATAGAAGGTGCGCAGCCGGATCGTGCCTTGCTCTTTCGCAGCCTCCGCCGCGTTTTTCACAAGGTTCAAAAACACTTGGGTCAGCTGATCGGCATCACCCATCGTCGGCGGCAGCGAGGGGTCATAATCCTCGATGATCAGCATATGCACGCCAAAGCCGACAGCCGCCGATTTGCGCGCGCGGTCAAGCACATCATGAATGTTGACCGCCTTCATTTCCGGCGGGCGCACATTGCCAAATTGCTCAACTTGTTCGAGCAGTTTCACCACGCGGCGCGTTTCATCCACGATCAGATCGGTCAGTTCCAGATCATCGCCCGAAAGGTTCATCGACAAAAGCTGCGCCGCGCCGGCAATGCCTGCGAGCGGGTTTTTGATCTCATGCGCGAGCATCTCGGCCATGCCAATCGCCGAACGCGCCGCCGATTTTACCATGCTCGCCCGGCCCAAACGGTCGGCAATTTCGCGCGGCGAAATCAGCAACAGCACGGTTTCCGGGTCATCACCCACCGGGGCGACTTGCAGGTTACATTGCACCGGCGCGCGTTCGCCCGTGGTCAGATCCACGTCATTGACGAAAAGCGCCGAGCGGTTTTTGCGCACACGGGCGAAAATCTCTTCCAAAGGCGCAGCAATAGCGAGCCGTTCGCCCAGGACATGACCTTTGAGGGCGCGGGCAGACAGGTTCAAAAACAGCTCTGCCGCCGGGTTGATCTCGATCACCTTATCGGCGCCATCAATCATCAGCGCAGGCAGCGGCAGCGAGGTCCAGATAATGCCGGGAGGGGGAAGCGTCATGCCGCCTGCCTTTCGCTAAAAGCCGCCCGCACCAAGGCCAAAGCGGCTTCGGGCGTTTCGGCGCGCATCATCTCGGGCACCAGCGGCGCGCCCGCGGCCTCGGCATACCAGCGCAGATGTTTGCGCGCGAGCCGCAGCCCGACATCTTGCCCGTAAAAGCTCAACATCGCCTCGTAATGCTCTGATATCATGTCAACAAGTTCTTCCCCATGCGGCAGAACCGGAGCCGGGGCGCCGTAAAGCGCCGCGCCAATTTGTGCAAGCCGCCACGGCGCGCCCTGTGCGCCACGCCCCACCATCACCCCCGCCGCGCTGGAGCGTTTGAGCGCCGCACGCGCCGTTTCCGGGCAAGTGATATCGCCATTGGCCACAACCGGCACGCTGACAGCCGTGGAGACCGAAGCAATCGCCCCCCAATCGGCGCGGCCATTATAAAACTGCATCCGGGTGCGGCCATGAATGACAATCATCCGCACGCCTGCCGCCTCGGCCCGCTGGGCGATCTGCGGCGCGTTGATCTGATCGACATCCCAGCCAAGGCGCATTTTCAGCGTGACCGGCAGATCGACCGCGCCCACCACCGCCTCAATCAACCGAAGCGCATGGTCCGGGTCGCGCATCAGCGCCGCGCCAGAGGCCCCGCCCGTCACCTTTTTCGCCGGGCAGCCCATGTTGATGTCGATGATCTTCGCGCCCATATCGGCAACGATCTTCGCGGCTTCCGCCATCGGCTGCGCCTCACGCCCGGCCAACTGCACCGACGAGGGCATATCCAGCCCCAATTCGATCCGCGCTTTCGCCCGCACCGAAGGTTTCGCGGTCAGCATTTCGCCCGAGGCGACCATTTCAGACACCACAAGACCCGCGCCAAAACGCGCCACCATCCGCCGAAACGGCAGATCCGTGATCCCTGCCATCGGCGCCAAAAGCACCGGAGGGTCCAGACGAATGCAGTCGAGAGAGATTGTCACGAGTGTTCCTGTAGCATTTGCTCAAGGAATTAGCGGCTTGATCTGGGAATCACAATTAGAAGACGAGCGCTTGGCCTCACAAAGGCGTCAAAAAACAGCATGCGCTTAAAATTTGACCAGCCAGCATGCGGCTTAGTGTACATTGCGCCCGCGCGCAGACTGGCCTAAGCCTTTGTCTGACAAGGATGTGATGGGCGAGACCAAATGAGCGTTGCAGTGATCATCGTGGCGGCGGGGCGTGGCACCCGCGCGGGCGAGGGTCTGCCAAAGCAGTGGCGCGATCTCGCGGGCCGCCCGGTGCTGGCGCATACGGTCGAGGCGTTTGCCGATTTGGGCCGGGTGATTGTTGTCCTGCACCCCGATGACATGATCCGCGGCCTCGAGCTTTTGGGCGGCGCGGCCACTTTGGTGGCGGGCGGTGCAAGTCGGGCGGAAAGCGTGCAAAACGCGCTTGAAACGCTTGAGGGGTCAGATGTCACGCGCGTGTTGATTCATGATGGCGCACGCCCGCTCATTCCGCAAAAGGTGCAACAGGCGGTGCTTGATGCGCTCGACACCCATCCCGGTGCCGCGCCCGCGCTGCCGGTGACGGATGCGCTTTGGCGCGGTGAACAGGGTCTTGTTGCGGGCACGCAAGACCGCGAAGGGCTTTACCGCGCACAAACGCCCCAAGGCTTCCGCTTCCCCGAGATTTTGGCCGCGCATCGCGCCCATCCGGGCAATGCGGCTGATGATGTGGAAGTGGCGCGCGCGGCGGGCATGGCCGTTGCGATCGTTCCCGGCCACGAAGACAATCTCAAGATCACCTATGCGGAAGATTTTGCCCGCGCCGAGGCGATCTTGCGCGAAAAGAAAGGCTCTCAAATGGATGTGCGGCTCGGCAATGGCTACGATGTGCATGCCTTTACCGAAGGGGATCATGTGATCCTGTGCGGGGTCTCAATCCCGCATGACAAGGCGCTTTTGGGCCATTCAGACGCCGATGTCGGCATGCATGCACTGACCGATGCGATTTATGGCGCGATGGCCGAGGGCGACATTGGCCGCCATTTCCCGCCGTCCGACCCGCAGTGGAAGGGCGCGGCGAGCTGGATTTTCCTTGAACATGCCGCAAACCTCGCGCGCGAGAAGGGCTTTCGCATCGGCAATGCCGATGTCACGCTGATCTGCGAACGCCCGAAAGTTGGGCCCCATGCCATTGCGATGGCGCAAGAACTGGCCCGCATCATGAACGTCCCGGCCGACCGTGTTTCGGTCAAGGCCACCACCTCCGAACGGCTTGGGTTCACCGGCCGCGAAGAGGGTATCGCCTCTATTGCCACCGTCACCTTGATAGGAGTCTGAAATGCCTCCCCATGAAATGACTAAACGTGAAGTTCCAATCCATGTGCTTCAAGCCATTACCACCTTTGCCTTTGTGGGCAAACTTGTGCCCGCACCGGGCACTTGGGGCTCGGCGGTTGCCGCCGTCGCCGGTTGGGGCTTGGTGAAATTTGCGGGCCTGCCCGCGCTTTATTTGGCCGCTGTTTTGGCCTTCATCATTGGCCTTTGGGCGCTCGAACAAGAATTGCGCGGCCGCCCGCATGATGACCCCAAAGAAGTGGTGATCGACGAGGTCGCCGGCATGTGGGTCGCGCTCGCCTTCCCAGCCTCGGCCTTCTACTACTTCCACACCGAAATGGTTTGGCCCGGCCCGCTCGCGGCCTTCTTCTGGTTCCGCTTCTTTGACATCTTCAAGCCCGGCGTGATTGGCCGTGCCGACAAAAAAGGCGGCGCCATGGGCGTGATGATGGATGACATCTGGGCCGGCGTTTATGCGGGCGGCTTCACGCTGATCACCGCGCTCGTCTACCACCTTGGCCAAGACTACTGGCCGACGCTTTGGGCGCAACTCGTGGCGATGCTGCCCGATATGCCCGCCCTGCCCTTCACCGGTCAGGAATGAGCGTAGATCAGATCCTCGCGCTGGCGCGGGGCAAAGGGTGGCGCATTGCCACCGCCGAAAGCTGCACCGGTGGAATGGTGGCGGTGGCGCTCACCGATGTGCCCGGCTCTTCGGCGGTGGTGGACCGTGGGTTCGTCACCTATTCGAACGCAGCCAAGGTCGAGATGTTGGGCGTGGCGCAAGCCACGCTCGATGCTTTTGGGGCGGTCTCTGAAGAAATTGCCCGCGAAATGGCCGAAGGCGCACTGGCACACAGCCATGCCGATCTTGCCGTTTCCATCACCGGCATCGCTGGCCCCGGCGGTTCAGAGTTCAAGCCAGAGGGCCGCGTGTGCTTTGGGCTGGCGCAAAAAGGCGCGCCGACTCACGTTGAAACGCAGGAGTTTGGCGCCCTTGGCCGGGGCACCGTGCGCGCAAAATCGCGCGATCATGCGCTGGGCTTGCTGCTACGCGCGCTTTCATAAACCGCCCAGAACGCAAGCTTCATGCCCAGATTGCGCCCATTTAGCGGGCATTCATAAGTTGCCCGATCCTTGAGCGCACCTTGCGCGTTTTTGCGCCTTTCCTTGGCACTCTTGGCATGGTCTCGCCGCCAAGACGTGAAAAAGGAGGATTCGCGATGAATGGCGCAGATACCGCCTGGGTCAGCATGGCCACCGCGCTTGTGCTGTTGATGACATTGCCGGGGTTGGCGCTGTTTTATGGCGGGCTGGTGCGGGCGCGCAACGTGCTCTCCATCTTCATGCAGTGCTTCGCCTTGGCCGCCGTGATGAGCCTTTTGTGGCTTTTGGCGGGCTATTCCATCGCCTTTGGCGAAGCGAACGGGCTTTGGGGCGGGCTGTCAAAATTCATGCTGCTGGGCGTCGATGCCAGCACGCTGAAAGGCACCCTGCCCGAGGTGCTGTTCTTCGCCTTCCAAATGACCTTTGCGATCATCACCCCCGCGCTGATCATTGGCGCCTTTGTCGAGCGGGTGAATTTCGCTTGGGTCATGGTGTTCTCGGCGCTCTGGATGCTCTTGGTCTACGCGCCTGTCACCCATTGGATCTGGGGCGGCGGCTTCATGGCCGATGGCGGCATCTGGGGCGAAACCGGCACGCGCGACTTTGCGGGCGGCATCGTTGTCCATGAAACTGCCGCTTTGGCCGCACTCCTTTTGGCAGTGATGATCGGGCCGCGCAAAAACCGCCACACCCCGCCGCATAACCCCGGCATGGTTGCGATTGGGGCCGGGCTTTTGTGGGTCGGTTGGTTTGGCTTCAACGGTGGCTCTGAACTGGCCGCCGATGGCACCGCGGCAATGGCGATCACCGCAACGCATCTTTCCGCTGCCGCGGCCTCGTTCAGCTGGATGATGTGGGAGCGGATCAAATTTGGCCGCGCCTCGCTTGTGGGCATCGTCACAGGCTCGATCGCCGGTCTCGCCTCTGTCACCCCCGCGTCTGGCTATGTGAGCCCCTGGCAGGCGGTTGTGATTGGCCTCATCGCCGGTGCGCTGTGCCAAGAGGCGGTGATATTGATCCGCGAGCGGCTGAAGCTGGATGACTCCTTGGACGTGTTCGCCGTGCACGGCGTGGGCGGCATTTTCGGCACGATCATGGTCGCCGTTTTTGGTGCCACTACCTTCACCGCGCAATTGGGCGCGCTGGCGATTGTGGGCCTCTATACGCTGCTGCTGACCTACGTTTTGGCCAAGGGGGTCGCGCTCGTCTTCCCGATGCGGGTCGACAAAGAAAGCGAGACCAACGGGCTAGACCTCGCCACCCATGGCGAGCGCGCTTACGATCTCAACTCTTGATTGTAAGCCATCGCATTCAAACGAAAAGGCCGCCTCAATGGGCGGCCTTTTTCATCGCAAGAACACACGAGGCTTAGCCTCGGTTCACCCCGTAAAGCGCCTTGGCGCGGTCTTCAAAGGCTTGCACAATCAGCCGCATCGCTTGGTCAAACACGATCCCGATCACACTTTGCAAAAGCGCGTTCTTGAACTCAAAATCGACAAAGAAATCGACCTTGCAGCCGCCTTCGGGACGGTCTTCGAACTGCCACCAGCTGTGCATATATTTGAACGGGCCATCTAGGTAGCGGGTGTCGACCCGGTGTTTTTCCGGCGTCAGCACCACGCGTGAGCCAAAGCGTTCGCGAAACACTTTGAACGATATGATCAGATCCGCTTCCATCACCTCGGTCCCCGCTTCCGGGCCGGGCTTGCGCGAGCGGATGCGGGCGGCGGAATTCCACGGCAAAAACTCCGGGTAGCGCGCCACATCGGCCACCAGCGCATACATCTGCGCCGCCGAATAAGGCATGGTGCGTTTTTCCGAATGCTGCGGCATGCCGTCCGTCTCCCTTTTCCCGGCCACGTTCTTGCGATAAAGCGAGGCAAATGCAAGGGTCTGATGGCCGCACCAATGGAGCGAAAGGCGATGACGCAACCGGGCTACGAGATTGACCAGATGATTTCCGCCAAGGCCATCGCCGCTCGGGTCGAAGCTTTGGGGGCCGAAATCACCGAGGCGTTCCAAGACACCGACCGTTTGGTGGTGGTTGGGCTGTTGCGTGGCTCGTTCGTATTCATTGCCGACCTCATTCGCGAAATTGGCGTGCCCTGCGAGGTCGATTTCCTCGAAGCCTCCTCTTATGGCAATGACACCACCTCCACCCGCGAAGTGCGGGTGATGAAGGACCTGCGCGGCAATATCGGTGGGCGCGATGTGCTGGTGGTGGAAGACATCGTCGATACCGGGCACACGATTTCCAAAGTGATGGAGATGCTGCGCGCGCGTTCGCCCCGGCGCATCAAATGCTGTGCCATGCTCGACAAACCCTCGCGCCGCGAAGTGGATGTGAAGGCCGATTGGACCGGCTTCGAAATCCCCGACGAGTTCGTGGTGGGCTATGGGCTCGATTACGCGCAAAACCACCGCAACCTGCCCTTCATCGGCACGGTGCGGTTCTTGGACGAGGCAAAATGAACCCGCTGTGGCTGATGCGGATGGCAAAATGGGCGCATCACCCGCCATCCTTGCGCCAAGTGAAAATCGGCGCAGCGGTTTTAGCCGCTGTGCTGGCGATTTGGGGGCTTGAGGCGGCAGGGCTCTGGCCCGATTGGGCAACGCTGGAACGCCAACCAAGGGTGCCCCGGCTCTAAGCCTTTCAAAAAATTGCGTGAAGGGCTGTGATCAGAGCGGTGAAGAATAATGGTTTAGCCCTAAACCTTATTCACCCTCACCCGCCAAGAGCGGTGCGACCTGCTCTTCGAGCACTTTATCGGTGAGCGGCCCGGCGATACGGGTGACAATCCGGCCCTCGCCATCGACCACAAAGGTCTCTGGCACGCCCGCAACGCCCCAATCGAGGCCCATCTTATTGGCCGGGTCTTGGCCCAGCTTCGCAAACGGGTTGCCAAGCTCGTCTAGGAAGACAAGCGCCTGATCGGGCTTGTCCTTCCAGTTCACGCCCAAGATCGTCACGCCCTCGTCGCGCAGTTTGATCAGGTTGGGGTGTTCCACCCGGCACGGCGCGCACCACGAAGCCCAATAGTTCACCAGCTTGATCGTGCCATCGCGCAGATCGGCATCCTCAAAGGTGGGGTTTGCGCCAAGTGCTGCCGCCGTCACGGCGGGCGCCTCTTTGCCTGCAAGGGCCGTGGGCATGGCGTTCGGGTCTTGCGTCTCCATCGAGATAAAGGCCGCGCCCACAAATCCCGCAATCACCACAAGCGGCAAGAACATCAGTGGCTTAGCCATTTTTCTTCATCCGTTCTTCTTGCGCGGCAAGCGCGCGTTTCACCCGGGCCCCCTTGACCAGCGTGAGCATAATCAGCCCCGCCAGCAGCGCCAAAGTCACGCCCCAAGAGCCAAGGATCGTGACGGTATATTTGCCGAAATCGAACATCATGCCATGCGCTCCCGTTGCTCCAGCGCGCTCAACCGCCGGGCGCGAATTTCCGTGCGCGTGCGCAGCAAAAGCAGCGTCACGAACAAGAGCCCAAAGCCCACAATCGTCAGCACCAAGGGCTGCCAGAAGACATCGGCGATATGTTCTTCTTTATCGAGGCTGAGCGTCGAACCTTGGTGCAAGCCTTGGTTCCAAAACATCGCCGCGTAACGGGACAGCAGCGCAAAGACCGAACCCACAAGGCACAAAACGCCCGTCAGATCCGCCGCGGTATCGGGGTTCTCGATCGCTTCCCAAAGCGCCATGTAGCCGAGGTAAAACAGGAACAAGATCAAGAAAGAGGTCAGACGCGGGTCCCATTCCCACCATGTGCCCCACATCGGCTGGCCCCAAAACGCCCCGGTGATGAGCGCGATCAGCGTCATCACCATGCCAATCGGCGCGGCGGCCTTGGCGGCAAGTGCGCTGACATGGTGGCGACGAATGAGCCAGATGAGCGAGGTGACCAGCATCATTACCCAGATATTGATCGCAAAGGTCGCTGCGGGCACATGAACATAGATCACCTTCACCGTGGCGCCAAATTCGGCAGCCAAAGGCGTGAAGAAAAAGCCCCAAACGAGCCCCGGCACCAGCGTCAGCACCGTCAAGCCCACCAGCCACGGCAGCAAAAAGCCCGAGGTCTTCATGAACTTGACCGGGTTTGCATATTCCCAGATCGACATTTTCTGGCGTCCTCCCTCTCGCATCTTCACCGGGCTTGCCATGAAATGCCAGCCGCCGGTTTGACGCGCATCAAGTTAGAATAAGTCTCACCTTAAATTGACCCGGATCGCAGCCGCCGAGGCAAAAGGCACAAGCGCAATGGTGGCCGCGGTGATGCCCGCAAGCATGGCAAGCGGTACTTGCACGGCCATCCCCTCGCCGCCACGACGCACCAGTTCCGCCCCAAAGATCAAGGTCGGCACATAAAGCGGCAGAACCAAGAGCGACAGCAGCAGCCCCCCGCGCTTGAGCCCCACCGTCAGCGCTGCGCCAAAGGTGCCCAGCACCGAAAGCGCGGGCGTCCCCAGCAACAGCGACACCTCAAGCCAAAAGTAAGCAGGCGTCGGCAGGTGCAGCAGCACGGCAAAGAGCGGCGCGGCCAGAACCAGCGGCAGGCCGGTGGTGATCCAATGCGCAAGCGCTTTCATCGTGACGACCGCTTCGAGCGGGATCGGCGCGGTCGCCAAAAGATCGAGCGAGCCATCTTCAAAATCGAGCGCAAAGATCCGGTCGAGCGAGAGCAGGCAGGCAAGCAACGCGCCGAGCCACAAAATCCCCGCTGCGATGCGCGACAGGATCGCGCCTTCTGGCCCCACGCCAAAGGGCACCAGCGTGACGACAATCAGGAAAAACGCGAGCCCAAGCCCAAAGCCACCGCCCGCGCGGATCGCCAGCCGCAAGTCTCGCATCAGGAGCGCAATCACAGGAAGGCTCCGTCAAAATCATGGTCAAACGCGCCTTTATGCCCGCCCTCTTCCGGCGGGCGCGCTTTGAAGGGGGCAAGGTCCAGAACCTCCGCCTCTTCCAGCCCCAAGTCGATATGCGTTGCCATTAGCGCCGCGCCGCCGGTGTCCAAATGCGCCCGCACGGCAGAGGCAAAAAGCGCGACCGAGGCGGCATCGAGCGACACGGTTGGCTCATCGAGCACCCAAATCGGGCGGCCCGTCACCAAAAGCCGCGCCAGCCCCAAGCGGCGCTTTTGCCCGGCAGAGAGACTATGCGCCGCCCGCCCCTCAAGCCCGCGCAGGTTCATTTGATCGAGCGCTTGCTCAACGGTTTGGGTCTCATAGATCGCGGCCCAAAAGGCGAGGTTTTCGCGCACGGAAAGCGTGGCCTTCAGCCCGTCGGCATGGGCCGCATAGGCCATCGCCTCGCCGGGCATTGAGACAGAGCCCGCCAGCGGCGGTTGCAGCCCGGCCAAAGTGCGTAAAAGCGTGGTTTTGCCTATCCCGTTCGGGCCGCGCAGCACCAGCGCGCGCCCCGCTTGCAGCGAAAACGTCACCCCTTCCAGCACGGCCAAGCCGCCCCGGCTGACGGTGAGGTTTTCAACCGACAAAAGGCTCATGCGGTGGGCACCGCGCCCGGCATGGGCAAAAGCGCGGCAGCGACCCGGCGGCCCTCGGACAACAGCACATTATAGCTGCGCGCGGCAGAGGGCGTGGCCATCGCCTCGCAAAACACCCCAACCGCTTCGAGTTCCGCCACAAAGTCGCGCGGCAAAAGCGCGATTTCTGCGCCCATGCCCACGAACAACACATCGACCTTGCCAGACAGCGCAAGCAGGGGTGCCCGGTCATCCAAGCCCGCCCAGCTTTGCCCGCCCTCGGCTTGGATCAACAGCCCACCTTCATGCACCTGCCCGCCGACGCGGAAAAAGCCCGGCCCGTAGCCATCCACCGGCAGGGCGCCGCCGAAGGAAGACTCACGGATTTGCATCTTGCGCACCCTCGGTGAAGAACTTCGCCGCCGGATCTTTGGGGGTCTTGTTGCGGTCAAGCCCAAGGAACAGCACGATGTTTTTCGCAACATAGATCGAGGAATAGGTCCCCACGACCACGCCCCATGTCATGGCAAAGACAAAGCCCCGGATCACATCGCCGCCCAAAACCAAAAGCGAAATCAGCGCGATCAGCGTGGTGCCAGAGGTCATCACCGTGCGGCTCAGCGTTTCGTTGGCCGATAGGTTCATCACGTCCTTGAGCGGCATGGTTTTGTATTTGATCAGGTTTTCGCGCAACCGGTCGAACACCACCACTGTGTCGTTGATCGAATAGCCCAAAATCGTCAGCAGTGCGGCGATGATGGCCAAATCGAACTTGATCTGGAAGAGCGAGAAAAGGCCAATCGTTAGCCCCACATCATGGACAAGGGCGACGAGCGCGCCGACCGAATATTGCCATTCGAACCGCAGCCAAACATAGACCACAATCGCCGCCGTGCCCGCCAGAACCGACCAGATCGCGGTCCAGATCAACTCGCCCGATACTTTCGGGCCAACGGATTCGGTCGAGACGAATTTGACAGCCGGATCAACCTCTTGCAGGGCGCTTTCAATCGCGGCCATTTGCTCGGGCGCGATCGCATCTTGGCCCTCTTGCGCCTGAATGCGGATCGAGGCGACATGCTGATCTTCGCGAAAGGTCGGATCAAAGACTTGAGTGATCGACACATCGCCAAGATTGAGCGGGGCCATCGCTTGGCGATAAACGCCCACATCCAGCGCTTGGGTGGATTCGGTGCGGATCGTGGTGCCACCGCGGAAGTCGATCCCGAAGTTGAGCCCCATGATCAGCGTGATGATCAGCGCGGCAACCACCGCGACACCAGAAATCCCGAAGGTCAGCCACTGCCAGCGGAAGAAGTCGATATTGGTATGATCGGGAACGAGTTTAAGACGGAAAGCCATGGGTCGTTCCTCACACGGTCAGGGTTTTCGGGCGCTTGCGCGCATACCATGTCACCACCATCAGGCGGGTGACGAAGATCGCGGTAAAGACCGAGGTGGCAATGCCCACAATCAGCGTCACGGCAAAGCCGCGCACGGGGCCCGCGCCGAGCACGAACAAGATCACGCCGGTCAAGAAGGTGGTGACGTTGGCGTCGATAATTGCCGACATCGCCTTTTCGTAGCCAAGCTCAATCGCGCGGGCCGCCGATTTGGCCGAGCGCAATTCCTCGCGGATCCGTTCGTAAACCAGCACGTTGGCATCGACCGCCGTGCCCATGGTCAGCACGATCCCGGCGATACCGGGCATGGTGAGCGTCGCGCCCACCGCCGACATGAAGCCAAAGACCATGATCACGTTCATGGTGAGCGCAATCGCGGCAAAGACCCCAAAAAGCCCGTAAGAAGCGATCATCCAGATCACCACGAGCCCAAAGCCCACCATCGCGGCTTTCTTCCCCGCCTCGATGCTATCGGCGCCCAGTTCCGGGCCGACGGTGCGTTCTTCCAAGAAGGTCATGCCAGCGGGCAATGCCCCCGCGCGCAACAGCAGCGCAAGGTTCGTGGCCTCTTCGACCGAGAAGTTCCCGGTGATGATGCCAGAGCCGCCCGCGATATGGGCTTGAATCGTCGGCGCGGAAATCACCTTGCCATCGAGCACAATCGCGAAGGGCTCGCCGATATGGCTGGCGGTGTAATCGCCAAAGGCGCGCGCGCCCGTCGGATTAAAGCGGAAGGCGACGGCGGGATAGCCATTTTGGTCGGTGTCGGGGCGGGCGTCGGTCAGATCGTCGCCTGTCACCACCGGCACATCATCCATGATGTAATAAATCCCCTCGCGCTCTGCCGAGGGCAAAAGCATCCGGCTCGCACCGGGGTTCGCGTCGGGGTTGGAGATCGGCGGGCCGTAAACTTGGTGGAAGGTCAGCTTCGCGGTGGTGCCGATCAGATCTTTCAACTCTTGCGCCGAACCAATGCCCGGCACCTCAATCAAGATGCGGTCGGTGCCTTGGCGCATGATCGTGGGTTCGCGGGTGCCTGCGGCATCCACACGGCGGCGCACGATTTCAAGCGATTGCGCCATCGTGCGGTCATCAGTGGCGGTTTTCTCCGCTTCCGAAAGCCGGAAGGTGAGCGTATCGCCCTCCCCCGTCACTTCGTAATCCGATTGGCCCACGCCCGTAAGCCCCATCACCGGGCTCGTCAGCGTGCGCGCCACTTCCACGGCTTTGGCGATTTGATCGGGGTTGCCGATTTGAATGCGCAGCTCGTCTTGCGGCGAGGGCACACGGCGGATCGAACCAATGGTGGCCCGTTCCGCCGCCAAAGTGCGCCGGGCTTCGGGCCAAAGCGCATCCATCCGGCCTTTATAGACCTCGTCCAGATGCACTTCGGCCAGCAAATGCGCCCCGCCGCGCAGATCGAGGCCAAGGTTGACCAGCCCCGAGGGCAGCCAATCGGGCCAAGCAGCACGCGCGGCGACCTGTTCTTCGGTCAGCGCACCGGTTTTCTCGAAGGCCATGACAGCGTCGTTATGGCCCTCGACGCGATTGTAAAAGAGGTTGGGCGCCGCCGAAACCAAAGCTGCAAGGCACAGCAAAAGAATGACGAGACGCTTCCAAAGCGAGATTTGCAACATGGCGGCGCGGCCTCTTGGGATCAGTTGTCGTTCGAAGCCGGCTCGGTTTTCGAGAGCACTTGAAGAATGGTTTGCTTAAGCACACGCACCTTCACGCCTTGCGCGATTTCGACTTCGACTTCGCCATCTTCACGCACATGGGTCACTTTGCCGATGATGCCGCCTTGCGTCAGCACGCTGTCACCGCGGCGCAGCGCCTCGACCATTTGCTTGTGCTCTTTGGCTTTCTTTTGCTGCGGACGGATCAGCAGGAAATACATGATCACGAAGATCAGGATCAGCGGCAGGAACTGGCCAATGGCGGCAAAGCCACCCATTTGGGCACCGGCTTCCTGAGCATAGGCGGGGGTCACGAACATATCTTGGTCCTCTCTTTGGGGCCTTGGGCAGGGGGTTTTGCACTTCCCCCCAGTGTCGGCGCGCACCCTAGCGGCGGCCCTTGGCCTTGGCAAGGCAATCAGGCCCGCGCTGCCGCCAGATCACGGGGGTGTCAGAGAGAAAGAAAAAGGGGGGCACCGCCCCCCTTCCTCGTCAGCGCATTGACCTCAGCTTGCTCGCCTTAGCTTGAGCCTTAGCCTTAGCTTGCTGGCAGCGCGCGCTCCACAAGCCGCGCAAAGAAGCTCGCCCCCACCGGCGCGGCTTCATCGTTGAAATCAAAGGCCGGGTGATGCAGCCCGGCGCCGGGGCCAGTGCCCATGAAGAGGTAAGCGCCGGGACGCGCCTCGAGCATATAAGAGAAGTCCTCTGCCCCCATTTCACGGCCCGCATCGTCGAGCACCGCATCGGGGCCCGAGATTTCCCGCGCCACGTCGGCGGCAAAGCGGGCACGTTCGGCATCGTTCACAGTGGGCGGATAGCCCTTGTCATAGGTGATCTCGACCTTCACGCCAAAGGCCGCCGCCGTGCCCTCGACGATCTCATGAAAGCGTTTTTCCACCATCGCGCGCACTTCGGGGGTGAAAGAACGGATCGTGGCGCAGAACCAGCCGCTTTCGGGGATGATATTGTTGGCCGAGCCAACATGGATTTGCGTCACCGACACAACCAATTCATCAAGCGGGAACAGGTTACGCGACACGATGGTTTGCAGCGATCCCACCATCGCGGTGATCGCCGGAATCGGGTCGACGCATTCATGCGGCGTAGCCCCATGGCCCCCGAGCCCCGTCACAGTCACCCAAGCGGTATCCACCGCCGCCATCAGCGGGCCTTGCGTGGTGTGGAAATGGCCCAAGGGCAGGTTCGGCGCATTGTGGATGCCGTAAACCTCTTTGATGGCAAAGCGCTCCATCACGCCTTCTTGCACCATCACCTCGCCACCGCCGCCATCTTCTTCGGCGGGTTGAAAGAGCAGCGCGACCGTGCCCGCAAAATTGCGCGTCTCGGCCAAGTATTTCGCCGCGCCCAAGAGCATGGTGGTGTGGCCATCATGGCCGCAGGCGTGCATTTTGCCTTCATGTTCAGAGGCATAATCGACCCCGGTCGCCTCGGTGATCGGCAGGGCATCCATATCGGCGCGCAGCCCGATGGTGGGGCCGTCTTGCCGCCCTTTGATCAGCGCCACGATGCCAGAGGTCGCAATCCCTTCATGGATTTCATCCACCCCCATCGCGCGCAGACGCTCTGCCACGAAGGCGGCGGTTTGCGGCAGGTCAAACTCCAATTCGGGGTGGCGGTGCAGCCAATGCCGCCATTCTTTCATTTCGGGGGCAAGAGCGGCAATGCGGTTGATCACGGGCATAGTGGACTCGGGTTTGTTGTGAGGGTTAGGAGTAGATGACCCTGAAAGAGGCAAGAGGCAATGGTGAAACCGACCGATCCGATCCTGTTTGATGACCGTGGTGACTTGGGCGACCAAATGCGCCGCTTGGCGGCGATCATGGCCTGCCTGCGCGACCGCGACACCGGCTGCCCTTGGGATATCGAGCAAGATTTCGCCTCGATCGCGCCCTATACGATTGAAGAGGCCTATGAGGTCGCCGATGCGATTGAACGCGGCGCTTGGGGCGAGTTGGAGGGCGAATTGGGCGATTTGGCCCTGCAAGTCGTCTACCACGCGCAAATGGCCGAAGAGGCGGGGCATTTCGATCTGGGCGGCGTCTTGCGGGCCATTTCGGCCAAAATGATCGCGCGTCATCCGCATGTGTTTGGGGATGACACCCGCGACAAGAGCGCCGCGCAACAGACGGAAGATTGGGAGAAAATCAAATCTGCCGAACGCGCAGCCAAGGCCGAAAAAGGTGTGCTGGATGGCGTAGCGATGGGCCTGCCCGCGCTCACCCGTGCGTTGAAATTGCAAAAGCGCGCGGCGCGGGTCGGGTTCGATTGGCCCTCCACCAAGGAAGTGGTCGAAAAGATCGTTGAAGAGGCGCATGAACTGGTGGAAGCGCGCGACGAATTGGGCCCCGAGGAAACCGCCGAGGAATATGGCGATCTGCTCTTTGTGATGGTGAATTTGGGCCGCCATTTGGGGCTGGATGCTGAAGCCTGCTTGCGCGCCGCCAATGCCAAATTCACCCGCCGGTTTGAGTTTATCGAGGCGGAACTGGCAAAAGCGGGCAAGAGCCCCGATCAAAGCGATCTGGAAGAGATGGATGGGCTTTGGAACGCGTCCAAACGCGCGGGGCTGTAACGCCTCTTGGTCCGGGCAAGGCGCCCGGCCCTTTTAAAACAAGGCCTTGCGCAGCATATTGAGCGCCACCAGCGCCAAGAACCCCACAAAGACCGCGCGCAGTTTTTTGGGGTCAAGCCGATGCGCCAAAGCGGCCCCCATCGGCGCGGTGATCAGCGTCATCACAATCACGATGCCAAAGGCAGGCAGGTTGATCGCCCCCACCGTGTAGGGGGGCGCATCGGGCACGGGGGTGAACAAAAACGCCACCGCAGAGGGCAGCGCGATGGTCGCCCCAAAGCCCGCCGAAGTGGCGACGGCACGGTGAATGGGCACGCCATGCAAGGTGAGCATCGGCGTACCGATTGAGCCGCCGCCAATCCCCAACAGCACCGAGACAAAGCCCATCAGCGGCCCGAAACTGAGCCGAAACCGGCAGCCCGGGAGCTTATCCGAGAGCCGCCAATCGGGCTTGCCAAAGCCCATATAGCCCGCAATGGCGAGCACCATCACCCCAAAGATCACTTGCAGGCTGTGAGTGGAGAGGTGATCCACCACCCCCACGCCCACCACGGCCCCAAGTGCAATTGGCGGCGCCCAATCGCGCAGGATCTGCATATCCACCGCGCCGCGGCGGTGATGCGCCAGCACCGAGCGCACCGAGGTCAGGATGATGGTCGCAAGCGAGGTGGCGAGACAAACCTGCATCAGGTTGTCCCCACCGTAACCCAGCCCCTCAAACAGGTAAAAGAACGCGGGCACCAGCACGATGCCGCCGCCAACCCCCAAAAGCCCGGCCATCAACCCGGCAAAGGCGCCGACCGCAACCAGCACCAGCCCCAGAAACGCAAGCGTCATTCCGGTCTCCCCCTCCTGCCGCCGCGCCTTGGCCTCCTCTGCCCCGGCGCGCCGTATCTCAACGCAGCATCTTAGCGCTGAAGCTGCGCCAAGGCCTGATCGTAAAGCGCCAAACCGGCCCCGTCGCGGGTTGCCCCTTCCGACAAAACACGCCGCCAGCCGCGCGCACCGGGGCGACCGTGGAACAGCCCCAGCATATGCCGGGTGATTTGATGCAGCCGCCCGCCGCGCGCAAGATGCGCCGCGATATAAGGTTTCATCTCTTCAGCCACGTCAAAAGGCGAGCGCTCCGCGCCCTGCCCCCAAAGCGCGGCATCGGCCCCGCCCAAAACATCCATCGGCTCGCCATAAGCGGCGCGGCCCACCATCACCCCATCCATGCCCGCGGCCAGATGCTCTTGCACCTGTGCCAGATTGGCGACCCCGCCATTGAGGCTGAGGTGCAGATGCGGAAACTCCCGCTTCATCGCATGCACTAGCGGGTAATCAAGCGGGGGAATTTCGCGGTTTTCCTTGGGGCTCAGCCCCTGCAACCAAGCTTTGCGCGCATGCAGCGTGAAGCGCGTCACCCCCACGGCAGAGACTTTGCGTAAAAACGCGGGCAGAACCTCTTCGGCCACTTGGTCATCCACCGCGATGCGGCATTTCACCGTGACCTCCACCGGGGAGGCCTTGATCATTTCTTCCACGCAGCGCGCCACCAGATCGGGCGTTTTCATCAAAACCGCGCCAAAGGCCCCCGATTGCACGCGGTCCGACGGGCAGCCGACATTGAGGTTGATCTCATCATAGCCCCAATCGGCGGCAATCCGCGTCGCTTCGCCCAATTCTGCCGGGTCCGAGCCACCAAGTTGCAGCGCAACGGGATGTTCTTCGGGGCTATAGTCCAAAAGCTGCGCGCGCTTACCATGGATCACCGCCGGCGCCGTGACCATTTCGGTATAAAGAAGCGCTTGGCGCGAAATGGTGCGATGAAACATCCGGCAATGCCGATCCGTCCAATCCATCATCGGCGCCACAGAGAGGCGGGCACTTTCGCGCAGATCGGTGCTCATCATCGCGTCCTTAAGCTGGTTCAGCGCTGGGCGAGTGCTTCGGACAGCACTTTATGCAGCACGTCGCGCGGCACTTCGGCGATGACAAAGGCCGCACCAATGCCCCGCGCCAAGATGAAGCGCAGCTTGCCATCCAGCACTTTTTTGTCTTGTGCCATCAAGTCAATCAGCCCATCCGCATCGGGCAATTCGCCTTCGATATCAGCAAGATCGACCTTCATCTTCATGTTGCGCAAATGGGCGCGCACGCGCGAGGGGGCCTCTTGGCTGCATAGCCCCAGCCGTTGCGAAAGCTCAAAGGCCAGCGCACAGCCAATCGCCACGCCCTCGCCATGCAAAAGCCGTTGGCCATAGCCCGTGGCGGCTTCAAGCGCGTGGCAAAACGTGTGGCCAAGGTTCAACAGCGCGCGGTCGCCTTCTTCGGTTTCATCGCGCGCGACGATCTCGGCCTTCATCTCGACCGAGCGTTTCACCGCATAGAGCCGCGCGGCTTTATCGCCTGCGGCAAGCTTGGGCCCGTTTTCTTCCAGCCATTCAAAGAAAGCGGCATCGCCCAAAAGGCCGTATTTCGCCACCTCGCCATAGCCCGCCAGAAAATCGCGCTCGGTCAGCGTGCCCAGGAGGTCGATATCGGCCAGCACGAGGCTTGGCTGGTGAAAAGCCCCAATCAGGTTCTTGCCCTGCGGTGCATTGATGCCGGTTTTGCCACCCACGGAGCTATCAACTTGCGCGAGCAACGAGGTCGGGATTTGCACAAATCGCACGCCCCGGCGCAACACCGAGGCCGCAAAGCCCACCAGATCGCCGATCACTCCGCCGCCAAAGGCCACGACAATATCTTTGCGCTCAACCTTTTGTTCCAAAAGCCATTCCACCGTGCGGGTGAAATGCGGCCAGCTTTTGGTGCCTTCGCCGGGCGGCAGGCGCAAGGTGACCATTTCAATCTCACCAAGCCCCGCGCGCAATGCCTCCAGATGCAGATCAGCCACCGTTTCATCGGCCACCACCGCCACGCGCGGGCGGCGCAACAGCGGCGCAATTTCGGTGCCCGCCTGCGCAATAAGCCCGGTGCCAATGCGCACCTCATAGGCGCGTTCGCCCAGCTCGACCTTCACCACTTCTTTCATGGTTCCTCCGCAAACAGGCCCGGTTGGGATTTCAGCGCAGCAATCACCTTTTGCGCCATCGCCTCAATGCTCAGCGCAGCTTCGGATTCCACCGTCACCTGCGCGCGGCCATAAATCGGGTAGCGTTTTTCGATCAGCCCAGAAAGCGTGGCGCGCGGGTCGGCGGTGCGCAAAAGTGGCCGGGTGTTTTTGCCCTTCACCCGGCTCCACAGCAGATCCAGATCGGCCTTGAGCCAGCACGACACGCCAAGCCGCGAGATCAACTCCCGGTTCGCCTCAAACATGAACGCGCCGCCGCCGGTAGACACAACAGCCGGTGCCCCGGTCAAAAGCCGTTCAATCACCTCCGATTCGCGGGCGCGGAAAAAAGCCTCGCCATCGCGTTCGAAAATCTCCGCGACGGACATCTGCGCGGCTTTGACGATTTCCTCGTCACTGTCTTGGAACGGCACATGCAAGGCCCGCGCCAGCGCAGTGCCGACGGCGGTCTTGCCCGCGCCCATCATGCCCACGAGCACAATCGTCTTTTGCAGACGCGGCATCGTGTCCCCTTCGCCTTTCACGCGCCCCTCCCTCGTCCCGCGCGCCTTGAGCGGGAGCTTGCGCAATCGTGATCTTTGCGCCCCTCAATGGCGTGAAGTTTCCCGAAAAGCCATATATAATCTTGCACGCGCGACGTTTCGGCTGCATTCGAAAGCACCCGCAGCGGGGCTTTCAGGCGGCCTCGTGCGCGCATTGCGATGAGAGATAACAGAAAGAAAGACAATGGGGCGCATCCTTCAGGCAGTTTTCATTCTGGTCGTGCTCGGCGCATTGGGCGTTTTGGGCTATGCCTATTTTGGCGATATGGAAGCAGATCCGGTGCAAACCCGCACCCCGGTCACCCTGCCCGGCCTTGCGCCACCGCCGCCCGCACAACCTGTGCCCGGTGCTGCGCTGGTTCCCGTGGCGCCCTCCGCAGCCCCGGAAAGCAGCACCCCTGCGGAGGCAGCGAGTGGGCAATAACCGGCGCTTGACCTTTGCGCTATTGCTCGGCTGCGCGGCCACACCGCTGCCCGCAGAAGAGCCAATGTCGGCAATTGATTGGCTGTCTTCCTCGGTTTCGGGGGCAATGCCGATCTCGATGCAGCCGGGCTCTTCCGCTGCGGTGCTTCCGCCTGTGCCGGGGGAGCCGCCCGTCAGCGGCACCGGGCCGGTTGAAACGGTCACGGTGCATTCGCTTGATCAACCCAGCGCCGATGGGCTGGGGCTGGTGCCCGCCGCGCGGCTCGGCCTGCCTGCAAACCTTTGGGGCACCACGCCTGAGCGCGAACTTGCCACCTCGTTGCGGAAAGAGCGGCTCGATACCCTGCCCTCGGTCCAAGGCTTTTTGCTCGATCTGATGCTGGCAGAGCTTGATCCGCCCACGAACCGCGCCCCAAACGGGCATGATGTGCTGTTCTTGGCGCGCATTGACCGGCTGTTGGACCTTGGCGCGCTCGAACAGGCGATGGCCTTGCTCGAACAAGCCGACCCCGATGATGCAGAGATTTTTCGCCGCCGCTTTGATGTGGCGCTGCTTTTGGGGCAAGAAGATCGCGCCTGCGAGATCATGGAAAAAAGCCCCGCCGTCGCCCCCTCGCCACCGGCGCGCATTTTTTGCCTCGCGCGGCGTGGCAATTGGGAAGATGCGGAGCTGAACCTCAATACCGGGCATGCTTTGGGGCAGATCACCCCGGAAATGACCGATCTGCTGGAACTGTTCTTGGATGATGAGGCCGCGGATGGGGCCGATGATCTGCCGCCGCCCGCGCGCCCCTCGCCGCTGACCTTCCGGCTGATGGAGGCGATCGGCCAGCCGATGGCGACGACCATGCTGCCGGTGGCCTTCGCGCAGGCGGATTTGCGCTCCAACTCTGGCTGGAAAACGCAACTGGATGCCGCCGAACGGCTGGCGCGCATGGGGGTGATCGACCCGAACCAGCTTTTGGGGCTTTACACGCAAGAGCGCGCCTCTGCTTCGGGTGGGGTGTGGGAGCGTGTTGCGCTGATTTCAGAACTCGACCGTGCGCTGTCGGATGGCCGCAGCGCCCGTGTGGAGCAATTGCTGCCGCAGGCTTGGGAAGAGATGCAGGCGCAAGAGTTGGAAGCCCCCTTTGCCGCGATGATCGTGCCACGCTTGGCGGGCCTGCAGCTTTCGGGCGAGGCGGCAACGCTTGCCTTCCGCATGGCGATGCTGACGCCCGATTTTGAAATGAGCGCGCTTTCGCCGCCTGATACCGGCACCACCACCCGCTTCTTGGCGGCGTTGGCGCGGGGCAACACCAATGGCACGCGTGCGCCCGATGTGCTTGGCATGATGCTCAAACGCGTTTTTGATGCCCCGCCCGAAGAGGTGCCCGCCGCCTATGCCGCACTGGTGCCCGACCAGTTGGGCGCGGCACTTTTGGCCGCGATTGATGATATTTCCGAGGGCGCTAAGGGCGATCAGCGCCGCGTGGAAACGGGGCTGAAACTTCTGCGCAAAGCGGGGATGGAAAGCTTGGCTAGGCGCACCGCGCTTGAATTGATGGTGCTGGAGCGGCGCGGATGATCCGCCTGTCTTTGCGTGAACGGATCATTGTCTTTCTTGAGGCGCAAGCGGCAGAGGCCGGAGCCGCGCGCAACACGATCTTGGCTTATGAACGTGATCTCAAGGACTTCGCCGATTTTGTTGAGGTAAAAAAGCTCGACATCCTGACCCTTACCCGCGATGAAATCGAGGCGTGGATCGTGCGGCTTGAGGCCGAGGGCTTGGCCAAATCCACCCGCGCGCGGCGGCTTTCGGCGGTCAAACAATTCTTCCGCTTCGCCTATGAAGAAGGCTGGCGAAGCGACAACCCGGCGATGCAAATCTCTGGCCCCGGCAAGGCCAAACGTCTGCCCAAAACGCTCAGCATCGGCGAGGTGGAGGCGCTTTTGGAGGCAGGGCGCGATCAGGGACGCACGGTGCAAGACCAGATTCGCAACCGCTGCCTGATGGAACTGCTTTACGCCACCGGGATGCGGGTCACCGAATTGGTCGCCCTGCCCGTGGCCGCCGCGCGCGGAAACCCGGCGATGCTTTTGGTGCGCGGCAAAGGCGGCAAAGAACGGATGGTGCCGCTCTCGCCCCCCGCACGGGAGGCTTTGGCCGTTTGGCTCACCACCCGCGATGCGGCGGAAGAAGAAGCCCGCCTTGCCAAACGCGCGCCGCCCTCGCGCTACCTGTTCCCGTCTTCGGCCAAAGAAGGGCATCTGACCCGGCAGGGCTTTCATGGGCTTTTGAAAGATATCGCTGTTGCGGCGGGTATTTCGCCCGCCCGCGTCACGCCCCACGTTTTGCGCCATGCCTTTGCCACGCATCTGCTTGAGCGCGGCGCGGATTTGCGGGTGATCCAAACGCTTTTGGGGCATGCGGATCTGTCCACCACCGAAATTTACACCCATGTTCTTGACGCGCGGCTGAAAGATTTGGTGCTGGGGCACCATCCGCTGGCGCGCAAGGCTTGATGATCTTCCCTCAAACCCCCATTCTTTTGCGATCATGAGCGACATCACCGCCCTTCTCGACACCGCCTTCTGGCTCTCTGCCGCCGCCATCGTGATTTTGCTGGCGCTTTCGGGCTTTTTCTCCGGCTCTGAAACCGCGCTGACCGCTGCCTCGCGGCCCAAACTGCGCGCCCGCGCGGATAAGGGGGAAAAGGGGGCGGAACGCGCGCTGGAAATTACCGAAGACAACGAGCGGCTGATCGGCGCGCTGCTTTTGGGCAACAACGTCGTCAACATCCTTTCGGCCTCGCTCGCCACAGCACTTCTGACCCGGCTCTTTGGCCAATCGGGTGTGGCTTTGGCAACGCTCGTTATGACCACCTTGGTTTTGATCTTTTCGGAAGTTTTGCCAAAGACTTACGCCATCACCAATGCGGAAACCTTTGCCAGCGCCGTGGCCCGCCCGGTGGGGCTTTTGACCAAAATCTTGGCGCCCATCGTCAGCGTGGTGCGAATGATCGTGCGCGGGATCTTGTGGATCTTTGGTCTGCGCACCGATGCCAGCCAGCATATGTTCACCTTCCAAGATGAGATTGCAGGGGCCATTGCGCTCGGCGCCTCCGAAGGCGCGGTGGATAAAGACGACCGCGACCGGTTGCTTGGCGCGCTGGATCTGGGCAACCGCACGGTTGAGGAAATCATGCGCCACCGCAGCCAGGTGGAAATGATCGACGCCGAAGACGACCCGAATGAGGTGCTGGCCCAAGTGCTCGCCTCCTCCCACACCCGGCTGCCGATGTATAAGGGCGAGCGGGAAAATGTGGTGGGTATTTTGCATTCCAAAGACCTGTTGCGCGCGGTCGAACGCTTCTTGCGCTCAGGCGATGGCAAGCTCGATTCCGTCTCTGACCTTGATCTGATGAAAGTGGCGATGAAGCCCTATTTCATCCCCGAAACCACGCCGCTGGATGAGCAGATGCGCGAGTTTTTGAAGCGCCGCACCCATTTTGCGCTGGTGGTGGATGAATATGGCGATCTGAAGGGGCTTTTGACGCTTGAAGACATTCTCGAAGAGATCGTTGGCGAGATTTCGGACGAGTTTGACCCGAAAGGCGAGCGCCAGCTAAAGCCCACCGAAAACGGCGATTACCTTGTCGAAGGCGCGATGACGATCCGCGATCTCAACCGCGAAACCGATTGGTCCTTGCCTGATGACGAGGCGAATACCGTGGCGGGCTTGGTGATCCATGAGGCGCAAACGATCCCCGAGGTGGGGCAGGTTTTTGCCTTCCACGGCTTCCGTTTTGAGGTGGCTGGGCGCAAAGACAACCGCATCACGCAACTGAAAATCCGCCCGCTTTTGGCGCAGGAATAGGGCAAGCGCCCCTCTTGCAGGCCGGGGCGGTTTTGCGCCAGAAAGGCCGCCCAGCCCGCGCGGAAAGTCAAACGCCATGCCCCAAGCCGATTGTCTCAAGACCGATTGTTCCCAATGCGCCGCTTTGTGCTGCCTTGTGCTCGCCTTTGATCAGGGCAATGACTTCGCCTTTAGCAAGAACCCCTGCGAGCCCTGCCGGAACCTGTCGGGGCATCTTTGCGCGATCCATGATCGCCTGAATGAGGCGGGCATGCCCGGCTGCATCGCCTATGATTGTTTGGGTGCAGGCAACCGAGTGGTGCAAGAGGTCTTTGGCGGTCAGACATGGCAACAAGAGCCACGGCTGATGCGGGTGATGATGGAGGCGTTTTCGGCCATGCGCGAGGTGCACAAGCGCATTGATCTGCTGCGCGCGGCCGAAATGTTCCCGCTTGAACCGCATTCCGAACAAGAGCGCCGCGCCTTTCAAGACCGGCTGGAAAACCACCGCTGGAGCGGCACGGAACTCAACGAATTTGAGGCCGAGCTTGCGCTTGAAATCGACATGTTTCTTTACGGGATCAAAGATCACTTCCCGGTCGATATTTTGGCCAGCCTGAAGATGGGCTGACCAACCGCGTGCCCCAAAAGGAAAAGGCGCCCCTATTGGAGCGCCTTTCTTTATTCGCCTTGCAGCCTTGGCTTACATGAACGCATCCGGCTCAGCGGCTTTTTTCTTCGCGACATATTCGGCCAGGGCTTCATTGATACCCGGATCAATCGCCGGGGCTTGGTATTCGCCCAGCATTTTCTCAACCCGTTTTGCGGCGATCGTCATGGTGTCGCGCCCGCCTTCTTCGTCCCAAGTCTCGAACGGTTTGTAATCGAGCAGGTTGGTTTTCCAGAAGGCTTCTTTGAAGTTCGACTGGGTATGCGCGCAGCCCAAGAAGTGGCCACCCGGACCAACCTCGCGCAACGCATCCATCGCTTGGCCGTTTTCAGACATATCCACGCCCGCCGCCAAACGATGCAGCACGCCCAACTGGTCGGCATCCATGACGTATTTTTCGTAAGACGCCACCAGACCGCCTTCAAGCCAGCCGCAAGCGTGCAACATGAAGTTCACGCCCGACAACAGACCGATGTTGAGCGTGTTGGCGGTTTCGTAAGCGGCTTGCGCATCGGGCAGCTTCGAACCGTTGAACGAGCCCGCCGAGCGGTAGGGCAGCCCCATGCGGCGCGCCAATTGGCCCGCGCCAAGGGTGATTTGCGCAGCTTCCGGCGTGCCGAACGTGGGCGCGCCCGAGTTCATGTCGATCGAGGTCACGAAGGCCCCGAAAATCACCGGCGCGCCTTTGCGGATAAGCTGGCTGTAAGCCACGCCCACCATCACCTCGGCCAGAACTTGGGTCAGCGTGCCCGCAACAGAGACCGGCGCCATCGCGCCGCCCACGATGAAGGGCGAGATGATGCAGGCTTGGTTCGCCGCCGCATAGACCTCAAGCGCGTCCATCATGATCGGGTCGAAGGTGAGCGGCGAGTTGATGTTCACGAGCGAGGTCATCACCGTGTTCTGATCAACGAAGTCATCGCCAAAGAGGATCTTCGACATCTCGACCGAGTCGACGCAACGCGAACGCTCGGTAACCGACCCCATATAGGGTTTGTCCGAAAGCGTCATGTGCGAGAACAGCATATCCAGGTGGCGCTTGTTCACCGCCACATCGGTCGGTTCGCAAACGGTGCCGCCCGAATGGTGCACCCATTTCGACATTTGGCCGAGTTTCACGAAGTTGCGGAAATCGGTCAGGGTGGCGTAGCGGCGGCCACCGTGAATGTCACGCACGAAGGGCGGGCCGTAAACCGGTGCCAACACAAGGTTTTTGCCGCCGATGGTGACGTTACGCTCAGGATTGCGGGCGTGTTGCACAAAGCTCGAGGGCGCGGTTTTGCACAGTTCGCGCGCCAAGCCTTTGGGGAAGCGCACGCGCTCGCCTTGCACATCGGCCCCTGCTTCACGCCAACGATCGAGCGCAGCCGGGTTGTCAACGAAGTTGACGCCGATCTCTTCCAGCACCGTTTCGGCATTGGCTTCGATGATCGCCAACGCTTCTTCGTTCAGGATTTCCAGATTGGGAATGTTGCGCTCGATATAGCGCGCAAATTCGAATTTGACCGCCGTGCGCTCGGCACGACGCGCGGCACCGCCGCCCCCACGGGCCCGACGCCCGGCGCTTGCGGTTGGTTGTTCGACGACCTGATTCATCACGCTCTCCCCGACTCGGCCCTGAATGGCTTCGGAATCTTCTATCCGATGCGACTCTGTGCCCGTGCGCGGATTGCGACATCAGCGATAAAGAAGCGACTGTCCCGCGTGGAAGAGATGCACTTTTTCCGGCGCTGCGGTCAGCGTGACCTTGGCGCGGCGCAAATCGGCATGAATGCCGGGGAGTTTGGCAATCACATGCGGTGCGCCGGGTTCCGCCCCGAAATATAGGAGCGTCACCTCCCCCAAAGCTTCCACAATCTCCACCTTGCCGGTAAAAAGCCCCTGCCCTTCGGTGCGGGTCAAATCTTCGGGCCGCACGCCGATATTGACGACCAGCCCCATATCCTCAGGCCGGGTCGGCACGGTCGAGCGCGCCGTGCCACCATCCGCGAGCTTGACCGTGGTCACATCGCCCGTTTCCACCACCCTGCCGGGCAAAAGGTTCATTTGCGGCGAGCCGATGAATTGCGCGACAAATTCATTTTGCGGGCGCTCATAGAGTTCGAGCGGCGTGCCCACTTGCGCAATGCCTTTATTGGCCAGCACAACAATGCGCGAGGCCAGCGTCATCGCCTCCACCTGATCATGGGTGACATAGATCATCGTGCGGTCAGGCATCGCTTCTTTGAGTTGCGCAATCTCAATCCGCGTTGCCACGCGCAAGGCGGCATCAAGGTTCGAGAGCGGCTCATCGAACAGATAGACCTTCGGGTCGCGCACAATCGCCCGCCCAATCGCGACCCGTTGCCGCTGCCCGCCCGAAAGCGCC
Source organism: Rhodobacter aestuarii (assembly GCF_900156655.1). Taxonomy (GTDB): domain Bacteria; phylum Pseudomonadota; class Alphaproteobacteria; order Rhodobacterales; family Rhodobacteraceae; genus Rhodobacter; species Rhodobacter aestuarii. Next base: position 556,852 of record NZ_FTOG01000001.1, on the reverse strand, counting down.
TTCGGCAAACGGTCAAGATAGGGCGTGAGTTGCAAGATTTCGGCGGCCTTATTCACTGCCGCGTCAATCTCTGCGCGCGATTTCTTGGCGATTTTGAGCGCGAATTCCATGTTCTGGCGCACCGTCATATGCGGGTAAAGCGCGTAAGACTGAAACACCATCGCAATGCCGCGCTGTGCGGGCGGCATATCGTTGACCCGCACGCCATCAATCGTCAGATCGCCGCCGGTGATCCGCTCAAGCCCCGCGATCATCCGCAACAGCGTGGATTTTCCGCAGCCCGAGGGGCCGACGAAAACGATCAGCTCGCCCGCTTTGATCTCTAGGTTGATGTCGCGCAGAACATCGACCTCGCCGTAAGATTTTGCAACGCCCGTAAGCGTTAGGTCAGCCATCACGGCCTCCTTGATTGAGCTTGAGGAGCGAGGGCTGCCACGGCCCCAAATGCAAAGTGTGGTCGGGCATCGGCCGGATTGAGCCCAACTCGCCGCCAATCGTCACCCAATCGCCCGCGGGCACAGTGGTATCGACCGGGTGATCCGAGAGGTTGAAGAAGCACAAGATTTCTTCTTCATCACAAATCCGGTGGAAACTCAGCACATCCCCATGCGCCCAGATATGGGTCATGCTGCCCGCCTTCAGCGCCGGGTGATGGTGGCGGAAGGCGATCGCGCGGCGGTAATGGTGGATGAGCGCAGCCGGGTCGGTTTCAACCGCATCGGGGGCGAGATGGTAATGGACCGAGGGCACCGGCAGCCACGGTTTGGACGAAGAAAACCCGCCATAAGCGGCGTCTTTATGCCAGACCATCGGCGTGCGGCAACCATCGCGGCCTTTGAACTCGGGCCAGAACTGGATGCCATACGGGTCTTGCAGATCGTCATAGGCGAGATCCGCCTCTGGCAGCCCCAATTCCTCCCCTTGATAGAGGCAGATAGAGCCCTTCAGGCACATCAACAGCGTCGTGTAAACTCTTGAGGAGGCAGGATTAAGCCCCCAACGCGAGATATGGCGCACGACATCGTGGTTGGAATAGGCCCAACAGGCCCAGCCTTCGCCCGCGACGCGCTCCAAATGCTCAAAGGTGTCTTTGATGAACCCCGCTTTCAGCGGTTCATGGCCCGAAAGCAGCTCGAACGCGTAAGACATCTGCATCTTGTCTTCGCCCGAGGTGTATTCGCCCAAAATCTCTAGCCCGCGCTGGCTGTCGCCCACCTCGCCCACAGCCGCCGCGTTATAGCCGTTCATCAGTGTGCGCAGCTTGCGCAGAAACTCCACATTGCGGGGGTGGTTCTTGTCGTAGATGTGGCGCTGGTGGTTGTAGGGGTTCACCTTGGGCGCGGTTTGATCGTTGCGCTCTGCCGGCGGCAGCGCCGGGTTATCGCGCAACTCCTCATCATGCATGTAGAAATTGATCGTATCGAGGCGGAAGCCATCCACCCCGCGATCAAGCCAAAACTTCGCCACGCTCAGCAATTCCTGCTGCACCTCGGTGCAGTGGAAATTGAGGTCGGGTTGCGCCACCAAGAAGTTGTGCAGATAGTATTGTTCGCGCCGCGAGTCCCATTGCCACGCCGGGCCACCAAAGATTGAGAGCCAGTTGTTGGGCGGCGTGCCATCGGGTTTTGGGTCGGCCCAAACATACCAATCGGCTTTCGCATTATCGCGGCTATCACGGCTTTCTTTGAACCACGGATGCTGGTCTGAGGTATGCGAAAGCACCAAATCAATCAGCACTTTCAGCCCCAAAGCATGGGCCGTGGCGATCACTTGGTCGAAATCCGCCAAAGAGCCAAACATCGGGTCCACATCGCAATAATCGGCGATGTCATAGCCGAAATCTTTCATCGGCGAGGTGAAGAAGGGCGAAATCCAGACCGCATCGGCGCCAAGGCTCGCCACATGCGGCAGGCGCTGCACGATCCCCAGCAAATCGCCCACGCCGTCGCCATTCGTGTCTTGGAACGAGCGCGGGTAGATCTGATAGATCACCGCGCCGCGCCACCAGTCAGGAGATTTGTTGAGCAAGTTCATGGATTATCCGCCTTTCACCGAGCCAGCCAGAAGGCCGCGTACAAGGTATTTCTGAAGCGCAAAGAAGACGAGAAGCGGCACCGCAATCGACACAAAGGCCGAGGCTGCCAGAATTTCCCAATCGCCCCCGCGCGAGCCCAAAAGTTCGCGCAACACCCCCGTCATGACAAGCTGATCGGGGCGGTTGCCTAGAAAAACGGTGGCGACAAGCAGATCGTTCCACACCCAAAGGAACTGAAAGATCGCAAAAGAGGCAAGTGCCGGGAAAGAGAGCGGCAGAATGATGCGCCGGAAGATCTGAAATTCGGTCGCGCCATCGACGCGCGCACTTTCAATAATCTCTTTTGGCAGGCCGACCATGTAGTTGCGCAAAAGGTAGATGGCGAGCGGCAGGCCAAAGCCCGTATGCGCCAGCCAAATGCCCAAATAGCCTTTGCCAAGGCCGATCTCATTGTGGAACCGCAAGAGCGGAATGAGCGAAAGTTGCAGCGGCACGACCAAAAGCCCCACCACAGCCGCCACCAAAAGCGCGCGGCCCGGAAACTGCATCCATGCCAGCGCATAGGCGGCAAAGGCGGCGATCAAAATCGGAATCACAGTCGCCGGGATGGTGACGGTCATTGTGTTTAGGAACGCGCGCCCAAGCCCCTCTGCTCCGATCACGCGGGCATAATTGTCGGTGGTGAAGCGCGGCGGCGTGGTGGTGGTGATGAAAATCCGCATCCCGCGCGTATTGGTGAATTCTTGCGGGGCGGTGAGCCGATAGCCGCCATCGGGGGCGACGGTAATCACCTCACCGTCTTTTAGATCAACCGTTTCGCCCGGCGCATAAGCCTCTGGCGCGCGGGAAGATGTGCCCCAGCGCTCCAACCCCTGCCCCGGTTCCAGCACGTTCCCCTCAATCACCCAAAGGCCGTTTTCTTGGAACTGATCTTGCGCCGTGCCCGCGCGCACGAAACTTGAGATCGTGGCCGGGAAGGCCGCGCGCCACCAGCCCGAGGCGGTGATTTGATCGCGGTCGCGGAAGGACGAGACCAAGAGCCCAATCGTCGGCACGACCCATAAAATCACCAAGACGGCCGCCGCCAGATTAACCGCCCAAACCAGCCGCGCGCGGGTGCCTGCAATGTTGTCCATCAGGCCATCTCCTTGCGGGCATTGCGAATATTCCAGATCATGATCGGCGTAACGAGCGCCATGATCACCAGTGCGATCGCCGAACCACGGCCATAATCGGGCGCGCCGCGGAACATCCAATTATACATCATATTGGCGAGCACCTGCGTGCCCCATTCGCCATTGGTCATCACAAAGACAATGTCGAAGACCTTGAGCACGGTGATCGTGATCGTGGTCCAAACAACCGCAATCGTGCCCCAGATTTGCGGCACTTTGATACGGAAGAACAACTGCCACGGGTTCGCCCCATCCAAGATCGCCGCTTCAATCGTTTCTTCAGGGATGCCCCGCAGCGCGGCCGACAAAATCACCATCGCAAAGCCGGTTTGAATCCAGATCAGCACGATCATCAGGAAGAAATTGTTCCAAAACGGCACCGTCAGCCATGTTTCGGGGCTGTTGCCCAAAGACACCCAGATCGCGTTCAAAAGCCCGATCTGCTCTTGGCCTTCTGCGCGGTAATCATAGACAAATTTCCAAATCACCCCGGCGCCGACGAAAGAAATGGCCATCGGCATGAAGATCATGGATTTGGCGAAATTACCCCATTTGATCCGGTCGGTGATTTGCGCAGCGATCAGCCCAAAGAAGGTGGAGGCCGCCGGCACCACCAAAAGCCACATCAGGTTGTTAAAGATCGACTCGCGGAATTTCGCGTCTGAGAGCAGCCAGTTGTAATTGGCAAAGCCGACAAAGGCTTTCGCATCGCTGTCTTGAAAGCTCATCAGCGTGGATTTGAAGACCGGATAAACAAGATAGACGCCTAAAAACAAGATTGCCGGGCCGATGAAGAGCCAAGGCCGGATCATATTGGCGCGCAAGATATTGCGGCCAATATTGGGGCCGCGCGGGGGGTAGAGCGTATCGAGCACGAAATTCGCGCCCCAAAACCACGCCACGCAGGCAAAGACCCCGGTCAGAATCGTGCCGCCTGCCAGCATCAGCTGTTCCATTCACCCCTCCCCGGTCGTGGTCGCCCGCCCAAGCCAGCGCCCGGGCGGGCGGGGCCGCTTATTGCAGCGTGTCCCATGTCGCTTGAATTTGCGCGCCCACGTCTGCGGCGGGTTTACCGCCCGCATAATCGACCATCCCGGTCCAGAAGGCGCCCGCGCCAATTGCTCCCGGCATCAGGTCGGAACCATCAAAGCGGAAGGTCGTGGCATCCAGCAGGATAGCGCCCATTTTCGCAAGTGTTTCATCGCCATAGAGCTCGGTGTTCACAGCTTTATAGGGCGTAACAAAGCCCTTTTGCGCCATCCAAACCTCATGCGCGATTGGGCTTTCGAGGAAGGTGATGAACGCATCGCCCGCCGGATTGTCGGTCAGCTTGGCAAACATCGTCCCCGCGCCCAAAACCGGCTGGCCGAGGTCTTTTTCCGCGTAAACCGGGAAGTAGAAGAAATCGGCATCTTCACCGACCACCACGCCTTCGGGGAAGAAGGAGGGGATGAAGCTGGCCTGACGGTGCAGGTAGCATTGCGGCGGCGAGGTAAAAAGGCCTTTGGGGCTGTCACGGAAGTCGGTCGTGGCCACAGCACCCGCGCCGCCCGCCACATAGGCATCATTGCGGGCAAACCAGCCAAAATCTTCAATCGCGGCAATCACTTTCGGATCGTCGAATTTGAGCGTGTTGGCGACCCAAGCATCATAATCGGCGGGGGTGTTGAGCCGCAGCATGAAATCTTCGACCCAATCGGTCGCGGGCCAACCCGTCGCGCCGCCAGAGCCCAAGCCAATGCACCATGGCGTGCCGCCATCGGCCACGATCTGTTCGGTGAGCGCTTTCAACTCTTCCATCGTTTGCGGTACTTCATAGCCCGCATCTTCAAAGTTTTCAGGCACATACCAGACAAGCGATTTTACATCCGCCTTGAACGGGAAAGCGTATTGATGCGCCACGCCATCGGGGCCCATGTAGTTGCCATAAGCGGCCCAACTATCACCCGCGGCGTAATTCGCCTTGATCCAGTCTCCTGTGCCCTCGGCCAGCGGCACAAGGCGGCCCTTTTTGGCCAAGTCGCCCGCCAGACCGGGTTGCGGGAAAACGGCCACATCTGGCGGGCTACCGCCCTCGGCATCAATGACGATCTGTTGCTCGAAACTGTCCGAGCCGGAATAAACCACATTTGCCCCGGTCGCGGCTTCAAAATAGGCGATCACGCTTTCAAACAGATCCTTATCCGGCCCGAGCCACGGCCCCAAAACGGTCAGCGTTTGGCCCGACAAATCCATCTGTTGCAGCGCCTCGTAAGAGGCCCAATTGAACCGCGCATCCGCGCCGGGGGCAAATTTGAGATCTTGCGCCAAAGCGCCAGAAGCAGTGAGCGCAGCCAACGCCACGCCCAGATACAAATGTTTCGACATTCAGTCCTCCCGAGACCGAGCCAAAGGCCCTTTTGACCCACAGGCGCCTTGATCCACGGGGAAAATCCGACTCGCCCCAAAGCGCTTTGGATGGCCGAGCGTCCCGCAATGGGGGGCGAAAGTCAACCGCACCGCGGGGGCAAAACACTTGGAAATCCTCAAAAATGCTGCACGCGCAGCACGGCGGCCCCGCCCGCAGCGCGCATTGACGCCCCCGTAGCCACGGCGTATCGTGATCCAATTCAAACCGCTTTGAATGCGGCGCCCGGGACGGATGCCATGAACCTGAAAGACCTTGCCGATCTGCTGGGGCTCTCGCCCACCACGGTGAGCCGGGCGCTCAACGGCTTTCCCGAGGTGGCGGAGGCCACGCGCAAGCGGGTCGAGGAGGCGGCGCAACTGCACCATTACCGCCCCAACACACAGGCCAAGCGGCTCGCCACAGGCCGCGCGATGGCGATTGGCCATGTCATTCCGCTGTGCAGCCAGCATGAGATTGTGAACCCGGTTTTTGCCGATTTCATCGCCGGTGCAGGCGAGGTTTACGCGCGCGAAGGCTATGACATGGTGCTGATTTCGGTCCCGGTCGAAGATCACGCGCAGGCCTATCGGGAGTTGCGCGCAAAACGCAATGTCGATGGGGTGATTGTCCATGCGCCGCGCGCGGGTGATGGGCGGATTGCGCTTTTGCACGAGCTTGGCTTGCCCTTTGTCGTGCATGGCCGCGCCTCTGGCGTGGATTTGCCCTATGCCTATGTGGATGTGAACAATGCCCGCGCCTTTGAACGCGCGACGAATTTTTTGCTCGACCTTGGCCATCGCCGGATTGCGCTTTTGAATGGGGTCGAGGGGATGGATTTCGCCCTGCGTCGCCAGCGCGGGTTTGCGCGGGCCTTTGCCGCGCGGGGGCTAGAACCCGACCCAAGCCTGATGATCGCCGGTGAGATGACAGAGGCGCAGGGTCATGATGCGGCTTGCGACATGCTGCGCCGCGCCGACCCGCCCACCGCGTTTATCACCGCCTCGCTGCTGTCGGCTGTCGGCGTGCGGCGGGGTTTGTGGGAATTGGGGTTGCGCATGGGGCGCGATGTCTCGATTTTGACCCATGATGATGAGCTTGGATATTTCCGCAATGGTGCCGAAGAGCCGATTTTCACCGCCACCCGCGCCTCGGTGCGCGAAGCCGGGCGGCGCTGTGCCAGCCTCTTGCTCGATATGATCGCCACACCAGATATGGCCACAGACATGGCTCCGGCCACCCAATTGATGGAAGCGGTTTTGGTGCTGGGGGCCTCCACCGGCCCTGCCCCCGACCGCTCTGTTCCTCCCATGACGACCGCTCAAGGATTGCCCCTATGACTGCCCTGCCCCCCCGTTCCACCTTTCCGCGCGGATTTAAGTTCGGCATGGCGACCTCCTCTTACCAAATCGAGGGGCATGCCGCGGGCGGTGCGGGGCCAACGCATTGGGACACATTCGCCGCCACACCGGGCAATGTCGTCCGGGCAGAAAATGGCGCGCGGGCCTGCGATCATTACCACCTGTGGGAACAAGATCTGGATCTGGTCGCTGCGGCGGGCTTTGATATTTATCGCTTTTCCACCTCTTGGGCGCGGGTTCTGCCCGAGGGGCGCGGCACGGTGAATATGAAGGGGCTCGATTTTTACGACCGTCTGGTGGATGGGATGCTGGAACGCGGACTGAAACCCGCGATGACGCTTTACCATTGGGAACTGCCCGCGGCGCTGGCCGACAAAGGCGGCTGGCGCAACCGCGATATTTCGCGCTGGTTTGCCGATTTCGCGCAGGTGATCGCGGTGCGGCTCGGCGACCGGATTTGGTCCACCGCGCCGATCAACGAGCCGTGGTGCGTGAGCTGGCTAAGCCATTTTCTTGGCCATCATGCGCCGGGGCTGCGCGACATTCGTGCCGCCGCCCGCGCCATGCATCACGTGCTTTTAGCGCATGGCCGCGCCACCAAAGTGCTCCGCATCGCGGGGATGAAAAACCTCGGCGCCGTGTGCAATTTTGAAACCGCGCTGCCCGCAGACCCATCGCCCTTTACCCAAGCCGCAGCAACACGTTACGACGCGATCTACAACCGCTTCTTCATTGAGGCGATGTTCAAAGGCCGCTACCCGGCCGAGGCGCTTGAGGGCCTTGAGCCCTATCTACCCGAGGGGTGGGAGGATGATTTTGCCACCATCGCGCAACCGCTCGATTGGTTTGGGGTGAATTATTACACCTGCAAACGTATTGCGCCCGATGATGGCCCTTGGCCCGCCTTGCAAGAAATTCCCGGCCCGCTGCCCAAAACCGAAATGGGTTGGGAAATCCGCCCAGAAGGGCTGACCGAATTCCTGACCCGGATTGCGCACGATTACACTGGCAAGCTGCCGCTTTATGTCACCGAAAACGGCATGGCCGCGCCGGACCGGCTCGAAAACGGTGCCTGCGACGACCAAGATCGCATCGCTTATTATGCCGCCCATCTGGACGCCTGCCGCAAAGCGATTGCCTCAGGCGTGCCGCTCAAAGGCTATATGGCGTGGTCTGCGATGGACAATTATGAATGGGCCTTGGGCTATGCGAAGCGCTTCGGATTGATCCATGTCGATTTCGAAAGCTTGCAGCGCACCCCGAAGGCGTCTTATCACGCCTTTAAACAGGCTTTGGAGCGCTAACATGATCTCGTCCTCCCCCAACCGCTACACGCTTTTGGCCGATATTGGTGGAACGAACACGCGCGTGGCGCTGGCGGATCATGGACGGCTGCTGCCCGAAACGATCAAACGCTATGCCAATGCGGGCCGCCCGGCGCTGGAACCGATCTTGGCGGACTATATGGACACCGAGGGCGTGCGCGATCTGGCCGGCGCCTGCGTCGCTGTTGCGGGGCCGGTGCGCGATGGCGTGGCGCATATGACGAACCTCTCTTGGGTGATCAAAGGCAGCGCAATCGCCGAGGTCACCAAAGCCGAAACTGTTGCCGTTCTCAATGACTTGCAAGCCCAAGGTCATGCGCTTGGCTACCTTGCTGAGGGGGCTGTGCGCGATGTGGTTGCCGGGGCAGAAGCGCTGCCCGGCTCCAGCCAATTGGTGGTGGGCGTCGGCACCGGCTTTAACGCGGCACCGGTGCATGAAGCGCCGGGCGGGCGGATCGTGGCGGCCTCTGAATGCGGCCATGTTACTTTGCCAACCGTCACTGATGAAGACATTCGCTTGATGCGCTTTGTCGAAGAAGTGCACGGCTTTGCGGCGGTGGAAGACGTGCTATCGGGGCGCGGGCTGGAACGGGTTTTTGCCTTTGTCGCGCGCGAAGCGGGGCAAGAAAAAACGCTGTCTGCCGCGCAAGTGATGGAAGAAATTACCGCGCGCACGCCGCTCGGCTGTGAAACCGCGCGCATTTTCATTCGGCTTTTGGGCGCAGTGGTGGGCGATTTGGCACTGATTCACCTGCCCTTTGGCGGCATTCATCTGTGTGGCGGCGTGGCGCGCGCTTTTGCGCCGCTGTTGGACGAATTCGGTTTTGCCGCGGCTTTACGCGCCAAAGGCCGCTTTGCAGAGTTCCTAGAAGCCTTCCCGGTGCGGGTGATCGAAGATGATTACGCCGCGCTATCGGGCTGCGCAGCCTATATTCACGCCCGCGCCCCCCAACTTTAAGCGCGTTATTGCCCGAAAATTAGCCGCCATACCAAGGGACGGCACACACTCTTCCATCGGGGTGTGAAATTCCCTTTCGCGTCAAGTCAATCTTAACCCGCAGCGGCTAAGCCTCTTTCATGCAGGAATGAAAGGGGAACGCGTGATCCTTTTCCAAAACCATATCTTTGCGGGGTCGTGATGCAGACCATTACCCTCGCCCCCCGGCTCGATCTTTCGCAGGTCCGCCCGCTCGCAACTACGCTGCGGGAGGCCTCTGGAACCGACCTTGTTATCGATGCGTCCGGTGTCACCCATCTGGGTGGGCTGGCGTTTCAAGTCATCGCCTCGGCCGCAAAAGATGCGCAGGCCGCTGGCACCTCGTTCACCATCACCCCGCGGTCCGAAGCTTTTGAGCAAGCTCTTGAGTTGTTTGGTCTTGTCCCCGCGGATCTGCAAACCGGAGAGGCCGCATGAGCCTGACTGTTCTGGCCGTCGATGACAGCCGCACCATCCGCGACATGCTCAAGCTTGCCCTGAGCGAAGCGGGGATCACTCTGCACCTTGCCGAAGACGGCGTGCATGGGCTGGAAGTGCTCGAGGGTATTGCCCCGGATGCGATCATTTCCGACATCAACATGCCGCGTCTTGATGGCTTTGGCTTCATTGAGGCGGTGCGCCAACAAGACAAGCACCGGGGCACCCCGATCTTGGTGCTCACCACCGAATCTGCCCCCGAGCTGAAAGCTCGCGCGCGTGCCGCTGGCGCGACGGGATGGATCGTAAAACCGTTTGACCCGCCGAAGCTGGTCAAAGCGCTGCAGATGGTCGCCGGTTAAGGAGAATACCCATGGCAACGGACCCGATGGCAGAAATCCGGGCCAGTTTCTTCGTAGAATGCGAAGAATTGCTCGAAAGCCTGCAAGATGCCCTGTCCGATATGGACGAAGGCAGTCACGATAACGAGACGATCAACGTCGTCTTCCGCGCGGTCCATTCCATTAAGGGGGGGGCCGGGGCCTTTGGGCTGAATGCCCTTGTGGCTTTTGCCCACCGCTATGAAACCGTCATGGACGAAGTGCGCTGCGGGCGTATGGAGATCACGCCCGAAGCGATGAAGCTGTTTTTCCAAGCAGCGGACTTCTTGCAAGACCATGTTCGGGCTGCGCGCGATGGCGCCCCGCCGCCTGACGGATCGGAGCCTTGCCTGGTCGCGCTGGAAGCGCTGATGGGTGGCGCACCGGTTGTAGAAGAAGTCGAGGAAGTCACCGACTTCCAACCGATGGGGTTGAGCTTCGATTTCGGCCCCGCCGATGAAGAAACAACGCCGAGCCAGCCGGTCTGGACGGTGCGGTTTAAACCGACCGCTGCGCTTTATGCCTCGGGCAATGAGCCGCTGCATCTGCTGCGCGCGCTCGCCAAACTTGGCACCTGCACGACGCGGTGCGAGACGGACGATCTGCCGAGCCTTGAAGAGCTTGATCCCGAAGGCGCCTATGTCACTTGGGTGGTCGAGATCACCGGGGACGTGACCGATTTTGATATTCGCGAAGTTTTTGATTTCGTGGAAGATGTCTGCGAACTGGAGATCACCAGTGGCGGCGCCGATGCCGCTGTAGGTGGGTTCGATCTGCCCCCGTTGGATGGGCTGGAGGGCGCCGATCCGTTGAGCGCCGACCCTTTTGCCGGGACGCCGGGCTCGGAACCGATGCTGGAACTGCCGAGTGATCTGCCCGGCATGCCCGCGCCGACCCCGGTGGCAGCCCCACCGCAAAACCCCTCGGCCCTTGAAATGAACAACCCGCCCTCACTGAACGAGCTTTCGGCCACGCCCGCGCCGACCGAGGCCCCGATTGCCGCGGCCGCCCCTGCGCCCGCTCCGGCAGCGAGCACGGGTCCCGGCGCCTCTGTGCCTTCGGGCAACCCGCCGGCTGCGAAGGAAAACAGTTCCGAGCCGTCCGCCACGGTGCGGGTGGATCTGGACCGGATCGACCGGCTGGTAAACCTTGTGGGCGAGCTGGTGATCAACCAAGCGATGCTTGCACAAAGCGTGGCCGAAGCCGGGCTGCCGCCGAACTCGGCGGTGATGACCGGGCTTGAAGCCTTCATGATGCTGACCCGCGATATTCAGGACAGCGTGATGATGATCCGCGCGCAGCCTGTGAAACCGCTGTTCCAGCGCATGGGCCGGATTGTCCGCGAAGCCTCCTCTGCCGTGGGCAAAGACGTGCGCTTGCGCACCGAAGGCGAAACGACCGAGGTCGATAAAACGGTGATCGAACGGCTCGCTGATCCGCTGACCCATATGATTCGGAACTCGGTCGACCATGGTCTGGAAACGCCGGACAAACGCGAAGCTGCGGGCAAAACGCGTGAAGGGGTGATCACCCTTTCGGCGCAACACCGCTCGGGCCGCGTGGTGATTGAAATCACCGATGACGGCGCCGGGATCAACCGCCCGAAAGTGCGCGCCAAAGCGATTGAGAAAGGTTTGATCGCACCGGATGCGCAGCTGTCCGATAGCGAAATTGACAACCTTCTGTTCCTCCCCGGCTTCTCGACCGCCGATCAGGTCTCGGCGCTTTCGGGCCGTGGCGTGGGTATGGATGTGGTGCGTCAGGCGATCCAAGGCCTTGGTGGCCGGATCACCATTCACTCGGAACCCGGCAAAGGCACGCGCTTCTCGATCTCGCTGCCGCTCACCCTCGCCGTACTTGATGGCATGGTGGTGAATGTCGCCAATGAAACGCTGGTCGTGCCGCTCTCGTCGATCCTTGAGACCGCCACGCTCACCGATGATGACATCCGTGCGCTTGGGCCCAATACCAACGTGATCCATGTCCGGGGCGCCTTTGTGCCGCTTTACGACCTGGGAGCCGAACTGGGCTACCGCGCACCGATGGAAAGCTATGCGGGCGGCATCGTTCTGCTCACCGCACAGGAAAATGGCACCCGCTCGGCACTGGTGGTCGATTCGATCCTCGAACAGCGCCAAGTGGTCATCAAAGGGCTGCAACGCAGCTACGGCCATATCCCCGGCGTCGCCGCCGCTACCATCCTCGGCGATGGTCAGATCGCTCTGATCCTCGACCCCGCCGATCTTGTCTCTAACGCTTCTGGTCGTACCCGGAGCCAAAGCTTCGCTCTTGCAGGATAACCGTCATGGAACTGGAAAAAAGCTCGCAAAACTCTTCCGAACTTGAACTTCTGTCGTTCCGGCTTGCGGACGAAGAATACTCGGTCGACATCATGTCGGTGCGCGAAATCCGCGGTTGGACCCGCGCGACGCCGCTGCCGCATGCGCCCTACCACGTGCGGGGCGTGATCAACCTGCGCGGCACGGTGCTGCCGGTGGTGGATCTTTCGGTGCGTCTGGGCATGGAGCCGGTCGAAGGGGATGCCCGCAACGTGATCATCGTTGTGCAGGTGGGCAGCCAAACGGCGGGGCTGCTGGTCAACGCGGTGTCCGATATTCTGGCGCTGCCGCGCACCGAACTGCAACCGCCGCCGGAACTGGCTGCGGATGCCGCGCACAGCTTTATCGAAGCGCTCACCATCGTCGATGGTCGCATGATCCGTGTCCTTGATCTTTCCGCCGTCCTGCCGGACGACAATGTCGAGGCCGCATGACCAACATGAGCCCCCTTCCCATTGGCGGCACGGCCACGCCAAACGAGGCCGAGCTCGGCACGATCGCGCGGGTTCTTTATGAACACGCCGGGATCGTCCTTGCACCGGGCAAAGCCTCGATGGTGCAATCGCGCCTCGGCAAGCGGCTACGTGCCCTTGGGCTGAAAGATTATGCCAGCTATATCAAGCTGGTCACCTCGGATGCGGGGCAGGAAGAACGGCGCGAGATGATCTCGGCGCTGACCACCAACGTCACCAACTTCTTCCGCGAGAACCACCATTTCGAGACCCTGCGGAGCACCACGCTGCCGCCGCTTTTGGAAAAGGCGCGCGCTGGCAAGAAGGTGCGGATCTGGTCGGCCGGCTGCTCGAACGGGCAAGAAGCCTTCACCATTGCGATGGTGCTGTCCGATATGGCGCAGGATCTTGCGAAGCTCGATATTCGCATTCTGGCCACCGATATCGACCCGCGCATGGTCGAGCGGGGGCGGGAATCGCTTTACGATGTGGGCGCGCTGAACTCGATCCCGCAGGCGATGCAACGCTTTGTGAAACCCGAACCGGGCGGGGTGCGGGTCATTGAGCCGCTGCGCCAACTGGTCAGCTTCAAAGAGCTGAACCTGCATCAGAACTGGCCGATGAAAGGGCAGTTCGACATCATCTTCTGCCGCAACGTGGTGATCTATTTCAGCCCCGAAGATCAGCTGAAACTTTGGCGCCGCTTTGAGGCGCAGCTTGCGCCGGGCGGCTGGCTCTTTGTCGGCCATTCGGAACGCGTGCCGCTTGACGGCAATACGGCGCTTACCACCGCCGGCATCACGACTTATCGGCTGCCCGAAACGGCAGGCCTGAACGGAGGCCCAAAATGGCACTGAGAGACCAATTGCGGATCATGGTGGTGGATGACATGTCCACCTCGCGCGGTCTGATCACCCAGGCACTCGATGCGATGGGAATCCGTCAGGTGGGCTATGCCACCGACGGCCCCGGCGCGCTGCAAATCCTTGAAAAGACGCCGGTTCACCTGGTGATTTCGGATTACAACATGCCGGGGATGGACGGGCTGCAGCTCTTGCATGCTTTGCGCACGAACCAACGCACCAAGGGTTTGGGGTTCATCCTGATCACCGGTCGCGCCGATCGTGAGATCATCGAGAATGGCAAACGTCTGGGGATGAACAACTTCCTCAAAAAGCCCTTCACGCCGCAAGAACTCAAAGCCTGCATCGAGCAAGTGGTGGGGCGGATATGATCAATCTGCCCCACGATCTCATGGCCCAAGCCATCGAGCGCAGAGATCTGCCGCTTGATGCGCTGGCGGCGCGTGTGGGCGACGAGCTTGACACGCTGGCGCGGCTGTCGGCAGAGGTGCAACGCGCGCTGTCGATGTGCCATTTCGCGGAACATACCGATATTGAGGCGATCCGGGGCCTGCAAGGCATCGACCGGATCACCCAAGCGCTTGAGGATCTGGGGCGGCTGATGGCAGCGGTCTCGACCGAAATGCCGCAAGATGTCAAACTGCATGCGGTGCCGCTTCTGTCGCGGCTGCGGCTGCATGAACTGGTCAATAATCTCGACCCTGAGCAGGCCCGGCACACCGCCCCGGTCGAGGAAGAGGTCGGGGACATCCAATGGTTCTGACACCGCCGAAATAACCCGCCGTCTGGCCCTGTGCCGACGGCGGCTTTCTTATGTCTTCCATAACCCCGGGCGCTGCCCGGTTTTTTTTGGTCTTCACTCTGAACTGGCACGGCGCATGGTTCGGCCCGCCCGATCAGGCGCGGGATCGGCGCGCCACCGATGCAAAAGGCCGCCCCGAAGGGCGACCCATCCAAATCAGATTGCAAGCGCAGCTCAGAAGAGTTCGAGCCCGCCCCCGACCGGTGCGGCCGGCATTTTCGGCGGCGGCGCCTCGACCACTTGGGTTTCGCCCAACAGCCGTTGCCGCGCGCGCCCGCTGCCCGGCCAGAACTCGACCCGACGCGCCTGCGTACCGCCAAGGCTTTGACCGGTGCATTCAATCGCCTCGCGGCGCAGGAAGTCGAGCACGAAACTCGCGTTCTTCGCACCCACATCCGAAAGACCCGCGATCATCCGCCCGCCGCCAAACACCTTGGCCTTCAGCCGCGACCGGTTCGCGCCCTCCTTGATCAGCGCGTTGATCAACAGCTCCATCGCGTTCACACCAAAGCGCGCCGAATTGAGCGATGCGCCCGCGCCATCGGGCAACAGGAAGTGGTTCATGCCACCAACCTGTGCCTGCTCGTCATAAAGACAGGTCGCCACGCAAGAGCCAAGGATCGTCGAGATCGAGGCATCTGGGCCGCGCGCCGTTGCGTATTCGCCCTGCGCGATATGATGGGGTTTATGTCCTGCCATGATCTCAGGCCCTCCTGACCGAACTGAATTTCATGGCGCTGCTACCACTGCCACTACCGCTACCACTGCACAAACCGAGTACCTTTCCCGCCATCTGTCCGATGGGAACCGCTTGTTCCGCAGCCCCCAGTTCAAGCGCCGCACGCGGCATACCAAAAACAACACTGCTTGCTTCATCTTGCGCCAAGCAGCGCGCGCCCGCTTGGCGCAACCGCACCATCGCTTCGGCGCCATCTTTCCCCATGCCCGTCAACATCACGCCAACGCAGCGCTTGCCCATCGGCACGGCGCTGTCAAAGAGCACCTCGACCGAGGGCCGGTGCCCATTGCGCTTTTCGGTGTTGAGCAGGCGGCATTTCGGCCGATCGGCACCCCCTGCGACGGCAAGGTGATACTCGCCGCCCGGCGCCAGATAGACATTGCCCGGCAAGAGCGGCGCGCCCTCTGTGGCAAGCGCCACATGCGGCTGCATCTTGCTTTCCAAGCGCCGCGCGAAAGAGGCCAAGAACCCCTCCGGCATGTGCTGGGTGATCAGCGTCGGCGGGCAGTTGCGCGGGTAAGACGACAAGAAGGTCTCAAGCGCATCCACGCCTCCTGTCGAGGAGCCGATCAGCACATATTTTCCGTTCCAGTTGAACGCCGTGGCAGACGGCGAAATTTGCGCGCGCGGCCCGGTGCGCAACCGCGCATTGGCCGCCGCCACCAACAGATCGGGCAGGTTGAAGAACGTATCCGACAGCCGGTCAAAACTCGGTTTGCCGATACATTCCACCGCGCCCAGCGACAAAGCCTCCAGCGCGGCGGCCGAGCCCTTTTGCGTTTCGGTGGAGATCATCACCACCGGCATCGGCCGTAACCGCATCAGCTTTTCAAGGAATTCAAGGCCGTTCATGCGCGGCATCTCGACATCCAGCGTCAGCACATCGGGCAGCAGGGCTTTGATCTTTTCGCGCGCATCAAACGGGTCGCACGCCTCGCCCACCACCACAAGCCGAGGATCCTGCGCAAGATGGTTGCGCAGCAGAGCCCGGATGGTCGGGGAGTCATCCACAATCAGGACGCGTTTCGGGGTCATGGGCTCCCTCGATCTATGTTGGTTTTATTTTTCAATTGGTTGCGCCTTCTCAGAAATCTTCCCAATCGCTCACCTCGGGTTTGAGTGCGAGCGCGCCCGCACTGCGCGGCACGGGGGCGGCCGCTGGCGCGGGCTTGGGTTTGGCGGGCGGCGCGGCTTTTGCCGCCGGTTTTGCCGGGACCGCGACGGGTTTGCTCACAGGCGTCGGCGCGGGCGCCGGAGCCGGCATCGGCTCGGCCATTTTGGCTGCCGAAGGCACATCGGCATCAAAGCGCGCGGTGGTCGTGGTCAGCAATTGCACCCCACGGCTGAGCGCCTGCGCAGCCGCCGTCGTTTCTTCAAACATCGCAGCGTTTTGTTGGGTCACCTGATCCAACTGGATCATCGCATTGTTGATCTCGCTCAGGCCCGCCGATTGCTCGCGCGCGGAACTGGCAATGCCCGACATCCGGCCCGCAATCTCGTTGACGGACACCAAAATACCTTGCAGCGCTTGGCCGGTTTCGCCCACCAAATCCACACCGCGCCGCACGTTTTCAGACGAGGTGGAAATCAGCGTATCAATCTCGCGCGCGGCATCCGACGAGCGCTGTGCGAGCGCCCGCACCTCAGAGGCGACCACGGCAAAGCCACGCCCGGCCTCGCCCGCCCGCGCGGCTTCCACACCCGCGTTCAACGCCAAAAGGTTCGTTTGGAAGGCAATGTCTTCGATCACCGAAATGATGCGCGAGATTTGTTCGGAGCTTTGCGAGATTTCGCCCATCGCGGTGACGGCTTGCTGCACCACTTGGCCCGAGCTTTCCGCCCCCGCACGCGCGCGTTCCACCATCTGATCGGCTTCGGAAATCCCCGCACTTGCGGCGCCGACCGAAGAGGTCAGCTGATCGAGCGCCGTCACCGTTTCGGCCAAAGTGCCCGCTTGCTTTTCGGTGCGCTGGCTCAGATCGGCCGCGGCATTATTGATCTCGCTCACTTCGCTATCAATCGAATGGGCGCATTCGATCACCACCGCCATCGCATCGGCCAAGGTGCTGGCCGCATTGTTGAAATCGGTGCGAAGCTGTTCGTATTCTTCCGGGAATTTGGTCTCGATCCGGCTTTTCAGATCACCGCGCGCCAGATGCTCCAGCCCCACGCGCAGCCCTTCCACCACGGCGCGCTGGCCCACCAGCATCGCCTCGGCCCGCGCCTGCGCCTCGGCCAAAGCCGCCTGCGCTTGGGTGATGTCATTGCCAATGAGCACGATCTTCAGCATCGCCCCTTCGCGGTCCGGCACTGGGGTCACGCTGCCCTCGGCCACCACGCGGCACCCATTCGCGCCTTGCAGCACGAAGCGGCCAATCACCGGCTCAAGACGTTCGAGGCGGCTCCAGAAACCGGCCAGATCGCCCTCGCCCTCAATCAACCCGGCATGGTCGCGCCCGATCAGCCCCTCGGCGCTTTCGCCAAGCGCGCTCAGGATATTGTCATTGCCGCGCGTCACCCGGCCATCGGGCGAAAACTCGACCATCAACTGCGTGGAATCGAGCGCATTGAGCAGCGCGCGCGTCATCCGCAATTCGGTCACATCGCGCCATTCGACGACATAGCCCATCAAGGTGCCATCGGCGGCCCGAATTTCAGAAAAATCAACGCCAAAGCGCCCTTCGCCCACGGCCACATCTTGGTGGAACGGCAGTTTGGACGGATCGGCCAGCCGCGCCTCAATTTCTGGCGTCATCGGGTAGAGCTGGCTAAGCGAGACACCCATCAGCAGGTCCGGATCAAGCCCCGGAGCACGCCCCCGAAAGTCTTCGATTTTTTGCGAGACAAGCTTGCTCAGCGCCGCATTGGCAAAGCAGATCGACAGATCCGGCGCGACCACCATCAGCGCGGCAGAGGAGTTTTGGAACGCCGTGCCTTGAATTGTGGCCGCGCGCCGGGTTTCGTGGCTGGCCGCCAAATCATCCCGCAAACCTTCGACCGCTTTCGCGATCTCGCCCAATTCGTCGCCACGCTCGGTTGCGGGCACGGTGATGCTATGATCGCCCCCCGCAATGCGGCCAACCGATTGCGCCACACAATGCATCGGCAGCGCAATGCCGCGCGCCATCCATGCCGACATCCCCGCCAACAAAGCAATCAGCCAAGTTGCGTTGAGCAATTGCTTCCGCGCGAGCTTGCGCGCGGGGGCGACCACTTCGGCAGCATCTTGCTCCACCACCACGCCCATCGCACGGCCAAAAAGCGTCGCTGGCGCGTAGACCCCGGCAACGGTTTTGCCGGTCAGCCCCTTGTAGGTTGCGCGCCCGGTCTCGCCGCCCAACACGGCCGCAGATGCGGTATTGGAGAGCACCGTCCCCGCCTCGGGGCCGCCGGGCATCCGCAGCGGGCTTTGCAACTGCCCCTGCGCATCCAGCACATAAGCCTGCCCCGTGTCGCCAAGCGAACGCGGCATCGTCATCACCGCGCCAACACGATCCAACCGCGCCGCAAAGGCCAAAACGCCAAGCGCCACACCTTGTTCAGAGTGCATCACCTGCGCAAGATAGATCCCCCGGCTTCCATCGGACAAAGGAACGAAATCCGACACCGCCGCCGCGCCAGAGGCATCGGCCATCGCCTGCGCCACCGTGGTGGCAAGCGGACCCGTGGCTTGGGTCGGATCATTCAAATTGGCTGCAAATTCATCGCCCTTACGCAGCGAATAAAGCACATGGCCCGTGACATCGATGAAATAGAGGTCTTGCAGGTCTTTTTCCTGCGCCAGCGTCACAAGCCCCGGATGGGCACGCCGATGCACGATCCCGAAATCATTGATATCGCATGCAAAATCAAGCTTCCAACGCTCTTGCGGCGGATTCGGATTGCCCTCAACCCAAGAGGCTCGCAGGCTTTGCGCGGCCTCTTCGCCAAGCATCTTCCAACCATTGGTGAAATCGCGCACCAAGCGCTGCATCCCGGGGTTTGCCGCTTGCGAGGTCAGTTCCGACTGCGTCTGACCGGCCCATTGCTCCAGCGCCTGCACACGAGATTCTAGTGTGCGTTCAAGGCGTTGGCTTGCTTCTTCTTCCAAAAGCGCGCGCGCTTCACGATAAGAGGAAACCCCCATCACCGTCAGCGCGACCATCGCAATGGCCACAAGCATCAGCGGAAGTTTCAACCCCAAAGAGAGGCGCTTACGAAAGATCATGCCAGTTCTCCATCCCCCCCGGAAACGGGGCGACATTGCAGCTGTGCCTAGGTCACAGCCCGCAACATGGACGGAACTTTTGAAGATTCACTTAAATGGCGAAATTTGGACGCCTAAGCCGCAAGCCGCGCTTTCAAAAGCGCAAAGCGACGGCTGAAGTCCGATCCGCGCAGGGTGCCTTTGGCAATCGCTTCGGGGGTGCGGGCCGCTTTTTGCAAGATCGCCCGAGCTTGCCACCCCGCCAAGGCGGCAAGCCGCGCGGGTTGATCGGCGGCTTTCAAGGCGGCTTCGGCGGCAGTGAGCCGCGCGAGCCCCTCCTTGGCCAAAGCGGCCAAGTTTTGCGGCGTCGCGCCCGATAGACCCAGACGCCCGCGCGCGGTGAGTTCGGGCTGCGCCACAAGCCAATTGGCAAGCCCCGCCGCCGCCCCATAGGCGCGCAGGCTCACCTCTGCCTCGGCCCCAAGGCTCAGCCCCAAAGCCACCATCGGTGCCCCCGCCGTGGCATCAAGGTAATCCCAAAGCCGGGCGGCATCCTCAAACGGGTCAGACCAGCAATCGGCGCGCCGCGCCTCACCGGATTCCACCATAAATTCAATCGCTTGCGGGGCGATGTTGGCAAGCGCGGGGCCAATATCATGGGGGATCTCACGCCCCTCTTTCCCCTGTGCCTCAAGCGCTTCAATCCACCATTGCAGGCGAATTTCTGCCACCATCGGCTCGGGCGAGGCCCAAGGCGCATGGGCCAGTTCCAAGTTCAGCGCATATAGCGCAAACCCCGCCGGGCGCATCGGCCCCGGCAGCGCCATCACCGCCGCGAAACGGTCCGGATCGCCGGTTTCCAGCCTTTGGGCGCAGAGGGTGACGGCATCGCTCATACCGCTTTTGCCCCGTCGCGGATCAGCTTCCATTGGATCGCATCCAAGAGCGCCTCAAACGAGGCATCCACGATGTTCGGGCTGACCCCCACGGTGGACCAACGGCTGCCCTGCCCGTCTTCGCTGTCAATGATGACCCGCGTCACCGCCTCGGTGCCGCCTTGGGTGATCCGCACGCGGAAATCGACCAGTTTGATGTCTTCTATCAGCGCCTGATAGGGGCCAAGGTCTTTCACCAGCGCTTTGGAGAGCGCGTTCACCGGGCCCCGGTCATGGCCCTCGGCATCCACACTTTCCGAAACCGAGAGCATCCGCTCGCCACCAATGGTCACCACCACCACGGCTTCGGACATGCTCACCATTTGGCCTGCGGGGTTCTTGCGCCGCTCCACCGTCACCCGGTAGCGCGTCACCTCAAAGAACTCCGGCGCCAGCCCCAAAATCCGCCGCGCGACCAGCTCAAAACTTGCCTGCGCGCCGTCATAAGCATAGCCGCGATCTTCGCGCGCTTTGATCTCGTCCAATATCTCGGCCAAGCGCGGGTCTTTGGGATCGACCGTGATCCCCATGCCCTTCAACCGCGCGCGCAGGTTCGACTGCCCGGCTTGGTTCGACATCGGAATAAGGCGGCTGTTGCCGACGCGTTCGGGCACAATATGTTCGTAAGTCGTCGGGTCTTTCAAAATCGCCGAGGCATGCAGCCCGGCCTTGTGCGCAAAAGCACTGGCCCCAACGTAAGGGGCCGAGCGCAAAGGCACCCGGTTCAAAATGTCATCCAGCTTGCGCGAGAGCCGAGTGAGCGACTTTAGCTTTTCCGTGCAAAGCCCTGTTTCGTATTTGCTTTTATAGGGTTCTTTCAGCGAAAGCGTCGCCATCAGCGTGATCAGGTTCGCATTGCCGCAGCGCTCGCCAAGCCCGTTGAGCGTGCCTTGCACCTGCCGCGCACCCGCCTCAATCGCGGCGAGCGAATTGGCCACGGCACAGCCCGTATCATCATGGGTGTGAATGCCCAAATGGGTGCCCGGCACACCGGCGGCAATCACCGCCTCGGTGCAAGCGGCCACCTCGCGCGGCAGCGCACCGCCGTTCGTGTCACAGAGCACCACCCAACGCGCGCCCGCATCATAGGCGACGCGGCAGCATTCCACGGCATAGTCGGGGTTGGCTTTGTAGCCATCAAAGAAATGCTCGGCGTCAAACAACGCCTCGCGCCCCTGCGCCACCATATGCGCAACCGAGGCGCGGATGTTGTCGAGGTTTTCTTCCAGCGTGATGCCAAGCGCGGTGGTGACATGGTAATCATGCGTCTTGCCCACCAAACAAACCGCCGGCGTGCCCGCATTCATCACCCCCGCCAGCACTTCATCATTCGCGGCAGAGCGGCCGGTGCGTTTGGTCATGCCAAAGGCGGTGAAGGTGGCGCGGGTTTGCGGGCGCGCGGCGAAAAAGTCGCTATCGGTCGGGTTCGCGCCGGGCCAGCCGCCCTCGATATAGTCAATGCCGATTTCATCCAGCGCTTCGGCAATGGCGATCTTCTCGGGCACCGAGAATTGCACGCCCTGCGTTTGCTGCCCGTCGCGGAGCGTGGTGTCGTAGAGGTAGAGGCGTTCTTTGGTCATTGCGCGCCTCCCTGCCCCGCTTCAGATCTGCGTGTCGCCCGGCGGCACGCCGGGCCGCGCCCGCCCCGCCCCCACGGGCGGGCGCGATTGCGCCCCCCCTCGGGTCGTGCGCCGCCCTTCTCACTGCCAAACAAGCGCATCACAGCCCCTCCAGCTTTGCAGCATCAAAGCCCGCACCGGGCAAAAGCTCAACGCCCGCTTTCGACATCCGTACCTCAACGCCCGCCGCCAAAAGCGCGGTTTTCATTGCATCGACGGGCGCGAAATCTTTGGTTTCCATCGCTGTCGTGCGGAGTGCGGCGAGTTTTGTGGCCAAACCCGACAGGTCCGCCTCAGGCGCGCTGGCCCATTCCGGAACACTGCGGCCCATCAACCCAAGGAACTGCAGAGTCGCGCGCAGTGTCGAAATGTCATCTGCATGTGCAAGTTGATGGCACTGAGCAATTGCCTCAGCGGTGTTCAAGTCATCTGACAAAGCCGAGATGACTGCAATGTAGGGTTCGGAGACGCCATCCAAACCTTGTTCGGCAATGCGATACCACTTGCGCAGCGTCACCTCCGCCTGCCGCGCCTTCTCGGCGGTCCAGTCCATCGGCTTGCCGTAATGGGTTTGCAAGAACACAAACCGGATCACCTCGCCCGGAATGCCTTGGTCCAGCAAATCGCGCACGGTGAAGAAATTGCCCAAGGACTTGGACATTTTCTTCCCCTCCACCTGCAACATCTCATTGTGCAGCCAGACATTCGCAAAACCGCCTTCGGGATGCGCGCAGCAGCTTTGCGCGATCTCGTTTTCATGGTGCGGGAATTGCAGATCAATGCCCCCCGCGTGGATGTCAAAGCTTGCGCCCAATAGCTCGTAGGACATGGCCGAGCATTCAATGTGCCAGCCCGGACGGCCCCGGCCCCAGGGGCTCTCCCAGCCCGGCAGATCGGCATCGGAGGGCTTCCAGAGCACAAAATCCATCGGGTCTTCTTTGAAGGGCGCAACCTCAACCCGCGCGCCCGCGATCATATCATCGACCGAACGGCCCGAGAGCGCGCCATAGTCTTTGTAAGACCGCACGCGGAAGAGCACATGGCCTTCCTTTTCATAGGCATGGCCCTTGGCGATCAGATCTTCGATCATCGCGATCATCGCCCCAATGAAATCGGTCGCGCGGGGCTCATGTGTCGGGCGCAGCGCGCCCAAAGCATCCATATCGGCATGATACCAGCCGATCGTTTCCTCGGTCCGCTGGCGGATCAACTCTTCGAGCGTCTCTATAGCCCCCGCCTCTTTGCGCGCTTGGGCCGAGGCGTTGATCTTGTCATCCACATCGGTGAAGTTGCGCACATAGGTGACACACTCTGGCCCGTAGACCTCGCGCAGCAGCCGATAGAGCACATCAATCACCACCACCGGGCGCGCATTGCCCAAATGGGCGCGGTCATAGACCGTCGGCCCGCAGAGATAGAGGCGGATATTCTCCGCATCAATCGGGGTGAAAGCTTCTTTGCGGCGGGTTTTCGAATTGTGCAGGCGGATCGCGGGTTCGGTCATGGCTTCCTCACGGGGCTCTCGCCGCGGGCTTAGCTCATTCGATCCTACATGAAAACAGAAGAACGGCCCGCGTGACTTTGGTCAGCGGCAAATCAGGCAAATGCGGGTGATCAGGGTCTTCATGGCGCTATTTAGGCGCGGGCCTTGCGCAAGGTCAAGCGGTGCTTAGGCCGCAGCCGCAGCGGCAGATTGCGGCGGGGCGAAGGGCTCAAAGCGCATCTCTTTGCCTTCAAAGATGCAAAAGGTGCCCGGGTCCACCGCCTGCCAATTGCCCTGCCCGTCTTCGAGCGGCTCAGACACCACGGCGCGGCCCTTACGGCTGCCCGACCAGCGGTGGTAAAGCGTGGGCGCATTTTCATCAGAGGCATAGCGCACCGCGTAAAGCCGCTGCCCATCGGAAAAGGCCGCCGCCAGCCGCATATGCGGGGCGGCACCTCGCTCCCGCGACAGCGCCTCTAGCCGCGCGGTGGCGCGTTCCAACGCGCCCTTGGGGTCTTCATCCAGCCCCTCGGCGAGCGCAAGCAGGAACAAAGCCTCGCTATCGGTCGCGCCCTTGCGGTGCGGGTAAAGATCATCGGGGATCAGCATTTCGCCTGCGCGCCGAAACGCATCATAGCCGCCGATCTGGCCGTTATGCATGAAGCTCCAGCGCCCCACCACGAACGGGTGGCAATTGTTGCGCGAGGTCGCCGTGCCGGTAGAGGCGCGCACATGGGCCAAAAAGAGCGGCGATTTCACCTGTGCTGTCAAAGACTTAAGGTTCGGGTCCGACCAAGCGGGCATGACATCGCGGTAAAGCCCCGGCTCGGGCCGCGCATCATACCAAGCGATGCCAAAGCCATCGGCATTGATCGCCGTGGTGCATTGCGTGGCGCACTGGCTTTGGTGGATCAGCGAATGCCCCGGTTTCGAGACGATATCTTCCAGAAAGATCGGTTGCCCAATATAGGCGGCCCAACGGCACATCTTTTGCCTCTCAAGGCGGTTGGCTCCGCCCGGTTTTAGCATTGACACATGAGTGTCACGTTAACGCTTTTCCGGGCGGAACAAAAGTCAGTCGTTTTCCTCAACCACCACCAAATCGCGCACCGAAGCGCCCTTGGCATGGGCGAGCGCGGCTTGATAGGCGTCTGAATTGTAGCAGGCGACCGCCGCCTCTAGGCTGGGGAAGCGCGCCACCACATTGCGGGCGCGGTCGTTGCCCTCAAGCTGCACGTAGCGCGTGGCGCGGGCCAAAAAGACCCCGCCATGTTCGGCAATCGCCGGCCCCGCCGCCACGGCATATTTGCCATAAGCTTCGGGGTCGAGCACTTCGACGTGGGCGATCCAAAGGGCCGAGGGCATTACACTTCCCCCGCAATCACAGCGCGCACAGCAGCCAAAGCCTCATCGGCCTTGGCGATATCGGCCCCACCGGCTTGCGCCATATCGGGGCGGCCCCCGCCCCCTTTGCCGCCAAGGGCAGCCGCCGCCGCTTTGACCAGATCGACCGCAGAGACGGTATCGGTTTTATCCGCCGTGACACCTGCCGCACAGGCCGGTTTCGCGCCGGTATCAGCAATCACCAGCACCGCGCCCGAGCCAACCTTCTCTTTCAGGCTGTCCACCAGCGCGGGCAGGTCTTTGCCCGACACGCCCGAAACCACCTGAGCAATGAAGCGCAAGCCATTGATTTCTTCAACTTCCGGGCCACCCGCCGCGCCGCCGCCCATGGCCAATTCACGGCGCAGTTGCGCCACTTCATTGGCAAGCGCTTTGCGTTCTTCGGCCAAGGCCTTCACGCGCTCGGCCACATCGGCGGGGGCGGTTTTCAACACACCTGCCACTTCGGAAAGCCGCGCGTTTTGGGTTTTGAGGTAATCAAGCGCGGCTTGGCCGGTCAGCGCTTCAAACCGGCGCACACCGGCCGAGGAGGCACTGTCGCCAAGCGCGACAAAGGCACCAATATCGCCCGTGCGCGCCACATGGGTGCCGCCGCAGAGTTCAAGCGAATAGGTCTTGCCGTCTTGGCCTTTGCCCGAGCCGAGCAATTCGCCCATCGAGACGACGCGCACCTCATCGCCGTATTTCTCCCCGAAGAGCGCCTGCGCGCCCAGACCGCGCGCATCATCAGGCGTCATGATCCGGGTTTCCACGGCGGTGTTTTGGCGGATGAAGCTGTTCACCTCGGCCTCGACCTGCTCCAGCTCTTCGGCGCTCATCGCTTTGGCGTGGCTAAAGTCAAACCGCAGCCGATCCTCGGCATTGAGCGAGCCTTTTTGCGCGACATGGTCGCCAAGCGCACGGCGCAGCGCCTCATGCAGCAGGTGGGTGGCGGAGTGGTTGGCGCGAATGGCGCTGCGGCGGGCATGGTCCACCTCCAGTTTCGCGGGTTGGCCTTTGGCCACCTTGCCCGAAACCACCTCGCCGATGTGAATGAACACCCCCGCCACTTTCTTGGTGTCGGTGATTTTCACCTCGGCGGTTTCGGTGCGGATGATCCCGCTATCGCCGACCTGACCGCCCGACTCGCCGTAAAACGGCGTTTGGTTCACCACGATCTGCACCGTGCCTGTGGCCTCGGCCACTTCCGCGCCGTCTTGCACCAGCGTCAGAATTTGGCCCTCGGCGGTTTCGGTATCGTAGCCAAGGAATTCGGTCACGCCTTTGGCTTCGGCAATCTCAAACCAAATGCGCGCATCGCTCGCCTCACCCGAGCCGGACCAAGCCGCGCGGGCTTTGGCTTTTTGCTCGGCCATCGCGGCATCAAAGCCATCGGTATCGACGGTGCGGCCCTTTTCGCGCAAAGCATCTTGGGTCAGGTCAAGCGGGAAGCCATAGGTATCATAGAGCTTAAACGCTGCTGCACCCGGCAGTTCCGCCCCATCAGGCAGCGCGGAAAGTTCATCATCCAGCAACTTCAAACCGCGATCGAGCGTGACCTTGAAGCGGGTTTCCTCGAGCTTCAGGGTTTCTTCGATCAGCGCTTGCGCACGGCTCAGTTCCGGGAAGGCCGCGCCCATCTGGCGCACGAGCGCGGGGACGAGCTTGTGCATCACCGGATCTTTCGCGCCAAGCATATGCGCGTGGCGCGCGGCGCGGCGCAGGATGCGGCGCAGCACATAGCCCCGGCCATCGTTCGAGGGCATGACGCCATCAGCAATCAAGAAGGCGGTCGAACGCAAATGGTCGGCAATCACGCGGTGGTGCACTTTGCCCGGGCCATCGGGGTCTGCCGAGGTGGCATGGGCCGAGGCCTCGATTAGGCTGCGCATCAAATCGGTGTCGTAGTTGTCGTGCTTGCCTTGTAGCAGCGCGCCGATCCGCTCAAGCCCCATGCCCGTGTCGATCGACTGCATATCGAGCGCGCGCATCGAGCCATCTTCGAACTGCTCGTTTTGCATGAAAACGAGGTTCCAAATCTCGATGAAGCGATCGCCGTCTTCCTCGGCGGAGCCGGGCGGGCCACCCCAGATATGATCGCCATGATCATAGAAAATCTCGGTGCAGGGGCCGCAAGGCCCGGTCGGCCCCATTTGCCAGAAGTTGTCTTTGGTGGCGATGCGGATGATCCGGTCATCGGTCAGACCGGCAACTTTTTTCCAGATCTCCGCCGCTTCATCATCGGTGTGATAGACGGTGACCAGCAGCTTTTCTTTCGGGATATCAAAGTCTTTGGTCAGCAATTCCCAAGCAAAGGGGATCGCGCCTTCTTTGAAGTAATCGCCAAAAGAGAAGTTGCCGAGCATCTCAAAAAACGTGTGGTGGCGCGCGGTATAGCCAACGTTATCAAGGTCATTGTGCTTGCCACCGGCACGGACGCATTTTTGCGAGGTCGTGGCGCGGACATAGTCGCGTTTTTCCACCCCGGTGAAGCAGTTTTTGAACTGCACCATCCCGGAGTTGGTGAACATCAGCGTCGGGTCGTTGCGCGGCACGAGCGGCGAGCTTTCCACCACCTTGTGACCGTTCTTTTCAAACGAGCCGAGGAAGGTGGAGCGAATATCGTTGAGGCTGGGCATGGGCGGGCCTTTTTTGCAGATTTCCCCCCGTTTAGCGATGCTTCCCGGCCCTGTCCAGAAAGCAAAACGGCCGGGACGCCCCCGGCCGTTTCAACGCGGCATCGTGCCGCCTGTCTAAGCTGCGCGCCGCAGGACGGCGCTTATTCTTCGGTCAGATCATCGTCGCCCGGCGGCACGTCAAAATCGAGCCCGTGGCTGGCGCGGATCTTGTCTTCGATCTCATAGGCAATATCGGGGTTGTCGCGCAGGAACTGCTTGGCGTTTTCACGCCCCTGCCCGATCCGCTCATCACCGAACGAATACCAAGCACCCGATTTGGCCACGATCCCGGCCTTCACGCCAAGATCAACCAATTCACCGACCTTCGAGATGCCTTCGCCGTATAGAATATCAAATTCCACTTCGCGGAACGGCGGAGCGACCTTGTTCTTCACCACTTTGACGCGGGTCTGGTTGCCGATCACCTCGTCACGATCCTTGATCGCGCCGGTGCGGCGGATATCAAGGCGCACGGAGGCGTAGAATTTCAGCGCGTTCCCGCCCGAGGTGGTTTCAGGCGAGCCGAACATCACGCCGATCTTCATGCGGATCTGGTTGATGAAGATCACCATGCAATTCGAGCGGCCAATCGAGGCGGTGAGCTTGCGCATCGCCTGAGACATCAGCCGCGCCTGGGCACCAACCGTGGCATCGCCCATATCGCCCTCAATCTCGGCGCGGGGTGTCAGCGCCGCGACCGAGTCCACGACCACAAGGCTCACCGCGCCCGAGCGCACCAGCGTATCGACGATTTCAAGCGCTTGTTCGCCGGTGTCGGGCTGCGAGATCAGCAGCTCATCCAGGTTCACGCCCAGCTTCTTGGCGTAATAGGGGTCAAGCGCGTGTTCGGCATCCACAAAGGCGCAAACCCCGCCCTTCTTTTGCTCTTCAGCAATGCAATGCAGCGTCAGCGTGGTTTTGCCCGAGCTTTCCGGCCCGTAAATCTCCACAATCCGGCCCTTGGGCAGACCGCCAATGCCAAGCGCGATATCAAGGCCAAGCGAGCCGGTCGAGGTCGCCTCGATCTCAGGCGGCGGGTTATCGCCACCGAGCTTCATTATCGAGCCTTTACCGAACTGGCGCTCGATCTGCGCGAGCGCCGATTCCAGCGCCTTATGCTTGTCTGCCTTGCTTTTGTCGTTCATCTCAATAAGGCCTGCCGTTGCCATTTCTCGTCCCCTTATCCCACAGCGCAAGCCGGGCGTCCATCGGCCCAGGGGCGCTTTTTGTTCCCATCTTGTTCTCATCCATATGAGCACAAAAGGGAAACATTGCAATCAAATTGTGAGAACAAATATTGAACAAACAGGGTTAAGGAAAGGTTACCAAGACCGCGGGCTTTACCCCAGACCGCCGGAAGCCTATGCAAGACCCATTCGGAAAAGGGTCTATCATGTTGATTTTCTGGGATCAGCGCTTGGTCTTTTTGGCCACCCCAAAGACGGGATCAACAGCGGTCGAGGTCGCGCTCGACTCGCTTGCTTCGGTCACAATCCAGCGCCCCGCGCCCTTCAAACATATGCCCGCACAAGATTTTCAAGCCACGCTGGCGCCTTGGCTTGCAGCGCAAGCGGGGGCGCCTTTCACCACCCTTGCGCTGATGCGCGAACCGGTTGAATGGCTGCGCTCGTGGTATCGCTTCCGGGTAGAAGAGGCTCACGAGCCCGCCGTTGCCGCGCAAAGCTTTGAGGCCTTTGCCCGCGCCTATATGGAAACGCGCAGCACCCTTCGGGCGGAAATTGGCAGCCAAGCCGCGCATCTCTGCGGGGCCGATGGCACCCCGGCAGTGGATCGAATCTTTCGCTATGAAGAGATCGACACTTTTGTACAGTTCTTGGAAGATCGGCTAGATTGCGCGATCACCCTGCCCC
The DNA here is from genome assembly GCF_900156655.1 of Rhodobacter aestuarii. Lineage (GTDB taxonomy): Bacteria > Pseudomonadota > Alphaproteobacteria > Rhodobacterales > Rhodobacteraceae > Rhodobacter > Rhodobacter aestuarii. Next base: position 527,426 of record NZ_FTOG01000001.1, on the reverse strand, counting down.
GCGTGAATGTGCCCGCTGCGGCGGATACCGAGATTTCGCCCGAAACACTTGCCGCGCTGCGCGAAGCCCTCGCCGCCGACTTTGCGCTTTACGACAGCTTGGCCTGAGCCTCCGCCTCGTCCTCTTGGCTTTCGACCGGCTCTGCCGCCCCTGCACCAGCCCGCGCCGCCAGTTTACGCGCCCGCCGCGCGATCTGGTTTTGCACCGTCGCGGTGAGTTCGCTCAGCGAGAAAGGCTTCGGCAAGAAGACCGAATTCGGCATCGGCGGACGGCCTTCCCGGAACACATCCTCCGCATAGCCCGAAACGAAGACCACCGGCACATCGGGGCGTGCTTTCAGTGCCTCGGCCACCCATGTCGGGCCATCCATGCCGGGCATGATCACATCCGTCACGAAGACATCGAAAGACAGGCTTTCATCTTCCAAGATGCGCAGCGCCTCCTCGGCGTTTTCGGCTTCAAAAACGGTATAGCCGCGCAATTTGAGCGCCCGCGACGCAAAAGCCCGCACCGGCGCCTCATCCTCAACCAGCAACACTTTGGAGGTGGGGTTTTCTTCAATTTGCGGCAGATCCATCGGCGTGACGGTCGGCTCCGGTTCCAACTCACCCCGCTGTCCATGCGCGGGCAGGAAAAGCGTGAAAGAGGTGCCAGAGCCCAGAACCGAGTCACAGAAGATATAGCCTCCGGTTTGCTTGACGATCCCGTAAGCGGTGGAAAGCCCAAGCCCCGTGCCTTCCCCCGGCTTTTTGGTGGTGAAGAACGGTTCAAAGATTTTGCCGAGTTTATCGGGCGCGATCCCGACCCCTTCATCGGTCACTTTCACGACAACATAATCGCCCTTCGGCACTGCGGCACGGTCGCGCTTCAGGTCTTCCAGCAAGCGCATATTCTCAGTTTCAATGCGAATTTCACCGCCGCCGGGCATAGCGTCGCGCGCATTGACCACCAAGTTCATGATCACCTGTTCCAGCTGACGCCGATCTGCGCGGATCAGCGCAAGGCCCGGATCATGCATCAAGGTGAGCATGATCTTTTCGCCGGTCAAACGGTTCAAAAGATGGGTCAAATCAGACAGCGTATCGCGCAGATCCATGATCCGCGGTTTCAGCGTTTGCTTGCGCGAAAAGGCCAGAAGCTGCCCCACAAGCGAGGCGGCACGGTTCGCGTTTTGGCTGATCTGGTCAAGATCGGTGTAATCCGGGTCGCCCTTTTCATGGCGCAGCATGAGCAAATCGCAATGCCCAGAAATGGCCGTCAGAAGGTTGTTGAAATCATGCGCAACACCCCCCGCAAGCTGGCCAATCGCCTGCATCTTCTGGCTTTGCACAAACTGCCCTTCGAGCGTTTTAAGCTGTGTCGCATCCGAAAGAACGGCAATCAGCCCGGCGCGACCTTCCTCAATCACCCGGCTCAGCGTGACTTGTAAGAACACCTCGCGGTCACCGCGATGCGCGCGCAACACCTCGGGGCGGCGATCGGTACGGCCCGCAACAGCATCGGCGACCCAATCTTCAACCGGGCGGCCAAGCCCTTCAAAAAGCTCACACAACCGCGAACCGGGGGAAATTTGGCCCAACAACCCACGCGCGGCGCGGTTTACCTCAAACACGCGACCATCGACATTGAGCCGCATCAGCGCCACCGGCAGGCTTTCAAACGCCGCCGGGTCATGCGTTGCCGGACGACCGGGCGCCACCGGCATCAGATAAATCTCGTCACGCCCGCCCGCGCCCTCGATCTGCGCCACCATGCAGCGCACCGGGCCTTCGGAGGTGGTGATCTCCTGCTCCTCGCCGGAGCGGATCGGCAATTCGGTAAAGATACGGTCGAGCGTGCGGACACGTTCGCCCACCAAGCGCCGCAGCGCCTCGTTCATAAACAAAATCGTGCCCGTTTTCGACACGGTCAGCATCGGCAAAGACAGGGTCTCGCCACCGCGGCCCCCTACGGCGCGTTCGGCCATGTCTTCCAGCCGCCACAGATATCCGCCGCCATCGACCCGATGCACCGAAAGCCTTACATGGCCGCGCCGGGTCACCAAATCTTCCCGGGCCGCGCCAAGCGCTTCAGCCTTGGACTGGAGCCGCGCGAGCATCGCCCCCGGATTTGCAAACAACTCCCCCAAGGCGCGCGCCAAAGTTTGCCCGCTGCGTGAGCCAAACCGCTCAATCGCGGCGCGGTTTTGCGCGCCAATCTCGCCTTCGGCATCGGTGGTGAAAGAGGGCGACGCGTCATGGGCGATGAACGCCGCAAGCGCATCTTGCATCGTGTCTTTACTTTGCGCGATCTGGCGTTGCGCAAGCTTTGCCAGCACCGCCAGCAAAAGGAAGCTGCCCGCCACCGAGATAAGCACGGTCATCAGCACCTGATCCTTCACGAAATAAGCGCCGACGCCAGCACAGATGGCCAGCACCAGAAGATAAATCGCCCCCGGAGCGATTAACGCGGCCGTGCGACCGATGGGCTGCAAGGTTTGGTCGGGGTGCGCCACGGATGTCTTCCTTTCCAGAATCGCCTCCTCGCATTGCGAGACATTTCGGTTAAAGCCTAGTTAACAAATACCCAACGCAACCTAAAGATGTGCAAATCTTCAGGATCTATTTAGATCCGAGAGAGCACAGCCCCAAAAAAACCATCCGCCCCATCGCAGGGCGTCAACCGCAGATGCGCCGTGCTTTCCCAGCCGCCGCGCGCCGCGAAAGCCGCGATTTGCGCCGCATTCTCAACATCGAGAAGCGAACAGGTCATGTAGCAAAGCCGCCCCCCCGGCGCGACAAGGCCCGCCGCATGGGAGAGGATCTCGGCTTGCAAGGCAACCAATTCGGCCAAACGCGCGGGCGTCAGCCGCCATTTCGCCTCTGGCGTGCGCCGCCACGTGCCCGCGCCCGAACAGGGCGCATCGACCAGCACCAGATCATATTGCCCTGTGACCTTGCCCGGTTCGGCCAAGGTGATTTTGGCCCCGGCGCGTTTGGCGCGCGGCGCAATATCGCGCATCCGCCCGGCGTCAATATCATGCGCGGTGATCTGCGCTTTGGGGAAGGCCGCCGCCAGCGCCAGCGCCTTGCCACCGCCACCCGCACAATAGTCGAGCACGCGCGCACCGGGGGCAAGATCGACAAGCTGTAGCATCGCTTGCGAGGCGGCGTCTTGCAGCTCAACCAACCCCTGCGCATAGGCTTGGCTTTGCGCAATTTTGCGCGCGCCTGCGGTGACCTCTAACGCCGTGTCAGCCAGCGGATGCGGTTGAGTTTCAATCCCCTCTGTAGCCAAAACCTGTGCGGCACCGTCTCGGGTGGTTTTGGCAAGGTTTGCACGCAAAAACACCGGCGCGCGAGCCTGCATCGCCTCGGAAACGGGCGCGAAATCCGCCCCAAGATCGGCGCGCAATTGCGGCAAAAGCCACTCCGGCCAATCGCTTGTGAACAGGTCTTCGCGCGGCGGCGCGGGGCTGGCCAGATGCTTAGCCTCATCCGCAGTCAAAGCCGCAGGCGCATGGCCTTCGCCGGTGAAAAGCGCAGTTGCATCGCGCCCCTCGGCCCGGCATAGGCCCAAGATCAACCCGCGCCCCGTGAGTGCCCCACCAAGGGCGGCAAAACTGCCCCGGCAGCGCAACGCATCAAACACATGGTCGCGCACAGCGGCGCGGTCGCCCGAGCCTGCATAGCGGTTGGCGCGGGCCCAATTGGTCAGCGCGCGTTCCGCGGGGGCGCCTTCCAAAATGGCATCCAGAAGGTCGATGGCGGCGGCAAGGCGGGCGGCGGGCGTCATCGGATCACTGCCGCAACAGTCGCGCTTCGGCGGCATCGGCCTCGGCCCAGCGTTGCACCCCGGCCACCAAGGCAGCCGCCATTTCGGCGCGCCATTCCGGGTCGTGCAAACGCGCCCGGTCCACTTCAGAAGACATGAATCCCAACTCCACCAAAGCTGAGGGAATATCGGGCGAACGCAGCACCGCGAAATCCGCCCCTTGCACCGGGTGGCGATGCATGCGCAACCCCGCCCCTTTAATCGCGCCCGAAAGCACCTGACCCAGCCGCACCACGCGCGGTTGGGTTTCAAGGCGGGCAAGGTCCATCAGCACCCCCGCCACGGCATCATCATGGCCTTCCAGATCGACGCCCGCCAAGAGGTCCGACCGATCATGACGCTCGGCCAGTTTGCGCGCGGCTTCATCGGATGCCGCCTCGTCAAAGAGATAAAGCGTTGCGCCCATCGCCTCCCCCTCGGCCAAAGCATCGGCATGAAGCGAGATCATCAGATCCGCGCCAAAGGCATGGGCGGCGGTTATGCGTTCCTCTAGCGGCACGAAAATATCTTCTTCGCGAGTCATCGCGACTTCCATGCCCGCGCGGGTCATCGCCTCTTTCAGCATCCGTGCGAAGGTCAGCACCAGCACGGCTTCCGAATAACCCTCCACCTCGGCACCGGGGTCAATGCCACCGTGACCGGGGTCAAGCATCACCCGCAAGGGCCGGGTGCCATCTTGGCGCGTAAGCAATGCCCCCGTGGGCGCGGGCTGCGGCAAATCCCACAGCGCCGATTGCGCGGCGCCTTGGCGGGCTTCAAATTCCGTCGCAGTGGTGCGCTCGAGCACAATATGCAGTTCGGGCAAGCTGCCACTTTCGGTGCCCGTCCGCTCTTCGGCGGAAACAAGCTTCACCGGGCCATTCAATTCCGCGACAAAGCGCGACCAACCCGCGCGAAAGCGCCCCCAGCGGATATCGCCCAAAAGCCCGCGTCTTTCATAGTCTTCCGGCTTCGCCCCAGCAAAATCCACCTCGCGGAAATCCACCACCAAGCGTGGCGGATCATCCAGCAAAAACGCCCGAAACGGCACCGGCTGGCTCAGCCCCAGCGTGATTTCAGTTTTACTGGCAGAGGGTTGCGCGACAAAACTCCGATCAGCCTCCAGCCGCGCCAAAGCCGAAAGCTCGGGCGCTTGCGCGCCCACCGACCCGGCAAGCGCGATCAGCACCGCAAGGGGGGAAAGAAGATGTCTCATGCCTGCTCCGCGGGACTTAGCGCCCGTTTGGCCCGACTATAGCGCAACCGGAGCGCGACGGGAATCCCCCCTAAAGGCTTAGCGCGCCGCCATAAACGCGGTGAGGCGCGCAAGCCCTTCTTCAATATCCGCCGTCGCCCGCGCATAGGAAAAGCGCAGAGTGGTGTGCCCCCGCGCCGGGTCAAAATCGAGCCCCGGCGTCACCGCCACACCCACCTTTTCCAAAATCTCTGCCGCCAAGGCGCGGCTGTCTTGGGTAATCTCGGACACATCCGCATAGATGTAAAACGCGCCATCGGGCGGGGCGATCTTGTCAAAGCCCGCTTTCGGCAGACCCTCCAACATCAGCTTGCGGTTGGCGGCATAAACGGCGCAGTTCGCCTCTAGCTCATCGGTGGCCTCAAGCGCCCCAAGCGCGGCCACTTGGCTCGCATGGGGTGGGCAGATGAACATATTCTGCGCCAGCCGTTCAACGGTGCGAATATGGTCCTCGGGCACAACCATCCAGCCCACGCGCCAACCGGTCATCGAGAAGTATTTCGAAAACGAGTTGATCACATAGGCCTCGTTGCCGATTTCCAGCGCCGTGGTGGCGCGGCCCTCATACTGCAACCCGTGATAGATCTCGTCTGACACAAAGCCCAAGCCACGCTCCGCCGCCGCCCCCATCAGCGCCGCGAGTTCTGGCTTGCCCAGCATCGTGCCCGACGGGTTGCCCGGCGAGGCCACAATTAGCCCTTGCACATCTTCGGGAATTTCCGAAGGCACGGGCTGATAACGATTTTCTGGCTTGGTGAGCAGATCCACCGGGGTGACTGACATCGCCCGCAAAATCTGCCGATAGCTGGGGTAGCCCGGCGCGCCCAAAGCGACCCGATCCCCCGCATCAAAAAGCGCAGAGAAGGCCAGAAGAAACGCGCCCGATGAGCCCGGCGTCACCACCACACGGGCCGGGTCAAGATCGACCCCATACCAGCGCGCATAAAGATCAGCGATGCCCCGGCGCAATTCCGGCAAACCAAGCGCCACCGTATAACCCAAGCTGTCGCGCTCCAGCGCCGCGGCAAGCGCCTTGCGGGCAGCGGCGGGCGCGGGCGTTGAGGGTTGGCCCACCTCCATGTGGATGATGTGCCGCCCCGCCGCCTCGGCGGCATTTGCGGCCTCCATCACATCCATCACGATGAAGGCATCGACCTGACCACGGTTGGACATACGCATAGCGGCTTCCTTTCCTTTGCGCTTGGGATAGGCCCGCGATTTGGCAAGGTCAATCGGACGCGGCGCGCACAGGCGGCCAATGACAAAAGCCTGAACAAAAGAGCCGGGTTTTTTCTTGCACCCTCCGCCCCCATTGGCCAAGGTGCGCCGGACCGGCCCGGCACGTGTGGCCCTTTTCAGGATGTTCTCATGACCCGTCTTTCGCTTGCTGCTTTCGCGCTGACCACCGCCCTTGCGCTGCCCGCCGCAGCCTTTGACCTCAGCGCGATGAGCCCCGCCGAGAAAGAGGCCTTTGGCGGCGCGGTGCGCGACTATCTGATGGAAAACCCCGAAGTTCTGGTGGAGGCGATCAACAAGCTCGAAGAACGCCAGCAAGCCCAAGCCGCGCAAGATGACCGCGTTTTAGTCCAAACCAACGCGCAAGATATCTTTGAGTTTGCGGGCGATTGGGTCGGCGGCAACCTTGAGGGCGATATCACCATGGTCGAGTTCATCGACTATAAGTGCAGCTATTGCAAAAAGGCCTACGAGGTCGTCGATGAGGTTCTGAAATCGGACCGCAACATCCGCTTTGTGGTCAAGGAATTCCCGATCCTGTCGGATCAATCGGTGCTGGCCGCGCGCTTTGCCGTGGCGGTGAAACAGGTCGCGGGCGACGCGGCTTATGAAGCGGTGCACAACGAACTGATGGCGTTTCGGGGGGATATGACGCTTGAAAGCCTGTCGCGCCTTGCCTCGGAGCAAAAGATCGACCCGGATCTGGTGATTGCCAAGATGAACACCGAAGAGGTCACCGCCGTGCTGCGCGCAAACGCGCAATTGGCCGAGCGGATGGGCATTGCCGGCACCCCGGCCTTTGTCGTGGGCGGCCAATTGCTGCGCGGCTATGCGCCGACCGAAGCGATGCACCAAATCATCGCCCAAGAACGCGGGTAAAGCGGAGGGCGCAGCGCCCCCTTTGCCCTTTGAGCAAGTTCCCTGAGGGATGTTCAAGCAAAGTCGAAAGGCGCCGGGACGGGCGCCTTTTTTTGTTGGGGGGGCAAACGGGAGCAGCGCGGATGGGGGCTGGTTTGCGGACTTTGCTACCATTTTGCTTCACGTCTCGCCGGTCATTGCGCCTTGTGTGTAAAAGGGTAGCGTTGCGCAAAAACTGACCTCGCCCACAGCACGCGCAGAAACCTCAACGAGCACGGGCAACATGCTCTGGTATGACCCCCATCCAATTGCCGTTTCCAGAAACGACAATGAAATCGTCGGCACTTAGAGTGTTCAAAACACTTGGATCGATGTTGCAAATATCGTCCGCAAAATAAGGCTTATGTCTCAGGAAAACACCGCGAATACAGTATTTTCTATCCCGATTGGGGTTCAGATCACTTATCTCCATTTCAATCTCAGTATTCGCACCAGATACCCTCAGAACCAAAGATGGTACGCTGCTCTGCAAGAATACCTGAAAGCAAACGGCAAAAGTCAACATGAGAGCAACTCGAGACGTAAAGTATTCAAAATGTGATATTTCTCGAGAGAACGTTGCTGCAAAATCAGAGTAGTCCATGGCCAGAAAATTTACCATGCCAAAGCCAACAATAACCAAAAAGTAGATCGGCCAAGTGCTTTCAATATACTCATCAGACGGTACGACATTAGGTTTGAGCAAGATTTCTGAGAATGGAGTAAATGCGCAAAGCAAGAGAGCAGCGCCGCGTGTATAAACAACGAGTTTGCCACGTTCAGAAAGCAAAGCTGCCATGTCGCCTCTATTTGCTTTGCATGCGCCACGAAATGCCGCACCCACGGTTGCACAATGGGTTGCATTTTTCAGAGCGTCAACGTGCAATGCTTTGCAGAAACAGACGGTGCAACATCGCCGGTATATCCGCAGAACCACTCACAGGGACTGCACCTGATATGGGGACTTTCGGGGCTCAAACCAGTCATTCCTCCCACCCAACTTTATGCGCGCCCATGAGGCGACGATCGCTACCCCCCCCAAAAACGAAAGGGCGCCCTGACCGAGCGCCCTCCTTCGACTTTGTCCAAATATCCCGGGGGTGAATTGGCCATAGGCCAAGAGGGGGCAGCGCCCCCCTGCCCTTATTCCGCCGCTTGCTCGGCGGCTTCGAGTTCTGCCGCGCGGGCCTCGACCAAGCGCACGATCTCCTCGACCATTTGATCGTTGGACATTTTGTGGCTTTGCTTGCCCGCCATATAGATCATGCCCGAGCCCGCGCCGCCGCCGGTGAAGCCGATATCGGTCATCAGCGCCTCGCCCGGCCCGTTCACCACGCAGCCGATGATCGATAGGCTCATCGAGGTTTTGATGTGCTCAAGCCGCTTTTCCAGCGTTTCCACGGTTTTGATCACGTCAAAGCCTTGGCGCGCGCAGGAGGGGCAGGAAATGATCTGCACGCCGCGCGTGCGCAGGCCCAAAGATTTGAGGATCTCATAGCCCACTTTCACCTCTTCCACCGGATCGGCAGAGAGGCTCACCCGGATCGTGTCGCCAATGCCGGACCACAAAAGGTTGCCCAAGCCCACGGCGGATTTCACCGTGCCCGCCATCAGCCCGCCAGCTTCGGTGATGCCAAGGTGCAGCGGTTTATCTGTGGCTTCGGCCAGCGCGCGGTAAGCGGCGGCGGCCAAGAACACATCCGAGGCTTTGACGGAGATTTTGAACTCGTGGAAATCGTTGTCTTCGAGGATTTTGATATGGTCGAGACCGCTTTCCAGCATCGCTTCCGGGCAGGGCTCGGCATATTTGTCGAGCAGGTGCTTTTCCAGCGAGCCCGCATTCACGCCAATGCGCATCGAGCAGCCGTGGTCTTTGGCGGCCTTGATCACCTCGCGCACGCGGGTGGCATCGCCAATATTGCCGGGGTTGATGCGCAGGCAGGCCGCGCCCGCCTCTGCCGCCTCAATCGCGCGTTTGTAGTGGAAGTGGATGTCGGCGATGATTGGCACCGGGCTTTCGCGGCAGATTTCCTTCAGCGCGCGGGTGGCATCTTCATCCGGGGCCGAAACGCGGACGATATCGGCGCCCACATCGGCGGCGCGCAGCACTTGGTCGAGCGTCGCCTTCACATCCGAGGTGATGGTGTTGGTCATCGTTTGCACCGCAATCGGCGCATCGCCGCCCACGGGCACATTGCCCACCCAAATCTGACGCGAGGGGCGGCGCGCGATGTTGCGCCACGGGCGGATGGGGTTGTGCGACATGAGAGGCCTCCAATTCGTTGCCCAAGACATAGGTCAGCCGCTGCGCTAGGGCAACGGACGGGTTGTCGCTTCCACCTCATGAGGCGCAAAAATGACAGGGCTGTGATAGAGGCGCTTAGTCGCCCAAGCTGGCCGAGGCATCCGCCACGGTCACAAGGCTCGCCAGATCACGATCTGCGGAAAGATCGGCCAGCGCATAGCTTTCCCCAAGCGCTTCGGGCGAAAGCACGATGTTCTTGGTCACGGCGCCTTTTTCCCCCACCGGGCCATGCGGCACACCGTTGACGGCAAAATAGATCGCGCCCGATTCCCCGGTGCGCAGCTTTGGCGGCTCGGCAAGTTTCGGCACGGCGAAACGCTCGCCAGCATCCATCACTTTTTCAAACAGCACCGACCCATCGGCCGAGGTGATCCGCACCCAAGACGGGCGCACCGCCAAGACCACAACCTCAGAGGCATCGGCCCCCAAGGTGCGCACCACTTGCTCCGCTTGCGGGTTGGGCTGCGGACGCGCTTCGGTCATCAGCATCGGCGCAGGTGGAGACACCGGCGCAGGGCCTGCCAGAAGGCCCGCTTCACGCGGATTAATCGCCGCAATCGGGCCATCGCGCGCGATCAGCACCGGCGTTTCCAGCGCGGCGGGACGATAGAGCCGATCAAAGCTTTCGGTCGTGGGCGCTTGCGGCAGCGCATCATTGGCCGCCATTTGCACCGGCGCCACCGATTGCAGCGGGTCAATCTCGGCCACAACGCCGGGGGCCTGATCCACCGGGGCAAGCTGCACGCGCTGCACCTCTTGCAACACCGACCAGCCGCCATAGCCGATCCCACCCGCAACCATCAGCACAACGGCGAGCGAGCCCACCGCGCGCGGGTCGATCTTGGTCCAGAACGGCGCTTGTTTCGGAATGAAAGACGCATTGGGATTGGCAAGCGACGCGGTCAAATCCGCCGGGCGACGCTGCGGCTTCGGCCCCGAGGCGGCAGCGGCCAAACCATGCGTCGGTTCAAAACCCGCTTCGGCACAGAACCGCTCAAACGCCCAATCGGGATCAATGCCCAGATAGCGCGCATAGGAGCGGACAAAACCAGCGATGAAGGAGGGAGATTCAAATGCCGAAACATCGCAGTTTTCAATCGCCGCAATGTGGATGGCTTTGATGCGCAGCTCGCGCTGCACATCGAGCAATGATTTGGCAAGGGTCGCGCGTTCCCCGCGCAGAACATCCCCCAGACGCAGCTCGAAATCGTCAAAGCCCTTGGGCCCAACTTCAGCTTCTTGCGTCGAAGGTTTGCCCTTCCACTTGATCATGTGCCTGTCCCGCCCCAGTGGTGTTATGCCGATTCGAGCCTGCTAGCGCGAATTCCTTGACAAAGAACTACCATACCCGGGACGGGCATGCACCCGTAGAAGTGATCAGGCGACCGCTTCGGCACGATTCAGCGCACAGCGCGCCCAGAGCGCATCCATGGCATTCACGAGCCCATCGATCTGGGTCAGATCATGCACCGGCGACGGCGTAAACCGCAGACGTTCGGTGCCGCGCGGCACGGTCGGGAAGTTGATCGGCTGCACGTAAACGCCGTAATCGCTGAGCAGCATATCCGACACCGCTTTGGTGTGGACGGGGTCGCCGATGACGACCGGAACGATGTGGCTGCCGTGGTCGATGACCGGCATGCCAAGCGATTTAAAGCGCATTTTCAACTCTTTAGCATGCAGCTGTTGCATGTCGCGGAGCTTCTGACCTTCGGCGGTTTTGAGGAAGGCGATCGAGGCGCGCGCGCCCGCAGCAATCGCCGGCGGCAGCGAGGTCGAGAAGATGAAGCCCGGCGCATAGGAGCGCACGGCATCGACCATTTTCGCCGACGTGGCGATATAACCACCGAACACGCCATAGGCTTTGGCGAGCGTGCCGTTGAAGATATCGATGCGATCCATCAGGCCATCGCGCTCGGCCACACCCGCGCCGCGGGGGCCATACATGCCCACGGCATGGACTTCGTCGATATAGGTCAGTGCTTTGAATTCATCGGCCAAGTCGCAGATTTCTTTGATCGGGCCAAAGTCGCCATCCATCGAATAGATCGATTCGAAGGCGATCAGCTTCGGCGCGGCCGGATCATCGGCTTCCAAGAGTTCGCGTAGATGCGCCACGTCATTGTGACGGAAGATCCGCTTCGGGCCTTGGTTGCGCTTGATGCCTTCGATCATCGAGGCGTGGTTCAGGCTGTCGGAATAAATGATCAGGCCGGGGAACAGAATGCGCAGCGTCGAAAGCGTGGCGTCGTTCGCAATATAAGCCGACGAGAAAACCAGCGCGGCTTCTTTTTGGTGCAGATCGGCGATCTCGGCTTCCAGCGCTTTGTGGTAAGCGGTGGTGCCCGAAATATTGCGGGTGCCGCCCGAACCAGCGCCAACGGCTTCCAGCGCTTCATGCATCGCGGCCAGAACAACCGGGTGTTGACCCATGCCCAGATAGTCGTTGCCGCACCACACGGTGATGTCTTGCTTGCCACCATCGGGGCGGTTCCATTGCGCTTTCGGGAAAGCGCCTTTCTCGCGTTCGATGTTGATGAAAGTCCGATACCGGCCCTCGTCATGGAGACGTTGAAGAGCTTTGTCGAGCGCGAGATTGTAGTCCATGTTCATCACCCCTGGCTTCTATGCACTTGGTTGTGTGTCGCCGGGCGTCGGCTCATCGGCCCTATCCGGCACGGGTAGTGTTAAACCCCAAAGTCAAAAAAGGGGAGAATTAAATTGTCGCATCTCGGTGCATAATTATCCCCTAAGGCTCAAACTTTAAGCATCGCCTGTTTTCCACCCGCTCTGGCCCTTCCGGAAAACGGCTGCTACGGTTTTGGCTCGAAGGAGACCACTCATGACGCTTGACGCCGTTCTTTCCCGCATTGACGACACCCTGCCCGAAGCCACTGACCGGCTGATGGACTTGCTGCGCATTGCCTCGATTTCCACCGATCCCGCCTATAATGGGGATTGCGCCCAAGCCGCCGCTTGGCTGGTGCAGGAATTGAAATCATTGGGCTTTTCTGCCAGCGCGCGCCCCACACCGGGGCATCCGATGGTGGTGGGCCGCCATGCAGGCGAAGGCCGCCACATCTTGTTTTACGGCCATTACGATGTGCAGCCCGTTGACCCGATTGAGCTTTGGGAACGGGACCCGTTTGACCCGGTGATCCAGCAAGGCCCGAAAGGCCCGCTGATCCGCGCACGCGGGGCCTCCGATGACAAAGGTCAATTGATGACCTTTTTGGAAGCCTGCCGGGCGTGGAAAGATGTGCATGGGGAATTGCCGGGCAATCTGACGATCTTCTTTGAAGGGGAAGAGGAATCGGGCTCGCCCTCGCTCATCCCGTTCTTGCAAGAAAACCGCGAGGAGCTTTCGGCCGATCTTGCGCTGATTTGCGACACCGGGCTGTTTTCGGACCATATTCCCGCCATTGTGACCATGCTGCGCGGCCTTGCCAAAGTGGAATTCACCATCCGCGCGGCCAGCAAAGACCTGCATTCGGGGATGTTTGGCGGTGTGGCGATCAACCCGATCCGGGTGCTGACGCGGATCTTGGGCGGGCTGCATGATGACCAAGGCCGGGTGCAGGTGCCGGGCTTTTATGACGATGTCGCCGAACTCCCCGACGCGGTCGCCGCGCAATGGCAAGCGCTTGGCTTTGATCATGCCTCCTTCCTTGGCGGGGTGGATCTGACCACCCCCGCAGGCGAGGTGGATCGCACGCCTTTGGAGCAAATCTGGTCGCGCCCCACCGCCGAGATCAATGGCATCTGGGGTGGCTATACCGGCGCGGGCTTCAAAACCGTGCTGCCCTCGCAAGCCAGCGCCAAGGTCAGCTTCCGGCTCGTCTCGGGCCAAGACCCCGACAAAATCCTGCCCGCCTTCAAAGCCTGGATCGAAGCGCAACTGCCGCCCGATTGTGAGTTGATCTGGAGCGAGCCCGAGGGCAGCCCCGCCTCCACGATGTCGATCACCGATCCGGCCTTTGATGCGGCGCGCGCGGCGCTGTCGGATGAATGGGAGCGCCCGGCGGCCTTCGTTGGCTGCGGCGGGTCGATCCCGATTGCGGGCTATTTCAAAGAGTATCTGGGCATGGATGCGATGCTGATCGGCTTTGGCCGCGATGATGACCAAATCCACTCCCCGAACGAGAAATACGACCTCGAAAGCTTCCACAAGGGCATCCGCTCTTGGGCGCGTATCCTCGACCGGCTGTCGCAGCAATAACTGGCGCTGGGGGGCGCTGCCCCCCGTCCTTTCAGGACGCCCCCCGGGATATTTAGAGCAAGTTGAAAGCAAGAAGGGCGCGCCGCTGGGGCGCCCTTTTCAATGACCTGAGGTCTTCGACTTTGTGTAAATATCCCGGGGAGAATTGGCTTAGGCAAGAGGGGGGCAGCGCCCCCTGCCCCGGCGCAAATTCAGCCAATCACCATATCATCGCGATGCAGCAGCACCGCGCGGCCCGGATAGCCCAAAATGCTTTCGATCTCGCCCGAGCGATGCCGCGCGATTTTGCGCGCCTCTTCGGCGGTGTAGCGCACAAGACCTTTGCCAAGCACCGCACCATCGGGGCCGGAAATGGTCACGGGTTCGCCGCGCCCAAAGCGGCCTTGCACCTTCACCACGCCCGCAGGCAGAAGCGATTTGCCCGCCCGCAGCGCGCCCACCGCCCCGGCATCCACCATCACCTCGCCGCGCGGTTTCATCGCTGCGATCCAGCGTTTGCGTGCGGCTTGCGGGTCGCCCTCAGGCAAGAACCATGTGCAATTGGCGCCTTGCGCCAGCGCCAAAAGCGGCTGCGGCACCGAGCCTTCCATAATCGCCATCGCGCAGCCGCCTGCCACGGCGGTTTTTGCCGCCAAAAGCTTGGTTTTCATCCCGCCTTTGGACAGGCCCGAGATCGGGTCACCCGCCATCGCCTCGATCTCGGGGGTGATGTGCTCAACCACATCAAAGCGGGTCGCGGTTGGGTCTTCTTTCGGGTTGGCGGTGTAAAGCCCATCGACATCGGAGAGCAAGATCAACTGATCCGCGGCCACCGTCACCGCGATCTGCGCGGCCAGCCGGTCGTTGTCACCAAAACGAATTTCATCGGTGGCGACGGTGTCGTTTTCATTGACGATCGGCACCACGCCCATCGACAAAAGCGTTTCCATCGTCGCGCGGGAATTGAGGTAGCGGCGGCGGTTGTCGGTGTCTTCCAGCGTCACCAAAACCTGCGCGGTCGTCACCCCATGCGGCGCGAGCACCTCTTGATAAGCGCGGGCAAGTTGAATTTGCCCCACTGCCGCAGCGGCTTGCGATTGCTCAAGCGGCAAAGGCCCGGCGGGCAGGCCCAGTACGCGCCGCCCCAAAGCGATTGAGCCTGAGGAGACCAGCACCACATCACTGCCGCGTTTGCGGGCGGCGGCCACATCGGCGGCCAACCCCGCAAGCCAATCCGAGCGCAGCCCGGCAGCATCGACCAAAAGCGCCGAGCCGATCTTCAGCACCAACCGCTGCGCAGCCTCGACGCGCGGCATTACGGTTGCCACGGTTTCACCTCATCCTCATCGCGGCGATCTTCGGAAATTTCGGCCCAAAGCGCGCGCAGCACCTCGTTCACACCCTGTTTCGACACACCCGACATCACAATCACCGGCCCGCCAGAGGCTTTTTCCAACGCGCGTTTGCGGCTGGAAAGCGTTTTGCTATCAAGCGCATCGGCCTTGTTCAGCACCGTGACACGCGGCTTTTCATAAAGCTCTTCGGCATAGGCTTCGAGTTCGCCAATGATGGTCCGGTAATCTTTGGTAATCGTGCTTGAGGTGCCATCGACCAGATGCAACAGCACCGAGCAGCGCTCCACATGGCCCAAGAACTGATCGCCCAAGCCGCGCCCCTCGGACGCGCCTTCGATCAGCCCCGGAATATCGGCCATGACAAACTCTTTGCCATCCACGCCCACCACGCCCAAGTTCGGCACAAGGGTGGTGAAGGGGTAATCTGCAATTTTGGGTCGCGCATTTGAGACCGCCGACAGGAAGGTCGATTTGCCCGCATTGGGCAGGCCCAGAAGCCCGGCATCCGCAATCAGTTTCAGCCGCAGCCACAAGGTGCGCTCCACCCCTTCTTGGCCGGGGTTGGCGTTGCGCGGTGCGCGGTTTGTTGAGGATTTGAACCGCAGGTTGCCCCAGCCGCCATTGCCGCCCTTGGCCAGCAACACGCGCTGCCCCACTTCGACGAGGTCGGCAATCACCGTCTCTTCGTCTTCATCAATAATCTCGGTGCCCACCGGCACTTTCAGCACGATATCATCGCCATCTTTGCCGGTGCGCTGGCTGCCCATGCCGTGCTGGCCGGTTTGCGCGAAGAAGTGCTGCTGATAGCGGAAGTCGATGAGCGTGTTGAGCCCGTCCACCGCCTCAGCATAAACCGAGCCGCCCTTGCCGCCATCGCCGCCATCGGGGCCGCCGAATTCGATGAATTTCTCACGCCGAAAGCTGACGCAGCCCGCGCCACCGCCGCCCGAACGGATATAGACTTTTGCAAGGTCGAGAAATTTCATCGCCATGGCCCCTTTCGCAAGGCGCCCGTTTACGCGCATGGCGCGCATTTCGCAAGCGGCGCATGGGGGCAGAGCGCCCAAAGCCCAAGGATATTTGGGGCAAGATGAACAAAGGCCACCAAGGGCGGGTCGGGGAGGGTTGCCCCTCCCCCACAACTCAGTCGAGCTTCTTCACATAGGTCCAGGTCGGCACACGGGCATTGCGCGCCAAAGACCAGCTTTCGGCATCGCCCAGATACTCAAAACCGTTATGGGTCAGGACACGGGCCGAGCCGGGATTGTCTTGAAAGACCTCGGCCATCAGCGTGCGGGCACGATGCGGGTTTGCCGCAATCAGCGCCGCAACCGCCTCGGAGGCAAAGCCCGTATTCCAAAAGCCCGGGCCAACCCAAAAGCCGATCTCGGATTGATCGTCTTCAAGACGGGTGAGCGAGACGAGCCCCAGCACCTCGGCCAGACCATGATCAGAGCCATCAAGCGCCCAGACATCTTCAGCCCGCCCCTCAGCCAGCGCGCGCAAGATGAAATTCTCGGCAGTGCCCGGCGGCAGCGGATGCGGGATAGCACGCGTCCCCTCGGCCACGCGCTTATCGGCGGTGTACATCGTAATCAGCCCAGCATCCGAGCGCCGCAAGGGGCGCAGGATAAACCGCTCGGCCTCAATCACCGGCTGCGCAGGTATGGTCGTCTGAAACATCGCGCTCTCCTCAAACGCTGGCCGTTCTGGCCCTAATCAAGAAACAAAACGGCCCTGTGACAAAGCTGTGCAGGATTGGGACCGTTTTCAACTGCGACCGCTTGCCTCGCCTCCCCCAGACGCAACAAACGAAAAGGGGACCGGCTTTGCAGCCGATCCCCCCATTTTCTTTTACCGGGTTCGTTCGGCTTATTCCGCGGCCTCCGCGACCGGGAGAACCGAAACGAAAGTGCGGCCCTTGAGGCCCTTGCGATAGGCAATCTTGCCATCGACAACGGCGAACAGGGTGTGGTCCTTGCCCATCATCACGCCTTCGCCGGCCCAAACTTTGGTGCCGCGCTGACGCACGATGATGTTGCCCGGAACAGCCGTTTGACCGCCATAGAGTTTCACGCCGAGGCGACGACCCGCAGAGTCGCGGCCGTTACGCGAAGAACCGCCTGCTTTCTTGTGTGCCATGGGGGATTACTCCTGTGCTTCAGCGGCTTTTTTGGAAGCGCGCTTCGGTTTCGCGGGGGCAGCTTCGGGAGCCGCAGCGCCATGCAGCGCGCGACGCACCGAGGCGGTGCCGACGGCTTCTTTGACACCCGATTTGTCGGCGCCCGAGGCCAGCACTTCGGTGACGCGCAGCAGCGTGAGCTGCTGACGGTGGCCACGGGTGCGCTGCGACGAGTGTTTCCGGCGGCGTTTGTGGTAGGTGATGACCTTGTCCGCTTTGATCGTGTCGATCACTTCGGCCACGACGGCAGCGCCTTCCACAGTGGGAGCGCCGACGGTGAGCGTTTCGCCACCGACCATCAGAATTTCGTTGAACTGGACTTTTTCACCAGCCGCGGCGGCAATGAGTTCCACGCGGAGCACGTCGCCCGCTTGAACTTTGTATTGCTTGCCGCCCGTTTTGAGGACCGCGAACATGCGTTCTTCCTTTTGTCAGCCGCGCCCTGTGGCCCCCAATGGGTGTTACCGGGTTGCCCCGCCTCGGACAGCGCGCCCATAGGGGCGTTGTTAAAACATGACCCCGGCGGAGAGGAGACTCGCCGCCGGGTCCGCGCCTTATCTGTGAGCGGGCCTTATGTGTCAAGCCATTTCGGGGCACGCGCGGACTGGGCTGGACCGTTTCATGCGTCCCTGCCCTTTGTCTTTTATATATGCAAAAGCAAAAGCCCCGCACAAGGCGGGGCTTTCCTATCTTGGGGCCGGGTTGCGCCGGGCTTAGGCCGCAACCGCTTGGTTGAGCCAAGCCATCACATTTTCCGGGCTCGAGACACCATAGGGGTCTTCGGGGCAGTTATCCATCAGACCGGGCTCTTCGAACCACGCTTCAATCACACCGTCATTGACGATGCAGGCATAGCGCCACGAGCGCAGACCGAAGCCGAGGTTGTCTTTGCGCACCAACATGCCCATGCGGCGGGTGAATTCGCCCGAGCCATCCGGGATGACTTTGACGTTTTCCAGCCCTTGCGCCTTGGCCCATTGGTTCATCACGAAGCTGTCGTTGACCGACAAGCAGTAGATTTCGTCGATGCCCTTGGCCGCAAAATCCGCGAAGCCTTTTTCAAAGCCCGGAAGTTGGTAGGTCGAGCAGGTCGGCGTGAACGCGCCCGGCAGCGAGAACAGCACCACGCGTTTGCCCGCGAAATAGTCGGAGGTGGTCACATCCTCCCAGCGGAACGGGTTCGGCCCGCCAACGCTTTCGTCGCGCACGCGGGTGTGGAAGGTGACTTCAGGCAGTCGGGAGTTGGTTTTCATGATCAATCCTCTGGGTCGTTGGCCGACGCGCCGGGGAGGCGGCGCGTCGAAGAATGGTCAGGCAGAACCGCCAGGCGTTCCGGTGAAGCTCACCAGCACGTCTTCGTCGCGCGGGATGAACTGGCACGCCAGCCGGAACCGCGGCGGGATGTCGTTCACTTCGGCTTGTTCCAGCTCTTCCGCCGAAATCATCTGAAGTTCCTTCAACCGCGCCTTCTCCTTCTCGGTCAGCGACATCCCCATCAGGGGCTTGTCACCCAGCGCTGTTACTTCGATCAGGCACGAACCGCAATCACCATCGCCGCATTCGAACGGAATCGGGATTTCATGCTCTTTGGCGAGCGACAGAATGGTCGCGGTGTTGCCCGCCACAGCATAAATCGTCTTGTCTTTCTTCATGATCGGGGACGTAAAGGTAATATTGGACATCGCTCTCTCCTTTTATGCGAGTGGGGGCACCCCCCAAAGGGGGCACAGCAAGGGCTATGCCAGCGCCTAGTTGCAGCGCGGGCGGGGTGAGGCGGGCAGATCGACCAAGGTCACGGGGGCGGGAAAATCGCCCCCCACCGGATCAAGCCGCGCCCGCATGGAAGGCGTGGCGAAAATCTCGCCCTGCCCGGTGATCATCAGCACATTCTCAACCCCCATCTGCGCGGCGATGCGCGGCCAATCTTGCGCACCGGCCACACTCAGCGCGGTGGCGGCGGCATCGGCGAGCGCGCCGTTTTCAGCCAGCACCGAAACCGAGACGATATCGGTCACAGGCCGCCCCGTGCGCGGGTCAAGAATGTGAGAAAAACGAAGGCCCCCGGCCTCAAGATACCGCTCATAATTGCCAGAGGTATGCAGCGCCTCGCCGGGCGCGAGTTCGAGCGCCGCCACCACCCCCCAAGCGAAGGGGTCGCGGATCGCCACCCGCCACGGCCGCGCGCCATGGCTGCCCATCACCTGCACGCCGCCACCGGCGTTCAGGACCGCATCGGTAATGCCTGCGGCGCGCAGATCATCTTCGGCCAAATCGAGCGCCGCGCCTTTGGCATAGGCGCCAAGGTCTAGCTGCACGGCGGGATTGGCGGCGCGGATCGTGGTGCCATCAATCGTCACATCCAGCATGGTCGGATGCGGCGCAATCAATGCGGCAATGGTGTCCTCGGAGGGCGGATCACCCTCGGGCAGCGTGTCGGCATGAAAGCCCCACGCCTCGATCAACGCGCCGATCCCCGGATCAAAAAGCCCATCAGAGGCGCAGGCGAGGTCACGCCCCCGTTCCAAAACCTTCGCCAAGGTCGGGTCGACGGAGATGCTTTCGCCCGCCGCAAAGGCCGCATTCAGGCCTTCCAGCGTGCCGGGGCGCCACGCGTGCCAATCTTTGTGGATATGTTGTAGATGCTGATCGACACGGGCAATCGCAGCCTTTGCCTTGGCCTCGTCCACGCCGTGGATTTCCACCTCGACCAGCGTGCCAAACAGATAAAGCGATTGGCTCACATCCGGTTCGGGGCGCAAAGCGTGGACTGTTCCGGCCAAGGCCAGCACCGTCACAGCGGCGATAGAGAGCCGAAAAAGCGCGCCCCGTGCCTTCATGTGTGGCAACTCTCCACGCGCGGCGGATGCACGGCGACCGCTTGCAATTCGGCCACGTTTCGCCCGCGTCGCTCCATCAAAGCCACCGGAACAAAGCCAAGCGCCAAAGCCCCAAGGCCAACGAGCCCCGAAAGCAGATCCCCTGCCCCGAGCCCCGCCGCGATGGACACCCCCACCACCAAGGTCGCAGCCGGCAAAAGATAGGCGAGCCCGGCAGCCGCCAAAAAGTCATTGCCGCCCATCATCACCTCAAGCTCATCGCCGGGGCGGATTTCCAAGCCTTCGGGGCGGGCAATCTCAAGCAGTTGCGGGCGCGACAACTGGGCCAAAGCCCCGGTGCCGCAGCCCTTGCGCGAGGCGCAAGCCGCACAGCCCGCCGCGCGGTCGGCCAAAACCGTCACCCGCTCGGGCCCCACCGCCACGACCCGCAGCCGCTCGCTCAGCGCGCGCGGTGCGGGATCGGCGGCAAGATCGGGCGTGCAGCCCGTCATCTTACGCCTCGATCGGCGTGATGCAGCCGTCTTCCATGCAGGTCGAGACGCAATGCGGCAGGTCTTCCCCTTCGCATTCGTTGCACAGATCGGCGTTGATCGCATAAACGCCTTTTTTCGGCGAGATCGCCTCGGTCGGGCATTGCGGTTCGCAATCGCCACAGGAGGTGCACAGGTTCGGGTCGATTTGCATGGCCATTGGAATTTCCTTTCCTGGTCAGGGTTTTGCGAGCCGAAGCTCGCGGTGGAAGGCTTTTAACTTTTAGCCCGGACGGACTTTGACGTTCCCGCCAAGGACACGGCATTGGCAAGCGAGCCGATCGTCGCTGCCTGCCAAATTCTCCGACAGCACCCGCATTTCCAGCGCCGAGGGTTCCGAGAGGTTCTCGGCGCCTTCAACCACATGGGTCAGGCAGGTGCCGCATTCGCCCTCGCGGCAGCCGTAAGTGATGCCGGAGCCAACTTTTTCGGACATCTCAATGATCCGGGTTCCGGGGGGAACGTTCACTGTGATCGAGACATCGGTGAACGTCAGTGTCGCCTTTTCCATGCTTTGTCCTTCGTTCTTAAATCCGGTTAGCGGGCGGCAAGTTCTGCAAAGTCGATTTCGCGCGGCGCGGCGGTGCCGGTGAGTTGCTGCGCCAAACGACGGCCAAAGGCGCGCCCCTCTTCCAACTCTTCGGGGGACGGGTGCAGTTTGACCCGCAGCCCCGGTTCGGGCAGGCGCATTTTCAACCCTTGCAGCCGCGCCTCAACAAGGCGCACCGCCTCACCCGACCAACCATAAGATCCAAAGGCTGCGCCCAATTTCCCCTTGGTTTCAATATCTACCAAGCGCGCAAGCATATCCCAAACGGTGCGCACCGCATCCCCGTTGATGGTGGGCGTGCCAAGGGCGATCCCGTCAGCCTCTTCGATCAGATCAAGGAACGGAGAGATATCCGAGCCTTCCAGATCAAAGAGCGAGACCCGCACACCGGGTTCTTCTTCGGCGCCATCATGGATCGCCTGCGCCAATTGCGCGGTCGAGCCATAGGCCGAGACATAAAAGATCAGCAGCACTTTCTCGGCGCTGTCCGCCTTGCGGCGCGGCGTCGCCAAAAGCCGTGTGCGCGCCAGCCAATCGCGGGGCGCGGAGCGCAAAATCGGGCCATGGGCCGGGGCAAGCACTGCGAAATCCAGCGGCTCGATCTTATCGAGCGCCGAAGTCACGAAACTGCGGAAGGGCCGCATGATCCGGTCGAAGTAATTGTCAAAGGCAAGGCGGAAATCATCCACCTGATCTTCAAACAGCCGCCCATCGCAGAAATGGCTGCCAAAAAGATCGCAGGTAAACAGCACCCTCGCATCGGCAAGCCAGGTGCATTGCGTATCGGGCCAATGGACATAGGGCGTGTTGATGAAATCAAGCTTGCGGTCGCCCAGATCGGCGCTGTGGCCGGTGGTGACGGGGCGCACCTTGGCGTTATCAAACTCGGCCCCCAAAAGCGCGCGCAGCATCGGCAGCCCACGCGGGGACAGCAGAATTTCTGCCTGCGGCGCACGGCGCACCAATTCGGGCACGGCGCCGGTGTGATCAGGCTCAAGGTGGTTCAAAACGATGTAGCGGATCTCGTCGTAAGAGGCGCTTTCCTCAAACCGCTTGAAGAAGGCTCCGGTGAATTCGGCTTTGACGGTATCAATCACCGCCACGCCTTCCGAGCCGCGCACGAGGTAAGAATTATAGGTCGTGCCGTTGGAGGTTTTCAAAATCACATCGAAGCTGCGCAGACCGGGGTCCAACGCACCGATCCAGGTCACACCGGGGGCGACCGTGACCGGACCCTCGGGGCCGGTGGTGCGGGGCGCGGGCGGGCGCAGGGCAAAAGGCGGGACGGACAAGGTCTTGCTCCGGTTGGGCGCGAAAAATGCGCATCACAAAAGATGCAGCAAGAACCATGCCAAGCGCCCCAAAGCCCGCCATAGCGCCGCCCCGCCCTGCCCCGCTTGGCCCAAGGCCGGGAAAGTCGGGTTTCACACCACGAGCCCTGCTCCCGAATGCGTGATGGCGCAGGTCCGACAATTTGTAGGGAATGCGACAAGCCTTGCAAAACAGGCACAAAGCCTCGTTTCCCCATCCCACAGTCCCCGCGCCGACGTTCCCCCGTGCCTGCATGACCCGCGCGCGCAAAAAGCACCCCGCCACCCGCCAGACAAAGCCACTTGGCACAGGCTTTGCTTCAACTCTCGCAAGGGCTCGCATTTCCCCCGACGGGCCGTGAACGGAGGCTGGCATGCACGACTTTTTCCTGATCCTGCTCAGCACGGCGCTGGTGAACAACGTGGTGCTGGTGAAGTTTCTGGGCCTGTGCCCCTTCATGGGCGTGTCGCGCAAAACCGATGCTGCCATCGGCATGGGGCTTGCCACCACCTTCGTGCTGACGCTTGCCGCGGCGGCCAGCTGGTTTGTTGAAGTGCTGGTGCTGGAGCCGCTCGATTTGGGCTTTCTGCGCATCCTGAGCCTGATCTTGGTGATCGCCGCGATCGTGCAGTTTATCGAAACCGTGCTGCGCAAGCTCTCGCCGGGGCTGCACCGCTCGCTTGGTATTTATCTGCCGCTCATCACCACCAACTGTGCGGTGCTGGGCGTGGCGCTTTTGAACATCCAAGAAGGCCACGGCTTCGCCTCTAGCCTGCTTTACGGTTTTGGCTCGGCGCTTGGCTTCACGCTGGTGCTGGTGATCTTCGCGGGCATGCGCGAGCGCATGGCGCAGCTGGCCGTTCCTGCCCCCTTCGCGGGCGCCTCCATTGCCTTTGTATCTGCGGGCCTTCTGTCGATGGCCTTCATGGGCTTTGCCGGCCTCGTGCCTAATTGAGACGATAAGGAGTACCCGAGATGATCGAAGCCGTCGCCGCGATGTCTGCCCTGGGGACCGGGCTGGGGCTGATGCTCGGTTTTGCCGCGCGCAAGTTCCATGTCGAAGCGCCCCCGGTGGTGGATGCGATTGACGCGATCTTGCCGGGCACCAATTGCGGCGCCTGTGGCTACCCCGGTTGCCACGGTCTGGCCGAGGCAATGGCGGCGGGTGAAGCGCCCGTCACCGCTTGCACGCCGGGCGGCCGCGATCTCGCACTCGAACTCGCGCAGGTCGTGACGATTGAAGGCGATGGCGCGCTTTCGGGCATGGCCGAGGTGGAGCCGATGGTCGCCTTCATCTTTGAAGACCACTGCACCGGCTGCACCAAATGCTTCAAGCGCTGCCCGACCGACGCGATCATCGGCGCGAACCGGCAAATTCACACCGTCATCACCGATGCCTGCACCGGCTGTGACGCCTGCATCGAAGTTTGCCCGACCGAGGCGATCGTCAAGCGCGTCAAACCGAAATCCCTGCGCCAATGGTATTGGGACAAACCCGAACCGCGCCTTGGCGCCGCCAGCACGGAGCGCGCAGCATGAGCCTTCTGCCCTCTCTTTCCACGCTTTTGCACCCGTCGCAGTTCTTCAGCTTCAAAGGCGTGCACCCCGATCCGCGCAAATACCTCAGCTCTGAAAGCGAGATCGAGGTGATGCCGGTGCCGACCCTGATCCGGCTGCCTTTGCAACAGCATATCGGGGCCGAGGCCGAACCGATCGTGGCGCGCGATGATTATGTGCTCAAAGGCCAGTTGGTGGCGAAGGCGCGCGGCCCGGTGTCGGCCAATATCCACGCGCCCACCTCGGGCCGGGTGATTGCGGTCGGTCATTTCATCGCCCCGCACCCGTCGGGCCTGCCGGTGCCCACCATCACCATTCGTCCCGATGGCGAAGACAAATGGGGCCCCCGCCTGCCGCGTATGCGTCCCGAAGATGCCACGCCCGAAGAGATTTCCGCCCAAGTGGCCGAAGCCGGGATTGTCGGGATGGGGGGCGCGACCTTCCCCTCTGCCGTGAAGCTCAATCTGCGCGCCAAATATGATCTGCACACGCTCATCATCAATGGCGCAGAATGCGAACCCTACCTCACCTGCGATGACCGCTTGATGCGCGAACGCGCCGAGGAAATCGCCGACGGCATCGGCATCATGGGCCGCGCGCTTGGCGTGAAAAACATCATCGTTGCGATTGAATCGAACAAGCCGCAAGCGATTGATGTGATGAGCCGCTACAACCGCGCGCTTGACTATGTGTTCCAAGTGAAGGTCGTGCCGACGCAATATCCGATGGGCTCGGAAAAGCATCTGGTGCGAATTTTGACGGGCAAGGAAACCCCCGCCCGCGCGCTCACTGCGGACCTTGGCGTAGTGGTCCATAATGTCGCCACGGCGCATGCCGTCCACAATGCGGTGCGCTACGGCGAGCCGCTGATTTCGCGGATTGTGACGGTCTCGGGCCGCGCCGCGAAACGGCCCGCGAATGTCAAAGTGCTGATCGGCACCCCGGTGTCTGAAGTGATCAACCATTGCGGCGGCTTTGCCGAAGAACCCGACCGGCTGCTGCTGGGCGGGCCGATGATGGGCCAACCGATCCACAACCGCCGCGTGCCGATTGTGAAGGGTGCAAACGGGATTTTGGCGCTGTCAAAAGCGGAAACCCCCGGCTCTGACGTGATGCCCTGCATTCGCTGCGGACGCTGCGTGCAATCTTGCCCGGTGGGGCTGACGCCCTTTGAAATGAACGCCCGCATCCAAGCCGATGATCTGGATGGGGCCGCGAAAATCGGCCTGATGGATTGCCTGACCTGCGGCTGCTGCGCCTATACCTGCCCGGGCAATATCCCGCTTGTGCAGACCTTCCACTTCGCCAAAGGCAAGCTGGCCGAGAAGCAAAGCCGCAAGCACCAAGCCGAAGAAACCAAACGCTTGGCCGAGGCCCGCAAGGCCCGCGAAGAAGCCATCGCCGAGGCAAAACGCCAGATGATGCTGAAGCGCAAAGCCGAGATGGAAGCCAAGAAAAAAGCCGCCGCTGAAAAGGCCGCTGCGGAAGCCGCCGCCGCCGAACCCATGGCGCAACAAACCCAAGGGGAGGCCAACTCGTGACCGCGCAACCGCTTCTGGCCGCTCCGCATACCCATACCGTCTTCACCGTGAACCGCACGATGCTGGCGGTGGTGCTGGCGCTGACGCCCGCCACCGTGTTTGGCCTCTATCAATTCGGCTGGCCCGCGATTTTTCTGTTTATCACCACGGTGGCCTCTGCCTATCTGTTTGAAATTCTGTCGCTTTGGGTGGCGGGCAAACCGATTGGCCCCTTTGCCCGGGATGGCTCTGCGCTGCTCTCCGGCTGGCTTGTGGCGATGACCTTGCCGCCCTATGCGCCGTGGTGGGTGGGTGTGATTGGCTCGGGCATCGCGATTGTGATTGCCAAACACATGTTCGGCGGTCTGGGGCAAAACCTCTTCAACCCCGCGATGGTTGCGCGTGCCATGCTGCTCATTGCCCTGCCCGTGCATATGACCACTTGGGTGCCGCCGGTGGGTCTGTTTGAAGGCCCCGGCTTTGTGCATTCGCTCGCCATCACCTTTGCCGGGTCGAGCGAATATGATGCGATTTCATCGGCTTCGACGCTGAGCCATATCAAAAGCCAGTTGGGCGCTGGCGCCTCGATGGGGGCGATCACGCCCGATCTGGCAGACCTCAAAGCGCGGTTGATTGGCCTTGTGCCCGGCTCGATGGGCGAAACTTCCACCCTGCTCTTGCTCGCGGGCGGCTTGGCGCTGGTCTTCATGCGCATCATCACGCTCGCCATTCCGCTTTCGGTTCTGGGCACAATCGCGGGGCTTTCCTTCATTGCCTCGACGCTCGCACCCGACACCTTCGCCCCGCCGATCCTGCACCTCACCGCAGGCTCGACCATGCTCTGCGCCTTCTTCATCGCGACTGATTACGTGACCTCTCCGGTCTCGGCCTTGGGCAAGGTGATCTATGGCATCGGCATCGGCGCGCTGATCTTTGTGATCCGCACTTGGGGGTCGTTCCCCGAAGGCGTGGCCTTTGCGGTGCTCTTGATGAACTCCTGCACGCCGCTGATTGAGACCTATGTCCGCCCGCGTGTCTTTGGGCGCACCCGCACCGGCAAACCGTTGCCGATTGCCAAACCGAAACGCACCAAACAAGCCGCCGGAGACAAGGCATGAGCGAGGACATCAAAGAGCCGAAACCAGCCAAAAGCTGGCTGAAATCCTCGCCCTTCGCGCATGGGCTGATGCTGGGGCTGTTTTCACTCGTCACCGCCGGGCTTTTGGCGATGGCCGACCAAACCACCCAAGCCCCGATCGCGCAGCGCAGCGCCGAAGATTTGGCCGCCTCGCTCGCGCAAGTGCTGCCCGCCGAGATCTATGACAACGATCCGGCCACCGATCTGCGCAGCGTGGAAGATGCCGACGAGGGCATGGTCAGCGTGCATATCGCCGCCAAGGGCAACAGCGTCACCGGCATGGCCTATGAGCTGGTAGGCTTTGGCTATTCCGGCGCGATCCGGGTGCTGATCGGCATTGCGCCCGATGGCACGCTTTTGGGCGTGCGGGTGCTGTCCCATACCGAAACGCCCGGCCTTGGCGATAAGATCGAAGTCGCAAAAGGCGACTGGATCGAAGGCTTTACCGGGCGTTCTTTGACCGACCCCACCCCCGATGGCTGGAAGGTGAAGCGCGATGGCGGTGTGTTTGACCAATTCTCGGGCGCGACCATCACCCCGCGCGCCGTGGTTGGCACCATTGCCCGCGGGCTGACCTTTTATGAACGCAACCGCCTTGCGCTCACCGCCCCCATCCCCCGCAACGGAGACGAATGATGGCCACAAATTTCGGCAAAATCGCCCGCGACGGTTTTTGGGATAAAAACATCGTCTTCGGCCAGCTTTTGGCGCTTTGCCCGGCGCTTGCCATCACCGGCACGGCCACGAACGGGCTTGGCATGGGGCTGGCTTCCACCGCCGTGCTGATCGCCTCGAACGGGATCATTTCGGCGCTGCGTAAAGTGATCGCCCCGGAAATCCGGATCCCGGCCTTTGTTCTGATCATCGCCTGCATCGTCACCGTGGTGGATATGGCGCTTAATGCCTATGTGCATGATCTCCATAAGGTTTTGGGCCTCTTTATCCCGCTGATCGTGACCAACTGCGCGATCTTGGGCCGCGCCGAAGCATTTGCCTCGCGCAATGGCGTGATCCCGTCGCTTTGGGATGGGTTGATGATGGGCATCGGCTTTACCGTCGCGCTGGTTCTGGTTGGCGCGTTGCGCGAGGTCTTTGGCTCGGGCACGCTGTTTGCCAATGCTTCAATCCTGCTGGGTAGCCATTTCGCCTTTATGGAAATGACGCTCTTTCCCGATTTTCCTGGCTTTTTGATCCTGATCTTGCCGCCCGGCGGCTTCATCGTGACGGGCTTCTTGCTTGCGCTCAAAGCGGTGATCGATGCGCGCGGCAAATCCATTGACGAAGAAATCCAAGAACTGCGCGCGCCCAAGGTCTTTACCGCCGCTGGCGCCCTTGGCCCCGTCCCGGTTGAGGAGGATGACGAATGATCGTGGGTGTTGCCTATGCCAAGCCGACCGCACAGGTCTGGAGACATGTTGATGTGCCCGAAGAGGCGACCGCGAAAGAGGCCATCGACCGTTCCGGCCTGTTGGAGCAATTCCCCGAGATTGATCTGGAAGAAAACAAGATCGGTGTCTTTGGCCAAATCTGCAACCTTGACCGAGTGCTGAAGGAAGGCGACCGGGTGGAGATTTACCGCCCCATTCACCCCGAAGCCGAACTTCTTGAAAAGAAACGCTGAAAAGGAGCGATGTGATGACCCGTATGAGCCGCCGCAGCCTGACCCTAGGCCTTTTGTCCGGCGCCGCGCTGGCGGCCACGGGCACCAGCTTCGCGCTTCGCAAGGGCGAGCGCGCCTTGGTGATTGGCGCGGGCCCCGCAGGCGCTTTGGCCGCCTCGAAACTTGCCGCCTCCAACCCCGGCGCCTCGGTCACGCTGATTGAGCGCGACCCGACCCGGATGGCGCGCGAGCCTGCCCCCGCCACCGCCTTTGACCGTCCCGCCTCGGGCGCAACGCTCTCCACGCTCGCCGCTGCAGGCGTGCAGGTGAAAATTGACGAGGTCACGGGCGTGGATTGGCGCGCGGGCCGCGCGGCGCTGTTCTCGGGCCGCGCTATGGCCTTTGACCGCTTGGTTCT
The DNA here is from genome assembly GCF_900156655.1 of Rhodobacter aestuarii. Taxonomy (GTDB): domain Bacteria; phylum Pseudomonadota; class Alphaproteobacteria; order Rhodobacterales; family Rhodobacteraceae; genus Rhodobacter; species Rhodobacter aestuarii. The sequence continues at coordinate 498,745 of NZ_FTOG01000001.1, read as the reverse complement.
GGCCCCCGGCATTGCGCCCAAGGTGGAAAAGATCGCCGGGCTGGATGCGCGCGCGCGCCACGCTTGGCCCGCCGCTTGGGGCAATGCCCGCGAAGCCCGCAGGCTTTCGTCGCAACTCGCCGCTTTGCGGGAAAACGGCCATGTCGTGCTGCGCCTGCCCGCTGAGATCAGCCACCCGCATGTGGCAATGACCCGTGCGCTCGCCTTGGCCCGCGCCGTGGCGGCGGTGCCCGGCGCGCGGCTTACCGTTTTGGATGAGAGCAATGATCCGGCTTTGCGTCAGGGCTTTGCGATGGCAGCGGGTCTTCAACGCATTTCGCGCAATGTCGCCTGGCTCACCCCGGCGCAGGGCGCGCGGGTGACGGCGGTCGATGCCGACCGCGGGCTGTTGCTGACCGATGCGGGCGAGATCCGTGCCGATGTGGTGAACTTCATCGCACCGCAACAGGCCGGGGTGCTGGCGCAAAAAGCCGGTCTCACCGATGCTTCGGGCTGGTGCCCCTGTGACGACCAAGGCCGCTCGGCGCGGGTGCTGGGCGCGGTGGTTCTGGGCGATGCCCGCAAATCCGCCGCGCGCACCGTGGCCTGCGCGCTGGCCTCGGCGCAAGCGCTTCCGGTGTGATTTTATAGAGATGAGGGCCGCGCCCGACCCGGGGTGGGCGCGTCGAAACGCTGGTGAGGGGCGCTTTATGGTGCCCTCAACTCGGACGATTGTTCTGTTCGCGCCGCAGCAATGCGCCCGCCCATGGGGCGGGTCAGGCGCGGCCCGGGCTTGTCGCCCGGACCATAAAAGACCCCATCGAGCCCAACAATAAAAAAAGGCCCCGGAACACGCCGGGGCCTTTCGTCTTTTTTGCCATTGCTTAGGCGCGCAGATCGAAGCGGTCGGCCTCCATCACCTTGACCCAAGCCGACACGAAATCGCACACGAACTTCTCGCCCGCATCATCTTGGGCATAAAGCTCGGCATAGGCGCGCAGGATCGAATTGGAGCCAAAGACCAGATCGACGCGGCTCGCGGGCCATTTCGTCACCCCACTCGCCCGGTCGCGGACCTCATAGCCGCCCGGCACCTTTTCCCAAGTGTTGCCCATATCGGTCAGGTTCACAAAGAAATCGGTGCTGAGCGCGCCGGGCTTATCGGTGAACACCCCGTCGGCAGAGCCGCCCGCATTGGCGCCGATCACCCGCAGCCCGCCGACCAACACGGTCATTTCCGCCGCCGTCAGCCCCATCAGTTGTGCACGATCCAAAAGCAGTTCTTCGGGCGCAACGGCGTAGTCTTTCTTCAGCCAGTTGCGGAACCCGTCATGGATCGGTTCCAGCACGTCAAAGCTTTCCGCATCGGTCATCGCATCGGTCGCGTCGCCGCGGCCCGGCGTGAAGGGCACGGTGACGGTGACCCCCGCCGCCTTCGCGGCCTGCTCGACGCCGACATTGCCCGCAAGCACAATCACATCGGCGACCGAGGCCCCGGCTTCCGCCGCGAGCGGCTCTAACACGCCCAGCACCTTGGCCAAACGCGCCGGCTCGTTGCCCTCCCAATCTTTTTGCGGCGCAAGGCGGATGCGCGCGCCATTCGCCCCACCGCGCATATCGGATTGGCGGAAGGTCCGCGCGCTGTCCCAAGCGGTTGCAACCAATTCCCCCACACTCAGGCCAGAAGCGGCAATCTTCGCTTTGAGCGCGGGGACATCATAGCCCGTCGGGCCGACCGGGACCGGGTCTTGCCAGACCAGATCTTCGCTCGGCACCCAAGGGCCAAGGTAGCGCGACTTCGGCCCCATATCGCGGTGCAACAGCTTGAACCAAGCGCGGGCAAAGGCATCGTTGAAGGCCGCCGGATCGGCCATGAATTTCTGGCAGATCGCGTTGTAAATCGGGTCCACCTTCATCGCCATATCGGCATCGGTCATCATCGGATTGTGCCGCTTGCTCGGGTCCGTCGCATCAAGCGGGCGGTCTTCTTCCGCAATCTCCACCGGCTCCCACTGCCACGCGCCAGCGGGCGATTTGCGCAACTCCCATTCATGGCCAAAGAGCATCTCAAAAAAGCCCATGTCCCATTTGGTCGGATGCGTGGTCCACGCCCCTTCAAGGCCAGAGGTGATGGCATTGGCCGCTTTGCCCGCCATCGTCGGGTTCGCCCAGCCAAGGCCCTGCGCGGTCACATCCGCCGCCTCCGGGTCCGCGCCTAATTGGCTTGCATCGCCATTGCCGTGGGTTTTGCCAACCGTGTGCCCGCCTGCCGTCAGCGCGACGGTTTCTTCGTCATTCATCCCCATTCGGGCAAAGGTTTCGCGCACATGCAGCGCAGTTTTCGCCGGATCGGGTTTGCCGTTCACGCCCTCGGGGTTCACGTAGATCAGCCCCATCTGCACGGCGGCGAGCGGGTTTTCCATCGTGTCGGGCTTTTCAACATCGCCGTAGCGGCCATCGGACGGCGCAAGCCATTCAGTCTCTGCGCCCCAATAAACGTCTTTCTCCGGCGCCCAAATATCTTCGCGGCCAAAGCCAAAGCCATAGGGCTTCAGCCCCATCGATTCATAGGCCACCGTGCCCGCATAAAGGATCAAATCCGCCCATGAGATTTTGCTGCCGTATTTCTTTTTGATCGGCCACAGCAGACGCCGCGCTTTATCAAGGCTCACGTTATCGGGCCAGGAATTGAGCGGCGCGAAACGTTGGTTGCCGGTATTGCCGCCGCCGCGCCCATCGGCGCTGCGGTAGCTGCCCGCCGCGTGCCACGCCATGCGGATCATCAACCCGCCGTAATGGCCCCAATCCGCTGGCCACCAAGATTGGCTATCGGTCATGAGCGCATGCAAATCGGCCCGCAGCGCCTCAAAATCCAGTTCCTGCACCGCTTCGCGGTAGTTGAAGCCTTTGAGCGGATTGGTCTTTTCATCATGCTGATGCAGAATGTCGAGGTTGAGCGCATTCGGCCACCAGCGCATCGTATCCGCGCCAAGCGCGGTCGCGCCGCCATGCATCACAGGGCATTTGCCCGTGCTTTTGAGATCATTGCCGTCCATCAGAGTTCCTCCCTTGAAGGCCTGTCTTGCGGGGTGTTCCGCCGTCTGCACACAAGCTAGGGGCGATGCACGATAATTTCCAATTGCAATAGCTGAAGGCTTCGATAAGAAAATCTGATGTTAAACCTGTCGATGAAGCAGTTGCGCTATTTCGATGCGCTCGCCCGTTTGGGCCATTTTGGCCGCGCGGCGGAAGATTGCGCGATCTCGCAGCCCGCGCTTTCGGTGCAAATCCGCGAGATGGAGGCCGCCGTGGGTGGCGCTTTGGTGGAACGCTCGGCCCGGCAAATCCGGCTCACGGCGCTGGGGGCCGCCTTTGCGCCCCGCGTGCGCGAGATTTTGCGCGCCGTGGATGAGTTGGGGCATTTGGCGCGCAGTGCGCGGGGGCCGCTCACCGGGCCAATGCGGCTTGGCGTGATCCCGACGATTGCGCCTTACCTTTTGCCGGGGCTGGTGCGCGAATGCGCGGTGACCTTTGCGGGGCTCGATCTTTTGCCGCGCGAGGCGGTGACGGGGAAGCTCGTCGAAGACCTGATCGAGGCACGGCTTGATGCGGCGATCATGGCTTTGCCCATTTCTGAACCCGCGCTTTTTGAAGAGCCGCTTTTTGAGGAAGATTTCGTGCTGGTGCGCCCGGCGGGGGATGCGGGGCTGCCGGTTCCCTCGGCGGAGGCTTTGCCGACGATGCGGCTGTTGCTGCTTGAAGAAGGGCATTGCTTTCGCGACCAAGCGCTTGCCTTTTGCAAACCCGGTCCCACGCAGGGCCGCTCGGTGATGGAAGGGTCTTCGCTGTCCACGCTCGTGCAAATGGTCGGTGTGGGCATTGGCGTTACGCTGTTGCCAGAGATCGCCCTGCCGGTCGAAACCCGCTCTGCGCAGGTCAATTTGGTGCGCCTGCCACCCCCCGTGCCGGGGCGCCGTGTGGGGCTTGTGTGGCGCCGCTCCTCCCCCTTGGGGGCGCAATTGCGCGCGTTTGGCGCGCTGATCGCGCGCCTTGGCGCGGCGCAACGCGATGCCGCGCGCGCGATGATGGGCTAGGCCACGCCCGCTTGGGTGCAGCTATCTGCCGCCGCGTCACAGGCTTGCCAAGGGGCGCGGTTGGGGGCACGAAAGAAGAAATACAAGGAGCCGCCCCATGTCCTTTGCGCAGACCTTCGCGCCGCCTCGCTTCCTTCGGGAAGGTCACCGCCCGCTTTACCTTGCCGCCGCCCTTTTTGCTGCTCTTGCAGCCGGGCTTTGGGGGCATTGGATCGGCCATGGGATCGGCAATGAGCTTTTGCCCACCCGCGCCATGCCGATTGATTGGCACGCGCATGAGCTGATTTTTGGCTATGGCGGCGCGGTGATGGCGGGGATTTTCTTGGCCAATGCGCCGCGCTTCACCGGCTGGCTTTTCTTTCCGCTTCTGACCGCGCTTTGGGTCGCGGGGCGGATCGCCGTTGCGGCCTCTGCCACGCTCTCGGCCCCGATGGTTGCGCTGATTGATCTCAGCTTTGACGTGGTGGTGATGGCGCGAGTCGCGATGCCGATCTTTGCAGGCAAGATCACCGTCGAGACCTTTCACGCCAAGCTCAAAACCTTTGGTTTTGTGATGATTTTCTTCCTGCACTTCATCTCCAACCTTGTCATGCACCTTGATTGGATGGGCATTTGGGATGGTATTGCGGCCACGGGCGCCATGGCGGGTTTGATGGCGTGTGCCACGATGAATGCGGCGTTTGGCGGCAAACTTACCAATGCGCTGACCCGCAATGCAATGGTCCATGCGGGGGAAACCGCCCTGCCCCATGCGATGAAAAGCCTTGATCGTTGGGGGCCGATTTTCACCGGGCTGTGCGTGCCCGCCGCGTTTTTGCCGGTGCGGGCCTTTGGTGCGGTGCTGGTGCTCGCTGGCGCGACGAACCTGTTCCGCGTGATGTTCTGGCGCTCGGGCTGGGCGTTCAAAAATGACGCGCTGCTGACGGGCTTCCATGTCGCCTTCATGTGCCTTGGCCTTGGCCAATATGCGATGGGGCTGTCGGCGGCGACCTCGATGCAAATCTTCCCCGCCGCGACCCATTTGCTGGCGATTGGCGCGGTGGCGGGCCTGTCGATGGCGGTGATGATCAAATCGAGCCTTGGCCGCGCGGCACGCCCCGCCGTGGCGACGAAACCGCTCAAAGCGGCGGGGATCGCTTTGATCTTGGCGCTCGCGCTGCGTGTCTCGGGCGAGCAAACCGTCACGCTGATGGCCTCGGCCCTCTTCTTTGCGGCAGGCTATGTGGCGCTGGCGGTGGGGCTTGCCCCCGCGCTCTTTGGCAAAAAACTCACCCCCGGCGAACCGGGGGCGCGGCCTTTGGGGCATGGCAAAGGCGACGGCATGACCACCACCGTTCAGATCAAGGGCCTGAACGATTAAGGCTGCCAGCTTTGCGCTTGCGGCGGGCCGAGACGGAGCAAATCCACGGCCCGCGCGCCGATCTGACGGGCGATCTCTTCCACCCCTTGCGGGCGCAGATAGAAGGCCGGCACGGGCGGCAAGATGATGCCACCCATTTCTGTGACCGAAGTCATGTTGCGCAGATGCGCAAGCGTGAGCGGCGCTTCGCGCGCAAGCAAGATCAGCGGACGCCGCTCTTTAAGCTGCACCGAGGCAGCGCGGACCAGCAGGTTATCATCCATCCCGCAGGCAATCGCGGCGAGCGAGCGCATCGAGCACGGCGCAACGATCATCCCGGCGCTTGGCGCAGAGCCCGAAGCAATCGCCGCACCGACATTACCAATCGGATGAATGCGGGTCGCAAGCGCTAGCAACCGCTCCAACGCGCCCTCATCCGCCTCGGTCGCGAAGGTGAGCTTCGCAGCCGATGACATCACCAGATCAATCTCGACCTTGAGCGCGCTCAGCGCTTCCGCCACGGCGAGCGACAACAGCGCGCCAGAGGCCCCCGAAACACCCAAGATCACCCGCGCGCTCATTTCACACCGCCGGGGAATTGCCGTTTCAAAACGGCTTCGGCAAAGGCCTCATCTTCGGGGCGCATTTTCATCACCGTGCCCCATTCACGCGTGGTTTCGGTGCCGATCTTGGTGGTCGCATCAATGCCCAGTTTGCCCGCCAAACCTTCGAGCGGGGAGGCGAAATCAAGGTAATCCATCGGCGTGCGGTCGAGCACCACCAAATCGCGGCCCGGGTCCATCCGCGTGGCCATCGCCCAAGCGATATCATCCCAATTGCGCGGGTCGATATCGTCATCCACGACGATCACCATTTTCGTATAGCTGAACTGCGCCAGCATCCCCCAAAGCGCCATCATCACGCGCCGCGCTTGGCCGGGGTAGCTTTTCTTAATCTGCACCACCGCGATCCGGTAGGAACAAGCGGCCGGCGGCAGCCAAAGATCTTTCACCTCGGGGATTTGTTGGCGAATCACCGGCAGGGCCAGATCGTTGAACACCTCGCCAATGATCGCGGGCTCATCGGGCGGGCGCCCCGTATAGGTGGAGAGATAAATCGGGTCTTTGCGGTGCGTCAGCGCAGAGACCCGCATCACCGGGAAGGGCTCCACCGCGTTATAATAGCCGGTGTGGTCGCCAAACGGCCCCTCAGGCGCGGTGTCGCCCTCGTTGATCCAACCCTCGATCACCATTTCGGCGTCCGCAGGCACCATCAACGGCACGGTTTTGCACGGCACGAGATGCGAGCGCTGGCCGCGCAACACGCCCGAGAAAGTGAGTTCCGAGACGTTTTCGGGCAAGGGCAAAGCCGCCGAGAGAAGCGTCGCCGGGTCCGCGCCCAAAACCATCGCCACGGGCATCGGCTTGCCCGCCGCTTGCCATGTGCGGTGATGCTGCGCGCCGCCGCGATGGGCGAGCCAGCGCATGATGATGCTTTCGGGCCCATGCAACTGCGCGCGGTAGATGCCAAGGTTATACGACATCACCGCATCAACATCTGAGCCATAGGGCCGGGTCACGACGACGGGCCACGTAAAGAGCCGCCCGCCATCGCCCGGCCACAACTGCTGCACCGGAAGTTCTTCGAGGTTCAGCCCCTTGCCGGGCTCCAAAACGACATCCTGCACCGGGCCTTTTTTCGAGATATTGACGCGGGTCGAGAGCGCCGCTTTCAGCATCGGCCAGCGCGAAATCGCGTCACGCATCCCCTCAACGGGCGCGGGCGCTTTCAAAGAAGCCAAAAATTCGCCAAGCGCGGGCACCTGATCAAGCGGCAAGCCAAGCCCCGCCGCGACCCGCGACGTGGTGCCAAAAAGATTCGTCACCACCGGGATATTTGAGCGTTTGCCCGAGGGCAGCACCGGCGCGTCAAACCGCAGCACCGGCCCGCCTTGCTCCAAAACCGCGCGATGCACGGCAGACATTTGCAATTCAACGCCCACCGGCTCTGCGATTGCGCGTAACTCATTGCGGCCCTTTGCCCAATCTAGGAAGGACCGCAGGTCGGAAAAAACGGGTAAGCTGCGCATATGTCCTCCTAAGTCATGGTGGCGATAGCATCTAGGGTTCATCAAAGGTTTGACATTGATCAAGTTGCCGCATTGTGACCCGCGTTAAAGCAGCCCATCTAGGAGTGGGGAGAAATCCCTGACGAAAGGAGCGCCATGTCCGACCATGATCAGATCCCCCGCCTGCCCAAGCTGATGGGCCGGGCGATGCGGCCCTTGCCGCTTGCGCCGCTGTCGGTGACGCTGACCCTTTTGGCGCGCCGCATTGCCAAACGCCATCCGGGCCTGTTTCAACGCCTTGGCCAATATCGCGAAGCGCGTTTCTTGCTGGACGCGACCGACCTGCCCTTCAAGCTCTTGCTTGATCTGCGGGGCGGCAAGGTGAAGCTGACCGCGCATCGCAATGTGCCTCAGGCCGAGGCGCGCATTGCCGGGCCGATTGCAGGTTTCCTTGGTATGATGCACGGCGCCTATGATGGCGACGCACTTTTCTTCTCCCGCGATTTGATCGTTGAGGGCGACACCTCTGCCGTGGTGGCGCTGCGCAATGCGATTGATGATGCGGAACTTGATCTTGCAGCGGAACTGACCGAATTGGCCGGACCGCTCAAACCCTTCGTGCAGCCCGCCGTCACCTTGGCGGAAAAACGCTCCGGCATGGTGCTGCACCGGGTCGATACGCTGGCTGGAGGCTGGACATGATGGAACTGGTTTGCCCCGCAGGCACCCCCGCGGCACTACGCGCCGCTGTGGAGGCGGGCGCACATGCGGTTTATTGCGGGTTTTCCGATGAGACGAACGCGCGCAACTTTCCGGGGCTGAACTTCTCGCCCGAAGAATTGGTGCCTGCCGTCGCGGGCGCGCACAAGCGCGGCGCGAAAGTGCTGGTGGCGCTCAACACCTTCCCGCGTGCGGGCGGCGAGAAACTTTGGCACCAACGTTTGGCCGATGCCGAGGCCGCGGGCGTGGATGCGGTGATCTTGGCCGATATCGGGCTTTTGGATTATGCCGCGACGCATCACCCGAACCTGCGCCGCCACCTGAGCGTGCAAGCGGCTGCCGCCAACCCCGATGCGATCAACTTCTATGCGGAAGCCTTTGATGTAAAACGGGTTGTGCTGCCGCGCGTGCTGACCGTGGCCGAGATTTCCGCGATCAACAAAGAAATCGACGTGGAAACCGAAGCTTTCGTCTTTGGTGGGCTTTGCGTGATGGCCGAGGGGCGCTGTGCGCTTTCCTCTTACGCCACCGGGCTTTCGCCCAATATGAACGGCGTCTGCTCGCCGGCTTCCCACGTGGTCTATGCCGAAGAAGGCCCGGATCTGGCGGCGAAACTTGGCGGCTTCACCATTCACCGCACGCCGAAAGACCGCCCCGCGCCCTATCCGACGCTTTGCAAGGGCTGCTTCACATCTGGGGAACAAACCGGCCATGTGTTTGAAGACCCGGTTTCGCTTGATGCGCGCCACCTTATTCCGGCGCTCGCCAAAGCGGGCGTGACCGCGCTCAAAATCGAAGGGCGGCAACGCTCGCGCGCCTATGTGGCCGAAGTGGTCCGCGCCTTCCGCGCCGCCACCGATGCCCTTGCCGATGGGCGCGAATTGCCGCTGGCAGAGCTTGCCCGGCTGACAGAAGGCCAATCCGCCACCGCCGGGGCCTATGCGAAAACCTGGAGATGACGATGGACCTGACGGTAGGCTCGAACCTGTTCTTCTGGACAGCCGAAGCAACGCGCAAATTCTACGCTGACCTTGCGCAGGCCCCGGTCTCGCGGGTGGTTGTGGGCGAAGTGGTCTGCTCAAAACGCTTGCCGTTTTGGGAAGCCGAAATTCCCACCGCGCTCGCCACGCTGCAAGCGGCGGGCAAGGAAGTGGCAATCTCAACCCTCGGGCTTGTCACGCTCAAGCGCGAACGCAACCAGACCGATGATATTTTCGGGATGGGGGTTCCGGTTGAGATCAACGATATCACCGCGCTCAAACATTTGCCGGAAAACACCCCGTTCTGGGTGGGTCCGCTGGTGAACGTCTATAACGAGGGCACGGTGGCCTATCTGGCGCGCCGGGGCGCGACCCGCATCTGCTTGCCGCCCGAATTGCCGCTGGCCTCGATCGCAACTTTGGCGAAAGCGGGCAAAGAGGCGGGCGTGAAGATCGAGGTCTGGGGGCATGGGCGGTTGCCGCTTGCCATTTCGGCGCGCTGCTACCATGCGCGGCTCCATGATCGGGCCAAGGACAATTGCCAGTTCATCTGCGGCGAAGATTGGGATGGGCGCGAGGTTGATACGCTCGACGGGCAAGCCTTCTTGTCGGTGAATGGCGTGCAAACGCTTTCCGCCGCCACCGGCTGCGCGGCCTATTACACCGAAGCCTTGCGCGATGCGGGCGTTGATAGCCTGCGCCTGTCGCCGCAAACCGGTGATTTCATGGGGCTTTGCGCCGCCTATGCTGATCGGATCGCGGGCAATATCACCCCCGAAGCTCTGGTCGCGCAACTGCTGCCCGAAGCGCCGGGTGGCCGCTTCGCCGATGGCTTCTTTACCGGGCCCTCTGGCTCCGATTGGGCGCATCCGATCCCGGCCTAAGATTTTGGCCGGGGGCGGCAACGCTCTGCCCCCGGCCCCGCCTCAAGCGCAATAATGTGATGTAGGAATACGCCTTTAGGCTGATCTATGTCATGCAAGCCCCCTCCCCGCCTCGCTAATCTCGCCCCGTCGGTCACTGCGCCTGGGGAGGAACAGCATGAGCACGCGGCTTCGGGATTTCACACCATCGGTCAGCCCCTATGGCAACCGCGGCACAGGGCCGGTGCGCAGCCAGCATCCGCGCTACGTCACGCTCACCCCGCCCTGTTCAGCCGCCTGCCCCGCGGGGGAAAACATTCGCGCGTGGCTTGAGCTTGCGATGCAGGGCCGCTACCGCGCCGCTTGGGAAAAGCTGACCGAGGAGAACCCGATGCCCGCCGTGCATGGCCGGGTGTGCTACCACCCCTGCGAAAGCGGCTGTAATCGGGGCGAGGTGGATGAGGCGGTCTCAATCCACGCGGTCGAGCGCTTCTTGGGCGATATGGCCACGCGCGAGGGCTGGGAATTTCACAAGCTCCGCTCGGACACCGACAAACGCGTGTTGATTGTGGGGGCCGGGCCTGCGGGGCTTTCGGCCGCTTATCATTTGGCGCGGCTTGGCCATAAGGTCGAAATCCGCGAAGCCGGGCCGATTGCGGGCGGCATGATGCATTTCGGCATTCCCGCCTACCGGATGCCGCGCGCCGAACTGGCCGCCGATGTGGCGCGGATTGTGAATTTGGGGGTGCGGATCACACTCAACCACAAGGTCACGGATCTGATGGACGAAAAGGAACAGGGCGGGTTTGATGCCGTGTTTCTGGCGATTGGCGCGGGGCTGGGCAAACGCGTTGAAATCCCCGCGCGCGATGCCGCCAAGGTTTTGGATGCGGTGAACCTTTTGCATGAAACCTCGTCCGAGACCCCGCCACTCTTGGGCCGCCGCGTGGTGGTGTATGGCGGCGGCAACACGGCAATGGATGCTGCGCGCACCGCGAAACGCCTTGGCGCAACGGAAACGATCATCGTGTACCGCCGCGACCGCGAGCATATGCCCGCGCATAGTTTTGAAGCCGATGAAGCGATCGAAGAAGGCGTCAAAATCCGCTGGCTGACGACGATCAAGGAAATCTCAGGCTCCGATCTGCAAGTCGAGCGGATGGAGATTGATGCCGAGGGCCGCCCCCAACCCACCGGCGAGATTGAGACCCTTTCGGCGGATGCGGTGGTGCTGGCCTTGGGCCAGCAAACCGACAGTGGGTTTTTGAAAAACGTGCCGGGGCTGGAGTTCACCCCCGATGGTGCGGTGGTGGTTTCGGGCGAGATGATGACCGGGGCCACGGGCGTCTTTGCGGGCGGCGATATGGTGCCCGCGCAGCAATCTGTCACCATCTCCACCGGCCACGGCAAACGCGCCGCGCGCCATATAGATGCGTGGCTGCGCGGCGAGACGTACAGCGAGCCCCCACCCCAGCCGGTGGCAGATTTCGCGACGCTACATTTGCCCGTTTATTCCGATGCCGAGCAAAGCGCGCAGGCGCATTTGTCGGAAACCGTGCGCATGGGCGGGTTTCAGGAAATCATCAAAGGGCTGACCACCAAGGAAGCCCGTTATGAGGCGGCGCGGTGCTATTCCTGCGGGCAATGTTATGAATGCGACAATTGCTTTGCCGCCTGCCCGGAAGAGGCAATTGTGAAGCACGGGCCGGGCCGCGGCTACCGCATTGATCTGACCAAATGCACAGGCTGTTCAAGCTGTTACGACCAATGCCCCTGCGGCGCGCTTGATATGATTGCGGAGGAGCCCCCCCATGCGTGACAGTGTTGTGCAACAAGAGGCCTCCGCAAAAGACGTAACTACCGTGCAAGCGGTGATGGATGGCAACACGGCCGTCGCCCATATCGCTTACCGCGTGAATGAGGTTTGCGGGATTTACCCGATCACCCCCTCTTCGACGATGGCGGAACTGGCCGATGAATGGGCCGCGCGCGATCTACGCAACATCTGGGGCAATGTCCCCGTGGTGCAAGAAATGCAGTCCGAAGCCGGGGCCGCAGGCGCGGTGCATGGTGCTTTGCAAGCCGGCGCGATGACGACGACCTTCACCGCCTCGCAGGGCCTCATGCTGATGATCCCCAATATGTTCAAGATCGCCGGGGAGCTGACGCCGACGGTCTTTCATGTGGCGGCGCGCGCTTTGGCGACCCATGCGCTCTCGATCTTTGGTGATCATTCCGATGTGATGGCGGTGCGCTCGACGGGCTTTGCGATGCTCGCCTCCGCCTCGGTGCAAGAGGCGCATGATATGGCGCTGATTGCCCAAGCCGCGACGCTGCGCGCCCGCGTGCCGTTTGTGCATTTTTTCGATGGGTTCCGCACGAGCCACGAGGTCAATACGCTGAGCCTCATCCCCGATGCGCAAATCCGCGCGATGATTGATGATGATCTGGTGCGCGCGCATCGCGCCCGTGCGCTCTCGCCCGATAACCCCGTGGTGCGCGGCACGGCGCAAAACCCCGATGTGTTCTTCCAAGGGCGGGAGGCCGCGAACCCGTTCCACGCCGCCGTGCCCGGCATTGTGGCCGAGGAAATGGCAAAACTCGCCGCGCTCACCGGGCGCGCTTACAAGCTGTGCGATTACATCGGCGACCCAGAGGCCGAGCGGGTGATTGTGGTCATGGGCTCGGGCGCGGAGGTGGTGGAAGAGGCGCTCGCCGCGCTGAACGCACAAGGGGCGAAACTCGGCGCGGTGGTGGTGCGGCTTTACCGTCCCTTCCCGGCGGAAGCGTTCTTGGCGGCGCTGCCTGCTGCGTGCACCAAATTGGCCGTGCTCGATCGTTGCAAAGAACCCGGCGCCCCGGGCGAGCCGCTCTTTTTGGATGTGGTGGCCACATTGGCCGAAGCCGTGGCCACCGGCAAACGCGCCACCCTGCCGCGCATCACCGGCGGGCGCTATGGGCTTTCCTCCAAAGACTTTGACCCGGCGCAGGTGAAAGCGATTTATGATGATCTGGCGGGGGATGCGCCGAAACAGGGCTTTACCGTTGGCATCACCGATGATGTGGGGCTGACCTCTCTGCCCGCGGACCCCAGCGTTGTCACCGAACCGCAAGATGTTGTCCGCGCGGTCTTTTATGGCCTTGGGGCCGATGGCACGGTGGGGGCCAATAAAAACTCGGTCAAGATTTTGGCGGAAGAAGCCGGGCGCTTTGCGCAGGGCTATTTTGTCTATGACAGCCACAAATCCGGCGCGCAGACGGTGTCTCACCTCCGTTTCGGCCCGCGCCCGATCAAAGCGCCCTATCTGATCCATTCGGCCAATTTCGTGGCCTGCCATCAGTTCCACTTCATGCAAAAGATTGATGTGTTGCGCGTGGCGGCTCCGGGGGCGACGTTCTTGCTGAATGCCCCCTTCGGGCCAGAGAAGGTTTGGGACCGCCTGCCCCGCTCGGCCCAAGCGGCGATCATTGATAAGGGGCTGAAATTCTATGTGATTGATGCCAACAAAGCCGCACGCGAAGTGGGGCTGGGGCGGCGCACCAATACGATCTTGCAGACCTGTTTCTTTGCGCTTTCGGGCGTTTTGCCGCGCGAGGCGGCGATTGAACAGATCAAAGCCTCGATCAAGAAAACCTATGGCCGCAAGGGCAAACGGGTGATCGAGCAAAACTGGGCGGCGGTGGATGGCGCGCTGGAACGGCTCCATGAGGTCACCGTGCCCAAAGCACCCAGTTCAGAGACCGAGCGCCCGCCCGCCGTGCCCGCCACCGCGCCCGAGTTTGTGCGCCGCGTCACCGCGCTGATGATGGAAGATCGCGGCGACGAAATTCCGGTGAGCTTGCTGCCCGCCGATGGCACCTTCCCCACCGGCACGGCGGCATGGGAAAAACGCAATGTCGCCGATGAAGTGCCGCTTTGGCGCGAGGATTTGTGCATTCAATGCGGGCAATGTTCGTTCGTCTGTCCGCACAGCGTCATTCGCGCGAAATACTTTGACGAAGACCTGCTGGAAGGTGCGCCCGAAGGGTTCAAATCCGCGCCGGTCAATGCGCGTGGCTACCCCGGCGCGCGGTTTTCGTTGCAATTCCATGTCGAAGATTGCACCGGCTGCGGGCTGTGTATCGAGGCTTGCCCCTCGCTTTCGCCCCATGAGCCGGGCGTGAAGGCGATCAACCTTTCAGAGAAGCAACCGCTTGTCGAAACCGCGCGTAAGGCGATGACTTTCTTTGAACATCTGCCGGTGAATGACCGCGCGCGGATCGACTTTGCCAATGTGCGTGGCGTTCAATTCCTTGAACCGCTCTTTGAGTTCTCGGGCGCTTGTGCGGGCTGTGGGGAAACGCCCTATGTGAAGCTGCTCAGCCAACTCTTTGGCGACCGGTTGATGGTCGCCAATGCCACGGGTTGTTCCTCGATCTATTCGGGCAACCTTCCGGTCACGCCTTGGACGAAAAACGCCGAAGGGCGCGGCCCGGCTTGGGCGAACTCGCTCTTTGAAGACAATGCCGAATTTGGCCTTGGCTTCCGGCTTGCCGCCGACAAGCACCTAGATCTTGCCCGCACACTCACCCAAGAGATGGCGCCGATGGTGGGCGAGGATTTGGTGGCCGAGATCCTGAGCGCGCCGCAAATCCGCGAAAGCGAGATCCGCGCGCAGCGCGAACGCGTCGCCACGCTGAAAACCCGGCTTCTGGCGCATCGCGAGGCCCCGCAAGCGCGGCATCTTCTGAGCGTGGTGGATCACCTTGTCCGCCGCTCGATCTGGATCGTTGGCGGCGATGGCTGGGCCTATGACATTGGCTATGGCGGGCTCGATCATGTGCTGGCCTCGGGGCGCAATGTGAATGTGCTGGTGATGGACACAGAGGTCTATTCCAACACCGGCGGGCAAGCTTCAAAAGCCACGCCCTTGGGAGCGATTGCGAAATTCGCCGCCGCAGGAAAGCGCACCGCGCGTAAAGACCTCGCCCTGCAAGCGGTGGCTTACGGCAATGTTTACGTGGCGCAGGTGGCAATGGGGGCAAACCCGCAGCAAACGCTGCAAGCCTTCCGCGAGGCAGAGGCCTATGACGGGCCAAGCCTTATCTTGGCCTATAGCCATTGCATCGCGCATGGGTTTGACATCCGCAAAGGGCTGAACCAGCAAGACCGGGCCGTCGCCTCTGGCTATTGGCCGCTCCTGCGCTATGATCCGCAATTGCGGGGCACCGGCGCGGCGCCGTTCCGGCTAGATAGCCCGCGCCCGGTGCTGCCCTTTAAGGACTACGCCTATAATGAGTTGCGTTATTCCGCCCTTGCCGCGACCCGGCCCGAAGATGCCGCCGCCCTGTTGGACGAGGCGCAGCAGGCGATCTTGGAGAAATACCGCAGCTATGAAGATTTTGCCGCGATGGATGGCGGCCCCGGCCCGGCGCAGGCGCTTGGGGCGGCTGGCAAACTGTAACGGAGACCCGAGATGGAGATGAAAACCCGCTATCTGGGCCTTGATCTGCCAAGCCCGCTTGTGGCCTCGGCAAGCCCGCAAAACGCCAAGCTTGAGGTGCTCAAGATCTTGGCCGATCACGGCGCGGGGGCGGTGGTGCTGCCCTCGGTCTTTGAGGAACAAATCTGGCATGAGCAGCGCATTCTTGATCAGCTGGTCGAGCATGGCTCGGAAAGTTCGGGCGAAGCGCTGAGCTATTTCCCGACGCAATCGGCCTTTGCCTTTGACAGCTCCAACCACCTCAGCGTGGTGGAAAAGGCGGCCAACGCGCTGCCCATTCCGGTGATTGCCTCGCTCAATGGCACCACCGATACCGGCTGGACCGATATGGCCTATGAATTTGCCGAAGCGGGCGCGGGCGCGATTGAACTCAACGTGCATTTCCTGCCCACCGACCCGGATATGTCGGGCGCGGAGGTGGAACAACGCACGCTCGATGTGGTGAGCGCGGTTTGCGAGACGGTGCAGATCCCGGTTTCGGTGAAAATCGGGCCGTATTTCTCTTCTCCCGCGCATATGTCGAAACGGATCGTGGCCGCGGGGGCGAAAGGGGTGGTGCTTTTCAACCGCTTCTATCAACCCGAGATCGACCCGGTGCGGCTGACTGTTGAACCGCAACTGGAGCTTTCGCGCCGCTACGAGATGCGGCTACCGATGCGTTGGATCGGCGTTTTGGCGGGGCGTTTCGGCGGTTCGATTGCCGCCACCACGGGCGTGGAAAGCGCCGAGGATGTGGTGCGCTATCTGCTGGCGGGGGCCGATGTGGTGATGACCACCTCCGCGCTTTTGCGCCACGGGCCCGAACATATCGGCGTGCTGCTCAAGGGGGTGGAAGATTGGCTTGATGCGCGCGGGCTTGAAACTCCCGCCGATTTGCGCGGCAAACTCGCCTATGGGGCGATGGACGACCCCGAGGGATATGAGCGCGCCAATTACATCAAAGTCATGCAAAGCTGGGGCAAAGGCTAAGGAATTGGCCTATTTGCAAAAGGCGGATCCACATTAACGCCCCATAAATCGGCGGAGCATATGCTGGCGCGGAATTCCTGCCCAGTCCGGAGCCGCTATGTTCCTTCGCCGTCCGCCCAAGCCACAAGAACAACGTCAAAATGCGCTGAACCTTGCGGTCGAATCTGCCCTTGCTGTGATTTCTTTTGACCTCACCGGCAAAATCCTCAGTGCCAACCGGTGCTATTGCGACATTATTGGCTATTCCGAACAAGAGCTTGTGGGCCAATCACTCGCAATCATCATGCTGCCGAGCTACGCCAAAAGCGTGGGCACGGGACAGTTTTGGGATGATCTGCGCGCGGGCGAAGTGGTGCATATGGCGGTGACGCGGGTGCGCAAATCGGGCGAAATGGTTTGGCTCGAATCCACCTACGTTCCGGTGCGCGATGCGGCGGGCAATGTGGTCGAGGTGTTCAACTTCGCCTCTGATATCAGCGACAAAACCCGCGAGCGGAAACATCGGGAATCGATGATGGCGGCGCTCGATCGCTCGCAAGCGGTGATCGAATTCGACCTGCACGGTAATATCGTTGAGATGAACGACACTTTCCTTGCGGCGATGGGCTATTCGCGCGAGGAACTGATTGGCAAACATCACCGCATGTTCATGCCGCCGGGCGCGGCGGAAAAAGCCGATTACAAACAGTTTTGGGATACGTTGCGCACCGGCGAATTTGTCTCGGGCGCATTCCACCGCGTCGCCAAAGGCGGGCGCGAGGTATTCTTGCGCGCCAGTTATAACCCGATCAAGGGGCTGGATGGCAAAGTCTCGGGCGTGGTGAAATTTGCCCAAGACGTGACCGAAGATTTCCGCCTCGCGCTCGACCGCGCGGGCCAGATCAATGCGCTGCAACGTTCGCAAGCCGTGATCGAATTCGATATGCACGGCAATATCCTGACTGCTAACGAGAATTTCTTATCGGTCATGGGCTACACGCTGGATGAATTGCACGGCAAAAAACACGATGTTTTCATAGCGAGCGGCGAGCGCGAAAGCCCCGCTTACAACCGTTTTTGGGATGAGTTGCGCGCAGGCAAGGCGCAGGTTTCTGAATTCCGCCGAATTTCGAAAACCGGCCAGGATGTCTGGATTCAAGCGAGCTATAACCCGATTTTAGATGCCGAAGGGCGCCCCTATAAAGTGGTCAAATTCGCCACCAATATCACCGCCCAGAAAAACGCGATCTTCGCCTTTGAAAAAGGCGTCGCGGCGCTGAGTGCGGGCGAATTGGATCATCGGCTTCACAGCGCGATGCCGCCCGAATTTGAGGCTTTGCGCAACAATTTCAACGAGGCGATGGGCCAGCTTTCGGACCTTGTCGGCGCAATCTTGGACAGCGCTGAATCGATCCGGGTTGAAACCTCGCATCTGTCGGGGGCCTCTGCGGAACTTGGGCGGCGCACCGAAACGCAAGCCGCCTCGCTGGAAGAAACCGCCGCAGCGCTGAACGAGCTTTCGGCCTCGGTGGAAAGCTCGGCCACCGGCGCGCGCAATGCAGCGGGCGCTGTGGGTAAGGCGCGCAGCCGTTCGACCGAAGGGCGGCGTGTGGTCGACCAAACAATCTCGGCGATGGGCGATATTGCGCAAAGCTCTGATCAGATTTCGCGCATCACCAGCGTGATTGACGACATCGCCTTCCAAACCAACCTGCTGGCGCTGAATGCCGGTGTTGAGGCCGCGCGGGCAGGCGAAACCGGGCGTGGCTTTGCGGTTGTGGCCTCGGAAGTGCGGGCGCTCGCGCAGCGGTCCTCTGAAGCAGCGCGCGAGATTGCCGAACTGATTGAAACCTCTGGGCGGCAGGTGCGCCAAGGGGTGGAACTGGTCAATGAATCTGGCCAAGCGCTGAGCGAGATTGACGTGCTTGTGGGCGAGGTCGACGGGCTGGTGCACGCGATTGCCAGCTCTGCCGTGGAACAATCCACCGGCTTGGCCGAGATCAACTCCGCCGTGAACCAGCTTGATCAAGTCACCCAGCAAAACGCGGCAATGTTTGAAGAAAGCTCTGCCGCAGTCGCCGTGCTGAGCAATCAGGCGGGCCAGTTGGCGGCACAGGCGAGCGTGTTCCGAATTGGCAATAGTGGCAGCGCCACCAGCGAATTGGCGCTGCGCGCCGCCTCGTAAGACATACCACCACGGAAAGAAGAAGCGTCGCGCAGTGCCCTGCGCGGCGTTTCACTTTGGACCGCAGCTTTGCTTATTCGCAGGGTTCCGGGTTGGCGCGTTTCCAACGCACCGATGACATGAAGCTCAGCCCGATGAAGAGCACGCCCAGCAAACCCGTGGCCCATTCCGGCACCGGGAACAGTGTTTGCAGGAACATCGCAGCAGAGAGCACCAAGATCGACCAAAACGCCCCATGTTCCAAAAACCGGAACTCAGACAGCGCATGGCGTTCAACCAGCATCACCGTCATGGAGCGGACGTAAAACGCGCCAATGCCAAGGCCGATGGCAATCAGAAAGAGGTTTTGCGTCAGCGCAAAGGCCCCGATCACGCCATCAAAGCTGAAGGAGGCATCGAGCACCTCAAGGTAGAGGAATGCGCCAATGCCGCCGCGCGCCACATCAGAGGCCAACGCCCCACGGTCGAGCACCTGCCCCAAGCCCTCCACCGCCAAGAAGGTCAACAACCCGGTGCAAGCGGCCACCAAGAAGGTGCCCTGTTCATGCACGGGTTGAATGGCAGTGACGCCCAAAACCAGTGCCAGAACAAAGCCCAACTCCAGCCCCCGGACCGAGGCGCAAGCGCTTAGCCGCCGCTCAAGCGCAGCAAACCAATGCACCTCTTTGCCCTCATCGACAAAGTAGCTCAGCGCAACCATCATCAGAAAGGCGCCGCCAAATCCTGCAATGGAAACATGGGCTTCGTCTATGATCTTCGCGTATTCTTGGGGCTCTGTCGCGGCCAGCCGTATCGCCTCAAGCGGGCCAACATGGGCGGCCACCACGACGATGATCAGCGGAAAGATAATCCGCATCCCAAAGACCGCGATGATGATCCCCCATGTCAAAAACCGCCTCTGCCAAAGCGGTGACATGCGGCTGAGCTTGTTGGCATTGACGATCGCATTGTCGAAGGAAAGCGAGATTTCCAAGACCGCCAGCACACAGGCGACAAAGAAGAACGACATCGCCCCCGAGAACGTATGTTCGTAGACAAACCCAAGCCAGAGAGAGAGCAACAGACCAATCGCCGTGAAGCCGAAGGCCCAGCCGAAGTAGTGGAAGGCGCTGCGCATTCTGTCCCCGCTGTGGCGGCCGAGACCCGGCCGCAAATGCTTTTGCTGGATGTAGGCATCGCAGGGCCATGCTGCAAGACCCCAGCCCCGTTGCAAGCGCCCCTGCGCGGATGTGACCCGCCCCAGCCTTGGCGCTCAGCCTTTGCGGCGGGTGTATCCGTAAAGCGCGACGAGTTCGGTGGCGACATGGGCGCCCGCAATCGCGGTGACGCCGGTCGGGTCATAGGGCGGCGAGACCTCGACCACATCGCCGCCGACCATATTGATGCCCGCCAGCCCGCGCAAAAGCGCCGCCGCCTGCCAACTGGCCAAACCACCCCAGACCGGGGTGCCGGTGCCGGGCGCGAAAGCGGGGTCAAGGCAGTCGATATCAAAGCTGATGTAACAGGGCCGCTCCCCCACCACCGCCTTGATCCGCGCAACGGTTTCTTCCACGCCCGCTTGATGCACGAAAGGCGCATCAAGAATATGCACCCCGCAGGTATCGGGGTTGTCGGTGCGGATGCCCACCGAAACCGTGGTTTCGGGCGCAACGTAGCCAAGCTTGAGCGCCTTATACAAGAAGGTGCCGTGGTCGATCCGGCTCATGTCGTCATCGGCCCAAGTGTCGGAATGGGCGTCAAAATGAATAAGCGCCACTGGCCCGTGGCGGTCCGCCATCGCGCGCAAAATCGGCTGGGTGATGAAATGGTCCCCGCCAAGCGTAATCACCCCCACACCCGCGCCCAAGATGGTGGCGATATGGGTGGTGACCCGGTCGGGAAAGCTCGCCGTATGCGCATAGTCAAAGGCCAGATCGCCGTAATCGACAATGCTCATTTCACTAAGCGGATCATAGCCCCAGCCATAGGGCGCATCGAAAGCTTGCAGCGTTGCCGCCTCGCGGATCGCGCGCGGGCCAAAGCGGGTGCCGGGGCGGTTCGTCACCGCTTGGTCGAAGGGCACACCGGTAAAAGCAAGATCGACGCCAGCCAGATCCTTGCTGTAACGGCGGCGCAAGAAGGACGGCGCGCCCGCAAAGGCGTTTTCATAGGCAAGGCCGCGCAACTCGGCGCGGGTGAATGCCGTATCTACTTGTTTTTTCGCGTCTTCCAGTGCCATCAGCGCCCCCATTTTGGGCGTTAGTATGGGCCTTTTTCAGGTAGAAGTGTCAACCAAAACCTGCGTCAGGCTGCCGCACCTGGAACCGTTCCAAACTTGATCTGGATCAACTCTCTCACGCCCCTGTGAACTTAGATTTATTCTACCTTTTGCTACGGAGGAACCATCCATGAAACGCAAAATCGCCCTCGGGCTGGCCCTGACAACGGTCCTTGCCACGCCCGTTTTGGCGGATGATGCCGCGCTACGCGAAGAGGCCAAAGGGCTCTTCGAAGTGATCCCGATGCAAGCGCCGATGCTTGAAAACAACAACGCCGTCACCCGCGATAAGGTCGATCTGGGCGCGATGCTGTTCTTCGATCCGCGCATGTCGAAATCGGGCCTGTTCTCGTGCCAATCGTGCCACAACGTCGGGATCGGCGGGGTTGACGGGCTGGAAACCTCTGTTGGCCACGGCTGGCAAGCGGGTCCGCGCAACGCGCCGACCATGCTGAACGCGGTCTTCAACATCGCCCAATTCTGGGATGGCCGCGCGCCTGACCTTGCTGCGCAAGCCAAAGGCCCGGTGCAAGCGGGCGTGGAAATGAACAACACCCCCGAGCAGGTGGTGGCGACGCTGAAATCGATGGATGGCTATGTCAGCGCCTTTGATGCCGCTTTCCCGGGCGAATCCGACCCGATCACCTTTGACAATTTCGCGCTCGCGATCGAGGCGTTTGAAGCCACGCTTGTAACCCCGAACTCGAAGTTTGACCAATGGCTGATGGGCCAAGACGGCGCGCTGACCGATCAAGAGAAAAACGGTCTGAGCCTGTTTGTTGAAACCGGCTGCGCGAGCTGCCACAATGGCATCAACTTCGGCGGCAACGGCTACTATCCGTTTGGTTTGGTTGAAAAACCCGGCGCCGATGTGCTGCCCGAAGGCGACAAAGGCCGGTTTGCGGTTTCGGAAACGGCGGATGACGAATATGTCTTCCGCGCCGCGCCGCTGCGCAACATCGCGCTCACCGCGCCTTATTTCCACTCCGGCAAGGTTTGGGATCTGAAGCAAGCCGTGGCGATCATGGCGAACTCGCAACTTGGTGCGGAACTGAGCGATGAACAGGTCGACGATATCACCGCCTTCCTGACCACGCTGACCGGCGAACAACCCGAAGTCGTGCACCCGACCCTGCCGGTGCGCACCTCGGCCACGCCGAAACCGGCGCCGATGTAAGATCGAGCGATTGTCCCATGGGGTGCGTCCCAAGGGCTGGCGCGGGGGGAAACCCTCGCGCCTTTCTTTATGGGGCGCCTTTCCTTATGGGGCGCCCTATTTCAGCTTGGCAAAGAGCTTGGCGAGTTTTGCGGCCTCGTCTTGCAGCCCCCAAGGCGGGTTCAGCACGAACATGCCCGAGCCCACCATGCCGTGCCCCGCGCGCGCGGGCGGGAAGCGCACCTCTGAAAGCAGCCCTTCGGGATGCGCGGCTTTGAGGTTACGCACCGTGCGCGCCTGCGCCTCGGCCACCGGCACATGAGCGGCGAGCACCGGATACCAAAGCGCAATCACACCGACATTCCATTTGCGCGCCACCTGCCCCATCAGCTTTGGCACGGTTTCGTAATCGGCCTTCACCTCCCAAGACGGGTCAATCAACAAGAGCCCCCGGCGCGGCGTGGGCGGGCACATGGCAAGCGCCATTTGCAGCCCATCCTTTTGGTGAAAGATCCCGCCATGCTCGGCCATCGCCTCTTTCAGCGCGGCAAATTCCTGCGGATGCAGTTCGCACAGTTGAATGCTGTCGATCGGGCGCAAGAGCGTGGCCGCCAAAAGCGGCGAGCCGGGATAGGCGGTTTTGCCCTGCGCGTCCCGCACCGTTTTGAGCGCGCGTAGATAGGGGTGATCGGCGTCGAACCAGCGCTCGGCCAAAGCGCGGCTGATCCCTGCCGCCGCCTCGCCGGTTTTCGCGGCCTCCGCCCCATCGAGCGCATAAAGCCCCCGGCCCGAATGGGTCTCTAGGTAGCTCAGCGGTTTGTCTTTGCGGGTCATGTAGTCGATCATCGCGGCCAAGAGTGCATGTTTGTGCACATCGGCCAGATTTCCCGCATGATAGGCGTGTTGGTATGACAGCATGGGTCGATCCCTCTTTCGGCCTTCCTGCCTGCAACCGCCCGCCCCCGCAAGCGGGCTGTGCAAAGGGCTGCATTCATCTTGCCAGAAATGTCGCCGGGAGACGGGGCCAAAGCCCCAAAATGGAAAACGGCGGCGCCCAGGGAGGAGGAGGGGCACCGCCGTTAAAAACCGCGGCCTCAGGGAGGAGGAGAGAGGCCTTGGTATGTCCGGTACTGCTCGGGAGGAGGTGAGCAGCACCATATCCCGCGCCCAGGGAGGAGGAGAGGACGCGGTATCAGGTTGAAGGAGCGGCGACCTCAGGGAGGAGGAGAGAGGCCGCCGCCTTCTTTACAAGCCCCAGGGAGGAGGAGGGGGCCTGATAGGTTTCCGGCAGATAGGGCCGGTATGGGTTTGGCGACACCCTCAGGGAGGAGGAGAGAGGGTGTCGCCGATCTCCGAGGCCAGGGAGGAGGAGAGGCCTCAGGAAGTCTTATTTGCCGTAGGCCGCTTCCAGCGCGATGCGGGTCAGCATCGAGCGGTGCATGCCAAGATCGTTCAGTTCACGCTCCGAAAGCGAGCGCAGTTCCGAAAGCGTCTGACGATAAACCTTGCGGCGGGCCAGCGCTTCGCGCACGGTCGCAAGCACCTGGGAAAGCCCGGCGTCGGAAGTGCGGATGTCGGTCGCCAGTGCCATTCGTCGTCTCTTTCGCTATCGCTGTGTATGTTGTTCTGCGCCTGCTTGACCGAGATGTCTCTGCGGTGCGCCGTCGCTGTTGGGGCTAACATGGGGGAAATGCTGCATCTGCACAACGGCGGACGGGTGCAACGCCGCCTTGCGAAAAATGCATAACGGATTCTGACCTGTTTCCGCCCCAAAACTGCGTTAATTCGCTTTGGAACAGTTCAAAAAAGAGGCGAATCTTGCGTGGAGGGGGTCTGCCCCCTTGCGAAGCGCGGCAAAAGCGCCACAGTCGCCCGCAAATCGACAGGAGAAATTCATGGCTCTTACGAAAGAATCAGTGCTCGAACGTTTGCGCAATACCCCGCTGGAAGGCGGAGATGCCGTGAGCCGCGGCCTGGTGCATGCGCTGGCGGTCGAATCGGGTGTGGTGCGGTTCGTGCTTGAGGGGGCGCCCGAGGCCGAACTGGTGGCGATCCGCCCGGTTTTGGAACAAGCGGTGCGCAGTCTTGAAGGGATCAGCTCCCTTTCCGTGGTGATCCCGGCAGGCCCGCCCAAGGGGATGGGGGCGAAGAAGCCGCAATCAGGCGTGAAGATCGGAGGCCACCCAACCCCGCAGGCAGGCCCTGCCCCGGTCCCCGGCGTGCGCCACATTTTGGCGGTGGGCTCGGGCAAAGGCGGCGTCGGCAAATCCACCGTGGCGGCGAACCTTGCTGTCGCTTTGGCGAAAGCGGGCCGCCGCGTTGGGCTTTTGGATGCCGATCTCTACGGGCCGAGCCAGCCGCGCATGATGGGCGCGACCGAGCGCCCCGGTTCCGAAAACGGCGATACGATCTTGCCGGTGATGGCGCATGGCGTGGTGCTGATGTCTTTGGGGCTGATGCTGCGCGAAGATGAGGCGGTGATCTGGCGCGGCCCGATGCTGATGGGCGCGATGCAACAGCTTTTGGGGCAAGTGCGCTGGAATGCTTATGGCGATTTGGATGTGCTCGTGATCGACCTGCCGCCGGGCACCGGCGATGTGCAATTGAGCCTGTGCCAAAAAGCAACGCTTGATGGTGCGGTGATCGTGTCGACCCCGCAAGATGTGGCGCTTTTGGATGCCAAGAAAGCGCTCGATATGTTTGCCAAGCTGAAGGTGCCGGTGGTTGGGCTGATTGAAAACATGTCCACCTATGTTTGCCCCAATTGCGGCCATGAGGCGCATCTCTTTGGGCATGGGGGCGTGGAAGCCGAGGCCGCGCGGCTCGGCCTGCCCTTCATGGGCGCCCTCCCCTTAGCGTTGGAAGTGCGCATTGCCGGCGATGAAGGCACGCCGATTGCAGCGGGCGACAGCCCGGCAGCAGAGGCCTATGCTGCCCTTGCCCGCCATGTGATTGACGCAGGGGTCGCGTAAGAAAAGCGGGTTTCGCTTCGGCGCTGCCGAAGCGACCCAGCGGGGGCGCTGCCCCCGCCCCCCCCGGGATATTTCGCGCAAGATAAAAGCGGCCGTGGCCTTAGCCCCCCACGGAGAGGGCCGATTTAGCCCCGCAGTCGCGCGACGAGCCGTTCTTCCACCGCAGGCGGCACGAATCTGGACACATCGCCGCCAAGGCGCGCGATTTCCTTCACCAGCTTCGAGGCAATCGCCTGACGCCGGGCATCGGCCATCATGAACACCGTCTCAACGCTGTCATCCAGCGCGCGGTTCATGCCAACCATCTGGAATTCATATTCAAAATCCGCCACAGCGCGCAGGCCGCGAATGATCACACTCGCCCCCACATCATGGGCGCAATCAATCAACAGATTCTCAAACGGGTGCACCACAATCTCGCCGCCGCATTTGGCGGTGATGCCCGCGCATTCGGCTTGCAGCATTTCCACACGCTCTTCGAGCGTGAACAAAGGCCCTTTGTCACGGTTGATCGCCACGCCGATCACCAAACGATCCACCAGCGCCAGCGCGCGCTGAATAATGTCGGTATGGCCAAGCGTCACCGGGTCAAAGGTGCCGGGATATAGACCGATGCGCATGGGTGCCCTCCTCCTGCGCCGCATTCACGAACGGGTGAGCGCACGCAACAGCATTCGCACCCGATTTGCAACCCACTCGCTGCGCAGCGCAGCGTCACACCCCTTAAGCCCTCAAAGCCCCGGCGCGACCACCGCGCGGGTGGGAGAGCCCACCCCCTGCCCTACAGCGGCCAAAGTTTCAAGCCGCGCCACCTCGCGCCGCATGCCGCGCCCCAAAGCGGCGGCAAGCCGTTCAAGCCGTTCCGAGCGGCGATCATCGGCATGGCGAATGAGCCAAAACGCGCGGCTCAGCCCAATTTCCTCGGGCAGCACCCGCACCACGCCCGGCGTAAAGGGCAGCGCAAAATCATGCACGATGCCGAGCCCCGCACCCGCGCGCAGCATCTGCATTTGCACCGAAACGGAATTGGATGCGAGCCCCACGCCCTCCGCCCGCGTCTCGGCCAAATAGTCGAGTTCTTTGTCGAAAATCATATCGGCAATATAGCCCACGATCCGATGCGCGCGCAGATCGGCGCGCGACAGGATCGGTGGATGCGCGGCCAAGTAGCTTTCATGCGCGGCCAGATGCAGTTGATAATCAACGAGCTTTTGCACCGTAAGGCGCCCCGCCGTGGGCGGTGAAACGGCAATCGCCATATCCGCCTCGCGTTTGGAGAGGTTAAAGACCCGTGGCAAAGCGACGATCTGAATCTCGAGCCCCGGATGGCTGTCGCAAATCTCGGCGCAGACCTGCGGCAACAGGTAATTCGCGCAGCCATCCGGCGCGCCGATGCGCAATTGCCCGGTAAGTTGCCGCCCGGTGCCCGAAAGTTCCTCGGCCGCACCCGCAAAGGCGGCCTCCGCCGCTTCGGCATGGGGCAAGAGCCGCCCGCCCGCCTCTGTCAGCGCATAGCCTTGCGGGGATTTAACGAAAAGCGCATTGCCCAAAGCCTCCTCCAGCCGTGCAACACGCCGCCCCACGGTCGCGGCATCGCATTTCAGCGCCCGCCCCGCGCCGGAAAGGCTTTCAGCCCGCACCACGGCCAAAAACACCCGCAAATCATCCCAATCCATGCCCCACCTTTGCATTATTGCAAAACGCTTTTGCCAGACTTCCTCTTTATGGCGCATTTTCGCAAGGCTAGAGTGTCGCCGGAACCCACTCACAAACACCCAAACGCACGAGACGCCACAGACGGCGCAGGCACTATAGGGAGGAAAAGATGAAAGAGATCGGACACTGGATTGACGGCAAAATGGTCCCCGGCACCTCGGGGCGGTTTGCGGAAGTGCTGAACCCGGCCACGGGCGAAGTGATCGCGAAACTCGCGCTTGCCACCAAAGCGGAACTGGATGCCGCTGTGGCCGCGGCAGAAAAAGCCCAAGCGGGCTGGGCCGCCACCAACCCGCAGCGCCGCGCGCGGGTGATGATGAAATTTGGCGATCTGATCAACCAGCATATGGATGAGCTGGCGGAACTCGTCTCGATGGAGCACGGTAAAGTGCTGCTGGACGGGCGCGGCGATGTGCAGCGCGGCCTTGAGGTGATCGAGGTTTGCATGGGCGCGCCCGCGCTGATGAAGGGCGAATACACCGGCGATGCGGGCCCCGGCATCGACCTTTATTCGATGCGCCAACCGCTTGGCGTTGTTGCGGGCATCACGCCCTTTAACTTCCCGGCGATGATCCCGCTGTGGAAAATGGGCCCCGCGCTGGTGGCGGGCAATGCGATGATCCTCAAACCCTCGGAGCGCTGCCCCTCGACCGCGCTGCGGCTGGCAGAACTCGCGCAAGAAGCGGGCTTGCCCGATGGCGTGCTGCAAGTCGTGAACGGTGACAAAGAAGCCGTGGATGCGATTTTGGACAATGACACGATCCAAGCGGTGGGCTTTGTCGGCTCGACCCCGATCGCGCAATATATCTATGGCCGTGCCTGTTCGAACGGCAAACGCGCGCAATGCTTTGGCGGCGCCAAGAACCATATGATCATCATGCCCGATGCCGATATGGACAAAGCGGCGGATGCGCTGGTCGGTGCCGGTTATGGCGCGGCGGGCGAGCGCTGCATGGCGATTTCGGTCGCCGTTCCGGTTGGCAAAGGCACGGCGGAAGCGCTGATCGAACGGCTGGTACCGAAGATCGAAAAGCTCAAAGTCGGCCCCTATACCGGCGGCAATGATGTGGACTTTGGCCCGGTGATCACCGCGCAAGCGAAAGAGCGGATCGAAGGGCTGATCGCCTCGGGCGTGGAAGCGGGCGCGGAGCTGGTGATTGATGGCCGTGGCCTGACGATCCAAGGCTATGAAGGCGGCTTCTACACCGGCCCGAGCCTTTTTGACAAAGTCACTCCGGAGATGGAGATCTACAAACAAGAGATCTTTGGCCCGGTCTTGAGCGTGGTGCGCCAAGACAGCTATGAAGACGCTCTGAAGCTGATCATCGACAATGATTACGGCAACGGC
This sequence comes from Rhodobacter aestuarii, assembly GCF_900156655.1. Lineage (GTDB taxonomy): Bacteria > Pseudomonadota > Alphaproteobacteria > Rhodobacterales > Rhodobacteraceae > Rhodobacter > Rhodobacter aestuarii. Next base: position 470,637 of record NZ_FTOG01000001.1, on the reverse strand, counting down.
ACCGCGATCTTCACCGCCGATGGCGACACGGCGCGCGACTTTGCGGCACGGGTGAATGTGGGCATGGTGGGGATCAACTTCCCGATCCCGGTGCCGCTGTCCTACTACACGTTCGGCGGCTGGAAGAAATCGGCCTTTGGCGATCTCAACCAATATGGCCCCGATGCGTTGCGCTTCTATACGAAAACCAAAACCGTCACCGCGCGGTGGTTCTCGGGTATCAAAGACGGTGTCGCGCTGAACTTCAAAGCGCTCGACTGATCTCACCGCAAGCGGGCCGCGCCTTTGGCGCGGTCTGCCTCCGGCGGGGATATTTGCAGCAAGATGAAAGGGGGCTGTTTCATCTTGCTCAAAATATCCCGGGGTGAATTGGCCGCAGGCCAAGAGGGGCAGCGCCCCGCCCCCGCCCCTTGCAACACTGGTGCAAGGTTTCCAAAATAAACAGGTGTTCAATTCAGGCTTTGGGGAGGAAGGCATGGATTTCGCGCTCAGTGAGGAGCAACAGGCCATTTTCGATATGGCCTATGCCTTTGGCCAAGATGAAATCGCGCCCCATGCGCGGGCTTGGGAAGAGGCTGGCACGATCCCGCGCGATTTGTGGCCCAAAGTGGCAGCGCTCGGCTTGGGCGGGATTTATGTTTCCGAAGAGTATGGCGGATCGGGGCTGAGCCGCTTGGATGCGACGCTCGTTTTTGAGGCTTTGGCGATGGCCTGCCCCGCCGTTTCGGCCTTCTTGTCCATTCACAACATGTGCGGCGGCATGATCGACAAATTCGGCGCACCGGATTTGAAAGCGCGCTATCTGCCGAAGCTTTGTTCGATGGAAAGCGTCTTTTCCTATTGCCTGACCGAGCCCGGCTCTGGCTCCGATGCGGCCGCGCTGCGCACCCGCGCCGAGGAAACGCCGGGGCAGTTCACGCTCAATGGCACCAAGGCGTTCATCTCGGGCGGCGGCTATTCGGATGCCTATATCACCATGGTGCGCACCGGAGACGCGGGGCCAAAAGGGATTTCCACCGTCATCGTCGAAGCCGGCACACCAGGGCTGAGCTTTGGTGCGCAAGAACATAAGATGGGCTGGCGCGCGCAACCCACCGCGCAGGTGCAATTTGATGATTGCGTGATCGGGGCGGAGAACCTTCTGGGCGAACTTGGCAAAGGGTTCAGCTACGCGATGGCGGGGCTTGATGGCGGGCGGCTTAACATTGCCGCTTGTGCTTTGGGCGGCGCGCAGGCGGCGCTTGAGGCCACGCTTTCCTACATGGGTGAGCGCAAAGCCTTTGGCCAATCGCTTGACCAATTCCAAGCGCTGCAATTTCGGCTCGCCGAGATGGAAGTGAAGCTGCAATCGGCGCGCATCTTCTTGCGCCAAGCCGCTTGGAAATTGGACAATCGCACCCCAGACGCCACGAAATTCTGTGCGATGGCAAAGCTTTACGTCACCGACGCCGCTTTTGAGGTGGCCAATCAATGCCTGCAATTGCATGGTGGCTATGGCTACCTTGCCGATTACGGGATCGAAAAGATCGTGCGCGATTTGCGTGTGCATCAGATCTTGGAAGGCACCAATGAAATCATGCGGCTGATCATTAGCCGCAGCCTGCTGGCGGAGCGCGGCTGATGCAAGAAGACTGGATGATCGCTCGCAAGGAAGGCCGCGCGGGGCGGCTGACCTTCAACCGGCCCAAGGCGCTCAATGCCCTTGATGAAAGCATGGCTTTCACGATTGAGCAGGCGCTCGACGCTTGGCGCGATGATCCGGAAGTCAAGCTTGTGATCATTGATGCCGAGGGCGACCGGGCCTTTTGCGCAGGCGGCGATATTGCCGCCGTTTATAAAGCCGGGCGCGCGGGCTATCCGCAGGTCGGGGCCGAGTTTTGGCGCGCCGAATATCGGATGAACGCAAAAATCGCTGAATACCCGAAACCCATCATCGCCTTTATGCAGGGCTTCGTGATGGGCGGCGGCGTGGGCGTGGGCGGCCATGCAAGCCACCGCGTGGTCGGCGAAAGCACGCAAATCGCCATGCCCGAAACCGGGATCGGGCTTATTCCCGATGTCGGCGGCACGCTGATTTTGGCGCGTGCACCGGGGCGGGTCGGGGAATATCTGGGCACCACCGGCAACCGGATTGGCGCGGCGGATGCGCTTTATGCGGGCTTTGCCGATATCTACCTGCCCGAAGCGCGCTGGCCCGAGGTGATTGCGCAACTGGCCGAAAGCGGCGAGGCTTCGGTGATCCCGCGCGGCTTCCAGCCCGAGTACAAAGGCTTTCTGGCGGATCGCCGCCCCGAGATTGAAACGATCTTTGGCGGTAAGGATATTGCGACGATCGTGGCAAAGCTCGAAAACCTGCCCACGAAATTCGCCGCCGAGACGCTGGCCACTTTGCGCCGCAACTCTGCGCTCAGTGAAGAATGCACGCTGCGACTGGTGCGCATGACTCGCGCCGTGCCCAATATCCGCGAGGCGCTGTCAAACGAGTTTCGTTTCACCTTACGCGCAGTGGAGCACAGCGACTTTTTGGAAGGTGTGCGCGCGCAGATCATCGACAAAGACCGCAACCCGCAATGGGCCTACAGCCTCGACACCTTGCCCGAAGCGCTGGTGACGAAACTCCTGGCCCCTCTGCCGCGGGAGTGGGAGATCGACTTCGACGCTTGAGGAGAGGCGTCTGATATTTGGGGGAGGACAGATGAAGATCGGATTTATCGGGCTTGGCAATATGGGCGCGCCGATGGCGGCGAACCTTGTGCAGGCGGGCCATGAGGTGGTGGGGTTTGACCTTGCCGCCCCCTGCCCGGCGGGCGTGACCAAAGCGGCCACGGCAGGCGAAGCGGCCACCGGGGCGGAGGTGGTGATCACCATGCTGCCCAATGGCGCGATTTTGCGCGCGGTGGCGGCAGAGGTGATCCCGGCGATGGTGCCCGGGGCTGTGCTATGTGATTGCTCAACCGTGGATGTCGAAAGCGCGCGCGCGGTCGCCGAACAAGCCGCAAAAGCCGGGCTTGGCGCTTTGGATGCGCCGGTCTCTGGTGGGGTTGGCGGCGCCACCGCTGGCACGCTCACCTTCATGGTCGGCGGCACGGCAGAAGCCTTTGCCACGGTTGAGCCGCTCTTTGCGATCATGGGGCAAAAGGCTGTGCATTGCGGCGCCCCCGGCGCGGGCCAAGCGGCGAAGATTTGCAACAATATGATCTTGGGCGTGACGATGATCGCGACCTGCGAAGCCTTTGCCTTGGCCGATAAGCTGGGCCTTGATCGGGCCAAGATGTTCGATGTGGTCTCCACCTCCTCGGGCTATTCTTGGACAATGAATGCCTATTGCCCGGCCCCCGGCGTTGGCCCGAAAAGCCCCGCCGACAATGGCTATAAACCCGGCTTCGCGGCGGAACTCATGCTCAAAGACCTGCGACTGAGCCAGCAGGCCGCAGAAGCGGTCGATGCCGATACGCCGATGGGCCAACAGGCGGCGGCGCTTTATGCGCGCTTTGTCGAAGAAGAGGGCGGCAAGGGGATGGATTTCTCGGCCATGCTGCCGCGCTTTGAAAACCGCAGCCGCGAATAGGCGGATTTTCCTCACAAAACTGCGAGCGGGGCGACTGATTTGCCCGGCTCGCGCGTTTGATCTTCAGACCAAGGAGATCGAACCCATGAAACAGACCCCCCTGACGCTTGCTGCCCTCGCCATTGCCATTGCAAGCTTTGCCCCCGCCGCGATGGCAAATCCGCCGCAAGACTGTAGCGCCCCCGGCGCACGCTGTGCTGCCCCCGGCCACAACACGCCCCCCGGCCATGCTAAGAAACAAGCCCCGCAAGCCGCCAAACAAGCGCCCGGCCATGCGCCGAGCAGCGCGCAATTGCGCCGCCTGCCGCCGCCCCCCCATGGGCAGGAATACCGGGTGGTCGACAATCGCGTGGTGCTGATCGATTCCGAGACGCTCAATACCATGGCGGTGCTAGGGCTGCTGACGGCGCTTTTGAACAACTAAGCCGACGCGACGGCAAAACCCACTGCGGGGGCTTGTAACTCGTGCCCCCGCACGCCTAAATCCAAATCATGACGCACTGGATTGAGACCTCCCCCGCCCTTGCCCGACTCGGTGCCCCTGAGCGGGCATTGCTGCAAGATCTAAACCCGATGGATGTGCCCAAGGGCGCCGTTCTGTTTCGCCCCGGCGATGCGGTTCAGGGCTTTGTTTTGGTGCTGCAAGGCCGGGTCGAGGTGTTTTTGACCGGCGCCAATGGGCGCGAGTTGATGCTTTACGCGGTCGAGCCCGGCCAAACCTGCGTGCAAACCACACTCGGCCTTTTGGGGGAGGCAGATTACACCGGCGAGGCCATTGCCACCACGCCCTCGCGCATCGTGCTCGTGCCCCGCCCGACCTTTTTGCGGTTAATGGAAGACAGCCCCTCGTTCCGCGCGCTTGTGTTTTCGTCGATGGCGGTGCGGATGGAAGAGGTGATCCGGCTGATGGAGCGGGTCTCGTTCCAATCGGTGGAAAGCCGCTTGGCCAGCTGGCTTTTGGCGCGGGCGGAAAATAGCCGCGTCGCCGCAACGCATGCCGAGATTGCCGCGCAAATCGGCTCGGCGCGCGAGGTGGTTTCGCGCCGCTTGGATGCTTTTGCCCGGCGCGGTTGGGTGCGCACCGAACGCGGGCTCGTTGAGATATGCGACGCTGCCGCGCTCAAACGCCTTGATGCGGTGACTGAAGGCGCGTGACTGAGGGAGCGTGACCGGGGGGCGCCTGAAACATCCGCTCGCGTCCCTGTGATCGGCCTTGGTGATCACGTCACCGACGCTAAAGCGCCCGCGTGCTATCTCCTTTACCACAAACCCGCGCTGTCGCGGGCCGATTGGAGGGAGTGCATATGTTCAAGAACAACGTCGGCGGGATGGATAAAATCGCCCGCATCGTTCTCGGCGCCGCCATGCTGGCCGCCTATTTCCTGATGCCCGAAGCCTCGTGGTTCTGGCTGATCGGCGTCGTGCCGCTGATCACCGGTCTGGCTGGCTCCTGCCCGCTTTACACGATCGTGGGCATCAACACCTGCAAGAGCTAACCTGGCAAGAGCTAACCCCGCGCATCGGTGGCTGGCCAGAGCCACCGATTTTCTGCTACGGGGCAAACCCGCCGACGGCCCCCCGCGCCTTCGGCGGGTTTTCATTTGGCGGGGGCGGTTTTACACTGTGCCCATGTGCTTCCGCCCTGCCCTTTTGCTAGTTGCCCTTTGCGCAGCGCTCCCCGCGCGCGCCGAAAGCGTGGCACCGATTGGCCCCCAAGTGCCGCAGGCCGAGCAGCCCTCCGAATGTCGGATTTTGGACGCAACGGGGGATCGGTTTTGCAAATACGGCCACCGCTGGAAACTCGAAAACGCGCGCGCGCCGGACTATGCGGTGGGCGATGATTTCCCGGTCTATGAACAATCCATGCTGATGGATCTGCGGCGCTACAATCTGCCCCCGGTGGATGGCCCTTGGCGCTATTATGAACACCACCGGATCATCTACAAAGTCTCTGCCGAGACCGGCAAGGTGATCGAGGTGCTGGGCCGTATGCGCCGCCGCTAAACGCGCAGCGCTGCCCTTTCTGGCGCGGCGCGACGTTGAAGCGAAACGCTTTGCCCTTCGACTTTGTTTAAATATCCCGGGGATGAATTTTCCGCAGGAAAAGAGGGGGCAGCGCCCCCCCCTGCCCTTATTCCGCCGCGACCGGCAAGCCCAACATTGGCGCAAGATAGCGCCCGGTATGGCTTTCGGGCACCGTGGCCACTTGTTCGGGTGTGCCCTCGGCCACAATACGCCCGCCGCCATCGCCACCCTCTGGCCCAATGTCGATGATCCAATCGGCAGTTTTGATCACATCGAGATTGTGTTCGATCACCACCACCGTATTGCCCTGCTCGACCAGAGAATGCAGAACTTCCAGAAGTTTCCGGACATCTTCGAAATGCAGCCCCGTGGTGGGCTCATCCAAGATATAAAGCGTGCGGCCCGTCGCGCGGCGGCTGAGTTCTTTAGACAGTTTCACCCGCTGCGCTTCCCCGCCCGAAAGCGTGGTCGCCTGCTGGCCAACCTTGATATAGCCAAGCCCGACCTCAACCAACGCATCCATCTTTTCGCGGATCGCGGGCACGGCTTTAAAGAACTCCTGCGCATCTTCCACCGTCATATCCAGCACATCGGCAATCGACTTGCCCTTGAACTGAATTTCCAACGTCTCGCGGTTGTAGCGGTGGCCCTTACAGGTTTCGCATTCGACATAGACATCGGGAAGGAAGTGCATCTCGATCTTGATCACGCCATCGCCTTGGCAGGCCTCGCAGCGCCCACCTTTGACGTTGAAGGAAAACCGCCCCGGCTTGTAGCCGCGCGCCTGCGCCTCGGGGAGCCCCGCGAACCAATCGCGGATCGGGGTGAAGGCCCCGGTATAGGTGGCGGGGTTCGACCGTGGCGTGCGCCCAATCGGGCGTTGGTCGATATCGATCACCTTATCAAGGTGTTCAAAGCCGCGAATGCTTTCACAAGGCGCGGGGGTTTCGCGCGCGCCATTCAATCGCATCGCTGCATTTTTATAAAGCGTTTCAATCGTCAGGGTGGATTTGCCCCCGCCCGAAACACCCGTGACGCAGACAAATTTCCCCAGCGGGAAGTCCACCGTCACATCTTTGAGGTTGTTGCCGCACGCCTTTGAGACCTTGAGCTTCTTGCCATTCCCCTTACGGCGTTTGGGCGGCACTTCAATCGCGCGGGTGCCAGAGAGATATTGCCCCGTTAGGCTCGCCGGGTCCGCCGCAATCTCGGCAGGTGTGCCGCGCGCGACCACTTGGCCGCCATGCACGCCCGCGCCGGGGCCAATGTCAAAAACGTAATCCGCATGCCGGATCGCATCTTCATCATGCTCCACCACCAGCACCGTATTACCCTGATCGCGCAGGTTTTTCAGCGTGCCAAGCAGCCGGTCATTGTCGCGCTGGTGCAGCCCGATCGAAGGTTCATCGAGCACGTAAAGCACCCCCGTAAGACCAGAGCCGATCTGGCTGGCCAGCCGGATCCGCTGGCTTTCGCCGCCCGACAACGTGCCCGCCGCGCGCGAAAGCGTCAGGTAATCAAGGCCCACATTGACCAAGAACCCCAACCGCTCGCGGATTTCTTTCAAGATCGGGCGGGCGATTTCATTGTGCTGCGTGCCGAGCGTTTCTGGCACGGTGCCAATCCAGTCATGCGCCTCGCGGATCGACATTTCGACCAATTGGCCAATGTGCAACCCGGCGATTTTCACTGCCAAAGCCTCGGGCTTCAGCCGATAGCCGTGGCAGGCCCCGCAAGAGCGGTTGTTTTGATAGCGCTCCATCTCTTCGCGCGACCAAGCGCTGTCCGTCTCGCGGTAGCGGCGTTCCATATTGGGGATGATGCCCTCAAAGGTCCGGCTGACCTCATAGACCCGCCCGGCCTCGTCAAAGCGGAATTTGATCTGCTCCTCGCCCGAGCCATAGAGGAACAGGCGCTGCACCTCGGGCTTGAGGTCTTTCCACGGTTTGCGCTTATCAAACCCATAGTGCTTGGCGAGCGCGTCAATCGTTTGCGTGAAGTAAGGGCTTTTCGACTTCGCCCAAGGCGCAAGCGCCCCCGCCATCAGCGTTAGTGTAGTGTCGGGCACCACGAGCCGTTCATCAAAGAAAAGCTCAACCCCCAACCCGTCACAAGCCGGGCAGGCGCCAAAAGGCGCGTTGAACGAAAACAGACGCGGCTCAATTTCCGGAATCGTGAAACCAGAGACCGGGCAGGCGAATTTCTCGCTAAACGTCACCCGCGCAGGCTCTTGCCCCGCTTCAATTGAATCATTCGAGAGCGCCTCTTCCCAAAGCGCGATCCCATCGGCCAGATCAAGCGCAGTGCGGAAACTGTCGGCCAGCCGCGTTTCCAACCCTTCGCGGACCACGATCCGATCCACCACCACATCAATATTGTGGCGGAATTTTTTGTCCAAGGTCGGCGGTTCTTCAAGGTCGTAAAAGGCCCCGTTCACCTTCACCCGTTGAAAGCCCACCTTGCGCCATTCGGCAAACTCTTTGCGATACTCGCCCTTGCGGTCGCGGATGACGGGGGCCAGCAAATAGCCCCGCGCGCCCTCCTCCATCGCCATCACGCGATCGACCATGTCTTGCACCTGCATCGCCTGAATCGGCAGCCCCGTCGCGGGGCTGTAGGGCGTGCCCGCGCGGGCAAACAACAGCCGCAGATAGTCATAAATCTCGGTCACCGTGCCCACGGTGGAGCGCGGGTTTTTTGACGTGGTCTTTTGCTCAATCGAGATTGCGGGGCTCAGCCCCGAAATATGATCGACATCGGGTTTGCCCATCATATCAAGGAATTGCCGCGCATAGGCCGACAGGCTTTCGACGTAGCGCCGCTGCCCCTCGGCATAGATCGTATCGAAGGCGAGCGATGATTTGCCCGAGCCCGACAGCCCGGTGATGACGGTGAGCGCATCGCGCGGGATGTCGAGATCGACCCCCTTGAGGTTGTGCTCGCGCGCGCCCCGCACCTCGATGAATTTTTGCTCGGCCATACCCGTCTCCGTTCAAAGCCCACAATAGATAGGGGGTCGCGGGCGAGTCTCCAATGCGAAAATGCGAACAGAAGGAGAACTTTTTCGCCAAGCGCCAAAGATTTGCGCGGCCTGCCGCTTGTTGCTGCCGCGCAGCATGGCAATTATTCATTTCTTCGCATATCTGAGGCAAAAGCGCTTGAAACCGCGCAACGTTCTGCCACATGAAACCGACAGGCGCCCCTCCCCTTTGGCGCCGCAAAAGAAGGAATTCGAGATGTTCAACTTCCTGCGCCCTTCTGGCCAAGGGCAAGGTCGCGTCGAACGGATCGCGCCGAAAGACGCGGTGCAAATGGTTGCCAAAGGCGAAGCGGTTTTGCTTGATGTGCGCGACGGGATGGAGCTTCGCGCCACCGGCAAAGCCAAGGGCGCGCTGCATGTGCCGATGATGTCGCTGTCGATGAAATGCGACCCGTCGAGCCCCGAATGCCTGAAAGAGCTGTCGCTCGACAAACCCGTGGTGCTTTACTGCGCCTCTGGTGCGCGCAGCCAAGGCGCGGGGCGGATGCTGGTGTCGCTGGGCTATACCAAGGTCTTCAACCTCGGCGGGCTAAACGACTGGCACCACGGCGGCGGCCAAGTGGTGCGCTAAGCTGCGATGGAAGAAAGGGGGCCGCGGCCCCCTTTTTTATTGCGAGATGGGCATAAGCTCACGGCGCACTTGGAAAAGCGGCGCCATTATTTAGGCGTCAATGATGCGCCACGCATAATCTGGTTAGGGCTTCGCGATACGGCTCTAACCCACCCATTATTTCAACATCTGCTTTCACCAAATCAACGGCATCTTGATAAGGCATTTTTGTATAGGAAAGCGGCATGTTATTTTCTTCTTCGCAGAAGATAAAGCTATTGCCCAAATAAATCGAACCACGCGCAAGATATTGCCAGCCATAGCCTGTTTCGAGCAATTCATCACGCTCGCAAAAGATACGAAACAACTGTTTGTCTTCTGGTGGTGCAACCTGCGTGATTTCGGGAAAGATCAACCCGGCCCGCGCAGGGATAGAGACGTGAGGGTCGCCGTAAGCGATCTCTGCCGCACTGGATTCGATTTGCACATATTGATCTGACGCGACCAGTACATCGTGCCGATTGTCAAAGAAACCTTGCGGTAGGCACACGGGCCAAAATTTCTCCGGCAAGTCGACCTTCAAGCTTGCGGGCGCGTATTGCTTTATCCGCGTTATTCGCTGAAAGCCATGATCAAAGGTTTTTACAAAATCGCCCACGCGTAAAAATTCAACGGCGACCTCCCCCTTAGGTGTTAAAATTTCGACACCGCTATAAAGACCTGATCGGCATGTCAAACATGCCTCTCGCATCTTTCTGTTTTCTCGGCGATCTGCCTTCCGAACTCCTACAAAATCAAAAAAGCTATTATGCCTCGTTAATCGCTCTAACATGCTTTCTACACCCATAGCGTACTTCTGCACCAATCGGTACACAACCAGAGGTAAACAAAGCTTTCACAAAAGATGCTGACAGGCGCATTCAGCAAAAAAACGCTGGAAACACATGCAGATAATGGAATTTCTATCCTGACCCGTGCACACCCGGCAGCGGGGTGGCGAGTGGCGCCAGAGACGGTGGCGCGCACGGTCAGCTGCAACCGCTATATGCATCCCCCCGGCAGGCGCGCGCCCTCACGATGTTGGCCCACTTTCGTGCATCGCTTTGGTCGCGCCCGCTGGGGGGAATTCTTGGCCCGTGGCCTCGCGGCTTACATGTGCAGCGCGCGGCCGTAGGCGTCGAGCACCGATTCATGCATCATTTCGCTCAGCGTCGGATGCGGGAAGACGGTGTTCATCAGATCTTCTTCGGTGGTCTCCAGAGTGCGGCCGATCACATAGCCTTGGATCATCTCGGTCACTTCCGCGCCCACCATATGCGCGCCCAAAAGCTCGCCCGTTTTCGCGTCAAAGACGGTTTTCACCATCCCCTCCGCCTCACCCAAAGCGATCGCCTTGCCATTGCCGATGAAGGGGAAGCGGCCCACCTTCACCTCATAGCCCGACTCTTTCGCCTTGGCTTCGGTCATGCCAACGCTCGCCACCTGCGGGTGGCAATAGGTGCAGCCCGCAATCGAGCCCGACTTGATCGGATGGGCATGTTTGCCCGCGATCAGTTCTGCCACCATCACGCCTTCATGGCTGGCTTTGTGCGCCAACCACGGCGCACCGGCGATATCGCCAATCGCGTAAAGGCCGTCCACGCCCGTGCGGCAGAATTCATCCACCACCACATGGGTGCGGTCGATCTTCACGCCAAGCGCCTCAAGCCCCAGCCCTTCGACATTGCCGACGATCCCCACAGCCGAGATCACCGTGTCAAATTCCGCCGTGGTCACGCCCTTGGCATCTTCCAGATGCGCGGTGACTTTGCCGTTGCCGCGATCAAGCTGTTTGACCGTGGTTTTTTCAAGGATCTTGATGCCTTGCTTGACGAATTGCTTCTTCGCAAAGGCGGAGATTTCGGCATCTTCCACCGGCAGCACGCGGTCCATCACCTCCACCACCGTGGTATCGGCGCCGAGCGTGTTGAAGAAGCTGGCGAATTCAATGCCAATCGCGCCCGAGCCGATGACGAGCAGTTTCTTCGGCATCCGTTTGGCGACCAGCGCATGTTTGTAGGACCAAACCAGATCGCCATCGGCCTCCAGCCCCGGCAATTGCCGCGCGCGGGCCCCGGTGGCAAGGACGATGTTCTTGGCGGTGATTTCCTCGGTGCCCTTGTCGGTCTTGACCGAGACCACGCCTTTGCGCGGCACGCTCGCCTCGCCCATCAGCACGGTGATTTTGTTTTTCTTCATCAGATGGCCAATGCCGCCCGAAAGCTGCTTGGCAACCGCGCGGCTACGCGCCACCACGGCAGCAAGGTCAAAGCCGATCTTGTCGGCACTGAGCCCAAATTCCTTGGCGCGGTGCATCAGGTGGAACACTTCGGCGCTGCGCAACAGCGCTTTCGTCGGGATACAGCCCCAGTTCAGGCAGATGCCGCCAAGGTGCTCACGCTCCACCACGGCCACATTGAGCCCCAGCTGCGCACCCCGGATCGCGGCCACGTAACCGCCCGGACCGGCACCGATCACAATCATGTCGAAGCTTTTCGCGGCCATGCAACCCTCCATCTCAGATGGTTTGGCATTAAACTATTTTGCCGCCCGCTTCAAGAAGTCGCAGGTCAAAAAGCAAAACGCGCGCCCAAAGGCGCGCGCTTGTGATCAAAACCGGGTCTTAGCGCCCGCCAACCGAGGCCAGCATCCGCTCATAGCCCCCCGCCCAAAGGAAGGCGGCCTCTTCATCCGAGGAATAGCGGCCCACCAATTCGTTGCGCCACGGAAAGCGGCCAAAGCGGGCGATGATCGCATGATGCGCCTTAGCATGCTGCAGGTGTTCGTCGGGCATCCGCTCTTCGGCCAAAAGCACGCCCTTTTCCTGATCGGCGATTTTTTCCGAATGCATGAAGGGCACATAGAAGAACTGCCGCAGCGGGTCTTCGATCTGCATGTCGAAGCCCTTCTCCACCGCCATCGTCGCCACTTTGAGCGCTTGGGCATCGGTCGCAAAGGCTTGGCGCGAGCCGCGGAACATGTTGCGCGGCAGTTGATCGAACAAAATCACCAGCGCCAAAGCGCCCACGGGCGTTTCCGCCCAATCATCACATCCTCCAGCTTGCGCCTTTTGCCACAAAGCCGAGTAGCGCGACAAAATCTCTTCATCCAGTTCCGGCGTCGAGTTGTACCAGCGTTCTGCACCCACATCGTCGTGCCAGAACGCGATCAGATCCTTGATCGCTTCCATAGGTGGACCCCCATTTTGGGTTGAGCACAGCTTCAGCCTGCCCGAGTTAAGTCAAAGCGCAAGTCTTGCGGGGGATTCCCGGCGCGCTGTGACAAGAAAATTCAAATGCTGTGTAAACTTTGTGCAAAGGCAGAAAGTTCCGCGGCTATTTTTCCGAACCTTCCTGATCGTTTTCCGACCCCGGGTCTATGGGTGCCGTTGCGGCATCTTTGGGGGGGCGTGCTCATCCAAAGGCGCGGCCTCGCCCTCTGGGGTGGATTCGCTCGCCGGCTCCTCGCTGTCAGTGCCCGCCTCCAAAACGGCCTCAACCGCGAAGGCCGTCGCACCGGGCGAAACGACCGCATAGGCCGAGGTGAATTCCCCCTGACGGTCGGGCGCACGCACAATCCGCCACAGCGCGTAAAGCGCGATGCCCGCCATCAACAGCCCGACGTAAAGGAAAAAACCTTCCGGACCAAGGCTTTCCATCAGCCAACCGGTCACGGGCGGGCCCGTGATCGCCCCGACCCCGTTCACAAACAAAAGCCCCGCCGAGGCCGCTGCCATATCTGACGCTTCAAGATAGTCGTTCGTATAAGCCAGAAGCAGCGCGTAAAGCGGGTTCGCAACGCCGCCGATCACCGCGAAAAGGGCGAGCAGGGTCCAAAACCCCGGCGCCAGCAAAAAGGCCGCCAGCATTGCGAACGCCCCCACAACGGCAACTTGCAAGATCAACTGACGCCGATCCATGCGGTCAGAGGCCCAGCCAATCGGATATTGCGCCACAAGCCCGCCAAAATAGATCGCCGCGACAAACATCGAGATTTGCGTGACCGACAGCCCCACCTGCGTGCCCCAGACCGAGACCATCGAGAACAAAGCCGCAAAGGTGCCGCCCATCAAGAAAATGCCGACCACCCCCAAAGGCGAGATTTTGTAAAGGTCACGTAGGGTAAGCCGTCGCACCTCGGCAAAGGCCGGCGCGGGGCTGGCCGAAAGCAAAATCGGCGTAAAGGCCAGCGACACCAGCACCGAGGGAATGACGAAAAGCAGATAGCCCGCCGGGTCAGCGACGTTCATCAGAGCTTGGCCGGAGATGATGCCGACCATCTGCACGATCATATAGGCCGAAAGCGCTTGGCCGCGCTGCTCGTTTGCGGTGGAGGCGTTAAGCCAGCTTTCGGCGGTGATATAAACGCCCGAAAAGCAAAAGCCAATCAGCACCCGCATCAAGGCCCAAGCGATCCAGTTCGGATAGGCCGCATAAAGGATCAGCAGCGCAGAGATCAGCGAGCCGAGCGCCGCAAAGACCCGCACATGGCCCACGCGCCGGATCATCAGCGGGGTCAATTGCGAACCGAGCAAGAAGCCCGCAAAATAGGCCGACATGACGATCGACATCTGATAGGTGCCGATTTGCTCAATCGCGCCCCGGATCCCCAGCAGCGTGCCCTGCATCCCGTTGCCCACCATCAGCAGCATGATGCCCAAGAGCAAAGGCCAAGTGGTGCGCAAAACGGTCAGCATTGGTCAAACCTATCCGGAAAAGAAGGGACTGCGCTCAGGATAGGGCGCGGGGCGACAAGCGTCACCCCCCGTTGCGGGCTTTTGGCAGCAGAAGGGACGCATCCCCATAAGAAAAGAACCGATAGCCCTTTGCAACCGCATGAGCGTAAATTTCACGAATACGTTCCTGCCCCATCAGCGCGGAAACCAGCATCAAAAGGGTGGATTTGGGCAGGTGAAAATTGGTCATCAGCGCATCGGCAATGCGGAAGCGATAGCCCGGATAGATGAAAATCTCGGTCGTGTCGCAAAAGGGCGCAATCTCGCCCTCGGCCACGGCGGCACTTTCAATCAGCCGCAGCGCAGTTGTCCCCACCGGGATCACGCGCCCCCCGGCCGCTTTGGTCGCGTTGATCTCTGCCGCCGCTTGCGCTGAGACCTCACCCCATTCGGCATGCATCTTGTGGGTGGTGACATCTTCCACCTTCACCGGCAAAAACGTCCCCGCGCCGACGTGAAGCGTCACCTCGGTGAACGAGACACCCTTTTGACGAAGCGTTTCAAGCAGTTCCGGGGTGAAGTGCAGGCTTGCCGTGGGCGCGGCCACCGCCCCCGAATGGCGCGCGAAGACGGTTTGATAATCGCTCTTGTCGTCCTCGTCGGGCGCGCGCAAAGCGGCGATATAGGGTGGCAAGGGCATCGCCCCCGCCTCGGCCAGCGCGGCGTCAAAATCGGCCCCGGTGCAATTGAAGGCGATCTGCATCTGCCCTTCCGCAATCGTCAAAACCTTGGCCGAAAGCCGATCCGAAAAGGTGATCTCTTCGCCCTCTTTCACCTTGCGCAAGGGTTTCGCAAGCGCGCTCCAAGCCCCTCCCGGCGCGGGTTCGAGCAGTGTGACCTCGATCTTCGCGACAACGGTGCCCTGCCCCGTGTCGCGCGCACGGCTCCCCGTCAGCCGCGCCGGGATCACCTTGGTGTTGTTGAGCACCAGCCGATCACCCGGCCCCAAAAGATCGGGCAGATCGGCCACAGTCAGATCGCGGATGCCCTCTCCCTCGGCCACCAAAAGCTTGGCAGCCGTGCGCGGCCGCGCGGGCCGGGTGGCGATCAACCCTTCGGGCAGATCGAAATCGAAGTCATCCAGTTTCATCGAAGTTATTCCGTCACAATGGGGGGCGGCGAGCGGCGGAAGATTTCGCGGAACATCCCCGGTGTCAGGATCGACAGCGGGTTGATCGAAATCTTGGGTGCCTCGGCGGTGCCTCCCAGCCGATAGGTAAAGCCAAACAGCCCCTCGCCCTTGCGTGCGAATATCTGGCCGATGGCATTGACGATATAGAAGGGCGAGACAACCCCTTCCATGTTGAAAGCTTTGGTTTCGGGGTAGTAGACGCCCGTCATCGTCACCCCCATCGAGGCGCCAAGCGCCTCGCCCGCGCGCACGGTGACACCATTCGGCGCAATGCGGAAATCACCGGTCACTTCATTAAAGGTGATCCCGTCGCCGTTGAGTTGCTCCAACAGCCCAATCACCGAAGCGGCAGAAAGCATCGAGGCCAGCACCGGGGCATCGCGCACCTTCAGATCGGCAATCTTCAACGCGCCATCATAGCTTTTATCGCCAACCGGGCGCAGCGTCAGATCCATCGCCCCGCCGCGCGCTTTGGAAAAGATCCCCGCCGCATCCAGCACCGCACCACCGTCTTGTGCCGTGAGCCGGATCGCCGCGCGGCCCGCTTGCGGAATGACCGCCCCGCGCACCGCAGCCGCGCCATTCACCCGCGCGGTAAAATCGCCAGCAAAGCCGCCCCGCGTGGTAAAATTGCCCGCAAGGCCCGTAAGCGCGATCCCATCGGTCACGGTCACCCGGTCAAGTTGCGCGGTGATCTTCCCGCCGCCTTTGCCGCCCGAACCGCCCGAACCATTGGGCAGCGCGCGCAAATCCAACCGCCCCGATTTCACCACCACATCGGGCGCCCGACCCGCGCCACGCGCGACAAGTTCCGCCGCGCCCTCAAACCAGCGACCGATCTTGAGACTGTCATAAATCGCGCGCTCAAACCCAGTGGCGGTCAGCACCACCTTCCCCGTCGTCGCAAGCCCAGGGGCGGACGCCACGAGCCGATCCACCGTCGCCACTTTGCCCAAACTGCCAGTCAGTTCTAACTGACCCTCGGTCGCGGCCGCTTTTGACCAGCCGATCTCGGGGATCGAGAGCCGCAGCCCCTTGAGGTCGGTCTTGAATCTGTAGCGCGGCGCTTCGTCTTTGGCGAAAGCAATGTCCAAATGCCCCCAGCCTTCGCCCTTCACCGCGCCCTCGGGTAGGCCGATCTTCAGATGGTCAAGCGCTTCGGGTGTCACCTCTACAAAGCCATCCACGCGCGACGTGCCGCGATGTTCCGGCCCGAAGCGCTGTGTCCAACGGCCTTGAAACGGCACCACGTCAAAATGCCCCGCGCCCGAAACCGTCATCCCCGCCCGATCCGCCACCAACTTAAAAAGCGGCGCGGTGATCTCATGGCCGGGAACCAAGGTGGTGGAGCGCACATCGGTGAGCCGCGCTATGACGTTAAACTCAACATCTTCGGCCAAGATCTTCTTTTCCAAAAGGAAATGCAGATCAGTGCGCGCCTCGGCCCAACCCTCGGCAATATCGGTGTCGCGCCCAGCTTTGGAGAGGAAGCGGAACGGTTCCTCATCCAAAAGCGACAGCGCCGCCGGGATCGGCGAGCGGGTAACCAGCCGCACATCGGCCGCCGCAGGAATTTGGCGAATGTCCGGCACTGTCATCACCGAATCCGCCACTTCGATGCCGCCGCCTTGGGGCGCCTCTAGCCGCCCCTCTTCCACCATCAAGGTATGCTGGTTTTCTGTGATGCCCGCAAAGCCGCGCCCCTCGCGCACCGGCGGCAGAGTGTTGAGCACCTTCACCTCGGCGCCGCGGAATTCATAGCCCAGTTCCAGCCGTGGCTCAGCTTGCGGCTGCAAGCGCACCGCCGCGCGCACATTGCGCAGCTGCCCGGTGGTAACGTTCTTCTCGATCCAATCACGCGTCGGCGGCACCAGCGCCTTCGGCCAAAGCGCCAAAAGATCATCCGAGGCGATCTCGCCCACTTCGGCATCAAAGGCGACGCTCCACCCCTCCGGCCCCGCCGCGACCTTGCCACGGCCCGCAACCCGGCGCGCACCCTCCACCAGCTGCACCTGCCCCACGTCAATGCGGAACGGATCAAGCTGTAACCGCAGATCAAGCGCGCCCTCGGAAATCAGCGCGGGCTTTTCAAACAGCCCCTCAGGGTCGGCGGCAATGTCATGCAGCGCCACCTGCGCAAGCGCCGCGCCCGGCAAGCCATTCACCACATCCCGCAAAAGCACCTGCCCCGAGGCCCCAAGCCGCAAAGCCCGGCTTTGCAGATCAAGCCGGTCAATCTGCACCCGCTGCGCCGCGGGATCATAGCGCAGCCGCAGATCGGCACTGTCAAAAGCGACGGGTTGCGCTCCCTCGACCGGGCGCAGCGCACCCGCGCCAATGCGCAAGGTCGCGTCAAGCCGCTCCAACTCGCCCGTCTCGGTGATGCCCGATTGGATCGTGCCCGAAATCGGCGCATCCAACAGACCCAGCACCGCCAAAGCGGGCGATTGCACCGCAAGATCAGCGGCAGGCACCTCAGTCACCGCCGCGCCAAAAGCGGCGCGCGGCGAGAATTTCGAGGTCGAGGCCGTCAGCGCCACCTGTGCGGGCAAGCGGTCGCGTTCCCCCACATCAAAACCTAGCGTCAGCGAGATATCTTCATTGGTCTGGCGCAACCGAAACCGGCCTTGCGACACTTCCCAAACCCGGCCAAGCCGCGTGTCAACAAGCCGAATGTGCAAGTCTTCGGCGGTGATCTCATCGACGCTGGCCAAAAGTGGCGTCGCAAAAAAGGTCTCGATCGCCTCGGTCACTTTGGTCGGATCGGTCAGATCAAGCCCGGCCAGCGCGCCCTCTTCCCCCTCGGGCAGCGCCAGATCAATGCTGCCATCGGGGCGGCGATAAAGCGCGACACGCGCCCCACCGATCCGCAGGCTTTCAGGCGCCAAACGGCCCGACAAAAGCGCGCCCAGATCAAACCGCACCGCTAGTTCGGGCAAAACCGCAATGGGCAGGCCAGAGGGTTGGTTGGCCCGCACAACGTCAAGCCGGACCTCGGGCACCAGCCCCTCGGCCACCACCACCGCCGCAGCCCCAATCCGCACCCCCAAGCGCCCGGCAAGCGCGGTGTTCACCTGCGCCTCAACCCGGCTCAACAGAAGTTGCGGCACCGGAACCGGCGTATGGGTCACGATCAGACCAGCAAGGCCGAGCAACAGCACCAAGATCGGCACCCCGAACACAAGCGACACCAAACGGCGCTTGCGCCGGCGCGCGGGGCGCATCGTCGCGCCCGCCTCGGGCTGCGCCGGAGGCTGTACCGTTTTCGCGGGGTCCGCGCCGCTCTCGTTCATCCGTTTGCCGTTTGCCTGCCTGTTGCGCCCCTTTGACGGCGCCGCGTTCTGCTCTAGCTTACTCCTGCCATCTGACAAGGAGGAACGCAAATGATCGCAATCGGCGAAAACGCGCCGGATTTCACCCTGCCGCTCACCGAAACCGGGGCAGAAACCGGCGAACTGACGCTTTCGGCGCTGCGCCCGCGCAAGGTTGTTTTGTATTTCTACCCCAAAGACGACACCCCCGGCTGTACCACAGAGGCGTTGGATTTCACGCGCCTTGGGGCGGATTTCGATGCCGCAGGCGCGCTTGTGGTGGGGATTTCGAAAGACAGCCCAAAGGCCCACGCGAAATTTTGCGCCAAGCATAGCCTTGGGGTGAAGCTGGTCTCGGACGAGACCGGCGCGACCTGTGAGGCCTATGGCACTTGGGTCGAAAAGAAGATGTATGGCAAAACCTCTATGGGGATTCAGCGCGCCACTTTCTTGATCGATTCAGAAGGCGTGGTGGCGCAGGTCTGGCCGAAAGTCTCGGTCAAGGGCCATGCCGAGGCGGTGCTGGAGGCGGTGCGCGCGATGGGCTAAGCGCCTTTGGACATCGGTCGTTTCCGCAGGCCCGGGCGCATTGCCCGGGCTTTTTTGCTCTTGGCAAAACACCGCCAAAGCAGTTGGTTTTGAGCGATTTTCTGCCCGTTTTTCAGCACTCGCCCCATGGTTGTGGCAAAAGTGGTTGCACCGGGCTTGCCCCGCTTGCTAACCGGGCAAAGCCCGAATTGTTGAGATATTAACCATTCCGGGCCAAAATTCGGGCGTTCCTCTTGCGCCCCAAAGACAGGAAGACCGCCGTGCCCAGACGGATACTCGACCGCGCCAATATGGTGCTGGAAAGATGGCTGCCCGAGCAGCGCCTGTTTCTGAAATCCGAAGATGCGACCCGTTTCGTGCGGCTGCGTCCTCTGACTCAGGCGGTGACGCTGTTTGCGCTTGGCATGGTGTTCCTGTGGTCGGTGATCGCCTCGTCGCTTCTGTTCATCGACGGGATTTCCTCGGGCGGGGCGCGCGATCAGGCCCGGATCGCCATGGCGCAGTTTGAAACCCGGCTCGATATTTTGGCGCGCGAGCGCGACCAGCGCGCGGCAGAGGCACTGGCCGCGCAAGATCGGTTCCAGATGGCGCTGGAGCAAGTTTCGCAGATGCAATCGCAACTGCTCGCCTCCGAAGAACGCCGCCGCGAATTGGAAACCGGCATCAACGTCATTCAATCGACCCTGCGCCGCACCATGTCCGAACGCGATGAGGCGCGCACGCAGCTGGCCGCCGCCAAAGGCACCGGCGCGCAAAGCGCCGCCACGCTCAGCGCGAAAATCGGCGATATGGGCGGCACGGTCGATCTGCTCTCTGTCGCGCTGACCCGCACCGCAACCGAACGCGACCGCGCCGCGCGCGATGCCGAAAGCGCGCGCGAAGAAGCCGATCAGGCCGTGCTTGAACGCCGCCTGATCGAAGAGCGCAACGACGAGATTTTCGATACGCTCGAAGGAGCGGTGCAAATCTCGATGGAGCCCCTTGATCGCATGTTCAAAAAGGCGGGCATGGACCCCGATGACATCATCGCCCAAATCCGCCGCGGCTATTCGGGCACCGGCGGCCCTCTGATCCCGGCGGCGATCTCGACCAAGGGCATGATCGACCCCGATGAAGATACCGCCCGCGCCGAAGGCATATTGCAGCGCCTTGATGAGATGAACCTGTACCGGATCGCCATCGACAAGCTGCCCTTCGCAATGCCGCTGCGCGGCGGCTACCGCTTCACCTCGCCCTTCGGCTATCGTTGGGGGCGGCTGCATGCGGGCATTGATTTGGCGGGCCCGGTGGGCATGGATGTGCACGCCCCCGCCGATGGCGTGGTGACCGAAGCCGGCTGGGAAAATGGCTATGGCAATGTGATCAAACTGCGCCACCAATTTGGCGTCTCCACCGTCTATGGGCACCTGTCCAAAATCCGCGTGAAGGTGGGGCAAAAAGTGTCGCGCGGCGAAGTGATCGGTGATACAGGCAATACCGGACGGTCCACCGGACCGCATCTGCACTATGAAATCCGGGTGGGTGGCGCCCCCATCAACCCGATGACCTTCATCAAGGCGGCTCAGGATGTTTTCTAAAAGCAAGATCCACGAACCCGGCCCGAAAGCGGCCACCGATCCCGAGAAGAAGTCCGAGGCGACCATGCCGCCCTCGCGCCCGCTCGGGGATTTCGTGCCCTCCTCCACGCCGCGCGCTAAGCCTGCGGCCTCGGTGCTGTCGGCAGACCTCACGGTCACGGGCAATATCAAAACCACCGGCGATGTGCAGGTGGAAGGCGTCGTCGAAGGCGATATCCGCGCGCATCTGCTGACCGTGGGAGAAAGCGCCACGATCAAAGGCGAAATCGTCGCCGATGATGTGGTGGTGCATGGCCGCGTCGTGGGCCGCGTGCGCGGCCTCAAAGTGCGCCTGACCTCGACCGCGCGGGTCGAAGGCGACATTATCCACAAAACCATCGCGATCGAATCCGGCGCCCATTTCGAGGGCTCGGTGCAGCGTCAAGACGACCCGCTGCAAGGCGCCAATGCGCCGAAGCTGATGGCTCCTGATGCGCCCGAATTCGCCCCCGCGCCGAAAGCGCCGACGGGCGCCTAAGCGCCCACAAACACCCAACACAAAGGGCGGCCTTCGGGCCGCCTTTTTGCATTTCGCCCGGCGCGTTACGCGGCCAAGACCTTCTCACCGGATCAAACGCTTAGCGGCTATGCATTCTGGGAGGATGTGGCGAATCGTGGGGTTGAACTTCGCGAAGAAGGGCATGTACGGGAGGGCCATGAACAACAGCATAAATCCCTGCTACGCGAGATGCGTCGCATATCCGCCCATGTTCTTTGTGGAAACGGCGCTGCGAGGGAGAAAGAGGAGACAACCGTTTGGAACTGATACTTAATTTCTTCAACTGGCTGAACGGTATTGTCTGGGGCGTTCCAATGATTGTCTTGATCATTGGCACCGGCTTTTTCCTTCAGCTGCGCCTTGGCTTCATGCCGATCTTCAAGCTTGTCTACGGCTTCAAGATGATCTGGAAGAGCCGCACCCCCGGCGCGGACTCGGAAGGGGAAATCACCCCCTATGCCGCGCTGATGACGGCGCTTTCGGGCACCATCGGCACCGGCAATATCGCGGGTGTGGCCACGGCCATTGCCGTGGGCGGCCCCGGTGCGCTGTTTTGGATGTGGGTCACCGCCTTTGTCGGCATGGCCACGAAATATGCCGAAGTGGTTGTCGCGGTGAAATATCGCGAGGTGGACGACAAAGGCGAACATATCGGTGGCCCGATGTTCGCGATCAAAAACGGGCTTGGCAAACATTGGCATTGGCTCGGCACTGCCTTTGCGCTTTTTGGCGGGCTTGCGGGCTTTGGCATCGGCAATATGGTGCAAGCCAATGGCATCGCCGCCGCGATCCAAAACTCTTTCGGCGTGCAAACTTGGATCACCGGGATCGTTCTGACCGGCGTCACGGGGCTCGTCGTTTTGGGCGGGATCCGGCGCATCGGCGCAGTGGCGCAAAAGGTCGTGCCCTTCATGGCGGTGGTCTATCTGATCTCTGTCATCTTCGTTTTGATCGCTTTTGCTGGCAACATTCCGGCGGCCTTTGCCACCATCGTGACGGATGCCTTTACCGGCACGGCAGCCGCTGGCGGGTTCTTGGGCTCGAGCATCATCATGGCGATGCAAAAGGGCGTGGCGCGCGGTATCTTTTCGAACGAAGCGGGCCTTGGCACCGCAGGTATCGCGCAGGCGTCTGGCTCCACCTCCAACCCCGTCTTTTCGGGCGTGGTTGGCATGATGGGAACATTCATCGACACGATCATCATCTGCACGCTGACGGGCCTTGCGATCATGGTCACCGGCGTCTGGACCAACGGCGAAACCGGCGCGCTGCTTTCTGCCTCGGCCTTTGAGGCGGCGATCCCGGGCTTTGGCAACTATCTGCTGACGCTCTGCCTTGCGCCCTTCGCCTTCACCACCATTCTCGGCTGGGCCTATTACGCCGAGAAATGCTGGGAATACCTGCTTGGCACGGTGAGCGAAAAACCGTTCCGGCTGCTGTGGACCATCGCGGTCTTCTTTGGCGCGACGCTGAGCCTCGATTTTGCTTGGCTGGTGGCCGATACGCTCAACGCGCTGATGGCGATCCCGAACCTGATCTCGCTGCTGCTGCTCTCGCCGATCATCGTTTCGTTGACGCGCGAGTATTTCGCCCCGGGCGGCGAAGGCGGGAACTGAGCTTGTCGCTGTGCCAGAAGAGAGACAAGGGGCGGCTTTCGGGCCGCCCTTTTGCTTTGAGTTGTGCCGTATCCAGCCCCCGCAATCAGCCCGTGCGCCGCGCAACGTGGTATAGAAAACCTTAATTGACAGGCTTCTGAGAATGCCACAGGCTCAAACGATACGGTGAAAGACGAGGAATTATCATGAAGAAAATCATCTTGACGGCCGCCTGCCTTGGGGCGCTTGCGCTCCCCGCTGCTGCGGATCCGACGATTGGTGTTGGTATGACAATTGCTTTTGGCGGCTCTGGCGGCCCGCAAACCGGCATTGGCGCGCGCATTTTCTCGGATGACGAAGAAGGCGATACCGTCGGCACCATCGGCCTTGATTACATGTTCCAGTCGGGCAGCTGGCGCCCGAGCATCGGTGCCGCCTATATCGACAATGACCTCTATATCGGCGCCGATATCGGCTTTGGCCTTGGCAATGGCGGCGGCATCAACTTCGGGGTCAGCGGTGGCTACGTGAACACCAAAGCCCCGCCGGCGGCGGCGCTTGGGCAAACCGAACAAGAAGTACCTTTGTATCTCACCAACCTCGAATAAATCCAATCGGGAGGGTGTTCGGCACGCCCTGAACGTTGAGAGCAAACACAAAAGCCGCGCTCTGGTGAGTGCGGCTTTTATCTTTCATCGCTGCGGCTTTGAACGGCTCAACTGCCCGCCTTTTCCTCAAGCGTCAGCCATTCTTCCTCGGCGGCGCTGAGTGCGGCTTCGCGTTCGACCAGCATTTCTGAGGCTTTGGCGAATTTCACCGGCTCGCGGGTGAACAGATCAGCGTCGGAGAGCAGCTCATGCAGCTTGGCAATCTCGCGCTCAAGTTTCTCCATCACGCCGGGCAGTTCTTCCAGACGGTGCTTTTCGGTAAAGGTCAGGCCCGCTTTCTTGGGCGTGTCCTTCGGGGCCTCTTTCACCGCCTCCGCCTTTTTCGGCGCGGGTTTCGCGGCTTCGGGCGCGGGGGCGGTGAGCGCCTTTTGCGCCTGATAATCGGACCAGCCGCCCGCATAAACCGTGGCGCGGCCATCGCCTTCCATCGCGATGGTCGTGGAGGCCACCCGGTCGATAAAATCCCGGTCGTGGCTCACCAAAAGCACGGTGCCGTCATATTCGCCCAAGATGTCTTGCAACAGATCGAGCGTTTCCACATCGAGATCGTTCGTCGGCTCGTCGAGCACCAAAAGGTTCGACGGTTTCGCCATGATCCGGGCGAGCAAGAGCCGCGCGCGTTCGCCACCAGACAGCGAGCCAATCGGCGCGCGCGCCTGCGCCTCGTCAAAGAGAAAGTCCTTGAGGTAGCCCACCACGTGCTTTGGCGTGCCGCGCACCATCACCTGGTCAGAGCGGCCCGAGACGCGCATCTCCGGGTCATTGACCAACCCATCCCACAGCGTCATTTCAAAATCGAGCGCCGAGCGGGTCTGGTCAAAGACCGCCATTTCCAGATTGGTGCCCTGTTTCACCGTGCCCGCATCAGGCTCCAACTCGCCCGTGAGCATTTTCAAAAGCGTGGTTTTGCCCACGCCATTGGGGCCCACAAAAGCCACCCGGTCACCGCGCAAAACCCGCAGATCGAAGTTTTTCACAATCGGCTTCTCGGCAAAGCTTTTGGCAAGGCCCAACGCCTCGATCACCCGCTTACCGGATTGCTGGCCGCTTTCGAGTTCCATCGCAGCGGTGCCTTGGCGGCGGATTTGGCTCGCCCGTTCGGCGCGGAGCGCTTGCAGCGCGCGCACCCGGCCCATGTTGCGCTTGCGCCGCGCCGAAATCCCCTCAACCGCCCAACGCGCCTCGGCCTTGATCTTGCGGTCTAACTTGTGGCGGGCGTCATCTTCCGCAGACCAAGTTTCCTCGCGCCAATCCTCAAAATGCTCAAAGCCCTTTTCCATCCGGCGCACCTCGCCCCGGTCGATCCACAGAACGGCACGGGTCAAATGGCGCAAGAAGGCGCGGTCGTGGGAAATCAGCACATAGGCGGTGCGGGTGTCGCGCAGATAGTCCTCCAGCCAGCCGATGGCCTGAATATCAAGGTGGTTGGTAGGCTCGTCGAGCAGCATCAATTCCGGCCCTTCAGCGAGCAATTTCGCCAAAGCCGCGCGCCGCCGCTCACCGCCAGAGGCCGTGGAAACAGGCGCATCGGGGCGGAACTTCAACCCCTCGGCCACCATCTCGACCTTGTAACGCTCGCCCTCGGGCAGGCCAGAGGCGGCAAAATCACCCAAGGTCTCAAAGGCGCTCAGATCCGGCTCTTGTTCCATGTAGCCCACGCGCGTGCCCGTAGGCACCACGCGCGCACCGTGATCGGCCTCGATCAGCCCCGCCATCACCTTCATGAGGGTGGATTTGCCCGAGCCATTGCGGCCCACAAGGGCGACCCGATCCCCCTCCTGCACTGTGAGGTCAAGCCCGTCAAAGACAGGGTTGCCGCCAAAGGTGAGCGAGATCGACGAAAGCTGTAAAAGAGGTGCGCGTGCCATGTGCTTCCGCTAGCCGGGCCGCGCGCAAAGGTCAACGGGGATGGGGCGCTTGTGTTGTATCAGCCCGCCACCAGCCGCAGCGCGCGGGCGCGTGCGGGCGGGATCGCGCCGATCTCAAGCCCGGTGAAGACATGCAGCGTGCCCAGATCCTCATCCACGACCGCATGGTCGCTGACCCAACCGCCCATGCCCAAATAGCTGCGCAACAGCGGCGGCATTTTCAGCATGGCCAGTTTCGGGTCACCCTTGCGGCCCAAAAGCTGGCGCGCATAGCGGATCACCTTGGGGGCCTTCACCTGCACCCGCCAACGCCGCGGCGCAAGGTGACGCTCGGCCAAAAGCGCGAATGTATCGGTGTAGCTGTCAAAATCGGTGCTCAGAAACGACGAGCAGCCAAACAGCATCTCGATCCCTTCGGCATCGACAAAGCGCGTCACCGCCCCCCAAGCGAGGCGCAAAATATCCGGGTCGCGGCACGCAGGATCAATGCAGAAGCGGCCCATCTCGACCATTTTGCCGGGGTATTCCGACAAAGGCGTCAGGTCATAAAACTGTGCCGAATAGCTGCGCTCAAGCTCTGCGCCGTTTTCCAAGGGCATCAACCGGAAGCAACAAACCAATTGGCCCGAGCCGGTTTCCTCCACCAGCACATGGCGGCAATCGGCATCAAAGGCATCGACATCAAGCGCCGCCTGCGCCGCCCCGTCGCGGCCCCGATTGGCGATGAACGCCCGCCAGCGCAAAGCCTGCGCGGCCTGAACATCTTCGGGGGTCACGGCGAAACGGGCCGCATATCGGCCCCGGGCAAGAGAGAATTTCGACAGCGAGAACATGGGTGCTCCGGCAGGGAATCCTGGGCCCGATCTGGCCACAGCGTCGATACTCTACGGCACTTCCTTAACAGCGAAAAGACAGCGCGCTGCGACGCGGCAGCGCGCTTGTCAGATCAGTCGCCGACGATCTGGCCCGCAGACACGCGGCCCAGCGAACCGAGCAGTTCCCGCACAACGCTGATGCCTTTGATGCTGGATTTGGTCACGCGCCGCGACAGCACAACAACCTCGCCATCTTCCAGACCGAAGCGCTCGATATTGGAGACAACGCCCTTGTCGTCAAAGCTGACCGCGACAACCTCGCGTTCCACTTCCTGCGGCGCGCGCGCGCCGTAATGCTTCCAGCGCGAACCGACATAGAACCACCCTGCGCCTTGCAGCAGCCCTTTGGAGGCCGGGCGGCCAATCACATAGGCCACGTCTTGCTGGTTGCTTTTGCCGACCTCGATCTGGGCAAGGTCTTCTTCATTCGGCACATAGCCGTGATTGCGGTAAATCGCCGTGCAGCTTGCGGCCGCCAGCATGCCCACCAGAGCAATAGACAGGGCTATCTTCTTCGCCATACGCTGCGGTGCAACCGTGCTGCTCACCCTATCCCCCTTGCCTCATCTTCTCGGGCCTTTTATCCCGCTTACAACAGGACAGCCCGACCCTCAAGCGCCGTAACACCTTATGGCGCAAACGAGGCCCCAAATGGCCGACTGCCCCAGACCGCGAACGATCGGAGCTTGCGATGACCCATTCCCCGCCCCAGCCGCTTGATGAGCTGCCCTTCACGCATCCGTTGCGCGTGGCCGATCTGGCCGGACGCAAACCGACCCGGTTCAACATCACCGCCGAAGGCGAGACGCTCGCTGCCATTGCCACATGGGCCGATATCACCGCCGTCGAGGGGTTGCAGCTGAAGGGCACGCTCACCCCCCAAGGCCGCAACGATTGGCTGCTGGAGGCGCGGCTCACGGCCAAGGTGGTGCAGCCTTGCGTGGTAACGCTGGCCCCGGTGGTGACCGACATCAGCGAAGACCTGCGCCGCCATTACGTGGCGAATATGGAAGAGCCGACGGGCGAAGAAGTCGAAATGCCCGAAGACACCGATTCTGAGCCCCTGCCCGACCGCATCGACCTTGGCGCTGTCGCGCTCGAAGCGTTGGAACTGGCGCTGCCGCTTTACCCCCATGCCGAGGGCGCCGAAGGCACCGAGATGCGAGCCGCGCCTCCGAGTGCGGCCCCGATCCGCGACGAAGACACCCGCCCCTTTGCCAATCTCCGCGCGCTGATGGGCGGAAAATCGGACGAAAACACGCCAGAATAAGAGGCGATTTATCACCCTTGTCAGGCGCTCAAAAAAAGCCTGTAAAAAGGGCTTGCAACGCGCCGGAAACGCAGTATGTTCCCGGCCTCATTCGAGTTGAGGGTTCGCCCCCGGTCCGCCACAAGCAACCGTGACGAAACCCAAGGAAAATCAGGGCCATGCGCCCCGCAAAACCGAGGTTAGACACATGGCTGTCCCGCAGAACCGAGTCACGCGCTCCCGTCGTAACATGCGCCGCGCGCACGATGCCCTTACCGCCGCCAACCCGGCCGCTTGCCCGAACTGTGGCGAGCTGAAACGCCCGCACCACGTCTGTGGCGCTTGCGGCCACTACGATGACCGCGAAGTGGTGGCACAAGCCGCCGAGGTCGATCTGGA
The DNA here is from genome assembly GCF_900156655.1 of Rhodobacter aestuarii. Lineage (GTDB taxonomy): Bacteria > Pseudomonadota > Alphaproteobacteria > Rhodobacterales > Rhodobacteraceae > Rhodobacter > Rhodobacter aestuarii. The sequence goes on along the minus strand of NZ_FTOG01000001.1, from coordinate 442,919 downwards.
CGACGACGCGGCGTAAGCCGCTTCCGCGCCATGGCCAATATGCCCGAACAGGAGCAAACCGCGGCCAACGCGCGGGATGACAAAGCGTCTAGCACCCAGCAAAAAGGCCGCGCCGCCGCGGCCACAGCGCCGGATTTTTCCGGCGCTTTTTCTTCTGGCGGCATCGTGATCTCCGTCGATGCGATGGGCGGAGATCGCGGACCTGCTGCGGTGCTTGACGGTGTCGCCCTTGCGGCCCGCGGTAACCCGAGCCTTCATTTCCTTGTGCATGGCCGCGAGGCAGAGCTTGTGCCTTTGGTGAAAGCGCGCAAGCTCAAGGATCGCGTGACGATCCGCCATGCCGAAGATGTGGTCACAATGCACGACAAGCCCTCGGCGGTGATGCGCTCGGGCAAAGGCACGTCGATGTGGTCCACCATCGAGGCGGTCCGCAACAAGGAAGCCCAAGTCGCCGTGTCTTGCGGCAATACCGGCGCGCTGATGGCGGTGTCGATGTTGCGGCTGCGCAAGATGCCCGGCGTCGACCGGCCTGCCATCGCCTCTTTCTGGCCGTCCAAGAACCCGTCGGGCTACAATGTCATGCTCGATATGGGGGCCGATGTCCGCGCCGATGCGGTCGACCTTCTGACCTATGCGCTGATGGGGGCCTCCTATGCCCGCAACGCGCTGGGGCTCACGCGTCCGCGTGTGGGGCTTTTGAATGTCGGCACCGAGGAACACAAAGGCAATGCCGAGCTGAAAGCCGCGCATGAGCTGATTACCGATGCCGCGCAAAATGGCGATTTCACCTTTGTGGGCTTTGTCGAAGGCAATGACCTGCCCGGCACCCGCGTCGATGTGATTGTGACCGATGGGTTCACCGGCAACATCGCGCTGAAGACCGGCGAAGGCACCGCGAAATTTGCTGGCGAATTGATGCGCGAGGCATTCACCTCGGGCATCATGGCGAAACTGGGCGCCTTCCTTGCGATGCGCGCGCTCAAAAAACTCAAGGCCAAGATCGATCCGCGCCGGGCCAATGGCGGGGTGTTCCTTGGTCTCAACGGCACGGTGGTCAAATCGCATGGCGGGGCCGATGGCACCGGCGTGGCGGCGGCCATCGACTTGGCTGCCCGTCTTGGTGGCCTTGGCTTCGTGGATCGGCTGGCGGCGCGGGTTGCCCTTGCGTCAGCGGCGGGGCAGGATAGCGCCAAGCATGAGGCAGGGGACGAGACAAAGAAATGACGATAAGAGCCGTGGTCCGGGGTGTTGGCCACTATTTGCCCGAACGCATTGTTGAAAACGCCGAGTTTGAAGCCACCCTTGAGACCACGGATGCTTGGATTCGCACCCGCACGGGGATCGAGCGGCGCCATTTCGCCGCCGAGGGGGAAACCACCTCGCAATTGGCGATCCATGCCGCCCGTGCCGCGCTGATTGATGCGGAAATGAAACCCGAGGATGTGGATGCGATCATCGTCGCCACCTCGACCCCGGATTTCACCTTCCCCTCTGTCGCGACGATGGTGCAGGCGGGCATCGGCTGCACCAATGCCTTTGCCTATGATGTGCAAGCGGTTTGTGCCGGCTTTGTCTTTGCGCTGGCCAATGCCAATGGGCTGATCGTGTCGGGCCAAGCACAGCGTGTGCTGGTGATTGGCGCCGAGACGTTTTCGCGGATCATGGATTGGGAAGATCGCGGCACCTGTGTGCTTTTTGGCGATGGCGCGGGCGCGCTGATCTTGGAAGCCGCACAAGGCACGGGCACGGTGCATGATCGGGGGATTCTCTCGACCGATCTGCATTCCGATGGCCGTCACCGCGAGTTGCTTTACGTCGATGGTGGGGTTTCCACCAATGGCAAAGCCGGGCATCTGCGGATGCAGGGCAATGCAGTCTTCAAACATGCCGTGCAGAAGCTTTCCGACACCGCCCATAAAGCGCTCGCCAAGCTCGATATGACCGGCGATGACGTGGATTGGATCGTGCCGCATCAGGCGAACCTGCGCATCATCTCGGCCACCGCCGAACGCATGGGCGTGCCGATGGAGCGCGTGGTGGTCACGGTGCAAGATCACGGCAACACCTCGGCGGCCTCGATCCCGCTTGCGCTTTCTGTTGGGCGCGACCGTGGACAGGTCAAAACCGGCGATCTGATCGTGACCGAAGCGATCGGCGGCGGGCTGGCCTGGGGCGCAGTGGCGCTGCGCTGGTAACCATTTGCGCGATCTGGGCTGGTGGGAATCACCCGCCAACAGGTGCAAAAGGTTAGGAACACAGAAAAACACCGTCTTAACAGCGTCCCGCAAGTCATTGATATTGACTCGCGATTAGGTTGCGCCCATCGTGATCAAAATCACTCCGGGGGGATTGAGATGTCGGAAAAGACTCTTACGCGCATGGATCTGAGTGAAGCTGTGTTCCGTGAAGTGGGGCTCAGCCGCAACGAATCCGCACAGCTTGTGGAAAGCGTGCTGCAACATATGTCCGACGCGCTGGTGCGCGGCGAGACGGTGAAAATCTCGTCTTTCGGCACCTTCTCGGTGCGCGATAAGGCGTCGCGCATGGGGCGCAACCCGAAAACCGGCGAAGAGGTTCCGATCTCGCCCCGCCGCGTGCTTTCGTTCCGTCCCTCGCATCTGATGAAAGACCGCGTGGCCGACGGCAACGCGAGGTAAACGAGCACGAGCCCGGTCGGGGCATAACAAAAACCCGCCCCGACAAGGACCCCAGAAAGGGATGAACGCGGCCGATGACCAAGTCTGCCGAGGCCTTCCGTACGATTTCTGAAGTTTCCGAACTTCTAGACACGCCCACCCATGTGCTGCGGTTTTGGGAAACCAAATTCTCCCAAATCAAACCCGTCAAGCGCGCTGGTGGGCGACGCTATTACAGGCCCAATGATGTCGCGCTGATCGCGGGCATCAAACATATGCTACAAGTCGACGGCCTCGCGATCAAAGAGGCGCAAGCCACCCTGCGCAAGCGCGGGGTGAAAGCGGTGACCGCACACGGCCATGAACTGGTCGATGGCGCCGCCGCACCGGAAGAGACTGTGACGGAAACGGCGGCTGACAACACCGCCGCGATTGAAACGGTCGCCGAGGCGGTCGCCGCACCGCTGCAAGAAGGTGCAGAAGAAGCGCCGTTTGAAGGGCTTGAGACCCTAGAAAACTCGCCAGAAGAGAATACCGCCCCCGCGCAGGAAACGGCGTCGGTTGCGCCTGAAACGCCTGAAGATCAAGAACTTGACCAGCTACAAGCGGCACCCGAGAGCCTTGCACTTGATGATGGCGCAGAAACCACTGCGGAGGCCGCGGCCTTTGACGCGGCAGCGGACACGATCCCTGAAGCGGCCACGGAACCCGATATCGCCGTGCTCGATGCCCCTGCCCCCTTTGAAGCCCCGGCGGAAGCCTTCGCACCCGCGCAGGCACCTGACGCGGATGACACGCTGGAAGCGCCGGTTGAGAACCTTTTTGTCGAGGCCGAAGAATCGCCCTTCGCACCGCAGGATGTGACGCCTGAAGCCGAGGAAAGCCTTGCGGCAGAACACGAGGATGAGGCCCCATCGCTTCCAGAAGAAGACGTAGAAGATGCGGCTTCTGAGGTTTCTGAAATCGAAGACTCAGCGCCCTTCGATGCGCAAACGCCCCCTGTCACCACCGACGAAGCTGAAGTCCTTCCGCCGCAAGATGCCTCCGAACCCGAGGCAGATGCGCCCGAACTCAGCCCAGAAGAAGCCCAAGCGATTGCCGAGGCACAGGCAGCGCTGGAGATGGCACGGGCAGAAGCCGCCGCTGTGCGCGCGGAACTGAAACGCCTGCGCGCCGAGGCTGAGGCGATCCGCGCCGCCGCCCGCGCCGCACAAGACGCCCCCGCCGCAGAAATGCCCCCGCCGCTTCTGGACCCGACACTGGCATTGGGCCGAACGGAGGATCCCGAGGCCGAGGCGGAGGCGCTGGAAACCACTGGCGAGCCTATAGAGGCGGAAACCGAAGATCCGCCCGAGATGGTGGCGCCCGCGCCAAAACCCGATGCGTTCGGCTTTGAGGCGGTGCTGTCCGAGATTGTCGCCGAAGCGGTGGCCGAGGCGCTTTTGGAAGCAAGCCTTGAGCAACCTCTGGCGGTGCCCGAGACGCAGGCCGAGGACACGGAGCCCCCCGAAGAAGACACGCCGATTGCGCCCATCTTGGATGAGGTCGACTCTGAAGATTTGGCGGCTGAGCCGCTTGAAGATTCGCACCTTGAGGCGCCCGAAGAGCAAGAAATTGCTTTCAACGCCCCCGATGGCGAAGCCTCCCCTGTTCTTGCGGACATGGATCTCGATCCCGAGCCTGCGGAAGACGCGCTAACCGAGGAAGAAGCCGCCTCCCCCGAGCCGCAAGATACCGCCTTTGATCTGGTCTTTGGCCGCATGCCCGCGCTGGAAGCCGAGGCTGAGGAAGTCGCGGAAGAGGCGGCACCGGAAGAGGATGAAGCCGCGCAGGACGCGCTGACCGACGCCGAAACCACAGTCGAAACCGAAGTCGAAATCGCTGCGACGCAGGAGCTGCTGACGGAGGCCGAGGAAGCAGCCGCTTTCACAGAAGAAGCGCCCGCAGAAGCGGAGCCGCTGGCCGATGCGGCCTTTGCGACCGCGCCGCCGCTTGAAGACATCGCGCCCCGGGAAGCAAGCACCGCACCGGACGAGGGACTTGCCTCGGAAGCGGGTACCGCGCCCTTCGACGCGCCCGCGCTCGACACTTTGCCGGAACGGACGGAGGTCGAAGTCGCAGAAGAAGACGCCGCGCCAGAAGCCAAACCGGTTGCCGAGGAAGAGGAAGCACCGACGGAGGATGCAGCCTGTGCTGCTGAAGTACCCGTTGAGCCTCTCGCTCCGGTCTCAGAAGAAACGGCCCCCGAGGAAGAAGAGGCCCCGCCGCCACTTGTCTTTTCGCGCGCCGCGCGCACTCCGGTGCCAGAGCCTGCGCCCGAGCCGGAACCGGTCCCCGATTTCGTGTTTCGCCGTCCGCGCCCGGCGGAGCCTTTGCCCGAGCTGACCGCCGCGCTGGAAACGACAGAACCTGCGGAGGGTGTTGAAGAAGCGGCCACAGCCGATGACGCCGCGCAGGAAGACGCGCCTGTTTCGGAACCCATTGCCGAACTGGACGCGTTTGAAGACCCCGAAGCACTTGGAGCGGAAGACGAAATCGCAGAGCTTGCCGCGCTAGATGCGCAGGAAGAGGCTCTCACGGCGCCCGAGCCCGAGGTCAGCGCTGAAGAGCTAAGCGCACCGGAACCAGACGCCGCGCCCTTTATCGACGCCGCGCCAGAACCCGTGGCCGACTTGCCGCCCGAACCAGAGGCAGAGGCAGAGGCAGAGGCAGAGGCAGAGGACCCTGAACCCGCGCTGGATGACAGCGCCTATTCCTTTGTCGCCCCGCGTGGCCCGCGCCATCATCCGGTGGAAGCGCCCGAACCCGAGCAAGTGCAAGCCGCGCCCAAGGCGACGCAGGAATGGCATCAGCCTTCCCTCTTTGACTATTTCCCGCCGGAACCGCCCGAGCCAGAGCTTCTGATTGAAGAGGAACTGGAACCAGAGCCAGATCAAAGCTTTATCGCGGAAGACCCAGCCCCCGAACCCGAGCCAGAACCCGAAGACGCGCTTGAAGCGGATGCGCGTGACTTTGCGGTGCTGCCTGAACCGGACCCGGAGCCCGAAGACGCGCCGCTTGAAGCGCAGCCCGAACCGCTTGAGGACATGGGTGCAGAGCCGCAACCCGACGCGTTTGACGACGCGCCCAGCCCCCTGCCCCCGGTCGAGCCCTTCGCGGCGATCATCGAAGCGCTGACGCCTGCGCAAGAACCGCCAGAACCGGCCGAAGTGCTGCCGCCCCCGCCCGACCCGCTTGAGCGTGTGGTGAGCTTGATTCTGAGTGGCACCGCGCCGCTCAACCAAGCGATTCCCACCGCAGGGCAAATCGACCCAAGCGTGAACCCCTTGGGCGCGCTCAAAGAAGGGCTGGGCCAGTTTGCACCGACGATGCTGTCGCCCATCGAACGGATGCGGCTCTTGTCGTCGCATGATCGACTGATGGCGCTGCAAGCGCGGCTGGCGCAGCCGCCCCGCCCGCCCCCGGCGCGCCGCTAAGCATGGCCGCCGCGCTCCGCCCCAACTTGGCGCAAAAAGTTGCGTTTTCGCGCTTGCGCCCGGCGGCCCAATGGCTCTATATGCGCCTCGTCGGGCCGTGGCGCAGCCTGGTTAGCGCGTCCGTCTGGGGGGCGGAAGGTCGAGAGTTCGAATCTCTCCGGCCCGACCAACCGAACAACGCCCACTCCTTCGGGAGTGGGCGTTCGCATATCCGCCGTGTCCATTTTACGGGGTATTGAGATGCAGGGTGTTCTTCCCGATAGCGCATTGCGCGCGATGATTGAGCGCGGCGAAATTGCCGCCGATACCCCCGTGATCCCCGAACAGATCCAACCCGCCAGCCTTGATTTGCGGCTCGGCCGCGTGGCTTACCGCATCCGCGCCTCATTCCTTGCGGGCAAGGGCGAGCGGGTCGAGACAAAGCTGGCAGATTTTGAAATGCACCGGATGGAGCTTTCAGACGGCGCTGTGCTCGAAAAGGGCTGCGTCTATCTGGTGCCCCTGATGGAAAGTCTGAACCTGCCGATGGGCCTTACGGCGGTCTCAAACGCGAAAAGCTCGACCGGGCGGCTGGATTTGCTCACGCGCGTTATCACCGATGGCGGCAGCGAGTTTGACCGCATCCCCGAGGGCTATAGCGGCCCGCTTTATGCCGAGATTTGTCCGCGATCGTTTTCGGTGCTGGTGCGGCCCGGCATGCGGCTCAACCAAATCCGCTTCCGCGCGGGCCAAGCCGCGCTTTCAGATGCCGAATTGAAGGCGCTCCATAGCGCCGAGCCATTGGTGAGTGGCGAAGCGGTGATTGACCACGGCTTGGGCTTCTCGGTCGATCTGCGGCCCGAGACAGGCGATCTGGTGGGCTACCGCGCCAAGCCCCACACCGGGGTGATTGATCTGGATCGGATCGCGCATTACCCGGCCTCGGATTTTTGGGAAGAAATCCGCTCGCGCGATGGGCGGATCATCCTCGACCCCGGCGCGTTCTACATTTTGGTCAGCCGCGAGGCGGTAGTAATCCCGCCCGATTTCGCCGCGGAAATGGCGCCTTACCTCGCAATGGTCGGCGAGTTCCGCGTCCATTACGCCGGCTTCTTTGACCCCGGCTTTGGCCACGGCGCAGCAGGCGGCGAAGGCGCGCGCGGCGTGCTGGAAGTGCGCTGCCACGAGGCGCCTTTTGTGCTGGAACACGGCCAAGTCGTCGGGCGACTGGTCTATGAGCGCATGGCCGACCGCCCCGAACGCCTTTACGGTGCAGGCATTGCCTCGAACTACCAAGGCCAAGGGCTCAAACTCGCCAAACATTTTCGGAATGGGTGAGCGGCGCCCGGACAAGGCTCCGTTGTAGCCTTGTCAGCCGCGAACGCCCGAGCACGCCTGCGAGGGCTGGCCGGATGCGCCCGAGCAAACTTGCGAGCGCCGGATGCGCGTTTCGCGGAACGCTCGCCGAGATCAAAGCGCGCCAGGGGCCTTGCCCCCCTCTTGCCCTGACGGGCCATTCACCCCCCAGGATATTTGCACAAAGTCGAAGGGGCTAAGGTCTCTTGCGCTGCGAATGTGGCTTGCCCTCATTAGGAATAAATTCGGCGAAGTCATTCCCGGCCTTCGTCATTTTATGCGTCAAAATCTCCCGCTATCTGAGGCTGCACAGACATAAGGCAAGACGCCTTACAGGAGATAAGACCATGAAAATCAAAGCCATTCTCGCGGCCACCGCCGCGGCTTTCATCACCACAGCCGCCGCTGCGCAAGACAATGCCGCCGCCACTGCGGCTTTCGCCGAACTGGCCGCCCGCCAAGCCGATGATGCGCGGATCGCCCACAACCTTGATACGTTCGACACGCTCGATTTTGACGTTTTCACCGGGCAAAAATGGGACCGCCTGCATGAAAGCCATGCTGCAAACATCAAAGTGCACCTGCCCGATGGCACGGTGACCGAAGGCATCGAACCCCATATCGACTACCTGAAATATTTCTTCACCTTCGCCCCCGACACCCGGATTGAACAGCACCCGGTGAAGATCGGCCAAGGCGAATGGACGGGCGTTGTGGGCGTGATTGAAGGCACCTTCTCCGCACCGATGCAGCTTGCCGATGGCAGCGTGATCGAGCCCACGGGCAAAGCCTACAAGCTGACGATGGCGACGGTCGGTCACTGGACCGAAGCGGGCGTGATGGATGAAGAATATCTGTTTTGGGACAATGCCGAATTCTACCGCCAAATTGGGCTTGGCCAATAAGCACGCGCCAAACAAAAAGGCCGGGGACCACCCCGGCCTTTTCACAACTCTCAACCCCGATCAGCCGATCCGGTAGTTCGGGCTTTCGCGGGTGATCTGCACGTCATGGACGTGGCTTTCTTTCAGACCCGCGCCGGTGATACGCACGAATTCGCAATTGCCGCGCATCGAGGCCACAGTGGCGTGCCCGGTGTAGCCCATCGCCGCGCGCAGACCGCCGACCATTTGGTGCAGCACCGCCGCGACCGGGCCTTTGTAGGGCACCTGCCCCTCGATCCCCTCGGGAACAAGCTTGTCCGAGGCCGCATCTTTTTGGAAATAGCGATCCGCCGAGCCGCGCGCCATTGCGCCAAGCGAGCCCATGCCACGGTAGGATTTATACGAGCGGCCTTGATAGAGGATCACCTCGCCCGGGCTTTCATCGGTGCCCGCAATGGCGGAGCCGACCATCGCACAGCTGGCGCCCGCCGCAATCGCTTTGGCGAAATCGCCCGAATATTTGATCCCGCCATCGGCGATGATCGGAATATCGCCCGCGCCGGAGCAAGCATCCATGATCGCGGTCAGCTGCGGCACACCCACGCCCGCCACGATCCGCGTGGTGCAGATCGAGCCGGGGCCGATGCCCACTTTCACCGCATCCGCGCCCGCGCCGATCAGCGCCTTGGTGGCCTCGGCGGTGGCGACGTTGCCGGCCACCACTTGCACGGCAGCGTTATAGGCTTTGACCCGCTCCACCGCTTTCGCCACGCCTTCGGAGTGACCATGCGCGGTGTCGATCACGATCAGATCACAGCCCGCATCAATCAGCGCACAGGAGCGTTCATAACCCGCATCCCCCACGGTCGAGGCTGCCGCCACGCGCAGACGGCCTTTTTCGTCCTTGCACGCCAGCGGGTGCAGCACCGATTGCTCGCTGTCTTTGAGGGTCAAAAGCCCCGTCAGCTTGCCTTCGGCATTGACGACCAAAAGCTTTTCGATCCGGCGCGCTTTCATCAGGCTCATCGCCTCGTCGCGGTCGGCGGGTTCGTGCAGCATGGCGAGGTTATCCGCCGTCATCATTGCATGCACCGGGGTCGCCGCATCGGTGGCAAAGCGCATGTCACGGTTGGTGACAATGCCCACCACCTTGCCCGCCGCATCCACCACCGGGAAGCCCGACACTTTGAACCGCTCGCGCAGCGCCATCGCATCGGCCAGCGTTTGTTCGGGCGTGAGCGTGATCGGGTTGTAAACGATACCCGATTCAAACCGCTTCACCCGGCGCACTTCGTCGGATTGCTGTTCAACATTGAGGTTGCGGTGAATCACACCCATGCCGCCCGCCTGCGCGAGCGCAATCGCCATACTCGATTCCGTCACCGTATCCATCGCAGAGGACAGAAGCGGAATGTTTAGGCGGATCGACTTGGTCACCTGCGTGGAGACATCAGCCTCCGAAGGCAGCACGCTGGAAGCGGCCGGAACAAGAAGCACGTCATCGAAGGTGAGGGCCTCGCGAATCTGCATGGGGGTCTCCATCGGCAGGGAACGGTTGGCACGTCCCTGTTTCATGGAGTGCGCCCCGATGCAACCCCTCAGGCAACAGACGCGCCGGTTTTCGCCGCAAGTTGCCCCTTCGCCCACATTTGGAAGATGCGGTAAGCGATCGGCAAGATCGCCAGCGTCGCGGCCACCAGCATCGCCGCCCCCGCCAAACGCCACGGCCCGCCAAGGCTAAGCCAGAGGCTGGCGGTGGCCGCCATCGGGAAGGTCAGCGCCCCCCAGAACGGCGAGAACCCCGCTTTCAAAAGCCAAAGCGCGCGCGCAAGGAAGATAACGAGCAGCGCCCCCGTAATGATCCCAAACACCTGCGCCAGCGCTGTGCCGCCAAGACTTGCCGCCGTGGTGCCAATCACCGCCGCCGGGGCAAGATGAATGGCCAAAAGCGGGCGCAAAGGCGCGGGCACGCTTTCGCGCGCGAATTGCTGCAAAGAAATCGTCCAAATCACCACGGCGATGACCAACGCGAGCCAGAAAAGCCCGGTGGCGAGCAAGGTGTAGCCCAACCCCGCCGCCGCCATGGCCGCCACGATCCAGCCTGAGAAGCTCAGGTGCCACGCAGGCGTCACCCGGCGCTGCTCTGGCGGGCCTTTGATCAGCGTGATGATCAACGCCACCGTCAGCACCAGATGCGCCACCACGCCCACGAAAAACAGCCCCTGCCCAAAGAGCAGCGCATAAGGCGCGGTGGCAGCCGCCAGCAGATATAGGCACAGCACCGCCGCCGAAAGCCCCGCACGGCCGGGCAGGATCTTCAAATCCTCCATCGCCGCGCCGGGGCGCTGCGCGAGCTTTGCGCCGTAAGTCAGCAAAGCAAAAAGAGAAAAAAGCGTCACCGCGCCAATCAAAATATCGGGCACAGCGGCAGGCAGATCAAAAGCCACCGCCCCTTTGCGCCATGCCAGCGCGAGCCCCAAAAGCCCCAGAGTGGGCGGGAAAATCGCCGGGGGCGTGCGCCGCCATAGCCCTTTGGGCGCGGCATTGGGGGGCATCAAATTGGGCGGAACCGGGGCCATTGTCTTTCCTTCTCCTCACTCCACCGCAGCAACTTGCATTATTTCGCAACAAAGGAAAAGCTCGTCCCACCACCACAGGGAACGGAGCAAAAAAATGACAAAACATGGCTATGAAACGGGGCGGCTCAACCTGCCCTTTGTCGGCATTTCGACCTTCGGCAAACGCCCTTACGTTGAAGATTGGTCGAAGATCCAGGCCGATGTCGCGGTGATGGGCGCGCCCTTTGACTTTGGCACCCAGTTCCGCGCAGGCGCCCGCTTCGGCCCGCGCGCGGTGCGCGAAGCCTCAACGCTCTTTTCCTTCGGTCATGCCGGCGCCTATGACCATGAAGATGATGCGACCTATCTGCCCGAAAGCGTGCGGATTGTGGATATTGGCGATGCCGATATCGTCCACACCGATACCGAGGCGAGCCATGCGAATATTGAGGCGGGCGTGCGCGCCATGCTCAAAGCGGGCGCGCTTCCGGTGGTGATTGGCGGGGATCACTCGGTCAACATCCCCTGCATCCGCGCCTTTGACGACCAAGAGCCGATCCATATTTTGCAGATTGATGCACATCTGGATTTTGTCGATGTGCGCCACGGCGTCCGCCACGGCCACGGCAACCCGATGCGCCGCGCGGCGGAAAAGGGCTATGTCACCGGCATCACCGCGCTTGGCATCCGCAACGTGTCTTCGACCGCGAAAGACGGCTATGATGCGGCGCGCGAGATGGGCGATGATATCTTGAGCGTGCGGCAGGTCCGCAAGCTCGGCACCGAAGGCGTGCTTGAGCGGCTGCCGAAAGGCGCGCGGATTTACGTCACCATCGACATTGATGGCTTCTGCCCCTCCATCGCGCCGGGCACCGGCACGCCCTCGCATGGCGGGTTCCTCTACTACGAAGTGCTCGAAATCTTGCAAGGCGTCGCCCAAAATCACGACGTGGTGGGGATCGATCTGGTCGAGGTCGCGCCGGATTATGACCCCTCTGGCGGCACGCAGATCTTGGCCGCGCAGGTGCTTTTGAATTTCTTGGGCTTCATCTTCCACGCGCGGGAGCAACGCGCCGGGTAAGGGGAGCGCTTCGGCTTAGCCAAAGCGGACCGGTGGGGGGCGCGGCCCCCCTCTTGCCCTGATGGGCAATCACACGCCGCCGCGACGCTTCGCGCGCACACAAAAACGCATCATATCCTTAATGGGGATTCACACCGCGATTCGTTTGTGGCATTCTGCACCGCAACACCCGGCAGAGGTGAACGCACGAGGCAGAGTATGTTTCCTAAAGGTCCGAAGGTTTTCCCTTTCGTCTATTATTCTTTGGCCGCCTTCTTGGCGATCAACTTTGCCTTTGCCGCAACGCAGGGGCCGAACGGCATTTTCCGCCGCGTGCAGTTGGATGCCGATATCACCAAGGCCGAGGCCGAACGCGACGCGCTGCTGGAAGAGCACGCCCGCATGGCCAATCTGACCCGTCGCCTGTCCGACGATTATCTTGATCTCGATCTGCTTGATGAGCGCGCACGCGAAATTCTGGGCACGCTGCGCGCTGATGAGATCGTGATCCGCTAAGCTTTCCCAACGCTTCCCGCGCCCTAACTCTCGCACTGCGGGCCTTTGTCGCATGCGTCATTGCATCTGCGTCCGCTTTGGAGTATGTGATGGTTTAACGTTGAACTATCACGAAAACGGGAGGCTGTCCGATGGCGACACGCAAGACCCCCGAGACCCCGGCGCCCAAGCGCCCGAATGTCTCGAAGGAAGAATTGCTGCAATATTACCGTGACATGCTGCTGATCCGCCGGTTCGAAGAAAAGGCCGGTCAGCTTTATGGCATGGGGCTCATCGGCGGCTTTTGCCACCTTTACATCGGGCAAGAAGCGGTCGTTGTCGGCCTCGAAGCCGCCGCGAAAGAGGGCGATAAGCGCATCACCTCCTACCGCGACCATGGCCATATGCTGGCTTGCGGCATGGACCCCAAAGGCGTGATGGCCGAACTCACCGGCCGCGAGGGCGGGCTGTCCAAAGGCAAGGGCGGCTCGATGCATATGTTCTCGAAAGAGAAGCATTTCTACGGCGGCCACGGCATTGTCGGCGCGCAAGTGCCGCTTGGCGCGGGTCTGGCTTTTGCCGATAAATACCTTGGCAACGACAATGTCACCTTCGCCTATTTCGGCGATGGCGCGGCAAACCAAGGCCAGGTGTATGAAACCTTCAACATGGCCGCTTTGTGGAAGCTTCCGGTGATTTTCGTCATCGAAAACAACCAATATGCGATGGGCACGGCGCAAAAACGCTCTACCTCCACGCCGGATATCTACACCCGTGGCGCCGCTTTCGGCATTCCGGGCGAGGTGGTCGATGGGATGGATGTGCTTGCCGTGAAAGCGGCGAGCGAAAAAGCCGTGGCGCACTGCCGCGCGGGCGATGGCCCCTATATCCTCGAGGTCAAAACCTACCGCTACCGTGGCCACTCCATGTCTGACCCGGCGAAATACCGGAGCCGCGAAGAAGTGCAAAAAATGCGCGACGAGCGCGATGCCATTGAAAACGTGCGCGAATTGCTGCTTTCGGGCGGTCATGCCACCGATGATGATCTCAAGTCGATCGACCGGGAGATCAAAGCGGTGGTGAACGATTCCGCCGAATTCGCCAAAACGAGCCCCGAGCCCGCGCTTGACGAGCTCTGGACTGACATCACCGCGTGAGGAACGACTTATGGCAACCGAAGTTTTGATGCCCGCCCTTTCGCCGACGATGGAAGAAGGCACGCTCGCCAAATGGCTGGTGAAAGAGGGCGACACCGTCACCTCTGGCCAGATCATCGCCGAGATCGAGACCGATAAGGCGACGATGGAATTTGAAGCGGTGGACGAGGGCACCGTGGGCAAACTGCTCGTGGCCGAAGGCGCCTCGGGTGTGAAGGTGAACACGCCGATCATGGTGCTGGTGGAAGAGGGCGAAAGCGCCGATGCGCTGCCCGCCGCCAAAGCCGAAGCTGCGCCCGCCCCGCAAGCCGATACCCCTGCCCCAGCCAGCGCCCCCGCCCAAGCCGCCGCGCCGGTTGAAATCGTCTCCAAGGCCAGCGCCGATTGGCCCGAAGGCACCGAGATGAAAACCATGTCGGTCCGCGAGGCGCTCCGCGAAGCGATGGCGGAGGAAATGCGCGCCGATGAGACCGTCTTCTTGATGGGCGAAGAGGTGGGCGAATACCAAGGCGCTTACAAAGTCAGCCAAGGGCTGCTTGATGAATTCGGCGCGAAACGCGTGCTCGATACGCCGATCACCGAACATGGCTTCACCGGCATTGGCGTCGGCGCGGCCTTTGGCGGCCTGCGCCCGATTGTCGAGTTCATGACCTTCAACTTCGCCATGCAGGCGATGGACCAGATCATTAACTCCGCCGCGAAAACGCTTTACATGTCGGGCGGGCAAATGGGTTGCCCGATCGTGTTCCGGGGTGCCAACGGCGCCGCCGCGCGCGTTGCCGCCCAGCACAGCCAAGATTATGCCGCATGGTTTGCGCAAATTCCGGGGATGCGGGTGGTGATGCCCTATTCCGCCGCCGATGCGAAGGGTCTGTTGAAAACCGCGATCCGCGACCCGAACCCGGTCATCTTCCTTGAAAACGAAATCCTCTATGGCCGCTCATTTGAAGTGCCGGTGCTCGATGATTTCACCATCCCCTTCGGCAAAGCCCGGATCTGGCGCGAAGGCACAGACGTGACGCTCGTCAGCTTCGGCATCGGCATGGCGCATGCGCTCGCCGCCGCCGACAAACTGGCCGAGGAAGGCATCTCCGCCGAGGTGATCGACCTGCGCACCCTGCGCCCGATTGATTACGACACGGTCCTTGCTTCGGTGATGAAAACCAACCGCTGCGTCACCGTGGAAGAGGGCTGGCCCGTCGCCAGCATCGGCAACCACCTCAGTGCCGTGATCATGGAACGCGCGTTTGATTATCTCGACGCGCCGGTGATCAACTGCACCGGGAAAGACGTGCCGATGCCCTATGCGGCAAACCTCGAAAAACTGGCGCTCGTCACCTCCGATGAGGTTGTCGCCGCTGCCAAACGCGTCTGCTACCGCTAAGGGAGGGCAAAATGGCCATTGAAATCCTAATGCCCGCGCTGTCCCCCACGATGGAGGAAGGCACGCTCGCCAAATGGCTGGTGAAAGAGGGTGACGAGGTCACCTCGGGCCAAATCATCGCCGAAATCGAAACCGATAAGGCGACGATGGAATTTGAAGCGGTGGATGAAGGCACAATCGGCAAATTGCTGGTGGCCGAGGGCACGGCGGGCGTGAAAGTGAACGCCCCGATCGCTGTGCTTTTGGAAGAGGGTGACAGCGCCGATGCACTGCCCGCCGCTGCCAGCGCCACTCCGGCAGAAGCCGAACCGATGCCCGCGTTCCTTGATGCGCCCACGCCCGCCAAGGCAGAGGCCCCGGCAGCCCCCAAAGCCGCCAGCGGTGCACGCATCTTTGCCTCGCCGCTCGCCCGCCGCATTGCCGCCGACAAAGGCTTGGATCTTGCCAGCCTCACCGGCTCCGGCCCGCATGGCCGGATCGTGAAAGCCGATGTCGAGGCCGCCAGCGCTGCGCCCAAAGCCGCCGCCCCGGTGGCCCAAAGCACCGCTGCCGCCCCCGCAGCCCCGGCAGCAGCCCCCGCCCCAGCGCCGGTCTCCGCGAGCGCCGTGGCAAAGCTATACGAAGGCCGGGAGTTCACCGAAATCCCGCTCGATGGGATGCGCAAAACCATCGCCGCACGGCTCACCGAGGCCAAGCAAACGATCCCGCATTTCTACCTTCGCCGCGAGGTGAAACTGGATGCGCTGCTCGCCTTCCGTGGCCAAATCAACGACCAACTCAGCCCCCGTGGCGTGAAGCTTTCGGTCAATGATTTCATCATCAAAGCCTGCGCGCTTGCGCTGCAAACCGTGCCCGCTGCCAATGCCGTTTGGGCCGGTGACCGGGTCTTGCAGATGAAAGCGTCTGATGTGGCCGTGGCCGTGGCAATTGAGGGCGGTCTTTTCACCCCGGTGCTCAAAGACGCCGAGATGAAGCCGCTCAGCCAATTGTCCAACGAGATGAAAGACCTCGCCAAACGCGCGCGTGACCGCAAGCTGGCCCCGCAGGAATATCAAGGCGGCAGCTTCGCCATTTCCAACCTCGGCATGATGGGGATCGAGAATTTCGACGCCGTCATCAACCCGCCGCATGGCGCGATCTTGGCCGTGGGTGCGGGCGTGAAAAAGCCGGTTGTTGGCAAAGATGGTCAGATCGAAGTGGCAACGATGATGTCGCTCACGCTTTCGGTCGATCACCGGGTGATTGATGGCGCGCTTGGGGCCGAACTTCTGGCCGCGATTGTCAGCAATCTCGAACACCCGATGGCGATGCTGGCCTAAGCCGACAAACCCACCAAAAACGATCAGAAAAGCCCCCCAAGCGGGGGCTTTTTGCGTCAGGTCAAGGCAAAAACCTGTGCCGCGCGCTAGCCCAAAGGCGGGGGAAAACCCCGGTTCTGACATGCAAAGGACAGATCATGGACTGGCATAACGAGCTCGACACCATCCGCGCCGAGATGGCCGATTACAACGCCAAGCAACCCGCCTCGCAAAAGGGCTTTGGCATCTTGCATCACGAAGCGCTGGCCGAAGGCGCGCTTTCCACCAAGCAAAAAGAACTGATCTCGCTCGCCATCGGCATCGCCCGGCAATGCTCATATTGCATCGGGCTGCATGCCCAAGCCTGCATCGCCGCAGGTGCCACCCGCGAAGAGGTCGAAGAAACCGTCAATGTCTCGGTGCTGATGGGCGGCGGCCCGTCGCTCATGTATGGGCTCAAGGCGCTTGAAGCCTATGACCAGCTTAAGGGCTAAACACCCTTCCCTGCCTTCAAAACCCTAAGCACCTCGCCCCGGCCCCGCCGGGGCGACAGCCCTTATCCTTCGCAATCGCAGCCGCGCAGACGTTGGTCCATCTCAACCGACGGATGCTCGCAGCCCGCCTCGCCCACGATCTTCGCAGGCACGCCCGCCACGGTCTTGCAGCACGGCACATCGGCCAGCACCACAGACCCCGCCGCGATCCGCGAATTGTCGCCGACGCGAATATTGCCCAGCACCTTCGCGCCCGCGCCAATCAGCACGCCATTGCCAATTTTCGGGTGGCGATCTTGGTCTTCCTTACCCGTGCCGCCCAAAGTCACCGAATGCAGCATTGAGACATCATCGCCCACAACTGCGGTTTCCCCGATCACAATCGAATGGGCATGGTCAATCATCACGCCCCGCCCAATCCGCGCGGCGGGGTGAATATCCACCCCAAACATTTCCGAGGTACGCATCTGCACGAAAAACGCCATATCCGTGCGCCCCGAACGCCACAGCCAATGCGCAATCCGGTAGCTTTGCAACGCCTGATAGCCCTTGAAGAACAAGATCGGCTGGATGAAGCGATGGCAGGCCGGGTCACGGTCATACACGGCGACCAAATCCGCCCGCGCCGCCTGCCCCAGCGTTGGGTCAGAGCTATAGGCCTCATCGGCGATCTCGCGCAAAATCTGCTCGCTCATCTCGCCCGAGGCAAGCTTGAGCGAGAACCGAAACGCCAAGGCCCGCTCGAAACTGGGATGGTGCAACAGCCCGGCATGGATCAGCGCGCCCAATAGCGGCTCATTGCGCACCGCATCCTCTGCCTCTTCGCAGATCTGCGTCCAAACCGGGTCAACGGCGGCAACTTTGGCATGGGTCTTGGCCATAGGCGGCTCCTTCGCTTCGGACGATCCTATCACATAGGTCTCGCCCCAGATAGGGGAAGGGCGCGGCAGGTTAAACCCCCGCCGACGCCATACCTGTATTGCAGCAAGCACCATACCAAGCGCTTCAAGCCGCCACCCGTCGTAATAGCGCGGATGGTAAAGCGGCTCACATCGCGCCCGCCCGCCCAGCGCACCATTGCCCCAAGCGGGATGCAGCTTTCCCAAGCGCTTACGATAGAGATCCGCGGCATGCGCCTGCTCCAACCAGCACGCCAAAGTCTCGCTTTGTCGCGCGGGCGCCACCAGCACCACGGCCCGCGCCGCAGCCATCAGATCATCGATCAAAATCGCGCGCATCACCCGCCCACGGTGATCTGCGCCGCCAGCCCCGGCCCGTAACTGTCCGAAATTTGCGCGACCGAAACCGCAAACGCGCCCGCAACCCCATCCGCTACCTGAAGCGCGCTCGGATAGGTCCAAGCAGCCTCCCCCAAGGTCACCTCCCGCTTGATCGCCCCATCGTGCACCACGCGCAGCAAATACAACTCCTGCGCCTCGCCCAAGGGCACCTCATAGCCCGCCCAGCTATCCCCATCGACACGGGTGCGGCGCACCCAAGTGAAGCCCCAGCCCGCCGCTGCGGCGTCAGCACGCAAATGGCACGGGCTGAGGGGCCGCAGCCCAGCGCCCGTAAAGGCCTCCACTCGGTGGGTGTAAGACGGGTCATCATAGGGCCGCGCAGCCGATCCAATCCGGTAGTGCCGCGCCAAACCCCGGGCCGAGGGCGCAAGGCTAATCTGTTCCGGTGCG
This sequence comes from Rhodobacter aestuarii, assembly GCF_900156655.1. Taxonomy (GTDB): domain Bacteria; phylum Pseudomonadota; class Alphaproteobacteria; order Rhodobacterales; family Rhodobacteraceae; genus Rhodobacter; species Rhodobacter aestuarii. The sequence continues at coordinate 424,451 of NZ_FTOG01000001.1, read as the reverse complement.
CCATCGAGCAGCACCACAACGCTCCCCTCGGGCCAGACCTCGGGCATCAGCGCATCGGTGCCCAACTGCCCACGTAAGCGCTGCGAAATCTCCCACACGCCTTCGGCCACCGGCACGGCCTCGGCAAATTGCAACAACTCCCAATTGTCAGACGTGCCATCGCCAATCGCCATCAGGTTCGCACCATTGAGCACGCCTTCCAGCGCAGCATTTTCGAGTGCCCCCGTCGCCAACTTCACCCGCAAAGGCGCGCCCCGATCCAAAAGCCCCGGCGCGGCGCGATGCAGCGGCGAAAGGCTCTGCCCCAAGACCGCGCGCGCAGAAAGCGTGGTGTTGAGCGTATAACCCGCATCCTCTTGCCCGGCATAGACCGCCACAGTACCGGGCCAAGGCACCGCAGACACGGCCAAATGCGGGGCGATCGGGTCTTCATCCCCGCGCATCAAAGGCAGGTCCAGAAACACCGCCCCCACCGGCACCGGCGCAGCAAAGGGGGCCAGCACGGCCCCCTCCTCCGCCTCATCACCGGGGGTGTAAACGCCTGGCTCCACCCGCACCGCCTCCACCTCCAGCGCCCCCGCGCGTTCCACCCGGTCGAGCCGATAGCGCCGCGCCCCTTCGGGCAGATCGAGCGTCACCACATCCCCCGGCCCCAGATGCGCGAGCGACAGCGGCAAGGCAAACCGCGCCGTATCGCGCGCCACCCGCGCTTCAGACAGCCACCGCTGCGCCAGCCCCTGTGCCTCCGCCCGCGTCAATGCCAGCGGCAATTCAGAGCCCGTGGCCGCGCCGCCCGCTTCATCAGGGAAAATCGCCTCCACCGCGCGGGCCTCAAAATCGCCATCGGCCTCCACATAGGCCAGCCGTACCCGCCCCGCGATTTCCGCCTGTGCCGCGCGGATGGTTTCCACGCTTCTATCACTCTCGCCCAGCGCCAAATGATCAGGGGTCAATGTCGCAACGCTCTTGCCATCGCGCATCGCAAACACCAACTGCCCATCGCGCTCCACCGCTTCCACCCCATACCCCAGCATCAGTGCTTGCAGCCCCGCACGCCCGGTCTCGCCCTCTCCCATCGTGAAACCGCGCACCAGCCCGTAAAGCTTGGCCACATCTACGGCCTCGATCCCGGCTGTGGCGCAAATCTCCCCCACCACCGCCGCCAAAGGCTGAGAAACGGCCCGCCCCGAAATCCAATGCCCGCGCGCGTAGTTCTCCCCATCCGCCCACAAATCACTGCGCGCCGGAAACTGCGGCCAAGGCCGCGCATCCCACGCCCAAACATGGGCGCGCGCCATATCCACCATCGGCCCGCCATAAAGCTCTGACACCGGGTTGCGCGCCGCATCCCCCAAATAGCCCAAGATCGCGCGCAGATATTGCATCTGGATCAACTCATCCCGCCGCCCATCCGAAAAATAAGGCACCCCACTTTCCGAACTTTTCGGGTCCAAAAACACATTGGGCTGGTTCGTGCCCTTATCAACGGCGGCACACCCAAATTCGGTGAACCAAATCGGCTTGGAACGCGGCACCCAAGCGGTGGGCGTCGCAGCCCTTACACCCCCCACCCGCTCATAATGCGCCTTGTCCCAAAAGCTGCGGATGTCTTTCGCCCGCCAAATCCACGGTTCCTCCTGCGCGCCATCGGTAATCGGCGTGCGGATCTGCGCCGCGCGATGCGCCTCCCCTGCGTAATACCAATCATAAAGCTCACCGCCCTCGATATTGGCGCGCAAGTAATCCAGATTGTAAATCGCCCCCCAATCGGCATCGGCATGCTCTTCACCATCCCGCCAATCCGACAGCGGCAGGTAATTGTCGATCCCGATGAAATCGATGTTGTCATCGGCCCAAAGCGCATCAAGCTGAAAGAACCGATCCCCATTGCCCGTCGCATAGCCCGCATATTCCGACCAATCCGCCGCATAGCTGATCTTGCAATCAGGCCCCAAAACCGCGCGTACCTCAGCGGCCAGCGCAATAAGCTGCTCCACCGCCGGGAAGCTGTTTACCTCCCCCCGCACCCGCGTCAGCGCAACCAGTTCAGAGCCAATGCAAAACGCCTCCACCCCGCCTACCAAGGCGCATAAATGCGCGTAATGCAGCACAAAGCGGCGCAGGCCCCAATCCTCGGCCCCGGTGTAAACCACCTCCCCGCCACTTACCGCAAAATCACCCGCCCGCGCCGCGCCAAAAAACGCCGCCACCTGCGCCGTCGCGTCTTCGCTGCCATCGGGCGAGCCATCGCGTTCGGGGGCCACGTTCAGCGTGATCCGCCCGCGCCACGGCAAAGCAGGCTGGCCAAGCGTACCCGTATAGGGGTTGGGCAAACGGTTCCCCGCCAACTGATCCATCAAGATAAACGGGTAAAACGTCACCGCCTGCCCCGCCGCCTTCAGCGCCGCAATCGCCTGCAAGACCGAGGCATCGGCAGGCGTGCCCCCATAGACCGAGTTGCCCGCCTCATCGCGTGGCACCAACGCCGCCGTCGTACGCGTCTCCCCCGCCACGCGCCACGGCATATTGGTGCCATCACGCTCCGCCGCCGTTACCTTGGGGCGCAGCCTGCACGCCCCACAGCGCAGGTCAGAGCCAAACCAACTCACCACCAAAGACACCGCCTGACAGGCCGGAAGCTCTTCCCCCAGCCGCTCTAACGACTGGGCGAAATCACTCCCGCCCCCCGGCGCGCTTTGGTTCGCCACCTCGTGTGCCACACCATCCACAAAAGACGCCCCAGAACTCAGGTAAACGGGCTCCGTCGCCAGCGCATATTCCCCCGTGCCGGGGATCAAGGCCACCGCCTGCACGCCCCGCGTCAAATCGGGCACATCCCCCAGCGCCGACCCTTGCGCGGCCCGCACCACCTCAAAGGTGAATTGCGGCACCCGATTGCCATAGGGGCCAAGCGCCAGATCCTCGATCACCACATAAGCAATGCCGCGATAGGCCGGCGCTTTCTCCGCCCCCTCGACGGCGGCAATCTTCGGGTCGGGCAGTTGATCCTCACCCCCGGTGTAAATGCGTAGGTTCAGGCTATCGCGCGCGATCTCGCTGCCATCGGCCCAAATCCGGCCGACGCGCAAAATCTCCCCCTCGCATAGTGCCAGCGCAAGGCTCACCGAATAGCTGTAACCGGTCGTGGTGCTGCGCGGGCTGCCCTTGCCGGATTTCTGCACCGTCGCGGTTTCCGCAAACCGCGTGGCCCAAATCACCTGCCCCGCCACCCGCATCCGGCCCCAAAGCCGCCCCACCGGCGCACCCTCGCTCGCGCTCGTCAGCCGCAACCGCTCCACCCGACCCGTCTCGACCGCTTGCGAACCCGCCCCCAGCAAGCGCTGGTCAATCACCCGCCCCAGCGTCGCCCCCACCGCACGCCCAATCACCGCGCCCGAAAGCCCCAACACAGAACCGCCAAAGCCCGCGCCCAGCGCCGCCCCCGCCGCGCCCAAAACCAATGTCGCCATCGCTCACGCCCTTTCCGGAAAGGCAAACCGCGCCACAATCCGCCGCGCCCAAGGCGCCGCGAGCGGGCTTTCCACCACCCCATGCCCGCTATAGGCATGCACAAACCGCGCCTGCGCCCCGGTTGCCGAGACGATACCCAAATGTTTCGCCACAGATCCCGCGCGCATCCGAAACAAGAGCACCTCTCCGGGCGCTTGCACCAAAAGCCCCGGCAAGGGCCGCAAATGCCTTTGCGCCGCCGCCCATAACGCCTCTTGCCCGCTCGGCTCAGACCAATCCGCGCTATAGGCTGGCACGGGCTCCGGCTCGCCCCCGTAAAGCGCACGCCAGACCCCGCGCAACAGCCCCAGACAATCCGCCCCCGCGCCCCGCACACTCGCCTGATGCAGATAGGGCGTGCCAAGCCACAGCCGCGCCTCGGCCACCGCCCGCGCTCCGATCTCGTTCATCTGAACAGGCTCCCCCCGTCATTCGCCCCCGAGGGCACAGGGTAGGACATCAGCCAATCCTCGCCCGGAATGTGCGGAAAGCCCCGGAAATTCGCGAAATTGTCGAATTTGAGCCGGCACGTCTCGGCCCGCTTGTCACAGCCGGGCGCAAGCTGCAGCACATCCCCCACGGCAAGCGGCGCTCCCAACTCTTGCCACAGCGCCACCTGCCGCGTGCCATCGGCCAAAAGCCGATCGGTCTTCACAAGACCCACCAGCCCCGAAGCCGCGCCCGATTGCACCACCACAAGGCCCTTTTCAAACCAGCGGTCTTCAAACCCCGCGCCCTCGGTCACCACGAACCCGCCTGTGTTCACCTGCGCCAGCGCAGCGCTCAGCGCATAGCCATTGGTGCCCACATCAAAGCCGCAGCGCGCATCCCCCAGCACGGCCGCACAGCGCGAATGATAGATCCGCCCTTGCTCCTGCCCCAAAGCTTCCGTCAGCCCGCGCAACTCCGCCGCAAAGGCCCCGGCCCCGCGCGTGACCTCCCCGATATGGCCACGAAAGATCAAAGCGCGCTGCGTGATATCGGCCCAATTCACCAGCCAAATCCGCACCTCCGCCCCGTCATAGCGCCCCGCCAAAAGATCGGCCTCGGTGATCGCCTCGGAGCGCAGCGCGCCATAACTTTCGCTATTATCAATCGACAGCCCCGTGCCCTGCACCAAGGCCCGCGCGCTCAAGCCACTCTCAGGCGCAAAGCGAACCCCTTCAAAGACCAAGGCTTGGTCATGGTCGGTAAAGCCCAACACCAACCCATCGCGGCGCACCACCGCCCAAGCCCGCGCCACCGTGGTATTGCCGCTTGCCAGATGCGCCTGAAATTCCGCAGAAAACGCCATCAGACCCGCAGCTCCACCACCGGCACCTGCGGCACATCCCCCGCTTGGAACGACTGCACAGAAACCGCGATCCGGTCAGTGTCAAACCGCACTGGCACATCAAACTCAAACCCCGCCGTGATCCGCGCGCCCGCCCCCGGCGCGGTGTGAAACACCACCCCGCCGCTTTCCAACTCCAGCGTGAACTGCGCCTCTTCGGCTTGGTGGTCGCCCTGCACGCCCGCGAGCACCGTCCCCGCCACGGGCTTGGTGATCGGGCGCCAATAGTCCACACCGCCCGAGCTATAAAGCTTGCGCAATTGAAACCGGCGGCTCACCCCATCGCCCAAGCCCAAAAACTGGTCTTCATAGCCCGGCTGCATCGAGGCCGCACAGCTTTTGTAATCGGCCCAATCCTTCCAGCGAAAGCCGTGGAGCTGCCCGCCGCGCGCCTCAAAAAACGCAATCAAGCGCTCCACATCATCCAAAGACCGTAGCCCCACCCCCGCATCATAGCGCCGCCGCGCATGGGCCCAGGGGCTGTTGCGTTCTTCAAACCCGCTTGCCAACGTCACAATTTCGGTTCGCCGCTCCGGCCCACCCACCGAGCCAAAGCTCAGATTGGCGGGAAATCTCACCGCGTGAAAAGCCATCTCGCCCCCTTACGCATTGCGTTGCCCACGCGCCAAAGCGCGGTTGATTTGCTGCGCGATCTGGCTTGAAGACCGCGCAAAGCCCGCCGCATCGGGCGTGGAAACATGCATCACCACATTGACCGCGCGCCCGCCCCCGGCTTGCACCCCAAGCCGCCCGTCTGCGCTACGTGCCAGCGGCAAAATCGCCTCCGGCCCCGCCTCGCCCATCAGCCCAGTGGCACCCCGCAAGGGGAAAGTCGTGGCCGCACTCACCACGCCCCCTTTGGCAAAGGGCAAAACCTGCCCCGCGCTAAAGGCCCCACCTTTTTCAAACGGGAACACGCCGCCGAAGAGCCCGTTCAACCCAGTGGCCAGCGCCCCGCCCACAGCCTCTTGCACCGGGCGCATCGCCACCGCATAGGCCGTGCGCGACAGGCTCTCGGCCACCTGCCCCAAAGCATCCGAAAGCGTCCCCCCGTCAAGAACCACACCATCAAAGGCGCGCTTCAAACTGCGCCCAAGGCTGTGCGAGAGCGTGCCCACCTCGCGCCCAGTATAGGTCAGGCTCTCGCGCATCCGGGCAAGCTCGCCGCTAAAACTCACCGCCATCCCCTCGGCCCCGCCCAAGGCGCGCTCCAGCTCTCAAAGCCCTCAATCTCCACCATTTTTCTCTCCTTTCGCCGGGGTATCGGGCCAGCGTTTGGCCAAAGCCGCCAACCCCGCGCGGCTCAGCGCCCCGCCCTGCCCCGTCGCGCCCAGCATCAAGGCCAGTTCCGCCGGGCTCAGCGCCCAAAACTCCGCAGGCCGCAGGTGCAACCCCTGCAACCCCGCCCGCAGCATTCCGGGCCAATCCAACTTCTCCGCCATGTCAGGCTGCCATCTCAACTCGGCGGCTCAGGCAGGGTGAAGGCGCGTGCAAGCAACTGCGCCGCAAGCCGCGCCGCCACCAACGGACCGCCCGCAATCTCCACCTTGCGCAAATCCTCGGCCCGTCCCTCCCAGCCGCCGCCGCGCAACCCCGCCACCAAAAGCGCCAAGACATCACGCGCCGAAAATGCCCCGCTTTCAAACCGCGCGACCAAATCCAAAAGGCTCGCCTCGCCAAGCTCCGCCTCCAGTTCCGCCAAAGCCCCAAGCGTCAGCTTCGCCGCCCACGGCTTGCCGCCCAGAACCACCTCCACCTCACCAGCCCAAGGGTTCGCCATGTCAAAGCGCCGTGAACCGCAGCGCGCCCGCCGAGGCCATCGCCAATTCAAAACGCGCCTCGCCATTATGGCTGCCCGCATACTCAATCGCGGAGATCATGAACGGCCCCTCGACCACGCCAAAATCGGGGATAATCACCTGAAAATCGGGCTTCTCACCGTCAAAAAACACCTGCCGCGCGCGTTCATCGGTGCCCGCATCCTTGAACACCCCCGCCCCCGATAGGCTGGCCGAGCGCACCCCCGCCCCCGCCAGCAGCTCCCGCCAACCGCCTTGGCTTTCAAGCGAGGTCACATCCACCGTTTCCGCATTGAAGCTGATCCGCGTCGCGCGCAGCCCCGCAATGGTTTCAAACTGCCCCGCCCCGCTCAGATCGAGCTTAATCAACAGATCCTTGCCATTTTGCGCCGCCATCTTTCTCTCCTTTGGGTGAAAACGACCTCAGCCCGCCACGCGGGCGCGAAAGGTCAAATCAATGCGCCGGGTCTGCGCTTTCTCGACCCGCCGCGCGCGGGCGCGCAAAAACCACAGCCCAACCAGATGCCCTTGGGCCAGCACCAGATCGCTGCCCAAAAGCGCGTCAGACACCGCACCCGCCACAGCTTTGAGGCCTGCGAAGCCCGCCGCATCGGAAATGACCGAGAGGGTGAAATCATGCGCCGCCCCCGCGCCCGTCGCGTCTGAGGCATCGCGCACGCTTTCCGGCCCAAGGCTCACATAAGGCCCCGACACCGGGCCGGGGGGCACCGCATCATAAATCGCCCCGCCCACCAGCGCGCTCAGCGCCGCATCCTCTGTAAGCCGCGCATAAATCGCCGCCTGCAACGCAGCCGCAATCGCATAGCTCATGCCGCCACCTCCTCACGCACGAAACAGGTCAGCGTGCGGCCCTGCGGGTCATCATCGGCCACCGCCAAAATGCCAAAGACACGGGTGCCATCGCGAAACCGTTGCGCGGGCTTGGGGCGGCGCGGGCTGCCCACAGGCGCGGCCCGCACCACGACCTTGTAGGGCACCGAGGCCAGCGTCACGGCCTCGCCACCGCGCGCCGCCCCGGTGCCCGCCCGCAGCGCCGCCCAAAGCGTGCCCAAGGGCTGCCAGCCAAGCGCATAACCCCCCGCGCCATCGGGCAGGCGCACCGCCTCCTCCAGCACCAATTCATGGTTGAAATCGGGCAGGCTCATGCGCCGCCCCCCAATACCCGCACCGTGCGCCAGCGCTCAATCAAGGCACTCACGCCAAAGGGCATTCCCGCGCCGTCACCCGCGCTGTCATGGCGAAACTCAAAATATTGCGCGGCCAGCAAAAAGACCGCTTGGGCAAGGTCCACCGGCAGATCCGCCCAAGCCGGGCCAAAGCCTGCCGTAAAGGCCACCTCAACGCGGCCATCTGTCGGGATGCGCGGCAGCAAAGCCCCCACCGCCACAAGCCGGGGCCGCGCCATATCCTGCACCAGCCGCCAACTGGCCCGGTCCGCCACGCTCACCGCCCCGGCGCTGTCAATCAACCGCAGCTCTGCCACAGCAGAAACCGGCGCAATCGGCAATGTTTGCATATCCCCCCAGCGCCAGCGCGGCAGGCTCAGCGTAAACGCCCGCGCCAACAAGGCTTTTGCCGTGCGCCCCTCAATTGCCGCCAAAGCCGCGCGCAAATAGCCCACCAGCGCCGCATCTTCCGCCCCTACATCGGCAAAGCCGCGCCCCAGCCGCAAATGATCGCGAAATTCCGCCACCGGCAGCACCGCCTCGGCCACCGGCGCCCCTTCGGTCAACACCATGAAACACCCTCCGCACCACGCCCAAACCTTGGGGCCGGGCCAGGCCCGACCCCGCGCCGCCCTTAGGCGGTGGCAAATTTCAACAGCTTGATCGCCGCAAAATCGCTCACATCGCCGCCCACACGTTTGGAGGCGTAAAAGAGCACATGCGGCTTGGCCGAGAACGGGTCGCGCAGCACCCGCAATTCGGGCCGCTCGGCAATCGTGTAGCCATTGGCAAAGTCGCCAAAGGCCAGCGCATAGGTGCCAGAGGCAATATCAGGCATGTCCTCGGCAATCAGCACCGGATAGCCCATCAGCCGCGCCGGCTCGCCCGCCGCCAAACCGTCGGACCACAAAAACCGCCCATCGGCGTCTTTCATTTTGCGCACCGCGCCCGCGGTTTTCGAATTCATCACAAAGCTAGCGTGGGCGCGGTATTCGGCCCCCAAAGCATAGACCAGATCGACCACCGCATCCGAGGCATTCACCGCCGCAAAATCGCCATCCGCCCCGGTCGCAATGTAGCCAAGGCTGCCCCAACTCCAGCCGCTGTTGGCCACCTTCGGATGGGTCAAAAAGCCGGTCGGCTTATCGACCCCATCCCCCGCAATAAAGGCCGAAGCCTCGGCCCGGGCGAATTTGTCGGCGATCCGGTTCGCCAGCCAAGTTTCAATATCAAAGGCGCTGTCATCGAGCAGCCGCTGGCTCGCCTTGGGCAGCGCCGAAAGCTCATGCAGCGGGATCGTGATCCGGTCGATCTGCGGCGTCGCCGTCTCGGTCAGGCTCGCCGTTTCCGTGGCCCAACCAGAGCCCATTTCGGAATGATCCACGAGCACATCAAAAGAACTCGCCTCCACATGCACCACGCTCGCAATCTGCCGGATCGAGGCGGTCGCCATCAGCACCCCGCGAATGGTCTCCGCCGTTTGCGGATCGACCAAATAGCCCCCCTCGGCGGAAACAGCGGTATTGAGCGCCTTGCCCTCCAGCGCCAAGGCCCGCAGCCCATCATCATCGCCGTGGCGCACATAGGCCCCAAAGGCTTTCAGGTGCGGCGCCTCTTCGCTGGCAGCTTGCGCAAGGGCGGGACGCCCGGTGAGAGTTTTCGTTTGCAGCATCGTCACACGCTCTTCTTGCTGTTGCACCTTGGCCCGAAGTTCCTCGTGAAAGCCTTTGACTTCCTTCACAAAATCCGCGAGCGCGGCTTGCATTTCCCATGCCGGATCGGGGCCCGGGGGCAGCCCCGCCCCGGCCCATGTCTGATCACTCATTTCCATCTCTCCTTGGGTTCGGCGGGCCTAGCGCGCCGCCAGTTCTGCCGTGGCAACGCGCAACGCCGCCGCCAGCTCTTGCAAGGGCGCGCGGGTCTTTGCCGCCACCTTGGCCGCGCGCAACATCGGAAAGGTCACCAGCGACACTTCCCAAAGCTCCAATTCGGCCAAAAGCCGCGCGCCCTTTTCGTTGCGATGCGCGCGCAAGGTGCGATAGCCGATCGACAGCCCGTCAATCGCCCCCGCCGCAACCAGCGCCGCCGCCTCGCGCGCCCGCGCCACCTCGGGCAAAAGCCGCCCCTTGACGTAAAGGCCGCGCGCATCCTCGGTGACGCTGTCCCACACGCCAATCGGCTGCGCGGGGTCATGCTGCCAAAGCATCTTCACCCGCCCGCCCTGCTCTGCGAGCCGCTCCAACGCGCGGGCATAAGCGCCGGGCTGCACCACATCGCCGCCTTGGTCGGGCGTGCCAAAAAGGCTGGCATAACCCTCGATCTGGGTGCCGCCCTCCACCTGCATCGGCCCATCGGCGCGGCAAAACTTATGTTCGAGCCCTGTCTCCAAAAGCCCGCTTTCCATCTGATCCATATCGCTTTCCTCACTTCGGGGCATGGTCGAGGATGCCCAGCACCGCCTGCGTCACGATCACCGCCACCACGCCGTAAACGCTGACCCACAAACGCTTTTCGAGCCGCTCAATCAGCCCCTCGATCTTCTCCAACCGCCGCTCCAGATGCGCGAATTGCAGCTCCATAATCCGGTCGGTCGCCTGCAACCGCTCCTCATGCGCGGCAAAGGGCTCCTTGAGGTAACGCGAGCCTCCGGTCGCCATGCCCTAGCCCTCCGGCGCGGGCGGCAACCCCAAAAGGCGGCGCTTCTCACCATCGCTCAAAAACGTGGCTTGGCTGATCCGCGCCCAAAGCTGATCGCGCTCCCCCGCAAGCGCTGGGATCTGATCCAGATCTGGCCGCAAGGTGACCCGCACTCCCAAATAGCCCGAGAGCCACCACGAAAGCGCCGCCGCCACGCGGGTAATGAGCGGCAAGACCGTGAGCCGATAAAACGCCCGATGCGCCTCGGCATAATTCGCATAGGTCGCCTCGCCCGGAATGCCCAACAGCATCGGCGGCACACCAAAGGCCACGGCAATCTCGCGCGCCGCCGCAAGCTTGGTTTCGTGAAATTCCATATCCGAGGGGCTAAACCCCATCGGCTTCCAATCAAGCCCACCCTCCAAGAGCAGCGGGCGGCCTGCATTGCGCGCGCCTTGGTGATGGGTCTCCATCTCCACCACCAGCCGCTCATATTGATCGGGGCTGAGCGTGCCTTGCCCATCCGCGCCCGTATAGACAATCGCCCCCGAGGGCCGCGCGGCATTGTCCAACAGCGCCTTGGACCAACCGCTGGCCGCGTTATGCACCTCAACCGCCACCGCCGCCGCCTGCATCGGCGAAAGACCATAATGGTCATCAGAAGGGTGGAAGCTTTTGATATGACAAATCGGATCGGGCGCGCCGGTCATCTCAAAGCGATGTTTGCGCCCACCCACCGCGTAATCATAGGCCACGGGCCAACCATCCGGCCCCGGCACCACTTGCATCCGATCCGCGCGGAGCACATGCAATTCGCGCGGTAGGCCGGGCTCTTGCGCCACCGCCTCCACATAGCCATTGCCGGAAAGCAAAATCTGCCCTAGCAGCGCCTCAAACAATTCCGCCCGCCCTTGGCCCGGGTTGGGCCGCGCGATCAAATCCAACAGCGGATGCACCTCATAGCGGCGCGTCGCATCGGCACAGATCAGCGGCACCGCCGCGCCCGCCTCCGCAATCAGCTTCACCGCGCGAAACCCCACCGGATTGGCGGTGAACCCCGCGCGCGTCAGGCTGGCGCTATCGCGCGGCCCCCAGACAGGCCGCCCCGCCCCCGCCGCCAGCGCCACAATCCGCCCGGTGACAGAGGCTTTGCGCTCCGGCGGCGCTGCCACGCGCGGTTTTTGGAAAAGATTGAACGCCATCAGCATCCCCTTAGGCCAGCATGAAAAAGGCCGGGCAAACCCCGGCCTTTCAGATGAATTTCCGCATTTCCGCCAAGGCTGCGGGGGTTTCACACCCCCGCGCCCCCGTGGGATATTTGCGGCAAGATGAAAGACAACGCGCCTAAAGCCCGCGCACCTGCGGGCGGCGCCAATGCGCGGCGGGGGTCAAAATGAGCTCGGTCATCGCCCACACCAGCGCATCCACCCGATCGGGCGAGCCCGGCCCGGTGTAACCTTGCACCGTCATGCGGCACATCTGGTCCTCAAGCGTGCCAAGCGCGCCCGCACGGCAATGTTTCACCCGGCCCTGTTCGTAAAGCGCCGCGACAGGCTCCGCCCGCGCCGCCTTGCCCCGCGCCGCGCGCAACGCTTTGAACGGCACCAAAGGGTCGATTTGGCGGAGCACGCTTTCAATCAGATCACCGCCTTGGTTGACCTCGGCCACCAGCTTTTCAGCGCCCCAACGCTCCATCGCCGCAATCGCCGCGCGTGCCCAATCCGTGGGCCGCCCGCGCACGCTCGCATCCTCCAAAACATAGGCCCGCCAGTCAGAGACCGGACCGCGCGTCACCGCGCCCGCCACCACAATCCCGCATTCATCCGCGCTCGCACCGCCCGTCACCGCCGGGTCCAGCGCCACAACAACGCGGTCCAATTCCGGCACCCGCGCAACCCGCGCCGCCTCCAGCATGGCCGTGGTCCAAAGCGCGCCCTCGACATCGTCCAGCAACACGCCCTCTAACTCCTGCCGCCCCAGCCGCGTGCCCGCATAACGCGCCTGCACCTCGTCCAAGAAGCTTTGCGCCAAATAGGCCCGGTTCGCCTCGGTCGGCGCATGGGTCACCACGGTCGAGGGGTTCTCCAAAATCGCCCTCAGCACCCCCAAGTTGCGCGGCGTCGTGGTGATTACTTGCTGCGGATGCGCCCCCAGCCGCAGCGCAAATTGCAGCATGTCCCAAACCTCTTCGGCCTTCTTCCATTTGGCGAGTTCATCCACCCAAGCGGCATCAAATTGCGGCCCGCGCAACGCCTCTGGCTCTTGCGCCGAAAAGGCCTGCGCGGTCGCACCATTTTCCCACACCAAACGCCGCCGCGTGGCCTCCCACACCGGGCGGCGGTCGGGCGGCGAACAGGCCAAGATCCCGCTCTCGCCAAAGATCATCACCTCGCGGACTTGATCAAAGGTCTCCCCAACGAGCGCCACACGCCGCGCCTGCCCGGCATCCTTCGGCCCCGCGCCTTCCACCTGCGCACGCACCCATTCCGCCCCGGCACGGGTCTTGCCCGCACCTCGTCCGCCCATGATCACCCAGCTTTTCCAGCTGCCCACTGGCGGCAGTTGATGCGGCAGCGCCCAAAACTCAAACAGCCACGGCAGCGCCAAAAGTGCGTTTTCGCCCAGCCCGCCCAAAAACGCATCAACGTCGCGCGGCGTCGCGCAGGCAAGCCAAGCGGCGCCCGATCTCATCTCGGGCCGCCGCAAGGTCAAGCCCGTTTGCTGGCACGGCTGCGGCCACTTGCTTGCGCAATTTTTCGACACGACCCCGTTCCTCCATCACCATCTGCAACGCTGCGCGCAGATCTTTGACTGACTGCACAGCCGCCTTCACATCGGCCTTTTCGCCCTGACGCAGCCCCCGCATCACCACGGCCAACTCCCCCGCAACCGCGCGATACAACTCCTCCGTTTCCGCCAGCAAATCTGCCGGCGGATCGGTCCCACCTGTGACCTCACCATTCATCTGATCGTTCGCCTGCCCCCATGCTGCCCGCACCCGCCCCCCGGCAGGGCAAAATGAAAAAGCGCCAACGGGGGTCCCCGCGGCGCTTGCCCACTTCTCCTAGCATGCAAAATTTCTACCTTAAGGCGTGCGCCGAGTCAAGCTTTAACGCCTAAGCGGTAGCGTGCGCTACATTAAGAAACCCCGGGCAATGCCGGGGTTTCTTGCATCTTTTCAGTACCTTGCAGCCTATTCCTGCTGCGCCTCGATCGCCCGCCAGCGCGCCACATTGGCGTTATGCTCATCAAGCGTTTGCGCAAAAGCATGCCCGCCCGTGCCATCGGCCACAAAGTAGATATAGGGCGTGTCCGCCGGATGCAGCGCGGCGTCAATCGCTGCGGTGCCCGGGTTACAAATCGGCGTCGGCGGCAGCCCATCGATCACATAGGTGTTGTAGGGCGTCTCGCGACGCAACTCGCTTTGGCGCAAGCCCCGCCCCAGCGCGCCCTGCCCTTTGGTCACGCCGTAAATCACCGTCGGGTCCGTTTGCAGCTTCATCCCGCGCTCAAGCCGGTTGACGAAAACACTCGCCACCTGCGCACGTTCCGAGGCAACCCCGGTTTCCTTTTCGACGATCGAGGCCATTACCAAAGCCTCTTCCGGGCTCGCATAGGGAAGCCCCTCCGAACGGGTCTCCCACGCCAAAGCCAAAGCCGTTTCCTGCCGCGCTTTCATTTGCGCCAAAAGATCGGCCCGGTTCGCGCCGCGCGTCACTTCATAGCTGTCGGGCGAAAGCGTGCCTTCGGCCGGAACCTCGGCCACATCGCCGCTGAGGAAATCGGCGGCTTTAAGCGCCTCAACCACCTGCCAACTGGTCACACCCTCGGCCAAGGTTACGCGCAGCCGGGTGTCGGCCTTTTGCGCCTCCTCCGAGAAACCCTCGGGCACATCCTCGGCCTTCGGGTCAAACTTCGCCGTTTCCACATAGCGCCCCGTCGCCGGGTCGAGCGTGCGCAAGATCATCTGCTGCCCGTTCACACCAATGCGGAAATTCAGCTCCGTCCCACAGGTAGAGGGCCCGCCCGCGGTGATCTGATCGACAATCCCCGCCATCGAGCTATGGGGCTCAATCAGGTAAGAGCCGATCTTCAGCTTGCCGTCCTTGTCCGAATAATCGGCGCCCGCGCGCAAAATATACGCCGAAGACACCGCCCCTTGTGCGGCCAATGTCTCGGAAATATCGCGGAATTTCGCCCCCGATTCGACGCGCAGACAAATCCCCTCGGTCAGGGGGCCGGGCTCCTCATATTGGGTCTTCGCCCATGTCACGAGCCCGCCCAGCACCACCATGATCACGATGGCCAGCGTCAGGAAATTGGAGACGATATGCCGCCAGATCATCAGTCGCGCACCTTGCCCACGATCACGCTGGCATTGGTGCCACCAAAGCCAAAGCTGTTAGACATGGCGATATCAATCTTGCGCTTTCGGGCCTCCTTCGGCGCAAGGTCAATCACCGGATTGCCCGCGGGGTTATCAAGGTTCAGCGTCGGCGGCGCGACCTGATCGCGGATCGCCAAAATGCAGAAGATCGCTTCAATCGCGCCAGCAGCCCCCAAAAGGTGGCCCGTCGCCGATTTGGTCGAAGACATGGTGGCGTTGGCCGCCGCATCGCCGAGCAGCCGCTCCACCGCGCCAAGCTCAATCGTATCGGCCATGGTCGAGGTGCCATGCGCGTTGATGTAATCAATATCTGCAGGCGTCAGTCCCGCGTTCTTCAGCGCCGCTTTCATCGCGCGGAAGCCGCCATCGCCATCTTCCGAGGGCGCGGTGATGTGGTACGCATCGCCCGAAAGGCCGTAGCCCAGCACTTCGGCGTAAATCTTCGCGCCGCGCGCTTTGGCGTGTTCGTATTCTTCCAGCACCACACAGCCCGCGCCTTCGCCCATGACAAAGCCATCACGGTCTTCATCCCACGGGCGGCTCGCCGCTTGCGGGTCATCCGCGCGCTTGGTCGAGAGCGCCTTACAGGCGTTGAAGCCCGCAATACCGATCTCGGAAATCGGGTTTTCGGCTCCGCCCGCCACCATCACATCGGCATCGCCGAGCATGATCAGCCGCGCCGCATCGCCAATCGCATGGGCACCGGTCGCACAGGCCGTCACCACCGCGTGGTTCGGCCCTTTGAAACCAAAGCGGATCGACACCTGGCCAGACACAAGGTTGATCAGCGCCGCCGGAATAAAGAACGGGCTCACCCGACGCGGGCCCTTTTCTTTAATTAGCACCGCGTTTTCGGCGATCGTTTGCAGCCCGCCAATGCCCGAACCAATCATCACGCCAGTGCGTTCACGGCTCTCATCGTCTTCGGGCATCCAGCCCGAGTCCCGCACGGCTTGGTCGGCAGCCGCCAACCCGTAAAGGATGAACTCATCGACCTTACGGGCCTCTTTCGGCTCCATCCAGTCATTGGGGTTGAAGGTGCCATCCGAGCCATCGCCGCGCGGCACTTCACAAGCGTATTTCGTCGTCACAGCCGAGGCGTCAAACCGGGTGATCAGCCCCGCCCCCGATTGCCCGGCCAAGAGACGCGACCAGGTTTCCTCAACCCCGCAAGCCAGCGGCGTGACCATACCAAGACCCGTGACGACAACCCGACGCATGCGCGCCCCCTTTGCAAAATTTCGTTAAGGCCTTCTACACGCGCACTTTGGGCCGTGCAACGTCCAGCGCCGCCGCAGGCGGGCATTCGCGCCACGCAAAAGGCTGGGAACGCGCGCCTTCACGCCTCGGGATACTCCGCCAGCACCTCGTAGCTCGCCCCCTCGCGCCCCAGATGCGAGCGGATCAGCGCAAAGCCTGTCACCCGCCATTCGGGCAAAACCACATCGCCGCGCGCTTGCAACAGCGCACCAAGCTTGGCCACCGCGCCGGGGCCAAAGCCTTTGCCAAACCGCGCAATCGTCACATGCGGGCGAAAGCGGCGCCGCTCCAGCACCACGCCCGCGCGTCGTGCCGCTTGCGCGACCTTAGAGTGCAGCGCCTCCAGCGCCGGGTTCGGCCGCGCGTTCAAGACCAAGGTTTCCACCCGATCCGCGCCGCCCATCGGGTCAAGCCCGGCCAGGTCCACGGTGAAGGGCGTCACAGGCAAAGCGGCCAGTTCTTCATGCACGGCTTCGAGCTCGGGCAGGTCCACGTCGCCCAGAAAGGCGAGCGTCAAATGCAGGTTCTCTTCCGCCACTGCGCGGCCACAGCCAAGCGCGCTTTGCAACTGCGCCACCGGCTCCCAAAGCGCCTCCGCCAGCATCACCCCCACAAAGACCCGCATCTTCCCCCCAAAACGCAAACGGCACCCCGCAGGGTGCCGTAGCTTAGTCGCTAAGCTAGACCTCGATCACGCGAGGTGCTCCCTCATTCAAGGTGAGAGTGCAGGAACCAAACATCCTTGTCCATCTGCCGCGAGGCAGCGGTGAGCACATCGGCGGTATCGGCATCGCCCGCGCCCTCGGTCTCTTCAATGCCTTTGCGCAGCTTCGCGCCAAGCTTCAGCATCCGCGCGCAAAGTTCTGCCAGATGCGCCTCAATCCCGGTCAGGCCAATCGGATAGGGTTCAAGCTCGGTGAACTTTTGCACGGCTTCGAGCGTGCCAACCGCCGTGCCATCCAAAATCTGCACCCGCTCGGCGATCGTATCGACCTGCTCTTGCACCCGGGCGTGAACATTGTCGAGCAGCTCATGCACGGCGATGAAATTCGGCCCCTTCACATTCCAATGCGCCTGTTTCAGCGCCAGACCCAAAGCGATCTCATCGACAAGGCAGGCGTTAAGCACCTCGACCGAAACTTTGCGTGCATTCCCCTCAAGCCCCATCAAGCCGATGGAATTTTCCACCTCGCCGGCAAAGTCCATTTTCTTGCTGAGGTCTTCAAGGCCCTGAATATCGACGGTCATCGTCATCTCCTTCGCAGTTTCAAGTCATGGCCCGTAGGCCGCTTGTGCAAAGGAAAACGGCGCCCGAGGGGGCGCCGTTCCATGAATTCTCAAAAAAACCTATTAGGCGGCTTCGGTGATGAACTTCACCGCGTCGCCGAAGGTTTGGATGGTTTCGGCCGCATCATCCGGGATCTCGATGCCGAATTCTTCTTCGAAAGCCATCACCAGTTCAACGGTGTCAAGGCTGTCGGCGCCCAGATCGTCGATGAAGGACGCGGTCTCGGTGACCTTGTCTTCTTCCACACCCAGATGTTCCACGACGATCTTTTTCACGCGATCCGCGATGTCGCTCATGTCTTTTCCTCAGTTCGGGGGCGCGTTGGCCCATCCCTTCCGTGCTCGTGCGAGCGGCTTCTTCGCCCCGTCACGCAGGGCCGCCGCGAAACGGGGGCACACCCCCGTCCCGTCTTCGCCGCCTATAGCACAGTCCCCACGCAAGGCAAGTCGTTAAAAGACCGCGCTTGCCCCAACGGCAGGGGCAATGCGTCACACCATCGCCATGCCGCCGTTCACGCTGAGCGTGGCGCCGGTGACGTAACCTGCTTCGGGGCTGGACAAATACAGCACCGCCGCCGCGATTTCCTCGGGCGCGCCCATCCGGCCCGAGGGGATCTGCGACAAAATCTTGCCCTTCTGCTCATCATTGAGCTTGTCGGTCATCGCGGTGGCAATGAAGCCCGGCGCGACACAGTTCACGGTGATGCCACGGCTTGCCACTTCGTAAGCGAGCGATTTCGACATGCCGACGAGCCCCGCTTTGGCGGCGGCATAGTTGCCCTGCCCCGGGTTGCCGGTTTGGCCGACGACCGAGGTGATGGTCACAATCCGGCCCCAGCGCGCCTTCATCATGCCGCGCAGCACGCCGCGCATCAGACGGAACGAGGAGGTGAGGTTCACATCCATCACCGCCTGCCATTCGTCATCCGACATGCGCATGAAAAGGTTGTCGCGGGTGATGCCCGCATTGTTGACCAAAATATCGACCGAGCCCATCGCCGCCGCAGCAGCTTTCGGCAGCGCTTCAACCGAATCCGGGTCCGACAGGTTCGCGGGGCAAACAAACGCGCCCTCGCCCAACTCAGCGGCCAAAGCCTCAAGCGGTTCGACCCGCGTGCCCGACAGCGCCACTTTCGCGCCCGCCGCATGAAGGGCTTTGGCAATCTCGCCGCCAATGCCACCCGAAGCGCCGGTCACCAGCGCGCATTTCCCAGTCAGATCAAACATCTGCAAGCCTTTCCTTCGCCAATTCTTACCGGCGTAAATACCTATGGAGGGGCCGGAGGCGGGGCCCCCGGCGCCCCCAGATCAGCCCTTGAGCTTCGCCAGATCTTCAGGCGTGCCCACATTTTTGAGCGCGGTTTCTTTGGCGATGCGCTTGATCATGCCCGAGAGCGCCTTGCCCGCACCGATTTCCCATGCCTCGGTGACACCTTGCGCCACCATCCATTCCACCGACTCGCGCCAGCGCACCGACCCCGTGACCTGCTGTACCAGCAGATCGCGGATCAGATCGGGGCTACTGACCGCCTCGGCGCGCACATTCGCCACCACAGGCACCACGGGGGCCGAAATCGCCACCCCGGCCAGCGCCTCGGCCATGCGGTCGGCGGCGGGTTGCATCAGCGCGCAGTGGAAGGGGGCGGAGACCGGCAGCATCACCGCACGTTTTGCGCCTTTGCCCTTGGCGATCTCCACCGCGCGTTCCACGGCGGCTTTGTGGCCCGAAACAACCACCTGCCCCGGATCATTGTCATTCGCGGCTTGGCAAATCTCGCCCTCGGCGGCCTCTTGCGCCACTTCGGTCGCGGTCGCGAAATCGAGGCCCAAAAGCGCGGCCATCGCACCCACGCCCACCGGCACCGCCGATTGCATCGCCTCGCCCCGGATGCGCAAAAGCTTCGCGGTATCCGAAAGGCTCAACGCCCCCGCCGCACAAAGCGCGGAATATTCGCCAAGCGAATGGCCCGCCACATAAGCCGCGTCGGTGATCTTGAAGCCCTCGGCTTCCAGCGCCTTCACGGCGGCAAGCGAGGTCGCCATCAGCGCGGGCTGGGCATTGGCGGTCAGCGTCAGATCGGCAATATCGCCCTCCCAAATGAGCGCGCTCAGCTTTTCGCCCAGTGCCGCATCAACCTCATCAAAGACCGCTTTCGCTGCCGGGTATGCCTCGGCCAATGCCTTGCCCATCCCGATCGTTTGCGCCCCCTGACCGGGGAACACCCATGCCACGCTCATGCCTGTCTCCTTGGTAAACCTGCGCTTTCCTAGCCTGACGTAGCGTTCGGTTCAACAGCCGCGCTCAGCGGCATAAAGCGCCAAAGCAAAAGGGCGCCCCAAAGGGCGCCCTTCCGTAACCGCTCCGGCTAAGATTAGCAGGAGTAGTAGAGTTGGTATTCGACCGGGTGGGGGGTGTGCTCGTAGGCGTACACTTCTTCCCACTTGAGGGCCATGTAGCCTTCGAGTTGGTCTTTGGTGAACACGTCGCCGGCGAGCAGGAACTCGTGATCGGCTTCGAGCGCTTCCAGAGCTTCACGCAGCGAACCACAGACGGTCGGGATCGCGGCCAGTTCTTCGGCCGGCAGATCGTAGAGGTCTTTGTCCGACGCCGGGCCCGGGTCGATTTTGTTTTTGATGCCGTCGAGGCCAGCCATCAGCAGGGCCGAGAAGCACAGATACGGGTTCGCCGACGGATCGGGGAAGCGGGCTTCCACACGTTTCGCTTTCGGCGATTCGGTCCACGGAATACGCACGCAGCCCGAACGGTTACGCGCCGAGAAGGCACGCAGAACCGGGGCTTCGAAGCCCGGGATCAGACGTTTGTACGAGTTGGTCGACGGGTTGGTCAGCGCGTTCAGCGCTTTCGCATGTTTCAGCACGCCACCGATGAAGTAGAGCGCTTCTTGCGACAGGTCAGCATATTTGTCGCCAGCGAAGAGCGGCTTGCCGTCTTTCCAGATCGACATGTTCACGTGCATCCCCGAGCCGTTGTCGCCTTTGATCGGCTTCGGCATGAAGGTCACGGTTTTGCCGTAGGCGTGGGCCACGTTGTGGATCACGTATTTGTATTTCTGGATGTTGTCGGCTTGCTCGACGAGACCACCGAAGATCATGCCCAGCTCGTGTTGGCAGGTCGCCACTTCGTGGTGGTGCTTGTCAACTTTCATGCCCATGCGTTTCATGGTCGAAAGCATTTCCGAGCGCAGGTCTTGGGCTTCGTCGGTCGGGTTGACCGGGAAGTAGCCGCCTTTGTGGCCAGCGCGGTGGGCGAGGTTGCCCATCTCGATTTCCGCATCGGTGTTCCAAGCGGCGGCTTCGGCATCAACCGAGTAAGCCACTTTTTGCGGCGTGACCGAGTAGCGCACGTCGTCGAAGATGAAGAATTCAGCTTCCGGGCCGAAGTAGGCCGCATCGCCGATGCCCGAGGCTTTCAGGTAAGCTTCGGCTTTCGCAGCGGTGCCGCGCGGGTCGCGCGAGTAGGCTTCGCCGGTGTCGGGCTCAACCACGTTGCAGTGCACGCACATGGTTTTTTCAGCGTAGAACGGGTCGATGTAGACCGAGCCCGCATCCGGGATCAGTTTCATGTCCGACTGGTCGATCGACTTCCAGCCAGCAATCGACGAACCGTCGAACATGAAGCCTTCTTCGAAGAAGTCTTCATCGACCAGATCGGCCACCAGCGTCACGTGCTGGAGTTTGCCGCGCGGGTCGGTGAAGCGGACGTCGACATATTCGACTTCCTCGGCCTTCATCAGTTCGAGAGCCTTATTGACTGCGCTCATATTGACTACCCTTTCGTTGAGCATGGGTTTCCGGACCAAAAGTCCGAATTCTTACAAAGCGTTAAACCGCGTCTTCGCCGGTCTCGCCGGTGCGGATACGGATCGCCTGTTCCACGGGGGAGACGAAAATCTTACCGTCGCCGATTTTTTCGGTGCGCGCGGCGCCGACAATGGCTTCGATGGCGGTGTCGACCATCTCATCAGGCAACACCATCTCGATTTTCACCTTGGGCAGGAAATCGACGACATATTCGGCGCCACGGTAAAGCTCGGTATGGCCTTTTTGCCGCCCGAAGCCTTTCACCTCGATCACGCTAAGCCCTTGGATACCCGCTTCCTGAAGCGCTTCTTTCACTTCATCGAGCTTGAACGGCTTGATGATCGCTTCGACCTTTTTCATGCGCCGACTCCCCCTTTCGTTCTTGCCGCACCTCTCTGACCACTTTCCACGCCGCCCCGCAATCGGCTAGCTTTCGCCTAGGGCAGTGCGCTCGGGGATTCCCGAAAACGCGGTCAGGGTTTAAGCGTTTAGCGCATTTTTCAGGCAGTTTGTAAACGGGATGAATGAGAAACAGCCGCAAATCATCACAAGCGCCCAAATGCGCGCCATGGAAGCAACGGCAATCGGGACGGGCTCTGTCACCGGTTTGGAGTTGATGGAGCGCGCCGGAACCGGCCTTGTCACCGCCATCCTCGCCGCTTGGCCGGAGCTTGCACGCCCCGGCACCGCGCCGCGTGCCGTCATTTTGTGCGGGCCGGGCAATAATGGCGGCGACGGCTTCGTTGTTGCGCGCCAGCTGCGCAAACGCGGCTGGCGGGTGGCGCTTTATCTTTACGGCGGGGCCGAGCGTCTGCCCCCCGACGCGCGCGCCAACCACGACCGGTGGTGCAAAATCGGGCGGGTCAATCCCCTGCCCGCCAAGCCCGATTTCGGCACGCCCGATCTGATTGTCGATGCGCTGTTTGGGATTGGGCTTTCGCGCCCGCTGACCGGGTTTGACACGATCTTTGCCGCCATCAGCCGCACCCAAGCCCCGGTGCTGTCGGTCGATCTGCCCTCGGGCCGCGATGCCGATGCCCGCCCCGACACGATGGATTGGCCCACCGCACCCACCTCGCTGGTGGTCACGTTTCACGCGCTCAAACCCGCCCATGCGCATCTGCGCGCGCGCGGCGTGCCGGTGATTGTGGCGCCGCTCGGGCTTTAGTTCATCTTTTCATCATGGCCTTTGGGGTAAAACCTGCCAAGCTAAGCAAAATTTCGACCGGAGCCCGCTATGACCGAGCACATCACCCTAACCGAGACGCGCCGCGCGGCGCTTTCCAAAGGGGTTGCAGGGCATAAATATAGCCACGGCCATTTGCTGGTGCTGGCCGGTGGGCTTGGGCGCGGCGGGGCGGCACGGCTTGCGGCCCGCGCGGGGCTGCGGGTCGGCGCGGGGCTGGTGACGCTCGCTTGCCCGCAGGTCTCTTTGGCGGAAAATGCCGCGCATCTGAACGCGGTGATGCTGAGCGCCCTGCCCGATGCTTACGCCCTGCGCGGCCTGTTTTCAGACACGCGCCTGACTGCGCTTTGCCTTGGGCCGGGGCTCGGCCTGCCACGCGCCCAAGAAATGGTGCCTGCAGCCCTTTGGGGCAAGCGCGCCACGGTGCTCGATGCCGATGCGCTTTCCGCTTTTGAGCGCGAACCAGAATTGCTGTTCAACGCCACGCATGAAAACGTGGTGCTCACCCCGCATTTGGGCGAATTTCGCCGCCTCTTCCCCGATCTGGCTGAAGCACTGGAAGCGGGCGAGATAGAAAAGATTGACGCAACCCGCCAAGCCGCCGCCCGCGCGGGCTGCACCGTGCTCTTGAAGGGCGCGCAAACCACCATCGCCGATCAAAACGGAATGGCCGCCCTGCATGACGCGTGCGGGGAACTGGCCGCGCCGTGGCTCGCCACTGCGGGCGCGGGCGATGTTTTGGCGGGGCTGATTGCCGGGCTGATGGCGCGCGGCTTTAGTGCCTATGAAGCCGCCTGCACCGGCACATGGTTGCACGCCGCCTGCGCGCGCCAATTCGGCCCCGGCCTGATTGCCGAAGACCTGCCCGAAGCACTGCCGGCCGTGTTGCGCGAAATCGACGTTTAAACTTTCACCGCCAGAGGCTTGCAGCCAATTTCGACGCCATCGGCATAAATCACCTCGGACGCGTCAAAATGCAGGGTGAAAAGCCGGGTCTTTTGCCCCGTGACGCGGGTGATGAACTGCCCATCCACCAGCCGCGCCACCGGCACCAAAGCTTGATCCGCACCAAACAGCACCTGCGCGCGCCAATCGCGCACCAGCACCTCTGTCCCCGCGCCCAACACCAGCGCCTTGCCGGGCCGATCATGGCCAAGCGCGCCCGGCGCGACCCGCACAAGGTTGGAAATCAAAGGCACCGAGGAAATGCCCCGCAGCACCCGCGCGCCGGACCGGGTGATGATCCGATCGCCAAGGCTAAGGTATTCTACCGGCAAAAGCCCTTCCATCGTTGCCACTTGCGCCCCAAGCGCACAGCCCGCGCGGCCTTGCCCCGGCCCTGCTTCAAGATGGGTGTCGAGTGTGAATATGGGCGATAGGTTCACCGGGGGCTGCCCCCCGCTGCTGCGCCCCGTGGCCTGCCTGTCCATCGGGTGATCCTGCTCTTTGCTCGTGGCCTTTGCGGCTCTGGCAAAAAGACTAGGCGATTGGGGACAGGCTGGCGAGCGAAAAGGTTAACTGCCGTGAAATTCGCGCAGCCCTTGGCAAGAACGCATCACTTGTTGCAGCGTGCCGCATAAAGAGGTGCGAAAACAGGAGCTTCGGAGGTGACATCCGAGGAAGCGCGCAGATTGGTGGCTTTGAGCCGCTCCGCCTCGATCTGGGTGTGGATTTGCAAATCAAAACAATCGAGCGCAGCGCTGCGCACCTGCCGCCCATCCAGCAATGTCACGACCGGATCGCTGTCTTCATCGCCTTGAAACGGCACCGCTGGCGTGGCGAGGCTTACCCCCAACCCCAGCAAAGCGACCCATCCAATTGCATGACGACGTTTCATAACGGCCCCGATCCTCTGCCCCGATCCTTTGCCATGCCTTGATCAGACCATGCAAAAGGGGCGAGATTGTGAACATTGCGCGGTTCTTTCATCCATTGTTTCTGCCACGACAATCTTTCGAATTCGCAAACCGCCCCCTGTTCATTGCCCAACGAGATTGCTAAAAGGCCGCCTATGCGGGTGTGGCGGAACTGGTAGACGCACCAGATTTAGGTTCTGGCGCCTTTGGCGTGGGGGTTCGAGTCCCTTCACCCGCACCATCATCTCCAAAAGCAAACGCCCGCGCGGCGGTGTCGGCCTGCACGAGCGTTTTCGGTGTCGCGCTTGGGTTAAACGCGATGCGCGGGATTAGGTTCCGCTATTTGCCCCCACATTCGCGGGTGAGATATTTCTCGACGCGCTCAAGCTTTTTGAGCTGCATCCGCAGGCCACCAAGCCCAGAGCCACCGGCCTTTGACACATTGCCAAAGCCATCTCCCGCCCCAACGAAGCGCGCCTGCGCGGTCGGCGCGGGGGCGGCTTGCAATGCCTCGGCGGCCGCGCGCGTAATCGCATCCATTTCCCGGCTATATGCCGAAGAAATCTGCTTACATTCGACCGCATTGGGCTCTTTCGGCATGTCGGAAAAATCGATCTCTTTCGGGGTCCAATCCTGTCCCCCCAAAACCACGCCCGCGACAATCATTCCCAAGGCGGCGACAATCATGAAAATGCCTTTGTTCAATGGAACACTCCTCACCAATCATAAACAGCCCGGTTTTGCCGATCGAAGATGGCGCAAGAATGGCCGAAAAGCAGAAAGATTCGCCCCTACACGCCGTTTTTGCGCCGCGTTTCGCCTTGCCAGCCAAGCGACGAGTGCCTAGAAGGGCCTCTGAAATTTTTGCCCCATGCGCGCGCGGCGCGCCGGAACCAGAGGAAACCCCATGCAGGTCACCCAGACCCTCAACGAAGGCCTCAAGCGCGGCTACAGCTTCACCCTGACCGGTGAGGAGCTCGAGGCCAAAGTCACCGCGAAACTCGCCGAGGCCCAGCCCGAAGTCGAGATCAAGGGCTTCCGCAAGGGCAAAGTGCCGATGCCGATCCTGCGCAAGCAATTCGGTGATCGTCTGCTGGGCGACGTGCTCAATGAAGGCGTTGATGCCGCGGTGAAAGAAATTCTCTCCACCTCGGGCGACCGCCCGGCGCTGGAGCCGAAAATCGAGATGGAAAACGGCGAAGCCTGGAAACCGGGTTCGGATGCCACTTTCACCGTCTCTTATGAAGCGCTGCCGGAAATTCCGAGCTTCGACCGTGGCGAGCTGGAACTGGAACGCCTTGTCGTGAAAGCCGACGAAGCTGCCGTGACCGAAGCGCTCGAAAACCTCGCCAAATCGGCGCAAAGCTTCGAAGACCGCCGCAAAGGCTCGAAAGCGAAAGACGGCGACCAAGTCGTGATCGATTTCGAAGGCTTCCTTGGCGACGAGCCGTTTGAAGGCGGCAAAGGCGAAGAATATCCGCTGGTGCTGGGCTCCAACTCCTTCATCCCGGGCTTCGAAGACCAACTCGTTGGCGCGAAAGCCGGTGAAGATGTGGAAGTGAAAGTGACCTTCCCGGCGGAATATGGTGCCGCGCATCTGGCGGGCCAAGAAGCCACCTTCAAATGCCACGTCCATGCGGTGAAAGCCCCGAAAGCGGCCGAAGTCGATGACGAACTGGCAAAGAAATTCGGCTCCGAAGATCTGGCCGCGCTCAAAGCCCAAGTCACCGAACGCCTTGAAGCCGAATATGTCGGCGCGGCGCGCGCTGTGCTGAAGCGTGGCCTGCTGGACGCGCTGGATGGCAAAATGGACTTCGAACTGCCGCCCTCGCTGGTGGAAGCCGAAGCCAACCAAATCGCGCACCAGCTGTGGCATGAGGAAAACCCCGATCACCACGGCCATGACCACGGCAACATCGAGCCGACCGAGGAACATAAAGCGCTGGCGACCCGCCGCGTCCGCCTTGGCCTCGTGCTCGCCGAAATGGGCCGCGTCGAGAAAATCGAAGTGACCGACGCGGAAATGACGCAAGCGGTGATGAACGCTGCCCGTCAATACCCGGGTCAAGAACGTGCCTTCTTTGAATTCGTGAAGAGCAACGCGCAAATGCAACAACAACTGCGCGCGCCGATCTTCGAAGACAAAGTGATCGACTTCATCGTTTCGGGCGCGAAAGTGACCGACAAAGAAGTCAGCAAAGAAGATCTGCAAAAAGCGATCGAAGCGCTGGACGAACTCTGATCCAGCCATCGTCACCGGACAGTGACAAAAAGGCCGCCCCTCGGGGCGGCCTTTTCTTTTGGCACCATTGCATCGGCGGGGTCAGTCCAAGCCGAAAAATTTCTTCCCCGCGTCGAAGTCGAGGCGGCTTGGGCGGGGAAGCGCCAATGGGCTGAAGTTGGAGCGACCGACCTGATGTCCGGAGAGATCGACAAAGGCGGGTCTGTCAAAGGATCGTGCGAGCGAACCGGTGCCGAATGTGCCTGAATCTGCCAATTGCAAACACATCAACCCCAGAAAGCTCAGCACGACGGCAATGATCCTGAACTCCATTTCAGGCACTCCTTGCTGATGCTGTCAGAGGGGGGAGAGGGTCGTTTCAAGCGCTGCCACGCTCCGGCCCGATCCGGCCTTCGTCGAAAACGCATTTCGTCGTTACCTACCATATCAATGACTCACTACTGCCAATACACATTCGAGCTTTGTTTCCCGAACAGCTTCAATCTGGCGGCGAAATGGGGCGAGAATTGGAAACAGTTTGGGTAAAATTGGACCATTCGCGCCCAGAACGCGCGCTCGCGCCCTCCAAACACGTATCACCAAGGATTATACGGCATCGGCGCAACAGGTGACGCTCAACCCTTAACCTTCTCTTGGCGAACCCCGGCACAACCCTTACGGTAAACTTTAGGGATATAAACAGGGTTTGGAGACGAGTTTGGAGCGCAGAGACATTATCCTTAAAGGCATATCGAAGACGGATCTCGGTATTGAAGTCGCCCCTTGGCTCGCGGCGATTGCACCGCGCGCTGCCGGCTACAACATCCGCATCCTTGACGTGTTCGACACCGAAACGCTGCGCGCCCGTGGTGCCGCAGACCCAAATCAAAGCGCACGCGATTGCACCGCCATCGAAGAGGTGGATTTTGTTGGTAGCGCGACCGAGATTGCCGCACTGGTGCCAGAGACCGACCATGGTCGGTATGACTACATCGTCAGTTCGCACAACTTTGAGCACCTGCCCAATCCGATCAAATTTCTCAACGGCTGTGCGCAAGTTCTGCGCCCCGGCGGCGTCTTGTCGATTGCCGTGCCCGACCATCGCGGTTGTTTTGACGTTTTCCGCTCACGCAGCACTTTGGCGGATTGGATCGAAGCCTCGCTGTCTGATCCGCAAAAACCGAGCCCGGCGCAGGTGTTTCGGGCGCAGTCGGTTCATGCGCGGCGCCAAGATACCCCGTCTGATCCCTATGCGTTCCAGATGGGCATTTCGCCCGCGCGCCTTGGCTGCGAAACCGATCTGCGCGCTCTTTACGACGATTGGAAGAAGGGCACCGCGCTTTCCGAATATATCGACACACATTGCTCGGTGTTCACCCCGGCATCATTGGAATTGATGCTGCTGGATGCGCAGTATCTTGGCCTGATCTCCCTTGAAGTTGAGGAGGTGTCAGACACGACGGGCGTGGAATTCTATGTGCGGCTGCGCCGCCCGATCGCGCCGCGCCAACTCAGCCCTCAAGAGCATATCGAACGGCGCAACACTCTGTTGCGGCGGATGGTCATGGAATATTCCGAAAAGCTGCCCGAACGCAAAATGCCGCTGCTGAGAAAGATCACCCGTAAACTCCGCGCATTGGGGCGGCGCCTGCGTGGCAAAACACCTTAATCAGCCGCGCATACCGCCGCGTCAGCCCAGCAAACGGCAATAGGAATCGCGATACGTCTCAATCGCGTGCAGGTAGCGGTTGGGCAGGTCAAGATCCTGCAAGCCTTGAAAAAACACCCCGCCCCGATTGCGCTCGGCAATCACATAGGCCCGCCCGGCAATCACCGGGCCGGAGCGGAACGGCGCGCGCGGATCTTTCTCAACAGGAACCAAACGCTCCACCACCCAACCCGAGGTCATTGTGTAATCCAGATAGAGCAGCACCTGTTCGGGGGGCGTGGTCTCGGGGGCGGAAGGCACGGGTTCCACCGCAGCAAGCGCGGGCGCGCCGTCATTTGGCGCCTTGGTGGCCGCGTCGGGTTTGGTCATCTCGTTGAAATTGCGCACCTTGCGAAACAGCACCCCTTCAAGCGGGATCGCATCGGCGCTGAGCAGATATTTCTCTTGCCCCGGCTCTTGGACATATTTGCGCCAATGCAGCGTGCAGTCGGAGACCTCCGTCTCTAACCAATCCCGTTTCGGCCCCTCGGGGCTTGAAACCTCCCGTGTGCCCAATGCCGCGATTTCTGCCGCCAAACTGGCCTGATCGGCCTTTACAGGCTGCACCAGCCCGCAAAGAGCCAAAAGCGCGACGGCAGCTTTGGCAAGCCTCACGGCGCAATCACTTTCGCAATCCGCGCGGCAATTGCCGCAGAGCCTTTGGGCGAGGGATGGATGCGGTCGGGCGCATAAAAACTGGTGTCGCCCTCGGGCACCAAATCGGCGAGCGGCACAAACTCCACCCCCGGATCGGCTTTGGCAAGCCGCCCAATCCGGCGGTCCATCTCATCGCCGGTGGGGCCGCATTTATCGACCGGGCTGTCAAACCCGTTCGAGCGCAAATAGCCCACAAAGACCACCCGCGCGCCGCTGGCCCGCAAAGCGCGCACCTGATCGGCAATCGCGCCCGCCATGCCATCGCGGGTGATCAGCTTGTCCAAAAACCGCGTGCAAGGGCCGCAGCCGCAATTCCACAGCACATCATTGCCGCCCCCGTTCAAAACGACCCAATCCCAATTGCCCTGCCGGTATTGTTTGGGAATGCTCATCCCCATCGCGCCCGTGACGGGCAGCGGGTAAAGGTAGCTGGCCCCCATTTTGGAGCGGTCGCGCACATGTTCACCGGGCAAAAGGCGGCGCAATTCCTTGGCGACGGATTTGCCCTGCAACCCGTTCACCGCCAAAAGCGAATCGCCCATCACCAAAATATCCGCCTGCGCGGGCACCCCAGTGCCAAGCGCGCACAGCATCACCAGCAACCGCAGCGCCCTTTTGCTCATGCTCTCCCCAGTCTTCGCTTTGTGGCGCTCTTTATCATGCACAAGCGGCAATGTCGTGACACAGAACGCGATCCCGCGGCTTTCCCGCAGCCAACCATGCGCGAGGTCCACGATCGGAAACACCGATCGCAATTGCGACATTGTGCCTGACGTTTTTTGCTTGCGCGTCGTCGCATCCCGGCTGGAGGTTTCGCAATCTGCGGTGAATATGCTTGCAACGCCCCCGCAGCCCGGGGGGCGACGAAAGGGAGCCTCAATGACCGACTACGTGCTGACGGTGAACTGCCCCACGACCCGCGGGATCGTGGCCACAATCGCCAACTACCTTGCCGACAACGGCTGCAATATCACCGATTCGAGCCAGTTCGACGATCTGGCGACCGGTCAGTTCTTCATGCGCGTGAGCTTCAACTCGGAAACCGGCTCCGATCTGGCAACGCTGCAAAAAGGCTTTGAGCCGGTTGCGGCCGAGTTCAAAATGGACTGGGGCATGCGCGACGCCACCGACAAGATGAAGGTTCTCTTGATGGTGTCGAACTTCGGGCACTGCCTGAACGACCTGCTCTATCGCTGGCGCATTGGCGCGCTACCGATCGAGATCGTGGGCGTGGTGTCGAACCACATGACCTATCAAAAGGTCGTGGTGAACAATGACATCCCCTTCCACCACATCAAAGTGACCAAGGCCAACAAACCGGAAGCCGAGGCCCGGCTGATGGAAGTGGTCGAGGAATCGGGCGCGGAACTCGTGGTGCTGGCGCGCTATATGCAGATCCTGTCGGATCAGCTGTGCCAGAAGATGTCGGGCAAGATCATCAACATCCACCATTCGTTCCTGCCCTCGTTCAAAGGCGCGAACCCCTACAAGCAAGCCTATGAGCGCGGCGTGAAGCTGATTGGCGCGACCTCGCACTATGTGACGGCCGACCTTGATGAAGGCCCGATCATCGAGCAAGAGACCGTCCGCATCACCCATGCACAAAGCCCCGAAGATTACGTGAGCCTTGGCCGCGATGTTGAGGCGCTGGTGCTGGCCCGCGCGATCCACGCCCACGTGCAACACCGCACCTTCATCAACGGCAACAAGACGGTCGTCTTCCCGGCCTCGCCCGGCGGCTACACCTCGGAACGCATGGGGTAAGAGGCGCTCGAACGCTCGGCGCGCAAGCGCAAAGATCAACCGCGCGGGGGGCTCTGCCCCCCGTCTGCGTTGCAGCCTCCCCCCGGGATATTTCAACAAAGTCGAAGCCCAAAAGCTTGGTCTGCTCCGCATTCATGAAATCCTGATCCGCCTGCAAGCGCGCTTTCACGCGCCGGGTCGCGGCATGCGATGGCTCTACATCCCCTGCCCTACTCGCGCCGGTTTTATCGGCCCGCGCCACCACCGCCCTTGACCTTTGCGCCGCCCGCCGCCACCTTGCGCCGACCTTAGGGAGCGCCCTGCATGGCCAAGAGCACCGCGCCGTTTTCCGGCTTTGAATTCCTGATCGCTTGGCGCTATTTGCGCGCCCGCCGCGCCGAAGGCGGGGTGTCCGTGATGACATGGATTTCCCTCATCGGGATCATGCTCGGCGTTGCGGCGCTGATCATCACGCTGGCCGTGCGCGCGGGCTTTCGCGCCGAATTTGTCGATACGATCTTGGGCTCAAACGCCCATGTGACGGTTTATTCCGCGCAGATGGAGGTCGAACCCGGCACCGGCATCTATTCCAATCTGATGTCGGATTATGCCGCGCGTGCCGAAAGGATTGCCGCCATTCCCGGCGTGACCCGCGCAGCACCACTTATTCGCGGCCAAGTGATGGCAACCTGGGGCGAGCGCGCCAATGTGGCCGAAGTCTATGGGATCACACGCGAAAATCTTGAAACCATCCCCCGCGTTGCACATTCGGCTGAGGCCGAGGGCGATATTGAAAGTTTCGGGCAAGGCATTGCCATGGGCTCGGAGCTTGCGCGCGAATTGGGCGTGACGGTAGGCGATACGGTCAAGCTCATTTCTCCCAATGGGGTGAAAACGCCCTTTGGCACCAGCCCCCGCGTTAATGCCTATCAGATCGTCTATATCTTTACCGCCGGGCGCTGGGACATTGACCGCACGCGGATTTACATGCCCTTCGCCGAGGCGCAGAGCTATTTCAACCGTGAAGGCGGGGCGGATGAGATTGAGGTGATGGTCACCGACCCCGAAGAGGTGGATGACTACACGCTGCAACTGCTGCAAGCGGGCGGCGCAGGCACGATGCTATGGAGTTGGCGCGATGCCTCGAGCAGTTTCCTGCGCGCGCTGACGATGGAAGACAATGTGATGTTCGTGATCTTGTCCGTGCTGGTCTTGATCGCGACAATGAACATCACCTCGGGCTTGATCATGCTGGTCAAAAACAAGGGCCGCGACATTGGCATTTTGCGCACGATGGGGCTGACCGAGGGCGCGGTGATGCGCGTTTTCTTCCTTTGTGGTGCGTTTACGGGGGTGATCGGCACAGCACTTGGCGTGGGGCTGGGGGTGCTTTTGGCGCTCAATATTGATGGCATCATGTCGGCGGTGAACTGGATCAGCGGTGGCGGCGCGTGGGATCCGTCCATTCGCGGTATTTATGAACTGCCCGCGAAGCTGCAAGCCTATGATGTGGGCCGCGCCGTGGGGCTGGCTTTGGGACTGAGCTTCATTGTGACCATCTTCCCGGCGCGCCGCGCTGCAAGGCTGAACCCGGTGGAGGCGTTGCGCTATGAATGAGGTGTTGCGGCTCGAAGGGCTGGAAAAGGGCTATAATCGCGGCAAGCCAAATGAGATCATGGTTCTGCGTGGCGCGAACCTCACGATCCCGCGCGGACAGGTGGTGGCACTTGTGGCCCCCTCTGGTGCCGGGAAATCCACGCTTTTGCATATTGCTGGTTTGCTCGACACGCCCGATGCGGGCCGGGTGATCGTGAATGGCCAAGACATGACCGGGGCAAAAGATGGCGCGCGCACTGCGGCGCGGCGGCAAGCGCTTGGCTTTGTCTATCAATTCCACCACCTGCTCCCCGAATTCACCGCGCTGGAAAACATCGTGCTGCCGCAACTGGCCAATGCCAGCCCGCGCAAAGCGGCGGAGGCACGCGCGCGCGATTTGCTAGCCCGCGTGGGGCTCGCCGAACGGGCAAGCCATCGGCCCTCCGAAATGTCAGGTGGTGAGCAGCAGCGGGTGGCCTTTTGCCGGGCGCTGGCCAATGCCCCTGCCCTAATGCTAGCGGACGAGCCGACGGGCAACCTTGACCCGGCGACCTCGGACACGGTCTTTGACGCGCTGATGGAACTGGTGCGCGCCACCGGGCTTTCGGCGCTGATTGCGACGCATAACCTAGAGCTTGCCGCGCGGATGGACCGTGTGTTGCGGCTTGAAGACGGAAAATTGGTGGAGGCGACATGATCGTTTATGGCATCAAGACCTGCGGCACGGTGCAAAAGGCGCTGGCCGCGCTGACCGAGGCAGGCAAAGCACCCGTGCTGCGCGATGTGCGCGCCGAACCGCTCAGCCCCGACGAAATTGCCGAGTTTGAGGCCGCCTTTGGCGAGAAGCTGGTGAACCGCGCCTCCATGACATGGCGCAAGCTGTCCGATGATGAGCGCGCGCAGCCCGTGGCCGCGCTGATTGCCGCCCATCCCACCTTGATGAAACGCCCGGTCATTCGCGGCAATGGGCTCACGCTGGGCTGGACCAAAGACTCCCAAGCCGCACAACTGGGCGGCTAAAACGGCCCCAATATCGGCATCACGGCAAGGCTTCGTTAACCTTGAAAATGCCGTGATTCCAACAAATTTCGAGACGGTCTTAACTCTATCATAGGCTGAGTGAGAGCATGATAGAGCCATGATCCCTGCGCCAAGTCGGGGACGTGCAGGAGGCACGATGACCGCTTTGAAAGAGCGCCTGAGCAATACGGCAGCCCGCACCGGTGCCGAACCGGATTACTGGACGCAGGTGGCTTGGCTGAATGCCGGGGCCTCTCCGCTCATGGCATGGCGCCGCGCTGCGCGCTTTAGTGTGCAAGATCTGGCAGAGATTTCTGGGATTTCGGCGCAAACCATCACCGCCGCCGAAGCGCGCCAACAGGCGCTTTCGCCTGCGCAAATGGCCACGCTGGCAACCGCGCTTGGGCTGAGCCCGGGTGATTTGGAAGATTGAGGTGAGGCCGACCGGCAGGGCCCGGTCAAGCCTCCAAAGGAACAAACGAATAGCTAAAAGAAGAGCCCGCGTGGGCGCCGCGGGCCTTCGACGACACTACCCGTCGTTCAGAGCAGTTTGAGCTCACCGGCCGACGAGCGGCCATCGCGGCCCGAGATCAGTTCGAAGCTGATCTTCTGGTTATCGCTAAGCGACTTCAGCCCGGCGCGTTCAACCGCCGAGATATGAACGAAAACGTCCTTGCCGCCGCCATCGGGGGCGATAAAGCCGTAGCCCTTGGTGGTGTTGAACCATTTCACGGTTCCGGTAGCCATATTTCTCTCCTCGTAGTGATCCCGCGGCTTCATTGCCGCAAGACGTGCAGCCCTGACTTTCAATTCCCCGGCTGCCCCAGGAGGGAGCGGTAGAAAGAGTTTGCCCACGCGAGGGGAAGCCTGCCACACGTGCCCCAAAAAGCAACGGTCAAAGCGCCGCAGGCCGGGGTTCAAGACCTTGCGTCAATTTGTCCAATTTGCCTTGTTTCACAGGAGGTTCAGCGCGAGGAGGCGGTTAATTGCACAACATTTGCGCAACCAAGGGGCGAGTTCCTGCCCCAAAAAGATCAAGCGTTCAAAAAAGTAGCGGGGGACATGTGCCCCCCGCTGCCAGAAAAAAATTCATTGCCCTTTTTCAGCGCAAATCAGGCGGCGTTGCCTCGGTGGTCAGGGTCGCGATGATCTCGTCCAGCGCCACGGTTTCGGTGCGGTTATCGCCCAAACGGCGCACCGAGACGGTCCGGTTTTCCACCTCTTTCATGCCGATCGCAAAGATATAGGGCACTTTGCCAAGGCTATGCTCGCGCACCTTGTAGTTGATCTTTTCATTGCGGGTATCGCATTCCGCGCGAATCCCCGCTTCGATCAACTTGGCCGCCACTTCTTCCACATAATCATCGGCTTCCGAAACGATCGAGGCGACCACCACCTGCCGCGGCGCCAACCACAGCGGCATCTTGCCTGCGAAGTTCTCGATCAACATGCCGATGAACCGCTCGAACGAGCCGAGGCAAGCGCGGTGTAGCATGATCGGGCGATGCTTGGCCCCATCGGCCCCGATGTAATGCGCATCCAGCCGTTCGGGCAGGTTCGGGTCCACTTGCAGCGTCCCGCATTGCCAATCCCGACCAATCGCATCGGTCAGCACGAATTCAAGCTTCGGACCATAGAAGGCCCCCTCGCCCGGGAAGATTTCATACTCATAGCCCGCAGCGGTCACCGCATTGGCCAACGCCGCCTCGGCATGATCCCAGCTTTCTTCCGAGCCGATCCGCTTATCGGGGCGGGTCGAAAGTTTGATGCGCCATTTGTCAAAGCCAAGATCGGAATAAATCGCGGCAAGGAAGTCGATGAACTTCTTCGTTTCGGCTTCGATCTGCTCTTCGGTGCAGAAGATATGCGCGTCATCTTGGGTGAAGCCGCGTACCCGCATGATGCCATGCAGCGCGCCCGAGGGTTCATACCGCGCACAGGAGCCAAATTCCGCCATCCGCAGCGGCAGATCGCGGTAGGACTTGAGCCCGTGGTTGAAGATTTGCACGTGGCAGGGGCAGTTCATCGGCTTGAGCGCGTTGATGACCTTTTCACGCGCGCCATCCTCGTCCACCTCAACGATGAACATGTTTTCGCGGTAGTTATCCCAGTGGCCCGAGGCTTCCCACAGCTTGCGGTTCACCACTTGCGGCGTGTTCACCTCAACATAGCCATCGGCGCGCTGACGACGGCGCATATAATCTTGCAGCTGGGTGTAGATGGTCCAGCCATTCGGGTGCCAGAACACCTGCCCCGGCGCCTCTTCTTGCATATGGAAGAGGTCCATCTCTTTGCCGAGCTTGCGGTGGTCGCGTTTCGCGGCCTCTTCCAGCATCATCATATGCGCTTTGAGGTCATCACGCGAGCGGAAGGCAATGCCATAGATGCGTTGCAGCATCGGGCGCGCGCTATCGCCCAGCCAGTAAGCGCCCGCCACATGGGTCAGCTTGAACGCATCCGCAGGCACTTGCCCGGTATGTTGCAGGTGCGGGCCGCGGCACAGGTCTTGCCAAGGCCCGTGCCAATACATGCGCAGGTCTTGGTCTTCGGGGATGCGGTTGACGAGTTCGACCTTATAAGGCTCGTTCGTTTCTTCGTAATGCTTGAGCGCCGCCTCGCGCGACCACACTTCGGTTTTCACCGGCTCGCGCGCATTGATGATCTTCTTCATCCGCGCTTCGATCTCGCCCAGATCTTCGGGGGTAAAGGGCTCTTCGCGGTCGAAGTCGTAAAACCAGCCCGCATCGCGCACCGGGCCAATGGTCACTTTCACATCGGGCCAAATCTCTTGAACCGCGCGCGCCATGATATGGGCCAGGTCATGGCGAATGAGTTCGAGCGCCGGCACCGGGTCTTTCATCGTATTGATGGAGATGCGCGCGTCTTTGGTGATCGGCCACTGCAAATCCCAATGCGCATCATCAATCTGCGCCGAGATCGCCGCCTTGGCGAGCGAATTGGAAATGGACGCCGCCACTTCCGCCGCTGTCACACCAGCCGGATAGTCGCGTTTATTGCCATCGGGGAAAGAAAGAGTGACCTGGGACATATGTCCTCCTCGTCAGTTTGGCGCCCACGGAACGCCCGGTTGCGGGTTATGTATCTTGGCTGCTATGCGCCGATAGAGTGAAACTGTCAAGAACTGCGCCTGTGGCAAAGGCGCAAGGCCCCAAATAGCGCAGGATCGCAAGTGCAAACGCCCCCGCCGGGCAGACCAGCGGGGGCGCATGAGGGCGTGTGTTCAGGAGGACGCCAATCAGAAGCGGTAAGCCGCACGCAGTTGAACCGCGTTGAAGTTTTGCTCCACGCTGTTCGCGGTGCCGTTGAAATCGGTATCCAATTCGCGGCGGATAAATTCGGCCCCGACCTGCCACTGATCGTTCACCGCATAATCCACGCCAAGCCCGTAGTTCACGCCATCGGCGTCGTCATTGGTTTGGCCGTCACCGTTGTTCCACTGCCCGCGCGAATAGCCCACAAAGGCATAGGGCAGCGCATCGCCATAGGCCCAGCCAAGGCGTGCCTTCACATCAAGCAGGTTGTTGAAATGCGCAGGGCCGTTGTCGGTGTCGACATCCGCCGCTTGCAGCGACAGTTCGCCGCCATAAACCAGCGACCCGCGTTGCAGGTTGTAGCCCCCAAAGACCCCATAGCTGCCGCTGCCAAGGCTATCGGAGGTATCGGGCGCAGTAGCGTTTTTATAGGTCGCGCGGCCACCGGTCACCGCCCCAGCGGTAACCCCGCCATAAAAGCCATCCCATTTCCCGGTCGAGGCCACAAAGGGCGCGGGCGCGGTGGGAGCCGCTTCAACCACGGGCGTATTCAAACCACCCGCAAAAGCAGGTGCAGCAAAACCAGCCGCCGCAGCGGCCACAAGAGCGAGTTTTTTCATATCAGTCTTCCTTCAGACAGAGTGTTTGTCTGCCCGTGAAAGATTGACTGCACGCGCGCTAAATCAATGTTCCAAAACGGGAAAAATGGCTCAAACCCAGTCAACTAATCGTGCCTGAACGTGAACGAAAAAGGCGCGCACGGTTGCCCGCACGCGCCCCAAACACCCGCCCGAAAGGGCGAAAACCTTAGTGATTTGCGTAAATCTCGGCCACGCGCGCCACCGCCGCTTCCAGCGACATCTCTTCACTTTCACCGCTGCGGCGCGAGGTCAGCTCGACCACGCCATTGCCAAGGCCACGCGGCCCCACAGTGATGCGCCACGGCAAGCCGATCAGATCCATGGTGGCGAATTTCGCACCTGCGCGTTCTTCACGGTCGTCATAAAGCGGCTCAAGACCTTTTTCGGTCAGGGCTTTGTAAAGCGCATTACAGGCACTGTCGGTCGCCGCATCGCCTTGTTTGAGGTTGACGATGCCGCAATGGAACGGCGTCACGCCCTCGGGCCAAATGATGCCTTTGTCGTCATGGTTCGCTTCGATCAGCGCGCCAAGCAGACGCGACACGCCAATCCCGTGCGAGCCCATTTCCACCGGCACGCGGGTGCCATCGGGGGTGGAAACGGTCGCGCCCATCGCTTCGGAATATTTGGTGCCGAAGTAGAAGATTTGGCCAACTTCAATGCCACGGCCCACGCAACGACGCTCTTCCGGGATCTCGTTGAAGACCGCCTCGTCATGGGTTTCATCGGTGCGGGCGTAGAGCGTGGTGAACTCGTCGCAGATCGCCGCCACTGCATCGCGGTCGTCGTAATCCACTTCGCGGTCGCCCAGTTTCAGTTCCGGCACTTTCGCATCGTAGAAGACTTCGCTTTCGCCGGTTTGCGCGAGCACCAAGAATTCATGGGTGTTGTCGCCGCCAATCGGGCCCGAGGCTGCGCGCATCGGGATCGCGGTCAGGCCCATCCGCTCATAGGTGCGCAGGTAGCTGACCATATGGCGGTTGTAGGCATGCAGCGCATCTTCGCGGGTAAGGTCGAAGCTGTAGCCATCTTTCATATAGAACTCGCGGCCCCGCATCACGCCAAAGCGCGGGCGCACCTCGTCGCGGAATTTCCACTGGATGTGGTAAAGCGTCAGCGGCAGTTCTTTGTAAGAACTGACATGGGCGCGGAAGATGTCGGTGATCATCTCTTCGTTGGTGGGCCCGTAAAGCATATCGCGATCATGGCGGTCTTTGATGCGCAGCATCTCTTGGCCGTAATCATCATAGCGGCCCGACTCGCGCCACAGATCAGCCGGTTGCAGCGTCGGCATCAGCAGCGGAATGTGACCGGCGCGGATTTGCTCTTCATGCACGATCTGCTCAATGCGTTTGAGCACTTTGAAGCCCAAGGGCAGCCAAGAATAGATCCCCGCCGCCTGCTGCTTGATCATACCAGCGCGCAGCATCAGCCGGTGGCTGACAATCTGCGCCTCGGCGGGGTTTTCCTTGAGAACGGGGAGGAAGTAGCGGGACAGGCGCATGGGCGGGCCTCTGGCAGAGTTTCGGTGAGTTCTTTGGCAATGGGGCTAGCGGAAACCGGGGCGCGGGGCAAGATGGGGCGAAAGACCAGAGGCCGGGCGATCAGCCGCCTTCCCCCCTCCCCGGCAAACCTGACATTCTGCGGACTGTATTTGCCGAAGTCTGATCAAGGAACCCTATGGATCTCTTTTTTGAAAGCTTGCCGTTCCTGATTGGTCTGGCCTTTGTCTATTCATTCTTGGAGTTGCGGCGCTGGCGGCGCGACCGAAAGCGCCCCACGATCTTGATTGACGGCTCGAACGTGATGCATTGGCGCGATAACACCCCCGCGCTGGAGCCGGTGGTCGAGCTCGTGGCGCGGTTGCAAGCCGCCGGGTTCCGCGCCGGCGTCGTGTTTGATGCCAATGCGGGCTACAAGCTCGGCGGCCGCTACCAAGATGATGCTGTGCTTGCACGCCGGATCGGCCTGCCCACGGCGCAGGTGCTGGTGGTGCCCAAAGGCCAGCCCGCAGACCCGACCCTGCTCGCGGCAGCCCAAGATATGGGCGCCCGGATCGTCAGCAATGATCGGTTTCGAGATTGGACCGAGGCGTTTCCCGATCAGCTGTCACCGGGCAAAGTGATCCGTGGCGGGTACCGAAATGGCGCGCTTTGGCTCGATCTCGACTGAGCGGCCTGCGCAAAACCGCTAGGCGATTTGCGCGACTCAGCTTATAGTTGTGCGACGTTTCGCCGCTTGCCTGCGTCCTCGCTGCCGCCCTGCCACCGGGTGTGCGGCTCCGGCCTTCCTGCGCATCCATCGGCCCAACGTGCGAGAGCCCGCGTTGGACCGGCCGCTCGGTCCGCGCCTTTTTCCGAGTCACGCACATACCGCGCCAAGAAAGGTCACCCCCAATGCCCCAAGGTCTCTATATCGTCCGGTTGGATTTCGAAACTGCCCGCGCCGGGGCAGCTACGCTTTCCATCGAACTGGCCGTCAATCCTGAAACACGCCTGCTAGATGCCAGCCTGCATGGGCTGATGCGCACACGGGTCAATACGCCGCAAGAATTCAATGGCCACGCCAAAGGGGTGATGGAGCTTTCGCCCGAGCGTGGCGCCTTGGGGCTGCTGGGGGGGCTTCAAGGTCAGGTCGTTGTTACCGCGCGCGGGCCGCGCGACCGCGCCTATCTTGCGCCTTTCTTTGGCGAATTCACCGTCGATGCCAATTGGAATGGCAGCGGCGCGTTTCATGTTGGCGATGCACGGTTTCAGGGCAAACTGACGCAGGTGCGCGTGCCCGAACCGGCCGAATAATGGTGGGCGCGACGATGAAACGCGGCTTCAATCGGCAAGGGGGCGCCTGTCGCCCCCGATTTGAGCAAGCCGCCGCGCATTGTGAAACCATGCGCGCATTTTCGCGCTTGCGCTCGCGGCGAGGCTGATCATGCTTATAGGTATGAGCGATGCATTTGCCCTTCCGATGCCCGGCACCTTTCTGACCGAGGCAGATTACAACGCGATGCGCCACCATCTGCGCGGTGTGCGGATTGTGGAGTTGCGCCAGATCGGCGGCACCCCCGAAGATGGGGCCGAAGTGATGGCCTATCTGGAGGCAGAGGGATTCGCCGTGAAGTTCCGCTTGCTGGAACGGATGTCGCCGCCCCCGCTCAAACGCATCGTGTTCCGTTACCCGGGGCCGAAGCAAGCGGAAATGACCATCGCCCCGGAAATCGTGGAATAATCCACGGCTTTAGGGGCCCCAACGCCACCCAATGACGCGCGTCACACACGCGTTACAATTTTGCTGCGCACGCAGAAAAACTTGAAACCGCAAGCCAAAAACGCGATCTTGTCCAAAGGATTGTGGGGAGAAGTTCATGGCTTTGCCGGTGCGGCAACAGGTTACCTATTGGGGCGTCGCCATGGGCGCGCTTGTGGTGGTGCTTTGGGGGTTGGGCGATGTGATCCTGCCCTTCTTGGTGGGCGGCGCCATTGCCTACTTCCTTGATCCGCTGGCCGACCGGCTAGAGCGCGCAGGCGCAAGCCGGGCGGTGGCGACGGCCACCATTGCCTTTATCGCCACCTCTGCCTTTGTCGTGATTGGGCTCGCCATTTTGCCCACGCTGGTGCGCCAGTTGACCGGGCTTGTGGAAACCGCGCCCGAAATTGCCGCGCGGTTGCAAGCCTTTCTGACCACGCATTTCCCCTCGCTGATGGAGCCGGGCTCGGCCACGAACGAGGCCTTGGCGGGCGTTGGCAATGCGATCAAGGCGCGCGGGGCGGAACTGGCGCAAACGCTGCTTTCCTCGGCGATGAGCGTCGTCAATGCGCTGGTCTTCATTGTCGTCGTGCCGGTCGTGGCATTTTACATGCTGTTGGATTGGGACAATATGGTCGCCAAGGTCGATGCGCTGTTGCCGCGCGATCATGCGCCCACGATCCGCGAACTGGCCCGCCAAATCGACAAGGTGCTTTCGGGCTTTGTGCGCGGGCAAATCTCGGTTTGTTTGATCTTGGCCACCTTCTATGGTGTGGCGCTGATGGCGGCGGGATTGACCTTTGGCCTGCTGGCCGGGGCGGTCGCGGGCATGCTGACCTTTATCCCCTATGTCGGCGCGCTGGTGGGCGGCGTGCTCGCCATTGGGCTCGCGCTTTATCAGTTTTGGGGGGAGTGGTTCTCGATCGGGATTGTCGCGGGCATTTTTGCCGTTGGCCAATTCCTCGAGGGCAATATCATCACCCCGCGGCTGGTCGGCAGTTCGGTCGGGCTGCACCCGCTGTGGCTGATCTTTGCGCTGTCGGCCTTTGGCACGCTGTTTGGCTTTGTGGGCATGCTGGTGGCGGTTCCGCTTGCCGCGATGATCGGGGTTCTGGTCCGCTTTGCGCTGGATCATTACCGCGAGGGGCGGCTTTACCGCGGCCTTGAATGGCAAGACGAAGACACCCCCAGTACCCTTTCCGATGCAACCGAAACCCCCGAGGATGAGGCCTAAGATGGGGCGGCAAATGGCATTCGACCTACCGGTGCGGCAAGCCCGGGGACGCGAAGATTTCTTCGTGGCAGGCGCCAATGCGCTGGCACTGGCAGCCCTTGATACGCCCGAGCATTGGCCCGCAGGCCGGATGCTCTTGGTGGGCCCTGAAGGCGCAGGCAAGACCCATCTGGGCGCGATCTGGGCCGAGGATCACAAGGCCGAAATCATAGATGCGCGCGCATTGACCGATGCCGGGGCGGAACGGCTGGCCGCGCTGCGCGCTGTGGTGGTGGAAGATGCCCAGCATATGGGCGGCGACCCGGCCGCCGAAGAAGCGGCGTTTCATCTGGTGAACCTGATCGCCGCCGAGGGGGGCTTGGTGCTCTTCACCGCCGATTGCCCGCCGCGCGATTGGCACCTGCGTCTGCCCGACCTCAAAAGCCGCCTTGAGGCCACCACGGCAGTGCATATCGCGCCGCCCGATGATGTGCTTTTGGGCGCGGTTCTGGGCAAGCTTTTCTCCGACCGGCAATTGATCGTGCCACCCACTTTGGTGAGTTGGCTTGTGCCGCGTATGGAACGCTCTTTGGGCACGGCGCGGGCCTTGGTGGCGGCGCTCGATGCGCGCGCTTTGGCCGAGCGCAAGCCGATCTCCCGGACCATGGCTGCCGAAGTGCTAGACACGTTACGTTGAGCGCACCTAAACTGTCACAATTCCATCACATAACAGAAGCATAAGCGCTCCATGACTCAGGCAGATTTCCTCACCGCCCCCTTCCCCGTCCCGCATGAACTTCCGGAGGAGGATCTGGCTGGGCCGAAGCGCTTCTTCAACCGAGAGCTGAGCTGGCTCGCCTTCAACTGGCGGGTGCTGGAAGAGGCGGCGAACCAGCGCGTGCCGCTTTTGGAGCGGCTGCGGTTTCTCTCTATCTCGGCCACCAACCTCGACGAGTTTTACACCGTGCGTGTGGCCGGCCTGATGGAGCTTGTGCGCGAACGCAATGCCGTGCCCTCGGATGATGGGCTGACCCCTGCTGAACAGTTGACGCTGATCAACGCCGATGCCCGCGCGCTGATGGAAACGCAGCAATCCACGTGGAACACGCTGCGCCGCGAGATGGAAGAAACCGGCATCCATCTGTTGTCGCGCTCCTCGATCACCGCCGAAGATCGCAGCTTCTTGGCGGAATACTTCCTGTCGAAAGTGTTCCCGGTGCTGTCGCCGCTCGCCATTGACCCGGCGCACCCCTTCCCCTTCATCCCCAACACCGGCTTTTGCTTGGCGCTGGAGTTGGAGCGCACCGCCGACAAACGGCGGATGCAGGCGCTTTTGCCGATCCCGCAGCAGATCGACCGGTTCATCCGCCTGCCCGGCGAGGCACGCTTCCTGCCGCTGGAAGAATTACTGCTGTTGCACCTCGATATGCTGTTTCCGCGCTACACCGAAACCGGGCATTGCGCGTTTAGAGTGCTGCGCGACAGCGACCTTGAGGTCGAAGACGAAGCCGAAGACCTTG
This sequence comes from Rhodobacter aestuarii, assembly GCF_900156655.1. Lineage (GTDB taxonomy): Bacteria > Pseudomonadota > Alphaproteobacteria > Rhodobacterales > Rhodobacteraceae > Rhodobacter > Rhodobacter aestuarii. Next base: position 381,353 of record NZ_FTOG01000001.1, on the reverse strand, counting down.
TGCGCGAGTTTGAAACCGCGCTGAAGCGGCGCCGTCGCGGCCAAGTGATCCGGCTCAAAATCACCACCGGCGCGCCAAGCGCGCTGCGCCGCCTGATCATGGAAGAATTGCACGTCGCCCCCGATGAGGTGGTCGAGGTGAAGGGGCTCTTGGGGGTCGCCGATCTGAAAGAACTGGTGCTGGATAACCGCCCCGATCTGCTTTGGCCGCCGTTTGTGCCGCGCGTGCCCGAACGGGTGCAAGACCATGACGGTGATATGTTCTCGGCCATTCGGCATAAGGACATGCTGCTGCACCACCCCTATGAAACCTTTGACATGGTCATTCGCTTCCTGACGCAGGCCGCGAACGACCCGAATGTGCTGGCGATCAAGCAAACGCTTTACCGCACCTCGAAAGACAGCCCCGTCGTGGATGCGCTTTGCGAGGCGGCGGAAAACGGCAAATCGGTCACGGCCCTTGTCGAACTCAAGGCCCGCTTTGACGAGGCCGCCAACATCCGCCAATCGCGGCGGCTGGAACGGGCGGGCGCGCATGTCGTTTACGGCTTCATGCATCTGAAAACGCATGCAAAAATCTCGACCGTGGTGCGGCGCGAGGGCGATAACCTTGTCACCTACACCCACTATGGGACCGGCAACTATCACCCGATCACGGCGCGGATTTACACCGATTTGAGCTTCTTCACTTGCGATGCGAGCTTGGGGCGCGATGCCACCAAGGTCTTCAACTATCTGTCGGGCTATGTGCAGCCCGAGGGGTTGGAGAATTTGTCGATCTCGCCCACCTCGCTCAAACCCAAGCTTTTGGAAATGATCGCCGCCGAGGCAGAGCATGCCAAAGCCGGGCGGCCTGCGGAGATTTGGGCCAAGGTCAACTCACTGATTGATGCCGATGTGATTGATGCGCTTTATGCGGCAAGCCAAGCGGGGGTAGAAATCTCGCTCGTGGTGCGCGGCATCTGCGGCGTGCGCCCGGGCATCAAAGGGCTGAGCGAAAACATCCGCGTCAAATCCATTGTCGGGCGGTTCTTGGAACATTCGCGGATTGTCTGTTTTGGCAATGGCCATGGCCTGCCCTCAGAAGGCGCACGGGTGTTTTTCTCCTCTGCCGACTGGATGGGCCGCAACCTGACGCGGCGCGTGGAAACGCTGATTGAGGCGAAAAACGACACGGTGAAAGCGCAGATCGTCGGCCAGATCATGGCGGCGAACATGGCCGATACCGCGCAAAGCTGGGTGCTTGGTCCCGATGGCCGCTTTATCCGCGCCCTGCCCGAGGGCAAGGAACTTTTCTCCTGCCACAAGTTCTTCATGGAAAACCCCTCGCTTTCGGGGCGTGGCACGGCGGGCGCAAAAGATGTGCCGGTGCTTGCCCATGGACCCGAACACAGGATACCGTGATCACGCTTAGGACGGATCGACTCGGAAGGCTGCCCGATGAACCCAAAGACCACTCCCCTGCATGAGGACGCCGAGGATTGGGACCCATTTGGAAAGCCTTTGTTCGATGACCCTTCGGCCCGCGCCGTGTCGCGGGTGGGGGTGGTTGATGTTGGCTCCAACTCGGTTCGGATGGTGGTGTTTGACGGCGCCGCCCGCAGCCCGGCCTATTTCTTCAATGAAAAGGTGATGGCGGGGCTGGGCAAAGAGCTTGCCGAAACCGGGATGCTGAACCCCAAGGGCCGCGAACGCGCGCTGATCGCACTCAAGCGGTTTTCATTGCTGGCCAAGGGGATGGATATTGGCCCGCTCACCTGCGTCGCCACGGCGGCGGTGCGTGATGCCAAAGACGGCCCCGAGTTTCAGCGCCAAGTGGAGCGCGAAACCGGGCTGCGGCTGCATGTGATTGACGGCACCGAAGAGGCGCGGCTTTCGGCGCAAGGCGTGCTGTTGGGCTGGCCCGAGGCGCAGGGCCTAATTTCCGACATCGGCGGCAACTCGATGGAACTCGCCGTTTTAGGCGGGCGCAAAGTGGGCAAGCGCGACACCTCGCCTTTGGGGCCGTTCCGGCTGCAACAGATCGAGGGCGGCAAAAAAGAGCAACTCGCCCATATCCGCGCCCATGTGGAGCGGCTGGCGAAAAAGCTCGGCACCGATCACGACCGGCTTTATCTGGTGGGCGGCTCGTGGCGGGCGATTGCGCGGCTTGATATGGAGCGCAACAAATACCCGCTTTTGGTGCTGCATGAATACCGGATGGAGCCCGACAGCGTTCTCAAAACGCTCGATTGGATCGGCAAGCAAGACTTGGCGGATCTGCGGGCGAAAACCGGCACCTCGCAGGCGCGGATGGAATTGGTGCCGCTGGCATCCCTCGTGCTGCGCGAATTGATCGAGACCTTCCAGCCGAAGGAAATTGACGTTTCCTCTTACGGTATCCGCGAAGGGCTTTTGTATGAGCAGATGCCCGACAAACTGCGCGCGCGCGACCCGCTGATAGAGGCCTGCCGCCATGCCGAACGTGGGCAATCGCGGCTGCCGGGCTTTGGCAAAAAGCTGCATGCCTTCATCGAGCCACTTTTTGGCGAGGTCTCCCCCGCGCGCTACCGGCTGATGCGCGCGGCATGTTTGCTGCATGACACAACTTGGCGCACCCATCCCGATTACCGGGCCGAGGCGTGTTTTGACAATGTTACCCGCGCCAATATGGCGGCACTGAGCCACCCCGAACGGGTATTTTTGGGGGTGGCGCTGTTGCACCGCTACAAGAACTCGCGCTCCGGCAGCCGGTTCACGCCGCTCTTTGATCTGCTGCCACCCGAGCAATTGCGCGAGGCCGAGATCTTGGGCAAGGCGATGCGCTTTGGCGCGATGTTCGCAATCCATGATCCGGGCGATGCGGGCGAGTTGAGCTATAACGAAAAGACCAACACCATCGAGCTGCATCTGACCAAGCGCGGCGCGGGGCTGTTTGGCGAAGTGGCCGAGGCACGCTTTGCCTCGCTCGCAAGCGCGATGAAGGCCACGCCGATGGCGATTTTGCCGACGTAAGACGACACAGGGCGGCGCATGACCGCCGGGTGGGCGCCTGCCGGATGTGCGGGGCGTTTTATCGTGTCAGATCTTCAGCCCGCGTTCTTTATCCAAACGTTGCAAGCGCCCGCCCGAGGGGGCGGTCGGGCGCTGCCCGGGCCGCTAAAGCGGCGATTCCGGGCAAAGGGGCACCATCCCCAAACAAAACCGCGCCCCGAAGGGCGCGGCTCGTAACCTCCGAGATCGGAGATAGATTTCTTATTCGTCGTCGTCGGCCGCCGCAGCGCCCACTTCGTCGAACAGTTCGGCAATCTCGAACTCGGCAGCCGCTTCGGCTTCTGCGGCGAGTTCTTGGATCGATTTGCCCGAAGCTTGGATTTCGGCTTCTTCCATCGAGCGCGCCACGTTGATGACGATGGTCGCTTCGACTTCCGGGTGCAGCACAACGTGCACGTCATGCAGGCCGAGGTCTTTGATCGGGGCTTTCAGCACCACTTGGCGCTTGTCGATCGAGAAGCCGCCCGTGGTGGCCGCTTCGGCGGCGTCACGGGTGGTGACCGAACCGTAAAGCGCACCGGCGTCGGACGCCGAGCGGATCACGATGAACTGCTGACCGTCGAGTTTCTCGGCCAGAGCTTGCGCTTCGGCTTTGGTCTCAAGGTTGCGGGCCTCAAGCTGGGCTTTACGCTCTTCGAAGCTTTTGATGTTGGCTTCGTTGGCGCGCAGCGCTTTGCCTTGGGGCAGCAGGAAGTTGCGAGCATACCCGTCGCGCACTTTCACGACATCGCCCATTTGGCCAAGTTTGGCCACGCGTTCCAGAAGGATGACTTGCATTGCTCTGTCTCCTTACTTCACGGCATAGGGAAGCAGGGCGAGGAAACGGGCGCGCTTGATGGCACGCGCAAGCTCGCGCTGTTTCTTGGCCGAAACGGCGGTGATGCGGGCGGGGACGATCTTGCCACGCTCCGAGATGTAGCGCTGCAGAAGACGGGTGTCTTTGTAGTCGATCTTCGGCGCGTTCTCGCCCGAGAACGGGCAGACCTTGCGGCGACGGAAAAACGGTTTGCTAGCCATGGGTCAAACTCCTGCGATCAACGACGTTCGGGACGCGGGCCGCGGTCGCCACGGGGGCCGCGTTCTTCGCGCTCGTCACGTTTTTGCATCTGCACCGAGGGGCCTTCGTCATGGGCGTCGACCTTCACGGTCAGAACACGCATCACGTCGTCGTGCAGACGGGCGAGACGCTCCATTTCCTGCACGGCGCCCGAGGGCGATTCGGTCCGCATGAAGCCATAGTGGCCTTTGCGGTTTTTGTTGATCTTGTAGGCCATGGTTTTCACGCCCCAGTATTCGGTGCCGAGGACTTTGCCCCCGTTGTCACCGATCACGGCGGAAAAATGTTCCAAAAGACCTTCGGCCTGCGCGTTGGACAGATCCTGACGCGCAATGAGGACATGCTCGTAAAGCGGCATGTAGGCTCCTGTTTTCACTAGGCGGCTTCAACGGTGGATGTAACCTTCCGCCACCCACCACGAGAGGCTGCGCCGGTTCATATCAGCGCGGAAGATGGGGCCTTATAGGGGAAAGCGCGCCGCGTGCAAGCAAAATCACCCTTTGGCAGCGGCGCGATTGCCTTGGGCGGCGAGCAAAATGCCCCCCAAAATCAGCCCAAAGCCCGCCGCGTGGTAAAGATGCAGCGGCTCATGCAGGAAGGCCGCCGACAAGATCGCGCCGTAAACCGGGATCAGGTGAATGAACTGCCCCGCCCGCGCAGGCCCCGCCAGCACCACGGCGCGCGTATAAAAAAGATAGGCCAGAACCGAGGGCACAATGCCGATATAGGCGAGCGAGGCAATCGAAGCCGGGGTGAAGATCGGCCGATAGCCGAGCCAAAGCTCCAGCGCCAAGAACGGCGCAAGCATCGGCAGTGCAAGGATGATCTGCACCGCCAAGAGGCCGATCCGGTTCACCTCTGGCGGGAAGAGCTTCAGCCCCATCGTGTAAAAGGCCCAAGCGATCATCGCGGTGAAAATGATCAAGTCGCCCTGCGCGAAATCAAGCGCCAGCGCGCGGGCGAGCGAACCTTGCAAGATCACCACCGCCACGCCCAGCGTGGAGACAATCAGGCCCAAGACCTGCCACAGCCCCAAGCGCTGCCCCCAGAAAAGCGCGCCGATGAGCAAGATCAACAGCGGGATCGAGGAATTGAGCAGCATCCCATTGGTGGCAGGCGTTGTCTGCAAGCCCCAATAAATCAGCGTGTTAAAGGCCACAACGCCGGGCACAGAAAGCCCGACGATGCGCCAGAAGTAGCGTTTATAAAGCGGCCAATCGCGTTTGAGATGTGGCCAAGCAAAGGGCAAAAGCGCGATCAGCGCGATCACCCAGCGGCCATAGGCAAGGCTGACGGGGGGCCATTCGCCGCGCGAATAGCGCGCCACGATGAAATTGCCCGCCCAGAACAGCGGCGGCAGCGCCAGCACTGCCCAAAGCTTCCAGCCACCTGATGCCTTTGCCTCACTCATCCCCGCCTCCCCGCTTTTGCCCCGGTGTGAGCCGAAATGTGCGCGGGAGCAAGGGGGCAGCAGCGCGCAGGGACGCGAGGTTAAGGGCGTGCCATCAGGGCATCGTGGGTCAGCACTCAGACCGGCGCGGGGTCTTCGGCCTCTACCGCGCGGCAATTGGCGTGCGCGCCTGTGGTGCAGGGCACAAAGGTGAAGATCGCGGCTTGCGAACGGCCCCGCTTGCCAAACATTGCCCGCTTGCGCCCCGTGGCTTTTTGTATCCGCGCCCAAAGCTGTTCGCCAGCCCGCGTCGTCAAAATGGGCCGCGCCGGGGTTTGCGCCAGCCCGCCCATCGCTTGCGGCAGGCCGGGAATATGCTGATCGGCCAAATACCCCGCCGTGGTACGCTTGAGCAGCAGCGTTTCGCAGGCACAACCCTCGGCCAAAATGATCTCATGGCGCTCAAACAGCAGATGCACATAGGCGATCCGGTCGAGCGGTTGCAGCCGCACCGTGGCGCCGTTGAGCAGCGCGGCGGCGGGCACCAGCACCTCTTCCCCCTGCGGGTCGGTAAGCAGCACCCGATGCTGGCGGCTGAGCAGCAAAGGCCGGGTATTGCCCAAAACGCCCGTTTCAAACCAGACCGGCATCGACCGCCCAACGCCCGCCACATCAAACCGCCCGATCCAGCGTAAAGCTTGCGGGCCGTTGTCGCGCGTGTCCACCACATCACCGGGGCGCAGGCAGGCGATGGCGCGCTCACCTTCAGGCGTTTGCACCCGCGTGCGGGCATCAAAACAGGGCATCTGATAGGTGGTTGGGGATTGGTCCGTGGTATAGAAGCCCGGCGGGTTGCCAGAGTCAAAATTATCCCAATACCATGTTTCCAAATCAAAATCCGGGGTCCAAACGAGTTGGATCAGATCGCCATGGCTATCAAGCCCCTCAAACACCACCGCATAGCCACTGTCGCCATTGAGGTCGATGAAATCGGACCGGATGATCGTGGCATTCGCAATCGTGTCGCCGCCATTGCCTCCGAAGGTGATCGTGTAAGTATCCCCCGGCGAGAAGATATAGGGAGAGGGATCGCCGGGTTGCGATTGGATCACCAGATCCTTCGACGAGTTCGGCGGATAGTCAAACGTAGAGGTGCCCGCCCCCGAGCCGATGTTGGAGCCCGTGGCAGCCGCAAACTGATTGTCGATGGCGTAAATGGTGAGGGTCATTTAGGGCTTGGGGAGGCTGTTTCCCAAACCCTAATCGCGCTTGGTAAACAAACCCTTTCGCGCCTTTACCCTAAGGCTTAGCCCACCAGCTTTTGCACCGCTTTGGCGAACCGCGCGCTCATTTTTGTATAGGGCGGCATCAACGGGTCCAGCACCGCAAAGCGGTTTTCCAAGATCGGCTTTTCATGGCTGAAAGCGGCAAAGCCCCAGCGGCCATGCGCAGCCCCTAGGCCCGAATTGCCCACCCCACCAAAGGGCAGGTTGAGGTGCAGGAAATGCGCAAGCGTCACATTCACCCCCACCCCGCCCGAAGTGGTGGCGGCGCTGATACGGTTGATCAAGGCGCGGTCCTTGGTGAAGAGGTAAAGCGCGAGCGGCTTTTCCCCCGCCTCAATTTCGGCCAGCACCGTCTCAAGAGCGTCATAGGCGATCACCGGAAGCACCGGGCCGAAAATCTCTTCGCGCATAAGCGCGGCCTCGCCCGGCACATCGGTCAACACCGTGGGGGCGAGATAGCGCGCGGCCTCTTCCGCCTCCCCCCCAGTGATAAGGGTCGCGCCTTTGGCCAGCGCCTCATCCAGCAAGCCCTTGAGCCGGGAGAAATGGCGCGCCCCAATCAGCCGCGCGAAGCTGCGCGAGGTTTCGGGCGTGGCGCCATACATCTTAGCAATCTCGGCGCGCAGGGCTTGGGTGAAGGCGGCCTGATCGGCGCGCGGCACATAGACATGATCGGGCGCGATGCAGGTTTGGCCCGCGTTTTGAAACTTGCCCCAAGCCACCATCCGCGCGGCTTTTTGCAGATTTGCGCCGGGGCCAAGAATAACCGGAGATTTCCCGCCCAATTCCAGCGTCACAGAGGCCAGCGTTTTCGCCGCCGCCGCCATCACCACGCGCCCCACAGCGGGCGAGCCGGTAAAGAAGATGTGGTCAAAGGGCTGGGCAAGAAGCTCGGTCGAAACCTCCACGCCCCCTTCCACCACCGCCACAAGATCAGCGGGCAGTGCAGCCGCGGCGATTTGGGCGATCAGCGCCGAGGTGGCGGGCGCGAGTTCCGAGGGTTTGATCACCGCCGCATTGCCCGCCGCAATCGCCGAGACCAACGAGCCAAGCGCGAGGCACAGCGGATAGTTCCACGGCGCGATGATCAGCACCGTGCCCTTGGGCTCGGGCCGGATCGTACCGCGTGTGCCCAGCATGGAAAGCGTGGGCCAAACCCGGCGTGGCTTGGCCCAGCGCTTCAGATGTTTGGTCGTGTGCCGGATTTCCGACAGGATGGGAATGATTTCCGAGATCCGCACCTCAACCGGCGGCTTACCAAGATCGGCGGCCAAAGCGGCCATGATCTCGCTTTCGCGCGCGCGCAATTCGGCGGCCAGTTTCGCCAAAACTGCGCGGCGCTTCGCAAGCGTAAAGCCCGTGCGCCGCGCCGCATCGCCTGCAGCGAGTTGGGTGTAGACCTCGGCCGGGGTCACACCAGCACCACGCGCTGATGCTGTTGGCCCAGCCCCTCAACCCCCAGATCGACCGTATCGCCTTCCCACAGGAATTGCGGCGGATCCATGCCCATCCCCACACCGGGCGGCGTGCCGGTGGTGATGATATCGCCCGGCTCCAGCGTCATGAACTGGCTGATGTAATGCACCAGATAAGCGACGCCATAGACCATTGTCGCGGTCGAGCCGTTTTGGCGACGGGAGCCGTTCACATCCAGCCAAAGCGACAGGTTTTGCGGATCGGGCACCTCTTCCTTCGTCACCAACCACGGGCCGAGGGGGGCAAAGCTGTCATGGCTTTTGCCTTTGACCCATTGGCCCGCATGTTCAATTTGGAAGCTGCGCTCCGACACATCATTGCAGATCATATAGCCCGCCACATGATCCATCGCACTCTCGAGGGGGACGTATTTGGCGCGGGTGCCGATCACAAAGGCCAGTTCCACCTCCCAATCCAGCTTGGTGGAGCCGCGCGGCAATTCGATCGGGTCATCGGGGCCGGAAATCGCCGAGGTCGCTTTCATGAACAACACCGGCTCGGGTGGCACATCCATGCCAGACTCGGCGGCGTGATCGGCATAGTTCAGACCGACCGCAATCAGCTTGCCAACATTGGCGACGGGGGCCCCCAAACGCACGCCTTCGGGCACAATCGGCAGCATCGCAGCATCGACCCATTCCAGCCGCGACAGCCCCGCATCGGAAAGCGCCGCGCCATCAATATCGCGCACCACCCGGCTGAGGTCACGCAACGTGCCATCGGTGTGCAAAAGCCCCGGCTTTTCAAAGCCTTTGTCGCCATAACGAACCAGTTTCATTCTTCCCCCCTGCCTCCTGCAGTTCTTTGGCGCAAGATTGGACCGGAAGGCAGGCTTCGGGCAAGACCAAAGGCCCGGGGGCGACCCCGGGCCTCACCCTTTGCGCAAGTTCCGTGAGTGGGGCGCGCCGGGTTTGATCGTTTAGGCGGCTTCCATGCCCTCGGGCGCTTTCGCCCCGGTCATGTAGGCCACCGCATCGGACATCGAATGCGTCTTCGGGTCGATCACACACAGGCGGCGCCCAAGGCGGTGCACATGGATGCGGTCGGCCACTTCAAACACATGGGGCATATTGTGCGAGATCAGGATGATCGGAATGCCGCGCGCCTTCACATCCAAGATCAACTCCAACACCCGGCGGCTTTCTTTGACGCCGAGCGCGGCGGTGGGCTCATCCAGAATGATCACCTTGGAGCCAAAAGCCGCCGCGCGCGCCACCGCCACGCCTTGACGCTGCCCGCCCGAAAGCGTTTCCACCGTTTGGTCGATGTTTTGGATGGTCATCAGGCCAAGTTCACTCAGCTTCTCGCGCGCGAAGTCGCGCATCGCGCCATGATCGAGCGCGCGGAAAACCGAGCCCGCAATACCGGGTTTGCGGATTTCCCGCCCCATGAACATATTGTCCACAATCGACAGCGCGGGCGACAGGGCCAGGGTTTGATAGACCGTGGCAATCCCTGCCTCTTGCGCCTGCATCGGGGAGGCAAAATGAACGGGCTTTCCATCAAGGAAAATCTCACCCGCATCGGGCTGCACCGCGCCGCAAAGCGCCTTGATCAAGGTGGATTTGCCCGCGCCATTATCGCCAATTACGGCCAGAATTTCGCCCGGATAAAGCTCAAAATCGGCATGGTCGAGCGCGGTCACTTTGCCATAGCGTTTCACAAGGCCACGGGCGGAGAGAATGGGTTGGATGCTCATTTCGACACCTTCCGGATCCATTGGTCAATCGCGACGGCGATGATGATCAGCCAGCCAATCGCGAAGACCTGCCACAGCACATCCACATTGGCGAGCCGCAGGCCCGATTGAAACACGCCCACAATGAGCGCCCCAAAGAGCGCCCCGAGAATGGAGCCGCGCCCGCCGAAAAGCGAAATCCCCCCCACCACAACGGCAGTGATGGATTGCAGATTGCCCTCATAAAAGGATTGCGGCGAGATCGAGCCAACGCGGCCAATCGCGGCCCAAGCGGCAATGGCGCAGACAAGCCCCGCCATCCCATAGACCGACAGCAAAACCCGGTCAGCCTGAATGCCCGCCAGTTCGGCCGCTTCCTTGTCATCGCCCACGGCATAGACATGGCGGCCCCAAGCGGTTTTGTTGAGCATGTACCAAAGGCCCAAGAAGACCGCGATCATCAAAAGGGAGCCATAGGTGACCTTGGCGCCAAAGAAGGCGAACCCTTCCCCCCAGAATTTCAGAAGCGGTGCGTTTTTGTCGATGTCTTGGCTGCGGATGGATTGCGCGCCCGAAAGCCAGAGGTTCAGCGCATAGAAAATCGACCATGTGCCGAGCGTGGTGATGAAGGGCGGCAGTTTCACTTTGGTCACAAGGAAGCCGTTCATCAGCCCCGCGCCCGTGCCCCCCGCAAAGGCCACGGCCAGCGCCAAAACCGGCGGCACGCCCATATAAACGGCAAGATTGCCCGCGATCACCGACATCAGCACCATGATCGCCGCGACGGAAAGGTCGATCCCGGCAGTGAGCACAATAAGCGATTGCGCGGCGGCCAAAATCCCGATGATCGAGACCTGCTGCAAGATCAGCGACAGGTTGAAGGGCGAAAAGAACCGATCCCCCGCGACAAGGCCAAAGACCACAATTGCCGCAACCAGTACGATCACCGGCACCAGCGTTGGATTGCCATGCAGCATATGTTGCAGCTTTTCGACCAAGCCCTTCGGTCGATCATCAAACTGCGCGACGCGCTTGTCGCTTTGGCCGAGCATATGCTCGAACTCTTGCCCCTTTGGGCTCCCCGTCTCGCTCATGCGCCACCCCTCCCGTGCCTGCTGATGCGAAAAGAGAGGCGGAAACCGCCTCTCTCGTTCCATTTTGGGCTAGATCAGCCCCAGCACTGATGCAGCGCTTCTTCCGAGGTGATCGAGGGCACGCCCTCAACCGGCTCATCGGTCACCAGCGTCACACCGGTGTTGAAGAAGTCGAGCCCTTCGGAGTTTTGCGGCTTGGTGCCATCGGCGGCAAAGGCGGCAATCGCCTCAACCCCTTTGGAGGCCATCAGAAGCGGGAATTGCATTGAGGTCGCGCCGATCACCCCATCGGCCACGTTTTGCACGCCCGGGCAGCCGCCATCGACCGAAACGATCATCGCTTGGCTTTCCAGCCCCACGGCCTTGAGCGCCTCATAAGCGCCCGCCGCAGCGGGTTCGTTGATCGTGTAGACGACATTCACACCGCTGTCTTTTTGCAGCAGGTTTTCCATCGCGGTCCGGCCACCTTCTTCGTTGCCGTTCGTGACATCATTGCCAACGATGCGCGGATCGTCTTCATCACCAATGTCTTTGGGGTCTTTCACATCGACGCCAAAGCCCGTCAGGAAGCCTTGGTCGCGCAGGTAATCAACCGAAACTTCAGAGGGGTTGAGGTCCAAAAGCGCGATCTTCGCCCCCGAAGTATCGCCCATTTTCGCTGCCGCCCATTTGCCGATCAGCTCCCCCGCCAAGAAGTTGTCGGTGGCAAAGGTCGCGTCGGCCGTGTCGGCGGGCTCAAAGGGGGTGTCGAGCGCAATCACCAAAAGCCCCGCATCACGCGCTTGGCCCACCACCGGCGCCAAAGCGCGGCTGTCGGAGGGCGTGATCAAAATGCCCTTGGCGCCACCCGCGATGCAGCTTTCCACCGCCGCGATCTGTGTTTCGACGTCGCCATCAATTTTGCCTGCATAGGTCGAGAGCTGGATGCCCATTTCCTCGGCCTTGGCCGTCGCGCCTTCCTTCATCTTCACGAAGAAGGGGTTGGTGTCGGTCTTGGTGATCAAGCAGGCGCTCACCTCAGCCGAAGCCGCGCCCGCAAGGGCCGTAAACGCCAGAACCGAAGCGCCCAAAAGGGCTGCTTTGCGCATCATCACGGTATCTCCTCCCGTTATCACATGACCCCCTCCTCAAGGGGTCGCGGTGAGAGTGGCGCGAGTCGCAGGCAGGGTCAATATATAAATCTAGTTGATTTATTATCTGCTAGCGCAATCACCCACCCTCTTTTCTGGCGTAGCGCTTGAGGTTAGGGTGCTTGAAGGAGGCCGCCATGTTCGATCTGGTGATTTTTGATTGTGACGGGGTTTTGATCGATAGTGAGATCATCTCGGCACAGATGCTGATCGCGGAACTCGCGCTGAATGGCGTCGAGATCGATCTCGATTATGTGGCGCGCCATTTTCTGGGTCGATCTTATCCTACTGTGCTCAAACAGGTGCGGCTCGAGTTCGGCCTTGATCTGCCCGAGGAATTTGAAGCGCGCTACCGTGAGCGGCTGCTGGCCGCCTTTGAACGCGACATGCAGGTGATGCCCGGCGTGGTGGCGCTGTTGGACCGGATTAGCCTGCCGTGGTGCGTGGCGACATCGTCCTCCCGCCCGCGCGCCGAACGCTCGCTGGAAATTGCGGGGCTGACCGGGCGCGTTGGGCCAAGGCTTTACACCGCCAGCCAAGTGCAAAACGGCAAGCCCGCGCCGGATCTGTTCTTTCTTGCCGCGCAAGAGATGGGGGCCGATCCTGCGCGCTGTTTGGTGATTGAAGACAGCCTCAATGGCATTCGCGCGGGGCTGGCGGCGGGGATGGAGGTTTGGCGCTTCACCGGCGGCAGCCATTTGGCGGGCCAAGACCTGATCCCGCCCGAAGATGCGCGCCCCGCGCTCAGCTTCGATGATTTCAGCCAATTCGAGACCCTGCTGGCGGGGCGCTAGGCGCAAGGATGGCAGTGATGGCAGAGCCCGACCCCACCCCGCAAGATGAGGCCGCCCGCGCAGGCTGGCTCTATTACGTTGGCGGTTTGACCCAAGACCAAGTCGCCGCTGAGCTGGGCGTGTCGCGCCAACGCGCGCAACGGCTGGTGGCAAAAGCCATGGCGGACGGGCTGGTACATGTGCGGCTTGAGCATAAGATCTCTGCCTGTCTGGACCTAGAGGCCGCGCTTGTGAGGCGGTTTGATCTGCAACTGGCGCGCGTGGTCCCTGCCCTGCCCGAAGGCGTGGACACCGCGCATGCCACCGCGCCCGCCGCTGCGCAATTGCTCGAACGCTATTTGGCCGAGGCGGAGCCGCTGATCATTGCCTTTGGCACCGGGCGCGCGCTTTCGGCGATGGCCTCCGAGGTGATGCGCACGCCCCATGCCCAGCACCGGATCGTTTCGCTCATTTCCAACATCGCGCCCGATGGCTCGGCCAGCTTTTATGACGTGATTATGCGCATGGCCGATAAGCTGCAATTGCCCCATTACCCGATGCTGGTGCCGGTGATCACCGACACCGCCGCCGAACGCGCGCTGTTCAATGCGTTGCGCCCGGTGCAAGCGGTGATGCAATTGGCCGAACAAGCCGATGTAACCTTTGTCGGCATTGGTCAAATCAACGAGGAAGCGCCACTTTTCAAAGATGGGTTCATCACCCGCGCACAGCTCGATGACCTGCTGGCTGCAGGGGCAGCGGGTGAGATTGTCGGCGGCGTGATTGATGCTGAGGGACGCTATATCGACACCGAAACGACTAGGCTGATTGGATCGTTCCGCATTCCAGCGGGGCGCGAAAAGCCGGTGATCGGCATTGCGGCGGGCAAATCCAAACTGCAAGCGATGCAAGCCGCGCTCAAGGGGCGGCTGATCAACGGGCTGGTGACCGACGAATCGACCGCCCGCGCGCTGCTGGACTAGACCCCGCCCAAACGCCCCACCTCACAAATGCTGCGCCTGCTCGGTGCCGCGAAAGCGGCGTCGTTCACACGTCATTTATGAATGTTAACAGATCGTAAACCTTCTTTCGCCTAGCCTGAATTTTCACGATTGACAGAATGCCGCCCGTAAGTGAACATTTACTCACTGGTTGGGCATTTGCTCAAACTCTGGGAGGAGAACCATGAACACCAAGATCCGGGCGCTGATGGGCGCCTGTGCTCTGTCGGCGTTGGCGACTGCCGCGCTGGCCGAAACCACGATCACCGTTGCCACCGTCAACAATGGCGATATGGTCCGCATGCAGGGCCTGATGGATGATTTTTACGCCAAGCACCCCGACATCAAAGTTGACTGGGTCACGCTGGAAGAAAACGTTCTACGCCAAAAGGTTACGACCGATATTGCCACCAAGGGCGGGCAATATGACGTGATGACGATCGGCACCTATGAAGCGCCGATCTGGGGCAAACAAGGCTGGCTCCTGCCGCTCGAATTTGATGCCGCCTACGATGTAGACGACCTGCTGCCCGCGATCCGCGGCGGTCTGACCGTGGATGGCAAGCTTTATGCCGCGCCGTTCTACGGTGAAAGCTCGATGATCATGTATCGCACCGATCTGATGGAAGCGGCGGGGCTGACCATGCCGGCCGAGCCCACGTGGGACGATGTCAAAGCCGCTGCTGCGGCGATGACCGACCGCGACAACGAGATTTACGGCATCTGCCTACGTGGCAAAGCGGGCTGGGGCGAAAACATGGCGTTCCTGAGCGCGATGGCCAACAGCTACGGCGCGAAATGGTTCGACATGGAGTGGAACCCGCAGTTTGACGGCGCGGCGTGGAAAGAAACGCTCACCGACTATCTCGACATGATGACCAATTACGGCCCGCCCGGCGCGTCGAACAATGGTTTCAACGAGAACCTTGCGCTGTTCCAACAAGGCCATTGCGGCATGTGGATTGATGCGACCGTGGCCGCGTCTTTCGTGACCAACCCCAATGACAGCACCGTTGCGGACCGTGTGGGCTTTGCGCTGGCGCCGAACAAGGCGGGCATTGCCAAACACGGCAACTGGCTATGGGCGTGGAACCTTGCGATCCCGGCAGGCACGCAAAAAGCCGAAGCCGCGAAGACCTTTGTCGAATGGGCAACCTCGAAAGACTACACCGCGCTTGTGGCCGAACATGAGGGTTGGGCGAACGTACCGCCGGGCACCCGCACCTCGCTTTATGAAAACCCCGAGTATCAAAAAGTGCCGTTCGCGGCGATGACGCTGAACTCGATCAATGCGGCGGACCCGACCAACCCGACGGTTGACCCGGTGCCTTATGTCGGCGTGCAATTCGTGGCGATCCCGGAATTCCAAGGCATCGGCACCGCCGTTGGCCAGCAATTCTCGGCCGCCCTTGCAGGCACCACCTCCGCCGATGATGCCCTTGCCGCCGCGCAAGCGCTGACCACGCGCGAGATGAAAAAGGCCGGTTACATCAAGTAATGGCACTTCCCAGGGGGGCCTCCCGGTCCCCCGTCGCTCACATGCAGGCAGGCTCCCGACCTGCCGCATGAAGGCCACTTGGGCGGCCTGCGGGCCGTCCCCTTTCGACCGATTGCGGCGCATCCGCCGCCCCCTATTTCCGATCAAGGCGCCCGCGCTTTTTGTGCGCCTGCGCCCCCGCCAGCCGGAGCCCGACAATGTCGACCCAAGCCTCGCGCACCGCTGCCCGCCTGATGATCTCGCCTGCTGTTTTATTGCTGCTGGGCTGGATGATCATCCCGCTGGGCATGACGCTGTGGTTCTCGTTACAGCGCTACAACCTTTTGATGCCGGGGATGGAAAGCTTCACCGGCTTTGACAACTACACCTACTTCCTGACCGACCCCGCCTTTGGCGCGGCGATCTTCAACACACTCGCCCTTGTGCTGGGTGTGCTGACGATCACCACCGTGGGGGGGCTGTTGCTTGCCCTGCTTTTGGACCAACCGTTTTGGGGCCAAGGCGTGGTGCGGGTGTTGGTGATTGCGCCCTTCTTCGTCATGCCCACGGTTTCGGCCTTGGTGTGGAAGAACATGTTCATGAACCCAGTGAACGGCGTCTTTGCCCATCTGGCCAAAAGCGTTGGCCTGCAACCTTATGATTTCCTGTCACAATCGCCGCTCGCCTCGATCGTCTTGATCGTTTCTTGGCAATGGCTGCCCTTTGCGACGCTGATCTTGCTCACCGCGCTGCAATCGCTGGACAGCGAACAGTTGGAAGCCGCCGAAATGGATGGCGCAGGCCCGATCTCGCGCTTTGTCCATGTGATGTTGCCGCATTTGGCGCGCGCGATCACCGTGGTGGTGCTGATCCAGACGATCTTCCTGCTTTCCACCTTTGCGGAGATTTTGGTCACCACCAATGGCGGCCCCGGCACGGCTTCCACCACGCTCACCTACCTCGTCTATATCCAGTCGCTCTTACAATATGACGTGGGCACCGGCGCGGCGGGCGGCATCATTGCCGTGATCTTGGCCAATATCGTTGCGATCTTCCTGATGCGGATGATCGGCAAGAACTTGGAGGCGTAACCGATGGCCCGCGCCGTATCTTCCCGCCGCAAGGCCCTTGTCACCGTGATTGCGTGGACAATTGGGCTCGCGATCTTCTTCCCGATCCTGTGGACCGCGATCTTGAGCTTCAAATCTGAGGGCAATGCGATTGCAAGCCCGCTGACCGTGCTCACCACGCCTTTCACGCTCGAAAGCTATGAAACCGTGCAGGAACGCTCCAACTACTTTGGGCATTTCTGGAACTCGGTGGTGATCTCGCTCGGCTCCACGCTCTTGGCCCTCGTGATCGCCATCCCCGCCGCTTGGGCAATGGCCTTCGTGCCGGGGCGCCGCACCAAAGACCTGTTGATGTGGATGCTTTCGACCAAGATGATGCCCGCCGTGGGCGTACTGGTGCCGATCTACCTGATCTTCCGCGATCTGGGGCTGTTGGACACCCGCACCGGGCTGGTTGTGGTCTTGATGCTGATGAACCTGCCGATTGTGGTGTGGATGCTCTACACCTATTTCCGCGAAATTCCGGGCGAAATTCTGGAAGCCGCGCGGATGGATGGGGCGACGCTAAAAGATGAGCTCATTCATGTGCTCACCCCAATGGCCGTGCCCGGCATTGCCTCGACGCTGCTTTTGAACATCATCTTGGCGTGGAACGAGGCGTTTTGGACGCTAAACCTCACCGCCGCCAAAGCCGCGCCGCTCACCGCCTTTATCGCCAGCTATTCCAGCCCCGAGGGGCTGTTCTACGCGAAACTCTCTGCCGCCTCGACGCTCGCCATCGCCCCCATTCTGATCCTTGGCTGGTTTAGCCAAAAGCAGTTGGTGCGTGGCCTGACCTTCGGCGCCGTCAAGTAAGGAGCCCCCACATGGGTGAAATCATTCTCAAGGGCGTGACCAAACGCTTTGGCGAGGTCGAGGTTATTCCGCCCATCGACCTGCATATCAACGACGGCGAGTTTGTCGTTTTTGTGGGCCCCTCGGGCTGCGGAAAATCCACGCTGCTGCGGCTGATTGCCGGGCTTGAAGATGTCTCGGGCGGGGTGGTCGAAATTGATGGCCGCAATGCGACCGAAGCTGCGCCCGCCGAGCGTGGCTTGGCGATGGTGTTTCAGTCCTATGCGCTTTACCCGCATATGACGGTGAAGAAGAACATCGCCTTCCCGCTGAAAATGGCCAAGCTCCCGCCTGAGGAAATTGAGGCCAAGGTGCAAGCCGCTGCCAAGGTGCTGAACCTCGCCAATTATCTGGACCGGCGTCCGGGGCAATTGTCGGGCGGGCAGCGCCAGCGGGTTGCTATTGGCCGCGCCATCGTGCGCAACCCCGAGGCGTTCTTGTTCGATGAGCCGCTGTCCAACCTCGATGCGGCTTTGCGCGTGAACATGCGGCTTGAGATCTCCGAACTGCATCAATCGCTGAAAACGACGATGATCTATGTGACCCATGACCAAGTTGAAGCCATGACCATGGCCGACAAGATTGTGGTGTTGCAAGCGGGCCGGATCGAGCAAGTGGGCAGCCCGCTGGAGCTTTACCGCACTCCGCGCAACCGCTTTGTGGCAGGCTTCATAGGCTCACCCAAGATGAACTTCATCGAAGGGGCCGAGGCCGCGAAACATGGCGCTCATGCGATTGGCATCCGCCCCGAACATATCAAAGTGTCGACCAGCGAAGGCGCATGGCAAGGCACGGTGGGCGTGTCTGAACATCTTGGCTCGGACACCTTCCTGCATGTCACCACCGAATATGGGGTGTTGAACGTCCGCGCGGGCGGCGAGGTCGATCTGCACCACGGTGACACGGTGTTCCTCAGCCCCGACATGGCGCAACTGCACCGCTTTGACCAACAGGGGTGGGCGCTGACATGAGGCTCGCGGGCAAACGTGCGCTGATCACCGGGGCCGCACGCGGCATTGGCCGCGCCTTCGCAGAGGCCTACCTGCGCGAGGGGGCCGAGGTGGTGATTGGCGATATCAACATCGCAGGCGCCCGCGCCACGGCGGTGGAGCTTGGCTGTGAGGCGGTGGCATTGGATGTCACCGACCAAGCCAGCATTGAGGCCGCGATGGCCTTTATGCGCGCAGGCGGCGGGATTGATATCCTGATCAACAATGCCGCGATCTTCACCGCAGCCCCCGTCGACGAAATCACCCGCGCCGATTATGACCGCGTCTTCGCGATCAACGTCTCGGGCACGCTGTTCACCTTGCAAGCGGCGGCGCGCGAAATGATCGCCCAAGGGCGCGGCGGCAAGATCATCAATATGGCGTCTCAAGCCGGGCGGCGCGGCGAAAGCTTGGTCGCGGTCTATTGCGCCTCCAAAGCCGCTGTCATCAGCCTCACGCAATCGGCGGGGCTGAACCTGATTTCGCATGGCATCAACGTCAATGCCATCGCCCCCGGCGTGGTCGATGGCGAACATTGGGACGGCGTCGATGCCTTCTTCGCGAAATACGAAATGAAGGCCCCCGGTCAGAAGAAACGGGAAGTCGGCGCCGCCGTCCCCTTTGGCCGTATGGGCACTGCGCAAGACCTCACCGGCATGGCGATTTTCCTTGCCAGCACCGAGGCCGATTACATCGTCGCCCAGACTTACAATGTCGATGGCGGAAACTGGATGAGCTGAGACATGACCCTTTCAAACGCTACTCTCGCATCGCTGCCCAAAACCATTGCTGCACCGGGCTATGACCGGTCCAAGCTCACGCCCGGCATTGTTCATATTGGGCTGGGCAATTTCCACCGCGCGCATCAGGCGGTGTATCTTGATGACCTTTTTGCCCTTGGCGAAGGCCATGATTGGGCGATTTTGGGCGCGGGCGTGCGCGCGCCAGATGTGGCGATGCGCGACACGCTTTTGGCGCAAGATTGCCTGTCGTCCGTCATCGAACTGGCACCGGGCGCGCATAAGGCGCGCGTCATTGGCGCTATGATCGGCTTTATCGAGGTGCAGGCGGGCAATGCCGCGCTGATCGAGGCGATGCGCCAGCCCAATATCCGGATTGTGAGCCTGACCGTGACCGAGGGCGGCTATTACATCGACCCGAAGACCGGCACTTTCAGCCCCGAGCATCCCGATATTCGCGCCGATGCGGAAAATCCCGCCGCGCCCAATACCGCCTTTGGCGCGATCATTGCCGCGCTGAAAGCGCGCCGAGCGGCAGGCGTTGCCCCCTTCACCGTGATGTGTTGCGACAACGTTCCCCATAACGGCCATGTCACCCGCGATGCGGTGGTGGGGCTTTGCCGCCTGTCTGACCCGGAATTGGCCGATTGGATCGCCGCGACCGTGGCCTTCCCCAATTCGATGGTGGACCGCATCACCCCCGCCACCGGCGCGCGCGAAATTGCGATGGCCGCGGAGATGGGGCTGAACGACAAAGCCCCCGTCACTTGCGAGCCGTTCCGCCAATGGGTGGTGGAAGACAATTTCCCCGCAGGCCGCCCCGCTTTGGAAAAGGTGGGCGTCACCTTCACCCCGCATGTCGATAAATTCGAGACGATGAAGATCCGCATTCTCAATGGCGGGCATGCGATCATCGCCTATCCGGGGGGCCTTGCGGATATCCACTTCGTGCATGAGGCGATGGAAGATGATCTGATCCGCGCCTTCCTCAATCGTGTGCTCAGCGCCGAGGTTCTGCCGATTGTGCCGCCGGTGCCGGGGCAAGATTTGGGCGATTATAAAGCGCTGATCGTCGAGCGGTTCTCAAACCCCGAGGTGGCCGATACGGTACGCCGACTTTGCTTGGATGGCTCGAACCGGCAGCCGAAGTTCATCATCCCCTCGATCGCGGATCGCGTCGCGGCGGGCGCACCGGCGGAGGGGCTTATTCTGCTCTCCGCGCTGTGGTGCCGCTATTGCTTCGGCACATCGGAAAGCGGTGCGGTGATCGCCCCCAATGACCCGAATTGGGACCGTTTGGTTACCGTGAGCCATGAAGCGAAAGAGCGCCCCGCCGCTTGGCTCGAGATGGAAGACATCTATGGCGCTTTGGGCAGCAACCCGGCGGTGGTGGAAAGCTTCACCAAAGCGCTGAACAGCATCTGGGCGCGCGGGTCGCGCGTGGTGATGGGGGAATATCTGGGGCTCTGATCTTCCTCCATCCTCAGACCCCGGCCCCTACGGCCCCGTGCTTTGCGCGGGGCCGTTTGCTGTTCATTCCTTCCGTGTTTGCGCAGGGCGTTGCGGGGCTGCCTAAAAATGCTGCACCGCAGAAGGCCCAATGGTCGCACAACGAAAAGCTTTGCCTGCGGGGCATTTACTTGCGGCGACAGGTCGCGCAAGATTAAGGCCAAGCGGGGGGCGCCTAACTTGACCATTCCAGTCGGAATTGACAGTATGAGCCCATGCCGAGCCGGAATTGGTCCGACTCGCCCGCGAAGGAGCGACACCAATGATGCTTTCGCCCGATCTGCCCCATGCCACGCAGGCACCGTTGGCCGAGCATCAACCTTTGGGTACGCTGCATCGCGGCTTTTCAGGCCATGTGTTCCACATTCTGGCCACTGAACATTCCGCCTGCCTGCCCGCCGATGAAATGGAACGCCGCCTGATTGAACTCGGCTTTGTTGAAGGCGCGAAAGTGACGATCTTGCACGAGGGGCTCTTTGGGCGCGACCCGATTGCCGTGCGCGTCAATGGCACCACAGTTGCATTGCGCCGCCGCGAGGCCATGGCGATCCTCGTTTCCTGATCCGCATGTCCGAGCCGCCCCGTTCCGCCCCCTTCCGTCTGGCACTTGTCGGCCCGCCCAACTGTGGCAAGACGGCGCTTTTCAACGCGCTCACCGGCTCGCGCCAAAAGGTTGGCAATTATGCGGGCGTGACGGTCGAGCGGAAGGTGGGGAATTTCACCACCCCGGGCGGGAACACCATCGCGCTGACCGATTTGCCGGGCACCTATAGCCTGCGCGCGCGCTCACCCGATGAGATTGTCACCCGGGATGTGGTGTTGAACCATCACCCCGAGGAACCCGCGCCGGAACTGATGCTGGTGGTGGTGGATTCGGTCGCGCCGCGCGCCGGGCTGCGGCTGGCGATGGAACTGGTCGCCACCGGCCTGCCGATGATCGTGGTTTTGAACATGATCGACATCGCCCGGCACCGGAAGATCGAGATTGATACCGCCACGCTCTCTGAAGAGTTGGGCGTGCCCGTCACCACCTCCACCGCCGTGCGCAAGGGCGGGCTGGAGGCGCTGCTTACGCAGCTAGACAGCACGCTTGCCCAAGGCATCCCCGAACCGGGGCCGAATATGTGGGCGCCGCCTGATGCGGCGGATTTGCGGCTGAGCCATCGCGCCGCCGACCGGCTGATTGACCATGCGGTGAGCCACCCGCCCGAACATGACACGCTGACCCACCGCATTGACCGGCTGCTGTTGCACCCGGTGATGGGCTTGGGCTTCTTGCTCGTGCTGTTGTTCGTGATGTTTCAGGCAGTCTTTGCGGGCGCCGCGCCGTTCATGGATATGATCGACGGCGGCTTTGGCGCGGCGGCAGAGTTCATCACGGGCCACATCCCCGAGGGGCTGGTGCAAAGCTTCCTCACCGATGCCGTCATCGGCGGCGTGGGGGGCGTTTTGATCTTCTTGCCGCAGATCGTGATCTTGTTCTTCTTCATCCTGCTCTTGGAAGATTTGGGCTATATGGCCCGCGCGGCCTTCTTGATGGATCGGATCATGGGCGGCGCGGGGCTGCATGGGCGGGCCTTCATTCCGCTTTTGTCCTCCTTCGCATGCGCCATTCCCGGCATTATGGCGACGCGGGTGATCGACAATCCGCGCGACCGGATCACCACGATCCTTGTCGCGCCGCTGATGACCTGTTCGGCCCGCATTCCGGTTTATACGCTGATTGTTTCGGCCTTCATTCCGGCCAAGCAGGTGGCAGGCATCATCAACCTGCAAGGGCTTGTGATGTTTGGCCTTTATGCGGCAGGCATTGTTTCGGCGCTGGCCGTTTCGGCGGTCGCAAAGTTCCTGTTTGCGCGCCGCGAAGCCTCTCCGCCCTTCATGCTGGATCTGCCCGATTACAAAATCCCGCGGCCGCGTTCGGTGGGCTTTGCGCTTTGGGTGCGCGCCTCGTCTTTCCTCAAGCGCGCGGGCACGACGATCTTTGCGATGACGGTGCTGATCTGGGTCTTGGCGACCTTCCCGCAAGCGCCGGAAGGGGCCACCGAACCTGCAATCCTATACAGCTTCGCCGCGAAAATCGGCCAATTCATTGAGCCGGTTCTGTCGCCCATCGGGTTTAACTGGCAAATCTCGGTCGCACTGATCCCGGCGATGGCGGCGCGTGAAATTGCCGTGGCAGGCCTCGCCACCGTCTATTCGGTGGCCGGTGGGGCTGAGGGCGGTGAGGCGGCATTGGCCACACTTTTGGCCAGCCAATGGAGCTTGGCCACGGCGCTCGCCTTCTTGGTGTGGTTTATCTTTGCGCCGCAGTGCCTCTCCACCTTGGCCGTGATCCGGCGCGAAACGGGCTCGGGCAAATGGGTCTGGGTGTCACTCGCCTATATGTTCGGGCTGGCTTGGGTGGCGGCCTTTATCACCTATCACCTCGCCGTTTGGATCGGCTGGGGCTGAGGTGTAAGGGCCCGGCGGAGTGCAGGGCCACAGGGTCGAAAGCTTACCCTTCCACCACAAACGGCGGATCAAGCGGATATTCCTCTAGGTTCACGCCGGGGCCGATCCGGTCCACCACCGCATAGCGGCCCGGCGCCCCCATCGGCGCCAGCACCCCATGCCAAACATTGCGCAACAGGTTCACCCCCTGCCCCGGCTGGGTCATGAACGCGCGCAACCGCACCGGCTTGCCGTCTTCATCCTCGGCCACGCAAACCAAAAACGGCACCCCATCAAGCGGCAAGAAGGCTTGCGAACCCAACGGATGGCGCTCGACCAAATCCACTACATGCGGCAGCGCGCGGGCTTTGGCGTCAAAGACCGAAATACCGCCACGCCCGCCTTCGCTCGGGTCAAAATCAAGCCGCGCCATATCATCATGGCGCCCACACATACCGCCATTGATCAGCTTGGTGGGCGGCCCCGCCACTTCGATCACATCGCCATAAGGCGCAAATGCCTCGGCGGTGAGCTCTTCAATTTGCAGCGTTTGCATCTCGGTCTTCCTTCTTCCTGCCGCGATCCATTCCGCGGCATTTCGCGCACAGAAAAGACGCAAAAACAGGCAGATGCAACCCCAAGTGGCAGTTGCCCGGATTTTGTGCTGGAGGCCGCGCGAGAGCCCCGCTAGCGTTACCGCAAAAGGAGAAAAAGAATGCTCGACACCGCCCTTTTGTGGGACTGGGCATCCTTCGCGATGCGTTGGTTCCACATCATCACTGTCATCGCCTGGATCGGCTCGTCGTTTTACTTCATCGCGCTTGATCTGGGCCTGCGCAAGGCGCCCGATCTGCCGCCCGGTGCAGCAGGCGAAGAATGGCAGGTGCATGGCGGGGGCTTTTACCACATCCAGAAATATCTGGTCGCGCCTGAGCGGATGCCCGAGCATCTGATCTGGTTCAAATGGGAAAGCTACGCGACATGGCTTTCCGGCGCGGCGATGCTGATGATGGTCTATTGGTATCGCGCCGATATTTTCTTGATTGATCCGCTGAAATTGGACCTTGCGCCGTGGCAGGCGATGGCAATTTCTGCCGCCTCGCTCACCATCGGCTGGCTGATCTATGACCGGGCCTGCAAGTCGAAACTCGGCCATTACCCCGCCGCTTTCATGGCGCTCTTGCTGCTTGCGCTGACCGCAATGGCATGGGGCTACAACCACGTCTTCACCGACCGCGCCACCTTCCTGCATCTGGGTGCCTATACCGCCACGATCATGACCGCGAATGTGTTTTTCGTGATCATCCCGAACCAAAAGATCGTGGTGGCCGACCTCAAGGCAGGCCGCACCCCCGACCCGGAATTTGGCCGGATTGCGAAACTGCGCTCCACCCATAACAACTACCTCACGCTGCCGGTGATTTTCTTCATGCTGTCAAACCATTACCCGCTCGCCTTCTCGGGGGAATGGAACTGGGTGATTGCCACTTTGGTGTTCTTGATGGGGATCACGATCCGGCATTGGTTCAATAGCCGCCATGCGGGCAAGGGCAGCCCCTATTGGACCATTCCGGCAACGCTGGTGCTGTTTGCCGCCTGTGTCTGGCTCTCAACCCAGCGCGATGTGGTCGCGGAAGAGACCGCCGCGCTGACCACGCGGGGGGAGCGTTATGCGATGGCGGAGGGCTTTGAAGAGGCGGCGGATCTTGTCAGCGCGCATTGCTCGATGTGCCACACCGCCGAACCGGCTTGGGAGGGCTTTGCCACTGCGCCCCGCGGGCTTTTGCTCGATACACCCGAGGCGGTCGCGAACCACGCCGAAGAGATTTATATATTTGCGGGCCTGACCGATGCGATGCCGCCGGGCAGTGCCAATTTCATGGAGCCCGCAGACCGCGCCGCGATCCGCGACTGGTTCCACGCGGCAGAAGAAGGGCGCTTTGCGCAGAACTAAGGCGCGGCCCGACTGGTCACCGCACCAGCCCTTAATCCGCGATCAGGTGGAAGAAGCTGCCGCTCACCTTACCGCGCACCGAACCGGTTTCGGGCACGACATTCCCCGCCGCATCGCGGACCTCGGCCAAGGGGGCATCGGGCTGCTCCAAAATCGTTGAGTAATGGAACTCATGCCCCCAAAGCGCCGTGCCAGCGGCGTAGCCCGGCATTGGGGCGGCCAGCGTGGCGGCGCGATAACCCAGATGCAGGCGGCGTTTGGCATAGCTGGTGACCAGCCCCAAAAGCCCCGCCATTGGGTGGCGCACACCCTCTTTATCCACGAGCGCATCGCCCAGCACCATGTAGCCGCCGCATTCGCCATGCACCGGCTTTTGCGCTGCGAAATTCCGCAGGCCGGTCAGAAAGGTGTTTGCCGCCGCAAGCTTGCCCGCATGAAGTTCGGGGTAACCGCCGGGTAGCCAGACCAGATCGGCGCTCGGGTCGGGAGCTTCATCAGCGAGCGGGGAGAAGGGAAGCAGCTCCACCCCGGCGCGGCTCCAGCCCTCCAACATATGCGGATAGGCAAAGGAAAAGGCGACATCCCGGGCGAGCGCAATGCGCTGCGCGGGGGGTTTGGGCCAAGCACCGGGCGCGGGCGGCGGCGCGGCGCTGGCCGCCGCTTCCAGCGCGTCCAAATCCACATTGGCAGCCACAAAGGTGGCGAGTTTTTCAAGCACCTGCGCCAATTCTGCCTGCTCGCCCGCTTGAACGAGGCCAAGGTGCCGCTCGGGCAGAACCATCTCCGGGTTGCGGGGCAGCGCGCCCAAAACCGGCAGGCCAAGCCGCGCCATCTCGGCCCGGATCATGCCTTCATGCCGGGGGCTCGCCACATTGTTCACGATCACGCCCGCGAAGGGCGGCGCATCGGGGTGGCGGGCAAAGCCAAGCGCGGTCGCCGCTGCCGATTGCCCCTGCCCCTTGGCATCAAGCACCAGCACCACCGGCCAACCAAAGCGTTTGGCAAGTTCGGCGCTTGAGCCGCGGCCATTGCGGCCCGGATCGGGCGGGCCATCGTAAAGGCCCATCGCCCCTTCAAAAATAACAAGATCAGCCCCGGCGGCCTGCGCCGCAATCGCGCCCAAAAGGCCCGTGCCCATCGCCCAACCATCAAGGTTGAAACTCGCCCGCCCCGCCGCCACGGCGTGAAAGGCGGGGTCGATATAATCGGGGCCGTTTTTGAATGGCTGCACCACGCGCCCGCGCGCCCGAAGCGCCCCCAAAAGGCCCAGCGTGAGCGTGGTTTTGCCCGAGCCAGAGGCGGGGGCGGCGATGGCAAGGCCCTTCGGCCCATGGGAAAGCTCAGACATGGCGCGTCATCGCTTGGGGCGGCGGCTTTTGTCAAGCTGCACCGATTCCTCCGCCGCATGGCGGATCAGCGAGAGCGTGCGAAAGCCGCCATGCGCCAATTTGCCAAAGGGCAAAAGCAACGCAAAGCCCGCCACCGCGCCCAGATGCAGCGCGAGCAAAAGCCCCATCAGCGGCGTGTCGCGTAGCGCCAGAAGCAAAAGCCCGGTGGCAGCCAACGTGGCGAGTTGCGCGCGCGCAAACCCATCGGCCCGCGCCATCGCAGCGTTTGTGGGCACCGGGTCAAGCCTGCGGCGCATGGCGTGCAAATGACCAAGGCCTGCGAGCATGGCGACCCCGCCCGTCGCCCCCAAAATGACCGGCATACTCACCAGCGGATAGGGCGCGGGATGGCCTGCTAAATGCAGAAAATACCCCGCCACCGTGGCTAGGAAGGTGAGCAAAAAGCCCCCCGCCAGCAGGTGATGCGCCACGCGCCGCCCCTGCCCTGCCGAACCTTTGCGGGTTTCACAATCGCCCAGATTGCGCAAGGAGAGCGCGTCGCGCAGCCCGGTCTTCAAAGCCGCCCAAGTAACGGGCGCCCCCGGCCCCCGGATCGCGCGCCAATAAAGCGCAAAACGCGCGAGCAATGCGAGGCTCGCCCAGCCAAACACCGCCCCCGCGCCCCCCGCAATCAGCCGATGCGGCAACACCGTGTAGAATTCGCCTTGATGCGTGCCAAAAAGCGCTGCCCACGGCAAAAAGATCAGCGCCAAGAGCGGCAGGCCAAGGGTCAACGCCCAGAACAGAGCCTCGGCCCCGCGTCCCTCACCTTTGTATTCCACCCGCCGCGCGGCGGCCAAAGTGGAGGGGAGGTTTACCGCCAGATCATGCGGGGGGGCATATTGGCAATCATAGGCGCAGGAGCGGCAATCATGGCACAGATGCGCCAAATGGCGCAGATCGCCGGGCGCAAGGGCGGGGCGGCGCTGCGAGGCGGGAAAGACCGCGCAAAGCCCGGTACAAAAACCGCAAGTGTTACAAATGTTGAGCGCGCGTTGCGCCTCCCCCCGCGCCTGCAAAGCCACACGCGCGGCAGGGGGCGGCAGTTTGGGCAAGAGTTGCGGCGCGGCGGGCGCAGGCAGGACCAAAGCCGCCGCCGCTTGCCCGGCCAAGCGCCCAAAAACAGCAGCGAGCGAGAGCCCCGCCCCAGAAAGATAGCCCGCCCCCAACACCGCCCCGCAAGAAATTGTTCCCACGGCAAAGAAGCGCGGTGCGGGCGTGCCATTGGCGCAGATCACCCGGCCCTGCGGGTCGATCGCCAGCCCGTAGCGGGTAAAACCGATCCCCGGCACCACCGGGATCGCATGATAAGGCGGCGCGAGCGTCACCGGAGCCGAACGCGGCGGCTCATTCGGGGCGCTCAGCGTGACGGCAAGGGCCTGCGGATCAAGGCCACAACGCTGCGCCAAAGCATCGGGCGTTTCGGCTTTGAGCGGGGGCAGCAAAACCGGCGGCAAATCCGAAAGCGCCGCGTCGCCCAAGATGATCCACGCGCGCGGATCGGGGCGGGCGACCATCGCGCGGGCCATCACCGAATGGCGCGCAGGGGTTGTGACCCGCGCCTCGTCATAAAAGCGCTTCCCATCGGCTCCGACGACAATGCCCAGATGCATGCCATCCACACGGCTGACAATCCCCGCATCATGGCGTGCGGCGCGGGCATCCACCGCCACCACATGACCATCTCCGGGCGCGCCGGCGTCTTTGGCACCATGCGCGAGCGCCCAGCGGAGCGGCGCGCCCAATTGCTCGGGCGTGCCCCTGTTAGCGGCGGGGTCTACAAGATCCGCCCCGGTGCCGCCGCTCGCCAAAATGACCGTGTCTGCGGTGAGGCGATGCGGCCCCGTGGCGGTGCGGATTTCAAGCGAAAACGGCCCCTTGGCAGCAAGGTCCAACAGCGTGGGGTCAAGCGTGGTGACCTCACATAGCGGGCAGATCAGCACACCCAGCCCCGCCGCACGGCGCAAAAGCGCATTGACCAAAGCCTGCCCCCCACCGCGCAAAAACACGGTGCGGCGCGAATAGGGCAAGTGCCCCTCGGCCCAAGGCTCGAGCCGCACGCCTTGGGCTTGCAGCCAAGGCGCAAGGTCCGTGGAGCCCTCGGCCAAGGCGGTGGCAAGCGCGGGATCGGGGCAGCCGATGCGGGCCAGATCGGCAGCATATTCGGCGGCGGGGTAAGCATCGCGCTGGAAGGGTGTTTCAACGTCATTCGCGACGCGGATGTTGCGGCCATGCCGGGCATTGCCGCCCAACCGTTCCGGCGGCGCGGCATCGACCACCAGCACCGCGGCCCCGGCCTGACGCGCTTCTATCGCCGCGCACAGCCCCGCAAGCCCCGCGCCGATCACCAGCACAGAGGTATGGGAGGGCAAATCGGCGGGCGCGGGCGATTGGGTCATGGCCGGGCTAGAGTAGCGCAAGGAACGGGGCGGGCAAGCGTGGTCGCGCGGGGCTCACCGCTTTGCCCAGCCCTGCAACAGCGCCTCAAACGCCGCGCGGGTGCGGGGCAGCGCGGCGGTTGGATCAAGCAGCCCCAAATCCCGCGCGCGCAGGGCGAGGTCATACAAAAGCGGCGGGGCAAGCCCCACTTGGGTCAGTGCTGCGCGGTCGCTCAAGATATCACTGGCCGCGCCCTGCCCCACCACTTGGCCCGCACGGAAAAGCGCGACCCGGCTCGCCAAAGCACAGGCCAGCTCCACGTCATGGGTGGAAAACACAAGCGTCATGCCGCGCGCCATCAGCCCTTGCAACAGCGCGATCAGTTGTGCCGAGCCCGCCTCATCAAGCCCCGCCGTGGGTTCATCCAGCAAAAGCACTTCGGGGCGCATCGCCACCGCGCCCGCAATCGCCACGCGCCGTTTTTGCCCGCCCGAGAGCATATGCGTGGGTCGGTCGCGCAGATCAGAGATCGACAGCATTTCAAGCGCTTCTTCAACCCGCGCGCGGGCCTCCGCCGCGCTCAGCCCAAGGTTCAGCGGGCCGAAGGAGACATCTTCAAACACCGTCGCGGCGAAAAGCTGATCATCGGCATCTTGCAACACCAGCGCGACTCGGCGGCGCCATGCGGTGAGCGCCTTGCGGGAATAGCCGACCGGAGCGCCCCCCAACAGCACCTGCCCCCCTTGCGGGCGCAAACTGCCGTTAAGGTGCAGCAACAGCGTGGATTTGCCCGCGCCATTCGGGCCCAAAATCGCGAGGCTTTCGCCTGCGGCGACAGAGAGGCTTAGCCCATCCAGCGCGGTCACATCGCCCGGAAAGGCATAGCGCAAAGCCTCGGCAGACAGGATGGCGGTCACAGCAGCATCCCCAAAATGGCAACAGCGGCTTGCGCGGCCAAGATCGCGCCCAAGCTCAACCAAGAGGCGCGCGCCCGGTCGCTCAGCACCCGCATCTCCCCTTGCCAGCCACGCGCGGCAAGCCCAACCTCAAGCCGTCGCGCCCGTGCCATGGCGCGCGGCAAAAGCGCGGCGATCACTTGGCCGGTGGAGCGCAACCAGCGCGCGCGGGTGGAATGACCCAGGCGGGCACGTTGCGCCACGGTCATGGCGGTGGCCTCTTCGGCCAGAATGAAGACGAAGCGATACATCAAAAGCGCAATTTCAACGATTTCAGACGGCAGGCCAAACCGGCGCAACCCGGCGACAAGATCGGCGGCGGGCGTGGTGGTGGCCAGAAAAATCAAGCAGGTGGTGGCGGCCAGCGCGCGCAGCACCAAAAGCGCGGCCTCCTGTGCGCCACCCGGCGCAAGGCCAATGCCCTCGGGGCCAAGTTGCACCAACAAAACGAGCGAACCGGGGATCAAAAAGCCCAAGGGCAGCGCGGCGATGGCGAGCCAAAGCTTAACCGACACCCGTGCCAGCCCAAAGGTGACGGCGAGCATCGCCGCCGTCACGAAAACGGCGCCCGGCCAAGGGGGCAAGGTCACCGCCAAGATCAAAAAGCCAAGGCCAATCAGTGCCTTCTCTGCCAGGGGGCGGTTGCGCCAGCGCCCCGTAGAGGCGATCCGGTCAAGAGAGGCAATCGACATTCAGACTGTTTCCGTTCTTCACGCGGCGTCGCTGACGGCGCGCCCTTCCGGCTTTTGCGTGGTTTTGGAGCGTTCATGCCGACGGCCAACGACATAGCCAATGACAAACGCGCCAATCGCCGCTTGCAGGGCGAAAAGCAGGCTTTCGATCTCACCGCTGGGCGGTTCCCAAAGCGGGTTCGCCCAAGGCACGAAACCGGGGTTTTCTGCCTCAATCAATTCAGCAGCAGCCCCATCAGCCCCACCAAATTCGCCGCCCATCAACAGCGGCACAACCGCCAAAACGACAACGGCCAGCAACAGCCACAAGGTCCGGTTCTTGCCCATCAGCGTGCCTCCCCGGCCAAGATGCGCAGCTTTTGGTCATCAGGCACTTTGCCCGCCAGCGCGTCCATCACGATCACGGTCAGCAACCCTTCGACAATGGCGAGCGGCACTTGCGTGAAGGCAAAGATCGAGCCGAATTTCACGGCGGCGCCGATGAAGCCAGAGGCTGGGTCCGGATAGGCCAACGCGAGTTGCAGCGCGGTGGTGACATAAGTGGCCAAATCGCCCAGCATCGCCGCAAAGAAGACGCTGAAAGCGACCGAAAGGCCCACGCCCCGGCCCAATTTCCAAATCCCCCAAGCGACCCAAGGGCCGACAATCGCCATCGAAAACGCATTGGCGCCCAGCGTGGTCAGCCCGCCATGCGCCAAAAGAAGCGCTTGGAACAACAGCACAATCACACCCAAAACCGCCATCACCGAGGGGCCAAAGATAATCGCGCCAAGCCCGGTGCCGGTTGGGTGCGAGCACGAGCCCGTCACCGAGGGGATTTTCAACGCCGAGAGCACAAAGGCAAAAGCGCCAGAAGCGGCCAGCGTCATCCGCGCTTCAGGCCGCTCGGCCACGATTTTGCGAATTTTCAACGCCCCCGCGACAAAAAACGGGGCGGAAACCGCATACCATCCAATGGCATGGGAAGCGGGGAGATACCCCTCCATAATATGCATGTAAAACGTCCTTCCACTTCAGACGCGCCGCTTTTCGAAGGCCGGGGGCACCCCGCCCCGGGAAGGCTTGCGACGCTCGAGCGATGGCAGGTCTCCTGACTTGCGGGTCACGGAACCGGTCACCTTCCCGACTGTTTCACCCCGTGGAGAGGGCAGTCAGTGGCATACGACCGGGTCTCGCCGCTCACAGTTGCGGGGGCAGTCACGGATTTGGCCCCTGATGGGTAATCCTCACCGTGTTCCCTATTAATCCCATCCCGTTGGGAACCATCGGGGGAAGTATCCCCCCTGTCACCAAACTGTCAACCCTTGCGCCTGCGTCAAAGGCTGCGGCGCATCAGGTAAATATCCATGACCCAACCGTGGGTTGCACGAAGGGCCGCGCGGGTGGCCAGAATTTGTTCTGTCACCTCGGCCAAAGGCCCCGCCACCAGCACCTCTTCGGGCATCGCGACACAGCCGCCCCACCAGATCGAAATGCCCTGTGGGTCAAGGCTTTGGAACGAACATTCGCCATCGAGCATCACCACAACCGTATTGGCGGCAGCGGGCCAGCCGTGGTCGCGGATTTGCCGCCCGGTGGTGATGACAAAGGGCGCGCCAATGTCATTGAGCGGGATCGCATGGGCCGCACAAAGCGCTTGAATCGCGGTGATGCCGGGAATGACCTTGGTGGTGAGCGCGATGCGCTTTTCCAGCCGCGCGGCAATGCGCAATGTGCTGTCATAAAGCGCCGGGTCCCCCCAAACCAAAAGCGCGACTTTGCCATTTAGATCAGGGCATTGCGCGGTGATTTGTGCAAGCCATGCCTCGGCGATCGCATCGTGCCAATCATCCACGCCCTTGCGGTAAGACGGGTTCGCCGCATCGCGCACGGGCAGGTCGAACTCCACCACTTTGGTGGCGGGATTGGTGATATGGGTGGCACAAATTGCGCGGCGCAGGCCCGCAAGGTCGGATTTGTCGGCCCCTTTGAGCGGGATCAAGATCAGATCGGCGGCATTCATCGCGCCAATCGCTTGCAGCGTGACATGGGCCGGATTGCCGGTGCCGATGCCAATCAGCGTGAGCTCGATCATCTTACCCCTCCGGGTCGTAAAGCGGGCCGTAGAAAATAAGCGCGGGGTGGTTTGACCGTGCCTCAGCCAGCTCTGCCGCAAGCTTGGCGATGGTGGAGCGGTGCAGGCTTTGTTCGGGGTGCCCCACGGCTTCGGCCAAAAGCGTGGGCGTGTCCGGCGAAAGCCCATGCGCGATCAGATCTGCCGCAAGCTTCGGGAAGGTGCGCTTGCCCATAAAGACAACCGTGGTCGCCGCCGGATCGGCCAAAGCCGCCCAATTGAGCGTTTCGGGCAGATCGCCCGTCACATCGGCCCCGGTCACA
Organism: Rhodobacter aestuarii; assembly: GCF_900156655.1. Lineage (GTDB taxonomy): Bacteria > Pseudomonadota > Alphaproteobacteria > Rhodobacterales > Rhodobacteraceae > Rhodobacter > Rhodobacter aestuarii. The sequence goes on along the minus strand of NZ_FTOG01000001.1, from coordinate 348,579 downwards.
AATTGCACCCGCCGCGCGGTGAGCCGGCGCGTGAGCGGCATCCCCGCCGCCGCCGCCGCCGCACAGGCCGAGGGCACACCGGGGATGATTTCATAGTCAATGCCCGCCTCTTGCAGCGCGACCAATTCCTCTTCCAGACGCCCAAAAAGGCCAGAGTCACCCGATTTTAGCCGCACAACCTTTTGCCCGGTCAGCGCATGATCGACGAGCAAACGGCTCACATGGTCTTGCTTGGGCGAGGGCCGCCCCGCGCGTTTGCCAACAGCAATCAGTTCCGCGCCTTCGCGCGCATGGCCCAAGATCGGCCCGGCCGAGAGGTCATCGAAAAGCACCACATCCGCCTTGGCAAGCCGGTCTGCCGCCTTCAACGTCAGCAGTTCCGGATCACCGGGGCCAGAGGACACAAAAGAGACGTAACCGCTCATTCCGTGCCCTCCGGGAAGCGCGGCTCGGTGCCAACCGGGCGGTAGCGGCGGTCGTAATCGCCCGCGTAAAGGCGGCTTTCGTCAAACTCTTCGGTATCGAGCGAGCGGCCCACCATGATCAGAGCGGTGCGCTCCATCTCGGCCCCCACCGCCGTTTGCAGGCTGCCAAGGGTTGCGCGCACCACCCGCTGATCGGGCCAGCTTGCGCGCCACACCACCGCCACCGGGCAATCCGCCCCGTAATAGGGGGTGAGCTTTTCCACCACATCTTCAAGGACATGGACCGAGAGGTGAATGGCCAGAACCGCGCCGGTGCGGGCGAAGTTCTCCAGCGTTTCCCCCTCGGGCATGGCCGAAGCGCGGCCAGAGGTGCGGGTCAGAATAACAGATTGCGCCACGCCCGGCAGGGTGAGTTCCGCACCCAACGTCGCTGCCGCCGCCGCAAACGAGGGCACGCCCGGCGTCACATCATAAGGAATACCAAGCGCGCGCAATCGGCGCAGCTGCTCGCCCATCGCCGACCAGACCGACAAATCGCCCGAATGGAGCCGGGCGACATCTTGGCCCGCCTCATGCGCGGCCTGAATTTCGGCGATGATCTCATCAAGGCTGAGCGGCGCGGTGTTGATGATTTTCGCGCCATCCGGGCAGTGGCTCAAAAGCGCAAGCGGCACAAGGCTGCCCGCATAAAGGCACACCGGGCAAGAGGCGATCAGATCGCGCCCGCGCAAAGTGATCAAATCTGCTGCGCCCGGCCCCGCGCCGATGAAATGCACCGTCATTCGCCCTCTCCTTCAGCCACGGCAAGCGTTACCCCGCCGATCACCTGTCTTGGCCCTTCCAGCCGCGCGCCGCGCCCTGCGGCCCGCAGTGCCGCCGCTTCGGCCACCGATCCTGTGCCCATCAGCGCCAGAACGCGGGGCGATTGCGTGGGCGTTTCGACCCCGCGCACCTCAACCCCGATCACGCGCTGCCCCGGCAGGGCGGCGGCAAGCTCTTGGGCCTTTTCCGCGGCGGTTGCAAGGGCATCCACCGGACCGGCGGCCAAAAGCGCCGCCGTGAAATCCACCGTGCCCTTGCGAAAGCCAAGGCCCGCGACCCTCACCGCACCACACTCCATTGCACCTGCGGGCGCGCGGCAGACCAACCGCGCATCCGCCCCAAAGGCTCGGCTTGGGCAATGTCGACCCGCATCAGGCTACCGCCGTGGCGCGCGTGCAGGCTGGCGAGCAGGCTTTCGGTTTCCAGCGTCACCCCATTCGCCACAAGCCGGGTGCCTTCGGGCAAAAGCTCCCACAGCCGGGTGTAAAGCGCCTCTGACCCGCCGCCACCGATGAAAACGGCATCCGGCAGCGCCAAACCGTCGAGCGCCTCGGGGGCTGCGCCATGAATGGCCCGCATCTGCGCGCCAAGGCCAAAGCCCGCGATATTGGCTTTGATGTTTCCAATCCGGTCCGCGCGCGGCTCGATGGTCAGCGCCCGCCCCCCGGCCAAGCACCATTCCACCGAGACCGAGCCCGAACCGCCACCAATATCCCACAAAAGCTCCCCCTTGCGGGGCGCAAGCGCTGCAAGCGTCAGCGCGCGAAACGGGGATTTGGTGATTTGGCCATCATGTTGGAACGCACTCTCTGGCCGCCCCGGAACGCGCGAAAGCCCCACCTCTGGGGCAAGGCCCGCGCCATCAAGCGCAACCGCCACCAAAGCGGAAACCTCTTTAAGGTCATAGTCTTGCGCGGCGATGCTGCGCAGCCGCTCTTGCGGGCCGCCCAAGTTTTCCGCCACCACCATCCGCACTGCGCCATAGCCATGCGCCGTGAGCCAAGCGGCAAGTTCTCCCACCGCCGCGCCATCGCGCATCGTCACAATGATCTGCGCGCCGCGCGCCAATTCGGGGCGCAACCGAGTGAAGGGCGCGGCATGAAGGCCCATCGCCGAGACGGTTTCGCCCCGCCAGCCAAGCCGCGAACACAGAAGCGACACGACACCGGGCGCCGGGATCGCGCGCCACTCATCGGGCGCGAGCTTTGCCGCGAGGCTCGCCCCCGCGCCGCACCAAAACGGATCGCCAGAGGCCAGCACCACCGCAGGCGTGCCGCGCGCGGCAAGCACCGGCGCAATATCAAAGGGCACTGGCCAAGGCCGCCCGCGATCCCCCGCGCCCACCAGCGCCAAATGCCGCGGCCCGCCAAAGATCAGTTGCGCCCGATCAAGCGCTTCTCGGCTTGCCAAGGGCAGCCCATCAAGGCCATCTTCGCCCAAACCAATGATCGAAAGCCAAGGATCAGACATGACACGCCTCCTTTTGCTGGGCGGCACCACGGAAGCCAGCCGATTGGCCAAAACCCTTGCAGACCAAGGGTTTGACGCGGTGTTTTCCTATGCCGGGCGCACCGACAAACCCGTGCCGCAACCCCTGCCCACGCGGGTGGGCGGTTTTGGCGGGGTAGATGGCCTTTGCGCTTTTCTGAAAGCTGAAAACATCACCCATGTGATTGACGCCACGCACCCGTTCGCCGCGCAAATGAGCACCAATGCCGTGGCCGCTTGCGCCCAAACCGGGGTGCCGCTTTGCGCCTTTGAACGCGCGCCTTGGACCGCCCAACCCGCCGATGCTTGGACCCATGTCCCCGACCTTGAGGGCGCGATTGCTGCACTGCCGCATGATCCCGCGCGGGTGTTCTTGGCGATAGGAAAGCAGAACCTCGCCGCGTTTAACGCCGCGCCGCAGCATTTCTATTTGCTGCGCTTGGTGGACCCGCCGGGCGAAATGCTGCCCTTGCAAAATGCGCGGGCAGTGGTGGCGCGCGGCCCCTTTGATGTTCAAGGGGATACAGAATTGCTGCGCAGCGAAAGTATCACCCATATCGTGGCTAAAAACGCCGGGGGCGCAGGGGCGGAGGCGAAACTGATCGCCGCCCGCGCGCTGCAGATTCCGGTGATTTTGATTGATCGGCCGCATGTGCCGCAGCGCAGCATCCGCGACACGCTCGACGGGGTGCTGCACTGGCTCGCAGATCACGGCGCGACGCCACGCGGAGTATAGACCCACGGGCCCACGCGGCGGGTGGTGGAATTGCCCACCAGCACCACGGTGCGCATATCAGCCATTTCCGGCGTGGCCTCGGCCAAAGTAACGGTGTTGATCCGCTGTTCGGGCGTGGAGACCGCGCGGGCAAACAAAATCAGCCGCTCGGGCTCACATTCCTCGCGCAGCACCTCAAGCACGCGGGTAAATTGATGCGGGCGCGATTTCGAGCGGGGGTTGTAAAACGCCATCGCAAAATCGCCGCGCGCGGCATGGCGCAGGCGGTGTTCGACCAGTTCAAACGGCTTGAGGTTATCGCTCAGATTGATGGCACAGAAATCATGCCCCAAGGGCGCGCCCGCCGCCGCTGCCGCTGCCAGCATGGCCGTAATACCGGGCAAGATGCGGATCTCGATCTCGGCAAATTCGGGATGCGCCTCGTAAGCCTCAAACAATGCAGACGCCATCGCAAAGACGCCCGGATCGCCAGACGAAACAATCACCACCCGCCGACCTTCCGCCGCCATTTCAAGGGCATGGCAGGCACGATCAAGTTCAACCCGGTTGTCCGAGGCATGCAGCGTCAGCCCCTCGCGCGGGGCGATGCGCGCCACATAGGGAATATAGCCCACAATATCGGTGGCCTGATCGACCGCCGCCGTCACCTCGGGCGTGACCAGTGTCTCTTTGCCGGGGCCAAGCCCCGCGACCACAACCCAACCGCTCATTCCGGGGTTCCTTTCTCAGGCCGCCGCCCCTGCCCGTGCACCAGCACGATCGCAAAATAGGGGCAGTCGTTTTCTTCCACCTCGGTTAGCTGCGCGAGGCGCTGATCGGGCATGGTGCCGCGTTCAACAAGCCATGCGGCCTCTAGCTTGCCCACAGCCGCCAGCGCGCGCTTGATTTTGGGCAGGTTGCGCCCGGTTTTCATGACCACCAGCGCATCTGTCGCGGCCATGTGGCGGGCCAGTTCTTCCTCGGGCAAAGTGCCAGCCAAAACGGTCAGCACATCATCGCCCCATGTGATCGGTTCGCCCGTTGCCGTCCAACAGCCGACCATGCCCGGAATACCGGGGATTACCTCAACCTCCACCCTGCCCAAGAGGCGGGTGTAAAGGTGCATGAACGAGCCATAGAAGAAGGGGTCGCCTTCGCACAACACTACGATGTCGCGGGTTTTCGTAAGTTCAAGAAGCCGCGACGCCCAGTCATCGTAGAAGTCTGCCAGCGCGGTAATATAGCCGGGGCTGTCAAAGGGAAGCTCGGTCGTGACCGGATATTCCATCGCGTGTTCAGTGACTTGTGGGGAAAGCATGCCTTCGACAATGCGCCGCGCTTGGCCCGCGCGACCGGCTTTGCGGAAATAGGCAATATCACTGGCGCCGCGAATGGCGCGGTCCGATTTGACCGAAATGAGGTCTGGGTCGCCCGGGCCAAGCCCTGCGCAGATGATCCGCCCCATGATTATTCCTTCCGACAGGCAAGCGCATTGACCGCCGCTACGGTAATGGCAGAGCCGCCCAAGCGCCCCTCCACCACGACCCATGGCACCGGGTTCGCCTCAGCCAGCGCGGCTTTCGATTCCGCCGCGCCAATAAAGCCCACCGGACAGCCGATGATCGCGGCCGGACGCGGGCAATCGGGGTCTTCAAGCATGTTGAGCAGGTGGAACAAAGCCGTCGGCGCATTGCCAATTGCCACCACCGCGCCAGCCAGCTTGGGGCGCCACAATTCCAAAGCGGCGGCAGAGCGGGTGTTGCCCATCTCTTTCGCCATCTCCGGCACGCGCGGGTCTTGCAGCGTGCAGATCACTTCGTTGTTTGCGGGCAGACGCGCGCGGGTGATCCCCTCGCTCACCATGCGCGCATCGCATAGGATCGGCGCGCCCGCCTCAAGCGCAGCCCGCGCCGCAATCGCCATGCCCGGCGCGAATTGGACGTGCTTTTCCAGCCCCACCATGCCCGCCGCATGGATCATCCGCACCGCGACCACCTCTTCTTCGGGGGTGAAACGGGCCAGATCGGCCTCTGCGCGGATCGTGGCGAAGGATTGCACGTAAATCTTCGCGCCGTCCTTCTCATACTCATAGGGCATTGCGGGTCTCCGAAAAGGGTTGTGCGCTCATAGCCGTTCTTCAAGGCTTGCGGCAATGGAATTGCGCCGGGTCTGCCACAGCCCGGCCTCGGCCAAACGGCGGAAAAGGTCGCGCATCGCGGCGAGCGCCTGCGGGTTGGCGGTTTCAAGAAAATCGACCACGGCCTCGTCGCCCAAAGTGGCCTCATGATAAAGGTCAAAGAGATGCGCGGGCACAACTTGGGCCAGATGCGCAAAAGCGGCCATGTGATCAAGCGTTGCCGCAATCTCTGCCCCGCCGCGAAAGCCGTGCCGCATCATGCCAGAGACCCAAGCCGGGTTGGTGGCGCGGGCGCGCACGACGCGGGCAATTTCTTCGGGCAAAGTGCGGGCCCGTGGGCGCGCGGGGTCCGTGGCGTCGAGGTGGTAAAGCGCAGGCGCCTCGGCCCCAAGGCGGGCAAGGGCCGCGGCAAAGCCCGCCTCATGCGCGGCGTAATCGGCGGCCAAAAGCACGTCTGACTCTGGCAGGTCTTGCGCATGCACAAAGCTATCTGCGCCCATCAGGCGGGCTTCCAGCCCCGCCCGGTCAGCGCGAATTTCACCTTTTTTATCAATCGTATAGGAGGATGCATTGAGCCATGCCTCACCCGCTGCAGCGCGGGCTTCGGGCGTGAAATGGTCAAGCGCTTCGCCCATGCCGAGCCCATATTGGCCGGGGCGCGGCCCAAAAACACGCGGCGCGGGGCGGGCATAGGGGTTATCGTCTAGGCTTTCTTCGCGCAAAGCCAAAGCCTCGGCCCCGGTTTCAAAAAGCTGGGCCAAACCCGGAAAGATATCGCGGAAAAGGCCGGAGACGCGTAGCGTCACATCAATGCGCGGTCGCCCCAAAAGCGCGAGCGGAATGACCTCAACACCTGAAACACGGGCCGCGCCCTCGTCCCACACGGGCTTCAGCCCCGCGAGATGCAGCGCCATTGCGAATTCCTCGCCTGCAGTGCGCATGGTGGCGCTGCCCCAAAGGTCAATCACCAGCCCTTTGGGCCAATCGCCTTGATCTTGCAGGTGCTTGCGCAGCAATTCCTCGGCCAGTTTCACCCCTTGGGCATGAGCGGCGCGCGAGGGCACGGCGCGCGGATCCACCGCAAAAAGATTGCGCCCGGTGGGCAGCACATCGGCGCGCCCCCGCGCGGGGCTGCCCGAGGGGCCGGGGGCGACGCGCGCGCCCGAAAGCGCCGCCGTCAGGCCCGCGCGTTCCTCCGCCCCGCAAGCGCCCTGCCCCAGCACGTGCAACCCATCGCCAAACTGGCTCTCTTTGATGTCGCAGACGAAACGGTCGATCCGGGTGATCGCTTCTGCCGCCGATGCCTCCGCTGGGATGCCCAGATCGTCCTCTACCCCGGAAGCCCGCGCCTCATCACGAATATCGGCAATCAGCCGGTCGCGGCGCGCGGGGTCGAGCCCGTCGGCGGTGGAATATTCATCCAAGAGCCGTTCGAGCCGCGTCATCCCCTCGGGCACGGCGGCTTGGGCAAGCGGCGGCGGAAGGTGGCCCAGCGTCACCGCGCCCAAACGGCGCTTGGCCTGCGCCGCCTCACCCGGGTCATTGACGATGAACGGATAAATGACGGGCCGGGTCCAAAGCGCCTCGGGCCAGCAGGTTTCTGACAAAGCCACCGCTTTGCCCGGCAACCATTCCAGCGTGCCATGCGCACCCATATGACACAGCGCCTGCACGCCCTGCGCGCGCAGCCACAGATAAAACGCCACATAGGCGTGGCGCGGGGTGCGGCTCAGGTCGTGATAATCGTCATCGCGGGTGGTGACCGCACCACGCTCGGGCTGCAGCGCCACCCATGCGGCACCCCGCTGCAACGCAGCAAAATGGAAAGCCCCATCTTGGAATGCGGGGTCGTCTTCCGGCGTGCCCCAAGCCTCGGCCAGATCTTGGCGGAGCACCTCGGGTAGGGTTTCAAGCGCCGCCAAATACTCCGCCAAAGGCCAAGCCTGGCGTGCGGTGGTCAGGCTTTCCACCGGAGCGCCCGCGCTGACCCCATAACCTTCATCGGCCAATTGGGTCAGCAAGCCTTCGGTCGAGGCCAAAGCATCCAGCCCCACCGCATGGGCCATCTGCCAATCCCGGCCCGGATAGGTCGAGAGCACCACCGCCAAGCGGCGCTGCGCCACCGGGGTTTGGGCCAGTTCATACCAGCCCGTGATCCGGTCGAGCGCCGCGGTGATGCGGCCTGCATCGGCGCGGTGGGCAAAGCGCGCATATTCCAAATCTGGGTCGCGCGGCTCAGGCGCTTTGAACGAGACAACGCCCGCGAAGAGCCGCCCATCCACCTCGGGCAGCACCACATGCATCGCCAAATCCGCAGGAGACAGGCCGCGCTCAGCCTCCGCCCAATCGCGTTTGCGCGCGGTCGAAAGGGCGACTTGGAAGACTGGCACGCCATAGCGGTCAAAGGGCGTGGTGCCATCTGTGCCCTGCGCCGAAAAAGCGGTGGCATTGACAATCAGCGCCGGGGCGCGCCCATCAAGCCGGGCTTGCACAGCATCGCCCAAGCCCTCGGCCTTCAACGACGCCGCAAAAAGCCCGTAAGCCGCAAAGCCGCGCGCGCGCAGCCCTTCGATCAGCGCATCCACGGGCGCGGTATCGGCCGAGGTCAGATAGGAGCGGTAAAAGGAGACCAGCACCAAAGGCCCCTCGCCCTCAGGCGCGGCGATCACGCCTTTGGCCGGGTCATAAAACCCCCAATCGGGGAGCCGCTTATCGCCCGGCACCGGGGGCGCATAAAGGCCCGAGGCCAGCGCAAGTTGCGACAGCGCCGCTTGCGCCGCCACCGCGCCGCCCGCATCGCAAAGTTCCTTCAGCCGCCGCAGGGTCGAAACCGGCAGGGTCGACAGCGCATCAAGCCGTTCATCGTCCCGGCCATCGGCGGGCAGCACCGCCAAAGCAATGCCCTTGCGCCGGCACAGGTCTTGCACCGAGGCCAGCCCATAGGGCCAATACGCCTCCCCGCCGATCAGGCGGATCAAAATGCCTTTCGCGCCCGAAAGCGTGTTTTCCACATAGGTATCGACCGAAACCGGATGGCGCAGAGCCACAAGGTTTGCCAGCCGCAGCGTCGGCAGCTTGCCGCCCGCCCGTTTCCAGCCCGCCGCGAAAGCGCCAAGGTCGCTGTCCGAAAAGGACAGCGCCACAAGGTCCGCCGGGCGCTGACCAAGATCGGTCGGCACCTCGGTTTCCTCAAGCCCGTGGCTTTCGCGGAAGACGACATGCATCAGGCAGACACCCCGGAAAGCAGCACGTCGCGGATCGCGGCTTCATTCACATCATCATGCTCGGCAATGACCACAAGCGCGGAGCGGCGGGCGCGGTCGCCCCAAGGCTGGTCATATTGGTGGCGCACCCGCGCGCCCACCGCCTGAACGAGCAAACGCATCGGCTTGCCCGCCACCGCGACATGGCCTTTGACGCGCAAAATGTTTTGCTCAGTTGCCAAGCGTTCAATCGCCGCCACCAGCGCCGCCGGGTCGGTGATTTCGGGCAGCTCAATCACCACAGTTTCAAAATCATCATGCTCATGATCATCGGCCCCATCATGGTGGCTTGGCCGCGCGGCCAGATCATCTTCCGCCGCCGCGCCGAGGCCCAAGACCACCGCGGGGTCAATCGTGCCCTCGACCATCGGCAGGATCGGCAGCTTACGCGGGGCCTCCGCCTCAATCACCGCGCGTGCGGCGGCCAAGCCTGCCTCGCCCGCGAGATCGGCTTTCGACAAAAGCACCAAATCCGCACAAGCGATCTGATCTTCAAACACTTCCGAAAGCGGCGTTTCATGGTCGATGCTGTCATCGGCTTGGCGCTGCGCCTCCACCGCCGCCTCATCGGGCGCAAAACGGCCCGCCGCCACGGCCTCGGCATCCGCCACGGCAATCACACCATCCACGGTAATTTTCGAGCGGATCGCGGGCCAATCAAAAGCTTTCAAAAGCGGCTTGGGCAGCGCAAGGCCCGAGGTTTCGATCAAGATATGATCGGGGCGATTGGGCCGCGCCATCAGCGCTTCGATCGTCGGGATGAAATCATCGGCCACGGTGCAGCAGATGCAGCCATTGGCCAGTTCGACAATGTTCTCATCGGGGCAGTTTTCATCGGCGCATTGGCGCAGAATGTCCCCATCCACCCCCACGGTGCCAAATTCATTGACCAACACCGCAAGCGTGCGGCCCTGCGGGTTCGCCATCAGATGGCGGATCAGCGTGGTTTTGCCCGCGCCCAGAAAGCCGGTGATCACAGTGACGGGGATTTTGACGAGGTCCGACATGGCTTACTCCTGAACGGGCAGATCTTGCGGGGGAATACGGGCAAGGCTTTGCTTGCGGAAAATTTCGGGCCGCGTGCGCCACGGCACAAGGCCATCGGCGCTTTGCGCGTAAAGCGCTGCGCCTTCCAAAATGGTCGCGGCATCTTCGGGGCCCATACGACCATAGACGTAGGACCATTTACCGGGTGCCGAAAGCGCCACCGAACAGCCCTGAGTGCAGGCCGATAGGCATTCAACCGGCACCACCGTAACCCCCTCGGGGCAGGGCAGATCGGCCAACGCCTCATGCAAAAGCGCGCCGGGGCGGGCCTCGCCTTCGGGCTCAACACCTGCGCGGCGGCAAGTGGTGCAAACGTGCAGCGTGGTGGCCATCACCCCTCCTTAATGGGTTTGGGGGCGGGGCCGAAGACGGGCATGAAGCCCCTCCCGGTCGCGGCACACCCCGTCCGCCCGAAACACATACGCTGGCAGGTCTCCCGGCTTGCGGATGCGAGGCCTAAACCCCACGGTCGCCCCCCCTTCCCGGCTTTTGCCAGTGGTGTGGGGCGCCCTCTCCGGTCACGGTCGCGGGGGCGGCTGCGTTTCGCGTTTTTGACTGTTTCAGTCGCAAACCCTGTCGCATTCCCTCTTCGCCTGTCATAGGACAGAAACCAGCGCCGCCCCTGAGTGGGCGAGACGCCTGCCATTGTCAAGCGCGAGGACCGCCCCGATGACGTCTGAAAACGACAGCGCCCCGGAAGAGAAACCCGACGACCTGGCCCGGCATGCCACGAAGATGGCGAAGAAAAAGGCCGCGCGCGATAAGATCATGGCGGGCAAGTCCGGCGAAAAGGGGCTGATCATCGTCCATACCGGCTCTGGCAAGGGGAAAAGCTCCTCTGGCTTTGGGATGATTCTGCGCTGCATCGCGCATGAAATGCCCTGCGCGGTGGTGCAATTCATCAAGGGCGCGTGGGACACGGGCGAGCGGCGCTTGCTGACCACCCATTTTGGCGATCTGTGCCAGTTCTACGCGATGGGCGAGGGTTTCACTTGGGAAACCCAAGACCGCGAACGCGATGTGGCGGCGGCAAAAGCGGGGTGGGAAAAGGCGAAAGAGCTGATCCGCAACCCCGAGATCCGCATGGTACTTTTGGACGAGATCAATATCGCGCTGCGCTATGACTATCTTGACCGCGACGAGGTACTTGCCTTCTTGCGCGACGAAAAACCCGAAATGACCCATGTCGTGCTAACGGGCCGCAATGCCGCGCCCGAGTTGATAGAGCTGGCCGATCTGGTGACCGAGATGGGGCAGATCAAACACCCGTTCCGCTCGGGCATCAAAGGGCAAGCGGGCGTGGAGTTTTAAGGCAAAGGCTGGGGGCGCGGCCCCCAGACCCCCGAGGTATTTCGGCCAAGAAGAAACGGGCACGTTAAGGAGTCGTTAACCTTGCTTTGTGAGGCTTTGACTGCGGTACAGGGAGAGGTCCCGATGACCGCCCAAGGAGAAAGCGCTGCGTCTTCCCCGCTGCGGCGGCCCAAGGCGCAGCGCCGCTATAATATTTGCCGCGCCCCTTTCTTCTTGGCACAAAATACCTCCGCCGGAGGCTCCCAAACGTACAACACAACCGGAGGCCGGGCATGAAATCCCTGATGATCCAAGGCGCTGGCTCAAACGTCGGCAAGTCGATGCTGGTGGCGGGGTTGTGCCGCGCGGCAAAGCGGCGGGGGCTGAAGGTTGCGCCGTTCAAGCCGCAAAATATGTCCAACAATGCCGCCGTGACGGCGGATGGGGGCGAGATTGGCCGTGCGCAGGCGCTTCAGGCGCTCGCTTGCGGGCTCGAACCGATGGTCGATATGAACCCGATCTTGCTCAAGCCCGAGACCGATGTCGGCGCGCAGGTCGTGGTGCAAGGCAAGCGGCTCACCACCACCAAGGCGCGCGATTATGCGGCGCTCAAACCGCAGCTGATGGGCGCTGTGCTGGAAAGTTTTGAGCGGCTGAAAGCCAGCCATGATCTGGTGATTGTCGAAGGCGCGGGCAGCCCGGCGGAGGTCAATCTGCGCGCGGGCGACATCGCCAATATGGGCTTTGCGCGCGCGGCCAATGTGCCGGTGGTGCTGGCGGGCGATATTGACCGGGGCGGCGTGATTGCGCAGATCATCGGCACGCAAGCGGTGCTGGACCCGGACGATGCTGCGATGATTTCTGGTTTTCTGATCAATAAGTTCCGGGGCGATGTGTCGCTTTTTGACGATGGCTATCGGCTCATTGAAGCCCGCACCGGCTGGCGCGGCTTTGGTACCTTGCCGTGGTTTCGCCAAGCGCATTTGCTGCCTGCCGAAGATGCGCTGGATCTTGGCTCGGGGCGCACATCGGGGGGCACGGTGATCGCCTGCCTCGCGCTCTCGCGGATTGCGAATTTTGATGACCTTGACCCGCTTGCCGCCGAGCCGGGGGTGGATTTGGTGATGGTCACGCCGGGCCAGCCGATCCCTTGCGAGGCGAAGCTGGTGATAGTCCCCGGCTCCAAATCCACGCGCGGCGATCTGTCGTTTTTACGCGATCAGGGCTGGGACATTGACCTGCAAGCGCATGTGCGGCGCGGCGGTCATGTGCTGGGCATTTGTGGCGGCTATCAGATGCTGGGCCGCTCGGTCGCCGACCCCGATGGCATTGAAGGCGCGCCGGGCACCACGCCGGGGCTGGGGCTTTTGGACGTGGAGACGGTGATGACCCCGGACAAGCGCCTGACCCGCACCCGCGCCACCCATGCGCCCACCGGGCTTGACGTTGAGGGCTATGAGATTCACATCGGCAAGACCGAGGGCGCGGACCGCGCCCGCCCCTTTGCGCGGATTGACGGCCAGCCGGAGGGCGCGATCTCGGCCAATGGCCGGGTGACAGGCAGCTATTTGCACGGGATGTTTTCCGCCGATGCCTTCCGCGCCGCGTTCTTGCAGGGCCTTGGCATTGCCGCTTCTGGCCAAAGCCATGCAGCGGGGGTGGAGGCCACGTTGGAAGCGCTCGCCGAGCATATGGAAGCGCATCTGGATGTAGAGGGGCTCTTGGCCTTGGCGCGGTAACCCGCCACAAACGAAAGCCGCGCCCTTTCACTCAGGCGCGGCCCTTTGCGCCTTAGCGCACTTCCCAATCGGTGGGCAGGTTTTCTTGCCAGCCCGCGCGGTGCAGAAGCGGCGTGTCATCGGTGAACTCGGGCGTGCCGATGCACAGCCAGGCGGTGAATTCCCATTCGGGCGGGGTTTCAAGCAGTTCTTCCACCGCTTTCGGGTCGAGCACCGAAACCATGCCAAGGCCAAGGTTTTCCGCACGTGCCGCCAGCCACAGCGTATGGATCGCCATTGCGGTGGATTGTTGCAAGGTTACCGGCATCGAGGCGCGGCCCAGCCCGTGGCCCGCTTGCGGGTCGCGGTGGGTGAAGACGGCGAGTTGCAGCGGCGCTTGGTCGATGCCTTGCAGCTTCAGTTTCGCGTAAGCCTCCGCCTGATCGCCTTCATAGGCACCGCCCGCGGCGTCGCGCGCAGCATTGAAATTGGCCAGCACCTTGGCGCGGATCTCGGGGCTGTCGATGCGCAACACCCGCCACGGGCGCGCATTGCCCACAGACGGCGCCATATCCATCGTGGCGCGCAATCGGTCGATCACCTCTTCGGAGATCGGATCGGGGCGGAAATGGCGCACATCGCGGCGCCAGCGCAAAACCTCTTGAAGGGCGTCGCGGTGGGGTTGGTCAAAGTCCATCGGTTAAAACCTTTTCCAGTCGGGTCCATTCGGCGGCGGAGCCGGGCAAGCCCAGCCGCAGCCAGTGTTGCGAATAGGGGAAGATGCGGCTCCAGATTTGCGCGCGGGCAAGCTTTTCTTGCGCGGCCACCGCATCGAGCGTGGCATAGGTGCGAAACAGCGCCGTGCCGCCGATCAGCGCCCAACCCACCGCTTTGGCAAGCGCATCAATTTGCATAACCTCGCCGGTGAGCCGTGCGGTGGTGGCCTCGGCCCAAACCGTATCGCTCAGCGCGCGCGCGCCAATTTCGAGCGCAGGACCCGAAACGGGCCACGGCCCCGCCATATCGGACAGTTGCGCAATGGTCTCGGCCGCGCCAAAGGCAAAGCCAAGCCGTAACCCGGCGAGCCCATAGAATTTGCCAAACGAGCGCAGCACGATCAGATTGCCGCCCGCTTGATCGGCGAGCGAGATATCGGGCGTCGCATCGGCAAAGCTTTCATCGACGATAAGCCGCCCCACTTTTGGCGAAAGTGCCTGCAAGGCCTCAGGCGCGCTCACCCGGCCATCAGGGTTGTTGGGATTGACGACCACGGCAAGGTCGGCGCCCGCCAGATCTTCAAACCGGGGGACTTCTGTCACCTTCCAGCCCGCGCCGCGCAAGGCGCCCGCATGTTCGTTATAGGTGGGGGCCAAAACCTTGGCATGGCCCGGCGCGGTGAGGCGCGGCACCAGTTGAATCGCCTGTTGCGCGCCTGCAAGCGCCACGCCGGGGGCCGAGGTATCAAAGGCCCGTTGCGCGGCGGTGATCAGCGCGGCTTTTTGCGTGGCGGTGGGCAGACCCGTCCAGACCTCGCCGGGCAAATCGCACAGCGGATAGGGCACGCGGTTGATGCCGGTGGACAAGTCGATCCAATCCGCCCCGCCAAAGCGGGCCTTGGCGGCATCGATATTGCCGCCATGATCGCGCGCCTGATTTTGGCTCACGCAAACCTCCAAAGCAGTGCCGCGAGGGCAATTAATGCCCCCGCCCCTGCCATGGCGCGGATATAAAGTGCAAGACCCCGCGCCAGCGTTTCGGGGATGGGGTCGGGGGCCGCGCCATTAAGCCACGGCTCCTCGGTCACGCGGTCCCCATAAATGCGCGGGCCAGACAGGCGAATGTCGAGCGCCCCGGCCATGGCCGCTTCGGGCCAGCCTGCATTGGGAGAACGATGCGCGCGGGCATCGCGCTGCATGATATCGAGCGCTTGTGCCGCGCGCTTGCCCGAAGCGACGCCAAACAAAACCCCGGTCAGCCGCGCCGGGATCAGGTTCACCACGTCGTCGATATTGGCAGAGGCCCAACCAAAGTCTTCATGGCGCGGCGTGCGATGGCCGATCATCGAATCGAGCGTGTTGATCGCCTTATAAGCGGCAATGCCCGGCAGCCCTGCCACGCAGCCCCAAAACAAGGGCGCGATGATCCCGTCCGAGCTGTTCTCGGCCAAGCTTTCAAGGGCAGCACGCGCCACCCCCGCCTCATCCAACTGCGCGGGGTCGCGCCCCACGATCATCGAAACCGCGTGGCGCGCGCCCGCGAGATCGCCCACCAAAAGCGGTTTGGCGACAGCGGCCACATGATCATGCATGGAACGCACCGCAACCAGCGGCCAAGCCAGCACACCACCGATCACAATGCCAACCCAACTTTGCGGCAGAAGGCTTTGACAAATATGTGCAATCGCCCAAGCGAGCAGAATCACCGCCGCCGCCGCCGCCACGCCTTTGGCCTTGCGCTGCGCGCCCGTGTTCCACGCCTTATCAAGCCGCGTGATCAGCGCGCCGATCCAAGTGACCGGATGGCCGATGCGGGTGTAAAGCACCGCAGGCCAGCCAAGCGCGAGGTCGAGCGCGATGGCGACAAGCATCATTGCGGCAAAGTTCATCTCTCTCCCCCCTGCAGGCGCAAGACCCCGCGCCAGCCTGCGCCGCGCAGCACCGCCTCGGCCCCTGCGGGCACGGTGCCCGGCGCGAAAATCAGCCCCCGCGCCGCGCCGGTATGCGCGCGCATCCAGCCAAGCGCGCCGAGCTTTGCGACCAGCGCGGAGACATCTTCGTCCGCAGGCCCGCGCAACGCCGTGCAGCGCGCGGCACTTTCGGACGCAAGCGCGGCAAAACTGGGCAAATCTTCGGCCCTTTGCCAGCGCGCAACAAGGTCGGCAATATCGGCAAAGCGGGTATCCGCCGCCACCGTCCGCGCGGGGCCACCGCAAAACCCGCCCAAAATCTCATAGCGCGGCAGTCTGGGCAGCGTGCCAAGCCCCTGCCCCTGCCGCGAGGCCCACAGCAGCCGATCTGGCGCGGCAAACATGGTCGGATCGCTTGCCCCCTCCGCCGCGATACAAGCCTGCGCCAAAACCTCGGGCGGACCTTCCCATCCGGCCAGATGCGCAAGGGCAACAAGCGAGGCGGTGGAAACCCCCGTGCCAAGGCCCGGCGCCACGCAGGGCCGCAAAACGACTTGGCCTTGCAACCTGAGCCCCAACCGCGCCAGAAACCGTCGCGCGCGTTCTGGGCTGAGCCCTGCGCCTTGCACCGAAAGCCCGCGCCGGGGGCGGTAAAACGCCTCTAGCCCCAGTTCGGGCGCGGCGACCGTGACCAGCACCACCGGCCCATCGGGACCAAGCCGCCCTTGCAGCCATTCGCCAAAATGGCCCGGAAGGTGCAGGGCCGGTCTCATCCAAAGGTCCGGTTGACGTTGGAAATGACCCAATGCCCGTTCGGCAAAGCCAGCAGTTTGGTGACGGAAAACGGCGAAATATCAAAGGCAAGGCCAGAGGCGAGATGCCCCATCGCCAGTGAAAGCGCGGCGCGCACCACCCCCGCATGGGCGACAACGGCAATCCGCCCGCCCTGCCCCGCCAGATCGGTCAGCGCCGGATGCACGCGGGCGCATTGATCGGCAAAACTTTCGCCCCCCGGCGGGCGGTGATGGGCCAAAGCCTCCCGCGTCATTTGGCCAATATCGGGCAGGTCTTTGAACGGTACACCTTCCCAAGCGCCAAAATCTTGCTCCCACAACCGCTCGTCAAAGCTGGGGGTGGTATTTGGAAAAAGCGCCGCCGCGGTTTGCTGGCACCGCAGCGCGGGGCTCGCCACCAATTGCACCTCCTCGCCGAGCGCCGCGCGGGTGGCCGCGATCACGGCTTCCTCTGGCAAATCGGCGGGCACATCGCGCCGCCCAGCCAAACAGCCGCCATTGGCCGCAGGCGCATGGCGGATCAGCAAAAGCTCCGTCGCAGCGTTCGCCCCCATGGTCGCATTTCTCCTTCAAACTCGCCGCCCTTTCTGCTTTGTTGCCGCGCAAGGAACAAGAGGCAAGGCTTCCCATGGCACGCATCCTTCTGGTGACCGGCGGCGCGCGCTCGGGCAAAAGCACTTATGCCGAGGCGCGCACACTCGAACTGGGAACGCCCGCGCATTACATCGCCACCGCGCAGGCATGGGATGACGAAATGGAAGCCCGGATTGCCGCGCATCAGGCCCGGCGCGGCCCGGAATGGGTCACCCATGCCGAACCTCTCGATCTTGTGAAAGTTTTGCGAGAAACGGACACCGCCCCGCGCTTGGTGGATTGCCTGACGCTGTGGCTCACCAATTTGATGCTGGGCGAGAAAGATTGGGAAACTGCGGCAAAGGCACTCGTTGCAACGCTGCCCGATCTGGCGTCTCCGGTCGTGTTTGTAACCAATGAGGTGGGGCTGGGCATCGTGCCCGACAACCGCCTTGCCAGAGACTTCCGCGATGCGGCGGGATATCTTAACCAATGGGTCGCAGCAGCGGCGGATGAGGTCATCTTAACCGTTGCGGGCCTGCCAATGAAAGTGAAGTGAGCCACGATGCAGCCGTTTGAATCTTTTGCTGAATTTGCCACGCTGGCCGACCGTCTGCCCGCCGCCGATGAGGCCATCCGGGCCGAAGCGCAGGCCCGCCAAGACAGCCTGACCAAACCGCAAGGCTCGCTGGGCCGTCTGGAAGAACTGGCGCTGCATTGGGCGGCGTGGCGCGGCACCGTGCGCCCCGAGATCAAAAAAGCGCAAGGCATTGTGTTTGCCGGCAACCACGGCATCTGTGTGCATGGTGTGGCCCCCTTCCCGCAAGAAGTGACCGTGCAAATGGTCGCCAACTTTGAGGCCGGTGGCGCGGGCATCAACCAACTGTGCCGCGCGGCGGGTGCAGAGCTCAAAGTGGTCAAGCTTGACCTTGACCGCCCGACCCAAGATTTCACCACCGCCCCGGCGATGACCGAGGCGGAAACGATTGCCGCGCTCAATGTGGGCTTCGCCTCGGTTGATACCGATGCCGATGCACTGATCATTGGCGAAATGGGCGTGGGCAACTCGACCATTGCGGCAGCCCTCGCAGCAGCGGTCTTTGGTGGCCCGGCGGTGGATTGGGTTGGCCCCGGCACCGGCTCGGACGCCGAAGGGATCAAACGCAAAATCGCCGTCGTGGACAAAGGCTTGGCGCTGCATTCGGGCCTTGGCGGCATGGAAACGCTGGCCGCGCTGGGGGGCCGTGAACAGGCCGCGATGTGCGGGGCCATTTTGGGCGCGCGCGCGGCGCGTATCCCGGTGATTTTGGATGGCTTCATCTGCACCTCGGCGGCGGGCACGCTTTACAAGGTGGACCCGCGCCTGCTGGACCACTGCGTTGTGGGCCATTCCTCGGCCGAACCGGGCCACCGCCTGATGCTGGAAGCGATGGGCAAACGCGCGCTGATGCAAATGGATATGCGCCTAGGCGAAGGCACTGGCGCGGCGCTCGCGCTTGGGGTCGTGCGTGCGGCGCTTGAATGCCACAACGGCATGGCGACCTTTGCCGAAGCTGGCGTGAGCGAAGGCTGATGACCGGGCAAGGGCAGGCAAAACCGGGCTGGCTGCGCGCCCGCGCGACCGAGGCGCTTTTGGCGGTGGTGTTGCTCACGCGCCTGCCTGCGCCGCGCCTGCCCGACCCGGCCCCAAGATTGGGGGAGGCCGCTTGGGCCTTCCCGCTGGCCGGGCTGGTGCTGGGGGTTTTGGCCTCAGCCGTTCTGGCCCTTGCGCTCGCTTTTGGGGTGCCGCCGAGCGTCGCGGCGGGGCTTGCGCTTGGCGCGCAGGTGATGATGACCGGCGCACTGCATGAAGACGGCCTTGCCGATTGCGCGGATGGTTTTTGGGGCGGCTTTACCCGCGAGCGGCGACTTGAGATCATGCGCGACAGCCGCATTGGCACCTATGGTGTGGCGGCACTCGTCTTTAGCCTTGGGCTACGCTGGCAAGCCCTTGCTTTCCTTTCCGGATTTGGCCCCGGGATTGCGAGCGCCGCGCTGATTGGCTTGGCGATGAGCACCCGCGTGACCTCGGTCGCGCTGATGGCCACCATGCCGACCGCGCGCGACAATGGCATGGGCCACCGCGCCACGGGGGTAACGCCGATGGTGCTTGCGGGGGCGATGGCGCTTGGGATCGCCGGGCCACTCTTCTTGGGGCTACCGCTCTTTGCCATCGTGCTGGCGGAAACCCTCGCCGCGCTCGCCGTGGCACGTCTCGCCATGCAGCGCTTGGGCGGACAAACCGGCGATGTGCTCGGCGCGGCGCAGCAATGCGCTGAAATCCTGGGCTGGTGCGCGATCTGTGCCCTGCTTGGTTAAGCCGATCTCTTCGAAAAAGCCCGCATTTTATCGTCAAAGCGGTTTTGCCGCACAAAAAGGCTTACCTAGCTTCACCGGGTCTTAACGAGTTTTTCGCACGATCACCGCAGTTTTTCGGAGCGTGCGTATGTCGACTACAGGCAAGACCAGAACCTTCTCATCTTTCCTGATCCGTATGGGTCTGACCGTGGTCCTGTGTGCGATCATCGTCGCCGGGGCCCTTGGCGCGATGGTTTACGTCGATATGCGCGGCCAAGACCAAGCCGCTGCGGTGGCGCGGCTCAAGGATGATCTTGGCGCGGTTGAACGCAATATCGCGGCGGCGCGTGATGCCGAGGCGCGGTTTCGCGAATTGCGCCAAGAAGAGTTGATTGGGCAGCAACAAGAATTGCTGGTCGAAATTGGCACCGCGCTTGACCGCATTGCCGGTCAAGCCGAACGCTTGGGCCATGACGATATTGCCAAGGATGCACGCGCGGTCAAAGCCCCGCTTGGCGACTATGGCCAAAGCTTCACCGCGCTGGCCGAGGCCCGCCGCACGCTGGGTCTGACCGCCGAAACCGGGCTTGAGGGCGAATTGCGCGCCGCCGTCCATGATGCCGAAAAGATTGTGAACACGCTTGGGGTTCCGCAGGTTCAGATCACGCTCTTGATGCTGCGTCGGCATGAAAAAGACTTCATCATGCGGCAGGATCAGAAATACATCGGCAAGGTCGATGCCGAGGTGGCAACCTTCCTCGACTATCCCGAAAGCAAATATCCTTCGGCCCAGCACCGCGCCCGCGCGGTGAAAAAGATTGAAGCTTATCAAGCCAGCTTCCATCAATTTGCCGATCTCACGTTGAAACTGCGCGCGATGGGCGAGGCAAGCGATACCGCCTATCACACGGTTCTGCCCGCGTTGGCGCAACTGCGTGGCCGGATCACCACCGATGGCGCGGAAATCGCCGCGATTTCTGCCAAGCAAAAAATGATCGCAGGCGGGGCCATTGCCGCAGCGGGGCTTTGGGGGCTTTTGCTGCTCACCATTTCTGCCGTGCGGCTTTACCGCGCCACCGCCCTGCCGCTGCGCTCTGTCTCTGAGGCAGTCAGCACTTTGGCCGCGGGCACGACCGAGATTTCTGTGCCGCAATCGCGCGTGACCGAGGTGCAATCCATCGGGGCCGCTTTGACCACCTTCCGCGACGCGATGCTGGAACGCCGACGCCTTGAGGCCGAACAAGCCGCCGAGGCCGAGCGGGCTGCCGCCGAGCGCCAAGCCCAAGCCGACCGCGAAGCCGCCGAAGCCCGCGCCAAGGCGGAAGCCGCCGAGGCCGAGCGCCGCGATGCCGCTGCGCGCCAAGCCCGCGAACATGCCGCCGCGCAAGAGATTGCCGCTGTTGTCACCGCCTGCGCCGAGGGGGATTTCTCGCAACGGCTGCGCACCGATGACAAAGAGGGTGTCTTCGCCGAACTATGCCATGGCGTGAACCGGATCGGCGAGGCCGCTGCCGATGGGCTGGCTGCGGTGCAAACCGCGCTCGAACATCTGGCCGAGGGCGATCTTACCTACCGCATGCCCACAAGCTTCCAAGGCATTTTTGCCGAAATCGCGCAGGTGATGAACCATTCGACCGACAGCCTGAGCGATACGCTGACCAATATCACCGTCTCGGCCACCTCGGTCGATGTGACCTCGAACGAAATTTCGGGCGCGACCGATGACCTTGCGCGGCGCACCGAGCGCAATGCAGCAACGCTCGAACAAACCGCCTCGGCGCTTGAACAAATGTCCGCCACGGTGAAATCGGCGGCAAGCTCTGCCGAAGTGGCGCGTGGCGCGGTGGATCAGATTTCCGCCAAAGCAGGCAATGGCCGCGAGGTTGTGACGCGCGCCGAGGCCGCGATGGATGAGATCAAGACCTCCTCCGATGCGATCGCCAAAATCTTGCAGGTGATCGACGACATCGCCTTCCAAACCAACCTGCTGGCGCTGAACGCCGGGGTCGAGGCCGCCCGCGCGGGCGAGGCCGGGCGCGGCTTTGCCGTTGTTGCCTCCGAGGTGCGCGCGCTGGCGCAGCGGTCCTCGGAAGCAGCGCGCGATATTGCCGGGCTGATTGAAAGCTCGGGTCAATCGGTCGGGCGCGGCGTGGAACTGGTGCGCGATTCTGGGGCTGCCCTGCGCGATATCGTGGCGGGTGTGGAGGATGTCGCGCAAAAGATTGCCGAGATCGTCACCGCCTCGCGCGAAACGGCCGCGGGCATTGGCGAGATTTCGAACGCCACCACGGAACTTGACCGCACCACGCAACAAAACGCCGCTGTCTTCGAGCAAACGAATGCCGCCGTGCGCACGCTGCAAGGGGAGGCCACCGCGCTGGCGCAATCGGTTTCGGCTTTCCGGCTGAGCGCACAAGGGATGCAAGCCCCCGCGCCGCAGCCTGCGGTTTCCAACACCATCGCGCATCACGCGCATCAAGGTGCCGCCAATGAAACGGTGTTTGTTTCGCGCCGCCGCGCCTAAGTCACCGGGCGTGGCTTAAAGATCGGTGATCGGCGCGCGCAAACCGGTTTTCGGTTTTGCGCGGTCATCGGGCGCCAAAAGCGGCGGCGGTTCAGGCGCACCGGGCACTCGGCGCATGATAATATCGCCATTCGGCAACCGTTCCGGTGCGTTGTAATAGCGAATATCGTCGATCAGCGCCAAAACCTGCTTCAACTTTGGCCCCAAAGCCTCTGCCGCTTCGCCCAAGCCTTGCTGCATCTCATCAAGATGCGGAGAGACCTCATCCAAAAGCCCGCGCAAGAACAATTCCGCGCCCCGCTCGACGAGCGACTTCCCCGCCGCCATATCATCACGGCCAGAGGGTTCGGGCAGATCTAGTTCTTCGCCCGGAGGTTCCAAAATTTGCGGTCCGCTATCTTGGGCAAAGGCAAACCAGCCCCCCAGCCCAAGGGCCGCAGCGGCAACACCTGCAAGAAGAATGCGCTGTTTCATGGCGCCAATATAAGCGCGTTACAGCGCAATATCTACCGAGACCGGAAAATGATCTGAGGCTTGCAGCAAAGCTTCGCGCAATTCGGGCACGCTGTAGCAGGCCGGGTCGTCAAACGGATGCCAAATCCGCCATTTCGGGCCGCGCTGCCGCAGATCGGGCGAGAGCAAAATGTAATCCAGCATCGCCGAGAAATACTTGCCCGGCGGCGGGTCAGGAATGAAAAACCGCGCAGAGGCAGGCTGCGCCTCGGTCTGGCCTTTGCCAAGCCGCGCATGCGGGTCAAAAAGCTGGCGGTTGCGCGCAAGCCCTTCGCCCAAAACGATTTCTAGCCCCGAGCGGCCAAAGAGCTTTTCATATTCATCCAGCCCCGGACCATCGTTGAAATCGCCCAGCACCATCAGGCTTTCTCCTGCATCCAAAAGCGTATCCACCCGGCGGCGCAGCCACAGACATTGCGCCAATTGCTTGCGGCGGTTCTCGATTGCGATGCGGACTTGGGTATCCAGATCATGCGCCCCATGCGGCGCCTTGGATTTGATATGCACGCCAATAAGCCGCAGCGAACCGCCCGTGCGAGTCTCAATCACGGCCTCCAAGGGGGGCTTGGAAAAGGTCACCGTATCGAGCGTGTCGTCGATATCGAGGTCGATCTCCAGCTTGTCATCAAAGCGCGGCGCCAGCGGCGTGCCGGGGTTGGGGTCATGGTAGATTTGCACCGCGTCCGGGTCATAAAGCAGTGCGATTTCTTGCTGGGTGTCGTTTTCAAAACCAATCAAGGCACGGCGCTGGCGCAGCCCGAATTTGGCGGCAAATGACTCCAGCATCGGCACGGTTTTGCGCCGCGTGTTGTTATCGGGGGCTTCAACAATCAGCACGCAATCGGCATCGAGCGCAGTGAACACAATCCCCAGCGCGCCCAATTGTTCGGCCCGCGTCACGCCGTAGCGCGAGGAGCGCTCGCCATCGTCAAGCATCCGCCCGCGCCGATCAAAGAGCGCGGTGAACCATTCCACGTTATAAGTGGCAATCCGCATTCACAGCGCCGATTGCTTGGCGGCGCTTTCGATCTGCGCCCAAGCCTCGTTGAGCGCAACAACGCGTTCTTCGGCCAGTTTCACCGCTTCGGGCGGCAGGCCGCGTGCCATCGCCCGATCGGGATGGGCCTCGCGCACCAGCGTCTTCCAGCGCGCTTTCACCGTGTCGATATCGGTGCCGGGCGGCAATTCCAAAACCGACCACGGGTCGAGCGGCGCACCGGGCACAAAGGCGGCCCGGACCGAGCGGAAATGCAGATCTTCAATGCCAAAGATACGCGCGACCTCGGACAGGAAGGCATCTTCGTTTTCGTGATATTCGCCATCGGCCATCGCAATGGCAAAAAGCCCCTCCAGCAGGTCTTGCAGCATCGGATCGCCGCGCCCGAACATATCGGCGATCTTGCGGGCATAGGCATCAAACCCGGCCACATCGGTGCGCGCCATATCAAAGACGCGCGCGGCATTCGCCTCTTCCCCCGGCGGGATTTGGAAAATGTTGCGAAAGGCCGAGACCTCATCACGGGTCACTTGCCCATCGGCTTTCGAGAGTTTCGCCCCAAGCGCAATGATCGCGATGGTGAAGGCCACCGAGCGTTCGGGCGGCGTGCGCTCAAAAATGCCCGCCAACCCTTCGGCGCGGGTGAGCGAGGAAACGGCCTCACCAATGCGGGCCCATAATGATGGCTTGCGCTCCATAACGCCACTTTAGCGCCGCGCAACGGCTTTTGCATCTGCGGAACAGGTCAAAAATAAAGGAAATTCTTGCCTGTTGCAGGCGCGCTGCCTGCGGGGAAACGCCCCTTTGCACATGCAGCAAAATCGCCCCCAATCCGAAGCGTTTTGGTCGATTTTGCCTTGAAACGCGGGCGTTCCCCCCCATTTTTCAACGAGACAAAGACAACAGGAGGGACAAGCGCGTGCTCAGCCGCATCGAGAAATTATTCCAACATGAAGCGGCGGGCGGCATCGTTTTGATGATCGCGACAGCACTGGCGCTGGGGCTGGCCAATTCCTCTTACGCCGATCTCTACACACAGGTTTTGCACCTCAAGTTCACCATCGCGCTAGGGGATACCGGGCTTTCCAAACCGCTGATCTTATGGATCAACGATGGTTTGATGGCGATTTTCTTCCTGCTCGTTGGCTTGGAACTCAAGCATGAAATCCGCCAAGGCGCATTGCGCACCCCCTCTAATGTGGCGCTGCCGGGCGTTGCCGCTTTGGGCGGTATGGCGGTGCCTGCGTTGATCTATTTGGCGCTCAACTGGTCCGACCCGGAGCATGTTTCTGGCTGGGCGATCCCGACCGCGACCGACATTGCCTTTGCGATTGGGGTCGTGGCGCTTTTGGGGAAACGGGTGCCGCCCGCGCTGAAACTGTTCCTGCTGACGCTCGCGATTTTGGATGACCTTGGCGCGATTATCGTGA
The DNA here is from genome assembly GCF_900156655.1 of Rhodobacter aestuarii. GTDB lineage: Bacteria > Pseudomonadota > Alphaproteobacteria > Rhodobacterales > Rhodobacteraceae > Rhodobacter > Rhodobacter aestuarii. The sequence goes on along the minus strand of NZ_FTOG01000001.1, from coordinate 323,880 downwards.
TTGCGCTTTTCTACACGGCGGAACTGAAACCGATCTACCTCGCGCTTGCGCTCATTCCGATGGCGCTGATGGCGCTGCGGCTGTTCACTGGCGCACATCGGGTGGCGCCCACGCTGATCTTGGGCGCGGTGCTCTGGGTCTTGGTGCTGAAATCGGGTGTCCATGCGACGCTGGCGGGGGTGATCACCGCCTTCTTCATCCCGCTCAAAGACCGCTATGGGAAGTCGCCGCTGCATTCTCTGGAACATGCGCTCAACCCCTATGTGATGTTTATGATCGTGCCGCTTTTCGCGCTGGCGAATGCGGGCGTGAGCCTTCAGGGCATCGGGCTTGGTGATTTGCTGGCCCCCTTGCCGCTGGGCATTGCCGCCGGTCTGGTGATCGGCAAGCAGCTTGGTGTCTTTGGGGCAAGCTATGCTTTGGTGAAAGCCGGCGTTGCGCGGCTGCCTGCCGCCACCACATGGCTGCAGCTTTACGGCATCGCCTCGCTTGCCGGGATCGGCTTCACCATGTCGCTTTTCATCGGTTCGCTGAACTTTGAAGAAGATGCGCAAATGAATGCGGTGCGGCTTGGAGTGTTAGCAGGCTCGCTCATCTCGGCGCTGATTGGCTTCTTTGTGCTGCGCTTTGCGCCGCTGACAAAAGAAGCCAAAGAAGAGATCGCCGAGGCGCAAGCGCAACCGGCGCAATAAGGCGGGGGCTGCCCCCTGCCCCAAGGGCCTTACGCAGAAAAAGGGCGCCCCATTCGGAGCGCCCTTTGTTTTTTGGCTGAGACCAGATCAGGCGCGCGCGGCGCGGATCAGATCAAGAATTTCACGCGCAGCGGCGGGAATATTGGTGCCCGGCCCGAAGATCGCCTTCACACCCGCTTTTTTCAGGAAGTCATAGTCTTGCTGCGGGATCACCCCACCGCAGATCACCAAGATATCCTCGGCGCCTTTTTCCTTCAGCGCTTCGATCAGCTTCGGCGCAAGCGTTTTATGGCCCGCCGCTTGGCTCGAAATGCCCACCACATGGACGTCGTTATCAATCGCGTCTTGCGCGGCTTCTTCCGGCGTTTGGAAGAGCGGCCCCACATCAACGTCAAAGCCGATATCGGCGAACGCGGTGGCAATCACTTTGGCGCCCCGGTCATGCCCGTCTTGGCCCATTTTCACCACCAGCATCCGCGGGCGGCGGCCTTCGGCCTCGGCAAACGCATCGACATCGGCTTGGATCTGGGCAAAGCCCGCATCGCCCTCATAGGCCGCGCCATAGACGCCTGCGAGCGTTTTCACCTCGGCGCGGTGCCGGCCAAAGATTTCTTCCATCGCTATCGAGATCTCCCCAACCGAGGCCCGTGCGCGGGCAGCTTCAACGGCCGCTTCCAGAAGGTTGCCCCCTTCCTGCGCACGCCGCGTCAGTTCGGCGAGCGCCGCCTGACATTTCAACTCGTCACGGGTCTTGCGCATTTTCGTAAGCCGCGCCACCTGCGCCTCGCGCACGGCAACGTTGTCGATATCGAGAATGTCGATCGGCTCTTCTTTGGCGAGACGATACTTGTTCACCCCAACAATGACTTCTTCGCCACGGTCGATCATCGCTTGGCGCTTGGCCGCCGATTCCTCGATCCGCAGTTTCGGCATGCCCGAGGCCACAGCCTTGGTCATGCCGCCCATCGCCTCGACCTCTTCGATCAGCGCCCAAGCTTTTTCGGCCAATTCAGCGGTCAGGCTTTCAACGTAATAGCTGCCCGCCAGCGGATCGACGACATTGGTGATGCCGGTTTCTTCTTGCAAGATCAGCTGCGTGTTCCGCGCGATCCGGGCGCTAAACTCGGTCGGCAGCGCAATCGCTTCATCCAGCGCGTTGGTGTGCAAAGACTGCGTGCCGCCGAGCGCTGCCGCCATCGCCTCATAGGCGGTGCGGACCACGTTGTTATAGGGGTCTTGCTCTTGCAAGCTCACGCCCGAGGTTTGGCAGTGCGTGCGCAGCATCAGAGAGCCCGGTTTCTTCGGGTTGAACTCGGACATGATGCGGTGCCACAGCAGCCGCGCGGCGCGCAGCTTGGCGGCTTCCATGAAGAAGTTCATGCCGATGGCGAAGAAGAAGCTCAAGCGCCCCGCAAACGCATCGACATCCATGCCCCGCGCAAGGGCGGCACGCACATATTCGCGGCCATCGGCGAGCGTATAGGCAAGCTCCTGCACGAGGTTCGCGCCCGCCTCTTGCATGTGGTAGCCCGAAATCGAGATCGAGTTGAACTTCGGCATCTCTTTCGAAGTGTATTCGATGATATCGGCGATGATCCGCATGCTCGGTTCAGGCGGATAGATGTAGGTGTTGCGCACCATGAATTCTTTGAGGATGTCGTTTTGAATCGTGCCCGACAAAAGGCTGCGGTCCACGCCCTGTTCCTCGCCCGTCACGATGAAGTTTGCCAGCACCGGGATCACCGCGCCGTTCATCGTCATGGAAACGCTGATCTTTTCCAGCGGAATGCCATCGAAGAGGATTTTCATATCCTCAACGCTGTCAATCGCCACACCGGCTTTGCCGACATCGCCCACCACGCGCGGGTGGTCGCTGTCATAGCCGCGGTGGGTGGCAAGGTCGAAGGCCACCGAAACGCCCTGTTGGCCCGCCGCAAGCGCCTTGCGGTAGAAGGCGTTTGACTCTTCGGCGGTGGAAAAGCCCGCATATTGGCGGATCGTCCACGGGCGCCCCGCATACATCGTGGCGCGCGGCCCACGGGTAAAGGGCGCAATCCCCGGCAGCGTGCCCATATGCGACAGCTCTGCCGTATCGGCCTCGGTATAAAGCGGTTTGACCGTGATCCCCTCGAGGGTTTCCCAGTTCAGGCTATCGGGGCTGCGGCCCTTCAGCTCTTTTTCGGCCAGTGCGCGCCAGTTTTCGATCTTGTCGGTCATCTCGAACCTCGCTTCGGGCTGGGCGGGGGTTGGACCCCGCCGCCCGGGATTGGACAGTCTTGCAGGGGGAAAACTCCCCCCGCCCTTATTCAAATTCCATGATCACATCATCGACCTTGAGCGAGTCGCCCGCGGCGCAGTTGATCTTGCTCACCACGCCCTTACGCTCGGCGCGCAGGATGTTTTCCATCTTCATCGCTTCGACGGTGGCGAGCGCTTGCCCCTCTTGCACCTCGTCGCCCTCTTCGACGGCGATCTTCACCACCAGCCCCGGCATCGGGCAGAGCAGCATTTTCGAAGTATCGGGCGGCAGTTTCTCGGGCATCAATTGCGCCAATTCGTGCTGACGCGGGGTTTGCAGCCAGACCTTCAGATCGGCGCCGCGCACGCGGATGCGGAAGCCCATCGGGATTTTGCCGACCTTAAGCACCAAGGGCGTGCCATCCACGGAAAGCTTGGCGAGCGATTGCCCCGGCGTCCAGTCGCTTTCCACGCGCAGGCAAGCGCCATCATCGTCAAAGGTGACCGAGGAGCCGTTTTTGTCCGCCGCGACGGTGACCGGGAAGCATTCGCCTTGCAAGCAGACCATCCATTTGTCGCCCACGCGGCGTTCATGGTTGCCCAACGTGCCCGAGATTTTGGTGCGGCGAATTTCGGCGACGCGGTGCATCGCGGCGGTGGCGGCGGCCACGCGGCGCAGCATGCTGATGCCCAAGGTCACACCGTGGAACCCCTCGGGGTATTCTTCGGCGATGAAGGCGGTGGTGATATTGCCCGAAACGAAGCGCGGGTGGTCCATCACCGCCGCGCAGAACGGCAGGTTGTGGCCAATGCCTTCCACTTCGAACGTATCGAGCGCGAGCCGCATCTCTTCAATCGCGGCTTCGCGGGTTTCGCCCCAAGTGCAGAGCTTGGCGATCATCGGGTCATAGAACATCGAAATCTCGCCGCCCTCATAGACGCCGGTATCGTTGCGCACGAGCCCCTCGCCCGCCGTCGGCCCTTCGACCGGGGGTTTGTATTTCGTCAACCGGCCAATCGAGGGCAGGAAGTTGCGATAGGGATCTTCGGCGTAAAGGCGGCTTTCCATCGCCCAGCCGTTGATGGTGATGTCCTCTTGCGTGAACGGCAGCGGCTCGCCTGCGGCGACGCGGATCATTTGCTCCACAAGGTCGATGCCGGTGATGAGTTCGGTCACCGGGTGTTCCACCTGAAGGCGGGTGTTCATCTCAAGGAAGTAGAAGTTGCGATCGCCATCGACGATGAATTCCACCGTCCCCGCCGAGGTATAGCCCACGGCTTTGGCCAGCGCACAGGCTTGCTCGCCCATAGCTTTGCGGGTTTCCGGGTCAAGGAAGGGCGAGGGCGCCTCTTCGATAACCTTTTGGTTGCGGCGCTGGATCGAGCATTCCCGCTCATGCAGATAGACGCAGTTGCCGTGTTTGTCGGCAAGCACCTGAATTTCGATGTGACGCGGTTGGGTGACGAATTTCTCAATGAAAATCCGGTCATCGCCAAAGCTGTTTGCGGCTTCGTTTTTCGAGCTTTCAAACCCTTCGCGAGCTTCTTGCGCGTTCCACGCAATCCGCATGCCTTTGCCGCCGCCACCCGCCGAGGCTTTGATCATCACCGGATAGCCGATCTGATCGGAGATTTTCACCGCCTCATCGGCATCGGCAATCAGGCCCATATAGCCCGGCACGGTGTTCACACCCGCTTCTTGGGCGAGTTTTTTCGAGGTGATCTTGTCGCCCATCGCCTCAATCGCGGGGCTCGGCGGGCCCACAAAAACCACGCCTTCTTTTTCCAGCGCGGCGGCGAAATCCATCCGCTCGGACAGGAAGCCATAGCCCGGGTGCACCGCTTCCGCACCGGTTTGGCGGATCGCGTCCATGATCTTGTCGATCACGATATAAGATTGGTTCGCGGGGGGCGGACCGATATGCACCGCCTCATCGGCCATCTTCACATGCAGCGCCTGCGCATCGGCATCGGAATAGACGGCGACCGTCTGGATGCCCATTTTGCGCGCCGATTTGATCACGCGGCAGGCGATCTCGCCGCGGTTGGCGATCAGGATTTTCTTGAACATGGTCAGTCCCTTCCTCCAGGCGCGTCTCTCCCCGCGCCCCCCTTGGTCATGGCAGTGTCATTGGTGAAAATAAAACGGCCACCGGGGCAGTTCGCCCCGGTGGCACGCGTAACAGGCCGATCCGCGCAAAGCGCGGCGGTAAAAAGATTAGTAGCAGGGCGCGCCGATGCCGGCGTTGCAGGTCGCGCCACCAGCGAGCGCACCAATGGCCGCGCCAGCGAGCACGTTGTTGTCGGTCGCGTCAGCGAGCACGGCACCAGCCGCGGCGCCCGCAATGGCGCGGTCGCCTTGCGTTTCCATGCAGCCGGCCAAAGCGGTCGCGGCAAGAAGGGCGAAGAAGAAGGGGGATTTGCGCATGAGTGTCTGCCTCCGTTCGGGGTTGTATTCTGCCCCAAATCTAGCGCGGAACGCGACTCACTCAAATGATTTTCGCAACATGTCGTGGCAAAAATCGCGCTATAGGCGAACCCTTGCGCATCGGCCAAGGCTTTGGAAGGCTGCGGCCCGACCAACACGTCAGGCCGCAGACCAAGAGCATGGGCTTTTGAAAGCGGCGCGGCTTCGAAACGCACCGCTCTTTCCTTCATTTGGGAAGGCGCGGCGCGATTGCAAAAGCGCGAATGCACTTTTTTGCCGCAATCGGCAAAATCTTGCTCAAAATCACGCGCCGCAGCCTGCATCAGTCCCAATCCTCGTCGTCATCATCTTCCCATTGGAAGGACTCAGGCGCCGCAAACACCTCAGGAAAGGCGGCTTCGGCGCGCTTACGGTCCAACCGCAGGAGTTGATCATAGGAAGAGGGATCGGCGGGCTCTTCCGCCCAGACCACTTCGCGGCCAATCAGCCAGCTCAAACGCCCGGCATCCAGATTGCCACGTTCAAAGGGGTCTTCGCCGAAATGGTTCCAAAGCGCAGCCACAAACCCCGCATCTGCGCGCCGGTCGGCGGCATTGCGGTCTTTGTAGCGTTCGCGGCGAATGATCTTGGTGGCGCCCTGTTTATTGGCGCGCCGGATCGTAAATTGGAAGTCGGTGCCCGGAAGACGGGACGGAAAACCACGGTGTTTCAGCATGATGTGCCTCCTTTGCGGGGGGCATGGCACATCAGCGCCGCCTTCGACAAGGCGCAGGGGCGATTCACCCCCGCAACGCCGGGGGCAAGGCGCGAACCTTGCCCCCGATGCAGATCAATATTTGCCGCTTTGAACCGGCTCGATGGTGACCGGCTCAACCGGTTCCGGCTTCGGCGCGCAAGCGGCGACGAAAGCAACGAGCGCAACGGCGAGGATAGCTTTTTTCGACATGTGTCTCTCCTGATCGGGCGAAGGCCATGCGCAAAGGTCTTCCCCTGCGCCTCCCCCGAGATGGCGTGATGGCAGAAATGATTCCTGCCATGCAGCAGCGTATCGCGGCTTGCGGCGCCGCAGAAGAGGGGATTTTCCAAGGTGTTGCGCGCAATAGGCGGGCATCGGCCAGCTTCGGGCGCGCCAAAGGCGTAAAGCGCCATGGCCCGGCGCATGGCACCTTGCCTGCCTCCCTGCCCTTGTGACGCGCGCGCGTACATCAGTAAAACTCCCAAACACAGGCCCCGTCTTGCACGGAATAGGCCTCAAAGAATTGCACCGCGTCCTCGTTTGGTTCGCCAAACGGCACTTCGCGGTCTGCGAGATCGAGCACGATCTCGGCGGGTTGCGGGCCCATCTCGGGCAACCGCGGGATCACATAGCCGTTACACAAAGCCTCAAGGTCCGCGCCTGCCTGATCCGGGTCATAATCCGGGCCAGCGACATCGGGCGCGATGAAGCGAAACCGGATTGTCAGCCCATTCGGCCCTTGCGTGTCGCGCAAGGTCTCGAACCACTGCACCGCCACGCCCGAAGGCACCGCGATCGGCTCTTGTGCAAAAACGGGCCGGGCAGCCGCCAAGGCAAGCGCGACAAACGCCGCGCCATGCAAGGCTTTGACGAGATACCCGGCCCCACGCCCCATTCCGCGCCCCTCAGAGCGGAATGTTGTCGTGTTTCTTCCACGGGTTGGTGAGCTTTTTCGAGCGCAAGCTCGCAAAAGCACGCGCCACCCGACGCCGCGTCGACGAAGGTTTGATCACCTCATCGATGAAGCCACGCTCCGCCGCCACGAAGGGGTTGGCGAAACGGTCTTCATAATCTTTCGTGCGCGCGGCGATCTTTTCCACATCGCCCAGTTCCGAGCGATAAAGGATCTCGGTCGCGCCTTTGGCCCCCATCACCGCGATTTCGGCGGTCGGCCAAGCGTAGTTGAAATCCCCGCGCAGGTGTTTCGAGGCCATAACGTCATAAGCGCCGCCATAGGCTTTACGGGTGATGACCGTGACTTTCGGCACCGTCGCTTCGCCATAGGCAAAGAGCAGTTTCGCGCCGTGTTTGATCACGCCGCCGTATTCTTGGCCCGTCCCCGGCAAGAAGCCCGGCACGTCCACCAACGTCAGGATCGGAATTTCAAACGCATCACAGAAGCGCACGAACCGCGCGGCTTTACGGCTGGAATCGATATCCAAGCACCCCGCCAGAACCATCGGCTGGTTCGCCACCACGCCCACGGTTTGGCCCTCAATCCGGATGAAGCCGGTGATGATATTGCCCGCATAATCGCGCTGGATCTCAAAGAAATCGCCCTCATCGGCGATCTTCGTGATCAGCTCTTTCATGTCATAGGGCATGTTCGGGTTCGCCGGGATCAGCGTATCCAAGCTTTCCTCAACCCGATCCACCGAATCGAAGAAGGGCCGCACCGGCGCTTTTTCGCGGTTCGAGAGCGGCAGGAAATCGATCAGGCGGCGGGTCTCGGCAATCGCCACCACATCGTTTTCATAGGCGCCATCGGCGACCGAGCTTTTCTTGGTATGGGTGCTTGCGCCGCCCAGCTGTTCGGCAGTGACGATCTCATTGGTCACCGTTTTCACCACATCGGGGCCAGTGACGAACATGTAAGAGCTGTCTTGCACCATGAAGATAAAATCGGTCATCGCGGGGCTATAGACCGCGCCGCCCGCGCAAGGCCCCATGATCAGCGAGATTTGCGGCACCACGCCCGAGGCCATGATGTTGCGCTGGAACACATCGGCATAGCCCGCGAGCGAAGCCACACCTTCTTGGATGCGCGCGCCGCCCGAGTCGTTCATGCCAATCACCGGCGCGCCGTTTTGCATCGCCATATCCATGATCTTGCAGATCTTTTCGGCATGGGTTTCCGACAGCGAGCCACCAAAGACGGTGAAGTCTTGAGAAAACACATAGACCATGCGGCCATTGACGGTGCCCCAGCCGGTCACCACGCCATCGCCCGGAATATGCTCTTTCTCCATGCCAAATTCAGTGCAGCGATGCGCCTTGAACATGTCGAATTCTTCGAAAGAGCCCTCGTCGAGCAGCAGTTCAATACGCTCGCGCGCGGTCAGCTTGCCCTTCTTGTGCTGCGCTTCAATCCGACGCTCACCCCCTCCAAGGCGCGCGTCCGCGCGGCGGGCTTCCAGCTCGCTCAAAATATCTTTCATTTCGGTCCCCTCCGAGAATTTCACTGCAACCTAATCGAGCGCAACATTATTACCAAGAGGATTTCCGAAAATTTGCAAATTATTCTCAAGCCGGCGATTGCGAATTGCAACACTGCAAAGCCCCGTCCGCCAGCGCCTTGCCCGCAAAAGCGGCCCATATCCCCATTTTTAAGGGCATATCACAGCTTTAGCGCCCCTGCCCGGCAATCTTGTGACGCATACATTTCCGCAATGGACAAATTGCCGCGCACGCCCTAGCGGCATTCTCATGGCTTTTTTCAACCGCTCCACGCCCCCGCATATCGTCACCCTCGTGCTGTCCACGGGGATTGCGGCGCTTAGTCTCAACATCTTTCTGCCCTCGCTGCCCGGCATGGCGCGGCATTTCGGGGTGGACTACGGGGTGATGCAGCTGACGATCTCGGCCTATTTGGCGATGTCAGCGCTGGCGCAGTTCTTGATTGGCCCGATTTCAGACCGCTATGGCCGCCGCCCGGTGACGCTGGTGGTGGTGGCAATCTTCACGCTTGCCTCGGTCGCGGCGCTTTTTGCCCCCACCGCCCAGACCTTCTTGGCCGCACGCTTCGTGCAAGCCGTGGTCGCCACCACCTTCGTGATTTCGCGCGCAGCGGTGCGGGATATGTTTCCGGGGCCAGAAGCCGCCTCGCGCATTGGCTATGTCACAATGGGCATGTCTTTGGTGCCGATGATCGGCCCGGTGGTGGGCGGCGTGTTGGATGCTGCCTTTGGCTGGCAAGCCAACATGATCGTGCTTGCCGCTTCTGGCGTGGGGCTGTTTTGGCTCGTTTGGGGCGATATGGGGGAAACGGTTGCGGGCGGCGGGCTGGGCTTTCGGGCGCAACTGCGGGCCTATCCGGTGCTGTTTCGCTCGCAACGGTTTTGGGGCTATGCGCTTTCGGCGGCCTCCGCTGCGGGGCTCTTTTATGCCTATCTTGGCGGCGCGCCTTTGGTGGGCGAGAAAGCCTTTGGCCTGAGCCCCGTTGAGATTGGCTATTACTTCGCCCTGCCCTCAGTCGGCTATCTGATCGGCAATTGGGTCTCGGGCCGGTTTGCGACGCGGCTGGGCATGGATAAAATGGTGCTGGCGGGCACCGCCCTTGCCACCGCAGCGCTGGCGCTCGCGCTGATTGCTGCACTGTCCGATGGGCTTGGGCCGCTTTTCTTCTTCACCACCGTCGCCATCACCGGGATCGGCAACGGGCTCGCTCTGCCCTCGGCCAATGCCGGGATGATGTCGGTGCGCCCCGAACTTGCAGGCACCGCCTCGGGCCTTGGGGCAACACTGTCGATTGGCTGCGGCGCGGCGCTTTCAAGCCTGACGGCGCATTTCGTCGGGCTTGAGGTGTCCGTCCTACGGCTGGTGGCGATCATGTTCGCCTCCTCGCTCGTTTCGGTGCTGATGATGCTGTGGGTTTTGCACCGCCGTCGCGCGCTCGGCATTTGACGCCCCGGCTTTGCAAAGCGTAGAATTGCTTTGCAAAAGCGCGGGGGAGGCGCGGATGGCAACTCAAAAACTTTACGCGGGCGTAAAGCTGCGCGAAACGCGCGCGCGCCTGGGGCTGACGCAAAAGGCCTTTGCCGACCGGCTGGGCGTGTCGCTGCCCTATCTCAATCAGATGGAAAACAACCACCGCCCGGTTTCGGCGGCGGTGGTGCTGGGCCTTGCGGGCGAGTTTGGCCTTGATGTGACCGAACTGTCCGCAGGCGATGCCGAGCGGTTGGTCAGCGATATGCGCGAGGCTTTGGCCGATCCGGTCTTTGCCGATGGTGGCGCACCGCCCTTGGCCGATTTGCGGCTGGCGGCCTCCAACGCGCCTGCACTTGCGCGAGCCTTTTTGGAACTGCACCGCTCCTATCGCCAAGCCCATGAGCGGCTTGCCTCTTTGGATGAAGCTTTGGGGCGCGAGGGCGCGCAAACCGTTGTTAGCCCTTGGGAAGAAGTGCGTGACTTCTTTCACTACTGCGACAACTACATTGATGCGGTGGACCGCGCGGCAGAGCATTTTGCCTGCCCCAATGGCAGCCGCAGCGACCCGATTGCCCGCGCGATTGCGGCGCTTGCCGCACGCGGGATCGAGGTGGAATTTGCCTCGATCTCTGAGTTGCGCACCCGCGCGGGCGACAAGATCATTCTGTCCGCCCATGCCAATCGCGCGACGCAGGCGTTTCAGCTTTTGCACCAAGTCGCGCTGATGACGCAAAACGAACTGCTGGAGGCGACGCTTGATTTGGCGCGCTTCCAATCCGAGACCTCGCGCCAGATCGCCAAGATCGGGCTTGCCAATTATTTCGCGGGCGCGGCGCTCTTGCCCTATCGCGCCTTCCTTGAGGCCGCGCAGGAAACCCGGCACGATCTGGAGCGGCTCGCCGATATGTTTGGCGCGAGCATCGAACAGGTGGCGCACCGCCTTTCCACCCTGCAGCGCCCCGGTGCAAAGGGGATTCCGTTCTTTTTCGTCCGGGTAGATCAGGCGGGCACGATCACCAAGCGCCACTCCGCCACGCGGTTGCAATTTGCCCGTTTTGGCGGCGCCTGCCCGCTGTGGAACGTGCACCAAGCCTTTGAAACGCCAACCAAGTTCTTGCGCCAATTGGCCGAAACGCCCGATGGCGTGCGCTATCTGTGCCTTGCGCGCGATGTCTCTAAAACCGGGGGCAGTTTCACCGCCCCGGTGCGCCGCTACGCGATTTGCTTGGGTTGCGAGGTGAGCCACGCGCGCGGGCTGGTTTATGCCGATGATATGGAGCTGACGAACCCGCGCGCCTATCAGCCGATTGGGATTTCGTGCCGGATTTGCGAGCGGCGCGATTGCCATCAACGCTCTGTCCCGCCGCTGGAACGCCGCCTACGGGTGGACCCAAACCGGCGCGGCCTGCTGCCCTATGATATCGCCTGAGAGAAGACGCCCCGAAGCACCGGGGCTTCGGGCCTAAAACAAAAAAAGCCCCGGGAAACCGGGGCTTCAGGCGGTTTCACAGGCTCAGGAATGATGCAGCATATAGGCGATTTCGTCCTTGATATGCGCGCGCTGTTTGCGTAGATGGACTTCGGCAAAATGCTCCAGCGGTTCCACATTCGTTTCCGCCCGATGCACTTTGTCGTTCACCTGGTCATAGTCTTCCAGCAGTTTTGCAAAGTGGATGTTGACCACTTTCAAACTGTGGACCTTATCAATTTCATACGGAAAATCTTCGCCAAGCGTATGCGGCGTGTTGGACATTGGGCTCCCCTTCCCTTGTGTTTATGAGGAAAGCCTAGGGGCAGCCCGCGCCGCGCACTTTGACCCGTGTCAAATCACCCCAGGGTTTAGCGCGAACATTTTTAACGATGCACAGGACGCCAGCCCGCCGCCAAAGCCTCTGCCTCGGTGCAAAACCAGCGCTCGCCTTTAGACGGATCAATCCGCGTCGCAGCATAATCGCGCGAGGCGGTGGTGTGAAAAATCCGCCCCGACCGCGAGATATTGCCTTTGATCAAACACGCGCCGGGAGGCTGTTGTGCTGCCCCCTTCCGCGCCTGCCGCCGCGCGGCTTCAGGGTTCAGATGCGCGCCGGACCAAATGCCCTTTTGCGCGGCGCGTGCGGCCTGTTCTTCACCCACATAATCTTGCGCATATTTACGGTAGGCCTCGGCATAGCCCTCCGCCACCAGCGCGGCATTGAGATTGCGCCCACCCGCACGGCACACGGCAATCAGCCGATCATAGCGGTCATAGTCTTCCCCCTCGCAGCGGGTGTCGCCGCGCGCGGTCATCCGCTCCAAAGCCGCCGTCGCCGCCGCTCCGCAGCGCCAATCGCGCCCTGCCGGATCTTGGCAGGTTTGGTCCTTTTCCGGCGCGTCAATGCCATGCAACCGCACCCGCACCGCGCCAATGGCGAGCGTGTCACCATCAATCACCCGCGCGCGCCCTTGCACGACCTCAGCCGCGACGGGCTGCGCCATCAGCAGTGCTATCAAAACCCACTTCACCATGGCGCGACGCTAGCGCGCCCACGCGCCAGCGCAAGCCAATTCTGTGGCCAAACTCAACACAACCGCAAGATGTAGCGTTAACGCTGCGCGGTTTGCCAGTTCGGGTTGATCCACGGTTCGACGTTTTCCGCCGGCAAACGACGGCCCAGAATATGGTCGGCGACCTTTTCCCCCACCATGATCGAGGGGCCATTGAGGTTTCCATTGGTGATGCGCGGGAAGATCGAGCTATCAGCGACGCGCAACCCCTCCACCCCAATCACGCGGCCCTCCGGGTCCACCACCGCCATCGGATCATCGGCCCGGCCCATCCGCGCCGTGCCACAGGGGTGATAGGCGCTTTCGGCATGGTCGCGAATGAAACTGTCGATCTGCTCATCCGTTTGCAGATCCGTGCCGGGCTGGATTTCGTGCTTCACATGCGGTTGCATCGGCGCTTGGGCAAAAATCTCGCGCGTGAGCCGCACCACTTTGCGGAACTCGGCCCAATCATCGGGGTGAGACATATAGTTGAAGCGAATGACCGGATTGTCTGCCGGGTTGGCGCTGCGCAGGGTCACCTTGCCGCGCGATTTCGACCGCATCGGCCCGGTGTGCACTTGGAAGCCATGCCCCTCTGCGGCGACCTTGCCATCATAACGCACCGCAAGCGGCAGGAAGTGATATTGAATATCGGGATATTCAACGCCCTTGTCCGACCGAATGAACCCGCAAGCTTCAAACTGGTTCGACGCGCCAAGCCCGTTTTTGGTGAAAAGCCACCGCGCCCCGACGGTGATCTTGCCCCACAGGTTCCAGTATTTGAACAAGGTCACTGGCTCTTGCGCGGCAAATTGCATATAGATTTCAAGGTGGTCTTGTAGGTTCGCCCCAACGCCGGGGCGATGCGCCAAAACCTCGATCCCGTGCGCTTTGAGATGCTCTGCATCACCAATGCCCGAAAGCATCAAAAGCTTGGGCGTATTGAGCGACGAGGCTGCCAGCACCACCTCGGCCCGCGCGCGCAAGACCTTCACCTCGCCCTTGCGCTCATATTCCACGCCGACAGCGCGGCCATTTTCAATCACCACTTTGCGCGCAAGACCACGCACGATCTTCAGGTTGCCGTTTTTGCGCGCGGGGCGCAGATAGGCATTGGCGGTGGACCAGCGCCGCCCTTGCCAGATGGTGGCCTCCATCGGGCCGAAGCCTTCTTGCTGCGCGCCGTTATAATCCATCGTCACCGGGTAGCCCGCTGCCGCGCCCGCTTGGATGAAATGCTCAAAGAGCACGTTTTCACGGGGCCCACGGGTCACATGCAGCGGGCCTTGATGACCGCGCCACGCCGCATCGGCGCCATCATCCTCGCCATGCCAGTTTTCTTGCCGTTTGAAATAGGGCAGCACATCGGCATAGGACCAGCCGCTTGCGCCCTGCTCCGCCCAATGGTCAAAGTCGCGCGCATGGCCGCGCACATAGACCATGCCATTGATCGAAGAGGAGCCGCCAATCACCTTGCCGCGCGGCGTGACCAAGCGGCGGTTACCCAGATGCGGCTCAGGCTCGGTGGACATGCCCCAATCATAAAGCCCCATATTCATCGGATAAGACAAAGCCGCAGGCATCTGGATGAACGGCCCCCAGTCAGAGCCGCCATGTTCGATGATCACCACTTTCTTGCCCGCTTCCGAGAGCCGATAGGCCAGCGCCGAGCCGCCCGAGCCCGCCCCAACGATCACATAATCCGCTTCCATATCGTGCTCTTTCATCTTGCGACAAATATCCTGGGGGTCCGGGGGCAAAGCCCCCGGCGGTTGGCTCAATAGGGGCTATCGACCGGGCCCATGCCGACATAGACCGACTTCACCTGCGTGTAGTGCTCGATCGCGGCTTTCGAGTTTTCGCGCCCAAGGCCCGAAGCTTTGACCGCGCCAAAGGGCATTTCGACCGGGGTCAGGTTATAGGTGTTGATCCAGCAGGTGCCCGCCTCCAATTGGCCAATCACCCGATGCCCGCGTGCGAGGTCTGCGGTGAAGACCCCGGCGGCGAGGCCAAATTGCGTGTCATTGGCGCGCGCGATCGCCTCTTCCTCGGTCTCAAAATCAAGCACCGCCATCACCGGGCCAAAAATCTCTTCGCGCGCGATGGTCATGCTATCCGTAACATCCGCAAAGACCGTGGGCTGCACAAACAGCGCGCCTTCATTGCCTGTCGCGCCGCCGCAAATAAGCCGTGCGCCCTCTTCCTTGCCCTTGGCGATGTAAGACATCACCTTCACATGCTGGTCCGCGGTGATCAGTGGGCCAAATTGCGTGGCCGGATCGAGCGGGTCGCCCGCGATAATCGTGCCGGTGCGCTCTGCCAACCGCGCGAGGAACCGCTCTTTGATGCCCTTTTGCACAAAGACGCGGGTGCCGTTCGAACAGATTTGGCCCGAGGAATAGAAGTTCGCCAGCATCGCCGCGCCAATCGCACTTTCGAGATCCGCATCGTCGAAAATGATCAGCGGCGACTTGCCGCCCAATTCCATCGTCACATGCTTCATGCCCGCAGCGGCGGCGGCATAGACCTTTTCGCCTGTCGGCACAGAGCCGGTGAGCGAAACCTTGGCGACGCGCGGATCAGTTGAAAGCGCCGCGCCCACGGCCCCGCGCCCCTGCACCACGTTGAACACGCCCGCAGGCATGCCCGCCTCAATGAAAATCTCGGCCAGTTTCAGCGCCCCCAAGGGCGTGATTTCGGAGGGTTTGAACACCATCGCATTGCCGGTCGAAAGCGCAGGCGCCGCCTTCCAGCAGGCAATTTGGCTAGGGTAGTTCCACGCGCCAATGCCCACGCAAACCCCCAAAGGCTCGCGGATCGTATAGGCAAAATCGCCGCCCAAGGGGATGGTCTCGCCCGTTAGCGTCGGCGCAAGCCCGGCGAAATATTCCAACGCATCGGCACCCGAAGGCCAATCGGCCACTTCGGTCTCTTGGATCGGCTTGCCAGTGTCGAGCGTTTCAAGATGCGCAAGCTCCGCCCCCCGGTCGCGGATGATGTCCACCGCGCGGCGCAAAATGCGGCCCCGTTCCACCGGCTGCATCCGCGCCCAGTCTTTTTGCGCACGTTCTGCCGAAGCGATCGCCGCATCCACCACGGCGGGCGTGGCCGCATGCAGCCGCGCAATCACCTCGCCCGTGCCGGGATAGGTGACCTCGATCACCTCGCCTGCGCTGTCTTCATGCCATTTGCCATCAATGAAATGGCTGGCTTTCGGTTGGGCCTTCATGGCGTCCCCTCCAGTTCACGGTCGATATATTCATTCACGATATCAAGGGCGTAGTCTCGGTCTGGCGCATCGTCAGCCAGCGCTGCACGAATATAGACGCCGTCGATCATAGCCCCCAAGCCACGCGCCACGGCTTGCGCACGCGCACCCACCAACGGGCGCAATTCGTGCCGCAGGTTCGAGCGCAGCCGGCGCTGATAGATCCGCAAGAGCCGATGCGCCTGCGGGTTGGTTTGCGCGAGCACATAGAAGTTGAGCCAAGCCGAGATCGTTTCGCGCCGAAAGCTGCCCTGCGCAAAAGAACCCGCCACAATCGCGCGTAAGCGGCTTTCGGGCGTGTCGGCGGTGGCCAATGCGCCGCGCACCTCGGCCCCGTAAAGGGTCAGAATCGCGCGCATGGCTGCCAGAAAGATTTGCTCTTTTGAGCCGAAGTAATGATGCGCCAAGGCCGAAGACATGCCCGCGCGCCGCGCGATTTGCGCGACCGTCACCTCCAGCGACCCGGCCTCCCCCACGGTTTCAATCGTGGCTTTCACCAAGGCTGCCCGTCGAATAGGCTCTGCCCCAAGCTTCGGCATGTGTTTTGCGACTCCGTCAAAGAAATCTCTTGCATTCTGGAGCTACCTGAAAGTTTATTGACTCGTCAATCAACAAAAAACGTCTGACCCGGAACCGGGCAACACATGGGAGACTCTGATGACACTTCGCTCTGTCCTTCTTGCTGGTGCGGCAAGCCTGACGCTCGCGCTGCCCGCCTCTGCCGATTGCGGCAAGGTCGTATTTTCGGATGTGGGCTGGACCGACATCACCGCGACCACCGCCGCCACCGTCACCGTGCTTGATGCGCTTGGCTATGAAACCGATGTGAAACTGCTCTCGGTGCCGGTCACCTACACCGCGCTTTCGGGTGGCGATGTGGATGTGTTCTTGGGCAACTGGATGCCGACGATGGAGGCCGATATTGCCCCCTATCGCGAAGATGGCAGCGTTGAAACAGTGCGCACCAACCTTGTTGGCGCGAAGTATACGCTGGCCACCAATGCCGCTGGCGCCGCGCTCGGGATCAAGGATTTTGCCGATATCGCCGCGCATAAAGACGATCTGGATGGCCAGATTTACGGCATTGAGCCCGGCAACGATGGCAACCGTCTGATCATGGATATGATCACCGCCAATGCTTTTGGCCTTGAGGGCTTTGAAGTGGTGGAAAGCTCCGAACAAGGGATGCTCGCGCAGGTCGAGCGCGCCGATAAAGCGGGCAAGCCGGTGATCTTCCTTGGCTGGGAACCGCATCCGATGAACGCCAATTTCGACATGACCTATCTGGCGGGCGGGGATGATTTCTTTGGCCCGAACTTTGGCGGGGCCGAAGTCGCGACCAACGTGCGCGCGGGCTATGTGGCCGAATGCCCGAATGTTGGCAAACTTTTGGAAAACCTTGAGTTTTCGCTCGCGATGGAAAATGAAATCATGGGCGCGATCCTCAATGATGGCGAAGACCCGAATGAGGCCGCCAAAGCGTGGCTGTCGGCGCACCCGGATGTGCTGGGCCCGTGGCTTGACGGCGTGACCACCAAAGATGGTGGCGATGCGCTGGCCGCCGTGACCGAAGCGCTGAACTAAGCGCCAAGAGACAAAGCCGTTCCCCGAAGCCCCCGGGGAACGGCACCAGAGCAAGGAGCTCCCCCCACATGGAGTGGCTGACGGACCACAAACTTCCGGTCGGCAAGACGGCAAAACACGTCTTCGACTGGTTCAAGGAGAATGCCTCGGGCTTCTTCGATATGCTTTCCGCACTGATGCAGGCCCTGATCGACGGGATCTTGTGGCTGCTTCAAACGCCGCCACCGCTGGTGATCGTCGCGCTGTTTTGCGCGCTGACATGGGTCACCCAGCGCAAGTGGCAAATGGTTTTGTTGGTTCTGGCCGGGTTCCTCTACATCCTCAACCAAGGCTATTGGAAGCCCACGATGGAAAGCCTCACGCTCGTGCTTTCCGCCTGTGTGGTGTGCATGGCTGTTGGCGTGCCGATTGGGATTGCGGCAGCGCATCGCCCGCGCCTTTACATGGCGATGCAGCCGGTGCTGGACCTGATGCAAACCCTGCCCACCTTCGTCTATCTTATTCCTGCCATTGTGTTTTTTGGCATCGGCATGGTGCCGGGGCTGATCTCGACCGTGATCTTTGTGCTGCCTGCACCGATCCGGCTTACGCATCTTGGTGTCTCCACCACGCCGCAAGCGCTTTTGGAGGCTGCGCGCGCTTTTGGTGCCACGCCGCGCCAAGTGTTGTGGAAGGTCGAGCTTCCCTATGCGCTGCCGCAGATCATGGCGGGGCTCAACCAAACGATCATGCTGTCGCTGTCGATGGTGGTGATTGCCGCACTTGTGGGTGCGAACGGGCTTGGGGTGCCGGTGGTGCGCGCGCTCAACTCGGTCAATACCGCGCTTGGCTTTGAAGCGGGGATGATCATCGTCGTGGTGGCCATCATCCTTGACCGGATGCTGCGCATGGGGGGCAAGAAATGAACATGGAAATGACCCCCGCCAAAACCGCAGGCGTTGCGGTGCGGTTTGACAATGTCTCGATCGTTTTTGGCGATCATCCCGCGCGGGCTTTGCCCTTGATGGATGCGGGCCAGTCGCGCGGCGAAATCCAAACGCAAACCGGCCAAGTCTTGGGCGTGCATAACTGCTCGCTTGATGTGGCCGAGGGCGAGATTTTGGTGCTGATGGGGCTTTCGGGCTCGGGCAAATCCACGCTTTTGCGCGCGGTGAACGGGCTCAACCCGGTCTGCCGTGGCAAGGTGGAGGTGTGTGACGGCAATGGGCTGGTTGAGGTCACACATGCCGATGCGCAAACTCTGCGCCGCATCCGGCTGAGCCGTGTGGCGATGGTGTTTCAGCAATTTGGCCTGCTGCCGTGGCGCACCGTGCGTGAAAACGTGGGCCTTGGGCTTGAGCTTGGCGGCATGTCCAAGGCCGAGCGGCGCGACCGGGTGGATGCGCAATTGCAGCTTGTCCATTTGGAAGACTGGGCAGACCGCAAAGTGGGCGAGCTTTCGGGCGGGATGCAGCAGCGGGTAGGCTTGGCCCGCGCCTTTGCGACCGAAGCACCGATTTTGTTGATGGATGAACCCTTCTCGGCGCTTGATCCGCTCATTCGCGCAAAGCTGCAAGATGAACTCTTGGAGCTGCAATCCACGCTCAAACGCACCATCGTTTTTGTGTCTCACGACCTTGATGAGGCCTTCAAGATCGGCAACCGGATCGCTTTGATGGAGGGCGGGCGGATCGTGCAATGCGGCACCGCGCGCGACATCATCGCCAATCCGGTCAATGATTATGTCGAGGATTTCGTGGCGCATATGAACCCGCTCGGTGTGCTGACTGCGGGCGATGTGGCCGAGCCCGGCACCGCGGAGGGCGCGCCGGTCGACCCGTCGCTGCCGGTGATCGAGATCATGGAATTGTTGCGCCATGTGCCCGCCGTGGCGCTGAGCGATGGCCGCAAAATCACCCGCGAGGGGGTGATTGGGCGGCTGATTGATCCGCGCGGCGCACAGGCGGCGGAATAAGCCAAACCCAAGAGCAAAAAACAAAGGCCCCTTGCGAGGGGCCTTTTCTTTAGCTTTGCTGGGCGGCCTTACGCCGCTTCATCACCGCTTCGCGCCACGCCATATAGCTCACCGCGCCCACGATCATCGCTGCGCCCAAGAAAACGAACGGATCAAGCGCCTCGCCAAAGAGCACATAGCCCGCGCTTGAGGCCCAAACGAGTTGCAAGAACACCACTGGCTG
The DNA here is from genome assembly GCF_900156655.1 of Rhodobacter aestuarii. Lineage (GTDB taxonomy): Bacteria > Pseudomonadota > Alphaproteobacteria > Rhodobacterales > Rhodobacteraceae > Rhodobacter > Rhodobacter aestuarii. The sequence continues at coordinate 304,304 of NZ_FTOG01000001.1, read as the reverse complement.
CGTGACCGTGACCGGCGCGCAAGCAAAGGCGCGGGTCATGCAATAATGCCCAAGCGTCGCAAAGAGCGCGGTCGCGCCGAGCCAAAGGTTTTCCGACCATGTCATCGGCTGCCAATTGAGCACGGCGAGCGGCGCGAGGCAGAGCGTGACCACCACCGTCATCAGCGCCACCACCACCGTAGCGGGGGCTAGGCCCGAAAGCCGCTTCATCATCAGATAGGAGAGGCCAAAGAAGAAGGCCGCGCCAAGCTGCGCCACATGGCCCGGCTCAATCGCGCGCATGCCGGGTCGCAAGATCACCAGCGCCCCGATGAGCGCCACCACCACAGCCACGCCACGCCGCCAGGCAAAGCCCTCGCCGAGCAACAACGCGCCGCCAAGGCTCACCACAATCGGGTTGAGATAGCCAATCGCCGTAACATCTGCGATCGGAATGCGCGCCATCGCGTAAAACCACATCAAAACCGCAATCGCCTGCAACAGGCCGCGCAGGCCAAAGAGCCCCCAGACCTTGGGCGAGAGCTTCATGTGCAAAATATGCCAAAGCGCCGGGGCCACAAAGACCCAGCCCCAAGCGAACCGTACAAAAGAGGTTTGCGTCGCGGGCAGGTTGGAGCCGAGGTAATGCACGATCACATTGACAGCCGTGAAGCTGAGCGTGGTGCCCAGCATCCACAAAAGCCCGGCAAGCGGGCGGTCTTGGGCAGGTTTGGCTGCGGGTTTCATGGCGTTTTTTTCGGGGGCGGCAGGGGCAGAAGTCATGGCTCTTTCTGCGGCGCGGCCCGGCACTTGGCAAGTGCGCGATTGTGCCCGTTACAGCGGCGAAAGCGCGAGCTTCAGCGCCACCGAAAACATGATAAGCGCGACAAGCGCATCAAGCACCCGCCAAGCGATAGGTTTGGCAAAGAGCGGGGCGAGCAACCGCGCCCCATAAGCGAGCGCAAAAAAGAAGATGAAAGAGGCGCAAACCGCCCCCGCGCCAAAGGCCAAGCCCTGCCCCGGAAACTGCGCCGAAACCGCGCCCAAAAGCACCACCGTATCAAGCCAAACATGCGGGTTCGCCCAAGTGAGTGCGGCGACCGTTACCATCACGCTGCGCAACGTGGGCGCCGCGCCCGCGCCTGCCTCAAGTCGTTCCCCACCGCGCCATGCGGCCAGTGCTGCGCGCATCCCGTACCAAGTGAGAAAGGCCACGCCGCCCCAGCGCAAAGCCTCCGCCACCCAAGGCGCGAGGTTCGACAGCGTCCCCATGCCAGAAACGCCGAGCGCGATCAAAAGCGCGTCCGAGGCGGCACAAAACAGCGCCACCGCAAAGACATGCTCGCGCCGCAGCCCTTGGCGCAGCACAAAGGCGTTTTGCGCGCCAATTGCCAAAATCAGGCCAAGGCCAAGACGAAAACCAGCAAATGCGGCGGTGGAACTGGGTGTCATGGGGGTCTCCTGCCCCTGCTCTAGCCTGCGCCGCGCCCGCATGCCAGAGGGGCGGATTTGATTTCGGTCAAGGAAAGGCGCGGACGCAGCGGCTAGCGCGGTGAAAATGTCGCAGCTTCGCGCCGCAAGTCCCGCGAAGGGTGTTGCTTTTTTAACCAACTGCGGTGAACCTGCCGCGAAACCGTGCCACCCGGAAAGACCGCCCCTTTGAGATCTGCCCGCCCTGCCCCCTCGCGCCCGTCTCGCAGCCCTGTGCTGCGCGCGCTCGCGGTTTTGGCGATGCTGGTGCAGGTGGTGTTCTTTGCCGAACATCTGGGCGCCTCTGCGGTTCATGCGATGGGCTCGGTCACGCCCGGCGAACGGCTGGGGTTCTTGCAAATCTGCACCGGCGAAGGGATCGCGCTTTACGACCCCGCCACCGGCAAGATGGTCACCGCACCGGGCCAAAGCCTGCCCAGCCCAACCAGCCACGGCGATTGCGCGGTTTGTTCCAGCGCGGGAGTGTGCAGCTTTGATGCCCCTACGGGCGCCACCGCCCCCACACCCAATTTCACGCTGCAAGCCGTTGCAGAACCTGTACTTTTTATACCCTTCGACATTATCGCGGCACCGCGCCGCTCTGGCCTGATCCGCGCACCACCGGCCGCGTAAGGCCCTTTGCACCGGTGCGCAGCGTCCCGCGATGCCGGTGCAGCAAAGGCTTTCTTGTCTCAGCCAGACCCTGCGCCCTTGGGCGCTTTTCAGCCAAATTTTGGAGATTTCCATGAACCGTCGCGATTTTCTTTTGACCACCACCACCGGTGCCGCCTTTGCGAGCCTCGGGGCCGCCGCCGCGCATGCCGAAATGGCGATGAGCCCCGGCGAAAAGCCCGTCAGCCCGATGCAATGGACCGATGAAAACGGGCTCACCCGGTTTTTGAAACACGACACCGATCCGCTGAACGACGAATTCGCAAAATACCCGCGCTGCCCCTATTGCGGGATGATGCGGCAGATGTATTCGCACAGCCGCCACCTGATCGTTTATGGCAATGACACGGTGGATGGCACCTGCTCGCTGCATTGCGCGGCGATCTCGCTTTCGCTCAATATGGATGCCGGGCCGAAGGCGATTTATGCGGGCGATGCCGGGGCCGAGGGCGAGGTGAAACCGCTCGCCGATACCGCCGCCATGACCTATGTGATCGACCCGGCCAAACCCGGCACGATGACGGCGGTCTCCAAATGGGCCTATGCCGATGCGGCCAAGGCCGAGGAGGCGGCGAGCAAAGGCGCGAAGACCGCCACTTTTGAAGAAGCGCTGACTTTGGCCTATTTGGATATGGCGAAAGACACGCTCGCCATCCGCAAGCGGCGCGGCGAAAAACGCAAGCAGATGGGCATGGAAATGCCCTCGGGCAACTAACACCATCACATGGCTGGCCGCGCCTGCGAGGGCGTGGCCGGTTCAGGAGGAACGCGTATGTGCACCATCTCTCGCCCGAACCGCCGCACCACTTTGGCGCTGCTTTTGGGTGCATCCGCCCTGCCCCTTGCGCCGCGTGCCGCGCGCGCCAAAGCCACCGCGATCGACCTGCCGCCGCCCGGCCCGCGCGACACCTGCCCCGTTTGCGGGATGTTTGTGGCGCGCTACCCCGATTGGGTGGCCACGATCCAATTTGCCGATGGCGAAGCGGTCCATTTTGATGGCGCGAAGGATTTCTTCAAATTCCTGCATGACCCCGGCAAATACGCCACGGGCCGCACGCGCGACCAAATCACCGGCATGGGGGTGAGCGATTATTACGAGGTTGCCCTCGTCGATGCGCGCGAAGCGGTTTATGCCGTGGGCTCAGATGTGCTCGGGCCCATGGGGCATGAATTTGTGCCGCTTGCTTCGGAGGCGGATGCCACGGATTTCATGGCCGACCATAAGGGCCAGCGGCTTTTGAGTTTTGACGAGGTCACGCCCGATCTGCCCTTCAAGCTCGATGAAGGCGCATTCGAGTGAGCCAACCGCGCCCTTACCGCCGCCCCTTGACCCCGGTCTTCACGGCGCTTGGCCTTTTGCTCGCCTTGGGAGCCGCGCAGGCGGTGCATGCGCTGGCCACCGCGCCACGCGAAGCGGCCCGGATCGCCGCCAACCGCGCGCTTGTGCGCGATTTGGGCCTTAGCGATTTGGCGCTTTTCACCGAGGCGCGCTACACCCGCCACCCGGCGCTGGCCGATAATGCCTCGGCCTTCCAAGATGCGCCGGGCAGTTTTGAGCATTTCCCCTCAGGCTCTTTTGTGCCGCCCGCCGGCCCTTGGGGCACGGCCAAACTTGGATTTGCGCCGCAGGAGGTCACGCAATGAAAGCGCTGCGCCGCCAGCGCGCGCTGGCCGATTACACGCTCGCCGCTTTGGCGCGGCGCAAGGTGAAGAACCTTGCCCTTGTGGGCGTGTTCTCGCTTGTGGTGTTTTTGCTTGCCTCAGCCATGTTCTTCGCTTCGGCGCTGCGGCATGAGGCGAGCGCGGCTTTGGAAGGTGTGCCCGATTTGATTGTGCAGCACCTTAGCCTTGGCCGTCAGGGGATGATCTCTGAAGACCGGATTGCGGAGCTCGAAAGCATTCGCGGTGTCTCCAAGGTGCGTGGGCGACTTTGGGGCTATTATTATGATCGGGTTAGCGGCGCGAATTACACGGTGATGGTGCCCGATGGCGGGCAGATGCCTGCGCCTGGTCAGGTGATTGTGGGCGAGGGTATTCCCCGCGCGCGCGGGCTCGATTGGGAGGGGGCGCCGCTGTTCCTAAGCCGCAAGCAGGGCGATCTGAACCGCTTTGATATTGCACAGATCTACAGCAGCGATTCCGCGCTTTTGACCGCCGATCTCTTGTTGATGAACGAGGCTGATTTCCGCGCCTTCTTCTCGGTCCCCGAAGGGGTTTATACCGATATCGCCGCGCGGGTGCGCAACGCCAATGAGCTTGCCACGATCATCGACAAAGCCACGAGCCTGATGCCCGATGAACGCTTTGTCAGCCGCGATGATATTGCCCGCACCTATATGAAGCTGTTTGATTGGCGCGAGGGGCTTATGGTCGCCCTTGGCGCGATGGCGATGCTCGCTTTTGCGATTTTTGCCGCCGATAAAGCCTCGGGACTCTCGGCCGAAGAAGCGCGCGAGATTGGCATTTTGAAAGCCATCGGCTGGGATACGCGCGATGTGATTGCGATGAAGCTTTGGGAAGGCGGGCTTGTCTCGGTCGGCGCGTTTTTGTTGGGCGCGGTGGCCGCCTATGCGCATGTGTTTTGGTTTGGCGCGCCGCTTTTTGCCCCGGTGCTGAAGGGCTGGGCGGTGATCTACCCGGACTTTGCGCTTGCCCCGGTGATTGACGGCTCGCAATTGGTGACGCTTTTCCTTTTGACCGTGCTTCCCTATGCCGCCGCGACCGTGGTGCCGGTGTGGCGCGCGGCGAGTGCCGACCCCGATGCGGTGATGCGATGATCTCTCTCTCCGATGTCTCCAAAACCTATAACGAGGGCCGCCCGAATGAGGTGGCCGCGCTGCGCAGCGTCACGCTTGATATCGCGCGCGAGGGGGTGACGGTGTTCATGGGCCCTTCAGGCTCGGGCAAGACCACGCTGTTGAGCCTTGTGGGCTGCATGGCACGCCCCACCACCGGGCGGATCACGCTTGATGGGGAGCCGGTCTCGGGCCTGCCCGAGCGGTTCTTGACCGAGTTGCGACGCGTGAAATTTGGGTTTGTGTTCCAGCGCTTCAACCTCATTCGCGGCTTGAGCGTGTTGGATAATGTGATGCTGCCCGCCGCCCCCTTGGGCGAAGAGCCAAAAACCGTGCAAGCCCGCGCGATGATGCGGCTTGAGGCTTTGGGGCTGGCCGAGAAAGCCTTGATGCCGGTTGAGGTGCTGTCGGGCGGCGAAACGCAGCGCGCCGCGATTGCGCGCGCCTTGGTCAACGATGCCCCGGTGCTGATTGCCGATGAGCCAACCGCCAACCTTGATACCGCGCTCACGCATCGGTTTTTGGATATTGTCGCTGGGCTGCGGGATGAGGGCAAAACCGTGATCCTGACAAGCCATGACCCGCGGATCATCGCCGCCAGTGCCGTGACCGCGGTCGTTGAAATGCGCGATGGCAAAGTGGTCGAGGTGCGGGGATGATCTTCCGCACGCCCATCCTGACGCTGCTCTTGGTCTCTGCCCTTGCCATTTTGGTGGCCTTGGGCGCGGCGTGGTTTGGGCAACGCGTGTTGCGGCAGTGGGATCTGGCCTCTGGCAGCCGCGCACAATTGGTGATGGAGCGGCGCACCGAACTCATCTCGACCCTGTTTGCCATGGTGATGCTGGCCGAGGCAGTGGCGCTGTTTCTGTTTGTCTTCAACGCAGACCGGATGGCGGCCCTGTTCGTTGGCGCGATGTGCGCGGTGGGCACGCTCAACGTCAACGCCTATGGCTTCCCCGCGCTTTACGCCAAGATCAGCGTCTTCTTTGCCGCCGCCGTTTGGCTGGTGATCGACCATGTGGACCGGCTTGGCCGCGACTATCCGCTGACGCGCGCCAAATACGCGCTGGTGTTGGCGATTGCGCCCTTGGTGCTTTTGGCGGGCGGGCTGGAGCTGACCTATTACCTTGGCCTCAAGACCGATGTGATCACCTCGTGCTGCTCGAAGCTGTTCACCCCGGCGAATGCGGGGCTCTCCGATGAGATGGCCGCCGTTGATCCGGCGCTTGCGCTTTGGGCTTTGGCGGGGGCCGAGGCTTTGGTTCTGGGCCTAGGCGCCTATGCCGTCCAAACCGGGCGCGGGCATGGCGCCTTTGCGCTTGCGGGGGCGGGTTTCTTTGCCGTGGCGATGACCGCGATCATCTCGGTGATTTCGCTCTACATCTATGAAAACCCCAACCACCATTGCCCGTTTTGCATCTTGCAGCGCGAATACGGCTATATTGGCTACGCGTTCTACATCCCGCTTTTTGGCGCAACTGCGCTCGCGCTTGGGCTGGGCGCGGTGGCCCCGTTCAAGCGCCGTGACAGCCTGCGCGCCCCCCTGCCCCCGGTACTGAAGCGGCTCACACTTTGGGCGATGGCAGGCTTTGCCGCCTTTGGCGCGGTGACGATTTACGCGATCTTGCGCTCGCATCTGATCTTGCTTGGCTGAGCCCGCCCCCCCTTGTGCCGCCTTCACAAACGCAAAAGAACCGCATCCCTCACCCTCTGGGGTGCGGCGCCCTTCTCCGCCTCTGCTAGGCTTTCGGTATTTTCCGGTTGCGCTGACCGCTTGAAAATATACTATACCCGAGTATACGACACGGGAGCCCCTCATGCCCAACAATCCGGACGACAAGAAACGCATTCTTGCGCGGGTGCGCCGGATCAAAGGCCAATGTGAGGCGCTGGAACGTGCGTTGGAAAGCGGCGCCCCCTGCGCGCCGATTTTGCAGCAAATCGCCGCCACCCGTGGCGCGATGAATGGGCTGATGGCCGAAGTGCTGGAAGCCCATATCCGCGATGAATTCGGCGCCCCCGAGGGAGATGGGGGCGCGAAAACCAAGGAACTGCTGGCGCTTGTGCGCAGCTATCTCAAGTAACCCGAAGGGAGCCCCTCATGAAATCTCGTGCCGCCGTTGCCTTTGCCCCCGGCAAACCGCTTGAAATCGTCGAAATCGACGTTGCCCCGCCGCAAAAGGGTGAAGTGCTGATCCGCATCACCGACACGGGCGTGTGCCACACCGATGCCTTCACCCTCTCTGGCGATGACCCGGAAGGTGTCTTCCCCGCCGTTTTGGGCCATGAAGGCGCGGGCGTCGTGGTTGAGGTCGGCGAAGGTGTCACCTCGGTGAAACCCGGCGATCACGTCATTCCGCTTTACACCGCCGAATGCGGCGAATGCGAATTCTGCAAATCGGGCAAAACCAACCTCTGCGTCGCCGTGCGCGCCACCCAAGGCAAGGGCCTGATGCCCGATGGCACCACCCGCTTTTCCTACAATGGCGAGCCGATCTACCACTACATGGGCTGCTCGACCTTCTCGGAATACACCGTTGTGGCCGAGGTCTCCTTGGCCAAAATCAACGAACACGCCAACCACGAACATGTCTGCCTGTTGGGCTGCGGCGTGACCACGGGGATTGGCGCGGTCCACAACACCGCCAAAGTGGAAGCGGGCGACAGCGTCGCCGTCTTTGGCTTGGGCGGCATTGGTCTGGCCGTGATCCAAGGCGCGCGCCAAGCGAAAGCGGGCCGGATCATCGCCATCGACACCAACCCCGAGAAGTTCGAACTGGCCAAGCAATTCGGCGCCACCGATTGCGTAAACCCGAAAGACTATGACAAGCCGATCCAGCAAGTGATTGTGGAAATGACCGGCTGGGGCGTGGACCACAGCTTTGAATGCATCGGCAATGTGAACGTGATGCGCGCGGCGCTCGAATGTGCGCATCGCGGCTGGGGCCAATCGGTGATCATCGGCGTGGCCGGGGCGGGGCAAGAAATCTCCACCCGTCCGTTCCAACTGGTCACGGGCCGCAAATGGATGGGCACCGCCTTTGGCGGGGTGAAGGGCCGCACGCAACTACCGGGCATGGTCGAAGATGCGATGAAGGGCGAGATTGAACTGGCCCCCTTCGTCACCCACACCATGCCGCTTGACGAGATCAACACCGCCTTCGATCTGATGCATGAAGGCAAGTCGATCCGTTCGGTCATCAAGTTCTGAGGCTGCGCAGATGGAACGGCTTGAATCGCACGCCTGTTTTGGCGGCGCGCAAACGGTCTGGAAGCACGCATCCGAGGTGCTGGGCTGTGAGATGAGCTTTGCCGTTTTTACCCCCGCCCATGCGGCGGGGGAGCGGCTGCCGGTGATCTATTGGCTGTCGGGGCTGACCTGTAACGAGCAAAACTTCATCACCAAAGCGGGCGCGCAACAATTTGCCGCCCAGCATGGGGTGATTTTGGTGGCACCCGATACCTCGCCCCGTGGCGCGGATGTGGCCGATGATGAGGCTTATGATCTGGGCCAAGGCGCGGGGTTCTACCTCAACGCCACGCAAGGCCCCTGGGCGCAGCACTTCAAGATGTATGATTACATCACCAAGGAACTGCCCAAACTGATCGAGGCGGAGTTCCCGGCCTCGGACAAACGCTCGATCATGGGGCATTCGATGGGGGGCCACGGCGCGCTCACGATCGCGCTGAAAAACCCCGGTCGTTATGCCGCCGTCTCGGCCTTTTCGCCGATTTTGGCGCCCACTCAGGTGCCGTGGGGCGAAAAAGCCTTCACCGCCTATTTGGGCGAAGATCGCGCCACGTGGGCCGAATGGGATGCGACCGCGCTTTTGGCGGGCGCTTCCGAGCGGCTTCCGGTGCTGATTGACCAAGGCGAGGCGGACCCGTTCTTGGAAAATCAGCTTAAGCCCGAGATCTTTGCTGCCGAGGCCGAGCGTCTGGGCCATCCGCTGACGCTGCGCCGCCAGCCGGGCTATGACCACAGCTATTATTTCATCGCAAGCTTCATCGGCGATCACATCGCCCATCATGCGGCCGCGTTGAAAGGCTAAACAGGTCGGCCCGGGGGGGGGAACCCTCGGGCCGCGCCTTTTTCAAAGCGCCTCAACCGTCACTTGCGCTTTCGCCCCGCCCAATTGGGCAAAGGCGCGTTGGCGGCAGGTAAAGACGATGATCTGCTGATCGCGCGCCACCCGGTGCAGCGCGGTGAACATCGCCTCGATCCGGTCATCATCGCTCATCACCAAAGCATCGTCCAAAATCACCGGCACGGGGTGCCCCGCCTGCGCAAAAAGCCGCGCGAAAGCGAGCCGGGTCAGGATCGCCAATTGCTCGCGCGTGCCACCTGAGAGAATGCCGAGCGATTCCGCCTCCCCCTCGCGGGTCAAAATCGCGGGCAGCAGCGTTTGATCATCAATCTCGATCTCTGCCCCCGGATGCAGGATCGACAGAAGCGGCTTCAACTCGCGCATCACCGGCTCAAAATAGGCCTCCCGCGCGGCACTGCGGGCAGCCTCAAGCGCCACGCGCAGCCGGGTCAGCGCTTTCACCTCGCCCTCGTAACGCCCCGCGCGGGCCTCGGCCTCTTGGTGACGGCCTTCCAGATCGGCCAAGCGCTCCTCAATCCCTTCTTCAGCCAAAACGCTGATGCGGGTGTCGAGTTCGGCCAGATGGCGGCGGCCTTCCTCAATCTCGTGGCGCGCTTGTTCGGCCGCGCTGGTGGCACGGGCAAGCCGTGCCTCGGCGGTCGCAAGATCGGGGGCGGCGGCGGTAAGGAGCTGATGCGCTTGCGCCTTTTCCGCTGTGGCTTGCGCGCGTTTCGGCAGCTCCGCCCGCAGAACCGCAAGCCGTTCGGCCAGAGCTTGCGGATCGCCCGCCTCTTGTTGCGCCGCCTCATGCGCTTGCTTTTGGGCCAGCCGCGCGGCCTCCGCCCCGGCCCGCGCCTCGCGCGCGGTGCTGGCGAGGTCTTGCGCCGTGCGGGCCTCGGCTTGCGCCGTGCTCGCCGCTTCGTCGGCTTGGGCAAGGGCCACTTCCAGCCCGGGAATATCTTCCTCCGCCCCCTGTTGCGGTGCCTGCGTGGCCTCCGCCTGTGCGCGGGCCAGATCGGCGCGCAAAGATTCCGCCCCTTTGGGCGCGACATCGGCCAAACTGGCCGTGATTTGCTTGAGCGCCTCGCGCAGCCGCTGCGCCTCGTTCAGCAAGTGGCGCGCGTCGGACAGGCTTTCTGCCCCACAAGCGGCCAGCGCCGCATCGCGTGCGCCCCGCGCCTGATCCAACCTTTGCGCGGTTTCCGCGCCGCGCTTGGCGCCGGGGTCCAGATGCAGGCTGCCAAAGCCCGGCAAGGTGATCTCGCAGGCCGCAAGCACCGGATGCGGCCCCGGCCCCAAAGGCACGCCCTCCAGCAGCGCTTGGCCCCCGCCCGTGGGGTGGGCGGTAATTTGCACCGCTTGCAATTCGGCCTGCACCGTCAACCGATCCAGCGCCGCTTGCGCCTCTTCCGCCGCTTGCAGCGCTTTGGGCGAAATGCGCATCAACCCCAATTTCGCGGTGATCTGCTCGGCCTCTTGTTGCAGGCTCTCGGCACGTTTGACTTGGCTTGACAGCGCCTCGGCGCGCGCCGCGGCCGCGCGGGCAAGCTGCGCCTTTTGCGCGGCACCAAGACGCGCGCGCAAATCCCGCAAGGCTTGTCCGGTGGTCTCCGCCTTTTGCCGCGCGGCCCCTTCGCGCCCCGCAAGGTCTTCGGCCCTTTGGCGCGCCGCTTCGGCCTTTGTCTCTGCCGCGTCGCGCGCTTGCGCCAAATCTTTGAGCCGCGCTTGAAGCTGGGTCAGACGCGAAATCTCTCCGTTTGCCGCCGCTTCCTCGTTTTGCGCAAGGCGCAGGGCGGTCTCACTTTGGGCCAGTTGCGCCGCATGGGCCTGCGCGGCCTCATAGGCGGCTTTCGCAGCCTTCACCGCTTCCGTGCGGGCCTCCGCTTCCGCCGGGTCGGTGAGCCGAGCGATCTGCCGTTGCACCTCACCACGCCGCGCCAAATCGCCGGAAAGACGCTCGGCTTTGGGGCGCAACTCGGCGATTTCTTTGGCCAAACTCTCCACCTCCGCCAAGGCTGTCGCCCAAGCGCCGCCAGATTTCGGCTTGCCGGTCGCAGTAACCAAGGGGGCGAGGTCTTCAACCACCCGCGCCACGACGGCATCCATGCGCCGCCCGCCGGTCATCGCCTCAATCTCGCCCGCGACGGACGAGAGCAAATCGCGCCGGGTGTTGAGCCCGCGTTCGCGGATGCGTTTCTCGTCTGCACTCGTGCCCTCGGGTTCAAGCCCCAACAGCCCTTGGCGCACCCAGACAAGACCCGAAGGCCCGGCGAGCCCGCCAGCCCCGGCGCCATCTTGCATCAGCGCCTCAATCCATGCCTCGGCCTCATCATCTTGCGCGATGATCCGCCCGCCCGCCTCGGTGATGCGCGCTTGCGGACGCGAAAGCCAGCGCTTGAAGATCGTGTAATGCCCCTTGGTAAGTTCCACCTCAACGCTCGCTTCTGGCGCCCCCCCCGCATGCGGGCGCAGGCTTTTCACCCCCGCGCCAGAGGCCCGATGACGTTCAAAAAACACCGCATGCAGCGCATCGAAAAAGGTGGATTTGCCAAATTCATTGGGCTCAGAGAGCACCGTGAGCCCATCGCCCAGCCCAGAGAGCCGCGCGCGTTGCCCCGCAAAGCGGCGGATGTTGGAGAGTTCAATCGCGCGCAGTTTCATGCCTGCACCTCTTGCGAGAGCGCATAAAGCCGGGCAAGCGCGCGCGCCGCCACATCACGATCCGCTTGCGACAGCGCCAAATCCCCGCTTTCCGCCAAAAGCACCTCGGCCGCTTGGCGCAAAGCCCCGGCGCGGTCGATCTGGTCCAGGTCTTCGGGCAAAGCCTCCACCCCAAGGCGCGAAAGATCCGCCGCCCACCAGCCAAATTCGGGCGCAAGCCGGGCGAGTTCCGCCTCCAAAGCGGCGCGCTCGGCCAAGGGGAGCCGGCCAGATATCACCAGCTTCACCAAATGGTTTCGCCGCCGCGACCCTGGTAGCATCAGATCCAACAGTGCTGTCGTGTCTTCGCCCGGCAGCATCTCTAAAGACAGCCCATGCCAGCGCAGATGCCCGGTTTCCATCGGCGTCACATCGGGCGGATCACCGGGGCGATCAAGGCTCACCAAGAGCGCGCCACCCGCCAGATCATGCTTGAAGCCATCCGGCTCGGGCGTGCCCGAGTACCATGTGCGCGGCCCGACCTGCATCTGCCCGTGCCAATCGCCAAGGGCAAGGTAATCAAGCCCCGAGCGCGTGGCACGATCGGGCGGAATGATCCCGGCGCCGCCCTCTTCGGCCAAGCTTTCACCGCCGGAAAAATCGGTGATCGCGCCGTGGCCGAGCCCGATGCGCACAGCGCCCTCTGGCGTCGGGGCCGACATTGCCTCGGTCAAATCGCGCCCCGGTCGGCGCTGGGTACACGGCGCGGGCAGCACATAAACGCCACCCGAAAGGGCGATGGGGTCGGGCGTGGTGAGCACGCGCAGGTTCTCGGGCGCTTCCGTCGCAATGCGCCGCCAAAGTTCCGTCGCGGCCAAGCTGTCATGGTTGCCGGGCAGAAGGGTCCAAGCAATGTCAGATTCCTCCGCCATCGCCGAAAGCGCTTGGCGCAGGGTCTCTGGCGCAGGAGTTTCTGCATCGAAGGTATCGCCCGCAAGCAGCACATGGCGCGCCCGCCCAGACCTTGCCGCCGTCGCAAGCGCCGCAATCGCGCCGTGGCGCGCCTCGCGCAGGCGGTTGCGGATCGCCTCGGGGTAGCCGCCAAAGGGTTTGCCCAAATGCAAATCGGATGCATGTAGGAAACTGAACGCCATGGGAAATCCTGTCAAAGCCAAGAGCCCCATCGCTGCACGAAGCCGCCCGAAGGGTCAACACCACGCCTGCAATTTGCGCCATTCTCGCCGCGTCTCATGCGCCCCTATGCCGCAAGCCCCAAGCCTCACACGTTTTTTGCTTGTCCCCTGCGCATGCTAGGCTAGGTGAAACTTGACCCGCATCGGACCGGAGGCCCGCGTTGACCCCCAATGATGACCACCCGCTGCGCTATGCGCTGGTGAACGAATTGCACGCCCGCCCGTTTCCGGCGGTGGGTGCGCCCGCGCATGTGATCTATCTGGCGTTCAAAGAACCCAAAGATGCGGCCAACCGCGACCGCAGCAAAGACCATGACCATCTCGTTGACCTGTTGACCCGCGCGGGCGGGGCTGTGCCGCCCGAAGGCGCGACGCATTACACCGGCGAAATTGGCCGCCATGTGCTCAAATGGGAAAGCCATACCGAATTCACCACCTATCTGGCGCATGCGCCCGGCGTGTCAGAGCGCCCATTTGACCCGGCAGAGGCCGAGGTCTTTCCGCCCGCGTGGATGAAAGCCGCGCCGGGACGGCGGATTGCGGCGGTCTCGATCCGGATTGAGGAACTGCCCGAAGATCCGATGAAGATCTTGCCCGCGGTGGAAAGCTGGTTCGTGCCAGAAAGCCTTGTTTGCGCATGGGTTTTGGATGAAACCGCCGTTGTCGCGACCGATTTTCGGATCGACCCGGCGGGGCTGATGCGCTTTGCGCTTTTTGCCAAACCCGGCACCGGGCAAGGCCGCATCGGGCGGATTGTGCAGCGACTGTGCGAGATAGAAACCTATCGCGCCGTTTCGATGCTGGGCCTTGGTCGCGCGCGCCAACTCACCACCAAGCTCAATGCGCTGGAGCCGGAGCTGAGCGCGCTTGTCGATAGTATGAAAGACGATGCTCATCCGGCAGAGGATACGCTGCATCGGCTTTTGGAGGTTTCAACCGAACTCGAAAGCCTCGCCGTGACCCACACATTCCGGTTTTCGGCCACCAATGCCTATGAGGCGATTGTGCATGACCGCGTGCAGGTGCTGCGCGAAAGCCGATTCAATGGCCGCCAGAAGTTCGAAGAGTTCATGATGCGCCGCTATGACCCGGCGATGCGGACGGTGAAATCGGCTGAGGTGCGATTGAACGCAATGGTCGAACGCGCCGCGCGGGCGGGGGAATTGCTGCGCACGCGGGTCGATGTGGCGCGCCAAGCGCAAAACCAAAAACTCCTCGAAAGCATGGACCGCCGGTCCGATCTGCAATTGCGTCTGCAACGCACGGTCGAGGGGCTCTCGGTTGTGGCGATCAGCTATTATGCGGTGAGCCTTGCCGCCTATGCCGTTTACCCGATCGCCAAGGAAGTGGGCATTTCCAAAGAAATGGCCGTCGCGGGGCTCACGCCCTTTGTGGTGGCGATTGTCTGGCTGGCGCTGCGGCGGATCCGCAATAGCGTCGGGCATTAAAAAGGGGGCCAGCGGCCCCCTTCTCTCATCCTAGTGAGCCTTGGCGCTTAAAGGTTGCCAACGCCACGCGCGAGCGCCGCGACCCCGGTGCGGGCGACATCGACCAGCCCCAAGGGGCGCATCAACTCCGCAAAAGCGTCGATCTTTTCTGACGTGCCGGTGATCTCAAAAACAAAGCTTTCAAGCGTGCTATCGACCACATTGGCGCGGAAAATATCGGCCAAACGCAACGATTCAACGCGCTTTTCGCCCGTGGCGGCGACCTTAAAGAGCGCCAATTCGCGTTCCACTGCCGAGGCTTCGGTGGTGAGGTCATGCACCTCATGCACCGGCACGATCCGGCCCAGTTGCGCGCGGATTTGCTCAATCACCGCCTCGGTGCCGCGAGTCACGATGGTGATGCGCGAGCGGTGGCCCTTATGGTCGATCTCGGCCACGGTCAGGCTGTCGATGTTATAGCCCCGGCCCGAAAACAGCCCGATCACGCGCGCCAGCACGCCCGGTTCGTTTTCCACAATCACCGCCAGCGTATGGCTGCGTTCCACATCCGAGTGGGTGTCGCGCAGGTCATAAGCGGAATGGCTGGTGGAGCCTTTTTTGATGTTCAGAGCGGCCATGTGCCCTCTCCCTTCCGAATATCTTTCATCTTGCCGGAAATATCCCGGGGGGTCCGGGGGGCAGCACCCCCCGGCTCTGTCACACCAGCGCGGCGCCGCCGCGGAAGGCCTCGGCATCGGCCGAAAGCAGCATGTCATTATGCGGCTTGCCGGACGGGATCATCGGGAAGCAGTTTTCATGCTTCTCAACGAGGCAATCAAACAGCACCGGGCCATCGTATTCGATCATCTCCATGATCGCGTCATCAAGCTCTTTCGGGTCGCTGACCACAATGCCCTTCCAGCCAAAGGCTTCGGCCAATTTCACAAAGTCCGGCAGGCTTTCCGACCAGCTTTGCGAATAGCGCCCGCCATGCAGCAGGTCTTGCCATTGCCGCACCATGCCAAGGCGTTCATTGTTCAAGATGAACTGTTTCACCGGGGTGCGGAACTGGGTGCAGGTGCCCATTTCTTGCATGTTCATCAGCCACGAGGCTTCGCCCGCGATGTTGATCACAAGGCTTTCGGGATGGGCGATTTGCACCCCGATCGAGGCCGGGAAGCCATAGCCCATCGTGCCCAAGCCGCCCGAGGTCATCCAGCGGTTCGGCGCGTCAAAGCCCAAGAACTGCGCCGCCCACATTTGGTGCTGGCCGACTTCGGTGGTGATGTAGCGGTCGCGGCCCTTGGTAAGTTCCTCAAGCCGTTGCAGCGCATATTGCGGCTTAATGATCGTGTCGGAATTGGTGTAGCTCAGGCAGCGCACCTTCTTCCATTCGTCGATCTTTTGCCACCACTTGCCAAGGCCCTCTTTGTTAGTCTTGCGCCCACGCGCTTTCCAGACCTTGAGCAGGTCTTCGAGCACATGGCCAATGTCGCCCAAGATCGGCAGATCGACCTGAATGATCTTGTTGATCGACGAGGCATCAATATCGACATGCGCCTTGATCGAATGCGGGCTGAAATCGGCCACGCGCCCGGTGATGCGGTCATCAAACCGCGCGCCGAGGTTGATCATCAGATCGCAGTCATGCATGGCGAGGTTGGCCTCATAAAGACCATGCATGCCCAGCATCCCAAGCCAGTTCTTGCCGGAGGCCGGGTAAGCGCCAAGGCCCATCAACGTCGAGGTGATCGGGAAGCCCGTTGCATCCACCACTTCACGCAGAAGTTGGCTTGCACCGGTGCCCGAGTTGATCACGCCGCCGCCGGTGTAAAAGATCGGGCGTTCGGCCTTTTCCATCAGCTCGACAAGCTTGGTGATCGCGTCCAGATCGCCTTTGACCTTGGGCTGATAATGCTCGGTGCGCGCGGTTTTCGGCCCGGTATATTCAGCCGAAGCGAATTGCACGTCTTTCGGCAGATCCACCAGCACCGGACCGGGGCGGCCAGAGGTCGCGACATGGAAGGCTTGGTGGATCGTTTCCGAAAGCTTCGCCGGGTCTTTCACCAGCCAGTTATGCTTGGTGCAGGCCCGCGTGATGCCAATCGTATCGGCTTCTTGGAAGCCATCGGTGCCGATCATGAAGGTCGGCACCTGCCCCGAAAAGACCACCAAAGGAATGCTGTCCATCAGCGCATCGGTGAGGCCGGTCACGGCATTCGTCGCGCCGGGGCCAGAGGTCACCAGCACACAGCCTGGCTTGCCGGTCGAGCGGGCGTAACCCTCGGCCATATGCACGGCAGCTTGTTCGTGGCGCACAAGGATGTGCTTGATGTCGTTTTGCTGAAAGATCGCGTCATAGATCGGCAATACCGCACCACCGGGATAACCGAAGATCGTATCGACCCCCTGATCCTTGAGCGCTTGCACCACCATTTCCGCGCCGGTCATCTGCCGCGACATCTTTATCCGTCCTTTCCGGGGTCCGTTTCACCCCGTGCCTTCGCCAACAAAAAGCCCCCGCGTGATCGGCGAGGGCGCATGGGAACCAAAATGGTCAACCGTTACCGGCCCATGCGCCAATTCCCTACTACGACCACAAGCGCGAACATCGCTGATCCTTTCGCCTCTATTGGGGCGGACATTAGGGGGTGCCCTTGGGGGCGTCAACGGCAAAACACTGAATATAATGTCGCGCCAAAGGGTAAAGCGTTCCAAAAATTGCGCAGATCGGCAAATCGGTGACATTTTCGCAAGTCACCCACAAGCAAACAGGCCCGATTCGGCCCTTTCCCACCTATGGTTTACAAACGAGTCGCGCCTGCGCCCCCTTTGCCCTTAGGGAAGATGCTGCCATTTTGGCCGGTGCCGTGCCCCGACACCACTTAGAGGCGAAAATTCTGCAAGATTGGTCAGGAAATCGAACCGCCGAGGGCCGAATTCCTTGCTTTTCCTGCGCGCACCCGGCAGGAACAGCCCAGCCCCTTATGGGGATAAAGGGCATTGGAAGGGGAGGAGACGATGGGCGCTTTGCTGGCTCTGTCACGGGCCGTCGACCGCATCAACGAAGTCATCGGAAAGTCAGTCGCTTGGCTCATTCTGGTGGCGGTGCTGGTTTCGGCCACCAACGCCATCGTGCGCAAGGTGTTCAACACCTCATCGAACGCATGGCTTGAGGCACAATGGTATTTGTATGGCGCGGCTTTCTTGCTGGCAGCGGCCTATACGCTCAAGCAAAACGAGCATATCCGGATCGACATCGTCTATGGCGCCTTCTCGCGCCGGGTGCAGCACTGGATTGACCTTTTTGGCCATGTCTTCTTCCTGCTGCCCTTCATCTGCTTGATGCTTTACATGCTGACGCCCTTCGTGCTGCGCTCCTTCACATCTGGGGAAATGTCCACGAACGCGGGCGGGCTGATCTTGTGGCCGGCAAAGTCACTCTTGCTGATCGGCTTTGGGCTGCTTTTCTTGCAAGCCATCTCTGAGATCATCAAGAAAATCGCGATCATGCGTGGGCTGATTGCAGATCCCCACACCTATACCGGCCACCACGGCACTGCCGAGGCGCTGGTCGAAGAAGAGGGGCTCTGAGATGCTTTTGGAACTCATTGCCACGAACATGGCACCGATCATGTTCGTCTCGCTTATCGTGTTTTTGCTGCTGGGCTATCCGGTGGCATTTTCGCTCGCGGCGAACGGTCTTGTCTTCTTCATCATTGGTGTTGAACTGGCCCCGCTTTCGGGCGGCTCGATCAACCTCAGCTGGCCTTTGCTCAACGCGATGCCAGAACGGTTCTGGGGCGTCTTAAGTAACGAGACACTCCTAGCCATTCCCTTCTTCACCTTCATGGGGATCGTGCTGGAAAAATCCGGCATGGCGGAAGACCTGCTGGATACCATCGGCCAGCTTTTCGGCCCGGTGCGCGGCGGGCTTGCCTATGCGGTGATTATTGTGGGCGCGCTTTTGGCGGCGACCACCGGCGTTGTCGCGGCCTCGGTGATTGCGATGGGGCTGATCTCGCTGCCGATCATGCTGCGTTACGGTTATGATCGGCGCATCGCCTCGGGGGTGATTGCCGCCTCTGGCACGCTGGCACAGATCATCCCGCCCTCGCTCGTTTTGATCGTTCTGGCCGACCAGCTTGGCCGCTCGGTGGGCGATATGTATAAAGGTGCGCTGATCCCCGGCCTTGTGCTGACGGGCATCTACCTTGGCTATGTGGCGGTGATGTCGATTGTGCGCCCTGCCGCCATGCCGGCCCTGCCGAAAGAGGCGCGCACGCTGGGCTCTGGCGTCACCTCGCTGTTCGTCGTGCTGGCGATTGGCATTGCCACTTTCTTTGCCACCTATAACTGGCTGCATGTGCCCGATGCGCGCGATTCAAACGCCGATATTCTAGCGGCCGCTTTGGCCGTGGTGGTGATTTATGTCATCGCCCTGATCGACAAAGGTACGCATCTCAACCGCATGAGCCGCCTTGCGCAGCAAGTGGTGATCGTGCTGATCCCGCCGCTGGCGCTGATCTTCCTTGTGCTTGGCACCATCTTCTTGGGCGTGGCCACGCCGACCGAAGGTGGCGCAATGGGCGCGGTGGGGGCGCTGATCCTCTCGGGTGTCAAAAAGCGGCTCAGCATGCATGTGGTGCGCGAGGCGCTGGCGGCCACCACCCGGCTTTCGGCCTTTGTGATGTTCATACTTTTGGGCGCGCGGGTGTTCTCGCTCACCTTCTACGGGGTGAACGGTCACCTTTGGGTGGAACACCTGCTGGTGTCGCTGCCGGGCGGTGAGATGGGCTTCTTGATCGTGGTCTCCCTGCTCGTCTTCTTCCTCGCCTTCTTCCTCGACTTCTTCGAGCTGGCCTTCATCATCGTGCCGCTTCTGGCCCCCGCAGCCGAGAAGCTGGGCATCGACCTGATCTGGTTCGGGGTGATCTTGGGCGTGAACATGCAAACCTCGTTCATGCACCCGCCGTTTGGCTTTGCCCTGTTCTTCTTGCGCTCTGTCGCGCCGAAAAATCCTTATGTGGATAAGGTGACAGGGCAGCTGACCGATCCGGTGAAGACCTCGCAAATCTATTGGGGCGCTGTGCCGTTTGTGTTCATCCAGATCGTGATGATCGCGGTGGTGATCGCCTTCCCGCAGATGGTGATGCACTACAAAGGCAAGCCCGTCGATGTGAGCAATGTCGAGATCACCCTGCCCGGGATGCCCGGCCTTGGTGGTGGTCTGGGCGCACCGGGGGGCATGGGGCTGCCGCCGATTGGTGGGCAACCGGCCGCGCCGGGCGGTGGGCTGAGCCTTGGGGCCCCCTCGCTCGGTGGTCCGCCGCCGGGTCTGGGCGCACCGACAGGCAACCCGCAACAGCCGCCGCAAGGCGGTGGCGCAAGCCTCGGCATCCCCGCCCCCATGGGCTTGGGCGGCGCCCCAATCGGAAACTAAAGCAAAGCGGCGGCCCTCGGGCCGCCGTTTTCATTTCGCTTGGTGCCGATGCTCGCGGAAGATCTTTTCCCGCAGTTGAAGTGTGTTGCGACGCCACCGCCCCCAAAAGCAAAAGGCGCCCCAAGGGGCGCCTTAAACAGTGGTGCAGATGGGCGGCGCTTAAAGCTGCGCGGCCACGTCTTCGGGGACGTCAAAGTTATGCGTCACCGTTTGCACGTCATCATCTTCTTCCAGCGCATCAATCAGCTTCATCAGCTTTTGCGCGGTTTCCAGATCCACCTCGGTCGAAACCTGCGGTTTCCAGATCAGCTTGGATTCGGTCGACTCGCCCAAAGCCGCCTCAAGCGCCTCGGACACCTCCGAAAGGTTCTCCACCGCGCAATAGATCCAGTGGCCTTCTTCGTCGCTTTCCACGTCATCGGCACCGGCTTCAAGCGCCGCCATCATCACCGTGTCCGCATCGCCCGCCGAGGCCGGATAGGAAATCTCACCCACGCGGTCGAAGCCGTGGCTCACCGAACCAGTTTGGCCCATATTGCCGCCCGATTTGGTGAAGTAGCTGCGCACGTTGGAGGCGGTGCGGTTGAGGTTGTCAGTCAGCGCCTCGACGATGATCGCAATCCCGTTCGGGCCGTAACCCTCATACCGGATTTCGGTGTAATCCGCCGCATCGCCCATTTGCGATTTTTTGATCGCCCGGTCGATGACGTCTTTCGGCATCGACTGCGCCTTGGCCGCCTTCACCGCAAGCCGCAGACGCGGGTTTTTATCCGGGTCGGGATCGCCCATTTTCGCGGCGACGGTAATTTCCTTCGCCAGCTTCGAGAACATTTTCGAGCGGATTGCATCCTGCTTGCCCTTGCGGTGCTGGATGTTCGCCCATTTGGAATGGCCTGCCATGCCCGTCTCCGTCGCACTATCGGTTTGGCGGCTTCTATAGCCAGTGCAGCCGGGCATCGCAAGCGGCGCAGCGCCGCCCCCGCAGATTGGCCCCGCAGGTGCGCTTATTGCGACGTCGTGCCGTAATTTGGCACGGGCTTATCTTCGCCAGCTTTCGGCGTTTCAAACACAAACCGCCGCCCATCTTCTTGGCGGGTGAGCGTGATCATCGCATAGGGTTCAAGGAAAGCCTCCGCCCCCTGCACCCAAACCGGGCGTTTCATCTCAACGGCATAATCATAGGCAGTTGAACAGCCCTCTAGCGTGCCCGATGGCATCGCCGCACTGTTCGCACCACAGCGGCTGCCATCGGTCAAAACCACGGTCAGTTGGTTTTCCAGCAAGCTCACATGATCAGGGCGCGCAAGCGGTGAGGCGCCCGGCAGCGCACAGGCAGACAGCAAAGCAACGGCGGGCAGAAGAAGGAAGGAGCGCATAGGATACCTCAAGGCACAAGCGGCCAGATCAACGGAATGACGAATGTGCCGACAATGGCCAAGAGCAGGTTCAGCGGCACGCCGACCTTTAGATAGTCGGAGAAGTGATAGCCGCCGGGGCCATAGACAAGCGTGTTCGTCTGATAGCCAATCGGCGTGGCAAAAGAGGCCGAAGCAGAGAACATCACCGCCACCACCAGCGGGCGCGGATCAAGCCCCAAGGACTGGCCAAGTTGGATCGCGATTGGCGTCAAAATAACCGCAACGGCATTGTTGGAGACGGACTCGGTCAGCACCGAGCCAAGCAAGAACACGGCAAAAAGCGTCAGATGCGGCGAAAGCCCCTGCAGATAGGGCGCGACCGCATCAACGAGCAACAGCACCGCGCCCGAGCGTTCCAGCCCCACCCCCACGACCAACATGGCGAAGATGAGCGCCATCAACCGCCCTTCGATAAAGGAAAACGCCTCATCGGGGTCAATCGCGCGGGTAAGCAAGATCACCGCCACCGCCAGCGTGGCCAAAAGCAAAATCGGCGCCACGTCAAAAGCAGCAAGCGCCACCACGGCGGCCATCGCCCCCACGGCGATGGGGGCCTTGGTGCGCCGAAACGCGCGGATCGTGGGCTTTGTGACATCGACCAAATCCATGTCCGCCGCCAAGCGCGCAATATCTTCGGGGGCGCCCTCAAGCAGCAGCGTATCACCGACAACCACCACCAGATCATCCAGCTTGCGGCCAATGTTTTGGTTCCGCCGATGCGCGGCAAGCACATAAACACCGTAGCGGCGGCGCAGGCGCAGATCGCCAAGCGAGCGGCCAATCATCCGGCAACCGGGCGAGATCAGCACCTCGACCGTTTCGGTCTGCACCGACGACAGCTTATCCACCATGCGCAGATCGGTGTTTTGCTGCAGGCTCATCAATTCGGCCATTTCGGTGCGCAAAACCACACGGTCACCAGCGGCCAAGACCGCGCCCGCAAGATCGCGCCGCAAGGAGGCATCGCCGCGCAAAACGTCGATCACCCGCATGCCTTCGCGCTTGAAAAGTTCCGCCTCCAGAACCGGCTGGCCGATGAGGCCAGAGCCTTCGGGCAAAGCCACCTCGGTGAAGAATTTCATCTTGCGCTTATCGCCCAAGAGCGCGCCCATCGAGGTGCGATCAGGCAGCAGGTGCCGCCCGATGAGCAGCATGTAAGCGCCGCCCACCAGCACATGCACCAGCCCCATGCCCGAGATTTCGAACATGGTGAAAGGCTCCATCCCCTTTTGCCGTGCGACGCCATCGACAAGCAGGTTGGTCGAGGTGCCAATCAAGGTGACGGTGCCGCCCAAGATCGCCGCATAAGAGAGCGGGATCAGGAATTTGGAGGGCGCAACCCCAATGCGGCGCGCCAAAGCCATCATCACCGGCATCATCAACACCACCACGGGGGTGTTGTTCAAAAACGCCGAAGCGGCCGCAATCGCAGCAAAAATCGCCATCACGGCAATAACGGGGCGGTCATCGACATGCTTTTCGGCAAGCCGTGTCAGCCAATCCAGCGCGCCGGTGCGCACAAGCCCCCCCATGAGCAGGAACATCATCACGATGGTCCATGGGGCCGAGTTTGACAGCACCGCCGTCGCCTCTTTGTAGGGCACAATGCCGAGCATCAACAGCACCGCCGCGCCGCCAATCGCGGTCACTTCGGTGGCAAATGTCTCGCGCATGAAAAGAACAAGCATCCCCACGACAAGCGCAAGGGTCAGCCAGGCTTCCATGGTCTGGCTCAGTCCAAGGTCGATCATCGCGCACCTCTGTTCATCGGGGCGATACTACAAGCGCCAATGCGCCCGGCAAGCCCGCATCGTCACAGCCGTCACGTAAAAACAGATCAAAGCTCAAACTGGCGCAGATTGCTGCAGATGGCCGCCTTGGCGCACCGGAACAATGCGGGTTGCACGCCCGGTCTTGTCATCGGTCTCGATGTAGACCCCCGAAAGCGTCACCGAGCCCCGCGCGGGGCTGAACTTTTCGCGCATCATCCCGGTGATGAACCGGCGCATCGGTTCGGCCTTTTCCATGCCGATGACGGAATCATAATCGCCGCACATGCCTGCATCGGTCAGATAGCCGGTGCCATCAGAGAGGATCATCGCATCGCCGGTGGGCACATGGGTATGGGTGCCAACCACAAGGCTTGCGCGCCCATTGCAAAAATGGCCCATCGCCATCTTTTCCGAGGTCGCCTCGCAATGCACATCGACCAAGATCGCCTGCGCCTGCCCGCCCAAGGGATGCGCGCGCAATACGGCATCCATCGCCGAGAACGGGTCGTCAAAGGCGCGTTTCATGAAAACTTGGCCCAGCACTTGGGTGACCAGCACCTTGCGCCCGCGCCGATCTTCAAAGAGCCGCGCGCCCTTGCCCGGCGCTTCCTTGGCAAAATTGAGCGGACGGATCACCCGCGGCTCGCTTTCGATAAAGCGCAGCATGTCTTTTTGGTCAAAGGCATGATCGCCGAGCGTCACCACATCGGCACCCGCCGCCAAAAGCACCCGCGCATGATCGCCCGTGAGCCCCATGCCACCCGAGGCATTCTCGCCATTGACGACCACAAAATCGAGCCGCCATTCCTCGCGCAGCCGAGGAAGCTGCTCGACCACCGCCGCGCGCCCAGCGCGCCCCATCACATCGCCAAGAAAAAGTATTTTCATGAATTTTCCATAGGCCCAAGGGCGGCCCAAAAGCAAGGGTATTGGCAGCGCAGGAGGTCAGGCCCCGCGCGGCCAGATCGGGCCGTTTTCCGTGACAATCAGATCCAGCGGTTGATCGGTCGGCTCAATCGGCACTTCGTCGATTTCTTGCGCGCTAAAGGCATAGCCAATCGCCGTGGTTGGACCTTTGGAGCGCAGCGCCTCAAGTGTGCGATCATAAAAACCGCCGCCATAGCCAAGCCGATAGCCGCGCCGATCAAACGCGACAAGCGGCACAATCAACACACGCGGCGTGATCTCTGGCCCGTCTTGCGGGATCGCCGCGCCATATTCGCCTTCAATGAGTGGGGTCTGGGCAGTCCATTTGCGGAAAATAAGCCCCCGTCCCGGCCCCAAAATCACCGGCACGCCCACCGGGCCGGAATGCCCCTCCATCACCCGGCGCGGGTCGATCTCGGTGCGGATCGGCATATAACCCGCCAAAGGCGCAGGGCCAAAGCGCATCAGCGCCGCGGTCAGATGCTGGCACGCCCAGCCCTGCCCCGCAGCAAAGGCTTCCTTGCGGCGGGCGAAAGCTTGCTTACGGGCGGCCGCTTTTAATTCGATCAAATCGCTCATAGCAGCACCAGCCCCGCCAGCCCCAAGAAGGCAAAGAAACCCACCACATCGGTGACCGTTGTAACAAAGGTGCCCGAGGCGAGCGCGGGGTCTGCCCCCAAGCGCTCCAGCGCCAAGGGCACAGCAATGCCCGCAAGTGCTGCGACGAAAAGATTGATCACCATCGCCACGCCGATCACAACGCCCAATTCGGGCGCCCCAAACCAGACCCAAGCCACAGCCCCCATCACAGCGGCGAAGACCGCGCCATTGGCAAAGCCCACCACCGCCTCGCGTCGGATCACCCGCCATACGTTGCTTTCGGTCAGGCTTTTGGTGGCAAGTGCCCGCACCGCCACGGTCAGCGTTTGCGTGCCCGCATTGCCGCCCATCGAAGCCACAATCGGCATCAGCACCGCCAAAGCAACGAGCCGCTCAATCGTGCCCTCAAAGAGCGCAATCACCCCCGAAGCGATGATCGCAGTGAGAAGGTTCACCATCAGCCACGGCAGGCGCTGGCGCACGGTCTCGGCCACACTGTCCGAGATCGAGCTTTCATCGCCCACACCGGCAAGGCGGAGAATGTCTTCTTCGTGCTCTTCATCAAGCACGTTCATCGCATCGTCGATGGTAATCACGCCGACAAGGCGGTCGTCATCATCCACAACGGGGGCAGAAATCAGGTGATATTGATTGAACGCATAGGCGACATCGGCCTCTTCTTGACGCGCCCAGATGGTGCGGAAACTGTCTTCGGTGATCGAAGCCAGCGCCACATCGCGCTTTGAGGCCAAGACCTTACCCAAGGTGACATAGCCCACCGGATGATGACCGGGGTCAACCAGCACCACATGGTAAAACTGATCGGGCAACCATTCCTCGGCACGCAGAAAATCAATCGCTTCGCCCACGGTCCAATGCGCAGGCGCGGTCACCACCTCGCGTTGCATCAAGCGACCCGCCGAATATTCCGGCCATGTGAGCGATTGCTCCACCGCCGCCCGATCGCTTTCATCGAGCGCCTCAAGGATGGCTTCCTGCTGCGGCTCTTCCAGATCTTCGATCAGGTCGACCACGTCATCGGAATCAAGTTCGCGAACCGCCTCGGCCAGCACTTCAGCGGGCAGTTGTTCGATCACCTCTTCGCGGATCGATTCGTCGATCTCGGTGAGGATTTCCCCGTCCATCTCGGGGCCATAAAGCCGAAGCAGTTCACGCCGATCATGCGAGCCCACCTGTTCCAGAAGGTCGGCAATGTCAGCAGGGTGCAGCGGTTCCAGAAGCTCTGTCAGAAGGGGGGCGTCTTGTGCCTCCGTCGCCGCCAGAACCTGTTCAACCAAGTCTCCAGACAGCGCATAGTCTTCTTCAAAATCGTCTTCTGTCCGCTCTTCCGTCATTCCGCCCCCGCTTGAAATGGCTTGTCTCGGCTTGGGGGCACCTTAAACGAGCCATTCGCAACACAAAAGGCGAGATTGGCAAAGTCTTGAGCGCACCCTAGCATGGGGCGAAGAATAAGGAGCATAAGATGGTCGAGCTGATCTTCGGGCAGGTGCTGTGGTTTGCCGCGGATCCGATGGCGGAAGGCGCAAGCGCCGCGCGGCATGAACGGCGCGGGGCTGTGGCCATTGAAGAGGGGCGCATTGCGGATGTGGGCACCGCAGACGATCTGCGCGCGCGCTACCCGCAGGCCACCATGACCGATATGGGCGACAAGCTTCTCTCGGCGGGGTTCATTGATACCCATGTCCACTACCCGCAAACCGCGATCATCGCGAGTTGGGGCAAGCGGTTGATTGATTGGCTCAACACCTACACCTTCCCCGAAGAAATGCGCTTTGCGGACCCGGCCTATGCGGCGGCGGTGGCAAGCACCTATTTCGATTTGGCGCTCGCGCATGGCACGACCTCCATGTGCAGCTATGCCACGATCCACCCGGCCTCGGTCGAGGCGTTCTTTGCCGAGGCGCAGGCGCGCGGACTGCGCGCGCTTGCGGGCCGCACCTGCATGGACCGCGACACCGCGCCCGAGGGCCTGCGCGATACCGCGCAAGCGGCCTATGATGAAAGCAAGGCGCTTTTGGAGCATTGGCACGGGCGCGACAGGCTGTCTTACGTCATCACGCCCCGGTTTTCGCCCACCTCGACCCCCGATCAACTTTTGGCCTTGGGCAGCCTGTGGGCCGAGCATCCCGATTGCTTGATGCAAACGCATCTGAGCGAGCAGGTCGATGAAATCGCTTGGGTGAAAAGCCTCTACCCGCAGGCGCGGGACTACCTAGACACCTATGAAACCTTTGGTCTGCTTGGAGAAAATGGCGTTTACGGCCATGCGATCCACCTTGAGCCGCGCGAGGTGGCCCGGCTGCGCGAGGTGGGCGCGGGGCTGGCGCATTGCCCGACCTCCAACACCTTCATCGGCTCGGGGCTTTTTGATGCGGCGGGGCTGGCGGGCGCGGGGCTACGCGTGGGGCTTGCCACCGATACCGGCGGCGGCTCCAACTTCTCGATGCTGCGCACGATGGCGGCGGCCTATGAGGTGGCGCAACTGCGCGGCGTGGCGCTGCATCCCGCACAGCTTTGGTATTTGGCCACCACAGGCGCGGCGCGGCTGTTGCGGATCGAGGAGCGTGTGGGCAACCTTGCGCCCGGCATGGAGGCCGATCTGATCGCGCTTGATCTCGCCTCCACCCCTGTCATCGCGCAGCGCGTGGCGCGGGCGGAGGACTTTTGGGAAAGCCTCTTCCCCACCATCATGATGGGCGATGACCGGGCGATTTCTGCCGTCTGGGTGGCGGGCCAGCGGCAGGTTTGAGCGCAAGCCGGGGGCGCTGCCCCCGGACCCCCGAGGTATTTCGGCCAAGAAGAAAGGGGCGGTCAACGGGCGAGTTTGCGTGCCAAAGCGTTGTGGCGTTCAATCACGCGGGGCAGATCAAGCGTGGTGATTTGGCCCTCCGCCACCACTTGCCGCCCCTCGACAAAGAGATGCTTCACGCGTGTGGGGCCAGAGAGCAATAGCGCGGCGACCGGATCCCACGCCCCTGCGGCCTCTAGGCCCGACACATCCCAAATCGCCAGATCGGCGCGTTTGCCGGGCTCTAGGCTGCCCAGATCAGACCGCCCCAAGACCTGCGCGCCGCCCAAAGTGGCGATTTCCAGCGCCTCGCGCACCGACATGGCATCGGCCCCATTTTGCACGCGCTGCAACAGCATCGCTTGGCGTGCCTCTCCGATCAGATTGCCCGCGTCGTTGCTGGCAGAACCATCAACACCGAGCGCCACCTTAACCCCCGCGTCGCGCATCGCCCGCACCGGTGCGATGCCCGAACCAAGGCGACAGTTCGAACAGGGGCAATGCGCCACCCCGGTGAGCGAGCGGGCAAAAAGCCCGATTTCCTCGCTAGAAAGTTTCACGCAATGCGCGTGCCAGACATCGGCCCCCGTCCAACCCAAATCCTCGGCATATTGGCCGGGGCGACAGCCGAAGTGATGCAAGCTATAGGCGATGTCTTCGTCATTTTCCGCCAGATGGGTGTGCAGCATCACGCCTTTGTCGCGCGCGAGCAAAGCCGCATCGCGCATCAACTCGCGGCTGACCGAAAACGGCGAACAGGGCGCCACCCCCACCCGCACCATCGCGCCCGCGCGCGGGTCGTGGTGGGCGTCAATCACCCGGATGCAATCCTCCAAAATGGCCGCTTCACGCTCCACCAGACTGTCGGGCGGCAGACCACCGGCGCTTTCGCCAATGCTCATCGCGCCGCGTGTGGGGTGAAAACGCAGGCCAATGTCATCGGCCGCCGCGATCGTATCATCGAGCCGCGCGCCATTGGGGTAGAGATAGAGATGATCGGAGCTGAGCGTGCAGCCCGACAACGCAAGCTCGGCCAAGCCGGTGAGCGCCGAGACATGTATCTCTTCCGGCCCCATCTGCGCCCAGATCGGGTAAAGCGTTTTGAGCCAGCCAAAGAGCAACGCATCTTGCCCGCCCGGCACCGCGCGGGTGAGCGTTTGATAAAGATGGTGGTGGGTGTTGATCAAACCGGGCGTGACCACGCAGCCCTTGGCCGAGACGACCTGCCCCTCGCTGGTGAGCCCCTCGCCCACGGCGGCAATCACCCCGCCCCGGATCAGCACATCGGCGCCTTTCAACTCGCGCCGGGTGCCATCCATCGTCACCACGACCTCGGCGGCTTGGATCAAAACCTCACGCATCGTGGTCTCCTTGATCTCGGCGGGCGGTTCAGCCCTGCAAAACTGCCATTGCGGCGGCGTGAATTTCGGCATTGGCGGCGGCGAGCACCCGGCCGCCTTCGTAAGCAGGGCCACCCGCCCAATCGGTGACAAGGCCGCCTGCGGCCTCAATCACTGCAATCGGCGCGGCCACGTCATAGGGTTGCAGCCCCGCTTCCACCACAAGATCAATCTGCCCTGCCGCCAAAAGCGCATAGGCATAGCAATCCGTGCCATAGCGGGTGAGTTTCACCTGTTTGGCGAGCCGCGCGAAAGCCGCGCCTTCCTCAGCCGTGCCGACCTCGGGGAAGGTGGAAAACAGCACCGCTTGCGCAAGATCGCCGCCCGCCCGCGCGCGCAACTCGGCCTGCCCCATCGGGCCAGTGACCCGCGCCGTGCCAAAGCCGCCCAGAAAACGCTCGCCAATATAGGGCTGATCAATCACCCCCATCAGCGGCGCGCCCGGTTTGCTTTCCCCTTCCTCGGACAGCCCGATCAGCACCCCCCAAGTGGGCGTGCCCGACAAATAGCCCCGCGTGCCATCAATCGGATCAAGCACCCAAGTGAAGCCGGAGGTTCCTTTGGTGACGCCATATTCCTCGCCCCAGATTCCGTCTTTCGGGCGCCGGGTGGCCAAAATCTCGCGCATCGCCGCTTCGGCGGCACGGTCGGCCACGGTGACAGGGTCAAAGCCGCTTGTGAGCTTGTTTTCCGCCCCAATCCCGCCTTGCGGGCGGAAATGCGCCAGCGTCGCCCCCCGCGCCGCCTCGGCCAATGCCTCTGCGGTGGAGAGGAGATCGGCCTGTTCAGCCAAAGAGAACGCATGCGGCATGAGATAACTCCGAAAGCGAGTGGGCAAAAAGAAAGGGGAGCGTTTCCGCTCCCCGTTCTTAAAACCTTTCGGCCGCAGCGGATCAAGCCACGTTCGAAAGCACCTTCGCGAGTTCAAAGAGCCGACGACGCTGTTCTTCCGGGATCGCGTAATACGACCGCACCAGTGCCAAGGCTTCTTTGTCGGAGAAAAGATCGCCTTCTCTGCTACTGGCCTCGGGCTCTTCGCCCGCAAGCCCTTCGAAGAAGAACGACACCGGCACGTCAAGCGCATCGGCGATATCCCACAGCCGCGAAGCTGAAACGCGGTTCATCCCGGTTTCATACTTTTGGATCTGCTGAAACTTGATGCCAACCTTATCGGCCAGCTGTTGTTGCGTTACCCCCACCATCCAGCGGCGATGACGGATACGTTTGCCCACATGGACATCAACTGGATGCTTCATTCCCACTTCCCCGGAAAATCACTTCGGTCCTCAGAATAACACGACGAAAAAAGAGAGTTCGGCCTCAAACACAAAA
Organism: Rhodobacter aestuarii; assembly: GCF_900156655.1. Lineage (GTDB taxonomy): Bacteria > Pseudomonadota > Alphaproteobacteria > Rhodobacterales > Rhodobacteraceae > Rhodobacter > Rhodobacter aestuarii. The sequence continues at coordinate 274,339 of NZ_FTOG01000001.1, read as the reverse complement.
ACCTAGCAAAAAAGATAGTTACTAGACCAAAAGTTGGCGCCGATTGACCCAGTTTGTCAATCAAACATCGTAAACAGCCCAAAGGCGCACCGCCGAAAAGCCTTTCATCCGCAAGATGTTTTGCAAGTTGCAATGCAAGCTGCAACTACCCTTGCGTCACTTTTGCATTCTCGCACAGGTTGATTCGGACACCCCCCGCAGTCGCCTCACCCTGAACCAGACAGTGCAGTCCATCGGGGCTGGTCGGAACGCCTTTGCACCGTTATCGTCACCATAAGAGCAAGGAACCGGACCCAATGCGCGCCTATGAAGTGACCGCCCATGACGCCCCGCCGCGGCTGACAGACCGCCCCCTGCCCGCCCCCGGACCGGGCGAAGTGGCGGTAGAGATCGCCGCTTGCGGGCTGAACTTTGCCGATCTCTTGATGTGTGCGGGCAAGTATCAAGATACGCCCCCCCTGCCCTTCGTGCTGGGGCTTGAGGCGGCAGGCACGGTCACCGCTGCCGGGCCGTGCACAACGCTTGCCCCCGGAACGCGGGTTGCGATTTATGCCGGGCAAGGCGGGCTGGCCGAGGCGGGCGTGTTTGCGGAGGCGCGCTGCACCGTGCTGCCCGAAACGATCAGCTTTGAAACGGCAGCCGCTTTTCAAATCGCTTATGGCACATCGCATCTCGCACTCACCCAGCGCGCGCGGCTGGCACCGGGGGAAACGCTTGTGGTTCTGGGCGCGGCAGGCGGCGTGGGGCTGACGGCGGTGGAAATTGGCGCGCGGATGGGCGCGCGGGTGATTGCGGTGGCGCGCGGGCTGGAAAAGCTCGCCGTCGCCAAAGCCGCAGGCGCGGCGGAGGTGCTGGATGCCGAAACGCCCGATCTGAAGGCCGCGCTGAAAGACCTTGGCGGTGCGGATGTGGTCTATGACGCGGTGGGCGGCGCTTTGGGCACGGCGGGCTTTGGCGCGCTGAGACCCGGCGGACGGTTCTTGGTGATTGGCTTCGCGGGTGGCGAACAGCCCGAGCTAAAGCTCAATCACGCGCTCGTGAAGAACCTTGAAGTCCACGGCCTTTATTGGGGCGGTTATCTGAAACTGGACCCCGCGGCACTGCGCCGCTCGATGCAAGAGTTGTTCGCTTTGGCCGCAGATGGCAGCTTAAAGCCCCATATTTCCGCCACCTTCCCGCTCGATCAGGTGGAAGAGGCGTTGGAGATGCTGCGCACGCGCCGCTCCACCGGAAAGATTGTCGTCACGATGCGGTGACGACTGCCGCAAGGTCGGGGCAAAAGACGGGAAAATTGGCGCCAAAATCCGGCGGAAACTTCTTGAAACCTGCCCCCGCCTTTCCCAAATGACACCCTGAAGCGGTGCCGAACAAGCGCCGCCATGATCTTCAAGGAGGCACTCGATGGCTGATTTCAATACCATGCGCGCCCGATCGGTCGCGGGCAATGCGGCCCGCATCGACGAGGGGCTGCGCGCCCACATGAACAAAGTCTATGGGCTGATGTCGCTGGCGATGTTGATCACCGGTGCGGTCGCCTTTGGCGTGGGTACCAACGACCAACTGATTGCTGCGATCTTCGGCACCCCGATCAAATGGGTGGTGATGCTGGCGCCGCTGGCCGTTGTCTTTGCCTTCGGCGCGATGATCCACAAAATGTCGACGCAAACCGCTCAAATGGTCTTCATTGGCTATTCGGCGCTGATGGGCCTGTCGATCAGCTTCATCTTCAAAGCCTATACCGGCATTTCGATCGCCCAGACCTTCTTGGTGACAGCGATCGCCTTCGCCTCGCTCTCGCTTTACGGCTACACCACGAAGCGCAACCTGAGCGCGTTTGGCTCGTTCCTGATGATGGGCGTTGTCGGTCTGGTGATCGCCTCGATCCTGAACATCTTCATCGCCTCGAGCGCGCTGCAATTTGCAATCTCGGTGCTGGGTGTGCTGATCTTTGCCGGTCTGACCGCTTACGACACGCAAAACATCAAAAACACCTATCTGCAACTCGCGCACAGCGATTCCGACTTCCTTGGCAAGGCGGCGATCTTGGGCGCTTTGCAGCTCTACCTCGACTTCCTGAACCTCTTCATGTTCTTGCTGCAGTTCCTGGGCAACCGCGAATAACAACGCGCCTCCCCGCAGCACCTCCGGAAAGCCCCGTGTCCGCACGGGGCTTTTTCTTTGGGCAGAAGCCTTTTGAATTGTTTTAATTGCGACAGATTGGCCCGCAGCCCTTTCCATACTTTAGCGACTCTTTCGTGCTAGCCCCAAGAGGACTAGGTAGGGCTTGGGGGCGCAGGGGGGTGCGCGTGAGACTGTTTGGCAAGGCAAGGGCACCGGCGCCGGTGCCTCTGAAGACATGGTTGTGGCGCGCCTATGTGCGCGCGGCACTTGTCCCGCTTTTGCTGATCGAACTCGGGTTTCTCTCGATCTACTGGGCCACCAATCAGGTGGTCTATGAACGCTCCGCCGCCGCCATCACGCAAATTTCGTCAGACGGGCTGCGCGACGCTGCCACGCGCGAGGCGAATATCATCGCCCATCGGCTTGATGCGATTTCGGCGCTGACCAAAGTCTATGCCGAAGAAACCGGGCGCGCGCTTGCCACGCCCGCGACCGTCAGCGCCGCCGAAAAGGGTCGCCACGCGATGACCGCAGAGGGCGCCTTTGTCACCACCGCAGATAATGGCGGCTCGGCAGTCTTTTATTCTGGCTTTGTGCCCGTAGGCCCTGCCGAGAAAGAGAAGGTCTGGCGCACAGTGCCGCTTGACCCGCTGATGCGCTCGATCCAGCAGGCCGATCCGCTGATCGCGCAGATCTATCTCAACACATGGGACAGCTATAACCGGATCTATCCATGGTTTGACGTGCGCGGCGTCTATGCGCCGAAAATGGATATCCCAAGCTACAACTTCTATTATGAGGCTGATGCCGCCCATAACCCGGAGCGCAAACCGGTCTGGACCGATGCCTATGTCGACCCGGCAGGCGGTGGCTGGATGGTGTCGTCCATCGCGCCGGTCTATGGCCCAGACAAGCTCGAAGCCGTGGTCGGGATTGACGTCACCATTAGCACGATTGTTGAGCGCGTGCTGAATATCGCGCTGCCCGGCGATGGCTATGCGGTTTTGGTGGGGCGCGACGGGACGATCCTTGCCCTGCCGCCCGAGGGCGAAAGCGACCTTGGGCTGACCGAATTGGTTGGCCACAAATATGAAGAAGCGATCTTGGCCGATACGTTCAAACCGGCAGAGTTCAACATCTTCACCAAGCACATGCTTTCCGGGCTTGCCAAAGAAATGCGCGCCGAGGCCGAGGGGCTGCGCCGCATCACGCTTGATGAACCGATGTTTGCGGCGTGGTCGACCGTTGCCGGGCCGAATTGGCAGCTTTTGGTGCTGACCCATGAGGACCGCATCTTGACGGAATCCACGTCTTTGCGCAGTCAATTGTCCTTCGTGAGCCAAACGATGGTCGGCATTTTGGTGATCTTCTACGCGATCTTTTTTGCCGTGCTCTGGCGCCGCTCCAAGAAGATGAGCGACCGCGTTGCCGAACCGCTCAATGCGTTTGAAGGCCGGATGGCGGTGATTGCCCAAGGCGGCACGCTTGATGATCCGGGGCAATCGGAAATCACTGAATTGCAGCGCGTGGCCGAGCATCTGGTCAAAATGGGCGATAAACTTGATGCGGTGAACCGGGCGAAATCGGACTTCCTATCGGCGATGAGCCATGAGTTGCGCACGCCGCTGACCGCGATCATTGGCTATGCCGATCTGCTGGAAGGCTCTGCCGGGCAGCGGCTTGACGGGGCGCGGCTCGCACAGGTGAAAGCGATCTCCAAAGCGGGCTGGACGCTGGTGCGGCTGGTGGAGATGGTGCTCGATCTCAGCCGGCTTGAACGCCAAGACATACAGTTGAAAGCCGAACCGATTGACGTGCTGCCGCTTGTCGAAACCGCCTTGCAGGTGATGGCCCCCGAAGCGGCGCGAATGGGGCTTACGATGCGCATTGAAGCGCCCGACACCCTGCCCCAAGTGCGCTGCGACAGCGAAGTGTTGGTCCGCATCCTCGACCAACTGATCTCAAATGCGGTGAAATACAATATTGAGGGCGGGGCGGTCGTGGTCTCGTTCGATCAAGAGAGCAGCAACGATCTGGCGATCCGCGTCACCGATAGTGGGATCGGTATTGCCCCCGAAGACCATGAAACGGTTTTTGAGGCGTTCCAGCGGCTTGGCCATGAAAACAGCACCATTGACGGCGCGGGCGTCGGGCTTGCCTTGGCGCGCCGCTTTGCCGAAATGAGCGGCTGCGGGCTGAGCTTTGAAAGCGCGCCGGGCGCAGGCACCACCTTCACCCTGCGCGTGCCGCGCGCCTAAAAAAGCTGCGCGCGCAAGGCAGCGGTGAACAGCGCCACCCCCGGCTCGATCAGTGCATCGGGAAAGTCGTAATCGGGCGCATGCAGCGGCGCGCATTCCTCCCCCGCGCCCAAAAGCAACATAGCCGCCGGGCAAAGGTCCGAAAACCGGCCAAAATCTTCGGAGGCGCGCATCGGCAGATCCAGATCGGTGGCGGGGATGCCCGCCGCCTGCATCGCCCGGGTGAAGACCGCCACCGCCTCGGGCGCGTTTTCGCAATGGCGAAACACGTCATGCCATTCGTGTTGGGCGCGCAGCCCCGCGGCGGTGACTTCTGCCGCGATCAATTCTTCGACCGCTTCGGTCAGTTGCTGCATCCCCGCATCTGTGCGGGTGCGCAAAGTCACCCAAAGCTCCGCCCGCCCCGGCGCGATGCCAAAACTTGGCGCGCCAAGGCTTGCATGGGTGACCGTGACCAATGCGAAAACCTCTTCCTCCGGGCTGTGCCCCTGACTGAGCCCCGGCAGCCGCTCGATCAGCCGCGCCAAAACCGGCCCCGGCGAGAGCCCCAAATCGGGCTGCGCGGCGTGCGCGGTGCGCCCCTCAAGAACGATCTTCATGCCGCGCGAGGCGCAATGGGCCACCCCATCGCGCACCACCGCAGCGCCCAAGGGCAGCCCCGGATAATTGTGCAATGCCAAAGCCAGATCGGGGCGCAACGGCGCAAATTTCGGATCGGCCAACACCGCCGCAGCGCCGGAGCCATCTTCTTCGGCGGGCTGAAAAAGCAAGATAGCGCGCCCCCGCGCGGGCCGATGCATGCCCAGCCAGCGGGCCACGCCAAGCACAATCGCCATATGGCCATCATGCCCGCACAGATGCCCCTGCCCCGGCACGGTTGAGCGGTGCGGATGCGTACCAATTTCTGCAATCGGCAAACCGTCCAACTCGCAGCGGATCATCACACTCGGCCCCGGTACCGCGCCTTCATAAACCGCCGCCACCCCATTGCCCCCAAGCCCAGACAGCAACGTATCGGGGCGGGTTTCTTGCAAGGCCGCGCAAACCTGCCGCGCGGTCTCCACCTCATGGCCAGACAACTCGGGCGCGGCATGCCGCGCGCGCCGCCATGCGGTCAATGCCTCAAGGGCTTGCGGATCAAGGATGTCGGCGCGCATTCGGGTCTCCGGTCTGGACCGTGCCACGATACCAGCCCCATCCGCCCCGGCAAGGGGCGGAGAAGGAGACAGATTTGCGCTTTTCAAATCACGCCAAGGGCGCCCCGTTTAGCCTTTCGGCTTGGAGGGCAGGCCCTTTTCTTTGCGCGCGGTGTGCTTTTTCTTCTCCACGTGCTTGGTCAGCCGCGAAGGGATCGACTTTTTGCGATCCTTATAGGGGTTCGCGCTGCCTTGGTCGCGGAAGTAAATCCGGATCGGCGTGCCGGGCATGTCAAAATCGGCGCGCAACCCATTGACCAGATAGCGCCCATAGCTTTCCGGGATCTGATCGGTATGGGTCGCCTTGATCACAAACCCCGGCGGGCGGGTTTTCGCTTGGGTGATATAGCGCAGTTTGATGCGGCGCCCGCCCGGCGCGGGCGGCGGGTGCGCCTCGGTCATCGCGATCAGCCATTGGTTCAGCTTTGCGGTGGAGACGCGGCGGTTCCACACCTCATAGGCCTTCAAGATCGCATTGTGCAGCCGATCAAGCCCCTTGCCGGTTTTCGCCGAAACGGTGACCAAAGGCGCGCCACGCAACTGCGGCAGCAGGCGTTCAAAATTCTCGCGCAGCTCTTTGAGCTTCTCGGGTTTGTCTTCCTCAAGATCCCATTTGTTCGCGGCCACAACCACGGCACGCCCCTCGGTCTCGGCGAAATCGGCGATCCGCAGGTCTTGCACCTCAAAGGGAATGTTCACATCCAAAAGCACCACGACCACTTCGGCAAAGCGCACCGCGCGCAGGCCATCGGCGACCGAGAGTTTCTCGAGCTTGCCCGAGACCTTGGCCTTTTTGCGCATGCCAGCGGTGTCCCAGATCCGCATCGGCGTGCCCATGAACTTCGTCGAGACTGAAATCGCGTCGCGGGTGATGCCCGCCTCTGGCCCGGTGAGCAAACGATCTTCACCGATGATCTTGTTGATCAGGGTCGATTTGCCCGCATTCGGGCGGCCAATCACGGCAAGCTGAAGCGGACGCGCCTCGGTCGGCATCGGCACCGCGCTTTCGTCTTCCTCGGCTTCTTCCTCAGAAAGCGTCACATCCACTTCGGGCATATGCGCGACGTTTCTCTCGGCAAAGTCATCGGCCAAGGGGCGCAGCACGTCGTAAAGATCGTCCAGCCCCTCTCCATGTTCTGCAGAAATACGGATGGGCTCGCCAAGGCCAAGGCCCCAAGCCTCCAAAGCGCCCGCATCGCCCGCCGCGCCTTCGGCCTTGTTCGCGGCCAAAATCACATGGGCGTTTTTCTTGCGCAGGATATCGGCAAAAATCTCATCGGCCGGGGTCACGCCCACCCGCGCATCGACGAGAAAGAGGCAGATATCCGCTTCCTCCACCGCGCGCTCGGTAAGCCGCCGCATCCGACCTTGCAGGCTGTCATCCTCGGCAAGCTCCAGCCCCGCCGAATCGATCACCACAAAACGCAGATCGCCAAGCCGCGCATCGCCCTCGCGCAAATCGCGGGTCACACCGGGCGTATCATCGACAAGCGCCAGCCGCTTGCCGACCAACCTATTGAAAAGGGTCGATTTCCCAACGTTAGGGCGGCCTACGATGGCAAGGGTAAAGCTCATGTCATGCTCCTGTCGCGGCCAAAAGCCGCGCGTGAAGCCGCCCGCTTACACGGATTTTCCCTCAACGGAAAGCGTGCAATTGCCCCGTGCGCGAAACGACATAAAGGGTAGAGCCCGCAACGATCGCATCGGTCGCCGCCCCGCCGGGGATTTCGGCCTGCCCAATGAGCGCGCCATTGGCCGGATCGAAGCTGCGCAACAGCCCGTCAGAGGAAACAACAAACAGCTTTCCCCCCGCCAATACCGGGCCAAGGTTCACATGGATCTCGTTTTGGCGCTTGATCTTGTCTTTGACGAAATAGGGCAAGTCTTCGGACCAGATCGTTTCGCCCGTCGACGCGTCCAGCCGCATCAGCTTGCCTTCGTCCGAGATCAGGAAGATTGAGCCGCCAGCAACTTGCACCGGGCTCACAGCGCCTTCATCGGCGCCCCAAAGCCGCATACCGCTCGTGGCATCAAAGGCACCGAGTTTCCCCGCAGAAGAGCCCGCATAGACGGTATTGCCAACCACGACCGGATCGCCGGTCAGGTCAGAGACAATCGTATAGCCGCGCCCGGTGCGCCCGCCCACGACCCGCGCGCGCCAAACGCCCATGCCGGAGGCGCGTTCCACCGCGACCATCTCGCCCGTCGCAAACGGGAAAATCACCGTTTTGCCAGCAATCGCCGGGGCCGAAACGCCCGACATGCCCGCTTTGCCCGGCACGCCGCCCATTTGCCATTGCACCTTGCCATCAGCCGCATCTATCGCCCAAGCCGAGCCATCGCGCGCCAGAACATAAACAGAGCCATCGGCCACGGTGGGCGCACCGCCAATGCCCGCATCAAACTTTTGCCGCCAGACCACCGCCCCGCTGGCCGCATCCACGGCGACGAGTTCGGCAAAGCCCGTGGTCGCGTAAATCCGGCCATCGGCATAGGCGAGACCCGAACCGGTTGCATCATCATCGCGGTCGCCCGGCGCGGCGATATCGGTCGCCCAGACCGTGGCGCCCGAGGTTGCGGTCGCGGTCAGTTGCGCGCGGCTATCAAGCGTGAAGACCTTGCCACCCGCCGCCACAGGCGCGGCGGCAATGCGGTAGCGGCGCGATTGCCCCTGCCCGATCGGCGCGGACCAGACATGCGTCAGCCCCTGCCCGATGGCAGCATTCATCAGCCCATGCGATGCACTGCCCCCACGTTGCGGCCAATCGGCATTGGCAACGACTGCGGGAAGTGAAATCGGACGGGCCGCCTCAAGCGCGCTTGCGGGCTCTGCCCCGCCGCCATCCCCCAGCACCGCGCGCGGATCAAGCCGCTCGCCTTCCAGATGCACCTCACGCTCACAGGCCGTAAGCGCCATGGCCGCGCCCAGAATGGCAATTCCCGCAATCCGCTTCACGGCACTCTCCCCGCTCTTGTTCCTGCCTGCCCGCACGTTTGGCCTTAGGCCGCCGCCGGGTCACCGCCCAGCGCCACAATCAACTCTGTCGCGCGTTGTTGCAAGCCCGAGGTGACGCCATCCTCGGCCAGAATTTCGCGTGACTTGGCCAGCGCGGCATCGGTATCACCCGCCGCCACCGCCGCCAGCGCTTGTTGTTCCATCGCCAAGAGGCGGAACGGCGCACCGGGATTGGCCAAAAGCTCAAGCTCTGCCGCACGCTCATCAGCGCTCATCAGATCCCCAGCCACCAGCACCGCCTTCAGACGCGCCAATTGGCGCAGGCTGTCGGGCAAGCTTGTATCGGCACCAACGGCGCGCAAATCCGCAAGCGCGGCTTCGGGCTTGCCATCTTCAGCGGCCTGCGCAGCCGTGAGCAATTTCACCAAAGCCTCTTGAGGACCAACGGCCAAAATCCCGGCCAAAGCCTCGCCGGGGTTTTCGGTCTGCATCGCGGCCAAAACCGCATCGCCAAAGCTTTCAGCCTCGGCCTTGGCGGTAGCCTTTTGCCATTCGACATAGGCCGAACCGCCCACCAGCGCCAAAATCGCGACAACGCCGATCCAGCCATATTTGCGAAACAGCGTCCACAACCGGTCGCGCCGCACTTCTTCGGTGACTTCGTCGATGAAACTGTCGCTGTCGTGCACGCTCAAGGCTCCCTGATCTTTGCCCTATCTATACGCAAGGGCGCACCAATGCCAAGGGCAGGAAATGCCCTGAACCGCCGCAAGCGGGGGCGCTGCCCCGACACGCTTTCGCTTATTCGGCGGCTTCCGCCTCGGCCTCTTCTTCGGCCTTTTGCACCGCCCACATGCCCGCATAGCGGCCCCCGCGTGCGAGCAACTCTTCATGCGTGCCTTCTTCGGTGATCACACCCTGTTCGAGCACCACAATTCGGTCCGCATCAACAATGGTGGAAAGCCGGTGCGCGATCACAATCACCGTGCGGCCCCGTTCCATCGCATCAAGGCTTTCTTGGATGTCGCGTTCGGTCTGGGTATCAAGCGCCGAGGTCGCTTCATCCAAGAGTAAGATCGGCGGGTCTTTGAGCAGCGTGCGCGCAATGCCGACGCGTTGCTTCTCCCCACCCGAAAGCTTCAGGCCGCGCTCGCCCACTTGGGTCTCATAGCCTTCGGGCAAGCTCATCACGAAGTCATGGATCTTGGCCTTTTTCGCCGCGGCCTCGATCTCTTCTTGCGTGGCCTCGGCCTTCCCATAGGCGATGTTATAGCGGATCGTGTCGTTGAAAAGCACCGTGTCTTGCGGCACCACGCCAATCGCCTCATGCAGGCTTTCTTGCGTGACCGCGCGCAGGTCTTGCCCGTCAATCGTGATTGCGCCGCCCGTCACCTCATAGAAGCGGAACAAGAGCCGCCCAATGGTGGATTTGCCCGAGCCAGAGGGGCCAACCAGCGCCACCTTCTGCCCCGCGCCCACCGGAAGCGTCACCCCTTTGAGGATCGGACGATCCGGGTAATAGGCGAAATCGACGTTTTCAAAACGGATTTCCCCGCCCGTGACCTTGATCGGCTTGGCATCCGGCGCGTCTTGGATTTCGGCGGGTTGATGCAGCAGATCGAACATCTCGCCCATATCGACAAGCGCTTGACGAATTTCGCGATACACCGTGCCCAAGAAGCCAAGCGGCATGGTGATTTGGATCATATAGGCCTGCACCATGACGAAATCGCCCACGGTGAGCGTGCCCGCTTGCACCTCGAGCCCCGCCATCACCATTACCGCCACAAGACCGGTGGTGATGATCAGCGCTTGGCCGGCGTTGAGCGCGGCAAGGCTTTGCCCAGTTTTCACCGCCGCTTGTTCATAATGGTGCATCGAGGCGTCATAGCGCTTTGCCTCGCGCTTTTCGGCGCCGAAATACTTCACCGTTTCAAAGTTCAGCAGGCTGTCGATCGCTTTTTGGTTCGCGTCGCTATCGGCCTCGTTCATCTTTTTGCGGATCGAAACGCGCCATTCGGTGATGCGGAACGTATAGGTGACATAGGTCCAGATCGTGCCAACGACGACCAGCGCATAGCGCCAGTCAAACAGAAACGCGAAGATCAGCGTGACCAGCGTCAGCTCCAAAATCAGCGGGCCGACCGAGAACAGCATGAAGCGCAAAAGGAAGTCGACGCCCTTCACCCCACGCTCAACGATGCGCGACAGCCCGCCGGTTTTGCGGGTGATGTGATAGCGCAAAGAAAGCGCGTGGATGTGTTGGAAGGTCTCAAGCGCCAATTGGCGAAGCGCGCGTTGTGCCACGCGCACAAAGACCGCGTCACGCAATTCGCCAAAGCCAACCGACATCAGACGCGCCACGCCATAGGCTACGGTGAGCGCAATCGCGCCCAGCGGCAAGAGCCAGGCTTCCGAGCGGCCCTCGCCCGCCAGCACATCAACGGCAGCTTTGTAAAGGAAGGGCGTGCAGACCGCGACAATCTTGGCCGTGATCAAAAACGCCATCGCAATCATCACGCGCTTCTTCACCCAAGGGTGATCGGCGGGCCACAGATACGGCGCGACCGAGCGAATTGTGCGCCAACCGCGCGCGCGCTCGGATTTGTCCATCTTGCCAGCTTGCGTAATCTGAGAGGGCGGCATTAGCCCCTCCTTCCAAAACATCTTTAAGGGAGTCGGGGTCAGGCCCCTGCGGGGGGCAACCTAAAAGCCGTGGCGGGATTGTCCAGTGCCAAGTGGGCGCGGCCTCGGCCCACAGCCCGCAACGGCACGCGGTTTGCCCAAGGCAAAACCAACGCGCATAGGCCGCGCCTATTCGGGCAGCGTAAAGACCTGCCCGGGGTAGATCCGGTCGGGGTCACGGATTTGGTCGCGGTTCGCCTCAAATATCTGCACGTAAAGATAGGGGTCGCCATAGGTCGCCCCGGCAATCGCCCAAAGCGTGTTGCCCGCCGCGATCGTCACAGCACGGGTGCGCGGCGGCCCGGAGGCGGGTGCCGATTGAGGCGCAGAGGCCTTTGCTGGCTCAGGCTGCGGCGCGGCGGTTGCAACCGTCTCGGGTTGCGGCGGCGCGGTGGTGAGCATGGCACTGGCCTGCGGCAGATCGGGCATTGGGGCAAGGGCCGCCTCCAAAACTGGCGGTGCCACGCCTTCAAAGGCTTGTTCGGCACGTGCGAGCACTTTGCCCGCCGCATCCAGCGCATCGACGCGCAGGCTATGCGGCCCGGCAGCGGCGGCAGGCAAGCGCATCGACCAATCCCCCGTGCTGCCCGCTTGCACAAGCCCGACCTCGGCATTGTCGATATAGGCGCGCAAAAGCGCCGCCTCGGGCGCGCCCCGGCCCGACAGCGTGATCGTGTCATCGGGCGCGAAAGCCAGCGTGTCGATCACCAAATCGACGGCCGCGCCCGCCAGCACGCGAGTGGTGCCGGTCTCAGCATCGGTGACCAGCGGCTTTTCGGCCAAAACCTGCGCCGCCTCCACCTGTTCGGCCACGGCGTCAGGGGCCGCACCTGCCTCGGTCGCCGCCTGCGCAAGGGCAAGCGGGCTTGGCGCGACGGTCAGGCTTTCGCCCGCCACTTGCGCGACGCCATCTTCCCCGGTCACCCGGAGCTGCAGCGCACGCGGTTCGGCAGAAGGGTCAATATCCACGAGTGCGGCAAAGGCTCCGGTGGCGTTGGGGGTCACCGTCTCAATCACCGCGCCTTCAAGCAGCAATTCCACCTGCGCACCGGGCGCCACGGTGCCCGCCAAAGTTAGTGCCCCTTCAGGCGTCACGCGCAAAGCATCATAGCGGGCCACGGGGGCGGGCTCTGGGTCCGGCTGCACATCTTCCGCCAAAACGGGCGCAGGCTCGGGCTCCGGGGCCACAACTTCGGGCGATGTTTCCTGTGCAAGCACAGGCTCTGGCACGATTTCTGGCGCAGGCTCCACCGCGAGCGCGGGCGCAACGGCGGGTTCTGTGACCGCCTCCGGCATGGCCAGCTTGGGTTCCGGTGCGGGCGCGGGCGTCAGATCGCGCCCGGAGAAACTCCACCAACCATAGCCCGCGAGCGCCAGCACCAGCGCGCTCGCCCCGCCGAGCCAAGCCCCGCCCCGAATTCCACCTTCGGACATCGCGCGATCCTTCTTCGTCTTGGCAGCCACCCGCCGCTTGAGTGCGCTCATCTGACCCGGTATCACGAAGGAAAGCAACTCCCGCCAAAGTCGAATTTTCCCATAAGGACCGTCAGATGAGTGCTTCCTCCCCCGTCAAACCCGCCCGTTCGGTCTGTGTGTTCTGCGGCTCGCGCCACGGCACCCGCGCCGCCTATACCAATGATGCCCAAGCCACCGGGCAAATGCTGGCGCGGCGCGGCTGGCGGTTGGTTTATGGGGCGGGCGATGTGGGGCTGATGGGCGAGGTCGCGCGCGCCGCACAAGAGGCCGGGGCCGAGACCTTTGGCGTGATCCCCGAACATCTGTTTCGCCTTGAGGTCGGCAAGCGCGATCTGAACACTTTCATCGTCACCGAAAACATGCATGAGCGCAAAAAGGTCATGCATATGAACTCGGATGCGGTGGTGGTGCTGCCCGGCGGCGCGGGCAGTTTGGATGAGTTTTACGAGGTGCTCACATGGCGCCAGATCGGGCTGCATGAAAAGCCGATCTATCTGCTCAATACCGAGGGCTATTGGAACCCGCTCTTGGCGCTCAATGACCATGTGGTGGCGGAGGGGTTTGCCAGCGCAAGCCTTTTGGACATGGTGCAAGTGATCGACACGGTCGAAGCGCTGGAGACCGCGCTCGACACCGCTTTTAGCTAAACGCCTCTCGCAAAGGGTGCTGGGGCGCTACCCCCGCAAGCTCAGCCTTTGCGGCGCAGGCTGGCGGCGGAATAGAGTGCCAAAGCGCCCCAAATCAGCGGGAAGGCGACCGCATGGGCCGCGGTGAAGGGTTCGGCAAAAACCACAACCGCCACAAGGAATTGCAGCGTGGGGTTAAGGTATTGCACCAGCCCCAAAGTGGCCATGCGCACCCGCCGCGCCGCATAGGAAAAGAGCATCAAAGGCCCGCCGGTCAAAATGCCGGAAAAAGCCAGCATCACCGAATGGCTGAGGCTTTGCCCAAAGGCCCCAGAATGGGGCGGCAGACCAAACCAGCCAAAGTGCTTCGCCGCCAGTAGCCCCACCGCAAGCGGCACCAAAATCACCACCTCGGCCAAAACCGAGATCACAGGCGGCACTTCGATGCGCTTTTTGATCAGCCCATAAAGGCCAAAAGTGCCCGCGAGCAGAAGCGCAATCCAAGGTGCCGCGCCCAAGGCCCAAGTCAGGTAACCCACCGCGACGGCGGCAATGGCCACAGCCATCCCTTGGGCGCGCCCCATCTTTTCGCCAAAGACTGCCATACCCAAAGCCACGGCGACCAACGGGAAGATGTAGTAGCCGAGCGAAGCTTCGACCGCATGTCCGTTTTGCACCGACCAAATAAAACCAAACCAGTTGATTGAAATAACCACGGCGGCAACCAGCAGCACCCGCAAAGCGCGGCTTCGTAGCGCCGCCCAAAGCACCGCGCCCCGGCCCTGCGCCGCGACCACCGCCCCCAAAAAGACCGCCGACCAGATTGTGCGATGCGCCAAGACCTCGGTCGGGGGCACCTCAGAGAGCGCCTTATAATAGATGCCCGACAGCCCCCAAACCACGCAGGCCGCAACAATCGCCCAAAAGCCTTTGGTGGTCTCTTGCATCGCTTTCTCCTGCGTCAAAACGCTTAAGAGCCCGCCCTTGCGGCGCCGTCAAGCGCGACTTGACCAAAGCTGCGCCGGGTGGCATTTTTCACCCCGCAACCCCTTTGGGCGCTGAGCGCGGTCCGGCTATATCCGGGCAACCGCGGCGCTTCGGCCCCATCGTGCAATGGTTGCCACGAGTCTGACGGGGTCGATTTCAGGAGCCCCGTGATGAAAACAATCATCGAACCCTTTCGCATCAAATCGGTTGAGCCGATCCGCCTGACCTCGCGCCCCGAGCGTGAGCGGATGCTGGCGGAGGTTGGCTATAACCTGTTTGGTCTGCATTCCGACGATGTGCTGATTGACCTTCTCACCGATTCCGGCACTGGCGCGATGTCTTCGCACCAATGGGCGGCGGTGATGCGCGGCGATGAAAGCTATGCCGGCTCGCCCAGCTTCACCCGCTTTGAAGCGGCGGTGAAGAACCTGATGCCGTTCAAACATGTGATCCCCACCCACCAAGGCCGTGCGGCGGAAGCGATCTTGTTTTCGATCTTTGGGGGCGCGGGCAAATGCATCCCGTCGAACACCCATTTTGACACCACGCGCGGCAATATCGAGGCTTCGGGCGCGCAAGGCGATGACCTTGTGATTGCCGAGGGCAAAGACCCGCAAAGCCTGCATCCGTTTAAAGGCAATATGGATCTGGACAAGCTCGAAGCTTACCTGCAAGAGCATGGTGATGCCGTGCCGGTGGTGATGCTGACCATCACCAACAATGCGGGCGGCGGCCAGCCGGTCAGCCTTGAAAACATTCGCGGTGTGGCCGCGCTTGCGCATCGCTTTGGCAAGCCCTTCATCATTGATGGCTGCCGCTTTGCCGAAAACGCGTGGTTCATCAAATGCCGCGAAGAGGGGCAAGCCGATCGCACCATCCCCGAGATCGTGCGCGATTGCTTTGCCGTGGCCGATGGCATGACGATGTCGGCCAAGAAAGACGCGTTTGGCAATATTGGTGGCTGGCTCGCGCTCAATGATGATGATCTGGCCGAGCAAGCGCGCGGGCACCTGATCCGCACCGAGGGATTTGTGACCTATGGCGGACTTGCGGGGCGCGATTTGGATGCGCTGGCACAAGGTCTGAGCGAGATCGTGGAAGAAGATTATCTGCGCTACCGCATCCGCACCAATGAATACATCGTGGAACGGCTCGATGCGATGGGCATTCCGGTGGTGAAACCGGCGGGCGGGCATGCGGTCTTTATTGATGCGCGCGCGTGGCTCGACCATATTCCGCCGCTGCAATACCCCGGTCAGGCTTTGGCCGTGGCGCTTTATGAAATTGCGGGCATCCGCTCTTGTGAGATTGGCACCGCGATGTTTGGCCGCCAGCCCGATGGGTCTGAAAAGCCCGCCGCGATGGATTTGGTGCGCCTTGCCTTCCCGCGCCGCACCTATACGCAAAGCCATGCCGATTACATCGTCGAGGCCTTTGAAGAGGTGGTAGCCGCGAAAGACAGCCTGCGCGGCTATAAGATCGTGAAAGAGCCGAAGCTGATGCGCCACTTCACCTGCCGGTTCGAAAAGCTTTAAGGGCGGGAACCGGGCCAAGGCTTACGGAGCGACACAAAATAAAACCGGCCCCCAAAGGGGCCGGTTTCGTCTTTCCGGAGGTTATTTCGGTGCCTCAGAGACGCGAGGCGACGTTTTCCCAGTTCACCAGCTTGTCGAGGAAGTTGGTGAGGTAGGCCGGGCGCTTGTTGCGGAAGTCGATGTAATAGCTGTGCTCCCACACGTCGCAGCCAAGCAAAGCGGTTTGGCCAAAGCACAGCGGGTTCACGCCGTTTTCGGTCTTGGTGACTTTCAGCGCGCCATCGGTGTCTTTCACCAGCCACGCCCAGCCCGAGCCGAATTGCGCGGCGCCCGCAGCGGCGAAGTCTTCTTTGAATTTCTCAACCGAGCCGAAGCTTTCGACCAGCGCTTTTTCCAGCTCGCCCGGCATCACTTTGCCGCCCGGCCCCATCATTTCCCAAAACTGGGCGTGGTTCCAATGCTGCGACGCGTTGTTGAAAATGCCCGATTGCGCCACGGCGCCCGCGGCATAGGTGCCTTTGACGATCTCTTCGACCGATTTGCCTTCCCATTCTGTGCCCGCGATCAGCTTATTGCCGTTATCGACATAGGCTTTGTGGTGCAGGTCGTGGTGGTATTCGAGCGTTTCCGCCGACATGCCCAGACCAGCAAGCGCATCATGGGCATAGGGAAGATCGGGAAGTTCAAAAGCCATTGGATTGATCCTTTTTTCGGTTCTGTTGCGACTAAATGAAGCACCGAAAGCGCCAAGGTCAAGGGCAAGCAGCGGATAAATTCTGCACAGCCCTCGGGCCCTAGGTGCACATTAGCCGATGTCGTCTTCTGTGGTCTTGCGCGCCTCGGCTGCCGCCTTCATCCGGGCCAGCAGATCCGCCTTGTCCGCGCCCTTGCCAAAGGGGTTCTTGGCCGAGCCTTTGGCATTGTGCTCGGCGTGACGCGGCGCGTTTTGGCCCGGCTTCACGCCGCCTGATTTTGAATAGTCCATGAGTGGTCTCCCGTTTCACATAGTGTCGCGTGAAACGGGGGGAGTTGCAATGTCGCAGCCTTATTCTTCGCGGCAGGCCCCTTCGCCGCGGAAGGTATTGGAAAAGCCGCGGGGGATCATCGACAGGCTAGCGCGGTTCGTCACTTTGACGATGGTGAGTTTGTAATCGAGGTAGGGCGCATATTGGCTGCCGCTGTCACGCGCCCCCTTGACGGTCCAAGCATAGGTTGTCCGACGGGCGTTATCGACGGTGATGCGTGCGGTGACAGGTTGCCCATGCACATGCGCAATGACGGGATCATAGGCCACGGTCTTGCCAGACTTATCGACCACCACAAAAATCTCAGGCTGAATCCAGTTCCCGCGCGGGCGCTGGGTCATCGTACAACTGATCAGCTTGCCGCCGGGCGGTGCTTTGAAGCTCGGGCGCGGTGATTTGGAAAATGCAGGTGACGCAAGGCAGGCAAGCACAGCAACACACGCGAAAATGGGCTTAAACATCGAATACTCCAACAAAGTGCGCGGCCTTTGTTCCACCCGCCTTTGGGACGCGCAAGCAAAAAGGGGGGCAAAGCCCCCCAATCCTTGCCCGAGTGATTTTCACCCGACACTCGTTTGAAAACAGGGGGAAGCCCCCTGCCCGGCTTAGTAGATCTCGCCACCTTTGCGCGACGAAACCTCCAAAAGGCCCATCATGTAACCGGCCACCGAACGGAAGCAGATCACGCTGAGTTCTTCGGGGCCCGAGCGCCAGACGGCGGCGGCCACTTGGGCGGCACGCGAGCGGCGCATCTCGCCCGCTTCAAGGGTTTCAAAGTCGATGGGGCAGAGCTTCATCAGCACTTCATCGCCTTTGGCGCCTGAAACGGTGAACATCGCGCGGGCATCCGACACATTGGTCACAAGCGCATGTTCCTTGGCCAAAGCCTGTTCCAGATCAGCGGTGACTTGTGCGGCTTCTTCATAGCCGCACAGAACCAAAAGCTCATCCGGGCTCATCCAAGCGACCGAGCGGGCGCCTTCGGTCACGATGGCGCGTTGTGCCGGGACTTTAAGCCCCAGCGCCTTGAGCCCTTTGGCAAGTGCCTTGGAGTCCAAATCAGCGCGCAGGGTGACCATGCCCTTCAGACCCGCCTCGGTGACAGTGGCAAAGCCGGTGTGGGATTGCCCGTTCAGTGCAGAAACGGCCTTAGACATCGGCTTTCTCCCCTGCTTTGTCGTAGAACACCGGATCGACGATCCGCGCTTGGAGCACCACGCCATTGTCGGCGGGGAAATCAAGCACTTCGCCCATCCGCTCCGGCCCGTGTTTCACCAGACCCATCGCGATGCCTTTTTTCAGCATCGGCGAATAATAGGTGGAGGTCACGCGGCCTTGCACGTTGCGCTGGTTGTTCTCGTTCACGCCTTGATCCACGGCATAAACGCCATCGGGCAGCACCGTGCCATCAAGCGTTTCAAGCCCCACAAGCCGCCACCGATCCGGGTCGGCCATATGGGTGCGCAGTTGCGCGCGCTTGCCAAGGAAGTCTTCCTTCTTCTTGGAAATCGCCCAGCCAAGGTTGAGGTCTTGCGGGATCACCGTGCCATCGGTTTCGTCACCGATCATGATGAAGCCTTTTTCGGCGCGCATCACGTGCAGAGCTTCGGTACCGTAAGGCATGGCGCTGAACTCGGCCCCGGCCTCGTTCAGTTTTTCCCAAAGCGCGAGGCCCATATTCGCGGGGACCGCGATTTCATAGGACAACTCGCCCGAGAACGAAATCCGGTAGATCCGCACCGGGAAGCCACCAAGCTCGCCTTCTTTGAAGGTCATGAAGGGCAGCGCCTCTTTCGAGACATCCATCCCGCCGAGTTTCTCAAGCAGCTTGCGCGCTTTCGGGCCGACCACGGCGATTTGCGCATATTGCTCGGTCAGGTTGGCGGTATAGACCTTCCAATCCCACCATTCGCATTGCAGCCAATCTTCCATATGGCCGTGGATGTGATCCGCCCCACCCGAGGTGGTGTGGCACAGCCAAGTGTCTTCGGCCAGACGCACGACAACACCATCGTCGATCAGGAAGCCGTTGTCCGAGCACATCAGACCATAGCGGCATTTACCGACCGGCAGGGTCGACATCATGTTGGTATACATCATGTCGAGGAATTTGCCGGCATCGGGCCCTTTGACGACGATTTTGCCGAGCGTCGAAGCGTCAAGCAGGCCCACATTGGTGCGGGTGTTGACGATCTCGCGGTTGACACTGTCGCGATGCCCCTCGCCCGCACGCGGGTAGGTATAGGGGCGGCGCCACAGGCCCACCGGCTCCCAATGCACGCCATGCGCTTCGTGCCAGCCATGCATCGGCGTTTTGCGCAGCGGTTGGAAAATTTCGCCGCGCGCTTCGCCGGTGACCGCGCCGAAGGAGATCGGCGTGTAGGGCGGGCGGAAGGTGGTGGTGCCGGTTTGCGGAATGGCTTGGCCAAGCGCATCAGAAAGCACGGCCAGACCGTTGATATTGCTGAGCTTACCTTGATCGGTGGCCATCCCAAGCGTGGTATAGCGCTTGGTATGCTCAACCGAGGCATAGCCTTCGCGGGCGGCCAATTGCACGTCCGAAACCTTCACGTCGTTTTGGAAGTCGAGGAAGGATTTGAATTTGAGATCATTGCCAGCCTTGGCGGGCATGATCCAAACCGGGGTGATCGGGTGTTCTTCTTCCGCACCACCTGCAATGCCAGCCTCGGCGCAAAGCGCGGTAAGCGTCAGCGCGCCATTGGCGGAACCGACCACTTCGGCAATCGGCTGGCCTTTGTCGCCCACCGGCGGACGGGCCGGATCGGGGCGGAACATCGCGCCCGCTTCATCCCACATCACCTTGCCGCCCGAATGCGAATAAAGGTGCACGACCGGCGACCAACCGCCCGACATCGCCACACAATCGCAGCCCAGCACATCTTCAACGCTGCCGGTGCCGTTTTGACGGCAGATTTCCACCGCCACAACGCCCGACTTGCCGCGCACTTTGGAGATCGCATGGCCTTCAAGCACTTTCACGCCACGCTCTTTGACCGCCTGCACGAGCGGGCCATTGGCCATTTCGCGCGCGTCGATCACGGCAACGACTTTTTGCCCGGCATCGAGCGCACAAAGCGCGGTGCGATAGGCATCGTCGTTGTTGGTCACAACCACGATTTCCTTGCCCGGAGAAACCGCCCAGTTGACGATATAATCGCGCACGGCAGAGGCGAGCATGACGCCCGGCACATCGTTGCCCGCAAACGCCAGCGGGCGTTCAATCGCGCCCGAAGCCACTTTGGTCAGGCCCGCGCGGACACGCCACAACCGGTGGCGCGGACGGCCATCACCCGGGGTGTGGTCAGCCACACGTTCGTAAAGGATCGCATAGCCGTGGTCATGAAGCCCCGCCACCATCGTACGGGTCATCAGACGGACATTGTCCATCTTGCCAAGGGCTTCGAGGGTTTTCTTCACCCAAGCCTCGGGGTCCATGCCGTCGATCTCACCGCCATCGACAGGCGCACGCCCGCCCCAATGCGCGGTTTGCTCGGCTACGAGAACGCGTTTGCCCTCTGCCGCCGCTTTCAGCGCCGCCATCAGGCCTGCAACACCGCCGCCCGCAACCAGCACGTCGCAATAGGCATAGGCTTGTTCATAGCGGTCCGCGTCGGCTTTGGTCGGCGCAGCGCCAAGGCCCGCCGCTTGCCGTACGATCGGCTCAAAGAGTTTGTGCCACGCCCAAGTGGAGACCATGAAGGTCTTGTAGTAAAAGCCCGCGGGCAGCATCCGATAGGCGTAGTCGTTGATCGCGCCCACATCGAAAGCGAGCGTCGGCCAGTGGTTTTGGCTCGAAGCCACAGCACCGTTGAACAGCTCGGTGGTGGTGGCGCGCTGATCGGGCTCCAGCCGGTCGCCTTTGCCGAGGTTCAACAGCACGTTCGGCTCTTCCACGCCCGAGGCCACAAGCCCACGCGCGCGGTGATATTTGAACGAGCGGCCCAACAGCGATTTGCCAGCCCCGAGCAGCGCCGAGGCAAGCGTGTCGCCCTCATAGCCTTTGTAGCGGGAATGGTTGAAGGTGAAGGTCAGTTCCTTCGAGCGGTCAATCAGACGGCCGCCCGTTTTCAGACGTTGGCTCATTTGTAGCCCTCCCAACCGGGGCGTTTTTCTTTGATTTTGGCAATCAGCTCGGCGGGGGGTTCGGTCGTTTGCGCCGGATAGGAGCCAAAAACCTCAAGCGTGGCAGTGCAGCGCGCGGTCAAAAACCACTTGCCGCAGCCATAGGCATGGCGCCAGCGCTCAAAATGCACGCCTTTGGGGTTTTTGCGGGCGAACATATAGGTTTCAAACTCTTCGTCCGACGAGCCGGGGCCAAAGCGTTTCAGATGCGCCTCGCCGCCGGGGGCCAATTCGGTCTCCTCGACGGTCACGCCGCAACAGGGGCAGGTGAGTGTCAGCATGTCAGCGGGCCTTCTTGATGACGCGCGCCGGGTTTTGCGCCCCGGCAAAGTGGAAAGAAGTCGGGTTGCAGCACAGCATCAGTGCGCCACCCCGGCGGCAACGCTCTCGTCGATGAACTGGCCTTCTTTGAAGCGTTTGAGGCTGAAATCGGCGGCCAAGGGCGAATATTCTTTGGCGACAAGTTCCGCCATCGCATAGCCCGAACCCGGGATCGCCTTGAAGCCGCCGGTGCCCCAGCCGCAGTTGACATAGATGCCCTCGACCGGGGTTTTCGACAGGATCGGCGAGCGGTCGCCGGTCATGTCCACAATGCCACCCCATTGGCGCAGCATCTTGAGCCGCGAGATCACCGGGAAGGTTTCCACCAAGGCACGGGTCGTTTGCTCGACATGGTGCCACGAGCCGCGTTGGGTGTAGTTGTTGAACCCGTCGGTGCCGCCGCCAATGACCAATTCGCCCTTGTCGGATTGCGACATGTAGCCGTGCACGAGGTTCGCCATCACCACCACGTCAATGGTCGGTTTGATCGGCTCAGACACCCAAGCTTGCAGCGCGGCGGATTCGATCGGCAGACGGAAGCCCGCCATTTCGGCCAGAACGCTCGAATGGCCGGCAACGACCATGGCGAGCTTGTTGCAATCGATCTCACCTTTGGTGGTGTTCACGCCCACAACCTTGCCGCGCGCGGTGCGCACGCCGGTCACTTCGCAGTTTTGGATGATATCCATGCCCATTGCCGAGCATTTGCGGGCATAGCCCCAAGCCACCGCATCGTGGCGCGCGGTGCCACCGCGTTCTTGATAAAGCGCGCCCAGAACCGGGTAGCGCGGCCCGTCGATGTTCAGGATCGGCACGAGGCTTTTGACCTCATCGCGTTCGATCCAGCGGGTTTCGACGCCTTGCAGGTTGTTGGCATAGACGGTGCGCTTGTAGCCGCGCATCTCATGTTCGGACTGCGCCAGCATCAAAAGGCCGCGCGGGCTGAACATTACGTTGTAGTTCAGGTCAGCGCTCAGCTCTTCGTAAAGCGAACGCGCCTTTTCATAGATCGCCGCCGACGGATCTTGCAGATAGTTCGAGCGGATGATCGTGGTATTGCGGCCCGTGTTACCGCCGCCAAGCCAGCCCTTTTCGATGATGGCCACATTGGTGATGCCATGCACCTTGCCAAGGTAGTAAGCCGTGGCCAGCCCGTGGCCACCCGCGCCGACGATGATCACGTCATAGCGTTTTTTCGGTTCAGGCGATGCCCAGGCCTTTTCCCATCCGGAATGGTAGCGCAGCGCCTCGCGCGCAACGGCGAAGATCGAATAACGTCTCATCGGCCCTCTCTGGGTTGGGAAGCAGTGGCGACTCTGTCGCATGTTTTTTCTTAGATGAACCTCCCTGCCCCCCGAAAGCCCCCCTCAAGCGGCATCCGAGAGAAAAAAGCGACATTGCACGTGCAGCATGAACACGAGGCTGTGAGGAACGGGGCTGTGAGGAGCGCCCCGCGCGCTTGGCTCTTTCTGGAACGGTTCGAAACCGCTAAGGGGAAAGCGGAGAAGAGGAGACCCGATGCTGTTCTGGATCATCTGCGCCACTTTGGTGGCTGCCATCGCCTTTGCCCTTGCGATCACGCTGTTGCGCCCGCGCGGGGCCGAGGTGCCCGCTGCCGTGCAAGATATGCAGGTGTATCGCACGCAATTGGCCGAGGTGGAAAAAGACCGCGCGCGCGGCGTGCTGGCGCCAGAAGAGGCGGATCGGCTGAAAATCGAAATCTCGCGCCGCCTGCTCGAAGCAGATCGCGCCGCGCAAGCCGCAATGGTGCAAGCGGGCGGGCAAGCGCCGCGCGGGTTGACCGTTGCGATGGCTGGGATTGTGGTTGCCGCCCTTGCGGGCACCTTCTTCCTTTATGATTGGCTGGGGGCAAATGGCATGCCCGATGAGCCGATGGCGAAGCGCATTGCGGCGGCCAATGACAGCTACACAAGCCGCCCCTCGCAAGAAGAGGCGGAAAAGGTCGCCTTGGCCGAGCGCGGCCCGACGCCGGAGGTTCCGCAAGAGTTCCAAGAACTTATGGAGCGCCTGCGCAAAGCCGTGCAAGATCGCCCCAACGATATTCGCGGGCTTGACCTTCTCGCCGTGAACGAGATGCAGGTCGGCAATTATCATGCCGGATGGGAGGCACAACGGCGGCTGATCGCGCTCAAAGGCGACAGCGCCACCGCAGAAGATTACGCGCGTCTGGGCGAGTTCATGTTCATCGCGGCAGGCCAAGGCATCATTACCCCCGAGACCGAAGCCGCCTTTGCCACCGCGCTCGACAAAGACCGCACCAATGCGCGCGCGCTTTTCTACCTTGGTCTGATGATGGGGCAAAACCAGCGCCCAGACCGTGCGTTTCGGCTGTGGGATGCAGCTTTGCGCGTCTCGGCCCCCGAAGATCCTTGGGTGCCGCTGATCATGCAAAATATCGACGCGCTTGCATGGCTGGCGGGCGAGGATGATTACACCGCACCGATGCCGGTGCCGCGCGGCCCGACCGCCGAAGATTTGGCCGCCGCGCAAGATATGCCTCCGGCAGAGCGCGCGCAAATGGTGCGCGGCATGGTCGAGGCGCTCAATGCGCGGATGGCCAATGAAGGCGGCACGATCGACGATTGGGAAAAACTGATCTCGTCTTTGCGGATCATTGGCGAGGCGGAGCGTGCCGGGGCCATCGCTGGCGAGGCACGCGAGAAATTCGCCAACCGCGCCGAAGATCTTGCGCGGATCGAGGCCGCTGCCGCCACACCTTTGGGCGAAAAAGTGGAAGACCCCGCCCCCGCCGCGCCGATGATGCCCGGCCCAAGCGCCGAGCAGGTGCAAGCCGCAGGCGAAATGAGCGCCGAGGATCGACAAGCGATGATCGAAGGCATGGTCGAGCGCCTCGTGACCCGCCTTAACGAAGAAGGCGGCAGCGTGGAGGAATGGACTCGCGCGATTGGCGCGCTCTCCACCATCGGCAAAACGGATGAGGCGAAAGAGATGCTCGCCAAAGCCCGTGCCGCCTTGGCCGAGGATGCGCAAGCCCTTGCCGCGCTTGAGGCCGCTGCCAAATCCGCCGGGGTAAGCGAATGATCTGTGCTAGCATCGAAGAGTTTGCCACCGCCCTGCCCCGCATTGGCGGTTTGGCGGGGCTTGACCTTGGCACCAAGACACTTGGGGTCTCTATCTCTGACGGGTTGCGCTCAATCTCCACGCCCTTGCGCACCATCCGGCGGCAAAAGTTCACGCTCGATGCGGCGGAGCTTTTGAAGATCGTGGAGGAGCGCGAAATTGTCGGGCTGGTGCTCGGTCTGCCAATGAATATGGATGGCTCCGAGGGCCCGCGCGCGCAATCCACCCGCGCCTTTGCGCGTAACCTTGAAAAGCTCACCCCCCTGCCGATTGCCTTTTGGGATGAGCGTTTGTCGACCGTCGCGGCCGAACGCGCGATGCTTGAGGCGGATTTATCTCGAAAACGTCGCGCCGAATTGGTGGACCATGTGGCTGCGGGCTTTATCTTGCAAGGCGCGCTCGACCGGCTCGGGCACCTTCGGAGACAGGCCAATGACGGATGACGTCTGGAAACGTGACGAGATTCAAAGCCCCTGCGTGAAGCTGTGTCAAATCCACCGCGAGGAACGGATTTGCATCGGATGCTACCGCAGTTTGGACGAAATCGGCCAATGGTCGGTGCTTTCGCCCGAAGAACGCCGCGCGATTATGGCAGAGCTGCCAGCCCGCGCGCCACGCCTTGCCAAACGCCGCGGTGGGCGCGCAGCCCGGCAGAGCGAGTAAGGGGGCGCTTACGCGCCCGGAACCACCATATACAGATCGAAGCTATCGCCGAGATGACCTGAGAAGACCTTATCGCCCAGACGCACCTTTGGCGCGGCCCCCAGATAGGTGTTCAGCATCAAAACGTTTGTGGGCCAATCGGCAAAATGGGTCGCCTCAATCTGCGCGAGATAATCGCCCAACCGATGCGCCCCAATCGCCTCTTTCGCGGCACGGTTCACAACGCCATCAAGATTGATGACCCGGATGTGCTTTTCCGCATAGGGCGCACTTTCCGCCCACCATCCCAAGGCTCCGGATTGCATCGCCGCCAAGACCGCGTCTGCGGGAAGCTGGTCCAAAATCCCTTCCACCTGCCGCGTGTACCCCCGATCTGTGCGCAGCATCATCGGGTTGGAAAGCACGCGCAGATGGGTTGAGGCACTGATCGCGATCAAAACACCCCCAAGCGCAAGCGCACCAACGACCCGCCCTGCGCGCGCCTCCACCTGCGCGGCAAAGGTGAGGACCAGCAAGATCGTCGAAAACAGCAAAACCGGGTTCAAATAGCGATCAAAGAACCAAAAGGCGGGCAAATAGAACAGATAGAACCCCAGATAAAGCAACCCCGAAAGCGCAAGGACGCCACCGAGATTCATGGCCCGTGCGCGCCAAAGCTGCGCCAGCCCCGCCAACAAGCTGCCCAGAACGATGATGGCACCAATCCCCAAAACACGATCTGAAAGCAGCGTATCAAGGGCGATCCCAATTCGGTTGAGCCCCATCATCGGGCCAAGTTTTTCAATCGTGTGATGAAACTCCACAATTTGGCGCACTGCGGCGCCACTTTCGGGCACTGGTGCGCCGAAGCGCAGGCAGTAAAGCACCCAAGGCAGCACAACGACCGCCGCCACAAAGGCCACGACTGCGGTGCGCAAGACCCCAAGCCGGGAAAGCCCCCAAAGCCCGGCTGGCAGCAGGAAAAGCACACTGTCAATCCGCGCCAAAAGTGCCGCGCCCGCAACGCCACCAATGATTGCGGCACGCGCAAAAGACCCCTGCCCGTCCGTCCCCTGCACCAGCCAAAGCACCCAGAGCAGAAGCGCAGCCGCGAGCGAGGTTTCCAGCCCATTGAGTGCGTTGCCAGAAAGCCCGGGCGACACCGCAACCAGTGCCGCCGTTACGAGACCCGGCCAAAGCGTGCGGCTTTCGCGTGTGGCCAGCATCCCCGCCAAGGCCGCCGTCAGCGCACCAAAGCCCGCCGAGACAACCACCGCCCCGAGCACCAGCGTTTTCGGGTCCGAAAACAGCAAAAACAGCGGCAGTTCAAACAACACGATCAGCGGCTGCAAGCCGGAGGTCTGAATAATTCCATCCGTGCTAAGGCCCCGGCCTTCAAACAGGTTCCGCGCGATGGAAAGCGTATAATAGGTGTCATCGGGCAAAAAGCGCCCGTCAACCTGCGCAAATCCAAGGCGCAAATAGGCAATGCTCAGCGCGAGCGACAGAAGCGCACCAAACGCGCCAACGAAGAGAAGCCGAGACGTTTTCATTGCCAAATCTTTTGAAACCGGACTGAGGCGCATAGGGCGACGGATTATGGATATTTCAGCGAGACGCGCCCCATAGGAAACCCCAAGACGGCGTTAAACGAAAGGCATAGGGGCGGTTTTGCCGCCCCAAACTGTCTCAAATCGTTTGATTTGCAGCCCCGCCATCGACCAAGATGTTTTGCCCGACGATGAAGCTGGCCTGCGCGGAACACAGGAAGGCACAGACCGCGCCGAAATCCGCCGGCGATCCATAGCGCCCCGCCGGGATCGCAGCGGCGCGTTTGGCGGCGGCTTCCTCGAGGCTGATCCCTTCGGCTTTCGCCACCGGACCATCGAGCGTCACCATCCGGTCGGTCGCGTGAATGCCGGGCAACAGGTTGTTCACCGTCACGCCCGAGCCCGCCACCTGCCGCGCCATCCCCGCAACAAACCCCGTGAGCCCGGTGCGCGCGGTATTGGAAAGGCCAAGCTGTGCAATCGGCGCTTTCACCGCCGCCGAGGTGATGTTGACCACCCGCCCCCAGCCGCGCGCCTGCATACCGGGCACAAGCGCCTGCATCAGCGCGATGGGGGAGAGCATATTCGCCTCGATCGCGGCCAGAAAATCGGCGTGATCCCAGTCTGTCCAGACCCCGGCAGGCGGGCCACCAGCGTTATTGACCAAAATGTCCACAGCGCCTGCGACCTCAAGCACCTTGGCGCGGCCCTCGGGCGTGGTGATATCGGCCGCCACGGGCGTAACCGGCACGCCATAGGTTGCCGCGATTTCAGCCGCGGTTTTCTCCAGCGCCTCTGCCCCACGCGCATTGAGCACAATTTCAACACCCGCTGCCGCCAAAGCCTCCGCGCAGCCGCGCCCCAGCCCCTTGGAGCCCGCACAGACAAGCGCGCGTTTTCCGCTCAATCCCAGATCCATTGATCCCTCCTGTTTGCGCCCCAACTAAGCCGCCGCGCCCCCGCGTCCACCCCGAAAGCCGGTTTATCTTGACCTATGGGCAGGCGCTGATTAACCGAAACAGACGAAACACCGCCAAAGGCACCGTGCCTGACGTGTTGGAGCAGCCATGACTTCCTCGCCCCACCTGCCGCCGCAGGTTGTCCATGTTTATGAGGCGGACCTGATCTGGGTCACCTCGGGCGCCAATCATGGCGATGCGCTGGACCTTGCGGCACTCAGCGAACCGGGCGACGTTTATCAACTCGACCGCGATGCCAAACCGCTGCGGCTGCTGCTCTCTGCCGACCCAGACGCCGGGCAGATCATTTGCCCGGGCTCAGAGGTGGGCCAAGCGGGCGAGCAAATCCGCCTTGTGGCGCGGCATGTGATGATCACGCCCGAGGGCGATACGGTCGATATTTTGCTGATCCACCACGAAGAGGCGCATCAGTTCTATGCACTGCCGCTTTCGCCGATCATCCCGCGGGTGGATTACACGCTCTTGGAAGCGACCGACGATCCGGGCGATGTGCGGCTGTCTGACCTTGTCTGCATTGCCTTTACCACCGGCACGCTGATCACCATGGCGGGCGGCGCGCAGCGGCCGATTGAGACGCTCACCCCCGGCGAGCGCGTGCTGACCCGCGACAACGGCCCGCAACCGGTGCGGCTTGTGGCCAAAACCACGCTCCGCGCTTTGGGCAGCTTTGCGCCGGTGGTGATTTCGGCGGGCACTTTGGGCAATGAAAGCGATCTGGTCGTCGCGCCGCATCACCGGGTGTTTCTCTATCGGCGCGGCGAGCGGCGGCTGGGCGACACCGCCGAGATTTTGGTGCAGGCAAAGCACCTTGTCGATGGCGAGCATGTCTGGCGGCGCGAGGGCGGCTATGTCGATTACTATGCGCTGGTCTTTGACCATCACGAGATCGTCTATGCCGAAGGCGTGCCCGTCGAAAGCCTGCAGGTGAGCGAGGCGACGCTGAGCCTGATGCCCGAGGAGCTTACCGCCGAAATCCGCGCCCGCCTGCCCGATCTGACCCACACGCCCCATTTCGGCACCGAGGCGGGCAAAGACCTGCTGGATATGGTGGGCCGCGAAGCGCTGTTTCGCAAAAAAGACTGAAGGCGCTTGGGAGGCCGCGCAGGGGGCTCGCCGCCCCCTCTTGGGCTGCGCCCAATTCACCCCGCAGATATTTGTGCCAAGGTGAATGGGGAAGGCTTGGGGTGTGCGGTGCGGGCCGCCCCTGATCCGGGGGGAGCGCTTTGGAACAGATGTGCTGGGCACTTTATGGGGCCAACAACTGGGCCGTCAGTTCTGTTTGAAACGCTGCAATGCGCCCGCCCATGTGGGGTGAGGTGCGCCCGGAAAACGCTCCAGTGGAGCGTTTTCAGCACCGAACGGTCGAAGCCCCACGGGGTCGGGCGCGGCCCGGGCTGGTCGCCCGCGCCAAGGGGTTAGAGCACGCCGAAAAGCTTTAGCCCCAATGCGATGACGCGATAAATGATCTCCGCTGCAGAAGCCGCAGTCGTCGCAATTCGAACGCCTTTGTATTTGGGATCGGAATCAATTTTCAAACACACTTCTTCAAACCGCCCAGCCAAAGAAATTTTCGCCACACGCGAAAACACCCTGACTTCCCCTGGCAAAGGAGGCATTTTGCCCCCTGGCTCAATGCGCGACACCCCAGGCAGCCGTGGGGCGAGAATCTCCGCAATATCTTCTCTAAATTCATCGGCCAACTCGAGTTCGCTTATCTCGGCCAGTATCGGCTCAGCAGCTTTGATAAGCTCACGATCTTCTTTTTCGAGTTCAGCGATCTTTTGCGCGGCAATTGCTTGGCGGTTGGCTGCAACTCCGGGATGGTTGGCTCGCAGCGCCAAAACGATTTCTTCCAACGCATTCAAGAGTGCGCGGCAATCCCCATAATCAGGAAAACCATCCTTCTCGAATTGCCTCCGCATATTCGCGACCAAATCAGCGAAGTCAGATTCGAGACGCTGAGGATTGTCTCGGTACCGCTCCAACGCACGCGTGATCACCCGAGCTTCGCGTGAGTCACGCGTGATGCAGTTCCGCTCACCTAGTGCATCTTCAAGGGTGTCCCCCAAGCGATCTAGCAGCGTACTGATCAAGACCGGGTTCTCAACCGGGCGCAGAACAGAACGGTACAAACCAGTCTCCGGATTGACTTCGATCTGTTCTTCTAACGGAAGCGCATCAGAGAGACGCTGCGCCTCCGAAGGCTGATTGCCACTATAATCAGAGGGCTGATACCGCGCCTCAATCTCCGCAATCAGCCCCGCGACATGCTCCGCACCCTTTTTCCAGTCCTCATCCGCAATCAGCGCAATATCGGTCAAAAGCTGCGCGTGGCTTTCCCAATCCCCGGTTAGCGGGCGGCCCGCAAGCGCGGCTTCATACCAGCGGAGCCAGAAATCATGACCGGGGTTTGTAGCAAACCAGCCTTGGGCAGCTTGCCATGCCTTCTGAAACCAATCTGGTGCTTGATCGGCCCAAAGAGGGGCGGAGAGCGGCAAGTCCCCCGCCTCGATCGCAGCGGCATCCTGCCGCAGCGCCTTCCATGCCGCGGCGGCGGAGGAGTAGGCGGCGGCGGCGGAGTAGGCGGCGGAGTCAGCGGAGTAGGCGGCGGCGGCGGCGGAGGCGGCGACGGAGGAGTAGGCGGCGGAGGAGTAGGCGGCGGAGGCGGAGTCGGCGGAGTAGACGGCGGCGGCGGCGGAGTCGGCGACGGAGGAGTCGACGGCGGAGTCGGCGACGGAGTCGGCGGCGGCGGCGGAGTCGGCGGCGGCGGCGGCCTTTTTGATATCCGGGGCCGGGTGCCCCATATAGGCGCCGGAGATCAAAGCACAGCGCAAAACTGGTAGGGCTGTCACATCACGTTTGCGCGCCCAATACTCCCCCAAGCTTGACACGAGCAGCGGTAAAACCCGCATCGCCGCGCGATGGGCAAGCGCCACAGCCTCGCGCTGCCGCGTTTTCCTTGGCTGCGCGCCCAGCCACGCTATCAGCGTTTTTTCGTCCCGTATTTCACTCGCCCGAACCATCCGCCCGCCCCTTGCCGCTTGGGTCAAGTTTGGCGGGGGTTGGGCTTTGGGGCAAGCGGGGCGTTACATGGAGAACGAAATGCCACAGCCGCAAGAACTTGTCGCATTCGGGTTTTGCACCACAAACCGCGCGCCGATCAGTTCTTGCGTGTAATCAATCACCGCATCTTGCAAAAACGGCAGGCTGACCGGGTCGATCAGCACTTTTTGCGCGGCCAAATCGCCCTCGCCCGCGATCACGATATCATCCTCGGCCGCTGTCGCCTCCAGTTTCAGATCATATTGAAAGCCAGAGCAGCCGCCGCCCTCCACCGCCACGCGCAAAGCTTTGGGCGCGGGCTCTTTGGCATTGATGGCGGCAAGGCGTTCAAAGGCGCGGGGGGTCACTTTGGGGGGCAAAAGCATGGGCTGGAACCTGTCGTTGGGCTGACTATAAGTATAGGAAGGACATGGGCCCACGACAAGGCGAGGTGAAGGATGCTGCAACCCTATGCGTGCCAACCGCAAGCAAGCCGGGGGCGGCTTCATGAGGAAAGCTATTCGACCTTTCGCACCCCGTTTCAGCGCGACCGGGACCGGATCATCCATTCCTCGGCGTTTCGTCGGCTCAAGCATAAAACCCAAGTTTTTGTGGAACATGAGGGCGATTATTACCGCACCCGGCTGACCCATACGATTGAGGTCGCACAGGTGGCGCGCACGATTGCGGGGGCGTTGGGGCTCAACACCGATCTGGCCGAGGCGGTGGCTTTGGCGCATGATTTGGGCCATCCGCCCTTTGGGCATACCGGCGAAGATGCTTTGGCGCTTTTGATGGAGCCCTATGGCGGTTTTGATCACAATGCCCAAGCTTTACGCATTGTGACAAAGCTGGAGCGCCATTACGCCGATTTTGACGGGCTGAACCTGACATGGGAAACGCTTGAGGGCATCGCCAAGCACAATGGCCCGGTGGAGCCGCCGTGGAACTATGCTTTGGCGGGCGTGAACGGGATGTGGGATTTGGAGCTTGGCACCAATGCTTCGGCTGAAGCGCAGGTGGCGGCGGTGGCCGATGATTGCGCCTACAACCACCACGACCTGCATGATGGCCTGCGTGCGGGGCTCTTTACCGAAGCCGATCTGTGCGAACTGCCGGTGCTGGGGGAGTGCTTCGCCACGGTGGATAAGCTTTACCCCGGGCTGGACCCGATGCGGCGGCGGCACGAGGCCCTGCGGCGCGTCTTTGGGGTGATGGTGGAAGATGTGATCGCGGTGGCGCGCAACCGGCTGGAGGCGTTGCAGCCGCAATCGGTTGATGACATCCGCAATATGCAAGGGCCGATCATTCGCTTCTCCAAACCGCTTTATCAAAACATCAAAGCGATCAAGAGCTTCCTTTTCACCCGCATGTATCGCGCGCCGACCGTCGTGGTGGAACGCAAACGGGTGACGGGGATGGTCAATGCGCTCTTCCCGCTGTTTTTGGAGCGCCCCGAGCTGTTGCCAGATGATTGGCAAGACGATGTGGCAAAGGCGCTTGCGAAAGGCAATGAAGAAGGCCGGACCGAGATTGCCCGCGTGGTGCTGGATTACGTTGCGGGCATGACGGATCGGTTCGCGATTCAGGAATACACGCGGCTGGTGGAAAGCGCCTAAATCCCGCCAGCGAAAGGCGCGTCCGAAAACCGCGCCTTTCTCAAGCCAGGGATGGCAAGTCTTGCGGCGGCAGCGTGACAGGGTCCAGCACCGCAACCTCAAAGGTCGCGTCGCGCGCAAGTCTTTCCAGTTCGCTCATCAAGGCACGCAGTTGCGCATCTTCGCAATGCAGGGCGGTGAAAACCTCGTCAAGATCGGCGCTGCCGCCCCGGATCACATCCAGAACG
This sequence comes from Rhodobacter aestuarii, assembly GCF_900156655.1. GTDB lineage: Bacteria > Pseudomonadota > Alphaproteobacteria > Rhodobacterales > Rhodobacteraceae > Rhodobacter > Rhodobacter aestuarii. The sequence goes on along the minus strand of NZ_FTOG01000001.1, from coordinate 241,848 downwards.
CCTAGGTCGCGCATCACCTCCAACTCGCAAGCGGCGATCCGGTCGAGCAAGCGACGACGATGGCGCTGATCCAGCCACGGCAACTGCTGAACATGCAAGCGCAACTGTTCACAAAGGTCTTTTGCGCGCGCTTGCACCTGTTCAACCATGGAAAAGCGCGGCGTCAGATAAAGCGCACTGTGGCGGCGCAAAAGCGCATGCGCCGTTTCCAGCATCCGCGACAATCGCAGGAGGTATTCACTCCGCTCCGCCGGATTGCGATCAAACTGTGTCTCAAATTCATGCAAAAGTGCCAAAACGCGCGGCGGCAATGCTTCTGGATCGGATTCCGCAAGACACAACATCACATCAACATCCGCTCGCCGAATACTTTCGCTCAACAAACAGGCCTGAACCAAATCCCGTAACGCCTTAAGCATAAATCTGTCACCCTAAAACAGGACCGCGTCGCGTGCACCAATACACAGAAGCGCCATGAATAAAATAAGGCGATATGACGCCCCTTTAATTGGCCCCACTCTTGCACGGTCTAAATATAGAAAATAAGGCAGTCAGGAAAAAATTCCGTGACGCCCTGCCCTACTGCATCATTTCCTTCGTCGCGCTCAGCTTCACGCCTTCATAGTCGCGGGTCACGCGGTCGATGTCCCATTGCAGGCGGGTCAAGAAGACAATGTCGCCATCATGGTCATGGGCGATGTGCTGCTTGTTCACGTTGACGAGCTTTTCGACCAGATCCTTTGGCCCCTGCACCCAGCGCGCCGAGGTGAATTGCGAGGGCTCAAAGCGCACGGGGATGCCGTATTCGATCTCGATCCGGCTGGCGAGCACGTCAAATTGCAAAGCGCCCACCACACCAACAATGAAGCCCGAGCCGATGGCGGGCTTGAACACCTTGGCCGCGCCTTCTTCGGCGAATTGCATCAGCGCCTTTTCAAGATGCTTGCCCTTCATCGGGTCGGTCGAGCGGACCGATTGCAACAGTTCCGGCGCAAAGGACGGGATGCCGGTGAAGCGCAGCTTCTCGCCCTCAGTCAGCGCGTCGCCGATGCGCAACTGGCCGTGGTTCGGGATGCCGATGATATCGCCGGCCCATGCCTCTTCGGCCAATTCGCGGTCCGCCGCCAAAAACAGAACCGGGTTGGAAACGGCCATTGGTTTGCCGGTGCGCACATGCATCACCTTCATGCCACGGGTAAAATGGCCCGAAGCAAGGCGCACAAAAGCCACCCGGTCGCGGTGCTTAGGGTCCATATTCGCCTGCACTTTAAAGACGAAACCGGTGACCTTTTTCTCCTCCGCCGAAATCTGGCGTTCGGCGGCGCGTTGCGGCTGCGGCTCGGGACCATATTCCCCCATGCCGTCCATCAATTCTTTCACGCCAAAGCTGTTGATCGCCGAACCAAACCAGATCGGCGTCAGATGCCCTTCAAGAAAGCTTTGCCGGTCGAATTTGGGCAAAAGCTCACGCGCCATTTCCAACTCTTCGCGCAATTGCGCGAGTTGTTCGGCGGGCACATGCTCGGCCAGTTTCGGGTCATCCAACCCCTCGATCTTGATGCTTTCGGCGACCTTGTTGCGGTCCGCCCGGTCCATCAATTCAAGACGGTCGTGCAAAATGTCATAGCAGCCCAGAAAGTCGCGCCCCTGCCCGATCGGCCAGCTGGCGGGCGCCACATCAATGGCGAGGTTTTCTTGGATCTCGTCGATGATCTCGAACGTGTCGCGGCTTTCGCGGTCCATCTTGTTACAGAAGGTCAAGATCGGCAGATCGCGCAGACGGCAGACCTCAAACAGCTTCCGCGTCTGGCTTTCCACCCCTTTCGCCCCGTCAATCACCATGATCGCGGCATCAACGGCTGTGAGCGTGCGATAAGTGTCTTCGGAAAAGTCGCTGTGGCCGGGGGTGTCGACAAGGTTGAAGCGATAGTTGCGGAACTCAAAGCTCATCGCCGAGGCGGAAACCGAGATGCCCCGGTCTTGTTCGAGCTTCATAAAGTCCGAACGCGTGCGCCGCGCCTCGCCTTTGGCCCGCACCTGACCCGCCATTTGGATCGCGCCCCCGAAAAGCAGGAACTTTTCGGTCAGCGTGGTCTTGCCTGCGTCGGGGTGCGAGATGATCGCGAAGGTCCGACGGCGGGCGATTTCGGGCGGGAGGACGGGTGCGTTGCTCATGGCGCGCCTTTACCGCAAGGCCGCGCGCGGGGCAATGGGGCCGATTCTCGCAAAAGCTGTCACAATTGGGCCTTTGCTTTGATCCGCGTCATAGTGCGGGAAACGACTCGCGCTAAGATTGAAAGATGCTGCCTAAGGGGCAGTGCTCCGCAGGCAGCGCTTCAGGAGGAGGCAAAGCCATGCAAGACGACGACTATCGCGAATACGGTGGGCTGGGCGTGATGCAGGAGGATACCGCCAAGCGCCAAAACGTCAAAGATGCCGAACGTAAGGGCCGTGAACGCCGGGAGGGCTATCAAAACGGCAAGGGCGGCATGCCAAGCGATGACGGCTATGGCCACATGAGCCCAGAAGAAAAGGCCGCCTATAAGAAAGGCTATCGCGGCGATTGAGCCGCTGCGCGAGATTGGGCGCATCCTGGCAGACGGGATGCGCCCCGTTTGAGGGAGGAGACCATGACAAGCCGTTCGCCTGACCGCGAATTGCCTTTTGGCAAGTTTGAGGAACACACCTGCCCCTATTGCGGGGCCCCGCTGATTTACCGCAAGGATTTCCGCGACCATCTCACCTTGAAAGTCTGTTGCCATCAGGCCGAGGGGAAAGACCCTTGGCCCTACCCCTATCCGCGTGGGTTTGATGGGCCGGGTGCGGATGACGAGGCGTTCGAGCCCCGCCACGACCACGAGCGCGCCTAGCTCGGCAAAGCCACCGCCTCTGACACGCGCCCCGCAATTTGCGAGGCATTGAGGGAGTGCGAATCGGTCTTTGTGCGCGCGTTGTGCGCGGCACGGGGCGTTGCCTTGCGCGACGGCCCCCTTTAAACCTTCGCGATGATTGTATTTTTGCCCCCGGGCGCGAATGTCGCGCGCGGGATTGACGCGTGCGAAAAAGGCCTATTGATCCCGATCATAGATTTATTCACACTTATGGCTCAAACTGAGACAGGTTAGCCCTGCGTGCTTGGAGGAACACGTTGTGGCGTTTGGATGCGGGGCGCATGCTCACGCATCCGTGAAAGGAGTGCGCCATGGGAAGGGCTCAGACGACCACTGTCACTGCCGCCACTGCGGCCCGTGAAACCGTATTATGCCCCTATTGCGGGGTTCCCTTATTCTCCGCCCGAGACCGTGCCGATCATCTCGACAGCCGCGCCTGCTGTTTGGAGAACCGCAGCTGGGATTGCGCTGATCTGACCGATCCGCATGATCGCTGCTGCCGCACCAGCACTCCCACCCGCCGTTCGACCCCGCGCCGCGCCTTCTAAGCCGCCGCGCACTTCCCTTCTGCGGCCCCGCCCCCTATCAAGGGGCAAAGGGAGGCCCGCATGAAGATTGCCAGTTTCAACATCAACGGTATCAAAGCGCGCGCTGAGGCCCTTCCGGCGTGGCTAAAAGCGGCCGAGCCCGATGTGGTGGCGCTCCAAGAGATCAAATCCACCGATGAGGCTTTTCCGCATGAGGTGCTGGATGGGCTGGGCTATCAAATCGTCACCCATGGGCAAAAGGGCTTCAACGGCGTCGCCCTTCTGAGCCGCTTCCCGCTTGAAGATGTGGTCTGTGGCCTGCCCGGTGACGATGAGGATGTCCAAGCCCGCTGGATTGAGGCCACCGTTGTGGGCGACCGCGCGGTGCGGATTTGCGGGCTTTACCTGCCCAATGGCAACCCCGCGCCGGGGCCGAAATATGACTATAAGCTGGCGTGGATGGCGCGGATGCACGCGCGGGTGCAAACCCTGCTCGCCACCGAAGAGCCGCTTGTGTTCTTGGGCGATTACAACGTCATTCCGCAAGATGAAGATGCCGCTAAGCCCGAAGCGTGGCGCGAAGATGCGCTGGCCTTGCCGCAGACCCGTGCAGCCTTTCGGCGGCTCTTGCATCTGGGGCTGACCGATGCGTTTCGCGCCCGTGTGGCCGGGCCGGGGCATTTCACTTTTTGGGATTACCAAGCGGGCGCATGGCAGCGCAACAACGGCATCCGCATCGACCATCTGCTGCTGAGCCCGCAAGCGGCGGACCTTCTGCGCGAAGTCGGCATTGATAAAGAAGTGCGCGGGGGCGAGAAACCCTCTGACCATGTGCCGATCTGGATCGATCTGAACGCCTGATCACATCCCAAAACGGCGCAAGATGCGGCTGGTGGCAAGGTTCAAAACCAGCGTCATCGCGACAATCGCAAGAAGGGCCGCAAACATCAATTCGGTGCGCATCCGGGCATTGGCCATCAGCATCAGATAGCCAAGGCCCTTGGAGGCGCCGACCCATTCGCCAATCACCGCGCCAGTGGGGGCATAGGTCACCGCAATGCGCAGCCCCGCCCCAAGCTGCGGCAGCGCGTGCGGCAGCCGCAGCCACCACAGCGCACGCAGCGGATGCGCCTTGGTGATGCGGGCCAAATCGCGCACCGGTTCGGGCGTGGCGCAGAGCCCGTCATAAAGGCCCGAGGCAACCGGGAAGACCACCAACAGCACCACCATCGCCACCTTTGGCCCCGCGCCGTAGCCCAGCCAAAGCGTCAAAATCGGCGCGAGCACAAAGACCGGCAGTGCTTGACTGGCACTGAGAAGCGGCCCGCAAAGCTTTGAAAGAAAATCCGAAAGCGCCATAGCCAGCGCAAGGCTGACACCAAGGGCAAGGCCCAGCACCAAGCCCGCCAAGACCTCGCTCAGCGAGACCAATGCATGGGGCGCAATGAGCGCAACCTCGGACCAAAGGGTGCGAACGACAGCCAGCGGCGCGGGCAGAATAAAGGGCGCAACAAGGCCAAGGCTGGTGAGCGCCTGCCACGCGATCAGCGGCAGCAAAACGGGCCACACCCGCCTCACGCTACCGCCCCCCGCATCTGCCCCACCAAAGCCGCCGCCGCGCGGGCAAGCGCCGGGTCACCCAAATCCACCGGATGCGGGCCAGTAAGCACAGGCAATTCCTCGAGCCGCCCCGCTCGCAACAGCAAAATCCGGTCCCCAAGCCGCAAAGCCTCTTGCGGGTCATGCGTCACCATCACCACGGCGCGGCCCGCCAGCCGCGCATGGGCGAGGTCATGCATCATCGCGCGGGTGGGAACATCGAGCGCGGAGAAGGGCTCATCGAGCGCCACCAGCGGCGCGTCTTCGGCCAGCGTGCGGGCAAGCGCAAGCCGTTGCCGCTCGCCGCCCGAAAGGTCCGCCGGGTAAGCCGCCCCGCGCCCCGCAAGCCCCACCTCGGCCAAAAGTGCCTTCGCCCGCGCGGGGGGCAGGCTTTCGCCGCGCAACCGCGCCATCAGCCGCAGATTGCCAAGGACACTAAGCCTCGGCTGCAACAGATCGCTTTGCGCCATCCAGCCAATCCGCGCGGGCGCGTGGCGGGTGCCCTCAAGCTGCGCCGCTGTGGGCAGGCCCGCCAAAAGCCGCAAGAGCGTCGATTTTCCCGCACCAGAGGCCCCAAGGAGGCAGGTCCAGCCCCGGTAAAGGCGCAGGTCAAGCGCCTCGACCAAAACCCGGTCCCCCAGCGTCACCCGGCCTTGCAGCCCCGCAAGGCTCATTGCGCGATCGCCTCCACCGCAGGGGCCGCCGCAATCAAACCGCTTTCGGCCAGAAAGGCCCCAAACGCAGCATAGCGTTCAGCATCGAGCGCCACGGGATCGCGCGCAAAATGCGGCCAGCTATCTTCCCAGGCTTTGGCATTCAGCGGGTCGTCAAGTTCAGGCGCGTGGGTTTTGAAATCCGCCCAGCCCTGCGCTGGATCGGCGGCAATCTCTTGCGCGGCGCGCGCGGTGGCGGCCAAGAACCGGCTGATGCGCGCATCCCCCGCCAGATCAGCGCGCGCGACATAGATCAACTCATCATAGGGCGGCACGCCGTTTTCCTCTGGCAAGAAGCAGCGCCCTTCATGCCCGGCGGCCGCCATCTGATGCAGTTCGAAATTGCGAAACGCGCCCGAAACGGCCTCGACCTGCCCCGCGACGAGCGCCGGCGTCAGCGCGAAATTGACGTTGATCTGCGTGGTCTGCGCCGGGTCGACACCATTGAACCGCAACATCCGATGCAGCAAAGCCTCTTCAATGCCAGCAAGCGAAAAGCCAATGCTGCGGCCCTTCAAATCGGCCATGTTTTGCACCGGCCCCGCCGCATCGACCATGACGCAATAAAGCGGGCTATTGATCAGCGTGCCGACGCGTTTGAGCCCAAGCCCCGCATCATGGGCCAGATAAAGCTGCGGCTGGTAGCTCACCGCGATATCCACCTGCCCGGCGGCGGCCATTTTCGGCGGGTCGGCCGGGTCGGCGGGCGGGATAATCGTCACATCCAGCCCAGCGTGCGCAAAATACCCCCGCGCGTTCGCCACGATGATCGGCCCATGATCGGGGTTCACGAACCAATCTAGCATCACGGTCAGCGGCTCATTCGCTCGTGCCGGAAGCGCCGCACACAGGGCCAGCGCAAAGATTAAAACGTTTTTCATATCAGCCTCTTGCAGCAAAGAAATGATCTAGCGGGCCATGGCCGTGGCCCACTGAGAGCCCATCAGCCGCACAAATCGCGCGGTGGGTATAGGCGCGCGCGGCGCGGGCGGCGGTGATCAGCGTGGGCGCGCGCACAAGCTGGGTGGCGAGCGCTGAAGACAGCGTGCAGCCCGTGCCGTGGGTGTTGGCGGTGGGCAGGCGCAGCCCCTCGATCCATGTCTCGCCAGAGCCATCAAGCAGCAAATCGGGGCTCGCCTCCCCGCCCAAATGCCCGCCCTTGAGGTAGACCGCCCGCGCCCCCATCACCCGCAGCCCGCGCGCCTGATCGCGCATCTCAGACCGGCTCTGCGCGACCGCACAGCCCAAAAGATCCGCTGCCTCGGGCAGGTTCGGCGTGATCACCGTGGCGCGCGGTAACATCACTTCGCGCAGCGCGGTCACGGCCTCTGCCGCCAAGAGCCTGTCCCCGCCTTTCGCCACCATCACCGGGTCCAGTACAACGGGAACGCTGAGCCCATTGATCGCCTCGGCCACGGCGGTGATCAGCTCTGCCGTGCCGAGCATGCCGATTTTCACCGCATCAATGCGGATATCTTCGCGGATCGCAGCGATTTGCGCCGCGACCATTTCGGGGCGCACCAAATCCACCGCGCGCACGCCTTGGGTATTTTGCGCGGTGAGTGCCGTCAGCACGGCCATCGCGTAGCCGCCATTGGCCGAAATCGCCTTAATATCGGCCTGAATGCCCGCACCGCCCGAGGGGTCCGAGCCGGCGATGGAAAGAATATTGGGGATCATCACAGCCTCCATTCTTGCAAAAGGGCTTGGGTCGCGGCTTGCGGGTCGGGCGCGCGGGTGACGGCAGAAACCACCGCCATCCCCGCCACGCCTGCGGCTTTAAGCGCGGGGATATCTGCCAGCCCCAGCCCGCCGATTGCGTAGCAAGGCACCGAAACGGCGCGGGTGATCTGCGCCAGCCCATCAAAGCCGATTGGCGCGGCGGCATCGGGCTTGGTGGCAGTGGCGCGCAAAGGCCCGGCGCCGATGTAATCCACCCCCGGCGGCAGCGCGCGCGCCTGATCCAGCGTTTCAATCGACAGGCCCAAGATCATATCCGGGCCGATTTGCGCACGGATCGCTTGCACATCGCCATCGCCCTGCCCGATGTGCAGCCCTTCTGCCCCGGCGGCAATGGCGACCTCGACCCGGTCATTGATCACAAGCCTCGCCCCCAAAGCGCGCATCTCGGGCAAAAGCTGGCGGGCGAGCGCAAGCAGATCTGCATCCGACGCGGTCTTGTCGCGCAACTGCACCCAAGCGGCCCCACCAAGTGCGGCGGCGCGGGCTTGGGTGGCCAGATCTAAGGGCGCGCCGGGGTCGGTGATCACGTAAATCGGCCCGCTCATAGGATTTGCACCTTTGCGCCCGTGGTAAGCCGCTCCGGTGTGAGTGCGGCAAGCGCATCAAGAAATGCGGGTTGGAAGCTGCCCGGCCCCTGCGCCTTGGCGCCCGCCTGCTCCCCGGCAAGCCCGTAATAAGCAAGCGCTGCCACCGTCGCCTCAAACGCGGGCTGGCCGGCCAAAAACGCGCCAATCACCCCGTTGAGCGAGCACCCCAAAGCGGTGACACGGGGCATCAGCGCATGGCCGTTTGCCACCCGCGCCGCCCGCGTGGGCGAGGTCACAAAGTCAACCGGGCCAGAGACCGCAACCACGCCGCCGGTGCGGGTCGCGAGGTCCCGCGCCGCCGCCTCCGCCGCAGCGACGCCATCGCCCGCATCCACCCCGCGCGCCTGCCCGCCCTGCCCGGCCAGCGCCAAAATTTCCGACGCATTTCCCCGGATCACCGTGGGCTTGAGCGCGAGCAACCCCGCGCACAGCTCTTGCCGGAACGCGGTGGCCCCAACCCCCACCGGGTCCAGCACCCAAGGCCGCGTGTGCAGCGCCATCAGTTTGGCCGCGCGCAACATTCCGGCCGCCCAAGCGCCATCAGCCGTGCCGATATTGACCGTAAGCACCGGGGCGAGCGCAGCGAACTCTTCCACCTCTTCGAGCGCATGCACCATCGCGGGCGAGGCCCCAATCGCCAATTGCACATTCGCCATCACATTCATCGCCACGAAATTGGTGATGTTATGAACAAGCGGTGCCGTGGCCCGCATTTGGGCAAGGTGCTGCCCCCAATCGTGATGTTCGCTTTGTGCCATTTTGGTCTCCACAGACGCAGGAGACCGAACCGGCAGCGCAGCGCAAAAGGCCGCAAGCCGGTTTGCGGACTCCCTACGCCAGCATGATCTGGTTCAGGTTCAAAGGGTGCTTCTCAGCCCGGTCGCCCGGACGCCCCTGTCGCGGTGCCCACTATGCACGGCGCGCAAGGCTTGTCCAGCGGCAGAAAACGCGCTACGCGCCGGGGCTTCTTGCTCGGGAGGCTTTCATGGACCACACGCTCGCCATCGACTTTGGCACGTCAAACTCTGCCGTTGCGGTCTGGGAGGCGGGCGCGGTGCGCCGCATCGCGCTGGAACCGGGCGGCGATGTTCTGCCCACGGCGGTGTTCTTTCCCGATGACAAGGGCGCGATGCAAATTGGTTCTGCCGCCGCGACCGCGCTGATTGAGGGCGAAGAGGGCCGTTATATGCGGGCGCTGAAATCGGTGCTCGGCACGCGGCTTTTTCATGAATCGCGGCTTGTGGGCGGCAAGCGGCGCACGCTGGCGCAGGTGGTGACCGAATTTCTGATCGCGCTGAAAAAACGCGCCGAGGCGGAAACAGGGCGCTCTTTCACCCGCGCGCTTTCTGGTCGCCCGGTGCATTTTCACGCCGACCCCGCCCGCGATGCGCAAGCCGAGGAAGATCTGCGCGCCTGTTACCTTGCGGCGGGTTTTGAAGAGGTGCGCTTTCGCTTTGAGCCCGAGGCCGCAGCGCTCGCCAATCCCGCCCTGCCCGAAGGTCAACTGGGGCTGATCGTCGATATCGGCGGTGGGACCTCTGACTTTTCGCTGTTTCGCTCTGCGCCCGAAGGCGTAGAAATTGTGGCCAGCCACGGCATCCGGCTCGGCGGCACCGATTTTGACCGGGCGATCTCGCTCGACCATGCGATGGTGCATCTTGGTCAAGGCGGCCAATTGCGGCGCGAATTTGGCCCTGAGCTTCTGCCGATGCCCGCGGATATTTTTGTCGATCTGGCGACTTGGGCAAAGATCCCGTTCCTATACACCCGCGAAACGCGCAGCGCCGTGGCGAAAATGGTGAAGCTTGCCGTGGATGCCCGCGCCGTGGGGCGGCTTGCGACCGTGTTGGAAGATGAGTTGGGCCATGATCTGGCCTTTGCGGTGGAGCGCGGCAAGATCGAGGCGAATGCGGGCAAGCACGGCGCGATGATCCGCATGGGCAAAATTGAGCGCGGGCTATATGCCGATATCAGCGCCGCTTCGATGGCCGAAGCGCTTTCGCGCCCACGCGCGCAACTGGCCGAGGCTTTGCGCGAAACGCTCACCCTTGGCGGGGTGACGCCTGATCAAGTCGGCGCGGTCATCCTCGTCGGCGGCTCAAGCCTGATGGGGCTGGTGGGGGAAGAAGCGCAAGCGCTCTGCCCCGCCGCCACACTTGAGAGTGGGGCCGCCTTTACGGCAGTGATTGATGGGCTTGCGCGCGCGATTGCGGAAGGTTGAGGGCCAAGCGGCCCCCAAACCGACTTAGATCTCGGTCGTCACGTCGTAGCCATGCACCCAGTCGTAGCGGTTGAGCACTTGGCCCGGCGCAATCAGCGAAGCCGCGCGCAAGGCCGCATGGCCCAAAGTGCGCTGGAAGCCCGAAAGGTGATAATTGCGCGCGTTTTGATTTGCGGCTTCGACAATCGCCTTGCAGCGCGCCGCGCGCATGGATTGATAAACGCCCAAGGCCACCTCATCGCTGTCATGCTTTGAAAGCGCCTGCGCCAAAACCCAAGCATCTTCCAGCGCCATCACCGCGCCTTGCGCGAGGAACGGCAGCGTTGGGTGCGCCGCATCGCCCAAAATCACCGCGCCCCGGCCTTGCCAGACCCGCGCGACCGGGTGACGGAACAGCCCCCAAAGCCACGGCTCTTTGATCGCCTCAAGCCAGTCTTGCACCTGCGGGCAGAATTCCTCGAACGCCGCAAGCATCGTCAGCGGGTCGTCGCGCATGTTCCAGCTTTCTTCGACCCAGCGCCAGCGCTCTTCCACCGCCACGATGTTGCGCAAACCACGCCCAAGCGGATAGGTCACAAGGTGCTTGCCCGCCCCCAAGAACACTTGCGCGGTTCTGGGTTCATCATCCGTGCTGGGCACCAAAGCGCGCCACGCCACCTGATGCGTGAAGAACGGGCGCGACTCGCCATTGAGCGCGCGGCGCACCCGCGAATGCAGCCCATCCGCGCCAATCAGCAGATCGGGTTCTAGCGTTTCGCCGCGTGCGGTCAGCAGTTTCGGCTTGCCCGAGGCCAGATCGACATCTTCGATCTTGCAGCCAAGTTTGATCTCTACGCCCGCTTCGCGCGCGCCCTGAGCCAAAATTTCAATCAATCGCGCACGGTGCACGAAGCGATATTCCGCCCCCGGCCGCAGCTTCGCCAGATCCATGCGGATCACCCGGCTGCCGGTTTCGCCATCCAGCAGTTCCACCGCTTCGCAGCGCGGCCCGGTGGTTTCCAGCGCATCGCCAAGCCCCAAAGCGCGCAGCACTTTGGCGCCATTAGGGGAAACCTGAATGCCGGCGCCCACTTCGCGGATCGCATCGGCTTGTTCCAAAACGGTGACTTGCGCGCCGCGCAAAGCCAAGGCCCGCGCCACGGCGAGCCCGGCGATCCCCGCCCCCATCACTGTTACGCGTCGTCCGATCAGCACCGCCCGCGCCCTCCCAAATGCAAACACCGGCACCTTGCGGGCACCGGTGAGACCTGTCTGCAATTCGTGTTGCCGTATCAGGCCCTCACCCGGGCCCGTTGGTCCGGCTTCAGTCGTCGCGATGCACGCGCTCGCGGCGCTCGTGCTTTTCTTGTGCTTCGAGCGTCATCGTGGCGATCGGCCGAGCATCGAGACGTCTCAGAGAGATAGGCTCTCCGGTCATTTCGCAATAGCCATATTCGCCATTATCGATGCGGCGCAATGCCGCGTCGATCTTTGTGACCAACTTACGTTGGCGGTCGCGGGTGCGCAATTCAAGCGCCCGGTCGGTCTCTTCCGAGGCGCGATCGGCCAGATCAGGCACGTTGCGCGCCGACTCGGCCAAGCCATCCAGCGTTTCTTGTGATTGCTCCAGAAGCTCGGCTTTCCACGCCTGCAACTTGCGGCGGAAATACTCAAGCTGGCGGTCGTTCATAAACGGCTCGTCTTCCGCCGGCCGGTAATCGTCGGGAAGGAATGTTTCGGCTTTCATCGCTTCACTCAATTTTTTGCCCTCGGTCGTAGGGGGCGTCACCCCCCCGGCGCCGCTTGGCCGCTCCCATACCCCAGACGAGGCGGGTTGTCACGCCCCCATTGCCGTCAGTTGTGCAAGCGCGGCATGATTTCTGCATTGCCCAGAAAGCGAGCAGACGCCGAACGCTTGCGCCATTTTCAAGGCGCGGCTAGGCTTTGCGCTCATTCTTCAGGAGGCGCCCGTGCAGACCGGTTCCGTGCAATTTTCCTCGACCGACAGCTATGTTGCGCCCCCCGATCTGGTGGTAGCGGTGAATGCGGCCGTGGCGCTGGAACGGCCACTTTTGGTCAAGGGCGAACCGGGCACCGGCAAGACGGAACTGGCGCGGCAAGTGGCACAAGCGCTCGGTCTGCCAATGCTCGAATGGGCGATCAAATCCACCACCAAAGCGCAGCAAGGGCTTTACGAATATGATGCCGTCTCGCGGCTGCGCGACAGTCAGTTGGGCGATGCGCGCGTCAATGATGTAAAGAACTACATCCGCAAGGGAAAGCTGTGGCAAGCCTTTGAAGCAAATGGCAAAGTGGTGCTATTGATCGACGAGATCGACAAGGCCGATATCGAATTTCCGAACGATCTTTTGCAAGAACTCGATAAGATGGAATTCCACGTCTACGAGACCGGTGAAACCATCCGCGCGGTGCATCGCCCGATCGTGATCATCACCTCAAACAACGAAAAAGAACTGCCAGACGCGTTTTTGCGGCGCTGTTTTTTTCACTACATCCGCTTCCCGGATGCCGAGACCCTGCGCGCGATTGTGGGTGTGCATTTCCCCGGCATCAAAGAGGCGCTGTTGAGCGCGGCGCTGACCCAGTTTTACGAAATCCGCGAGACGCCGGGACTAAAGAAAAAGCCCTCCACCTCAGAAGTTTTGGATTGGCTGAAACTGCTTTTGGCCGAGGATTTGGGGCCCGAAGATCTCAAAGCTGATCCGGCCAATATGCTGCCCAAGCTGCATGGCGCGCTTTTGAAAAACGAACAAGACGTGCAGCTTTTTGAACGGCTCGCCTTCATGGCCCGCCGCCAAGGACGCTAAGCCAAGCACAGGGCTCGGCGAACGATTTTGGGCGCGCAGCCTCCCCAAACGCTGCGCTTCACATGCAAAGATGCCGCAAAGCCGCGGCACGCTGTCGCAGCGGGGCTTTGCCTTCGCCGCGCCCTGCCCTAGAACGAGGGGGCAAACGGGGAGTGCGGCGATGTCGGACGATGCATTGGTGATTTTCACGCCTTCGGGCAAGCGCGGTCGCGTGGCGAAAGGCACGCCGGTTTTGGCGGCAGCGCGCGCTTTGGGGGTAGACCTTGATTCCGTCTGCGGCGGGCGCGGTATTTGCTCGAAATGCCAAGTCGCGCCGGGCTATGGCGAGTTCCCCAAACACGGGCTGCATGTGGGCGAAGATGCGCTGAGCCCGATCAACGCCGTCGAGGCGCGCTATGACCGTATTCGCGGCTTGAAAGAAGGGCGGCGGCTCGGCTGCCAGGCCTGCATCCAAGGCGATATAGTGATTGACGTCCCCCCCGAGAGCCAAGTGCACCGTCAGGTGATCCGCAAAAGCGCCTCGGAACGGGTGATGGAGATGGACCCGGCCACGCGCACCCTGTTCATCGAAGTGCCCGAACCCTCGATGCATGAACCGAAGGGCGATTTTGAGCGGCTTTCTGAGGCACTTGCGGCGCAATTTGGTCTGACGGGCTTGCAAGCCGGTCTGCCGGTTTTGGCACAACTGCAAAAGGTGCTGCGCAAGGGTCATTGGCAAATCAGCGCGGCAGTGAACGAGGCCGGCAATGGCACCCCGCCGCGGCTTGTCGCGGTTTATCCGGGCCTGCGCGAGGCGGCGCTTTACGGGCTGGCGATTGATTTGGGCTCCACCACGATCGCGGGGCATTTGGTGGCGCTGGATGATGGGCGGGTGCTCGCCTCTTCGGGGCTAATGAACCCGCAAATCCGCTTCGGCGAAGACCTGATGAGCCGCGTTTCCTATGCGATGATGAACGAAGGCGGCGCGGAAGAAATGACCCGTGCCGTGCAAGAGGCGATGGGTAGCCTAGCCGAGACACTCGCCACCGAAGCGGGCGTGGAGCGTGGCGATATTGTGGAAGCGGTCGTGGTTTGCAACCCGGTCATGCACCATTTGCTCTTGGGCATTGATCCGGTCGAGCTTGGCCAAGCGCCCTTTGCGCTGGCTACCAATGAGGCGCTGGACCTACACGCCGCAGATATTGGGCTTGCCCCCCTCGCCCCCGGCGCGCGCGCTTACATTTTGCCGCTGATCGCGGGCCATGTGGGGGCCGATTGCGCAGCCGTGGCTTTGTGCGAAGCGCCCGAGGCGCGCGAGGATCTGTCGCTGATCGTCGATGTGGGCACCAATGCCGAAATTCTGCTTGGCAATAAAGAGCGCGTGCTAGCCTGTTCTTCGCCCACCGGGCCTGCCTTTGAAGGGGCGCAAATCTCCTCGGGTCAGCGTGCAGCACCGGGCGCGATTGAGCGTATTGAGATTGACCCTACAACGAAGGAACCGCGCTTCCGCATCATCGGCAATGACTTCTGGTCCGATGATCCGGCTTTTGGCACGCCCACCATCACCGGCATTTGCGGCTCTGGCATCATCGAAGCCGTGGCCGAAATGCGCATTGCCGGGATTTTGGACCCCTCGGGTCTGATCGGCTCGGCCGAACAGGTGGGTACGGCGCGCTGCTGCGCGACCGGGCGCACGCATGAATATGTGATCCATGACGCCAGCCCAGACGGGCCGCGCATTACCGTCACCCAAGGCGATATCCGCGCGATTCAGCTCGCCAAATCTGCGCTTTACGCGGGCGCGCGGCTGCTGATGGATGAAATGGGCGTTGATAAGGTGGACCGGGTCGTTCTGGCCGGGGCCTTTGGCGCACATATCAGCCCCAAACATGCGATGGTGCTGGGCATGATACCCGATGTGCCGCTTGAGGCCGTCACCTCGGCGGGCAATGCGGCTGGCACAGGCGCGCGGATGGCTTTGTGCTCGCGCAAATCACGCCGCGCGATTGAGGCGCAGGTGCAGCGCATCGTGAAGATTGAAACCGCGATTGAGCCGCGCTTCCAAGAGCATTTTGTGGCCGCCAATGCGATCCCGCACGCCACCGCACCGTTTGAAGAACTGGCCAAAGTCGTCACCCTGCCCGATGTCGGCTTTAACGCAGGCGGCGCGCCCGAAGGCGGTGGCCGCAGACGGCGTCGCGGATAGCGCAACAATGCTTGACGCGCCCGGATGCTTGGCATATCTGGGCGCTCATGCGGGTGTAGCTCAATGGTAGAGCCGCAGCTTCCCAAGCTGAAGACGAGGGTTCGATTCCCTTCACCCGCTCCATCCCATCCGATGATAATAGAAAACCCCCTTCGGCTTTGGCTTTTTATGGCGCTTTGAGCGTGCAGGCCTGCGCTTGTCCGGCGGGCCCCGCCCCAAATTGCCATGCAGAAAACGACCCCCTCGCCCGATTGCGACATAATGTCCGGGCGGCGTTTTTGTCGCAAAACGGACTGGTGCTCGCGTCGCAACGAGGCGTAGCAATGTCGCACCATGCCGCCTAATACCCTGATAAATAAAAATACATTCCCGAATTCAGGGTTTGGCATGTCTCCCCTCAAAATAATAGTAGGACAGACAGCTATGCTGTATCGAACCCGAGTTCTCGGAGGGCTTGCGCTCGCCTCAACGGTTTTGCCGCTCCCGGCATTGGCCGAGGTGAGCAGCCTCGACATCCTCAGCCGCGCGCCGGCTTATGATGGCCGAGTGTTTGGTGATGTGGGTGCTTATGAGCGTATCGATGCGATCGCCCATTTCACCTTGGACCCGAAGTCGGAACGTGGTGCGAAGATCGTCGATCTCGACAAAGCGCCGGTGAATGCCGATGGTCTGGTAGAATTTTCGTCTACCGTGACGATCCTTGCCCCCGTTGACGCCGACAAAGGCGCTAAAACGATCTTTTATGAGGTCGCGAACCGTGGCCGGAACCTGTCGTTCGGGCTTTTGAACTCGGTGCAAAAGATCGGCAAAGATTTCACCATCGACGATCCGGGTGACGGGTTCTTGATGCAGCAAGGCTTCACCGTGGTCTGGAGCGGCTGGCAGGCGGGGCTTCCCGATAACCTCGCCCATATGAGCGCGCCGGTGATTTCCGATTTCACCGCCCCCTCGCGTGAGGAATATATCTTTGACAAGGATGAGGCTGTCAGCACCGGCAAGCTAAGCTATCCGGCCGCCGATCTGGACCCGGCCAAAGCCACGCTGACCGTGCGCGCCAAAGCGGGCGATGAACGCACCACGCCCGAGGGGCTTACGTTCCGCTATGTCGATGAGAACACGATCGAAATCACCCGTCCGGCGGGCTATGATGCGGGCGCGATCTACGAGTTCATTTACCCCGCAAAAGACTCCTTGCCCAACGGGCTTGGCTTCGTTGCGGTGGCCGATCTCGTCTCTTTCCTGCGCGGCAATGGGCCTGAGGGGATCGAGGTGCCTGTTGGGCCGATCGAGCACACGATTGATATGGGGATCTCGCAGTCGGGGCGGTTCTCGCGCGATTTCGTCTATCAGGGCTTCAACGCCGATGCGAATGGCAAGCAAGTCTTTGATGGCGTGATGGCGCATATCGCGGGCGCGCGCAAAACCTTCGTGAACTATTCCTTCGCGCAGCCGGGGCGCTATTCGCGCCAGCATGAAGACCATGACATGCCGGGTGATCAGTTTCCCTTCACCTATGTCGATATGATCGACCCGGTGAGCGGGCAAACCGGCAGCATCTTGACGGCCTGCTCCGAGACCAACACCTGCCCGAAAGTGATCCAATCGGACACGTCGACCGAGTTTTGGCAGGCGCGGGGCTCGCTCGTTTCAACCGCCCCCGATGGCACGGCGCTGACCATGCCGGAAAATGTGCGGCTGTTCTTGATCTCTGGCGCGCCGCATTTCAGCGTTTGGGGGGCCGCTTCGAAAGAGTCCGCGACTTGCACCTATCCGACTAACCCGCTGAGCGCAGAGCCGACGATGCGCGCTTTGACGGTGGCGATGAAGGACTGGGTCTTGGAGGGAAAAGAACCTCCCGCCTCGGTCTATCCGGCCGGTCGCGATCAATTGGTGGCCGCCGATGCCGCGGAAATGCCGATGATCAACGGCACCCGCCCGCAGCCGCCGGTCAATGGTTTGGAAGTGCGTGACTACAGCGTGCAACCGCCGAAAGCCGGTGGCACCTATGAGGTGCTGGTGCCGAAAGTCGATGCCGATGGCATGCCGATTGGCGGCGTGCATGAACTGCCGATGGCGGTGCCGCTCGGCAGCTATCTGGGGTGGAACCTGCGCAAAGAAGGCTTTGCCGGGGGCGAACTTTGCGGCACGACGGGCAGCTATCTGGCCTTCCCCGAAACCGGTTCGAACGCTGATAGCCGTGCGCCGGTGAGCGCGCGTTATGCTGATGCGGCCTCCTATCACGCGCAACTGGAAGAAGCCGCAGATGCGTTGATTGCACAGGGCCTTCTGCTGGAAGCCGACCGGGAGATGGTGATCTCCGCCGCTCCGGCCTATCCGGGCAACTAAGCCCAAAAGCTGCGCGCGCCATCCACTTGGCGCGCGCAGATTGCTTATTCCCCGCGCGGGTAACGCTGGTTTTCTTCCAAGACGTTCAGATCCATATGGTTGCGCATGTAACGCTCTGATGCGCGTTGCAGCGGCTGGTAGTCCCACGGGAAATAGGCCCCATTGCGCAACGCCTCATAGACCACCCAGCGCCGGGCTTGGCTTTCACGCACAGCCGTATCGAAAGCGGCCAGATCCCAGCGCGCTTTTGCCAGTCGCGTCAAACGATCAAGCTCGGGGGCGTAATCGGTATCCATGGCAAGGTTGGTGCGCTCCTGCGGATCTCTGTCCAGATCATGCAGCATCGGTGGGTCTGCGTCACACAGCGTCAGCTTCCAACGCCCATCGCGCAAAGCGACCAGCGGCGCAATCGAGCCTTCCGCGGCATATTCCATTGGCACCGGACCGCGTGTACCCGTGCCTGCAACAAGCGGCGCAAGATCTTCGCCATCGGTCCAGCGCGCGAGCGCGGCAATATCGAGCCCCGCAAGCCCGGCAAGAGTTGGCACAACATCCAGCGTCGAAACAGGCGCCTCAATCCGCGCGGGCGCCCAACCCGGTGCCGCGATCATCATCGGCACGCGCGCCGAGCCCTCATAGAAGTTCATTTTGAACCACAAGCCGCGCTCGCCCAGCATATCGCCGTGGTCAGAGACGAACAGAATGATGGTGTTTTCCTCCATCCGCCCGCGCTTCAGGACATCGAGAATTTCGCCAATCTTCTCATCAATGTAAGAGATGTTCGCAAAATAACCTTGGCGCGCGCGGCGCACATGTTCGGGCGTAATCTCAAAAGCGCGGAAATCGCTGGCTTCCATCAGGCGGCGCGAATGCGGATCCATGTCTTCAAACGGGATCGGTGGCAGTTCGGGGTCGCGCTCCGGGCAATCATCGTAAAGATCCCAAAACTTGCGCCGCGCCACATAGGGGTCATGCGGATGGGTAAAGCTGACGGTCAGGCACCAAGGCCGATCATCAAGCCGCCGCGACAGGTCATAAAGCTTGCGCGTGGCATTATAGGCGACCTCGTCATCATATTCCATTTGGTTGGAGATCTCGGCCACCCCTGCCCCGGTGACCGAACCGAGGTTGTGATACCACCAATCAATCCGCTCGCCGGGTTTGGTGTAGTCGGGCGTCCAGCCAAAATCGGCGGGATAGATATCGGTGGTGAGCCGTTCTTCAAAGCCGTGTAGCTGATCCGGGCCGACGAAATGCATCTTGCCAGAAAGCGCAGTATGATAGCCCGCCCGGCGCAGATGATGCGCATAGGTCGGGATGTCAGACGCGAATTCGGCAGCATTATCATAGACCCGCGTGCGCGACGGCAGTTGGCCAGACATGAAGGAGGCGCGCCCCGGCGCGCAAAGCGGGCTCGCGGTATAGGTATTGGCAAAGCGCACTGAGCGCGCGGCAAGCGCGCTCAGATTAGGGGCATGCAGAAACTGGGCCGGACCATCGGGAAACAGCGTTCCGTTGCACTGATCCACCATCAAGATGAGAATATTCGGCTGGGTCATATCTGGTCTGGCCTGTTTTCTGATTTGCATTTGCTGAGGTCAAAGACCCAAAGCCACTTTCACCGCATCCGCACCGGGCGCGCCCTCAAGCGTGGTGACACCCTCAAGCCAAGGGTCCATCGCTTCCGGATGCGCCTTCAACCACGCGGTTGCCGCCACTTTAGAATCCGTCCCGTCAAGGATTTCGCCCATCAGCGCGTTTTCCATCTCAAGTTCGAACTGCATCTGCGTAAAGAGCTTCGCTGCATTCGGGCAGGCCTCAGACCAACCTTTGCGGGCCAGCGTATAGACCTGTGCCCCGCCGTAATCGGGGCCGAAATAGGCATCCCCGCCCGAAAGATAGGTCAATTCATGCGCGGTGTTCATCGGATGCGGTGCCCACGCAAGGAAAACGATGCCCTCGCCTGCTTTTTCGGCACGCTCCACCTGCGCCAGCATCGCCTGTTCGCCCGATTCCACCAAAGACCAGCCCGAAAGCCCGAAGTCATTGGTGTCGATCATCTTCTGGATGCTGGCATTGGCCGGCGCCCCGGATTCGATGCCGTAAATCTTGTGATCAAACGCATCCCCATGCGCGGCCAGATCGGCGAAATCCGCAACACCTTGCGCGGCCATATAGCTTGGAACAGCAAGGGTGAATTTGGCCCCGGCAAGGTTTTGGCCCAGAACCTCGATCGCGTCTGCTGCCGTCAGATCATCAATGAAATGCTGCTGCGCAGGCATCCAGTTGCCCAAGAACACATCAAGATCGCCGGTTTTCATCGCCTCATAGCCGATTGGCACCGAAAGCGTGCGCACCTCGGGCGCATAGCCCAGCGACTCAGTCACCACGCTGGCCACGCCGTTGGTGGCAGTGATGTCGGTCCAACCCGGATCAGAGAGCCGGATCGCCGCGCAAGAGAGTTCATCGGCATGGGCAAGGCCGGTAAGCGCACACAGCACAGAGGCGGCCGCAAGGCCGTGCGCATGGAATTTCATGGTCATTGGGGTTCCCTGTTGGCTATTTATGACGTTAAGAAAATGGAGGATGTGCGACCTTGTGAAGCATGGTTTTCTTCATGCCTGCCATAAAGGGCTTTTATAGATCATGCGGCCAGTTGACGTTGGATGGATACGGGTTTTTGTCGAGGTGGCGGCGCGCGGAAGCCTATCGGAGGCGGCGCGGCAGCTTAGCCTCACGCAACCGGCTGTCAGCTACCAAATGCGCCGCGCCGAGGAAGAGTTAGGCGTGCCGCTTTTGCGCCGGGTACATCGCGGCACAGAACTGACCGAGGCGGGGCGCCGCTTGGCCGAAATTCTCACCCCGGCGGTGGCACAGGTCGATATGCTGGCGCGGGAGTTGCGTCAAAATCCGGCCAAGCGGGTGCTGCGGCTTTACACCGATTTCGCCTTTTCTGCGCTCTGGCTCATTCCCCGGATGCATCGGTTTCGAGAACGGTTCCCCGATCTGGAATTGCAGGTCATTGCCACCCAGCACACCGCACTGCGTGATCTTGGCCCCGGCGATACGGCGGTTATTTTTGGCGCGCTCGCCCAAATCGAAGGCCCGTGTGAATTGTTGCTGAGCGAATGCGTGGTCCCTGTCTGCACACCTGCCTTTGCCGAGGCCCATGGCACGGCGCTTGAGCGTGCCCCATTGATCCATCTTGATAGCACCCTCGCCCCGGCCAAATGGTTCGACTGGACGCGCTATCTGTCGGAAACGGGCAAAACGCGGCCAGATGCGCAAGAACGCGGGCTTCATTTCAACACCTATTCGCTGGTGATCGAGGCAACGCTCGCGGGCCAAGGTGTGGCCTTGGGTTGGCGCGGGCTGATCGACTCGATGCTAAGCCGCAAGATGCTGGTGGAAGCCGGAGCCTCGCTCACCAATGCCGATCAAGGCTATCTGCTGGTGCAGCACGGCCCGCATGACCCTGCCGCAGCACATTTGCGAACGTTTTTGCTTGAGGAAAGCGCCCGTTAAATCGCCCCGATCAAGACCCTTTATGAGAGGGCATAGCGGTTTTTCGGCATCCGCTCCGCCACAAAGGTCTCGGGGCTGGCGCGGGTCCAGCGATCCAACCAGACCTGCAAATCGGGATGATCTGAGCCATCGACCAAGAACCCCTCCGGCAGGTCTTCAAAGACTTCATTGCCGTCTAGGAACTCATTGTTCTTGCTACGGAACATGAAATGATAAGGCAGGAATTGCGACGGATGCGACAGCCCTGCCGCCCCCACCAATTCGCCCAAAGCATGCAACGTATTTTTGTGAAACCGCGTCACACGGGCGGTTTTATCACCCACATCCAGCGCCAACATCCGCTTGGGGTCTTGCGTCGCAATGCCCGCCGGGCAGCGGTTGGTATGGCACGACTGCGCCTGAATGCAGCCAATCGCAAACATATAGCCGCGCGCGGAATTGCACCAATCCGCGCCCAAGGCCATGGCGCGCGCAATATCATAGGCCGAGACGATCTTGCCCGCTGCCCCAATGCGGATGCGCCGCCGCAGCCCCGCCCCGCGCAGGGTGTTATGGACGAAATGCAACCCCTCCAGCATCGGCATGCCGACCCGGTTCACAAACTCAAGCGGCGCCGCCCCGGTGCCGCCTTCTTTGCCATCGACCACAATGAAATCGGGCGCGATATCGGTCGCCAGCATGGCTTTGACCAAACACATAAACTCCCGCCGATGGCCAATGCACAGCTTGAACCCCACCGGTTTACCGCCAGAGAGTTCGCGCAATTGCGCGATAAAGCCCATAAATTCGCGGGGGCTGGAAAAGGCCGAATGCGCGGCGGGCGAGACACAATCTCGGTCCATCGGAATGCCGCGCGCCTCGGCAATTTCGGGGCTGATTTTTGAGGCTGGCAGCATCCCGCCATGGCCGGGCTTTGCGCCTTGGCTCAGTTTCACCTCGATCATTTTGATCTGCGGATCGCGCGCTTGGGCGGCGAATTTCTCGGCTGAAAAGCTGCCATCCTCATTGCGGCACCCAAAATAGCCCGAGGCGATTTGATAGATCAGATCGCCGCCGCCTTCGCGGTGATAGCGGCTAATGCCCCCCTCGCCCGTGTCATGGGCAAAACCGCCCGCCTTCGCCCCGCGATTGAGTGCGGAAATCGCATTGGCCGACAGCGCCCCAAAGCTCATGGCCGAGATGTTGTAGATCGAGGCTTCATAGGGCTGCGTGCAATCCGGCCCACCAATCGTCACCCGGAAATTGCTATCCTTGATCGTTTTCGGCACGATCGAATGGGTGAGCCAGTTGAAACCAGAGGCATAGACGGATTCCACCGTCCCAAAGGGGCGTTTATCTTCCACCCCCTTCGCGCGCTGATAGACTAGGCCGCGAATTTCCCGGCTGAACGGCACCTCGTCGCGGTCGGATTCAAAGAAATACTGCCGAAACTCCGGCCCGACGCTTTCGATCATGTAGCGCAAATGGCCGATGATCGGGTAGTTGCGCAAAATCGCATGGCGCGGCTGGCGCAGGTCATAGACCCCAAGCGCGCTGAAGCCAGCCGCGAGCAAAAACACCAAAAGCACCCAAGCCGACCCAGTGAACAGCAAGGTCACCGCAGAGAGCAGGGTCAGCAAAAGCGCAGCGGCAAAGGGAATATAGCGGGCGTTGAGGCGCAGGTTGGTCATGGTAGGCGCGCGGCTCCCGTTTAGCGGTTGAAACGGCTCACCCCATTGGAACCACGGCTTTGGGTTCGAAACAAGCACAGAGCGTGGCAAGATCAGCCTTGAGAGAGCAAGATCACCCCGCCAATCAACACCGCGCAACCAATCAGCCGCCAGCGCCCCACGGTTTCGCGCAAGATCAGCATCCCCATCAAAGCGCCCACCATCATCGACATTTCGCGCATTGGCGCCACAAGGCTCAGCGGCGCGCCTTGGGTGAGCGCAGTCAGCACCAAAATGTAAGACAGCGGCGACAAAATCCCCACGCCCAGCGCCGTGATCCAATGCCCACGCATCGCAGCGCGCGCCCGCGCGGGGTTCGCAAGCACCATTGGCAACAGCATGAGAACCCGCAGCAGGTTCGACACCCAATCGAGCACAACAGGCGCAATGCCCAGCATCTTCACCGCCATAGCATCTGTCACCGTGTAGCTGGCGATAAAGCCGCCCGTCGCCAGGCCCCAGCGCACGCCCGCTTGCCCCTCGGGGCGGCGAAAGGCGGCGATGTTGCCTTGCGTGGCAATCAGGACAATGCCGCCCACCACAGCGATCAGCCCCGCCACACCCGCGCTGGTTGGGGGCTCGCGAAAGACCACAAAGGCGGCAAGGGTGGACAGCATCGGCCCGGTGCCGCGCGCCACGGGATACACGACAGAAAGATCGGCCCGCTGATAGCCGCGCTGTAAGCACAGGTTATAGCCCAGATGCAGCACCGAACTGGCGAGCAAAACGCCCGCCCCCATCCAACTGAGCGCGAAGCCACCGTGCCAAATCAGCCAAACCACCCAGGGCGTATAGATCACCCAAGCAATCAAACTAAAGGCCAGCACAAAAACCGGCCCCGCCGAGGCCGCGCGTTTGGCAAGCAAGTTCCAACTGGCATGGAGAAACGAGGCCAGAACAACCAACAGCAATGAGGCAAGCGTCATAGAGACCCCCTTTTGCGCCCGCCCTTGCGGCGATGGCGCGGTTGATCTCGACGTCTCCTCCCCTGGGCTTTTGTCCCTTGGGTGCAGCCGGGAACACCCCGGTCTCTGCAACGCTCGGTCCAGCGGCACTGTGCCCGGAACCCTAGTTGCCACTCAGTCGATAAGCGGAGCCTATGCGGGAAGAGCCGATGAGGGCAACTTCATTCTCAGAATGCGGACCCCGCAAGCCACTCCCAAAGGGGATGATGCGTCAATTCGCGCGGGAATAACCGTGGATCAGCCCAGCCTCTCGGCCCCGCGCTCTAGTGACAAATCGTCGAAAATCGGTATAAATTCAAATTCAACCTGAAGGCGAACTTATCTAAGCTATTGAAGCGCAAAGGTGGTGCGCGATTCCATCCAAATAGATGTTTCGGAGATGCGGTTCTATGCCTTGGCTTGGGTGCGAGCCTGTGTAGCCTAGGACGCAGATCAATCGATCAGACGCACAGGATATGAATGTTTCAAACGCCAGCAACGGTACATAATACGATTGGCCTGCTGGGACGCGGCGGGAAATACCTGCGCGGGGCGGTGGGATTGACCGCACTTCGCTTTGCCTCGGTCGGGATGGGCCTGATCGTAACAGCGCTTCTTTCGCGCGGGCTCGGTGTCACGGAATTCGGGATTTTCGCTTTTGCGATCAGTGTCGCCACGCTCTTGGCGCTCCCGCTTACAGGTGGCCTTCCTACCTTATTGATGCGCGAGATCGCCATTGCGGAGGCAAAAAATACACCCACCGTAAGCGCTGGCCTGACCCAGTGGGGGTATCGTTTGATGGGCTTGGTGAGCCTCACCTTGGCTCTTTTGGCGGCGGCAGCGTGGTGGCTTGGGCGAAAAACCGGTCTTTGGCCTTGGGACCCAAAGGAAAGTATCGTTGTCGCCTTGGTTATTTTGCTGGTCCCTGCGCTCAGTTGGCAGCAGGTGCAGCGTGGCATCCTATCAGGGCATCAAAAGGTCGTATTGGGCGGGCTCGGCGAGCAATTGTTCCGACCGACACTGATGGTATTTTTGGTGATCACGCTCGGTGCATGGGTCTGGCCTTACGGCGCGCTGGGGGTTCTTGGGCTACAACTGAGCGCGACCTTAGCTGCCATCTTGATGAGCTTTGCACTGATGCGGCGCAACCTGCCTGCGCGCATCAATACCGGTGAGGAAATCCATAATCGCGAATGGCTTCCTTGATGGTCGCGCCGGGACCGCGTTCCACGTGCTTCAGGGGTTTTGGTATCGGTATCTTGTCGATACCAAGCTCTATGAGGTGGAGCTTTACATGCGCGAAAACGCGGTCGATGCGGTGACCGCGATCCGCGATGTCCTCAATATCGACCTGGAAACCTCCGGCGATGCGGTCCCAAAAGCCGCGTGCTGAACACGCACCGAGGCAGTGAAGACTGTTCGTCGCCGGCGGCGCCAGACCAACTTTCGACCGCACACTACCCCTCAAGTGCCCCGGAAACGACGCTTGAGAACGACTCAATTAGATCCGCCCAGAAGGTTTCCGAAATCGCGCCCTCTTCCGCACATGCGACCCAGACGGTTTGCGCCCAATGATCCGCGACAGACCTAAGCCCTTCAAAGTCCACAAAGTCGCTCTCAACCCCGCTTTCGGCCAGACTGGTTTCGAAAAAGACGAAGAAATCCTCGGCCATCGCATCAAGAACGAGGCTGGTGTCGCCAATCACCGGGTGGGCGGCCTCGTCATATACCGGCTTGATCCCAGTGCCGCCGGGCGGGTCTGTGTCGCCCACCGGGCGGGCGAGATTTTGCCAAGTTTCGCTTGGCCCCGGCCAAAACGGAACATCGCCCTCAGGCACATCCCCAATCGCCAACAGCCCGGTTTCGAGCGCGTCGACCACCAAACTCTCAAGCGCGGCCTCGCCCAAGCCTTCCTCGGCGGCATAGGCGGCAATTTGTGCCCCGATTTCAGCATTCCAAGCCTCAGCGGCCCCCAAATCCTCAGGCGCCACAAGCGCCTCGGCAACGCCGCCCCCCAGTGCCAGCGAAAGCTCGGCACTCGCCATGGCTTGTGCCGCAGCTTTTGCTGCATCATCACTTAGGTCGAAATCCGCGAAACGGGCCAAGGCCGTTTCCGTCAGCGCCCCGACCAAGTCGACACGCACGGTTTCGGCCAGCGCCAAGGCGGCCTCTTTTTGGTCCATGAAATCAACGCTCATCATTCGCGCCCTTATGCTTGAGGTCATTGGAAAATCTTCCAGCACGACCGCGATAGCTGCGGCAAAGCAGGGAAAGTCTGTGGTGCAAGTTCTTTGCAACACCAACGGCATTCAACCTACGCGCGAAGCCCCTTGAGAACAACAAAGAACACAGAATGAGCGGTTATGCCTCAATCAGTAAGGCGCATCATCACCCTGACTCTCACCACAGCCAGGGTGAATCCTGTTCTCAATCCACTGTCGAGACGGACCGATTTCATCGGCTCAAGCGGCGTGACTTTCGGCGGAAACCGCGCCTTCAAGCCCGGTTGAGCCATAGAGCCAATCGACGATGTCATACCAGTTTTCAGGCGTTTTCGAACTCATGACTGCGTTGCGCAGCGCCGCGTGGGCCCCCGCGGGGTGGTAGACATGCTGGCCAATTTCGCGCGACTGGAGTTGCACCCGTGCGGTGCGCAAGGCGCGCAGGCGTTGGTATTCGGCGAAGGCCGCATCCAACCCGGCGTGATGATCTAGGCAATGCGCCAGCGCCACGGCATCTTCCATCGCCATACAGGCCCCTTGCGCGAAATATTGCAGCATCGGATGCGCAGCATCGCCCAAAAGCACCACCCGCCCGTCGATCCAGTTTGTCACCGGGTCACGGTCGCACAGCACCCAGCGCTTCCAATTCTGGCCGCGGTCGATGATCTGGCGTGCCACGGGCGCGACATGGGCAAAACCAGTGCGCACCTCGTCATGGTCCACCGGCACGGCGGCCTCTGGGCTTGGCGCATCATTGTGATAAGTGACGACAAGGTTGAACATCTTCCAGCCCTTGAGCGGATAATGCACGATATGGCACTTTGGCCCGGCCCAAAGCGTCGCTGCGTTCCAGCGCAGATCTTCGGGCATGTCATCGGTCGGGATCACCGAACGATAGGTGGTGTGGCCCGAAACGCGCGGCGCGCCATCGCCCACCAGCTTTTGGCGCACCTTGGACCAAAGCCCATCTGCCCCGATCAGAGCCGCACCGCGCAGCCGCTCGCCAGAGGCCAGCGTTGCCGTGACGCTTGTGGTATCTTGGTCGTAATCCACCACCTCCGCTGCGGTGCGCAAAGTCACCAGTGGATGCGCCTCGCAAGCGTGCAGAAAGGCGGCGTGCAAATCGCTCCGGTGGATCACCGCATAGGGGTTGCGAAAGCGGGTGCGAAACGCTTCATCGAGCGGGATGCGGGTGATCTCGCTGCCCGAAATCGCATCCATCAGCCGTAGATTATCAATATAGACGGCAAGCGACCGGGCCGCATCGCCCACGCCCAGATAATCAAACGCGTGAAAGGCATTTGGGCCAAGCTGAATGCCCGCACCAATTTCGCCAAGCTGATGCGCCTTTTCCAGCACCAGCGTGGCAATGCCCTTTTGCGCAAGGCCAATGGCGGCGGCCAAGCCGCCAATGCCGCCCCCGGCGATCAAAATGGGAAGGTCTTTGGTCATGGCAAGTCTCCTCCTGTGGCCGCGACGGGTCGGGCCCTGATGATGATGGGATGGGTGGTGCGAGGATGGCCCGCCTTAAAACGGGTGGACCATCCAAGGCAAAAAGATCGTCGCAAGGATCACAAAGACCGCCGCGCCGACATAGGGCAGCACCAAGCGCGAAAGCCGCATGATCGTGACCTTGGAAAGCGCGGCCGCGATATAAAGCCCCGTACCGACAGGCGGAGTCAGCAGCCCCAGCACCAAGGTGAGCGAGATCATCACGCCAAACTGGATCGGGTCGATCCCATATTGACCAACGGCAACCGGCAAAAGGATCGGCGTGAGGATGATCAGCGCCGCGATCCCGTCGAGGAACATCCCGACAGCGGTCAGCGCCAGCATGATCAACAGCATGAAGATCGTCGGATCATCGGACTGCCCCGTGATAAAGGCCGCCACCGCTTGGGGCACCTGATTATAGGTCAGAACCCAGCCAAAGACCTTGGCGGTCATGATCAAAAACAACACGATGGCCGAGTTGGACACGGTGCGATCAAGAATTTTCGGGATCGCGCGCAGCGGCAATTCCCGAAACACGAGCGCGCCAAAGACAAGCGCCAAAACAATCGCCGCTGCCGCACTTTCGGTGGGGGTAAAGACGCCAGCGGTGATGCCGCCCACGATGCTGAGCGGGATCAGCATCGTTACGAGCCCCGGCAAGGTGGCCTTCCAGCGCGACACAGGCACCTGCCCCGCCTCTGCGGGCGGCGGCACATGGTTGCGCCCCGCCTGCCACAACGCGATGCCGATCATCAGAACGAAAAGGGTGATCCCCGGCACGATCCCCGCAGTGAACATATCGGCAATCGAAACCTGCGCGATCACCCCATAGATGATGAACACCATCGAGGGCGGGATGATCGGCCCCAAAAGCCCGGCCGAGGCCGTGAGCGCCGCCGCATAGCCGCGATCGTAACCATCACGCTCCATTTCCGGCACCACGACGCGGCTCATCACTGCCATCTGTGCCGTCGCAGAGCCCATGATTGCCGCCAGTGCAAGGTTGGAGATCAGGTTCACGATCACAAGGTTATGCGGCAAGCGCGTCAGCCAGACCCGCACCGCCAAGATAATCCTCCGGGTCAGGCCACTTTCATTCATGATCTCGCCCAACAAAACGAAAAGCGGGATCGCGAGCAGATCGAAATTTTCCACCGAGCCAAAGGCGATCTGCGGGATCGCGTTCAAGATCGGTGTGTTGCCTGTAAAAGCCACGAAAGCCAGCGTCGCCCCAATCAGCACGAAAGCAATGGGCATTCCGGTGAGCATAAGTGCCAGAAAAACAGCCCCGGTCATGCGGATGCCCCCCGCAAGACCGCGACTGCCGTGCTCAGATGCGCCAAAACATGCACCAGCGCCGTCAGGCAGAAGATCGGAAAGATCCAAAAGAAAGGAGCCTTCGCCCAGCCTGTGGTGATCACCTGCTCAAACCCCACCGAGGGCGAGGTGACCCAGCCAAGCCCCGCTTGCAGCAACAGCGCCAGCATGATCGCGATCAGCGCCCAGATCTGCAGATCGACCCACATTTGCACCCGACGCGGCAGCATATTGAGCAAAAGCGTGACGCCAATCTGGGCCTTGTCGCGGATCGAAATCGACACCGCGACAAGGGTCAGCCAAACAAGCAAAATCGCCGCCAATTCTTCGGCAAAGACAAGGGGCCGCCCCGCGAGATAGCGCATCGCCACATTCACGGCGATAAGCCCCACGAACAGCACCACAAGCCCGCGGCTGGCCCAGCGTTCTAACTGGACCAGCACGTCAGAAAGCGTGCCAAAGAGGCTCACTTGCCTTGCTCCGCGGCAACTTCGGCCTGAAACTGCGCGATCAGCGGATATTGCGCGAAGCTTTGCCCCACGGCGTCGTTGGCTGCGGCAAAAACCGCGGCACCGTCGGCCAGATGCACGATCTCAAGCTTGCCTTCGAGGGCTGCCAAATTGGCCTTTTCGGCCTCCACCTGCTGATCCGCGCCCCAAGCAAGCGCTTCGTCCACCACTGCGGTGAAAGCCGCCTGCTCTTCGGGCGAGAGGCTCATCCAAGTCGGGTTTGAGACCATCATCACCGATGGGAAGGCCATGTGATTGGTAACCGTCAGCCCCTTTGCCACCTCGTCAAATTTCAGCCCAACAAGCGCATCAAGGTCGATGTCGATCCCATCCAACAGCCCAGTTTGCAAGGCTTGATAGACTTCGGTCAGGTTAACAGGTGTCGGCACCGCATCAATTGCCCCCCACCAAACTTTCATCGCCGGAAAGGGCACGATGCGAATTTTCTGACCGCTCAGATCCGCAACCGACTGGGCTGCGGCGTCCTTCATCAGGATTTGGCGCATCCCGGCAAACGTATAGCCCATGCCATGCAGGCTCGCGGCTTGAAGCTCATCAAGCATGGCTTGCGCGGCGGGAAGGCTTGACGCCTGCACCGCTTCGCCCACATCGGCGAAAAGATAGGGTGTGAACCAGCCCTGCATCGACGGGGCACGCAGGCTCGTGATGGCGGCGGTCATCAGACCAGCATCCAAAAGCCCCGCTGACATTTGCTGAAACATCTCCTGTTCCGAGCCAAGCTGCCCGGCAGGAAAGACAGCGAGCGTCAGACCGCCCTCGGTCGCTTCGGGCAGTTTTTCCGCAATGCGATTGGCCACCTTGGTCCAGACATGGCTTGGCGGCGTGATCACCCCCATGCGCAATTCACGCGCCTGCGCGCCAAGCGCGACCGTGCTCATCAACGCGGCCAAAATTGTGGCGCGGCTTGCTTTGGCAAATGTCATAGCTCTCCTCCCTGTATGACGGCCTGCGGAGCGAGGGGCTCTCCCTAATCCTCTCGGTCCGGCTGATTTTTTGGATGGGCCTGTGCAAAGGCCGGCAGCGCTTCGCAGGCGCTGGAAATACGGTTGATGCGCTGCAAATCGGCGATATCGACACCAAAGCGCGCCGCAGAAAAGACCTGTGGCACAAGGCAGATATCGGCAAGGCTCGGGTGATCGCCAAAGCAAAACGGGTGCTCGGGGCCTTGCTCTAAAAGCGCCTCACATGCGGCCAATCCATCGCGAATCCAACGCCCACACCAAGCATCGAGCGCGGCCTGATCGGCCTCAAAATTGGCTTTGAGATAGTCCAGCACGCGCAGATTTTGTAGCGGATGCACATCGCAAGCGATCACCTGTGCAAAGGCACGGACCTGTGCGCGCAGGTTCGGATCCTCGGGCATAAGCTTCGGGCCGGGCTGCGTTTCATCAAGCCATTCGATGATGGCGAGCGATTGCGTCAGCCGGAAATCCCCCTCTTGCACCACCGGCACCAAAGCCTGCGGATTCAGGGCCCGAAACGCCGGAGTTTTCTGCTGCCCGCCGTCTTTGCGCAGATGCACCGAAGTGAAGTCCGTTTTCACGCCCTTCAGGTTCAAGGCGATCCGCAACCGATAGGCACTTGATGAGCGGAAATAGCCATGAACCTTGATCATGTTGCCGCTCCGATCACCAGTTCCACGGGGGTAAGCCCGTCGATACCGCCCTTGATTTCATCGCCCGCGACAACGGCACCCACGCCTGCTGGTGTGCCGGTCATAATCAAATCGCCCGGCGCAAGGTGATAGTAGTGGGACAAATGGGAGACGATCTCTTCGACCTTCCAGATCAGATCGTCGAGCTTCGCATCTTGCCGGATTTCGTCATTGACGGTGAGATGAATCCGTTGGCCACCAATCGGCCCGACGGCGGCGGCCTTTGTGATTGGGGCGAAAACGGCCGATTGTTCGACATCTTTGCCCAAATCCCACGGCCGCTGTTTCGCCCGTGCCTCAAGCTGCAAATCACGCCGCGTCATATCGAGCCCGCAGGCATAGCCATAAATCGCACCCGCTGCGGCGGCTTTGTCGCCTTTGAAAAGGGGCGCCCCGATGGCGATCACCAGTTCCATTTCATAATGGAAATTCTCGGTCCCCGGCGGATAGGGGATGGTTGCCCCCGAAGCCGTGGTGGTGAGCGCGGATTTGGTGAAGTAAAACGGGGCCTCGCGGTCCACCGCCACGCCCATCTCGGCGGCATGGGCGGCATAATTGCGCCCCACACAGAAGATCCGATGCACCGGATAGGCGGCGCCTTCACCCAAAACCGGCACAGTGGGCCATTCGGGAGACGGGAACAGGTTGGTCATCGTGGTATCCTTTCAATGCTCGGGCAGGCCTTGGGCCTGAAGATCCTTGGGCAGGTCGCGCAGCCTTGCGCCATTGGCGAGATCAAGCGCCCCAAGCCAAAGCACCTCGGCGCGCAATTTCGGTGTTTGCGCGATCCCGACCGCCCCGGTGGAAAGCTGGACCGTTTCGGCCCAAGCATCCGCAGGCAGATCGCGCCACACCACTTCCAGATGCACCGCGGCATGGGCAAAGAGATGGCGCAGAGCACGCGGCGGCAAGGTTTCGGCCAGTTCTAGCGCGGCGAGATCGGTCTCGGCCCAATCCTCGGGTCTCTGCCCGCTGGCGGCCTCAAGCAGTTGTGCAATCTCGCGCGCCTGTAGCGCCACCGAAGCCACCACCCGCGCCCGGCTCCAGCCCGCGCGCGCTGAGGCTTGCCCCAATGCCCCATCTTCGAGACCATTGAGCCGCCGCGCGAAATAGGCCGTGCCAAGCCGGGCCAGTTCCAAGGCGCGCGCGGGAGCCGTGGCCGCCTGATAACGCGCACCTGTCCCTTGCCGCGCGATCAACGCGGCGCGGGCCATGTCCAAATCGCCCGCCATGATCAAGTGGTTTCTTCAATCAAGCTGCGGTCAAAATTCAACCGCTCCATGATCGGCGCATCCGAGAAGCGAAAGAGATCCAGCATCGTCTCGGCCTGAAGCGACCATGCGATCCAAGAGGGGATCACGAAAATATCGCCCTTTTCAAGCTGATGCGTTACCCCGCCCATAGCGACCGCACCACGCCCTTCAAAGACTTGGAACACCGTCGAGCCCACATCGCGCCGGGTCGGCGTTTCGATGCCCGGACGCAGGCGATGGAACTCGGCCCGGATCGTTGGCATCACATCACCGCCGGTGGTCGGGTTCACATATCGCACCGCCGCATGGCCTTGCTCCACCGTCGCCGGATGCCCCTCTTCTTCCAAAAGCAACTGCTGGCTCAGCGCGGCATCGGTATAGTCCCAACGGTAGGCCCCAATCGGCGACGAGACCGTATTGGCAAGCTGCGAAAGCGGGCGCAGCCCCGGATGACACCAAAGCCGCTCGCCCCGTGAATATTGCGGCGTGGCATAATCGGTCACCCGATCCGAGCCAAATTCGAAGAACCCCACATCATTTTGGAATGAAAACGGAATATCGAGCCCGTCGATCCAAGCCATCGGCTGATCGGTCTCATTGTGATGGCCGTGGAAGTTCCACCCCGGAGTGAGCAGAAAATCGCCGCGCGACATCCGCACCGGATCACCATTGACCACCGTCCAGACCCCCTCGCCCTCCACCACGAAGCGGAACGCATTTTGCGAATGGCGATGTTCCGGCGCGGTCTCTTTCGGGCCAAGATATTGGATCGCGCACCAGAGGGTTGGCGAAATATAGGCTTCCCCGCCCAGCCCCGGATTGGCGAGCCCAATGGCGCGCCGCTCCCCGCCCCGGCCCACCGGCACAAGCTCTCCCGAAGCCTGTGCGAGCGGATAAAGATCGGCCCATTTCCACAGATGGGCCTGCGCTTTTGGGCGTGGATGGCGCGGCATCAGATCCCCAAGCTGGGTCCAAAGCGGGTTCAGATGCTGTGTTTTGAAATCAGAATAAAGCTGACGCAGCGCCGGACTTTCCGCCGGCTGCATGGCGTTTTGCATCGTCGGTCCTCCCTAAACCAAGACGATTCGATATTTGTAAGTATGCTAATTATAAGTATACGTGTCAATAATGATGAATCTCAGTCATCGTATTTGTCTCGCATCAGCCCGTGCTTGAGCCGCACAACCCCATGCCGTAAAAGGAAAAGATGGAAACGATCAAAACCCTGCCCGGCCACCTGATCCGCCGCATGCAACAGCAGGCGGTGGCGACCTTTACGGCAGAAACGCAGGCAGCGGGGTTCGACCTGACACCGGTGCAATTTGCGGCGCTGGCCACACTTGAGCGCAAACCGGGGATCGAGCAGGCCACCTTGGCGGCCGCAATTGCCTATGACAGGGTGACGATCGGCGGCGTGGTTGCGCGGCTCGAAGCGCGCGGGCTGGTTGAACGCAGCGTGTCAAAAACCGACCGACGCGCCCGCAACCTACAGCTCACCGACCGCGGGGCAGCGCTTTTGCGCACGGTTTGGCCCGCAGTACGGCGGGCACAAGATCAGATGCTCGACAATCTTGATGCGGCGGAGCGCACGCAACTGATCGCGCTTTTAACCAAAGCAATCCACCGCGACGACGCCTCGTAAGATCGGCACCGTCGCGGTTTTGTCAAAGGATCACAGGCCAAACCGCCCGTGTCGCATGGGGTCAGGAAAGCATGACCGTTTCTGGGGCACGTTCCACCGCGACACCTCGCCCGCCTTTTGAAGACGTGGGCAGATGCTGCGCCGCCAGACGGCGGATTTCCGCAGGATCGTGGGCGTGATCGGCCATCATCGCCATGCGATGCCACAAGGCTGTTTGGAGCAGCCGCGCAGAGAGCTGGGCAAATTCCCACGCCTGTGCCCCAGGATCTGACGCAATCAGCAATTCGGATCGCATCTCCCGCCACTGCGCGAGCTTTTGCATGACCTCAGGAACCTCTGGCGCCAAGTCACGCACCAGTTCTGCGAAAGCGGTGGCCGCAGCCCCACCCTTCCATCGCAACAACCGCCCCGCCAAGGCACCGGCATGGACGCCATTCGCGCCCTCGTAAATCGAGGTGATGCGGGCATCACGCCACGTTTGCGACACGCGATATTCGGTCAGATAGCCATAGCCCCCGAGGATCTGGATGCCGAGATCGGCCGCCTCGATCCCAGCCTCGGTCGCGGCAATTTTGACAAGCGGCGTCAAGAACTCAAGCAATTCGGGTCGGGTGCCACGCGCCATTTCGACCAGCGCCAACTGGCACATGGCCCGGCTGGACAGTTCAAGCGCCCGTTGTCGGTCCAACATGCGGCGCACATCGGCATGATCTACCAGCCGCGCGGGGCTGCCATCGGGGCAGCGGCCCTGCTGGCGTTCCAACGCATGTGCCATGGCGATCCGATGCGCCCGCGCCGCATGGGCCACGCCCTGCAAGGCCACGTCCAACCGCGCATGGTTCATCAGCGTAAACATGGAGGTAAGCCCCGCCCCCTCTTCCCCAATCAATTCCGCTTCCGTTTTGTCAAACACCATATGGCAGGTCGGAGAGGCATGCAGGCCAAGCTTTTCCTCAAGCCGGGCCACCGCGATCCCATTCGCCCCAAAGGCCCCGCCAGAGCGCGCAAGAAACAGCGATAATCCCTTCACCCCCGCCTCGGCCGAACCCGTACGGGCCAAGATCAGATGCAGGATGCTCTCAGACATATCCTGCCCCCCGCCCGAGATGAAAATCTTCTCCCCAGTGATCCGCCAGCCCTCCCCCTCCCGCTTGGCGCGGGTGCGGATGGCCGAAAGGTCTGATCCTGCGCCGGGTTCGGTCAGGCACATCGTCGCCAGCGCTGCACCTGAAGCGAGATCGGGCAGATGCTTGGCCTGCTGCGCCTCTGATCCGAAACGCAGCAACACGCGCGCGGCCCCCGGCACAAGGCCCGTCACCATTTCGAGCGCATGACAGGCCCCCGCAAAAATCTCTGACACAGCGCCGCTGAGGGGCGCGGGCGCCGCCTGCCCGCCCAGCGCCTCTGGCAAAGACAGAGCGTGCCAGCCTTGGTCCACGTAATTGGCGTAGACATGGCCAAAGCCATCGGGCATGCGCACCTGCCCCGCCTCCAGGCGGCACCCTTGCGCATCGCCGAGCGCATCGAGCGGCGCGATCTCGCCTTGCGCAAAAGCGGCGAAATGATCGAGCACAGCTTGCGCAAGATCGCCATCCCACTCGGGCAATTGCGGCGCGCCCGCCACCTCTAGCGCGAAAAGAATATCTTCCACCGGAGCTGAAAACGAGGTCATGGCGCGGCCCCCAGCAGTTTGAGCGCATTATCCTTGAGGATGCGGGGCCGGACATCATCGCGAAAGCCCGCCTTTTCAAAAGCATCAAGCCATTTTTCGGGCGCGATCATCGGCCAGTCAGAGCCAAAAAGCATCCGATCCTTCAAAAGCGTGTTAGCATAACGCACAAGGATTTCCGGGAAATACTTCGGCGACCAACCGGAAAGATCAATCCAAACATTGGGCTTATGGGTTGCCACCGAAAGCGCCTCTTCCTGCCACGGGAAAGAGGGATGCGCCAAGATGATCGGCATATCAGGGAAATCGACCGCCACATCGTCGATATACATCGGGTTGGAGTATTTCAGCCGCATCCCATTGCCGCCGCGCATCCCAGAGCCAACGCCGGTCTGCCCAGTATGGAACAGCGCGGGCTTGCCGGTTTCGGCAATCGCCTCGTAAAGCGGATAGGCCAAGCGATCATTGGGAAAGAAGCCCTGCATCGTTGGATGGAATTTGAAACCCTGCACGCCGAACTCTTCCACCAGCCGACGGGCTTCGCGCGCCCCAAGCTTGCCCTTATGCGGGTCAATCGAGGCAAAGGGGATCAGCACGTCAGAATGCTCTGCCGCCAGTTCGGCCACCTCTTCATTGCAATATCGCCGATAGCCGGTCTCGCGTTCGGCATCGACGGGGAAGATCACCGCAGCGATGTTTTGCGCACGATAATGCGTGGCGGTTTGCGGGATCGTGGGCGGGTGGTTCCAAGGCGCACCAAAGTATTGCGCCATCGAAGATTGCAGATCGTCATAGCCATCATCATCGTGGCAGCCACAGGGCTCTTCGGCATGGGTATGAAAGTCGATCGCGCGGATATTGGTAAAATCGAGCATGTCAGCCTCACACCCGGATCAGACCGGGATCTTCGTTGTCATAAAGCCGCTCCAGCAGATCGGCGCGGCGGGTGATGATCTTGCGCACATTGAGCGAGCCCTTGTCGGTCACCTCACCATCCTTGAGCGAGGGCGGCTCGGCCAAGATCAGGGCGCGTGAAATGCGCTTGGCCGACCCCGTCGCCTTTCGGGCCATTTCGCGCATCACGGCCTCGATCTCGATTTGCAAAACCGGGTCGATGACCGCCCCTTCCGAGGTGTTGTCGCCATGAACATGATCGGGCTTGGGGAAGATAAAGAGCCCGATCTCACCCCGGTCATGGCCGCAAATCACGACATCCTGCACAAGGTCGCGCAGCTGTTCGAGCGCCTCCATCCGCAGCCGCCCCGCTTGCACCCACGTGCCCGTGGTCAGTTTGAAATCTTCTGACACGCGTCCATCGAAGACGAGCCCGCGCTCGGGGTGCTGTGGATCGACAAAGCGCACCGCATCGCCGGTGACAAAGAACCCTTCATCATCGAAAGCGGCGGCAGAGCGTTCGGCATCTTCGAAATAGCCGGGCATGATATTGGGGCCCCGCACGCGAATCTCGCAGCGCAGATCCGGGTCGGGCAAGAGCTTCACCTCGACCCCTGGCAAGGGCACACCAATCAGGCCCGAGCGCGTGACCGGCTCATGCAGCATGACGCAAGCGGGGGCGGTTTCGGTCAGGCCCCAGCTTGAAATCATCAACGGCACACGCCCGCTCACCTCGCGTGCGAAGTCTTCCAACCGGGTCCAGACTTCTTGCCGCAACGACGCGCCCGCGTAGAAAATCAGATCAAGGTCTTGGAAAAACGCCTCACGCAGGGCTTTGTCTTGCTCCATCTCATGCACCAGCATGGAATAGCCAACCGGCACATTGAAGGACATCGTGCCCATCCGCTCGCGGATATTGGCAAGCGTGGTCGGCAAGCCAGCAGAGGTGGGTTTGCCGTGATCAATGCAAAGCGTGCCGCCATTGGCCAGCATCATGTTGAGATTGTGCGATCCGCCAAAAACATGGTTCCACGGCAGCCAATCCAGAATGCGCGGCGGGCGGGTCTTCAAGAACGGCAAGACCGAGGCAATCTGGGCCTGATTGGCGCACATCATCCGCTGTGTGGTCAAAACCCCCTTCGGATCGGAAGACGACCCCGAGGTAAAAAGGATCTTGGCCACCGTGTCCGGTCCAACCTTTGAATGGGCGATATCAAGGCCAATATCCGGCTCCGCCGACAGTAGATCGGCAAAGGGGGTGACGGCCCGCCCCGCGCCTTCGGTTTGGGAGGCGACGATCTCAACCCCATCCAGATCGGGCAGCGCCAAGGCCGCGGCGAAGGTTTTTGCATTTTCCACAAAGGCCATCGCCGGGCGCACCTTGCGCAAGACATAGCTCAGCCGCGAATGGGCCTCGGGGATCAGGGAATATTGCTCGGCCACCGGCACAACCGGCACGCCCACATATTGCGCCCCAAAGGCGATCAGCGCGTGGTCGATGCCATTGCCGGATAGGATCACGATCGGGGTTTTCGCATCAAGCCCACGCGCCAAGAGCGCCGCACCAATCGCCCGGACATGCGCCAAGACCTGCGCATAGGTCAGTTCGCGCCATCCCGCGCCCGCGCGTTCCGACAAAAACACCCGGTCCGGCGTCACGGCGGCCCAGCGGTGCAGCCAATCCCCGGTTGAGGCCACCGACGGGTCCAGCGGATGCGCGGAACGCAAGATCATCGCGCCATCGTCGCGGTACTCGAGCCGGACACTATGTGGCAGATGGGCGTCAGAGAGCGTGCAGTTCTGAGTGACGATATTCATGTCGTTTCTCCGGGTTCTGCGAGGGGGGCGGTCTCGATGCGGTTGAGCAGGTCTTTGAGCAAAGTCCGCTCTTGCGGGCTCAGGCCCGCGAGAATGAGATTGTCATGGTCTTCGACCATTTGGCGCGCACGCGCCCAAAGCTTGCGGCCCTTCAAGGTCAGTCGCAAAGCGTAAGAGCGGCGATCGCCTTCCACCTTGTTGCGGGTGATCAGATCGGCGGCTTCCAGATCATCAACGATCAGCACCACGCCCGAGCGCTCGATATGCAGCGCTTGGCCCAGCATGGTCTGGGTGATGTCCGGGTTATCGACAATCACCGCCAAGGCAGAAAAGGTGGCTGGGCGCAGGCCCAGCCCCTCCAGCACAGGGCGCAGCCCGGCATCGATGGTTAGATAGGCGCGCTTCATATTGTAGCCCATGAACCTGCGCAGGTTCGCATCCTTCAGCGCGGGGGCCGAGGCGGGGCTTGTTTTGATGCGTTTCATTCAGCGGTCCTTTCAGTTCATAATCTGCACGAGCCAGTAGCTCAGCCCCGGGAAAGCCACCAAAAGGGCAATCCGGCTGAACTCTGACACGATGAAGGGGGTGGTTCCGCGGAAGATCTGGCCCAAAGAAATCTCGCGCGACATGGCGCGAATGACGAAAAGG
Source organism: Rhodobacter aestuarii (assembly GCF_900156655.1). Lineage (GTDB taxonomy): Bacteria > Pseudomonadota > Alphaproteobacteria > Rhodobacterales > Rhodobacteraceae > Rhodobacter > Rhodobacter aestuarii. The sequence continues at coordinate 202,910 of NZ_FTOG01000001.1, read as the reverse complement.
TTCATGCCAACAGGGGGCGTGATCATGCCCAATTCCACCACCACGAGCGTCAGAATACCGAACCAGATCGCCTGCGCCTCGGGCGTCAGCCCAAAATCGAGCGACATCACGGTCGGAAAGAAGACCGGCACCGTGAGCAAAATCATCGACAGGCTGTCCATCACGCAGCCCATCACAAGATAAAAGACGATCATCAGCATAAGCACGGTCATCGCACCGAGCCCCATCGCCCCCACCCAATCTGCAAGCGCCACCGGCATGCGCGACAAGGTCAGCGCGACGTTGAACAGATCGGCGCCAAAGACGATGGCGAAGATCATCGCGGAAGAAACAGCCGTGTCGATCAGGCAGTCGAGCAGCACCTTGGGGCCAAGCGAGCGTGTCAGAACGCCGGCCAAAGCGATCACCACCACCCCGACCGAAGCGCCCTCGGCAGGGGTAAAAAGCCCGCCATAGATACCACCCAGCACACCGCCGAAAATTGCCACCACATACCACACGCCCGCCAAGGCCCGCAGCCGGGTCTTGAACGAGGCACGCGCGTGGCGCGGGCCTTCCTCGGGGAAAAGTCGCACCCAGACCATGATCGCCAGCGTGAAGCCGATCACCGCCAATGTGCCCGGGATCGTCGCGGCCAAAAACAGTTTGACGATGTTTTGCTGGGTCAGCATCGCATAGATGATCAACACCACCGAAGGTGGGATCAGAATGCCAAGCGTGCCCCCTGCGGCAAGCGAACCGGCCGCCAGCGCCCCCGAATAGCCGCTGCGGCTCATTTCGGGCAAAGCCACCCGTGCCATGGTTGAAGCTGTCGCCAGCGAGGAACCCGAGATCGAACCGAACATCGCACAGCCCGCGACCGAAGCCATGGCCAGCCCGCCGCGATAATGCCCAATCCAAGCGTTTGAGGCGGCAAAGATACGTGCCGAAATGCCCGTGCGCGTGGCGATATTCCCCATCAGGATGAAAAGCGGCACGATGGCGAGCTCATAGGACATGAACTTGTCCGGCCAAGCCGATGAAAGATAACTCAAAAGCGCGGGCGCGCTAGAGAGCGCCATATAGCCAGCCGCGCCAATTCCACCCATCGCAAGCGCCACCGGCGCACGCAAGAAGACGGCTGTCAGCATCGCGGCAATCATCACCAGCGCGATCAGGGTCTGATCCATCACGCGCACTCCGTTTGCGGCTCGCGCCCGCGCAGCAGGCAAAGCGCGCTATCAAAAGCCACAAGCGCCGACAGCCCGGTGCCAAAGATGGCGGGACAATAAACCCACCAGACCGGCACGCCCAAAAGCATGGTGCGATCGCCATAGGCGCGCATGTCCTCAAGCCCGAGGCAGAGCCGCCAGGCCACAACCGCCCAAAACAGCGCAAAGAGCAGCGTCCAAACGCCATCCAGCGACAAACGCGCGCGGCGAGGCAACCAGCCTGTGAACAGATCAACCATCACATGCCCGCGCCGCAACTGGCACAAAGGCAAAAACAGGCTGGCGCAGGCCGCGCTGGCGATCTCTGTCATCTCGAAATCGCCGCGCAAACCGCCAAGCCCCAGATTGCGCATCACGACCGAAGTCGTGACGCCGAGCGAAACGGCAAAAATTGCCGCCCCACCCAGTCCCGCCGATAGGGTGCAAAGCTGCCAAAGAGAGCGCCGCAAGGGCGGCGCCTGCACTTCATACATTGTGTCTGCCTGCGTCATGACGTGGACCCGTCCAAAAGCGCATTGGCACGCGCCATGATGGCGGGACCATCCAGCCCGGCTTGTTCAAGCTTGCGGGTCCAGTTTTCATGGATCGGCGCGGCAGCCTCGCGCCAGCGAGCAATCTCTTCTGCGGGGATCTCGTGGATAGCATTGCCCGCCGTGAGCACCGCTTGCCGCCCAACCTCCTCGGAGGTGTCGAAATTGCTGCCCATCCGGTCCGACAACACCGGCCCCGAGGCGGCATCAATCACGCCGCGCAGATCATCGGGCAGGCGTTCATAGACCCGCTCATTCATCACCAGCGCAAAGGTGTTGGTATAAAGCCCCCGCGCCCCGGAAGCGGCCGCCGAATGTTCATGCGTCAGCTCATGCAGTTTGAGTGCGGGAACAGCCTCATAGGGGAGACAGCAGCCGTCAATCACCCCGTTTGAAAGCCCCACGACCATTTCGGTCACCGGAAAGAACACGGGCTCCGCCCCAAGGCGCGCCAAGAGATCGCCCGTCGTCTTATTGGGGCTGCGCACCCGCAAGCCCTTCATATCCGACGCCCCCATAACTGCCGCTTTCGACATGTGAAACTTGCCCGCAGCATGGGTATGGAAAGCCAGCGGCTTCACGCCCCGATATTCGTTTTGACCAAATTCGCTCATCAAACTCTGCATCGCCGCAGAGGTTTGTTTGGCGCTCGTGGCCATGAAGGGCAAAGACAGGGTCTCGGCCACCAGATAGCGGTCGGGCGTATAGACGGTCAGCGTCCAAGCCATGTCGCAGGTGCCGCCCCGGACCTGATCGACCAATTGCGGCGGCTTGCCGCCAAGCTGCATCGAGGGAAAAATCTGCACCTCGATCCGCCCGTCCGAGGCCTCGGCCAGCTCTTTCGCCCAAGGTTCAAACACTTGGGTCTGGGTCGAGGTCATCGCGGGCATGAAATGGTGGAGCCGCAGCGTCACCTCCGCAGCGGCCGCGCGGCGGAGAAAGGCGGGCGTGGCCAATGCCGCGCCAAACGTCGCGAGCATCCCGCGACGGGTCATTCCCGTGGTCATGTTGTCCTCCCTTCAATGACGCCCGGCCCTCCCAAGCCGAGCGGTCGGTAGCCGTGCCCCTCCCCGAGGCCGGACCTACCTAAACTTCGGCGACCGTTTTTCGAGAAAGGCGCGCAACCCCTCTTCTGCATCAAGGCTTGTCTGCGAGACCGCAGCGCAAAGACTTTCGGCAAAAAGCCCGTCTTGGCGCGGCATATCGTCGATCCGCGAGAGCGCTTGGATCATCATGAAATTCGAAAGCTGGGCGTTTTCGGCAATGCGTTCGGCCAAGCGGCGCGCTTCGGCCAAAGCCTCTCCCTCACCAACCAGATAATGCGCAAGACCAAGCCGCAGCCCCTCTTCGGCGCTATAGCTGCGCCCCGTCAGCATCATTTCGCACATCCGGTCGGCCCCCAAAATCCGGCCTACCCGAACCGTGGCACCACCGCCGACAAAGATGCCCCGCCGCCCCTCGGGCAGCTGAAAGCGGGTCGAGGGTTCCGCCACCCGCACATGGGTCGCGGTCGCCAGTTCAAGCCCGCCGCCGATCACCGCGCCAAACAGTGCAGAAACCACCGGCACACCCGAGAACTGCACCATATCCATGACGCGATGCCAGTTGCGCGAATGGCGCATCGTTCCCTCGGCGTCGCGCTGAACATGCTCTGAAAGGTCCAGCCCGGAACAAAAATGGCCCTCGGTTCCGGTCAAGATGATCGCGCGTAAGCCCTTCGGCGGGGTCGCAAAAAACGCCTCAATCTCGGCCAAAAGCCCGTCGCACATCGCGTTGCGTTTGCCCGGGCGGTTCATCGTCAACGTGGCGATTGGCCCCTCAAGGGCGATGTCCAGAAGTGGGCGGGTCATGGGGCGGTTCATGGTCTGTCCTTCTTATGGGTGTTGAGGCTGCGGCCGGAAAACGGTCGCAAACGGCATTCAGCGCGCGGCAAGGCGCACTGCGCCATCAAGCCGGATCACCTCGCCATTGAGAAACGGATTTTCAACGATCTGCGTGACCAGGCGCGCAAATTCCTCTGGCGCGCCAAGGCGTTGCGGAAACGGGATGGATTCAGAGATCGCCGCGCGCGCCTCATCTGGCAGGCCTGCGGTCATCGCGGTTTCAAAAAGCCCCGGCGCGATGGACATGACGCGAATGCCAAGCCTGGCCAATTCTCGTGCGGCGGGCAAGGTCAGCGATGCCACCCCCCCTTTGGACGCGGCATAGGCCGCTTGACCGATCTGGCCATCTTGCCAAGCAACAGAGGCGGTCGTGATGATCACCCCGCGCGCGCCATCGCCCCCAACGGGATCAAGCGGGGCCATCGCCTGCGCCGCATGGCTCATGACGATATAGGTGCCAAGCAAATTGACCTTCAGCGTGCGCTCAAAAAGCGCGATCGGCAAAGCGCCGTCTCGCGGCAAAATCCGCGCAGCCGTGCCGATCCCAGCGCAATTCACAACGATCCTAGGGGCAGCTCCAAACGCCTTTGTCACTTCGGCGAAGGCGTCCGCAACACTCGACGAGGATGACACATCTGCCGTCAGCCCAACGCCGCCAATCTCGGCGGCCACGGCAGCGGCTTGTTCTTCGGATCGGTCCAAAACCGCGACCCGGCACCCTGAGGCGGCAAGCCGTTGCGCCGTCGCACGCCCAAGGCCGCTGCCTCCGCCCGTGACCAGTGCTGCTTCGAAACCTGCAAACATCGTCACCACCAAAACTGTTACAGTTAATAACAATAAGTATGCATCTCTTTATGTCAAGACACTTTGGGAAAAGCTTTCGCGCGGTGTTTTGCGGCAATCAGGGAAAGGGATGTCGTCTCAGCACGGCTCAAAAGGCATGGATGCTGTGGATCGAACTTCCCGCCGGCAGCACTGGTAGAGGGCCCGAGGCCGCACGCCTACGGCCTGCGCCCCGCACCATTGCGGCGGCCGATGCGCGCCAGTGCGATCACCGGCAAAATCCCGGCAGCGACAATGGCGAGCGCGGCGATCGCGCCATCTTCATAGGTGCCGCGCGCGGCCTCGCTGTAAAGATGGGTGGCCAGCGTCTCAACCCCCAGCGGGCGCAACAGCAGCGTCGCGGGAAGCTCCTTCATCGTATCGACAAAGACCAAAAGGGCGGCAGCCACAAGCGCGGGGCGCAAGAGCGGCAAATGCACATGCCTCAGGCTGGCTCCGGGCCCATCGCCAAGGCTGCGCGCGGCATGGTCCAGCGCGCGGGGGATTTGCGCAAACCCACTGTCGATCCCGCCCACGGACATGGCCAGAAACCGCACGACATACGCATAGACCAAGGCCGCGCCGGAGCCGATCAGCACAAGCCCGGTGCCAAAGCCCAAAAGCATCTGCGCGCCCTGATCAATCATCCGATCCAGCCCCGCAACAGGCACCAAAACGCCCAAGGCCACCACGGTCCCCGGCATCGCATAGCCAAGGCTCGCCAACCGGCCCAATGTCGCGGTGGTGCCCCCCGGCCATAGCCGCGCGGCAAAGGCCACGACCATGCCGCCCGCCAAAACCGCCGCCGTCGCCGCCGCAGCCAAGCCAAGCGTCGCGCGCATCTCGGCCCAAAGCTGTGGGGAAATGCCCGCCTCCCCGATGCGCCCAACCGCTTCTGACAACAGCCAAAAAAGCGGGGCGCCAAAGCCTAAAACCACGGGCAGTGCGCCAAGCGCCAGCGCCGCCCAACCGCGCAGACCCGTCAGCCGTTCCGGCAACAGCGGGCGTATCCGCTGCGCGCCCCCCGCAAAGCGCTGTTTGCGCCGCGCGAAGCGTTCGAGCGCCACCAAAGCGGCTACCACGACCAGCATCACCAGCGCGATCTGTGCCGCCCCCGGCAGGTCTGACCGCGTCACCCATGTGGTGTAGATCGAGACGGTGAGCGTGCGCACGCCCAGAAATTCAGAGGCGCCGATGTCATTGAGCGCTTCCATCAGCGCAAGGCTGGCGCCCACCGCGATGGCCGGGCGCGCCAGCGGCAAGGCAAGGCGCGCAAACAGGTGCGTGCGCGTGCAGCCCAGCATCCGCCCCGCCTCCAGAAGCCCCGCCGCTTGCATCGCAAACATCGCCCGCACCGGCAGATAGACGTAAGGATAAAGCACCAACCCCAGCAGCAAGATGGCCCCGGACATGGAGCGGATATCGGGCAGGCGAAAGTCGCGCGGGTTATCATAACCAAGAATCGCGCGCAGCAGCTCTTGCACCGGGCCAAGCGGATGCAGCAGTTCGAGATAGACAAAAGCGATGATGTAACTGGGCACGGCAAGCGGCAGCAAAAGCGCCCAATCCAGCACCTTGCGGCCCGGAAAGTCATGCGCCGCAACCAGCCATGCCAATGCCGTGCCCAGCACGATGACAATCAGGCCGACACCGAGCAATAAGACCGTGGTCTGCCCAAGCGCGGGCCGCAGAACATAGGCCCAAAGATGCGCCCAAAGCCCGTCAGAACCCTGAAGCGCTTGCCAGATAAGCGCCAGAACAGGGGCCAGAACCAAAGCCGCGACGAACCCGCTGCCCCAGACCCAATGGCGCCCGCCCCCCAGTGCGGGGCGGGATGTCCTGCGCGGGAGCAGGCTTTGCATCAGATCGGTCGCGGCCATGATCTGAACGGCCTCAGTTATCGAAGCCGACCCGTTCCACAAGGGCACTGGCCGCCTTGCGGTTGGCCACCACTTCGGTCAGCGGCAGCGGGTCGATCGCAAGCGGGCCAAAGGACGCCACGACCGGCGACACTTCTGCCCCCGCATTCACGGGGTATTCGAAATTCGCCTCGGCATAGATTTTTTGCGCCGCGTCGGAGGTGAGGAATTCCAGCAGTTTCACCGCCTCGGCTTTGTTCGGCGCATGTTTGGCAAGCGCCGCGCCCGAGATGTTCACATGCGTGCCGCCGTTTTCGAAAGTGGGCAGCAAGACCTTGATCGCCGCACCCCAAGCTTTTTGCTCGGGGTCCTTTTCATTCGTGCGCATCAGCCCGACATAATAGGAATTGGCCACCGCAATATCGCAAATGCCGCCCAGAATATCCTTTGCGCCATCGCGGTCACCGCCCCCCGGCGTGCGCGCAAGGTTCGCCTTGATCCCGCTCAACCAAGCTTCGGTGGCCTCGGCACCATGATGAGCCAGATAGGCGGCAAAGAGCCCGGTGTTATAAGGGTGCTGGCCCGAGCGAATGCAAATTTTGCCCGCCCATTTCGGATCGGCCAGATCCTCATAGGTGATTGCGTCAAGGTCCAACTCTTTGGCCGCATAAACCACACGGGCGCGCATCGACAGCGCCACCCATTGGTTTTGCGGATCGCGCAGGGTCGAGGGCACGGCGGCGAGAACGGCTTCTGACGTAATGGCCTGCGTCAGCCCTTTTTCAACGAAATCGGCCATATTGCCGACATCGACCGCCATCAGAACATCCGCCGGGGAAGAGCCACCCTCGGCCGCCACCCGTTCTGCCAGACCATCCTTCAAAAACACTGTGTTCACCGCAATTCCGGTCTCGGCGGTGAAGGCCTCCAGCAGTGGTTCAACCAATTTTGGCTCGCGCGAGGTGTAGAGATTGAGTTCTGCAGCGCTCAGGGCTGCGGGCAGGCACAGCACAGTCGCCAGCAATGTGGCACGCGAGGAAAGGGTCATGGCAAGGCCTCCAAGGCTGGAAAGGTCGTGTCGCCCGGGAACGGGCTCCCCCTCGATGCCATGACCAACTAATTCAATCAAGAATTATTTCTGACTTTAATACTCGTATTTTTATCCCTCTGCCGCAAAGACGCGGACCGCCGCCGGATCGAGCCGCAAGCCCACCCGCTCGTGCAGGCGAAACTGCGCGGTCGCGGGCAGATCTAGCTGTAGCGGCGCGCCCCCCTCTTCCAGCGTCAGAAAGACCCGTTCCTGCGCCCCCAGAAAATCATGCCGCAGCACGCGCGCCGCCGCCCCCTCGGCAAGGTCGCACAGCGTCAGGGCTTGCGGGCGAAAGAAGGCAAGTGCGGGTTGCCCCTGCGCGAGGTCGGGCGCCGGAAACACCCCCAAGGGCGTTGCAATCTGTCCCCTTTCCGCCACGCCCGGCACCACATTGCCCGCGCCAAGGAACTGCGCCACATAAAGTGTTGGGGGAACATGATAAAGCTGGCGCGGCCCGTCCAGCGCTTCGATCTGCCCCGCATGCATCACCGCCAGCCGATCTGCCACGGCGAGGGCCTCGCTCGGGTCATGGGTGACGATGATCGCCCCCACCTGCATCTGCCGCAAGAGCGCCAACGTCTCGGCCCGGACCGTTTCGCGCAAGCCTTGGTCGAGGTTGGAAAACGGCTCATCCATCAGCAAAAGCCGCGGGCGCGGGGCGAGCGCGCGTGCCAAGGCCACGCGCTGGCTTTCGCCCCCCGACAGCATATGCGGAAAGCGATCCGCCAAATGCGCCACACCCGCGACAGTAAGCACCTCGTTCACCCGCGCCTGCACTTCGGCGCGCGGGCGGCCTTTCAACCCGAAGGCCACGTTATCCGCCACATTCAGATGCGGAAACAGCGCGTAATCTTGAAACATGAAGCCGATGCCGCGCGCTTCGGGCTCCACGAACGCTCCCGACCCAGAAAGAACCTGCCCTGCCAAGGTGATTGCGCCTGTCTCTGGCCGTTCCACGCCCGCGATCAGGCGCAACAAGGTAGACTTTCCGCAGCCCGATGCGCCCAGAAGGCACAGAATTTCTCCGGCCCCGAGCGCGAAAGAAATATCCTTCAGCGCGGCAACACCATCGAAACGGCGGCTGACGCCTTCAATCGAAAGCCAAGGAGGCGGCGGGGGGGCGGCTCGTTCTGTCATGCGCCAAAGCTAAACATTCGGCGCATGAAATCCAGTCTTTCCTGACGGTTTTTCTTGGCATGACCGAACACCTCGGGCGCGGGTCAGTCCAGATCATCAGCCTTCGCAGGCATTTTAAGCCCCGCCACCGTGGCCCGTGCCAGATTTTCGCGATGCGGCACAGAGGCCAAGGCTAAGTCGCCGATGGGCGGCGCAGCGACCAGCGTGCGCCGCGGGGGCGACCGGGTTCAGCGATGCGCCAGATAATCCGCCGAGACATATCCCGAGACGCTCGGTTTATCTGTCAGGAACACCCGGCACCAGACTTTGCCATCAGTTGTGACGCAGTTCTGACGGGTGAGACGCGTCCCGTCGGGCAAGCCGATGATGATTTCATGCTCAAGGCCCGGCCCTTCGCGCAGCTTCAGAAGATCATTTGGTCCGGCACCTTTGACAACGGCGCCAGAACCGGCTGTGCATCCGGTCGCGATCAAGAGGACGAGAAGGGCAGCAAAATGGGTTCGCATTGTCAGTCCTGAAGTGTTTGAGCATCCTTACGACACCATCACGCCAAATGACAACGGGCACTGACGAGGCTGGCGTAATCGTCGGTCTCCTTCAAAAGGGGCCGCCTCCCAGATAAGCTTTCCAAGCCGCGCGGCGTATATTTTTCGGCCCTTGCGTTAATATGCCTCATGTTTTAACGACTTCCTCATGCCCTAAAATAAGTATTTGCAAGTAAGGTATTCCTGCCTTTGCAGGGTAGAGTGCCACTGGCACAATACCCCATGCATTTCGATCAAAAAGAAAATCGGCCCGTTGAGTCGGAAGCCGCGCGCGAGGGGTCTATCCCGCAAATCGCTCGCTCCCTTCCTGATGACACATGGCATGCTGCGCTTGGTCGACTGTATGATGTGGCGCTTGATCCCTTGCACTATGAGACCCTCATCGACGTCTGGGAAGATGCCGTTGGCCCAATGCGCAAACGTGCGGATGCTTTCAACACGACTTTACTAAACGACCCCGAAATCGCCGAGCATTTTCGCCGCGCAGGCGAGGTGCTTGATCGGGTGATGCCGGAAAATATTGAAGAAGAAATCACGAGAATCCTGCGTCCCTTCGGGCGCGTCCCCGCCTTTGCGATTGATGGGCGCATGCGGATACGCGCGGTGAATACCGTCGCACGCGTGCAATTGGGTGCGGTCGACGGCGGCATATTGACGGACCTTCCTATACTCGGCACCGAAATCGCCTCGATCCGCAATGCCGTTGCCGGACTAGCGGCAGAACAAGATCACACCGCGGCAATCATGCGCGTGCGCACGGGGGAAGACGGTCGGTTTCTGATCCTGCGGCTGCAACGTTTCCTTATGGCAGACCAATCCCCGATTGTTGTTGTGGCCGCAAACGACCTCAAATTTCCCGCGCAAGGCCAAGCCGTCTTGCGCGATGCCTTTGCGTTGACGCAGGCCGAAGCAGAGGTCTTGCACGCCTTGGTCGATTGCGGGTCTCTGACAGAGATCGCAACAAAGCGTGGGCGCTCGCTTGATACGATCCGTTCGCAAATAAAAACGATCATGTCCAAGACGGAGACCCGGTCGCAGGTAGAACTTGTGCGGCTGGCCCTGTCGGTTGTGGAAATCTCGCAGGTCTCTCCGCCGAATGCCGCGCCCGAAAGCAAGGGACGCAGCGTCAAAAAGCTGACCTCGTTCGCCTCCAAGACCCTGACCACCCCTGAGGGGAGGCGCATAGACTATTTTGTACTGGGCGACCCAATGGGGCGACCGATCCTCTATTCCCATATGGCGCTCGCGATGCCGCGCTGGCCCGCATCCGCAGAGGCATTTGCGCACCGCCGTGGGCTGCGGATCATCGTCCCGATCTATCCAGGTTATGGACACACGACCCCGGCGCCGCGCAAATCGGACTACGATGCGGTGCTCCTCAGTGACGCGCGGCGCGTGTTATTGGCCGAAAACGTCACGCGCTGCCCCTATGTCGGCGTTGCGGGCGGGTCGTATTTTGCGTTCCCGTTCGCCCATGAAAACCCCGAATTGATCTCGGGCATTTTGTGTGGCGGGGGCATGTTACCCGATCTGGACCACACGACCTACGACGGTATGGGCAAATGGCATCGGTTCATCGTCGGTGGGGCCAAATACACGCCGCATCTTCTGTCTTTCATGGTGAAAACAGGTTTTGCTTTGACCCGGCGGATCGGAAAAATAGGGTTTCTCAACGCCATTTACAGCGGCTCTGAGGCCGACAAGGAAACCTATAGCGACCCCGACGTTCTTGAGGCATTGCTCATTGGCTCCGAAGTCGGCCTATCGGAAGGGATTTCAGCGCATGACGCCTATGTCAGGTCGATGATCGGCGGGATGTTGAAAGATTGGAGCGCGCTCATCGCCCCGGTGACTGCGCGGATCCCCGTCATCTTTTTCAACGGCTTGCAAGATCCCCAAGTGCCTCCTGCAGCCGTCGAACAAATGCTCCGAAACCATCCCCAGATCGACTTCCGCGTTTATCCCGATGCGGGGCAACTGATCCTATTCCGGCATTGGCAAGACGCGCTGGAGGTCCTTGACGACCTCACCCGCGCTTAAGTGTAAGAGCGATTGGCGCAACGGCTGGAACCGCGCCTCTCAAGACCACTTTCCCCCATTTGCGGTATGACCGTGATCCGCCTCTCGACGTAGCCTATCCGAGTGTACGATTTGAGAGGCGCGGATGAGTGTTTTTATTTCCGTCGAGTTTCATGCAATTCTGGCGGCCATTTGGTCGCCAAGGGAAATCCCGGCCAGCTGCGACAGGGACCAAGGCGTATGAGCCTGCTCGACGTCGAAACCGTTTTTGGCCAGCCCGAAACCAGACTGCGCATAAAGTTGGCCCCCGGTCGGATCGGTGCCGCATTGGCCTTGGCGTCCGCCGCCGCGATTTGGGGGGGCAATTTCGTCGTCGCCAAACAAGCCGTGACGGATATCAGCCCGTTATGGCTAAACTTCTTGCGTTGGCTGATCGCTGCGGTTTGCCTTTTGCCCGTGGCCCTCGGGCCGATGGTACGGGATTGGCGCACCTTGCGCCAAGCGGCAGGCCCACTTCTTTTGATGGCGCTTTTGGGCATCATCGGTTCGAACACTTTGGTGATGGTATCCCTACAAACGGTGCCCGCCTCGGTCACCGCCATTGGCTACGCGACGTCGCCCGTTTTGATTTTGATGATCCTTGCTCTCATATACAGACGATTGCCTGCGCCCTCTGTGGTGTTGGCTGCCCTCGCATCCCTTGCAGGCGTGGCATTGGTGTTAAGCGGGGGGGATTTGCGCGGGCTGGCAGGAGGGATGCGGGCCGATCCATGGCACCTAAGCGCGATGTTTGCAGCGACTTTGTGCTGGGCAGCGTATAACGTCGTTTGCCTGAAATTCGAAATTCGTGCGGCACCGATCAGCATTTTGATGGCGCAGATCCTTGTGGCATTGACGATCGAACTGCCCGTCGTCGTTCTTTTCGCCGAACAGCCCAATGTTCAAACGCTGGATGGCACGACACTTCTGCACCTGTTTTACTTGGGGGCGATCGCTTCTGCCCTTGCCTATTCTTGCTGGCATTTCGGCGCAAGGCGCACGGGGCCGGAGGGGGCTGGCATGTTCTCGAACCTTGTTCCCCTCTTCTCCGTAGCCTTCGCAATGATTGCTTTGGGAGAAAGCCTGAGCGCCCAGCAAATGACCGGCGCATGCCTGATATTTGCCAGCCTGTTCGCCGTGCAGCTACGGCGCTGACGATCCGAGGCATCCCTTGTGCGCCATGCGTCACGACCAGCCATTCGGGAAAGTCTCTGCTTCCCCAAAAGGCACGCTTGTCAGACCGCCCCTTTCTAACAGATGATTTCTCCGCATGCGTCCTGTGGCGCTGCAATCGGGCCCGGGTTGCGCGGGCTGCAGCGCAAATTTTGGCGCGTGTAAGGAGTGACGGGTTTGGGGTTTGATTTCTTCTTGGCGGGGTTTGGCTTGATGGCGGGCCCCGTGTTTGTTCTTGCAACCGTGATTTTGGCGCTGGCCTGTTATGGCGTGACGCGGTTCCTTTTGGGGCGCAATCTCGATCTGGATCACCGGGACCTTGCCAATTCCGTCACGTTCCGGATCGCTGCCTTGCACGGGATGATGCTCGCCATCGTTTTTGCCACCGAACTCAACAACATCCAAAAGACCTATGCGGCGACCGAGCGCGAGGCGGCGATGGTCTCGGATGTATATTATGATCTGCGCCGCTACGATGCGGAGGCGACACAAGCTTTGCGGCAACGGCTGGCACAATATGCGCACCGCGTCGTCACCGAAGAATGGGCCACGCTCGCACAAGACAAAACCTTATCGCTTGAAGCGTGGCACGATTGGGAGCGCAGTTACGAAGCGGTGCTCGCGCTTGATCCTAAGACCGAGGTGCAACGCTCTCTGAAGCCGATTTTGCTGTCGCATGTGCGCGAAATCTCGACACTGCGCCAACAACGCGAGGCCGCCGTGCGCGAAAAGCTGGATTCCATGTTTTTTATTGCGGCGGTGGTTGGGCTTGTGATGATGGCCACCACCTATTTCCATTTTCCGCCAAACCGGCTCAATTTGCTGCTGATCAGCGCTTTCGCCGCCTACACTGGGCTGATCACCTTCTTCGTTTTGGCACTGTCAAACCCCTATATCAGCCCAGGCTATGTGGCACCGGCCGCGTTTCAAACGATCTTGGACGGAGGTATGTCCAAAGCGTTAGACCAGATCGAAGCCACAGCATCACCAACGCAATAGCCTTCGCCCTGCCGCGGCCCCAAGAACCGTGCTAAGCGCGATGCCCACCCCGTACCAAGGCACGTAGAACATTGGGGAATCTTCGATGCAGTGCAGCGAATAGCCAACGACGGCAAAGGCCCCCACAGCCAATCCCGCCAATGCGCCGGTCAGGGTTGGCTTGGTAGCCGCCCCGCGGCGCAGCGCGAAAAACCCAAGCCCCAGCGGCAAGAGCGAGAGAAGCGAGATCGAGAGCAGGCAAGCCCCCACGGTCTGGCCTAAAAATTCCGTCTTCCATTGATCGGCGGGCGTAACAAGCACGCGGGCCACAAACAGACCCAGTGCGACCACCAGCGGCAATGCAAGCGGCCATAGCGTAACACGCTGCGCAGGGCGCGTGCTCGCAAAAACCGCCCCAAGCGCCAACACACCAAGTATGAGCGGCAAGAGCGTTTTGGCCGCGATCAAGGGATGCACGAGCGCAAAGACAAGATCGGCCCGGAGCCCAAGGATCGCGTAAAGCACGCAAAGACCCGCCAGCAGCCCCGCAAGGGTCAGCGCAACAGCACGCGCCGGGCGCAAGGGTGCGGGGGTCGGCTGCGCCGCCAGTTGCGCGATAAAGGCATCGGTCTGATCAGGCGTGGTCATCGCATCATCCTTTAACGATCTGGCGCAGGCGCTTGAGCGCACGATGCAGCGCCACCCGCGCCGCGCCCCCGGTTAGGCCAAGCGGTGCGCCCGCCGCTTCGGCACTTTCGCCTTCAATCGCCACCGCCCGCACAAGCGCCGCCGAACGCGGGTCGATTTGGGCCAATAGCTGTTCGGCATCGCGCCCCGCAAGCGGCACGCGCTGGTGCGGGTCTGCCAATGTTTCCGCGAATGGGTCGATCGGCACATGGATCGCCGCACCGCGCCGACGGCAGGCATCAATCAGCTTATAGCGTGCAATCGCATGCACCCAAGGCCGCACAGGCGCATCTGGCTGCCACGTATGGCGTTTGAGATGGATCGCCAAAAGCACCTCTTGCAGCACGTCTTCTTGCTGGTCGGTGGGCAATCCGGCCCCCCGCGCGCGCAAGATGGTGCGGATCGACGGGCAGACCGCGCGCAGGAATTGCGCCAATGCGGCGCCGTCGCCTGCATTCGCGCGACGCAAAAGCGTCTCCCAATCATCGTGCTCGACCATGCTGTCCTCCGGCCGCGCGGTGCCGCGTTGTTCAAACCTAACCGATGGGCGTGGCTCCCGGCAACGCAGCGCAGGGGCGACAGGCGTCGTGGCGAGGGGCATGGCAAGCGCTAGCGCCATCTCACCGCCCTCCGGAGGCGGGCTCAAACCCAAACAAGCGGTCCAGTGAAAACCGCCCCGGGCCAAGCACCACCAAAGCAAAAAGCGCCGATGCCCAGAGCCCGTGGGTGATCCAAGCCTGCGGATAAACAAATATCTGGATCACCGCCGTCATGCCCATCAGCCCCAGCGCCGAAAACCGGGTCAAAAGCCCCAAGATCATCAGCAGTGGCAGCAAATGCTCCGCCGTGGTGGCCATCACCGCCGCGATGTCGGGCGGGATCAGTGGCAGCGCATATTCATGCTCAAACAGGAAATAGGTGGCGGGTTTTATGGTGACCCCCTCCACCTTGGTGCGGCCTGATTGCAGGAACACAAACGCCGGAAAGAGCCGCAACCCGAGCGCGACAATATCCAGCGGCACTTTCCCGGCAGACCGGGCGAGCCCTTGGGTAAGACGTGCAACGAAGGTCATGGCTCTGCCCTTTCACATAAAGCGCCCGCTTGCATCAATTCGAGCAAAAGCGCGGTTGGGTCAAAATCATCCATCTGGGCCACAGCTTGCGCCAAGGTCTCACCTCGCTTCAGCCCGGCAATCAAGGCAGCCTCGGGCGCAGAGATGGCGCGCACGGGCACCTGAAAGGCGCGATCGCGCAGGATCAATGCGATTTCCGCTGACTGGCCAATGGGTTCCCCTTCCCCGCCCGGCTGGTTACGCTGCCAGATCGACACAGCAGGCGTTGCAAGATGCAGCACGAGAACTGAGAGATGCAGCGCCAGTTGGAGCCGCTCTGGGTCTGCGCCTATCAATTGCGCGGGCGCGATTGGCAGCGCGTCAGCCGCATGAAAGGCCTGCCCCCGCGCCCATTCGATCCGCGCCACGTCGCCCATATAAGGATAGGCTGCGAGCGGGGGAAAATGCTCCAAAAATGCGGGAAAGCTCTCACCCCATTCGTGCAAAACCGGGCTTTGCGGCGGATGCTTGGCAATATATTCGTGCGCCATCGCGGCAAAAAACGCCTCCCCCACCAGACGCGCGATAACGGCAAAGCGTTGTACGAGCGCGGCGCCAAGGCCGACGGCGACATTGTTGCGATAGACATTGAAGCGGCGCTCCGCCTCTTCTGGCGGATCGGCCGTCACCCCTTGCGGCAGCGCGCCCCCCGCCAAAGCCGCCCCAAACCGAACAAGGGCCATTTCATGCGGGCTCATGGACGGCCTCGCGTTGCAAAATTTTCGTGGCGCGTTCGGCTTCTGCCGCCAGCACGGGCCAAGCGGGCACGTCATTATCCCATTCTACCAGCGTCGGCAGCGGGCCAGCCCTGCGGATCGTTTCTGCATAAAGCGCCCAAACCGGGTCAGCGACCGCACTGCCATGCGCATCGATCAATAGCGGGCCAGAGGGCAGGTCTTCCACCGCATGACCGCCGAGATGGATTTCACCCACCGCATCAAGGGGGAAGTCGGCCAGCATCTGCCACGGATCGCGGCGATGATTGGTGCACGACACGAAGAGGTTGTTCACATCCAGCAAAAGCCCGCATCCGGTGCGCGCAGCGATGCGACGCAAAAAATCCGCCTCGGGGATGGTTGAGCTGGCAAACAATACGTAAGTCGCTGGGTTTTCAAGCAATATCTGGCGCCCAAGGGCGTCCTGAACCTGATCAATATGGGCGCAGACGGTGGCGAGCGTTTCTTCGGTATAGGGCAGCGGCAGCAGATCGTTCAGATAACCGCTGTCGTGGCTCGACCACGCAAGATGCTCCGAAAAGCTTTCTGGCGCGTAACGGTCACATAGGGCTTTCACGCGGGCGAGATGGTCCCGATCAAGCGGACGCGCTGCGCCAATCGACAGGCCCACCCCATGCACCGAAAGCGCGTAATCGGCTCGCAAAGCGGCGAGTTGCGCATGCGGCAGCCCGCCTGCGCCCAAATAGTTCTCGGCATGAATTTCAAAAAAGCCAACCCGGCGGCGATCTGCACGGATCTGGTCAAAATGCTCTGGTTTGAAACCAAGCCCCGCCGTCGCGGGCAGTTTGGTGGGCAGATGGGTCATGGAAATACCTCCGAGGGAAGGGAGGCGCAGAGGGTCCCGCGCCTCCTATGCGCAGGTTTAAGAGGCCATGTCGCGATCAAGCGGCATCAGCCCACCATGGCGCGCCATACCATCGGCATCGGCGGGCAGGTCCATCGTCATGCAGGTGCCCGCCGGAACGAGCTTCCACGCATTGCCCTGATAATCGACCTTCGAGGTGCCCGCGCAAGTCGTGCCGGGGCCCGCGGCGCAATCGTTTTGCCCGGCAAGCGCGACGCCATAGCATTTTTCCATGTCCTCGGCCTGTGCAGGCAAGGCCGCCATCGCGCCAAGCGCGCAAACCAGCGTGGCCCCCAAAGCAAGTTGCGTGCGGCGATGCGAGGTGGATGCGGTCATGATCTATCTCCCTGTTGCTGAAGAAAGGCTCCCTTGCCCTTCAAAGAACAGTTCGTAGCGGGGCATGCATTCGTTACAGCGCTCACGCACCCGTGATCACCGGAGGGATAACGGCACGGCCCGGGAGCAAAAATACGATATTATTTCAATACCATGAGCGCCCCCACAATCGGAGCGGCTCTGGGCTGGCTTTATCGGAGCCAACAACGCCAGAGTTTAACCGGTTGCGATGGCCTTGCGGGTGGACGCGCGACCAACGCGCCGGTTTCGCGGTGACCGGAGGGCGTGGACATCACCCCGCGCATACCTAGCCAGCCAAACTAAGACGCTCGCCAGCAAAGGTCACCCCTCACGGCTGCGTAAGCCCCCAAAGGATCAGCCGCACTGCCACCGAATAGGATTTCGTGAACGCCTGCACCGCAAAGGCTTGTTTCAGGTCATCGGGCACGGTTTCGGGGTCGCGCTGGGTGGCAATGTCAAATTGAGCCGCGCCTTGCATCGTCAGCATCAAGACCATACTCGCCCCGCGCGCTTGCTCTTCGGGCGCGCCGGTGAGCCGTGCGATCACATTGGCCACACGCAACCCCATCTCCCGCATCCGGCGTTTTTCTTCAAACAGCGCCTCATCCGAGACATTGGGCTCAATCACTGCAAAAAGCCGCGCGAGCAGCGCGAGGAACAACGGCACCTCGGCGGGCGCATGGGTCAGCACCTCGGCCAAGGTGTCTTCGGTGGCGGTGTCCTCGATCCGGGTCACCACCTCTTCCATCGTTTCAACAAAGAGCGCGAGGAACAGCTCTTCCTTGCTTTGCGCGTAAAGATAAAGCGTGCCCTTGGAGACGCCCGCCTCATGCGCAATCGCATTCATCGTCACCTTATCGAAACCATCTGAGTCGATCTTGCGCCGGGTTGCGCCCAAAATCGCTGTGCGCCGCGCCTCTTTCTCACTGTCAGAGCGGGCCCTTTTTTTGTTTTGCGGCAGCGTCATAGCGGATTTCCTCCCAAAGAATCCTTTTAGGGCTTGATAAATGACCGGCGGTCACTATTTATCTGACCGCAAGTCAATTATAGGCGGGGCCGCCACGAAACACCAGCCTTTGGTGGTCTTTGGCCCTTTTGACAGATGAAACCGAAACGGACGAGAGACATGAAGCCCCCCCTTTTCACGAGTGCCCTCTTGATGACGAGCGCGCTTTGCGCGGCCCCGGCGCTGGCCGATAGCTGCGCGGCGCTGGCCGGGCTTGACCTTTATGGCGTGCAAATCACCAATGCCGAAGCACAATCGGCGGGCACCCTGCCCCCTGATCCGATGAGCGCGATGACGGGCGGCTCGCCGCGCCCGGTGGCGGTGGGCGCGCATTGCCTTGTCGAAGGCAAGATCGAAGACCGCGAGGGTGTGAACGGGCGCTATGGGATCACCTTCCAACTGCGCCTGCCCGAAGACTGGAACGGGCGCTTCCTGTTCCAAGGCGGTGGCGGCACCGATGGGTTTATTGCCCCGGCCACGGGGGCGGTGCCCTCGACCGGGTCGACGGCGGTGCCTGCGCTGCAACGCGGTTATGCCGTCGTCAGCATGGACAGCGGCCACAACGGGCTTGGGCTTGATTTTACCGCCGATCAACAAGCGCGGATTGATCTGGCCTATGCGGCGATTGGGAAAGTGAACAGTGCCGCCAAAACGTTGATCCGCGCCTATTATACGCAACTCCCTGAAAAGTCGTTCTTCATGGGCTGCTCGAACGGTGGGCGCGAGGCGATGATGGCGGCAGAGCGTTTCCCGCTCGAATTTGCCGGTGTGGTTGCTGGCAACCCCGGCTTCCATCTGTCGCGCGCGGCTTTGGGGGGCGTTTGGGATGTGCAGCACCTGCTGCCGGTCGCGCCCGAAGGCCAGCTTCATGCCGCTTTGACGCAAGATGAACTGGACACCGTCTCGGCAGAAATCCTGAAGCAATGCGATGCGCTGGATGGTCTGGAAGATGGCATCGTGGCTGCTTACGGCCAATGCGATTTCAACGCCGAGGCGCTGCGCGGCCAACTGCCCGACAATAAGCTTGATGCGCTGGTTGCGGTCATGGGCGGGGCCAAAGATCTAAATGGAAACGCCGTTTACACCGGCTGGCCGTGGGATCCGGGCATTGCCTCGGCGGGCTGGCGCGCGTGGAAACTTGGCAGCGCCGATCACCCCGGCCTGCATGAAACGCTCACCCTGCCCTCGACCGGGGCGGTCTTCATGACCCCGCCGCAAACGGTGCCCGACACCCAAGACTTTGGCGCGCTGGCCGAGGCCGTGGCCGATGTGGGCGGGTATTTTGATGCCGATGACACCTATCTGAGCAGCTTTGTCGCCCGCGGGGGCAAGATGGTGATCTTCCAAGGCGCGGCGGACCCGGTCTTTTCGGCCACCGATATCACCCGCTGGGTGGAGCAATCGCGCGCCGATACTGGGGCCGATTTCGCGCAGCTCTTCGTGGTGCCCGGCATGACCCATTGCGGCGGCGGCCCGGCCTTTGAAGACTTTGACCCGCTGACGCTTTTGGAAAACTGGGAAGAAACTGGCACCGCGCCCGAGGTGATGCCCGCCAAGGCCCCCTCGATGCCAGAACGGGAAATGCCGATCTGCGCCTATCCTGCCTATGCCGCTTACACCGGCGGGGATGTGAACGCGCTTGAAAGCTACACCTGCACCCAGCCCTAACACCCTCAACCGCCGCCCTTCGGGGCGGCGGCTTTCTATCTGGAGCCCCTCATGTCCCCTTCATTTCAAAACACAAACCTTCCGCGGCGCACCGTTTTGCAAGGCAGCTGCGCCGCCATTTTGGCGGCAGGCCTCCCCCGTTTCGCCAATGCGCAAACCGAAGCAGCGCCAATCGTTGCAACCCGTCAAGGCCTCGTCCAAGGCGTGACGGAAAAGGGCGTTTCGCGGTTTTTGGGTCTGCGCTATGCGCAACCGATTTCCGGCGCGAACCGCTTTTTGCCGCCGCAACCGGTGGCACCGTGGTCAGGCGTTTTTGTTGCCGACCGCCATGCCGATACCGCCCCGCAAGGGCCGGAGCCTGTCTCGGGCACGCCCGTCACCCCTGCCTTTGCCCCGCCCGATTACGTCAAAGCCGGGGAAGATTGCCTCGCGCTCAACATCTGGGCACCTGAGGGCGCGAAAGACCTGCCGGTGATGGTTTGGCTGCATGGCGGCGGCTGGCAAAGCGGCTCCGGCTCTTGCGCGATTTATGACGGCACGCGGCTCGCTTCGCGCGGCGATGTGGTGGTGGTAACGCTGAACCATCGCCTTGGCGCACATGGGCTCACCGATTTCTCGCGCATTTTGGGTGGGGCTTGGGCCGAGAGCGCGAACCTATCCGTCAAAGATATGGTCGCCGCGCTCGAATGGGTGCAGGCCAATATCGCAGGCTTTGGTGGCGACCCGAACACGGTCACGATCTTTGGCGAATCTGGCGGCGGCTGGAAAGTGAACACGCTTTTGGGCGTGCCCTCGGCCAAGGGGCTGTTTCACCGCGCCATTGTCGAAAGCGGCCCGCTGACGCGCTTCCACACCGCTGAGGCCGCGGATGAGATCGCCCGTAAGGTTTTGGCCGCGCTTGGCATTTCAGAAACCGCACCAGAGGCGCTGAACACCGTCACGATGGAAGACGTGCTCGCGGCAGAGCGTAAAGTGATGGCAGAGACGCCAATGTCTTTCGCCGCGCCGGGTTTCCCCTCGGGCTTTTGGCCGGTGATTGATGGGCGCTTCATCACGCGCCATATCTATGACCCGGACACCGCCGAAAGCGCGCGCGATGTGCCGCTGATGGTGGGGCAAACGGGCACCGAATTCACGCTTTTCATGCTGCAAGACGAAGCCGCTTACACGCTGGATGCAGAGGGGCTCGCCGCGCGCGCAAACCAAATGTTCGGCCCCGAAAATGCGGCTTGGCTGTTGCAAAGCTACCAGCGCGATTTCCCGGCGCTTCCCCCGGCAGCGCTTTGGTTCCGGCTCTTTTCCGATTTCGCGATGGGCGCTTTGTCGAATGAGATCTTGGATCAGCGCGCCACCTCAGGCACTGCGCCGGTCTACGCCTATCGGTTTGAATGGATGACCCCGATTGCCGGGGGCAAGCTGTTCTCGCCGCATACGATGGAAATCCCCTTCGTCTTCGACAATGTCGCGACCGAAGCGGGGCAGGTGATGACGGGCGGCGGCACCGAGGCCGAAGCGCTTGCCAAAACCGTGTCAGAGGCGTGGGTGCAATTTGCGAAAACCGGCACGCCCGCCGCGCCCGGCCTACCGAACTGGCCGCAATATGACACCACCACCCGCGCGGCGATGCATCTCGACCGGGCAGCGAAAGTTGCCCCCTATATTGATGCCAAGGCGGTGGCGCTGTTCCGGCAAATGCTCTGGGCCCGCGCCGGGCTGAACTGATCCCAACGCCATCCCAGGGTGCACGCGCGGTTACCCGTAGCTTGCCCCGGGATCGAGCGCGATGAAGCGGGCGGGGTCAATCCCGGCCGCTTTGACATGCTCCACCAGCAAATCACGCGGTTCTTCGCGCGGCTCATCGGTGAGCTGAAACGTGCCCCAATGGATGCCATAGGCTTGGCCTGCGCCGACATCTTCAAAGATCTTCACCGCTTCATCGGGGCCGACATGTTGGGGCTCCATGAACCAGCGCGGCGCATAGGCGCCAATCGGAATGAGCGCGATATCGGGGCTGCCGTGGCGCGCGCGGATCTCGCGGAAAATCGCACCATCGCCATAGCCGGTATCGCCCGCAAACCAAATCTGCCCGGCGGGAGTATTGATCCAAAACCCGGCCCAAAGCGCCATGCGTCGGTCCCGCAGCCCGCGCGAGGACCAATGGTTGGCCCGCGTGAGCGTGACCGAAACACCGCCCGAAAGCGCAACCGTTTCATGCCAATCTGCCGTGGTGATGCGCAGCGCCTTGCCCGCCTTGCGCGCCGTGGCATCGGTGCCCAGCGGCATCACCATATGCGGGGCATCGCGGCGATGCAGCTTGCGCAAAGTGGCAAGGTCAAGGTGGTCATAGTGATTGTGGCTCAACAGCACCGCATCGATCTTGGGCAAATCGTCAAAGGCGATCCCCGGCGCGGTGGTGCGTTTGGGCCCGGTGATCCCGAAAGGCCCAGCCCGGCGCGACCAGACCGGATCCGTCAGAATGTTCATACCCGCCACTTGGATCAGCACAGAAGCATGGCCCACCATCGTGATCCGCGGCGCCTCGCTGCGCGCGGGCGGAACAGCGGGGGTAATGGCAACCTGTTTTGGCCATTGCGCGCGCTCGCCCGCCCGGTTCCAGCGCCAAATGTCCAAAAGCGAACGATCCGGCGAGGGTTGCCCCGGCGAATGAAACCGAAGGCCATCAAAATGATCGGTGATCGGGCCGGAATGGTAGGGGTTGCGGGGCATGGGCGTCCTGTTTGTTGTTGGGGCAGAGATAGGCCGGCTGGCAAACCGCAGCAACGGGACAGGCCGGGTTTATTGATGAGTAGGGCTCATAGAAGCTAGCCGCTTTCGCGCATTCCCCTCTCCCGGCCAGCGGCCTAGCTCTAGCGCAAAGACGTTACGATCAACAAAGCCACCCAAAGCGGTGGCGCAGGAAGGCCCTCATGTCCCGCCCCGAAATTATTTGTCACATGCTCACCACTTTGGATGGTCGGCTCGAACCCGACCGCTGGCCCTATACGGTCGCGGAGTTGCTGGCCGTCTATGACCCCGTCGCCGCCAAGCTGGAAGCCGAGGGCTGGATCGCCGGGCGCCGCACGATGGAGCATTACCTGCCGCATGGGGAACCGCAGCTGCAAGACGCGCCGCAGCCGCGCGCAGACCACATCGCGGACAGTGCAGGCCGCCGACTTGGGATCGCCTTTGACCGCACCGGGCGGCTGCGCCCCGAAAGCGGCGATCTGGATGGCGAGCATTTGGTGCTGGTGGTCTCAGACCGGGTGAGCCAAGCGCATGTAGATGATCTGGCGGCGCGCGGGGTTTCGGTCATTTCCTCCGGCCCCGATGGCGAGGATATCGCCGGAGCGCTAACGCGGATTGGCACCGCCTTTGGGGTAACGCGGCTGTTGCTTGAAGGCGGAGGCGAGATCAAGGGCGCCTTTTGGGCGGCGGGTATGATTGATGAAACAAGCACGCTCCTTTACCCGATCATCGACGGGCTTGCGGGGGAAGCGGCGATTTATGACCACCGCGCTCCTTTGCCCGCGCAGGCTTTGGAGTTGATCTCAGTCGAAACGCTGACCGATGGCATTGTGTGGCTGCGCCACCGTGTGAAGCAGGGCTAAGCCGATGACCCCTCACGCTGAAGCCCCGCCCGTTTTGCCGCTTGTGATTGTGGCGGCAGCCACCTGTCTTTCGCTCATTGTCTTCACCCAACCCCTCACCACACTCGAGGCGATGACACAGGCGCTTTCTCTTGGCGCGGCCGAACAGGCTTGGGTGATGAGCGCCATGCCCTTGGGCGCGGCCTGTGGGCTGCTGACCGCCGGCGCTTTGGGCGATACGACCGGGCGCCGTCGCACCTTTTTGGGCGGGCTATGGCTCACCGCCATGGCCTCGGTCTTGGCGGCGGTTTCGGTCAATGGGCCGATGCTGATTGCGATGCGCATTTTGCAAGGCTTGGGCAGCGCGGGCATCATGGCCTGCGGGCTGGGTCTTTTGGGGCAGGTCTATCACGGGGCGGCCCGGCAACGCGCTGCCGCGATTTGGGCGGCGGGTCTGGGCGCTGGCGTAGCGCTGGGGCCGATCCTTGCCTCGCTTTTGCTTCGCCTTGGCGGCTGGCCCGCGATGCATTGGCTGCTCGCTTTGGTGTCGGCCAGTTTGGCGCTGGCTGCCGCCGCGCGGCTTCCAGAAAGCGCGCGCACGGGCGCCAAGGTCGATCTGGCGGGGAGCCTTGTTTTGATGCTGGGGCTCGGTGCGCTGCTTTACGCACTGACCGAGGCGCGGCTGGGCGCGACCCCAACGGTTGGGATAATCGCCGCTGCGGGTGTGGTGCTGATGACGATTTTCGTGGTCATCGAACGGCGCGTGCCGAACCCGATCTTGCGGGTCGATCTGTTTGGGCGTGTGGATTTTCTGGGCGCGACGCTCGCCGCCTTTGCGTCAGGCGCGGGCGTGCTGGCGCTGATGTCGCTTGTCCCCACGGTGCTGGTGCGCGGCTTTGGCGAAACGCCCTTTGAAGCGGCCTTGATCTTGCTTGCTTGGTCGGCGGTGACGGTTTTTGCCGCCCTTGGAACGGGCTATTTGCCGAAAGGGCTCACCGCCCGCCAACGCGCGATTGGCGCGATTTTGGGCTGCACCTTGGGCCAGCTTTTGATGCTGCGCGCGGCTCCCGGGGCCAGTTGGGCTGCTGTGCTGCCGGGGCTTTTTGTGGCCGGGGTATCGAACGGGCTTCTGAACACCGCGCTTGGCCATGCGGCGGTGGCCACCGTGCCGCCCGAACGTGCCGCGATGGGCTCTGCCGCCAATAACACCGCGCGTTATTTGGGCTCCGCGCTCGGGATCGCGCTTGTTTCGGTGCTGATCGCGGGGCGCGACGGGGCGGATTTCTTTGCGGGCTGGCATGTGGCGGTTTTGGCCAGCGCCGGGCTGAGCCTTCTGGGCGTGCTCGCGCTCGCGGCCCTACGCGGCAAAGCGCATCCGGTTTCATGAGCCCCATTCATAGCCGCCGTTACGAACGCCACGCTAATCCGTGCGGCCCATTGCCCTAAATCTGTTTCAGACGCGGCGGGCGAAGACCCCACGCCATTGAAAAACAAGAGGATATCATGAGTAAGCTTTGGAGCACGGAGGAACAAGCGCAGATCGCCGCGACAGACTCCTTCCGCATCGCGCCTTACCGCGCGGATGGAAAGACCCCCGGCACGCCGACCTATATTTGGTTCGTGCAAGTGGAAGGGCGGCTCTTCGTGCGCGCCTATTCGGGCGAAAGTTCAAGCTGGTTTCAAGCTGGGCGCGCGCAAGGCGCGGGGCAGATTGTGCTTGATGGCAAGGCGGTCGATGTGACCTTTGCGACGGTTGACCTCGCGCTCACCGATCCGATCGACGCCGCCTATCGCGCGAAATACACCACCAGCCGCTACCTTGCGCCGATGATTTCGGCACGCGCCCAAGCGGCCACATTGGAAGTGCTGCCCCGCGCCTAAGCGGGCCAGAACGCCTCCCCCATTCAAACAGCACCAGCGCGCCCTTTGGCGCGGATGGCTGCGCATATCCAAGAAAGGACAGATCATGCAAAAGATGCTTGAAGGAAAAACCGCCGTCGTCACCGGGGCCAGCCGGGGGATCGGCAATGCCATCGCCACGCTTTTCGCCGAAGAAGGCGCGAATGTCGTGATCACCGCACGCCACGAAAAAGGCGTGAACGAGGCTGTCGCGGCCATCAAGGCCGCAGGCGGTTCGGCGATTGGCCTTGTGGCGGACTCCGCCGACCCAGAGGCCCCGGCCCGCGTTTTCAAAGCCGCAATCGAGACTTTTGGTCAGGTCGACATCATGGTCAATAACGCCGGTGTCGGTGAGATGTATGCGGTGGAAAAAACCACCGATGATCATTTTGAAAAGATCATGGGGATCAACCTCGTCGGCCCGTTCCGCTATTGCCGCGAAGCGGTGAACCACATGATGCCGCGCGGCGAAGGACGGATCATCAACATCTCTTCGGTGAACGGCATTTTGCCGATTTGCGGGGTTGCCTATACCTCGACCAAAGGCGCGATCAACACGATGACGAAGAACATCGCCATTCGCCTCTCGGGCACGAAAATCCGCGTCAATGCGATTGCACCGGGCGTGACCGATACCGATGCCGCGCGCGCTTGGGCCGCGGGCGAGCAAGAGGGCGGCGGCGAGATGCTTGAGTTTTCGGACAAATACACCAACACCACCGTGCCCTCGACCGACCCGCGCGATCAGGCCTATGCCGCGCTTTATCTGGCATCGGAAATGGGCCGCGCGGTCACGGGCCAAGTGATCCAAGTGGATAACGGTCAGTTCCTCTGATCGGGCCACAAGCCAAAGCAAAGGGGCGCAGAGATCACTCTGCGCCCCTTCTTTATGTCTGGGTTCTGGAGGATACGGGGCCAATGGCCCCGCGCCACTTTATGCGCCGGGCGGGAAGTCCGCGCCGAGCGTGACCTCTTTCCACGCCTCGGCGCTTTTGCGCATCTCTTCCACGCGCTCAAGCGCCCGATCATAGGCTTGTTTGCTCAGCAGCAAGCGCAGCGGCGGGTTTTCCGCCGCGGCAACCATCAGCACTGCTTCGGCAAGCTTTTGCGGATCGCCATCTTGGTGGCCCGACGCCGCGCGCAGGCCATCGCGCAGGGCACCCGAGGTCGCCTCGTAATCGTCAATCCGGGTTTGCGATTCAATCACCGAACGGCCCGCCCAATCGGTGCGGAAGCCACCCGGCTCGATGATCGTGACCTTCAAGCCAAGCGGGGCCACCTCTTGCGCCAGCGCTTCCGAAAGCGCCTCGACCGCGAATTTCGTGGCGCAATAATAGCCAAGCGCCGGGTAAGAAATCAGCCCGCCAATCGAAGAGAAGTTGATGATATGGCCTTTGCGGCGCGCCCGCATGCCGGGCAGCACCTTTTGCGTCAGCGCATTGAGCCCAAAGACATTGGTCTCAAACTGACGGCGGATTTCGGCATCTTCGCCTTCTTCGATGGCCGAGAAATAGCCGTAGCCCGCGTTGTTCACGAGCACATCAATGCGCCCAAAGCGCGCCTCGGCCTGTTCCACAGCCGCCGCAATTTGCGCCGCATCGGTCACATCCAAAGACACGGCAAGGGCGTGCTCTTCATGCCCTTCGACCAATTCGGCCAGCGTTTCGGTGCGCCGGGCCGTCATCACCACGGGCCAGCCTTTTGCCAGCACCAATTTAGCGATTTCGCGCCCGAAGCCGGTCGAGCAGCCGGTGATGAACCAAACGGGAGTGTCCGTCATGATATGTCCTTTCCGTTGAGGGGATCGTTAGCCGAGTGCCTTGGCAAGCCGGGTGAGCCCGTCTTCCAAGCGCGCCCGTGGGCAAGCCATATTGAGCCGCAAAAAGCCTTCGCCCGCCGCGCCATAGGCAGTGCCAGCGGTAAGCCGAAGCCGGCCTTTTTCTTGCACCTGCGCGGCCAGCGCATCGGCGCTTTGGCCATAGGCGCGGGCATCGAGCCAAGCGAGATAGGTGGCCTGCGGCGGGGTGTAGTGCAATTTGGGCAGGTGGGTAGCCAGATACTCCGCCACAAAGCGGCTATTCTCGGCCAAATAGTCCACAAGCGCCGCATGCCACGCGGCCCCTTCTGTATAAGCCGCAATGGTCGCAGCAATGCCAAAGGGGTTCACATCGCAAACCTCATGGACATTCAACGCCTTGTCGATATGCCCGCGCAGATCGGGATCGGGCGCGACGATGGTGGCAATTTGCAGCCCGGCCAAGTTGAACGCCTTGCTCGCCGCCAAACAGGTGACGGAATTGGCCGCCACCTCCGGCCCAAGCGCCGCATAACATTGATGGCGATGCCCCGGCATCGTCAAATCGGCGTGGATCTCATCACTGATCACGGTCACGCCGTGACGCGCGCAAATCTCATGCAAGCGGCGCAGTTCCTCAGCACTCCACACCCGGCCGACCGGGTTATGCGGGTTGCACAGCAAAAGTGCGCGGCAATCGGGGTGCGCGGCGCGGCGCTCCAGATCGGCGAAATCCATCTCATAGCGGCCGTCGCGCAGGATCAGCGCGTTTTCCTCGACCCCGCAGCCCATGTTGCGGATCGAAGAAAAGAAGCAGTTATAGACGGGCGGCTGCAAAATGACCCGGTCGCCGGGGCGGGTGAGCGCGCGCAAAATCGCCGTCACCGCAGGCACGACGCCCGAGGTCACGAGCATGTCTTCGCGCGCAAACTGGTGGCCGTGGCGGCGCGCTTGCCAGCCCGCGACCGCGTCATAATAAGCCCCGGGCAGATGCGCATAGCCAAAGACCCCATGCGCAACGCGGGCGTGCAGCGCCTCCACAACGGCAGGCGCAGTGCGGAAATCCATATCCGCCACCCACATCGGCAGCACATCGGCGGGAGTATCATCCCATTTGGCGGCACCAGAGCCACGCCGCTCTACCAGTTCGTCAAAATCGAAGGTCATGGCTTAGTGCGCTGCGGTTTCGATTTTGCACGCACCGGGGTTGCGGCAATTTTCATCCAAGATCACCTCGCCAATACGCGGCGCGCGAATATGGCCCCCCGCCGGGTTCTTGACCGATGTGACGGGCGTGGTGATCTCTGCCTGCAGCGTCGAATATTCAAACGCGAGATCGGCGTTTTCGTCCATCCGGCAGTTTTCCATCACAAGGTCGGTCGCATAGCAAAGCGGCTGCGTGCCCCGGATCGTGCAGTTTACCAGCCGCAGATTTTTCGAATGCCAGCCAAGGAATTCGCCATCGAGCACACAATCGGTGACGGTGACATTTTCCGCCCCCCAGAACGCGTCTTTCGAGGCCAGATGCGAATTGCGCACGGTGACATTGCGCGCATCTTGGAAGGAGTAATTGCCCTGAAGCGTCATCCCCTCCACCTCAAGGTCGATGCCGTTCATCAGCACATAATCGGCCCCATCCAGCACGACGTTGCGCAGCTTTACCTGTTCGCAGTTCCAAAGCGTTTCCGCTGCATCGGGGAAGCGGCAGTTTTCCACCGTCAGGCCCCGCATCCGGCGAAACATCTTCGGCGCTTCCACCGTGCAGCCCCGCATCAGCATGTTTTCGGAATACCAAATCGCGGCGCGGGCACCGGGGCGGAACAGGCTGTGCTCCACCGTCACCCCATCGCAATGCCAAAACGGATATTTGCCCGCAAACTCGCTATTGCGCACCAAAAGGCTCTGCCCATGCTTGAGCGCAGATTCCCCAACGCCAATGCGCAGCCCCTCCAGCACCGTGTCGTGAAGCGCATAAAGCGGGCGCTCCCCTTCAAAATATTGGTCCGTGATCGTGGCGGGAAAGGCGGCTTGCGCGGTCATGGCGTGGCTTTCTGTTCAGATGCGGCGACTATGACCCGAGCGGGCCTGCCCTTTTCAGCAGGGCGCGCCTTTGAAGATGTCTGACAGATAGCGCCCATGCCCCACGACGATTAGAGGGCCGCCAAGACAAGCGTTCATGAAAACCACTCATCAATCGGTGTGAAAAATCAGGGCCAAAGCCGCGCCCGCTCGCGAGGGCGTTCGGGCGCGGCTTAAAACGTGTTACGCGACGCAGGCAAGGAACAGGACGGTTGAAATAGGCGGGGAAGCTGGGCCGTGGAATTTCCACAGCCCTACCCAGCCATATCTGAACCGCGCCTTAGGCCCGCAATCCCAACCCCTCAGAGCAGCGCCTCGATTGTGGTTTCCACCCGGTCGTGGTCCGAAAGCGGTCTACCATTGGCATCGAGGCTTGAGTGGATCAGTGTTTCCCCTAACCGCAGCCCGCGCGAGAAAAACCAATCAAGCTTCATCGCGCGTTCGGGAAAGCGGGTGATCAGGCTCGGGCGTGTTGTCGGCTGAGTTTCCGGACCGCCGTGCACCTCAAACCCGGCGGCGCGGGCCAAATCGAACAGCGTTTCATCGCGCCAATCGCCGCCGATGTGGTTGCCGGTGTTCAAATCGCCCCCCATCAAAACGGGTCGATCGGGGAAATGGGTATCAAGCGCCGCGATGATTGCGGCCACTTGCGCGGCACGATGCGCAGCATCGCATGCGCTTTCAAGATGGGTGGAAACAAATACGATCGGCCCCGCCGTCGTGGCGATTTCAGCCCCAACCGCAATGCGCCCCCCCAAACGCGGTTGGCCCGCATCGCCATACCAATGCCCCTGCCCCGGCAAGCGCAAGACGAAAGCATGGTTCAGCGGTGCGCGCGCCAAAAGCGCGTTGCCATGAAAGCCATGCGTGTTGAACGTGTCGGTGCAAAAGCTGTGCTCAATTTCAGAGCCCAAGCCTAGCTCAAGGAATTCAAGCCCATAGGCGTAGGCCATGCCAAGCGCTTGGCCGATATCGGCTGTGGTGTGGCGCTGCGCGGTGCGGGCCATGCCACAATCCATCTCGGACAAAAGCAGCACATCCGCCCCCGCTAAGGCTTGCGCCGAAGGCTCGGGGAACAGGCAGCGTTCAAGGTTCCACGCCGCGACACGAAGCGGCAGCCCGAGCGGCGCGTTGGGGGCGGTGCCGCCCACCTCCACTTGCGTGAAGGCGGGCACTTGGCGGGCGAGGTCATCATGGGCTGTGCCCGCGCGCGCAGCGGTGACAAACTCTGCCCGGAGCGCCTGCGTGGGGACATCAAGCGCCGAAGTCTTTTCAAAAATCATGCACGCACCTTTGCGCTGCGATGCACCGATTGCGGCAAACGCTTGCCGGTGATCGCATCGAACAAATGCAACGCTTCGGGAGCCACCCCCAGATGCAGTTGCGCGGGCAGTTCCGCCCCCGAGGGCAGGCTCACGCACAGGGGTTGGTCTTCGACAAAGCCATGCACCACACGGCCTGCGCCCAATTCCTCAATCACATCAATGCGGAACGGCAGCCCGCCCGATTGCAAAAGCTGCAAATCCTCGGCCCGAATGCCAAGCGTGACGGCCCGCGCCTCGCCCTCGACCCGGCCCAGATCAACGCCCGCAAGCCGCAGATGCCCGGCCTCAATCCGCGCATCAAGCAGGTTCATCGCTGGCGCGCCAATGAAGGCGGCCACAAAGGTGGAGGCGGGGCGGTGATAGACCTCAAGCGGGCGGCCCACCTGCTCGATCTGCCCGCCATTGAGCACGACCAAACGATCCGCCAAGGTCATCGCCTCGAGCTGGTCATGCGTCACATAAA
Organism: Rhodobacter aestuarii; assembly: GCF_900156655.1. Lineage (GTDB taxonomy): Bacteria > Pseudomonadota > Alphaproteobacteria > Rhodobacterales > Rhodobacteraceae > Rhodobacter > Rhodobacter aestuarii. The sequence continues at coordinate 172,065 of NZ_FTOG01000001.1, read as the reverse complement.
GCGCGGTGGTGCCGAGCCGCTTTTGCAGCTTAAGGATCTCGCCGCGCATGGTGACGCGCAGTTTCGCATCAAGGTTCGACAGCGGCTCATCGAACAAAAACGCGGCGGGCTGACGCACAATCGCCCGGCCCATCGCCACCCGTTGACGCTGCCCGCCCGAAAGGGCACGAGGCTTGCGGTCAAGGTAAGGGTGCAACTCCAGCATCCGCGCCGCTTCTTCGACCCGCGCGGCGATCTCATCTTTGGGGATGCGGCGGTTCTTGAGCCCCCAAGACATATTCTCCCGCACCGTCATATGCGGGTAGAGCGCGTAGTTTTGAAACACCATCGCAATGTCGCGCTCGGCGGGTTCAAGCCGGTTCACAACACGCCCACCAATGGTCACCGTGCCTGCGGAAATGTCTTCCAGCCCCGCCACCATGCGCAAAAGCGTGGATTTCCCGCAGCCCGAAGGGCCAACCAGCACGATAAACTCGCCATCGGCCACAGAAAGCGACACATCGCTGACCGCTTGCGTGCCACCCGGATAGGTTTTGCCCACATGTTCAAGAAGGATTTCGGCCATCACTTATCGCTTTCCGTCAGGCCCTTGATGAAGAGGCGCTGGAACGCGAGCACGACGCCCAGAGGCGGCAGCATCGCCAGCACCGCAAGGGCGAAGGCTTCGTTGTAATCGGGGATTTGGCTGCCGATCCAGACTTGCAGGATCGTCTTGATGCCGCGCATCAGGGTGAAGAACCGCTCATCCGTCGTCATCAGCATCGGCCAGAGGTATTGGTTCCAGCCATAGACGAACATGATGATGAAGATCGCCGCCATCATCGGGCGGGAAAGCGGCACCAGCACGCCTAGGAAGAACCGCACCGGCCCGGCGCCATCAATCCGCGCGGCTTCCAGCAGCTCATCGGGGACCGATTTAAAGAACTGCCGGAAGTAGAACGTGCCAGTGGCCGAGGCCAAAAGCGGGATGATCAGCCCCCAATAGGTGTTGAGCGCATGAAGCTGGCTCATCACCTGATAGGAGGGCATGATCCGCACTTCGAGCGGCAGCAAAAGCGTGGTGAAGATCATCCAAAAGATCGGTGTGGCGAACCGGAACCGGAAGTAAACCAGCCCGTAAGCCGCCAACATCGACACCACCACCTTACCAAGCGCAAAGCCAAGGCCAAGGATGGTGGAGTTCATCACCATCCGCGCGCCGGTCACGGTGCCGGTAAAGCCGCCTTTTTGCGTCAGCACCTTTTCATAGGTGGCCATCCCCTCTCCGCCGGGGGAGAGGAAAAGCCCGTTCATATGGATTTCGGTTGCAGCATGGGTCGAGGACATGAAGGCCATGACCACGGGCGTCACCAGAAAGGCCGCGCCCAAAAGCAAGATCAGGTGGTCGAAAGGTCTGAAACGTTGCATGGCTTATCCGTAATGAACCCGGCGCTCAATCAGCCGGAATTGCGCCACAGTGAGCGCGGCGACGACCACCATCAAAATGACCGATTGCGCCGAGGAACCGCCGATATCATTGCCTTTGAAGCCATCAAGATAGACTTTGTAGACCAGTGTGATCGGGTTGTTGGCGGGTTTGTCTTTCACCATCACGTCGATGATCCCGAAGGTATCAAAGAGCGCATAGGTGATGTTGATCACCAGCAAGAAAAAGCCGGTGGGGGCCAAAAGCGGCAAGGTCACATCGCGAAACCGCCGCCAGCCCGAGCGCGCATCAATCAACGCGGCTTCGCGCACGCTTGAAGGCACGGCCTGAAGGCCCGACAGGAAGAAGATGAAGTTGTAGGGGATTTGCTTCCACACCGCGACGGTGATCAACGCCACGGCGGTATCACGGTAATCAATCCCCACCCGCATCTCCCAACCAAAAAGCGCGGCGGCTTTGGTGAAAGGGCCGATATGCATGTCAAACATCATCATACCAATCAGCCCCACAACCGGCGGCGCGATGGCATAAACGGAGATGAGCGCGGTTTTATAGGCCCCTGCCCCGCGCATCACCGCATCGGCCTTCACCGCAAGCAAAAGCCCAAGACCGAGCGAGAGCGCCGTGACCGTGGCCGCGAAAAGCGCAGTGAACCCGGCGATATTGCGATATTCGGTTGAGGAGAGCGCCTCGCGGTAATTGTCCAGCCCAACGAAAGCCGCGCCAAAACCAAATGGGTCCTCTAGGTAAAACGAAGAGGTCACCGCCTGCACCGAGGGCCAGTAAAAGAAGATCGCCACAATCAAAAGCTGCGGCGCCACAAACAGCCAAGGCGCCAGCGGGCGGTCAAACTGCGCGACTTTGGCGGGATGCGCGGAGGGGCGCGTCCACCACTGGCGCAGCCGCAAAAACGGAGAAGGGACAACAGGCGAAGCGGTCATCGGCGTCTTTCAATGGGGAAAGCTCCGGAGGTGTCCCTCCGGAGCCAAAGTCAGTTGAATGGGGCTCAGTTCGCGGTTTTGGCGAATTTCGCCAAGAGCGCATTCGCTTCCACTTGGATCGTGTCGAGCGCGTCTTTCGGGCTTACTTCGCCCGAGAAGATGCGGTTGAATTCACGCTCTTCGATGGAACGGATTTGCGGGAAGAAGCCCAGACGATAGCCCTTGGTCCATTCGCCACCCGGCAACATCAGCTGTTGGATGCCGACTTCAGCGACCGGCTTTTCGTCATACCAGCCCTCGGCTTTCGCCATTTCGTAAGCGGCCGTGGTGATCGGCACATAGCCGGTGTTTTCATGCCAGTAGACTTGGATTTCCGGCGAGGTCAGGAAGCTGAAAAACTCCGCCGTGCAGGCATTTTCTTCCGCGGGTTTGCCCGCCATCGCGAAAAGCGCCGCGCCCCCGATGAAGGATTGAGTGCCTTCGCCAAGCGAGGCCCAATAGGGCAGGAACTCTGCCGAGAACGGCATGGTGGCGGTTTTTTGCAGGCCACCGAAGCTGCCCGACGAGCCGATCCAGAACGCCACTTTGCCCTCTTCGAACGGTTTTTGGTTGTCAGCCCAACCCGCGCCATAGAAGCCAAAGAGATCCGCATCAGCCCATTCTTTGAGCTTGTCGAACATCATCACGGTGTTGTCGTCATTGACGATGATCTCGGTGCCTTCGATCCCGTCATAGCCGTTGTTATTGGTCGCGAATTGCTGGTTATTGCGGGACTTGAAGTTCTCCATGAACATCCAGGTCAACTGCGAAGCGGTCAGCGGAATATAGCCCGCTTCTTTCAGCTTCGGCGCAACCGCTTCAAACTCTTCCCAAGTGGTCGGCGCTTCAACGCCCGCAGCTTCCAGCGCCTCGGTGTTGATATACATGATCGGCGCCGACGAGTTGAACGGCATGCCGACGAATTTGCCATCGGCATCGGCGTAGAAGTTGCGCACGCCCGCAATGAAGTCTTCGCGGTTGAAGGGTTTGCCCGCTTGCACGATCAGATCTTCAGCGGCAATCGTCGCGCCTTTGGCAGCCATGATCGTGGCGGCACCCGCGTCGAACACTTGCAAGATGTTGGGCTGTTCGCCCGAACGGAACGCGGCGATGCCCGAGGCCAGCGCCTCTTCATAGGTGCCTTTCGAAAGCGGCGTCAGATGACAAGCCTGCTGCGCCTCGTTGAATTTCATCGAGATTTCGTTGATCACTTCGCCATTTCGGCCCCCCATGCCGTGCCACCAGCTGATTTCGGTTTGGGCCAGCGCCGAGGTGGTGGTCAAGGCGGCAACAAGCGTTGCGAGGGAAACGGTTTTGAGCATGGGTCTCTCCGAGGTTCAGTTCGCGCGGACCCTGCCCCGAGGCAGTGACAGAATGTTAACCTTTGCGTAACGGTTCGATGAAATCCACCCAAGTGCAACGGCGGCGACAGATCTGCTGCGGGTCTATCCCGCTGTATCGGCACCGGTTTTGACCGCTCAAGATCGCCAATCGCGCCGAGGCTGGGCTGGCGGTTTGGATCACGTTGCCATCAGGTCACGAAAGCTGAACCGTCGCCCAAGCGAGCACGAGATAGCGGCCGCCTTTTGCCAAAGTCACCACGGCCAAAAACCGCCACATCGGCTCGCGCAACAGCCCCGCTGCAAAGGTGAGCGGGTCGCCGACAATGGGCAACCAAGCCCCCCAAAGGCTCCAATGCCCCCAACGCGCATAGGCATTGCGCGCACGTTCTAAAGCTTTGGGCGAAACCGGAAACCAGCGCGCGCCAGCGTGATGGCCCAAAAAGCGGCCGAGCCCCCAATTGATCAGCGCGCCCAGCACATTCCCCGCTGTCGCCACCACCAGCAGCCCCCAAAGCGGATGCGCCCCCGCAAGGATCAGCCCAACCAGCACCGTTTCCGATTGCGCGGGCACTAAGGTCGCGGCCAAAAGCGCGGCGAAAAACAATCCGATCAGTGCAAGCATTTAGGGTCCTGTGGTGATTGTGACCGCGTTCACCACAGGCAGGCTGCCAAAGGCAATTGGATCAAGCTGCGCGGCTTATACCCCGATACAGGCCGCTTTGTGCGAACCAATATCCTCGGTTTGCTTTGGTCGGGGAAAGATCGCCAATTTCGGAGGGCGCAGCGGCACCAATCGTCCCGCTTCCAGCCGTAATACTCGGTCGGCAAGGCGCGCCGCCTCAGCCGGATCGTGGCTTGTCATCAGCGTGGTGGCGCCAAAATGGGCATGCAAGGTGCGCAGATCATCTTGCAGCCGTGCCCGCGTCTCGGGATCCAGCGCCGAAAGCGGCTCATCCAGCAACAGCAGTTTCGGTCGCCTAGCAAGCGCGCGGACCAAGGCGAGCCGTTGCTTTTGCCCGCCTGAAAGCTGCGCAGGCCGTGCCTTCGCAAGCCCCAAAAGCCCTGCGAGCGCCAGCATTTCATCCACCCGCTCTGCGCGCTCCGCCCGGGCCATACCGGGCAGCGCATAGGCTATTTGCCGCGCCGCGCTCATGTTCGGGAAAAGTGCGTAATCTTGAAACACGAAACCCAAGGACCGATCTCGCACCGGGCGCATCACCCCCGCTTTCGTGTCGCACCATGTCTCGCCGCCCATCGTGACATGGCCGCTTTCGGGCCGCATCAACCCGGCGATTAATCGCATCAATGTGGTCTTTCCCGCCCCCGACGGCCCGGTCAGCACCACGAATTCCCCCGGTGCAATGCGCAGATCCACATCGAGTAAAAACCGCCCCTGGGAGCCAGAAAGCCCCTGTCGCAGGGTGGCGTGAAGGGGGCGCGGACTTGGCACGAAGTTTGGCATGGGCAGGCTCCGTTTCGCTGTATAGCCTGACTACATAGCGAAACACTCCCCGAGTCCACCCCCACGTTCTGACAGGAGAAATCCATGCGCAAGAAGCTTGCCATCTTCGCCCTTTTGACGGTCTGTGCCACCTCTGCTTGGGCCGAAGGGCTTACTGTGGCCTCTGGCGCGGGCTACCGCCGCCCGATGGCGCAGGTCTTTGCCGCCTACGAAGCTCAAGGCGGCGAAAGCATCGGCCAAGTCTATGGAAATATGGGCCAAGTGCTTGGGCAGGCGCGTGAAAGCGGGCAAATCGCGATGGTCTGCGGCGACCGCAAGGTCTTGGCGAAGGCCGAGGGGCTCACGTTCACCCGGTTCGTGCCGCTTGGCGCGGGCAAGCTGGTGGTGGCCTATGCCAAAGGGCAAAGCCTGCGCGCGGCGGAAGACATTGCGCAAGCAAGCGTCACCCGGATCGGCATTCCCGATGCCAAGGCGGCGATTTATGGCAAAGCGGGGCGCGAATATCTGGCCGCTTCCGGCTTGGGCGATCAGGTGGGCGCGAAGCTGATCTCGGTCCAGACGGTGCCGCAGGTGACCGCCTATCTCACCACCGGCGAGGTCGAGGCTGGATTTCTCAATATCACCGATGCGATTGGCGCGGGCGCGGCCATCGGCGGCTATGTGCCTGTAGACCCAGCGCTTTATAGCCCGATTGAAATTGCCTGCGGGCTCTTGAGCGATGAAGCCGCAGGGTTTGCCGCCTTCCTCGAAACCCCAACGGCCAAGGCGATCATGGCCGCGAACGGGCTGTGATATGGCCGGGTTCGCCGAGGTTTTGGGCGATCCGGCGCTGGCCTTTCCCTTGGGGCTCAGCCTGCGGATCATGCTCGGCACGCTTTTGGTGCATGCAAGCCTTGGCGTAGCCCTTGGCTGGGCGCTTGCGCGGCGCGGTTGGTGGGGGCGTGGGGCGCTTGATGTGCTGGTGACCTTGCCGATGGTCTTCCCCCCCATCGTCTTGGGGTTTGGGCTTTTGTTGCTCTTGGGGCGGCGCGGCTTTGGCACGTGGATCGAGGCGCATCTGGGCCAAGGCTTTGTCTTCACCGAAGCGGGCGTCTTGCTTGCCTCGGTGATCGTCGGGCTACCGATGATCGTAAAACCGGTGCAAGCCGCGATCGCAGCGCTGCCCACCAACCTTGCTGAGGCCGCGCGCACTTTGGGCCATGGCGAGGCCTCGATTTTCGTTTGCGTGATCTTGCCCAATATTGCGGGGGCGGTGGCGGCGGGGCTGCTGATGGCGACCGCACGCGCGCTTGGCGAAGTCGGCGTCACGCTGATGCTCGGCGGCAATATTCTTGGCCGCACCAACACCGTTTCACTTGAAATCTATAACGCCGTCACGGTGGGCGATTTCCACCGGGCCTTGGTCCTGTCTGCCGCTTTGGGCCTTGTCTCTGTTGCGGTGCTTTTGGTGCTGCGCCGGAAGCCAGCCCCGCTTGTTTGAGGATTTGCCATGAACGAACGACCGCTGACCGCCTCGCTCAGTTTGCATCGCCCCGGAGAGGCCCGGATCGGGCAAGACCGGATCCGCCTTCTGGCCGCGATTGAGCGCTTGGGCACCATCGCCGGGGCCGCGCGCGAACTGGGCCTGTCTTACAAAACGGCTTGGGATGCGGTGGGCACGCTCAATAACCTGTTTGACCGGCCCTTGGTCGAAGCTGCGCCGGGAGGCCGAACGGGCGGCAATGCACGGGTGACGGAGGCTGGACGGGCCTTGATTGCGGGTTTTGAGCAGCTGGAAACCACATTGGCGCAGGCGCTGACAACGCTGGAGGGCGGGGTCTGCACCGCCCCCGAGCAGGTCTTGGAGAAACTCTGGAGCATGACAATGCACACCTCCACCCGAAACACCTTCCGCTGCACGGTCACACGGGTGACGATGGGGCCCGTCAACGCCGAGGTGGAATTGGCGCTCACCGACGGGCATCACCTGACCGCCGTCATCACCGAACGCTCAGCGGCAGAGATGCGGCTTGCACCCGGCGTTACGGTGTTTGCTTTGATCAAGGCAAGTTTCGTGATGCTGACGGCGGGGGGCGACCCGGGGCGCGTCTCTGCAAGCAACCGGCTCACGGGGCTTGTGGCGGCCCGCACCGATGGCCCGGTGAACAGTGAGATCGTGATCGACCTTGGCGCCTGCAAATCCATCACCGCTGTCATCACCCACTCCAGCGCCGAGGCTTTGGGGCTTGCGCCGGGCGTTCCCGCCACGGCGCTGTTCAAGGCGAGCCATGTGATCTTGGCCCGACCCTAAGATTAGGCGATACCGATGATCACATCGCTCGATTTGATCACCGCGCAGGCTTTTTCACCGACCTTCAGCCCCAGATCGGCTGCGGCTTCATTGGTGATTGAAGCGGTGATCGTCGCGCCGCCGATGTCGAGTTTGACATGCGTCGTTACCTGACCCACCTCGACCGCGGTGATCGTGCCATCAAGGATATTGCGTGCGCTGAGTTTCATCGAAAAAACCTTTCTTACTTCATCAAATCATCAGAGGCGCAATCGCCCCATATCCGTTTTCCGCCCACGGCAAACCTTTGACAATATAGGATGGATTTACATAACGCCGGGTAGTCTCCGGGAGCATGTAAGGCGACGGCCTAGGGGATTGGATGGCGCAAATTCGAAGATAGCCGTAGCCCGCTTTCCCGAACTGGCCATGATGCTACGCGGCACATTGACCTCCCGATCGCGTTTTTTTTGCGCGCACACCGAGTTTCTCTGGATTTCGCTTCTGCGTGATAAGGGCCACAAAAGGGCCACTGCCCCCCTCCGCCAAGCCCAATGTCTTAGCGCGTTCTCTTCACAAAGTCGCATGCGGCCCCAGCGCATGAACGGCTTCCGCTACGCTGTCGAAGACACGGTCCTTGCCCAGCACCTCCAGCACACCGCCTTGGGCAAGTTGCGCATAGGCGCGGTCGGACTCCACCCTTGCCAAAGCCACCGCCGTGCCATTGCGATGGCATTCCTCGATCAACGCGATCAAGGCCCCTGCCCCGGTCAAATCGAGCGACAAAAGGCCCGCACATTCCAAAACCAACCGCGACGGCGGCTTTGGCTTGCAGGCAAGGAAGGCGCGAATTTCCGCGACGATCCCCTCTGCGGTCACGAAATTCATCGGCGCGGTGATGCCAAGCACCAGCAGATCGGGCACACGACCGGCGGCATCGGCCTCGGGACGGTGCCACCAAATTGTCGTGCCCGGAACCTGCGACAGGCGCACGACCTGCGTTGCGAAAAGTGGCAGTGTCGCGTGCAAGAAAGAAAGCAAAATCGCAAGTGGCAGCCCGCTTTGCAAAGGCAGCACCGTCACCAGCGCCGTGGTCGTGAGAGCAATACCGGCCTCGATCCGGCTGTGGCGCAAAAGCGTAACAAAGCTACGCAGCGGAAAGATGTGGAGTGCAACAAAGACCAAAATCCCGGCAAGCGCGGCGGCGGGCACCCGTTGCAAGAGATCCGGGGCCAAAACCATGACCGCAAGCGCGACCAGCGCGGCAATGACCCCCGCAAACTGGCTCGTCGCACCGGCGTCGCGCAAGATGGCAGTGCGTGGCGGGCTGGCATTCACCGCAAAGCCACCAATCGCGGCGGCAGCCAAATTCGACAGGCCGAGCGCGCCAAGCGCATTGCGGCGGTCTTTGGGCTGATCCGCGCGTCCCTCGCGCAGCACCGCCGTGGTCTGGAAAAGACACAGGAAGGCGATCACCAGTGCCACCGGCAGCAAAGAAAGGATCGCATCGGGCGAGACCGTGAGCGGCGTCAGCCCCCAACTGCCGCCAAAGGTTTCCACACGTGGCCAGAGTGTTGCGTCTGGATCTGCAAAGGCGGCAATCGCCACAGCGGCCGCCAGGGCAACAAGCGCTGCGGGGAAGCGCGCGCTCCACGCCCGGCCAAGAACGCACAGCCCCGTGACGAGCATCGTCAACGCGAGTGGTTCAAAGCGGATTGCATCGCTGGCCTGCCATAGTGCTTCAAGCGTCGCAACGGGGCTTCGCGCAGGGATCTCTATCCCAAGCGCGATGGGCAGACGGCCCACAAGAATATGCAGCGCAATCCCCGCCATCATTCCCGTCGCGACAGGCATGGACAAAAGGCGGGCAATCCCCTCAAGACGCAAAAGAGCAACGATGCACAAGATCACCCCGACCAGCGCCGCGATCAACGGCGCCGCCCCCGGCACGGTCGCCGCAATCAGCGCAGAGGCGATGATCGGCGAAATGCTCGAATCCGCACCGACCGAGAGAACTTTGTCCCGCGAGACCAGAACCATCACCAGCGATGCGACCGCGAAGACTGCGATCCCCTGCGCCGCGGGCAAGCCCGCCAGACGCGCAGTTGCCAATTGTTCGGGCAGAGCAAGCGCAGCCAAGGTCAGCGCGGCGATCAGATCATGGCGCAGGCTTGCCCCGCGCAGCGATGCAAAGAGCCTCATGCTCATGTCTTGATCCTAAGAACGCACCGTTTCACACCAGTTTTGGCGCTGTTTTTGGTCCGCAAATATAGCGTTTGGCGATCAAAGACTTGTTTTCTATCGGTTTTCATTTTGCGCGCCGCTGGTTGCTGCCCCTGTTTTGACAATAGGGCACAAAGCGCCCGCGTGAAGCGGAAACACGGCGCGCAGGGCAAACTGACACCGAAGAGAATTGGCCCCAAAGGGTGCCCGCTCGATAGGCAGAAACGCCCATTTACAAAGGCCCCAATCGGCAAAACTTGACGCAAATAAACGGAAAGCCTACGCATAAGCCTTGGGGGATGGGGTTGCACCGCAAATTATGGGCAAAGCGTGACGCCTTGGCATCCAGCCCAAACACGATTGGCGCAAAGGAATATCTAGATGGCACTCATGACTGGTTCCCATGTTAAAGCGCTGCTGCTTGCGGCGCCGTTTGTCTTTGTTGCTTCGATCGCCTCTGCCGGGGGGAGTATCCCGACGACGGTCACGACCACCAATAATGACCCCTCGCTGTTTTTGGGGATGTCTTGGACTTTTGGCAGCGGCGGCGCTCCGGGCACGCCGGGCATTACCCTGAAAGCGCTCTCGACCAACAAGCGTGATAGCGGCGCGTTGACGGGCGGTGTGACCTACAACTTCGATGGCACGTTCGGCTGTGACATTGGGGTGGCCTATAACACCTCTGGCGCGACGATCACCTCGAGCTATGACATCTGCAAGCGCGGCTTCCAGATGGGTCTTGGCGCCACCAAATCGCCGACCACGACCACGACAACAAGCTACATGAACACGGATCAGAACCGTTAAAAACCCTCGGCCTGCCCGATGACGCCCAAAACGGTTCATACGCCGTTTTCGCAAAACAAGACGACCCGCCGCGAAGCGCTAGCACTTGCGCTTTCGGCGGGCCTGTCTGCTTTGATCGGTGTGCCCTCCACGGCGCGGGCGCAAAACACCTCGGATGAGGCGGCTTTCGCCTCTCTTGGGGCGTTGCTTGATACGTTCTTGCCCGAAGATGACCTGTCTCCCGCTGCGACAGCGGTCGGGGTTGCCACTGACTTGCGGGCCTTTCTGTCCGCAAATGGCCAACTTGAACAATTGTTCATCATCGCGCTGAACTGGATGGATGGCTTGGCGCAGGTTCCGTTCTGGCAGCTTTCCTTCGCCGAAAGAACCGAGATTCTGACCTATATGTCGGCGGCGGATTACAATCAGATCCCGGGCCGTTTTTATCATATCGCGCGCGCGCTCGCGGTGGAGTTTTACTATGCGACGCCCGAGTCCCTTGCGGGATTGGGGCTGAACCCAAGCCCGCAACCCGAGGGATACCTCCCCCCATGGCGCTAAACGGTTCACACGATGCTGTGGTCATCGGCTCCGGTGCGGGGGGCGCTGCGGCGGCGTGGCAATTGTGTGCGCTTGGGTTGCGCGTGCTTTTGCTGGAAGCGGGACCGGCCTTTGACCCTGTGGTGGACTATCCGCTTGATACGCCGGGCTGGGAGCGCCGCCCGTTTCCGGTCAAATCCGGTAGCCGGGCGCAGGTTTCATGGGGCGATCTTGGAACCCTCGCGCCAGAAGACGAAGATCTGGCGGATTGGTCTCAGGCGGGGTTTCCTTGGCGCCTACCCGCTGGCAGCGCCCGCCCGCCTTTGAACGAAGGCTATTTCCATGTAATGGGCGTGGGCGGCAGCACTTTGCATTTTGTTGGCGAAGCGCACCGCTTTCACCCCGATGCGTTTCGGGCGGGGAGCCTGACCGGAGACGGCGCAGATTGGCCGATCGGCTATGCCGATCTGGAACCCTATTACACGCGCGTCGAACAGATGATTGGCGTCGCCGGCACGCCTGAAGACGGCGGTCGGTGGCGCAGCCAGCCCTACCCCCTTCCCGCGCATCCGCTAAGCCCCGGCGCCCAAGTCCTGTTGGAAGCGGGCAAAAAGATTGGCCAAGGCTGGCAGGTCAATCCGCATTTCACGCTTTCCGAACCCTATGATGATCGCCCCCCGTGCAATTATTGCGGCCAGTGCGCGCGCGGCTGCCCCTTGGGCGACAAAGGATCAACCGATGTCTCTTTGCTGCGAAGAGCGCATGCAACCGGGCGCCTGACGCTGATCCCCAATGCAACGGTGACCCAACTTCATCCCGGGCCGGGGGGGCGCATCGAACGGGCAACGGTGATCGTGGGGGACGTCGCACAGGATGTGGAAACACCGATGGTGTTTCTTGCAGCCGGTGCCGTCCAAACGCCACGGCTTTTGCTGGCTTCGGCAAATAGGGATCATGCAGAGGGTCTTGCGAACGGCTCTGGGCAACTCGGGCGCAATTTCATGGAGACCCTGTCGCTGCGCAGTGTCGGCTTGGCAAAAGCGCCCATCCGCAGCCAGTTTGGCCTTCCCGCCGATGCAATTTGGTGGGGACCGGGGGCGCGAGCCGGGTTTCGGCTGAACCACACCACCTCCGAAACGGGGCTCAATGGCCCGATCGCCTATGCAAACCGCCTGTTGCCGGGCTTTGGAAACGACCTAAAAGCGGCGATGCGGCAGAATTTTGGGGCGGCCATCGCGGTTGGGGCCATCGGCCAAGTGGTTCCCGATGCGCGCTCGCATATTCAGCTTGATCCGCAACTACGCGACGCGTTCGGCCAACCGATCGCGCGGATCTCCTCAGTGCTGACGGCGCAATCTATCGCCCGCCTGCGCGCCATGCGCACGGCAGCGCGCGCCGTTCTGGCCGCCGCCGACACCACGCTTGTTGAGGAAGCAAGCAGCCGAGACACTTTCTCTGCAACGCATGTTTTTGGCACGGCACGTATGGGACGCGAGGCCGAAACCTCTGTGGTCACCCCCCTCTGTCGCGCGCATGACCACGAAAATCTTTGGATCACAGATGCCTCTGTTTTCCCGTCTTCGGGCTTTGGGGAGTCGCCCTCCCTGACCATCATGGCCCTTGCCCTACGCTCCGCGGAAGCTGCTGCGGCATAGAACTGCCAAAGCCCCCCCAACCTTTAGCGCTCGTTCTTCATCCGCCATCCCGGCCCGATCACACGCGCAAACCAACATCTCGGATGTGGATGATTGGCATGCGAAAAAACGTTGGACTGCCCCATGGGCAGTCCAGATCATCAACAACAGATCCTGCCAAACTCAGTTCGAAGCTGCATTCACCGAGGAGACGATCAGCGAAGGCGTGATCGCATTCACCACATTGCCCCAATGGCGCACGGGCTGGGTCGCGACGAAAATCACATCGTTGGCGTGCAGTTCGAACCGGGTGGCCAGAAGCATTGCCGCCGCATTGCGGGCATCAAGGTGCCAAGCGGTGATGGACTCGTATTCCATCGGATCGCTCGAGCCACGCAGAACGTAGATTTCCTTCAGGTTTGAGCGCGCGACATCAAGCCCGCCGCCTGCATCATAGATCGCATCGGCCAGTGTCGCCTTGCGGTCATAGGGCAATGCATAGCGGGTCTGTTTGCTGATTTCGCCGGTGATGTACGCGTAGTCACGCGCCTCAGCGCCCAGTTCGAGCCGTGTCGCGAAGGTATCGCGACGCTCCTGCAATTCGCTGCGGCGCAGGCCGATCTCGGTCTGAAGGGCTTGCAGGCGCGATTGCCGTTCGGCCTGCTTGAACTCGGCCAATTTGATCTGCTCTTCGAAATAGGCCGCCGCTTTATCAAGCTCATAGGCCGTATCGACAAAGAGACTATCCCCCGCCAGAAGCGACATCCGGCCGATTTCGGGCTTCTCGTAGACCGATTTGAGCGGCACTTGGTAAAGCTTGCCGGAGCGGTAAATCCGCACCACCGCCGTATCGAGATCTGCTGATTTCACGCCGCCCACGGCCGCGAGCGCTTCATCAAGATGCAGCGGTTGCAGCGTGACGGGCACGATCCCCGGATTGGAGACATCGCCGCCGATCGCAACTTTCTTCGAATTGAACTCGGTGATTTCAAGCGAGAAGGTCGGATCAATTTGCTTGTCGAGGAAGCGTTGGAACAGCGTTGCTTCCGCGTCATCCACGGTTTGGCCCGCAATTTGCACGCGCCCCACGGTGGGCACGGAGATCGAGCCATCATCTTGCACCGTATAGCCTTGCCGGGCGGTTTGTGCGGCAAGAATGCCGGTCAGTTGTTCCACCGTCGACCCCGCTTGCGGCGTGGCCAGAAGCACCACGTCGCCAATGCCGATCCGGTAGTTGGGCGTGGTCGCGGGCGGCGGCAACCGGGTGTCGAGCCGACCCGGGCGGGTCACACGGTCAAACGCAGCGTCAGGGGCCGCGATTGGCGCCGACATCGAGCCGCTCAACCCTGCCGTTTGCCGAAAATAGCTTGGCAATTCGCGCGGTTGGTAGGGAGCCGCATTCGCCACCATCACCGATTCAGCGGTGAGGGGCAACACCCGCACCTTACCCTCGGCCGAGACCCCGGGCGAGACGGAGGAACTGTGATAGACGACGCCGCAGCCCGACAAGGGGCCAACAAGAACGGTGCCCGAAAGCAGGGCGGTCATGATCAATCGCAAGTGTAACTCCAATCGCAAAACGCTCGGGCGGGACCAGTCTTCAATTACGGACGCAGGGAACCTTACGCAAGGATATCTTGCCTAACAGCGGGCTTGCCCATCGGCTTGATTGTACGATCTCGCCGCGATGCGGCACAACCCAATAATAGTTAAAGAAAGCGACCAATCCGCCGCGGCACTGCGCGGTTATCATCCGCGTTGAGACCGGCGTGTCGCCAACCACCACGCGATCTGTCCCGCCGGGATTGATAGCCACTTGCCACCTTCGCCTAATGAATCAAAAACGCCGCCCCCGAAGGAGCGGCGCGATGTCTTCTCGCAGAGGGAGGTTCAGGGCGTGAAGACGAGTTGAACCTTCACAGCACAGCTGCGATCTGCGGCGACCTTGATCGCCTCGAGCGCCTCGGCCCCGTCGAAGACCTGCGTCACCACCGGGGCGAGGTTGAGCGCGCGGCTGTTGATCAGTTCCACCGCTTGCGCAAACTCGGCATCAAAGCGGTGCGTGCCGATGACGTTAAGCTCTTTCGCCACCAGCATGTTGAAAGGCACCGGCGTGTCGCCCATCACCCCCACCTGCACAATGGTGCCAAGCGGGCGCACGCTGGCAATCGCACTGCGCAGCGCGGGTTGCGCGGCGGAGCATTCAAAGGCGAGATCAAACTGCCCTTTGTTTTCGCCCCAAGGCGCCAAAGCCTCGGCCTCGCGCGCGACATTGATCACCTGCGTCGCGCCGACCTGACGCGCAACCTCCAGCGTGGCATCATGCAGGTCGGTGACAACGATCTCGCGCGCCCCGAAATGACGCGCGAGTGCAACGCAGAGCACTCCAATCGGCCCGGCGCCGGTCACCAGCACGCGTTTGTCGGTCAGATCGCCCGCGACCTCCAAAGCGCGGGTGATCGCGCGGCGGCACACGGCCAAAGGCTCGGCAAGCGCCGCTTCGGTCACTGGCACGCCTTGCGCGATTTTGTGGCATTGGGCCGCGCCAATCACCACGCGGTCGCGCATGAAGCCCTGTTCGTGCGGCAAGAACATGGCCGAGCCTTTAAAGCGCATGTTCAAGCAATGCTGATGCTGGCCTTTGGCGCAGAACTCACATTCCCCGCAGGGGTGCGAGGGGTTCAGCGCGACCACATCGCCCTCGGCCAAGCCCGGCACTCCCTCGCCAAGCGCGACGATGGTCCCCGCCGCCTCATGGCCCAAAATGATCGGCTCGCGCACGCGGATTGTGCCGATGCCGCCTTCGGAATGGTAATGCAGATCGGAGCCGCAAAACCCTACGGCGCCAATAGCGACCATCACCATGCCCGGGCCGGGCGTGGGCATGGGTTCGGTTTCAAGGCGCAGGTCGTTTTGTCCATGCAGCCGGACGATGCGGTTGAGCGCTTGGGTCATCAGGAAAGCCTAGTTGGAGAGAAGATTGGGGAGCCACGTGCTGAAGAAGGGCACGTAAGACACGAGCATCAGCACGATGAGGTTGGTAAGCAGGAACGGCCAAATCGCCTTGGTGATTTGCGCTAGCGAAATTCGCCCAATGCCTGCACAGATGAACAGGCACACCCCCACCGGCGGGGTGGTGAGGCCAATCATCAGGTTTAGCACGGCGAAGGTCGCGAAATGGATCGGGTCAATGCCGACACCTTGCGCCAGCGCGAGTAGCGGCACGAACAAAATGATCAGCGCCGCGATCGTTTCCATGAACATGCCCATGAACAACAGCACGAGGTTGATCAGCAAGATCACCACATATTTGTTCGTCGTGATCGACAGCACCGTTTCTGCGATCATCTGCGGGATGCGCTCAGAAACCAAGATCCAGCCAAACACATTGGCGAGCCCCACCAAGAGCAAGATCGAAGCGGCAGAGACGGCGCTGTCGATCAAGATGCGCGGCACGGCGCTCAGTTTCAGACCACGGTAGATGAAGGCCCCGACGACGAAGGCGTAGATCGAGGCCACAACGGCGGTTTCCGTGGGCGTCGCAAAGCCGGAAAGCATGCCGCCAATGATCAGAAGCGTCATCGACACGGCCCAAAACGCGCCAAGGAAAGCTTTGCCCAACTCGCCAAAGCCTTGCCACGGCTGGCGCGGGAAATTGCGGCGCTGTGCGATGATCCAAGCCGTGATCATCATGGCAACGCCCATCAAAACGCCCGGAAGCGCACCGGCGATGAACATCTTGCCCACCGAAATGCCCGAGAGCGTGCCGACAATGATCATCGGCACCGAGGGTGGAATGATCGGCCCCACGGTTGAAGAGGCGGCGGTGATTGCCGCTGAAAATTCAACCGGATAGCCCGCTTTCTTCATGCCGGGGATCATCATCCCCCCGATTGACGCCGCATCGGCGGCAGCGGTGCCCGAGACACCGCCAAAAAGCATCGAAGCGGCGACGTTGGTCAGCCCCAAACCGCCGCGCATCCAGCCCACCATGGCTTGCGCCAGCCGCACGATGCGGGTGGTGATGCCGCCTTCATTCATCAGGTTCCCCGCAAGGATAAAGCCCGGAATGCACAGCAAAACAAAGGTGTCGATCCCCGCATACATTTTTTGCGGGATCGTCACGAGCGGGATGCCCGCCTCAAGCAGATAGGCGACCGAGGCCACCCCAAGCGTCACCGCAACCGGCACGCCCAAAATCAGGCCGAGCACGAAAACGCCCAGTAGAAGTGCAAGGCCCATCAGATATCCTCCAGATTGTCGGGGCGGCCCTTTTCCGTCCCGGCGAGCATGCCGATCACGCGCAAGGTGGCGACCGTGCCAAGCACCGCCAGCGTCACCAGCGCGGAGGCGTGGATCCAGTTCATGTGAATGCCAAGGGCAGGCGCGGTTTGGCGCGCGCCAATGCGCATGAAGAAGGCCGCAGAGGGCAGTAGCGAAAAGGCGAAGACCGCCGTTAGCGCAGCCGAGAAAAGCCGCAGCCGCCACGGCCAAGGCTCCGGCAGCGCCTCGCAGAAAATATCAACATTGACGAGCGCGCCAGAGCGCAGCCCGAGCCCGGCGCCAAAGGCCACAAGCCACAAAAGCGCAAAGCGGGTCAGTTCTTCGGACCAGATCACCGAGTCGATCACGCCCGAGCGCCCCAAAAGCTGGATCACCACAGCGATGATGATGACAAGAAAAGCGAGCCCGGTGGCGATACGCGCCACCCATGTAAGGCCAAGGCTCAGTGTTTTTATGAGGCGTTGCATCGGGGTTCTCCTGCCCGGTCCGAAAAACGGGGGACGCGATGCGCCCCCCGCTCATGATGCCGGATCGGCTTACTTGTCGAAGAGTTTCTCAACCTCGGGGCGGATCTCATCGGAAACCGAGGACAGAACCGCATCTTTGGCGGCGGCGGCGAAGGCCGGGCCATCCACATCGACGAAGGTCACGCCAAGCGCTTCGAGTTCCCCCACGAGTTGGGCTTCTTGCGCGGTGAAAAGCTCGCGCTCATAGGCTTGCGCCGCGGCGGCCGCATCCATGACGGCGGCTTGATCTTCGGCCGAGAGTTTTTCCCACGAAAGTTCCGAAATCGTCAGATAGATCCACGAACGCACATGCTCGGTCTTGTTGATGTATTTCTGAACTTCGTTGAAGTTGGCCGATTTGATCAGCGCGAGCGGGTTCTCTTGCGCCTCGATGGTGCCGTTTTGAAGCGAGGTGAAGACTTCCGAGAAGGCCATCGGCGTCGGGTTCGCGCCAAGCGCTTTCCAAACGTTGAGGAACAGCGGCACGTTCGGCACGCGCATTTTCAGCCCATCAAGCTCGGCGGGCGAGGTGATCGGACGGTTCGAGGTCAGATCGCGCGGCCCACGGGCGAAGTAGGCAATCGGGCGGATGCCGACGTTTTCAACGATCTGCGCTTCGATCCGGTCGCCGAGTTCACCCGAGGCGATGGCATCCATTTCTTCAAGCGAGCCATAGGCATAGGGCACGGCGAGCAGCGCGGCCATCGGCGCCCAGTTTTGCAGCGATTCCCCGGTGATCGTCATATCGGCCGTGCCAAGCTGCATGCCGTTGATGACGTCCATCTCTTTGCCGAGCGTTTCGTTCGGATACACTTCCACAGCCACACGGCCTTCGGTGCGCGCAGCGACTTCTTCGGCAAATTTCACCGAGGCGAGGTGCCAGGTGTTTTGCTCGTTCGCCGGGTGACCCAGCTTGAGCGTGACATCTTGCGCAAAGGCCGCAGCCGAAAGGGCTGCAGTGGCAAGGCTGGCTGCCAGCAGGGTCTTAAGCGATTTGGCGACGGTCATGGTTTCCTCCCTTGGGTCGCTTCGGGGTCTGGCCGGAGTGGCCGGTTTTGGCTCAGGTCAGGGTTATTGTCCTGAGGTTCGAAAAACTGCGGGCAGGCTTCGCGGATCGCGGGCAGGTCCGACAGGATCATTTGCAAGTGGTGGCGGATGGCGCCTTCGGCGGCGTTCGGGTCGCGTGCGTCAATCGCCTCCACCACGGCGGTATGCTGGGTCACAAGGTGATCGACGGGCATCCGCGCGGTGGTCAACTGGCGCACACGGTCAAGCTGCGACTTCACCCCATCAATCACGCCCCAAGCGCTGGGGCGCCCTGCCCCTTCGGCCAAGGTGCGGTGGAACAGATCGTCGAGCGTGACGAAAACCGCCGGATCATCACCGCGCGCGCGTTTTTGCGCTTCGAGCTGGCTGCGCAATTCTTCGACCAAACCGGGGGCCGGCGCACGGGCACAGGCTTTGACGATATCCGCCTCAATCGCTTCCCGGACGAAACGGGAATCCAGCACGTTGGCGATATTGATCTTGCGCACGAAGGTGCCGCGCTGCGGGCGCACCTCCACCAAACCCTCTTCGGCGAGTTTGATGAACACTTCCCGCACAGGCTGGCGGCTCACACCGTAGCGCAAGCCGATTTCGGATTCAGAAAGCCGCATACCGGGCTCTAAAGCATTGGAAACGATAGACCAGCGGATCAGCCGCGCCAACTGCGGCCCTACAGGCGCAGTCGGGTCTAGGCGTGCCGGGTCGGGGCGCGTCTTGGTCATTCTCTCCTCCTGAGGCAGACCATGCGCCATACTTCCATACTAGTCAACACATTCCCCAGCGTGCTAGGAAAAGCGCGAGGAACGCCCCATCCGGGCGGTGACATAGGGGAGGAGAAGACATGCGTCAGACCTGGCGTTGGTTTGGGCCGCAAGACCGTGTGAGCATTGATGATATGATGCAAGCCGGGGTCGAAGGCGTGGTTTCGGCGCTCCATCATGTGCCGACTGGAACGGTCTGGACCCCCGAAGAAATTGCCCGCCGCCAAGCTGAAATTGCCACCCGGCGCGATGGCCGCCCCTCCGGACTGAACTGGGAAGTGGTCGAATCCCTGCCCGTGTCGGAAGACATCAAAAAACAGCAAGGCGATTGGAAAGCCCATATCGCCGCGTGGAAAACCTCGATGCAGAACCTGCACGCCGCCGGGATCGAGGTGATCTGCTATAATTTCATGCCGGTCTTGGATTGGACACGCACCAATCTGGCGTGGGAGCGCCCCAACGGCGCGCGTTGCATGCGCTTTGATCTGATCGACTTCGCCGCGTTCGATATTCATATCCTCGCGCGCAAAGGCGCTGCCGAAAGCTTCCCGCCCGAAGTGGTTGAAGCGGCGCAAAAACGTTTTGCAGAGATGACCGAAGCCGAGAAAACCTTGATCGCGGGGAATGTCGTCTTTGGTCTGCCGGGCGCGGCAGAGCGATTCACGCTGGAAGATGTGCGTGCGCATCTGGCCGAATATGATGCGATTTCAGAGCCGCAATTGCAGCGCCACATGATCGACTTCCTCTCTGAGGTCGCGCCGCTTGCGCAAGAACTGTGCATGCGGTTGTGCTGCCACCCCGATGATCCGCCCTTCCCGCTTCTGGGCCTGCCCCGGATCATGTCGAGCGAGGCGCATTACCGCACCATTCTAGAGGCTGTCGATCTGCCCGCAAACGGGGTCACGCTGTGCACCGGCTCACTCGGCGCGCGGCCTGACAATGACCCGGTGAAGATCTTTGAGGCTTTGGCGGACCGGGTGCATTTCTTGCATCTGCGCAATGTCCGGATCGAGGGCACGGCGGTGATGAACTCCTTCTTTGAGGATGAGCATCTGAGCGGGCACACCGACATGGTGGCAATGATGCGCGCCGTGGTGGCGGAGGAAGCGCGGCGGCGCGACGCTGGGCGGACAGATTGGTCGATCCCGATGCGGCCCGACCACGGGCAAGACATTCTCGATGACATTGGCCGCGAAGCGCAGCCCGGTTACCCCGCGATTGGTCGCCTGAAAGGCCTCGCAGAACTGCGCGGCCTCTACCACGCCTTCACGCGCGCGAGCGCCTAAGAAGGCCGATCCTTCAAGCGCGGCAGCGGGCGCCATAGACCCTGCGCTGCCGCGGCTTTGTGGATATTGGCAAGGCCCCTACTCTCCCCTAGCCTCGCTCTGCGCTGGGGAAGGATACCGTTTATGAAAACCTTGATCGCGGTTCCGGCGTTCAACAGGCTTGATCGCCTGCGCGACACGATGAGCACGGTGTTTGAACTCGACGGTCTCACCCATGCGGATGTGGTGATTTTCAATGATGGCAGCACAGATTACAGCCATAGCGACCTTACGCAAGAATTCGCCCCGCAGGCACAGATCGTCTCTTCGCCCACCAACAGCGGTCGTGCGGATTTCGCGGTTCATGCGATTTTCAATCATTTCGCACAGAGCGGCTACCAGCGCCTGTTTCTGTGCGACAGCGATCTGATCGTTTCCTCTTCTGCGCTTACCTTTGTGGACGCGCATTTTTCCCAAACCGAGGGCATTCTGTCTTTGCTCAACGCCTCGGCCCATCCAGCCTACGCCTCAACGGATGCCACCGACATGGTTGTCAAACACAGTATTGGCTTTGCAGGAACCGTTTGGTCGCAAGAGGTGGTTGCCGAGGTTCTGCGCCATGTTCCCCAATCAACCTGTTATGATTGGGACATCTGTACCTACATGCGCGGAAGGCGGAAAATCTACTGCGCCGCAAAATCTCAGGTTCAGCATTTTGGCACGCATGGGCAGAACTCCACCGGCAGTTCCTTCGATTTTGGTGAAGGCTTCACACCAACCGGTCAGGCCGCCATTTCGCGATCGCTCGCCAATCTGGAGCGCCTTGTCTTTGAATTGAAAGCGCAAACACAGCAGCACACCGCCGAGACTACCGCGCTGAGGAAACAACTGCGAAGACGGGCCAAGCTACAGGCACTCGGGCTGGCTCTAGGCGCCACCGCAATCACAGCCGTGGCGCTTTGGGGAACCCTTTAAAGCTGAACAGTCCCCGCTGATCTCCGGCGTTTTAGCCCGTTGTCCCACCACCGATGACATGGCAGGGAAACAGGAACGGGGCCTCGACCTTGGGCAGTTCTTCGCCCTTCAAGAGCCGGTCCATCATATCCACGGCATTTTGCGTGATCTGCTCCAAGGGTTGGGCAATCGTGTAGCTCATGTCCCCCCGGGTGATGCGCTCTTGGGCCTCGAAAGTGCCATCAAAGCCGCCAATGATCACGAATTGCGCCCGATCATAATTCGCAAGCGCATCAATTGCGCCAAGCGCCATCGTATCATTGGCCGAGAGCACGCCATCAAAATGCGCCCCGGTTTCAAGCAATGCAGAGACTTTCCGAAACGCGGTCTGTCTGTCCCAGCCCGCGCTCATCGCTTTCAACCGCTGCAATTTGGGGTATTCCGGCAAAACCGATTCAAACCCTTGGCGGCGCAGTTGTGAATTCAGATCGCTATCGGGGCCATCCAACTGCACGAATGTGCCCGCCCCCTGCATTTCGGTCACGAATTGCTGCGCAGCCAACCGCCCGCAAGCCTCGTTGTCTGACAGAAATTGCGCCGTAACGCTGGCAGAGTTCAGCTTGGCATTGAGCACAAAAACCGGGACACCGCGCGCGACCACCTCGTCCACTGCGCGGGCCGAATTTTCCAGATGCGCAGGGTCCAGTAAAATCGCGGCACTGCCGCTTTCGACTGCACGCTGAAGCAAGGCCGTTTCCGTGGTCAAATCACCCGAATGCGCAAAAACACGCACGTCATAGCCCAGTTTCCGCGCGTAGCGTTTTGCCAATTCCCCCTCTTCGAACCAGAACTCGTTCGAGGGTTCATTGACGATGATCGAGATTTCAACGGCCCTCACCGGGGCGGCAAAAACCGCTGCACAGGCCAGCACCGAAGCAAAGAAAAACTGCCGCATGGTCCCCCCTAGGCCGATTTTGCAAGGTTTTGGGCGGTATCAAGCACCCGTACAAAATTGCCGAAACTGCGCCGCAAGGCATCGGCATAAGACAAGGCCATGATCCGCGATGGCTCTGCGGCGCGCGCCTCCGCTTCGAGCAACTCGGCCACTTCCGCCATCGCCATCGCCCCAACCATTTTTGAAGAGCTTTTCAACGTGTGCGCGACGAGCCGGACATTGTCATAATTGCGGGCGTCAATGTCGAAGTCGATCGCGCCCAACTGCCCCGGTACACCATCTAGGAATGTCTGCAAAAGCTG
Organism: Rhodobacter aestuarii; assembly: GCF_900156655.1. GTDB lineage: Bacteria > Pseudomonadota > Alphaproteobacteria > Rhodobacterales > Rhodobacteraceae > Rhodobacter > Rhodobacter aestuarii. The sequence continues at coordinate 149,328 of NZ_FTOG01000001.1, read as the reverse complement.
CACGAAAGCCTCTCCCAACATCTCTTTCGTTTCAAGCATCACCGCAGTGGCAACGATCTCGGCGCGCGGGCGATATTCGGGGAGTGTCTCTTCCTTCGTCGCTTCGGGCGCAGCTTGCACGGCGTTGCCCTCCAATTCATCGAGGGTTTCTAACCCTGTCAGCGCGGGGGGCGGCTCCGCCACGGGCACCGCAGGCGGTATGTCGTCATCGTCGATCAGCACCTTCTGCGCGTCGATGGGTTCCACAAGCATCGGGGGCTGTGGCGGCGGGGCTTCCGGTTCTTGAGCTTCAGGTTTTGCAGGGGATTTCGCTCTCCAGCCGCGCAAAAGCTCTTTGAATTTGGCTTCCACATCGCCTTGGCGCACAGGCTTGGAGAGGAAAGAATCCATTCCCGCGGCGAGGCATTTTTCACGGTCGCCTTTTTGTGCATTGGCGGTGAGCGCAATGATCGGACGGCGCTTCACCCGCCGCTCCTGCATTGCCTCGCGCAGTTTTCGCGCCGTCTCATAGCCATCCATGATCGGCATCTGACAATCGAGCAAAATTACATCCCAGTCGGCCCCAGAGCCAAAAGTCTCAATCGCCTCTTGCCCATTCCATGCCGTACCAACCTCGCAGCCCATTTTGCCCAAAAGCGAGGTGCCATACATCTGGTTGACCTTGTCGTCATCCACCAGCAGCACCCGGAGCCCGTCATACCGCACTTTCGGCGGTTGGATCGGCTGGGTCATCGCCGTGTCGGGGCCAGAACTAAAGAACCAATGCTGGAAGGCAGAGGCGATATTTTGTGTCAGGGTCACCGCCGTATGCGGCGAGGCCACAAAGAAATCCGCCGCCGCTTGTTCTTCTTTGCTCAAGGGTTGCGTGTTCCGCACCGAAGAGCGGACGATCGCGATTTTAATCTTGGAGAATTCTTCACGCCCGGCGCAGTAAGCGCGGATCGCAGCGGCGGTTGGCGCATCGCCCGCCAAAACAAGACCGATGGGCTCGTTCCGTTCCAACGCGCCCTCCAAAACATGCCGCGCCGCATCGACCGTGAACGCGCTGATCGGCTGTGCGCCCACTGTTTCAAGCTCGATGATCGCTGCCAACCTGCGCGGCGTATCGGGCATCACCACCAGCATGTTTTGCAGCCCCAGAATGCAGCGCTCCTTACGCAATACCGGGGTGTGGGTGTCGGCCTCAAGCCGCAGTTCAAACCCAAAGGCCGACCCTTTTCCAACTTCCGAACGCACACGAATGTCGCTGTCCATTGCCAGAAGCATTTCGCGCGTGATCGCAAGCCCAAGCCCGGTGCCCCCATAATTGCGCGTGGTCGAACTATCGGCCTGCTCAAAGGGTTTGAAGATCGTCTCCAGCCGCTCAGCCGGAATACCAACACCGGTATCTTCCACGGTGAACCGGAACACCGCACGCTCATTGCTGTCTTTCTCGATCACATCCACCCGCAGCGTGACGCTGCCCTCATTGGTGAATTTGATCGCGTTTGACATCAGATTGGTCAGGATTTGGCGCAGCTTCATATCGTCCACCTGCACCGAGATACAGGCGTCCAACGGCATAATTGCCACCAATTCGATCTGTTTATCTGAGGCCAACACGCCAACGGCATTGATCACATTCGAAACCAATTCCCCCAGATCCATGATCTGCGGGTCCAACACCACTTCGCGGGCCTCAATCTTGGAAAAGTCGAGGATCTGGTTGATCAGCGCCAGCAGGTTCTCGGCCGAATGGTTTAGCGTTTGCACATTCCTGCGTTGCTCGTCATCCAACTTGGTATCAAGCAACAAATCCGACATGCCGATGATCCCGTTGAGCGGCGTGCGCATCTCGTGGCTCATCGTCGCCAAAAAACGGGTCTTTTGATAATTCGCCTCGGCCGAGATTTGCGCCGCTTTGCGGCTCAACCGGATTTGGCGCAGCGTCAGATAAGCCGAGGCCGACAAAAGCACCATCATGGCGATAAAAACCAATTGGTTCGCGAGCTTCTCTTCGACGAAAAAGGTCCCAAACGGCGTGTTTTCATATTGCACCGCAAGCGAAAACGTCATCGGGCCTTCGGTGAGGGTCAGCGGTTCTTCTGCGCTGAAACCGGGCATCCGTGCATGCCGGAAAAGCGTTGTCTCTCCACTCTCTTCAACCAGTGCCACACGCGTGATCCAGCTTTCCAGCGGCAGCGAGGCAAACAGCAAGAACCGCCGAATGCTGAAGGTGGCAAAGACAATCCCCTTTTCGTCGCCGTTATGGGAGCTGGTGGAGACTTGGCGCAAAAGCGTGACCAGATCGGTATTCGCGCTTTGCTCGGCCAAAACGCCGCCCACAAGCACATCACGCTGAAGGCCGCGCCCGGCCTCAACATCTTCCAATAGCTTCCGAACTTGGGGGCTTAAGTCTTTCATTTCGAATGTTGGCGCGTTCGGCATATTGCCAACCATCATGATCGGCCCGCTCCCCGCACTGGGCAGCCAACCATAGCCATGCGCAAAATCGGTCCCATGCGCGACAGCTACGGCAGAAAACGCCTCAAACTCTTCTAAGGTCACCTCATGCGACGACATAATGAGGGAACGCAGGGCCAAAACCCGCCCGGATGATTTTTGAAAAGGGTCTTCAAGCTGCTTCGATATTTCTTCTGAAATATGAACGTTCTGACCTGCTACATATTCCTCGTAATCGGCTCGTAAAAAGTAGACATTCAAGCCAACAATCGTCAACACACCCAATACGGCGACCAAGGACCAACGCAACCACCATGTATCGGCGTATTTTCCTTTATTTGTCGCAGCGCCAGCAAGGCCTTCAGAAAAGGGCATCGAACCGCCTCACCACTCAAAAGTCGCATTATACCGCATGAAAGCGATGGCGCGGTTCCCGGCCTCGTTGAATTTTAAATCATCGAAAGCCATGGCTTTTGCTCGCGCGATGCCCCGACCATGCGATGCACTTGAACGCGACAGGTCCAGCGTCGTAAATTCGCTCCAATTGAAGCCCGCGCCCGGGTCATCGACGATCAGCATCATCCCATCGTCCCGGCGCGAAATCGCGGCGGTTGCGCGGGTATCGGGGTTCTGGATCAGCCGTTCCTTGATGCTCTGCGAAAGCTGCCCTTCCTCAAGCAACCGCCCCTTTTCCTCAAAACCGATCGCGCAAATCCCATGCTCTACCGCATTGAGCAAAAGCGCCCCAATGCCATCGACACTGCGATCAGGATCCGGAAAATAATTCGCGATGGTGGCGGCCAAGGCCGTGGCTTCGCGCGGGGTGCGAAACGTCCATTTCGCGGCTTCGCACAGGTCAAAGCCAACTTGCGGCACAGTTTCATGCACGAGGGCGGTGCTTTCGCTTGCCTGCCGCAAAGCTGCCGCCAGAACCGAAGACAAAACGCCCACATGCGCCGGCTTGTGCAAGTAGTAAAAGACCCCCGCATCAATGCCTTCGCGGATTTCTTTCGGATCATCTGAACCCGTCACCATAATCACGGGAATCCGAGCGAACTGCTTCTTTTCTTTCAGGTGATGGACGACATCCATGCCGCTCAAGCCGGGCATTTGTCGATCCAGCAACAAAACTTGCGGCACAGAGCCCTGCTCCATCATCTCAAGCGCCGCCGAACCGCTGGTGGCCGTAAGCGTTTGATAGCCAAGCTTCTTGAGAAGCTCGGAAATCATCAACAATGCCACAGGATCATCATCCACCGCCATAATGGTGGAGGCGACCTTAAAGCTCTCTGATCCTGCTTCCAACATATTCAACCCTCGTGAAACGCACCATACACCGCTTGATTTATTGGATTAAAAAGGTATTCCAGAATGGTTCGCGACCCATTAATAAGACCAGCCTCCACAGTCATTCCCGGAATCAATTTTAATTCTCGCCCTTGATAATCAATATATTCAACATTAGGCGAAACCTCCGCCGTAAAGTAGACTGCCCCATTTTCGGCCAACATGGCCGCAGGCGATAAAGTCTCTAAAATACCAGAGATCGTCCCAAATCGCGTGTAATCTAGCGCGGTTATTTTAAGTTCGACCGACATCCCCGGCGCGATATTTGCAATATCTTCCGCCGGAATTCTAACCCGCGCGACAAGCCGATCCGTCGTCGGGACAATATGGCCAATCGGGCGCCCTGCCCCGATATAATCGCCCACAGCCAGCCGCTCTGGCAGCTTGACCGTGCCGTCAATCGGCGCGCGAATGCGGCGCATCTCGATGGCAGAGGAGAGCGTCGCAATCCGCACATCGGTTTCCGCAAGCCCGGCCCGCGCCACCTCAAGGTCTTGCCGCGCAGAGGCTTGCCGCTCGCTTGTCACCGCCAAAAGCCGAGCGTCCAACTCCCGGATCGAATTCACGCTACGCTCAAACTGACGCTCCAGAACCTCCAGCTCGGCCTTGGCCGAAATCACCGCCTGCCGCGCCTCGATAATCACCGGATAAGCGACCAATTCTTTGGCAAACAGAACCTCCTTACGCCCAAGCAGGTCTTCCATAGACGCCAACAGGTCCTTTTGCGCGGCGATCCGGCTGGTAACGATGCCTTGCTCGCGCACAGCCTTCGCCAGCTGTTCCGAGACGATTGTGGTCTGATCGTGCAGCGCGGTTTTCATCGCCGCCCATGCATTGCGCGCGGAAACAAGCTCTTCTGCCGCAAAAGGCGCAGACGGGTCGCCCGTGCGAAAATCGGGGTCGCGCGCCTCTACAAAGGCTGTCAGGCGCTCAATCCGCAACAAAAACGAAAGCCGCTGGCGCGCCTGCAACTGCAAATCCGCCACCAGATCGTCGTCATCAAGCCGCGCGATCAATTGCCCCTGCGCCACCTTTTCACCGGGACGCACCGCCAATTCAACCAACCGCCCAGCTTCACGATGCACCAATTCACGTTCAAAGCTGGCGGGCATGATCTGCCCCGGAGCCTGCACGACAATCGGCAATTCTGCCCGCCCCGCCCAAAGGGTGATGGCGACCAACATGGCCGCACAAAGCCAAATCGCCGCCTGCAATCCAATCCCATCGGTGCGCTCTTCAAGGCGAATGCTTTCGGCCAAATGGCGCAACTGGATATTGCGCTTGCGGCGACGGCCACTTTTCGCGGCCCCCAAAGACACACCGCCCGCAGGTTGAAGCCCCCCAGCCGAGGCCGAAACAGCCAGCGCAGTTTGATCCGAATAGCTCATGCTGTCCTCATAATCTTATCGAGTGGGCCCACCTGCGCGCGCCCGTCGCCGGTCATCGCAATCACCCGATCCGCAAGGCGCAGAAAATCGGTGCGCGAACTGACAAAAAGCGTGGTTTTATGACCCCGGCTTTGTTTCAAAACCCGTTCGATATCCCGATCCAACCCGGCCAAAAGTGCCATCGCGGGCCGCTCATCAATCAACAGCACCTGCGCCGGGCGCAACAGCGCGCGCGCAAGGCCAATCCGCTCGCGCAACAAAGGTTGGCTGGCCGAAAGCCGTGCCGGGTCCACCACCGTTTGCAGCCCATCGGGCAAGCTGCGTAACTGGTTCAAGGCACCAGCTTCTTCGAGCGCGGCCTCCAAATCGGCATTGCGGGCAATCGGCATCGCAATCCGCAAATTGTCGGCCAGCGTGCCGCTGAACAAATCCACCGTCTGCGGAAAATAGGCGACCCGCTCGCGCAGCTCTGCCGCATTGAACTGGCGAATATCAAACCCGCCCAATTGCACCGCCCCAAGCTGCGGCGTGCTCAGCCCCAGCGGCAGTTTGAGCAGGGTGCTTTTGCCACTGCCATTGCCGCCGGTGATCCCGATCACCTCCCCCTCGGCAATATCAATAGAAAAGCCCGAGAGCACCGCAGGCACCTTGGGACCATAGCGCAGCGAAACATTGCGAATGCGGATCTGTCCGTTCAGCGCCGCCGCATTCACCTCTTCATGGTCATTGAGGTCAATTTCTTCCGACATATCCATCAGCCGGTCGATCTGCTCAATGGCATTGCGGAGTTGTTCGATGCGCGGCAGCATCCCAACAATCGCATGCAAGGGCGCCAAGGCCCGCAATTGCAACATCATCGCCGCGATCAAGGCTCCAGCAGCAAGCTCCCCGGCCCAAATCTGCTTCGTGCCAATGAAAAGCAGCCCAAGCGTCGCAAGCCCCACCGTCAGATGCGCCAAAATCTCCGCCGTGGCGGCAAGCCGGCTCATCCGCAGCATGGCAAATTGCTCACGCCCCGACAGATGCAAAAACCGGTCCATCCAGATCCCCGCCAGCCCATCAAGACGAATGCTTTCAAGTCGCGTGAAGGTATCCAAGATGAACTGCTGCATCTTCGAGCCTTCGACCGCGCTTTGGCGAATGCGCACCGCAATGCCGCGCCGTGCAATAAGCGTAATCGCCACAAGCACGATAATGGCGACAAGGATCGGCACCGCGAGCGTACCTCCAATCCAGAACAAGGCGACCAGCGCCAAAACCGTGACCGGCAGCTCTATCGCCGAGAGGATCAAGGGCCCGCACAGAAAATCGCGCACCGCCTCAAAGGTCTTGATCCGCGCGATTTGAGACGACACGCCCGCCGTATTCAACGCCTCGGCGGAAAGGCCCAGAAGCTTGTCATAGCTGCTGACGCCCACAAGATAATCGAGCCGCGCCATCATCCATGTCAGCACCCGAGAGCGCAGCCGCCGCAGCGTGAACTCAAAGCCCAAAAGCAACGCCGCGCCCGCCGCCAAATATTGCAAAGGCGCGATCTGGCCGCTGTCGATCACAAAGGCATAAACGGCCAAGATCAGCGCTGGCACCAAAAGCGCCAGCAGATTGAGGCTGATGCCCATCAAAACCACGCTGCGCAGATGCGGCCAGAACCGGCTGAACAAAGACAGGAACCATGCCTGCTGCGTGGCCTCACGGCGCGTTTGAGAGGTCGCTAAATCGTCTGGGTTCAGACGCGAAAACAGATAAACCTCAACCTCTTGCCGATATTGCGTAGGATCGACGAGCTGGCGCGTCGCACCATCAAAAAGTGCGATATCATCGCCATCGCGATAATAGACCAAGGCCTGCCCATCGCGCCCCACAATCAGCGCCGGCAGCACCCGAATATCCAGATCCGTCAGCATCAACCGCACGCGATCATAGCGGTAACCCAGCGCGGCCATCGTGTTGACCAAGGCCATGCGGTCAAACCCGTGATCTGCGGACGCATTGATGATTGCCGCCAAGCTGCGCGGATGCAGGGTTGGTTTGAGCCGCAAGACCAGCATGCAAAAACAAAGCGCCAAGGGCTCGGCGTCTGGCGTCACGTGCCAATCGGCCCCCTTCAACCGCGCATAAAACAATTGCGCCGCACTTTCAGCATGCCCAAGCTTTGGTTCGCTTGGCGCCCCATGGCGCAATTGCGCCAGCATATCGAGCGGCAAATCTCTCATAGCCGCAACTCACGATAGCGCGTCTGCGGTCGGCTCGGCGGGCAGACCCCTTCGTTCGCACGCAACCCGCCGCCCTCACAAACAAAGCAATGCTGCGCAAGCGAGCGCAGCGTTTCATCATCGCTGGCCATGATAATCGTTGCGTGACCACGCAGTTTGGCCAGCAATTCGTAAAGCGCGGTATAACTGCGTCGGTCCAAACCGCTGTCCGCATGATTGAACAGGATCACCCGCGGCCGAGGCGCCAAGCTGCGCGCCAGCGCAATACGTTCGCGCAACCCCGGCGGCACCGGATCGCCGCCATCGCCCCGCAATACGGTTTGCAAGCCCCGCGGCAGCACGTTCAGATCTTCATCCAACCGCAATTGCCGCATCACGAATTGCGCATCGGACATTTTCACCTGTCCGAAGCGGGTCAAATTTTCCAAGATCGTACCACGATAGAGCACCGTTTCAGCTTGCAGATAGGCAATCTGCTGCGCCCGGCAGGCTTCGGGCAGTTGCAGCAGATCGGCGCCATTCAGCTGCACCGCCCCCTGTTCTGGCCGCTGCAAACCGGACAGCGTTTTGAACACCGTCATCGCCTGCGCATGATCCAAACCATCCAGCAGGCTGAATTGACGGGCAGGAAAGGCAAAATCGACTGTGTCGAGAAGCGGCGCTTCCCCCTCGGCCTCCATGATCCGCACGCCGTGCAGCGCCAGCTTGCCCTCGTTTTCGGGCAAGGCCGCAGAAACGGTCGTCACTGCAGCGCTGGCAGGGGTGGCGAGCAGCGCCTCGACCTGCTTGCGCTCGCTACGTTGCGCTTGGCTGCGATGCAGCGCGCCCAGCGCCTTTTGCATCGGCACGACCGAGCGACCGGAAAGAATGATCGCCGCCAAAAGCGCACCGACCGTCAGGTCTTTATCAAGCACCATCCCCGCGCCCACAAAGACCACGGCCAAGATCATCACCGTGCCGAAGATTTGCGTGATATCGAAAACAAGCGTTTGGAAACGGCCCACCTCAAACTGCCAACGCGCCGAGGTGTATTTTAGCCCCGCATGCCGCGCAGCCATGACCCGCTCCGCCGAAAGCGCCTTGATCGACTGCGCCGCCCCCAGCGTCTCCACCATCATATCAAGCCGGACAGCATCCTCTGCCCGGCGCGCATCGCGGGCATCGCGCAAGAACCGACCCGCGACCACCATGACCACACAGAAAACGGCAATCAGCGTAAGCGACACCAGCGCCAGCTTGCCCGCGATCAGCGCAATCAGCACCAGCATCAGCGGGATCATCGTCAATTCGGCAAGCGTCACGGCTAAACTGCCCCCGCCCCCGGCATGATATCCGCGCACCAGATTGATCAGCGCAAGCTTTCCGCCGATGTTGTTCCGGCTCGGCGCCACATTCCCTTGCAGCAGCGCGTCAATCATCCGGGTGCCCGCGGCATGCGCCCGCCGGGCGCCCTGCCATGCCTGAAGATTTGCCCGCGCCCAGCGCAAAAACGCATCCACGAGCAAAAAGCCGACGGCAGCGGTCATCAGCACATTCAGGGAGTCGAGCGATTGGTGTGGAATGAACGTGTCATAGACCTGGCGCACCGTGACCGGGATCACCAGTTCCAGCGCGACGATCAGAAGCGTCGCGACGACCAACGGGACCACATCCCACTTCAAACCTACCCTTTGCACTCGTCACTCTCACACGCCAACCGAAAGGTCGGGCTTCAGAAAAAATTCACATGCGGTCCATGGTCATGCGCCATATCCAAGGCCGAGCCGACATCGGAATCGAAGCCGTCCATATCGTCGCCCATGAAGACGTTGTCTTCGCCCCCATCCGCAGCGAAAGGTATGGACAGGTCGTCTAGCTCCGCCGATTTTTCATTCCCCCGGCCATTGCCGTTCCCGGGTGCCCCGTCCTTCTCCAGATTGGTGAAGTCCCCAAACAACCCATCCACATCAATGTCGGGATCAAGACCACCATCATCGCTAGTCTTGCCACCGCCCCGCTTGTCAGTGGGCGAGGTGACCGTGGTCACCCCATCCTCATCGGTGATCACCTTGTAAACATCGGCGGGGCCGGGCTCCGCACCATCACGGCCACTGTTCGGGTCAACATAGGTTTTCTTGTCCCCGTCCTTGCCCTGACCGTTTCCTTTGTCCGGATCAGACCCGGCATCATCCTCTGGGTCGCCAGTACTGTCATTGGGGGTGGGATCGGTGTCCCCATCCCCCGGCTCGTCCTCCGGAGAATGATCATCGACAGGCGGATCGGCGGTGGGATCATCGCCAGTTCCATCGGAATCCGTATCAGGCACTGGGTCATCCGCAGGCGTCGGGTCATCGCTCGTGTCATCCACAACGGGGTCTGACGGCAGCTCGGGCTGCGGAGGAAGGTCATCCGTATCTGGCACGGAGTCGACACCATCATCGACCGGGCCATCTGTGTCACCGGGCGGAAGACCGTCTTCCCCCGGATCTGTGTCCGGCATCACCGGGGTGGACCCATCATCGACCTCTGGGGGCACAGGGTCATCCGCAGGCGTCGGGTCATCGCTCGTATCGTCCACAACGGGGTCTGACGGCGGCTCGGGCTGCGGAGGAAGGTCATCCGTATCTGGCACGGGGTCGACACCATCATCGACCGGGCCATCTGTGTCACCGGACGGAAGACCGTCTTCCCCCGGATCTGTGTCCGGCATCACCGGGGTGGACCCATCATCGACCTCTGGCGGCACAGGGTCATCCGCAGGCGTCGGGTCATCGCTCGTATCGTCCACAACGGGGTCTGACGGCGGCTCGGGCTGCGGAGGAAGGTCATCCGTATCTGGCTCAGGGTCGACACCATCATCGACCGGGCCATCCGTGTCACCGGGCGGAAGATCATCTTCCCCCGGATCGGTGTCCGGCATCACCGGGGTGGACCCATCATCGACCACTGGCGGCACAGGATCATCCGCAGGCGTCGGGTCATCGCTCGTATCGTCCACAACGGGGTCCGACGGCGGCTGGGGCTGCGAGGGAAGGTCATCCGTTTCAGGATCAATCGCAGGCGGAGAGACAGGCGGCCCCGGATCCAGCGTGACGAAACCGCCCTCATCCATCGTCACCGACTGGCCATCCGCAAGGCGCGCGGTCGGCGCATTGCCAATGGGCGGTGCATTCAGCGGCCGAATAGACGCATTCGCGGGCCCCATATCGGCGGAGGCAAAGCTCCGCCCCGGCATATCCGTTTCCAAAACGGAAAGGGGGGCTACGGGTTCACTGACAAAACTGGTTTTGCTTTCGGAGGCAAGCGCGGCGGCACGCATCACGGACACCTCCGCAGCATGTCCGCCGTTTGGACCTGCGGCAGAGGTGCCCATCAATGCGGGACGATCCCCTTGAACAGCGCCCGCAGTCACGCCATCGCCAATATCGGCTTCATCGGCGTCATACCGCTTGGCATTCAGGCCCTCGGTATAGGCAACTTTGGCCATTTCACCCTCCCGATCACTCGTACTTACGCTTCAAGGGTGTGCCCGAAGTGTTGTCAAAACGTAAATTGACGTAACGATAGCGTCCCAACCCCACCCGCAGAGAGAGCCGCGATCACGACAGCGCATTTCACCCGCACGACGCACACGCCAAAATTTTACATTTAAAAAGAAGGCACTACAAAAAGCTCCAACGCAAACCGCGCCTGACCTCATGTGAAATGAAGCACCCACCACCTATTTGCAGCGTGCTTAACGTCATTTGCGCACAATCGAATGTGGTCGATCACGCATCGCCGCCGCGCCTTTGGCTGCGCGGTACACAGAGATGACATTTCCGCCATTTTGCGCCACCATGCCCACTTAGGGAGACCCGCGTCGGGGAGGACGCATGGAGATCACGCCGCTGCTTGACTGGATCGAAGAACCGATCCTGTCCGCCCTGTTTGGGGTGCTGACAGGGGCGGTTTTCGGCGTTGCGGCACAGCGGTCTTCTTTTTGCCTGCGCGCGGCAACGATCGACTTTGCCCGCGGCAACCTAGGCCGACCGGTCGCGGTCTGGCTGCTCACCTTTTCAACCGCGCTGATCTGGGTGCAATCGGCGCAAATGCTTGGGCTGTTTCGCGCCGAAGATGCGCGGATGATGGCGGTTGCGGGCAGCTGGTCCGGGGCGGTGATCGGCGGGCTGATGTTTGGGGTCGGCATGGTGCTGGCGCGTGGCTGCTCGGGGCGGCTTTTGGTGCTGGCGGCCACCGGCAATTTGCGCGCCGTGGTTTCGGGGCTGATTTTCGCCGTCACGGCGCAGATGGCACTGCATGGCTGGCTCGCACCTTTGCGGCAATGGCTGGCCGGGCTTTGGGTCACACCGGGCGGACATAATCTTGAGCTTTTCGCGGCCCTTTCGTTACCAAAAGGCAGCGCTTTGGGGCTCGGGGCCGGTTGCGCAGCGCTGGCACTTTGGCTGGCGCGGCGCAATCAGATCGGCTTTTCCACGCTCACCTTTGCCTCGGGTGTCGGCTTTGCCGTGGCCTTGGGCTGGGTATTGACCTTCGCGCTGTCGCAAGTGGCCTTTGAGCCGGTTTCCGTCACCTCGGCCACGTTTTCCGGGCCTTCGGCCAGCACCTTGATGTTTTTCCTCGAGCCCACCCCGAAGCTCGATTTCGATGTTGGGCTGGTGCCCGGCGTGTTTCTTGGGGCGTTTTTCGCCGCCGCGCTGACGCGGGAGTTAAAATTTCAAGGCTTCGAGCGCGAAAGCCAGATGCGGCGCTCCATGTTCGGTTCGGTTTTGATGGGGTTTGGGGCGATGCTGGCAGGCGGCTGCGCGATTGGCGCGGGGGTCACTGGCACCTCCATTGGAACAGCAACGGCATGGCTTGCGCTTTTGTGCATGTGGATCGGCGCGATGGCGACCGACCGGCTGGTGGATCAGCGCTAAAAGTCCAAAGCAAACCGATAGCCCTGCCCGATGGAGCCATTGGCCCGCTCCACCCGACCAATCCCCCCGCCGGGCAAATGGTAGCCAATCAAGGCGATCTCTTCGCTGGCCAGTTCCGCCAACAGCGCGACCCGCGTTGCGGCGGCGGTTTCCCGATCATGGTCCGAGCCGGTCAGCCATTCGGGCCGCTCAAAGGCGACATGGTGGTTCGAGAGACAATCGCCCAGCACCAGCGCAGGCTTTGGCCCTTCGATACGAAACGCCATATGCCCCGGCGTATGGCCGGGGGTGAGCTGCGCGCTTATACCGGGCAGAGCCTCCTCCCCCGCTTCCAGCAAGCGGATCTCGCCAAGCGTCTGCAACCGCCGCAGCGCCCCCACCGCATAGCCTTGGCGCGGTGCGTCGATACGGTTCACTATCTCGGGGTCGGCCCAGAAATCATGTTCGATCCGCCCCATCATATGCAGCGCATTGGGGAAAACGGGCTCATCGAACTCATCCAAAACGCCCCACAGATGGTCTGGGTGCCCATGGGTAAAAAGCACATGGGTAATGTCTTCAGGCGCAAGCCCCAAGACCGAAAGCGCCTCGGTCAATTTGCCTGCTGTCGGCTGAAAATCGGGGCCAGCCCCCACATCGAACAGCACCGTATGCATGCCATCGCGGTAGAGCGTCACATTACACGGCGGATCAAAGCGATCAAGCGGCGCGCCATAACGTGCGAGGATTTCATGCAATTCCGCCTGCGGCATCGCGCCAAACAAAAAGCCGGGCGAAAGCATCAAAGACCCGTCCGAGAGCGTATCAATGCGCACAGCACCTTGCTCTAGGCTGGTATTGGCCCAAAGCCGCGGCGGCGCGGCAAGCACTGCGGCGGCAGTCATTAAAAAGCGGCGACGGGCGATCATGGCGCTCCTTTCCGGCTCAACCAAAGATGTCTTGCGTGAAGGCGCCATACCATGTTTGCGCCTCTTCATAGGTGGCTTGGCGGGTGGCAGCATCCTCGCCCGCCGCCGAAATAACGCTTTCGGTCTGGGTGATACCGTCGGCGCGCGGCACATAAATCCCACCAAGCTTCACCGCATCCCCCGGGGCAAGCACGGACCAACAGATATTGCTGTAATGATCAGGCAGATCCCCTGCCCCGAAAAGGTCGCGCCGGATTGCGGCTGCGGCCATCTGCGCCTGCGAATGCGCGGCGAAAGCGCCTTTGGGCATCGCGCCCTGCGCGCTGGCATCGCCCAAAACCCAGATGTTGGGATCGGCCAAAGAGCGCATCGTGAACGGGTCCACCGGAGCCCAACCCGTCGCATCGGTGAGCCCGGCAAGATGGGTAAGTTTTCCCGCCTGCTGCGCCGGGATCACATTGCAGACGTCGACCTTCTCAGCCTCCCCCTCAACCAAAACCTCCATCGTCTCGGGGCGCACCTCAATATCCGCTGCGCCAAATTCGGGGCCGAACCATGTCACCATGCCATTGGTGTATTTGCCCCAGCCGTTTTCAAAGAGCGTCTGTTTGGAGAAATGATCCTTGGGATCAAAGATCAGGATCTTTGCCGTGGGGTTCACCTGGTTGAGCCGATGCGCGATCATGCTCACCCGTTCATAGGGGGCGGGCGGGCACCGATAGGGCGCTGGCGGCGCGATCAAGGCGAAAGTGCCGCCTTCGGGCATCGCCTCGATCTGGCGTTTGAGCAAAAGCGTCTGCGGCCCCGCCTTCCACGCATGCGGCATGATCTCGGCCACGTCTTCAGACCAGCCGGGCACCGCATCCGGGACAAAATCAATCCCCGGCGAGACAACCAACCGATCATAGGTGAGCCCCTCACCCGTAGCGAGCCGCACCAACCGAGCCGAACGCTCCGCCGCCACCGCTTCGCCAATCACAACATGCACCCCGGCGCGCGCCAGACCCTCATAGCCAAATTGCAGGCTTTCAAGCGGACGCAGCCCGCCAATCACATGGTTTGAGAAAAAGCAGGTCGTGTAGCGGGGAGCGCGTTCTAGCAGCGTCACGGCCACGCCCCCCGCTTCGGCAAGGGTACGCGCACATGACGCGCCGCCCGCTCCCCCACCGATAACAAGCACCCGTGGCAGGCCCTGCCCGCGAACAGCCGGCGCGACCAAGCCGACCGCAAGCCCCGCGCCCGCAGCCAAAATGCGGCGGCGTGTCAGGCCCCCGCGCATCGGCTATAGCCCCGTAACACGGACAGTATCAGACGGCGCGACCCGCACGGTGCCGAGCTTTTTCACATGCGCCTCGATCACATCCCAAATTTGCGGCCCCTCGGTGCCCTCGTTGACCGAGGCCCAGCCGGCGACCGTATAAGAACTGGCGGCATCGACCGTCGCCCCCGTATCGGTCAGCACCATCTCAGAGATGCGGCTTCCGATCGGTTTGGCCACGTCGCAGGTAAAGCCGATGCCGCCCACTCGCACCATGTCACCACCCTGCTGGTAATAAGGATCTGTGTTGAAGATGTTGTCGGCCACGTCCTCAAGGATCGTTTTGATCACCTCACCCGTCATTTCGGTGCGGTAGCACTGGCCATAAGTCATCGAGGTGACGTTATGAATGTCTTCGCGGGTGATCGCATCGCCGGGCAAAAGCGAAGGCCCCCAGCGCACCCCCGGAGACAGCGCGATCTGCGCATCCCGTTCGGAGCGGATCGCATCGCAGATCAGATCATCCCACGTGCCTTGGAAATTGCCCCGCCGATAAAGCAGGCTCTCGGTGGTGCCGATCTCTTCTTCCAACTGCGCCTTGAAGGGGGCGCGTTCCGCCTCGATCAGCGCCGCCATCTCGGGGTCGGGCGTAATGACATCGGCAAAGATCGGGATCAGCTTGTGGCGGAAACCCATCATCCGCCCATCACGGACATCGAGATCAACGCGCGAGACGAATTTCCCGTTGGAGCCAGAGGCGATCAAGATCGTCTCGCCAATCACCACAGGTTCGGGCACCGCGTCATGGGTGTGGCCGGTCAAGATCACATCAATGCCCTGCACGCGGCTGACCATCTTGCGGTCCACGTCAAAGCCATTGTGGCTTAGGCAGACGACAAGATCGGCGCCCTTGGCGCGCACTTCATCGACCATTTCCTGCATCCGTTCTTCGCGGATGCCAAAGCTGTATTCGGGGAACATCCAGCGCGGATTGGCAATCGGCATATAGGGGAAGGCCTGCCCGATCACCGCCACCTGCACACCACCACGCTCAAACATCTGATAGGGCTCAAAAGCGGGTTCATCCCATTCCGCATCAAAGATATTCGCGCCAAGGAACGGAAATTGCAGATCGTTTTCCACGATTTCGCGCACCCGATCTGCGCCATAGGTCCATTCCCAATGCGAGGTCATGGCCTCAACGCCAAGCAGGTTCATGGCGTTGACCATATCCTGGCCCTTGGTCAGGAAAGAGGTCATCGATCCGTGCCACGTGTCGCCGCCATCAAGCAAAAGCGCCTCTGGCCGTGCGGCGCGAATGGCCGCCACCACGGTCGCCACCCGATCCAGCCCGCCCATTTTGCCATATTCCCGACCAAGCGCCGAAAAATCCTCATAGGTCAGCGCATAGGCCTCGGGGCTTTGCGGCGCGATCTGGAACATCTGCAAGAACTCTTTGCCGACCACATGCGGTGGCTGGCCCTGCGCCGCGCCCACACCGATGTTCCATTCCGGCTCCCGAAACCAAATCGGGCGCATCTGCGCATGGATATCGGTGATATGGATCAGCGTCACATTGCCAAAATCGTCAAATTCCAGAAGCTTGTCTTGGCTCAGCGCCTGCTGTGCGGCGAGCCGCGACCAGTTACCGATGCCCGAAGCCCCCCACAGCATTGAGGTGGCCAGCGAGGCTTGAAGAAATTCGCGCCGGGTAATCATCCGGTTCTCCCCACAGATGAAAGCGCGGCCGCCTTCGGGACAAACGGCCGCGCAAGGGTCAATGGCGCACCGACACGCCCTCGACCGAAAGCCCATTGCCACGCGAGGCAACGTAAAGCTCCAAGGCTTTGAACTCTGGCGAATTGGGTTTGAAGGTCTCGGCGCGGGTGTCGCGCACGCAGCCAACAAAACGCTTTTGCGCCGACAACAGCGCCGAGTCCTTGAGCCGATAGACCGGGAAGCCGTTGATCTGCCCTTGGCTGAGATGATCTGCGCGGATCATATGGCCGTAATATTGCTCGTGGCAGTTGGCGCAGGCCATCTCAAGCTGACCAAAGCGGGTGTAGTAGATTTCTTTGCCCTGCTCCCAATAGGGTGCGGCGGCCCCATCAATCGCCACATTGACCGGCATGCCCCGCGACTGCATCGAAATCAGCGCGAGCATGTCGCTCATATTGGTCGAGGTCCATCCCCAGCTTTCCAGCCCCATCCGCTCGGTCAAGCAGGTGTCGATGTAGTTTTCCATCGTCATCAACGCGCCGGTCTTTTCGTCGACACGCGGCAGCACGGCGCGCAGCCCTTTCAGGCTTTCCGGCCCGCCATGGCAAGAGGCGCAACTTTCCCCCTTGGCCCCGATCTCGGCGTTCCATGTGTCGCGCCCGCGATCAACAAAGACCATGCCGGGATTGTCGAAATCATCCCGCTCCAAATCGCGCGTCTCGTCATTGCGAAACAGCCAGCCCGAATAGATCGTTTCCAACGCGCCCTGAAGATGCGCGGGCGCTGTGGTTTGGGTAACGATCTCAACCGGCCCGTCGTCGCTTTCGATCACCAGCGTATCTTCGACCGGGGTCGCAAGTGCTGGAAACGCGACCCCAACCGCCAGAACGGCGGCCATTATGCTTGTGCGATGCATTGGCTTTCCTCCCTACGCCATGCCGCTCAGGCCAGTGCGATCGGCTTCGTCTCGGTGTAGACCGAGCCGTCGTCGTCGTACCACGTGAAGACAAATTCCCCCGCCGCATCGACGCGCGCGTCAAATTCGAAATAGGGGTTGGTGGAGACCGATGGGTTGATCGCCACATCAATGACGTTTTGCCCGTTCAGATCACAGGTGAAGCGGTGAATGATCGACCGCGGGATCGGGTTGCCAGAACTGTCTTTGCGTTGGCCAGATTCCATCGCGTGACTGATCAGCGCTTTGACCGTGACCACCTCACCCGCCGCGGCGGATTTGGGCACTTTCACACGCGGTTTTGCATTGTCTGCCATGGTGTTTCCTCCCTGCCTCAGCCGCCGCAGCCGCCGATGGTGACCTTGACGGTCGATTGCGCCTGCACGACCGAGCCATCGGCCATTTTCGCCAGCGCCAAGACATCTTGCGTTTTGGCCAGCCGGATCCGCGTGGCGGCGCGCTGGCTGCCTGCCGCAGGGCCAAAGGTGAACGTGGCCACCGAAGGTTCTGGGTTGCCCGGCGCGATCAACATGATCGCCACCGCCCCCGGTGCGGACACCTCGATCGGGACGGTGTTGCCATTTTCAGCAATCTCGGGCGCGGTCAACGTAATCCCGCCCGTGCCCGGTGTGGCACCGCCCGCGAAGCCCGCAGTCAGTTCTTCCACCGTGGCAGCCAGCCCCGCGCCCGGCAGCGCGGCTGTCGCCAAACCACCCAGTCCGAGCCAAAGCGTGTCGCGTCGTGTCAGTTTCATGGGTCTCTCCCTGTTGCTTGGGCGCCGCGTCACTCGTCGGTGAGCGTCATCACATAGGCCAGCACATCCTCGATTTGCTGCGCGCTCAGGATCGGTGGCAGCGGCTCAGCCGCCCCCTTGCCGGTATAGGCATCGCCGGGGCGGATATAGCCTTCGGTCTTGTAGAAGGCGGGCATGAAGCTGCCCTCAAACGTATGTTTGGAATTGGTGATGATGCCGCGCAGTTGCGCCTCGGAATAGCGGCTCGCCGCACCATCCAGCGCGGGGCCAATATCGCCCGGAAAGGGCACATCGGGCAGCGCCGAAACAAGATGGCAAGCCACGCAATTGCCAAGGGCACGCGTGGTCATCACCTTGACGCCCGCGGTCGGATCGCCCGGCACACCGGTCAGCGATTGCGCCACCGCGCCCCCGTCAAATTGCACATCATTGGGTGAGGTTTCAGACATAGCTGGGGACGCAGCAGCCAAAGCCACTGCGACCGCCAGCGCAAGCTGACGTGTCATTTTCATCCTCCCTGAATTCTCCCTAAGGTTACGATAACCAAGGTTTCACAACTGGAGCAATAAAAATATTAGCCTTCGCGAATATTCATATATACCCTACAGTTTCAAAGGCTTGCAGCCTATTCCTGCACCGTCATGCGGCTTGCGACATATTTTTGGAAATTCTCGCCGCTCTCATAGCCGTGGTCTTTCACCCATGTCAGCAGCGCCTCGGTCGTGCCCTTGCCAAAGGCACCGGGCATCATTGCAACGGCGGCTTGTGCGGCGCTTTCGCCCTCGGGCACCTCTTCGGGCAAAAAGATCAGTGTCGGGGTGAACATCACCCCCCAGCGCAGCGCCATGTCTTTTTCGCTCGCAGTGGTGCCGTCAAAATCTGTCACCTCCACATCGCCAAACAGGTTGAGCTGCACGACGAAGTAATGCTCGCGGATCAGCGCGTCGATGGCGGGGACCGGAAACACTTCTTCATGCATCTTGGTGCAGTAGATACAGCCGCGCTGCTCATAGATCAGCATCAGCCGTTTGCCCTCTGCATTGGCCTCGGCCAAGTCTTCGCGCAGGTCTTTGAAGGTTTCGCGCAGCCAATCGGGTTTATGCAGCCCATCATCGCCCAAATCGGAGGCAAAAGCGGGCATCGCAACCAAGGCGAAGGCGGCGGCAAGCGTGGTCCAGTGGTTCATCTCAAAGCTCCCCTTCGAGCGTGGCACTCCAGTCAAACGTCTTCAAAAGCCAATCCGAAATCAGGCTGACGGAATTGGTGGCGATCAGCAGCGCAAAGACCAAAAGCATCACCCCCATCGCTTTTTCGACATAACCCATCACCGCGCGGTGGCGGGCAAACCAGCCCAGAAACGGCCCGGCAAAAAGCGATGCCACAACAAAGGGAAGCGTCATGGCGAGCCCATAGATCAGCAGCAAAAGCCCGCCACGCAGCGGATCGCCCATGCCCGACGCCACAAACAAAATCGCGGCAAGCGGCGGGCCTGCGCAGGGGGTCCAGCCAAAGCCGAAGGCCAGCCCCATCACATAGGCGCCAATCAAGGTGGTAGGCTTCATATCGGATTGCACACGCGCCTCGCGATACAGCAGCCCGATCCGCAAAATACCCAGAAAATGCAGCCCGAACAGCGCCAAGATCGCGGCCGCCGCCCAGCTCAGCACCTCTTTAAAGGCCCCAAAAGCCTGCCCCAGAAAGCTAGCCCCAACCCCAAGAAACACGAAGATCGTGGTCACCCCCAGTGCGAAGGCCAGCGCTTGGATCAAGATGCGCCCCTGCGCCCCCGGAGCGACAGCGCCCCCAGACCGCAATTCCCCCACCGAAAGGCCCGTCATGTAAGACAGGTAAAACGGCACCATCGGCAAAATGCAGGGTGACAGAAACGACAGCAGTCCCGCTAGGGCTGCCCCTCCAAAGGTGATATCGAGCACCGTCTCCTCCCAAAAACCATGCTCTGAAAGCCCCTTGAGAAACGCTCTCCTCCCTGAAAGCGCGCCTTGCCGAAGTGGCGGGGATTTATTAGCATATTTCTATGTTCTAATGAGGCTGTCAACATGCTCGTTCGCCTTGCGGTTGCGTTCTTCCTTGCCCCCTTGGCCGTCAGTGCAGGGGAATTGCGCTTGCTGATGGTCGAACAACCGGGCTGCGCTTATTGCGCGCGTTGGGAAGAAGAGATCGGCCCCAAATATGCACTTACGGCTGAAGGGCAAGCGGCGCCGATCACACGCGTGCAATTGCGCGCGCCCCTGCCAGAGGGGCTGACCACGGCACGCCCGGCCAGTTTCACGCCCACCTTCATCTTGCTCGACGACGGCACCGAAACCGGGCGGATCGAAGGCTATCCGGGGGAAGATTTCTTTTGGCCCATGCTCAGCGCGCTGATCGCACAAGCGCAAAGCCCCGGCGCAGAAGATATAGGCGAGTAGATATGACGCAACGCAAAGATAGGTTGTAGGTAACGGTTTTCCGTTGCGAAACATGCCGCGCTGCGGCAGGAAGGAGCAAGAGGACGGTAGGATGAACGTGGCGGAACCCCGCAGACAATTTGAGGATGAAGTCCCTCCACCATGGCCCCTTCCCGAGGGGCTGGACGGGCTGATCGGCGCGGCGGAACCCGCCACGAATTTCCTCAAAGCGCTGGGGCATGATGGTCGCCTTCTCATCCTGTGCCATCTGCTGCGCGGCCCGCGCAGCGTGACCGAACTCGAAAACCTCCTTGCTGCCCGGCAGGCCGTCGTGAGCCAACAACTGGCGCGGTTGCGCCTTGAAGGGTTGGTTAGCGCACGCCGCGAAGGACAGACGATCATCTATTCCCTGCTTGACCCAAAGGTCGCAGAGATGATCGGATTGCTGAGCAAGCTTTACGGCGTACCGGCACAAGACCGGGCCGAGGGCTGACCCCCGCGGGGAGGCGGGGAGCGAGGGAGGAGTGATGGAGGACCTGCCTTACGGCGGGCTGGCGGCCTTGATTGGGCTGGCAGCCGGGATCGTTCTGGGCCTTGCGGCCCGGCTGGGGGATTTCTGCACCTTGGGCGCATTGGAAAGCGCCGCCTATGGCCGGGACCAAAAGCGGCTGCGGCTTTGGGGGGTGGTGCTGGGCACCGCCATTCTCGCCACCCAAGGGGCTGCGGCGCTCGGTTGGGCTGATCTCGATGCAAGCGCCTATCACAGCATTGCGTGGAACCCGCTCGCTTCGATCTTGGGCGGAGTGATCTTTGGCTATGGCATGGCGCTTGCGGGCAATTGCGGGTTTTCGGCCTTGGTACGGTTCGGCGGGGGCGATCTGCGCGCGATGATCGTAGTGATCGTAATGGGGATTGCTGGCTTCATGACCCTGTCAGGGCCCCTCGGCCCAGTGCGGCAAAAGCTCTTCCCGCAGATCGCCGCACCTGCCCCGCAAGGTATCGTAGCCGACCTTGCTACGCGGGGCGTGCCCGGCTGGGTTGTGGTGATGGTTTTGGGGCTCGTGCCGCTCGCCGTTGCGCTGTTTCACAAGCCGCTAAGGCAAGTCCCGCGCATGGTTTTTTGGGGTGTTGCGGCGGGGCTTGCCGTGGCGGGCAGCTTCATCGGTACCACATGGCTCGCGCAAGACAGCCTTGGCGCGGTGGCGATTGAAGGGCCATCGTTCACTGCCCCCGTGGGCCGCACCTTGATTTACTTGATGACCTCGACCGGGGGCGGGCTGACCTTCTCGGTTGGCTCGGTCTTGGGCGTTTTGATCGGTGCCGTCGCAGGGTCAGCCCTGCGCGGGCTTTTCCGTTGGGAGGCCTGCGAAGACCCCCGCGAATTGGGCCGCCTTGTAGGCGGGGCTGTCTTGATGGGCGTGGGCGGGGTGATCGCCATGGGCTGTTCCGTCGGGCAAGGCATCACCGCCTTTGCCACGCTTGCATGGTCCGGCCCGGTGACGCTCGCCGCCATCACCTTGGGTGCACTGATCGGCCTGCGGCAATTAATGACCGGGTTCCGGCTTGGCTGAAAACCTCGGAGCGGGAGCCCGAGGTGTATGAGTGAAAGGGAGAGAGATGAGTTTCCTGCGCAATATCCTTGCCCTCTTGGGAGTCGTCGCACTTTGCAGCCTTGGCTGGGCGGCCTTCACCTTCCGGGGCTTTGACCCGGCGGCGGGCGGGCTTTACCTCGGCCTCGTGCAAGACCTTGCGAAAAACGGCAACCCTGCCGAGGCTATGGTCTGGAAGCGCAAAGTCGCAGAAGATCTTAGCTATGAAGAGGTCGATGAATCGATCCGCTCGCTGGCGATGGATCTCAATATCCGCGATGTGGGCGCCCTGCCCTTGGGCGATCAGGTCTCCTCGATGAAGGGGGAAGACTGGCGCAAGATGAAGGTCTACCTTTATTGCAACCCGCTTACAGCGGCGGCGATGGTCGATTATTCCACCGCTTTTGCCGCCTGGTTGCCCTGCCGGGTGAGCCTTGTCGAGGATGAGACCGGGGCGCTTTGGCTCTATACGCTCAATATGGATTACATGCTGCACGGGGGCCGCCCGCTGCCCGATGCGGTGGCCGCCGAGGCCGAGACCGTGCGCAATTCGATCCTATCACTGATGGACAAGGCCGCCGTGGGGGATTTTTAAGCACAGCCTTACGTTTCAAAGCGTGGCAAATGCTTACGGTGCATTGGAAGAATTTCCTCTGGCCGCGCGCCATCACCAATTTGGTCGAAACGCGGCCAAGCGGATGATGCCTGCGCCGCTACTGATTGCCTTCCTGTGCATTCAGCGCCAGTTTGTGCAAAGCGTCCTGCGCGCTCCTATCAAGTTGAAATCAAAGGACGGCCCCCATGACTGCGACGCCCCTCCCCCTGCTTGGCACCGCGCTGTTGATCGACCATTTCGCCCCGCTGCGCGATTGGATTTGCGAGGCGGGCCGCGCGATTGAAATCCAAGACTTCGTCACCCCCAATATGAGCGAGGCGGAGACCGCAGAACTCATCGCGCAATGGCAAAAACTGCTGCCCGCGCACACCGGGCCGCGCGGCATCCATGGGCCGTTTTTGGGGCTCGACCTTTCCACCGCAGACAAGGAAATCCGTGCGCTGGTCACAAAACGGCTGTTGTGGGGGGTGAACGTGGCCGAGGCGCTCAACGCCACACATATGGTGGTGCATTCCCCCTTCACCTATTGGCACCTGCTCAACCGCGCCAATTACCCTTTCATCGAGCCCGCGATGTTCGACGCGATGGCCGATTGCTTGGCCCCGGTGCTGGCGCGGGCGGCCGATGTGGGCTGCACTGTGATGCTGGAAAATCTCGATGACACCGACCCCACCGCGCGGGTGCGACTGGTGCAGCAGATCAACCAACCGAACCTACGCGTTTCGATTGATACCGGCCATGCCGAATTGGCGCATGGCCGCTATGGCGCGCCCCCCGTGGTCGATTACATTGCCGCAGCAGGGGCAACGCTGGGCCATGTGCATTTGCAAGATGCCGATGGTTACGCCGACCGCCATTGGCACCCCGGCGATGGCCGCATTCCGTGGCGCCCGGTGTTCGAGGCATTGGCCAAGTTGGAAACACCGCCGCGCTTGATTTTGGAAGTCCGCGAGGATCGGACGCGGCTGCCGCAAACCGTCGCGCGGCTCGAAGCCTTGGGCTTGGCGCGCTAGATCAACTTCACCCTGCAAGGCTTTGTTCGTTTAAGGTAAAATACCACAACCACCTCGCGGCATCGCGGCGTTTTCTATGCGGAGCGCCCAATCTGTGGCTCTCGCTCTTTTCCTATCAAGCAACGTTTATGACGGCCCCACAAACTGGCCGCGTGGTCTGCGCGCAGGTCGGTTAGG
The DNA here is from genome assembly GCF_900156655.1 of Rhodobacter aestuarii. Classification (GTDB taxonomy): domain Bacteria; phylum Pseudomonadota; class Alphaproteobacteria; order Rhodobacterales; family Rhodobacteraceae; genus Rhodobacter; species Rhodobacter aestuarii. The sequence goes on along the minus strand of NZ_FTOG01000001.1, from coordinate 125,643 downwards.
GCGTGCGCCACGGCAAGGTGGCACGCGGCAGGTTACGCCCGAAACGATCCACCACCAGCACAAGCACGCCGACCAAACCGAGCGCCAGCACCGAGATCGCAGCGGCAGAGGTGGAGTTGCCTTCATATTGCATCGAGAAGATTTGCACGCCGATCGTCTCATGCCCGGCAGACCATAAAAGCGCCGAGACGGTCAGTTCATTCAATGCCGTCATAAAGATCAGGAGCGCCCCGGCGATGGCGGTTGGGGCGAGCGTGGGCGCGGCAATAAAGGCAATGCGGCGGGCCACGCCCACACCCGCAATCCGCGCCGCCTCATCGAGTGCAGGGTCCGCGCTCGCAATTTCGGCCTCGACCGGGCGTAGAACAAGCGGCAAAAAGCGCCCCAGATAGGCCAGCAGCAAAATCGCGGCTGTGCCGTAGAGCGAGAGGCCAACAAGCGGCAACGGGCGCAGATAGACCAAGATCATCGCAAGGCCCAGCACCGTGCCCGGCACCACAAAGCCCGCATCTGCCGCCCAGCCAAGCACGCGCCCCACGCGGCTGCGCCCCACCCCGCCGAGCCAGCCGAGCAAGATGGCAATCCCCCCGCTCAGCGCTGCGGCGGCGAGGGAGATTGAAACAGAATTGAGAAAGGCGCGGCGCACCGCTGAGTTCGCCAGCACATTGGCAAAATTCTCAAATGTTGCGGTTTCGAGGCTCAGTCCCACGCCCAGCGCGGGCACCAAAGCCGTGGCCAAAAGCGCCAAAAGCGGCGCGAGACATAGCACCCCCAACCCCGCCCAAAGTGCGATGGAAAGCGGCCAGCCCGCGCGCCCCGGCGCAAACCCCGCAAACCCCACGCCAGAGGCCATTGGCACCGACCAGCGCTTTTGCAAGATGTGGCGCAGCACCAATGCGGCCAGGGCCAGCGCCACCAGCACAGCAGCAATCGCCGCGACTTTGCCGATCACCGCTGGGCCAAAGCCATTGAGCCGTTGGTAGATAAGCGTTGTCAGCACCGAAAACCGGCCCGGAATACCGAGCAATGCGGGCACACCAAAATTCCCAACCGCCGCCGCGAAAGAAAGCATCGCGCCCGCGACCAAAGCAGGCAAGGTGAGCGGCAAAAGCACCCGCGCAATGATCCGCCCGGTGCCCGCACCGCCAATCCGCGCCGCCTCGACCAAATCTGCCGGGATCGCTTGCAGCGCGGCGCGCACGGCGATGAAGACCAGCGGCATATGCTCGATCCCCATCAGCCACACAACGCCGCCGCCGGAATACAGCGGATTAGGTCGACCAGCGGGCGGCGCGAGGCCCAGCGGAGAAAGCACGGGCGAGCCCGGCCCCGTCAGTTCAATCCAGCCAAGCGCCATGATCTGCGACGGGATAAGCACCGGGGACAGGGCCAAGAAAGACGCCAAGGCCCGCCCCGGCAAACGCATCAACCCGGTGGCAAGCGCCAAGGCGAGCCCCAGCAAGACCGAGACAACCACCGAACCAGCAGAAGACCAAAGCGTGTTCCACAATGCACGGCGAAAGCCAAAGCTCGCAAAGGTCTCGCGCAACAGCCCAAAGGGCGCTCCATCCGCCCCCGGCCCCAAGGCCAAAGCAAAAAGCCGCGCCAGCGGATAAAGCGCGGTCACGGCAAGGTAAAAGGCCAGAAGGGCGGCCATCCAATGGAGGCCGCCCAACCGGATCTGCTTTGTGCGAAAATCAGCCACCGAAGAGATCAGCGAAATGTTCTTTGTTCGCCTCGCCCTCGGCCATGAGCTTGTCGGCATCCAGCGGGAAAATCGTGAGGCTGGTCAGATCCGGGTAACCCGCGGGCGGCGCCACGCCTTCGATGATCGGGAAATACCCCTGCGCCACAGATTGTTCCTGCGCGGTTTTGGAAAGCTGCCAATCGACAAAAGCTTTCGCGGCTTCGGCATTGTCGGTGGTGTTCACAATGGCCACAGGCTGGGTGATCGCGCTGACGCCTTGCGCGGGCCAGATGAAATCAACCGGCGAGCCTTTGGCTTTGGCGTTCATCGCCATGTATTCGATGATGATGCCATAAGCCTTTTCGCCGCGCGCGACAGCCTCGATCACCGTGCCATTGCCTTGGCCCGCGACAGCGCCGTTTTGCGCCAATTCTTCATAATAGCCCCAGCCAAGGTTCGGCTGTTGTGTCAGTGTGCCGACATGGATCACCGCAGCGCCGGAATAAAGCGGGCTCGGCATGATGGTTTGGGCCGCCACTTCCGGGGCCCGCAGATCGTCCCAGCTGGTGGGCGCGGTCGCGACCAAATCGGTGTTATACACAATGCCAGTGGTGATCAGCTTGGTGCCGAAGAAGGTGTGATCGGGGTCAACCACATCCGCCGGGATGCCCGCGAGCGGCGCATCTTGATAGGCAAGCAGATGGCCCTCATTTTTAAGCTGCGTCATCGCCACAGCATCGGCAATCAAAAGCACGTCGGCGGGGGTGGCGCCCGCCGCGAATTCGGCTTGCAGTTTGGTCATCAGTTCGGTGGTGCCGGTGCGGAAAATCTCCACCGTCACATCGGGGTAGTCTTTGTTGAATTCGGCCACCACTGTCGCCATCTGCTCTTGCGGCTGCGAGGTATAGACCGTGATCTCGCCCGAAGGCTGCGCCAGCGCCTGAGTGGCGAGCGCAAACAGCGCGATCGTGGCGTTGCGAAGATGGGACATGGAAGGCTCCTATTCTTGGAGAGGGGAGAATTTACTCCCTCCTAGCCCGCCGGTTTAAAACAATCGTGACAGTGCCAAGTATTTGGCAAAACTTCTCTATCTGGCTGCCAAAGGACTGTTTCGGCATTCCAAAGGCGTCGATGCGGGGCCTGAGATAAAAGCGCATGAATTTCGCGCGCCGTGCCCGAATGCGCAACGATCAGCACCGGCTTGGAACGGTCGATCTGGGCAAACCCTGCACGAATGCGGGCGCGAAACGCCGCGGGAGCTTCGCCGCCCGGCGGGGTTTCCTCGCGCCGCAAGGCGCTGCGTGGTTGCCCCTCAAGCGCGCCCCAATTGCGCTCCGCCAAATCTTCGACAACCTCAGGCACCAGCCCACAGCGCGCCGCCAAAGCCTGTGCGGTTTGACGCGCACGCAGCAGCGGCGTGGTGACGATGCGGGCCATTGGCAAATCCGCCAAAAAGGCTGCCGCCTGATCGGCTTGCGCGCGCCCGCGCGCGCTCAGCGGCAAATCGGTCTGACCGCAAATGATATCTTGCGCATTGGCCGCGGTTTCGCCGTGGCGCATCAGCCAAAAGGCGCCGGGCGGCAGGGCTACCATGTCAGGCTTCCGGTCTGCGCCCACGGGGCCGGCAGCGCGGCGGCCAAATCTGCGCGCAAAGAAGCGGGGGCAAAGGCGGGCAATACCGTTTCGGGCATCACCTCAGCCAGCATCTTGCGCAACGTGGCAAGGTTTGGATGCACGTTCCAGCGCAACCGTTGCGCGCGCCCCTCTGCCACCCAAGCCGCAGCCGGTGCCCCCTGCGCGAGATGGCCGGTAAAGATCACCGCAACGCCTTCTTGCAACGCGCGCGGGCCAAGTGTTGCCGCAAGACCCGCGTTGCAATTAGGCCCTCCCGCCACCATCACCCCATGCAGCGGGGCTGCGGCTTCTAAACGCCGCGCCTGTTGCAAAAGCCGGTTCAGAGCATTGGCCCCATTGCGGGCGAGCCAGTCGGGGTTTTGCGCCATAAGGTCTGCCACCCGCCATGTCTCGGGGCACAAAGCCACCGCATGCCCGGCTTCAAGGCAAGCAAGCGCGATCTCGAGCCCTCGTCCAGCGGTTGGCGCGGGCAAAAGACATGGCCCCGCCGCGATGGCCGACAAAACTGCAGCGCGTTGGTCTGCAAGCTGCGCGGGTTCCGCACCATAGGAACAATCAAACACTGCCGCCCGCGCGCGCGGCAGCGGGGCGGCCGCAAAAAGCCCGCCCTCGGCACAAAGATCACCGCTGTAAAGCAGCCCCCCTGCCCCGCCGATCCGCATCCAGACCGCACCGGGGGCATGGCCTGCGGGACCGGTTTCAACCGCAAGACCTGCAATGTTTTGCTCTGCGCGCAACGGATTGGCCCCGGCCAACACCGGATCACGCGTCAGCGCGCGCACAGGTGCGGTGGCATAAACGGGGGGATCGCCAAGCCGACCCAACCAATCGAGCGAGCCGACATGATCGGCATGGCCATGCGAGATCAGCACGGCATCTACGCGCCCTAAGCCTTCAAGCGGGATCGCGGGGCGCGCATCATGATCGGGGCCAATGCCAAGATCCAAAAGCAACCGCGCCCCACCCATTTCCAACAGAAAGCAGGCCGGGCCCTTGGCATCAAACCCACCGAGTGCCGTTAATCGGTTCATGCGGGCACCGTTTGAAACGAAGGCGTAGAGACCGCCGCGCGCGGTAAAACCCAACCGCCGCGCACCGTAACCCGCACTTCGGCCCCAAGCACAAGGGGATGGTCAAGCCGCAAGACCAAAGGCGCGGCCTCGGGCAAATCCTCAAGCCAAAGATGCGCGACCTGATACCCGTCTTCAAATCGCAAATCGGTAACTCGCGCCACAAGCCCGGATTTATTGGTGCTGAGCGTCAAATCGGACGGATGCAGGCAAAGCCACGCCGGGCCGGGCGGCGCAATTCCGGGTAAGGTGAAGGTACATCCCCCGATCATGAAGCGACACCGCCGCGTGCCGCGCAACACCACCGTCACCGGCAGCGTGCGTCCATGGCCCACAAACCGGGCAACCATTTCATTCGCGGGGCGCTGGAACAGGTCTTGCGGCGAGCCAAGCTGCATCAATTGCCCGCGATCCATTACCCCGATCAGATCGGCCACCGCCATCGCCTCGTTCTGGTCATGGGTGACAAACACCATCGTGCAGCCCGTCTCGGCATGAATACGGCGAAACTCCGCCAGCATTTGCTGGCGCAAATGAGCATCTAGATTGGCAAGTGGCTCATCAAGCAACAAAACGCGCGGGCGCGCCGCCAAAGCCCGCGCCAAGGCCACACGCTGCCGCTGCCCGCCCGAAAGCTCATGCGGACGCCGCCCCGCCATGTCGGACAGCCCAACCGTGTGCAGCGCGCGCTCCACCCGCGTGGCACGATCCGCGCGCCCAAGCCGATTCAACCCAAAAGCCACATTGCCCGCAACCGTCATATGCGGCCAAAGCGCATAGGATTGAAACACCATCCCAAGCCCACGCGCTTCCGGCCCAATAAACTGCTCTGGCCCCGCCACCAAAGTTTCCCCGATGTGCAAACTGCCGCCATCGGGTCGATCAAGCCCCGCGATCAAGCGCAAAAGCGTGGTCTTGCCGCAGCCAGAGGGGCCAAGCAAAGCCAGAAAGCTGCCCTCTGGAATGTCGGCGCTGACGCCATCAAGGGCACGAATATCGCCGAAGCTTCGGCTTAGGTTTTGAAACGATAGGGCAGCCATGGGGCTGCTGATAGTTTTGCCCCGCGAAGCTTTTGTGACAATGCGCCGTCACGGAACTGTCATGGCGCGGCGTTAACTTTTTGCAGTGATGGATTTGACCCCGCAACCCCCGCTTTCGACCGCCGTTGTCGACACCCCCGCCGCTCTCGAGATGGCGGGTCTTTCGTTGCGGTTGGGCGGCACCCCGATTTTGCGGGACATCGACCTTAAACTTGCTCCCGGGCGGGTTTTGGCGCTTTTGGGGCCTTCGGGCTCCGGCAAAACCACGCTCTTGCGCCTTGTGGCAGGTCTTTTGGTCCCCGATGCGGGCACCATCCACCTTGCGGGCAAACTTGTCGCCGCGGCGGGCCACGCGCTGCCGCCCGAAGCGCGCGGGCTTGGCATGGTGTTTCAAGATTACGCCCTGTGGCCGCATATGAACGTGGCAGGCAATGTCGGATTTCCGTTAGAGATGCGCCGCATGCCTGCGCCCGAACGCGCCAAACGGGTCGCACGGGCGCTGGATCGGGTCGGCCTTGCCGCCTTTGCCGAGCGCCGCCCCTCAGAGCTTTCAGGCGGTCAGCAGCAGCGCGTGGCGATTGCCCGCGCGATTGTGGCCGAACCCGCGCTTGTGCTGTTTGACGAGCCGCTCTCCAACCTTGATCGCGAATTGCGCGAAACCATGGTGGGCGAGATTGCTGGGCTGGTCGAGGAATTGGGCCTGACCGCGCTTTACGTCACCCATGACCATTCCGAGGCGTTTTCGCTCGCCCATGAGGTGGCGGTGATGGAAGCGGGCCAGATCGCACAAATCGCGGCGCCCGAGGATCTGGTCGCCGACCCTGCCTCTGTCTCGATTGCACGGTTCTTACGCCTTGGCGCCTTGTTGCCCGTGCAGCGCGGGGCGCAGGGCTGGTATTTGCGCGGCGGCGCGTTTTTGGCTCCGCCAGAGGCCGCGCCGGAAAAGACCGATACCGTCCTACTGCCCAGCCGCGCGCTAAGCGTGACCGAGCCCCGCGCGGGCATGCTGACAGCCACAGTCACCCGCACGCTTTTTCGCGGTGACGGGCATTGGGCCACACTCGCGCTCGACGGCGGGCATGACATTCAACTCCTGCTGCCGCACCGCCCCGCACCGGGCGCGGTGCTCGGCTTGCAGATCTCGCACGGGAGCCTGCGCTGGTTCCCCTCTTCCCCGTCAAAAAGGACGTCCCCATGAAGAAATTGCTGCTTGCCACCGTGGCGCTGAGCACGGGCCTTTGCGCCCAAGCGGCCTTCGCCGATATCACCGTTTATTCGGCAGGCCCCGCGAGCCTGATCGAAAAGCTCTCGACCGGGTTCACCGCAGAAACCGGGATCAAGGTCGATGTGTTCCAAGCCACCACCGGCAAGGTGATGGCGCGGCTAGAGGCTGAAGCAGCCAACCCGGTCGCAGATGTGGTGATTTCCGCCAGTTGGGGCACTGCCACCTCGATGGCGGCGGATGGCAAATTGCTGGCCTACACCAGCCCCAATGCCGAGATGGTGCCCGACTTCCTCAAAACCGACTACGCCGTGGCGCAGGGCATTTCGGCGCTGGCGATTGCATGGAATCCGACCTCGGGCCTGCCTAAACCCACCGATTGGGCGGATTTGACCACGGCGGAATACAAAGACATGGTGACCCTGCCCGATCCCACGAAATCGGGCTCGATGTTTGAGCTGGTTTCGGCGCTCGATGGCGTGATTGGCGCGCAAATCTTTGACGCGTTGGCGGCCAATGGCGCGATTGTGGCCGGGGCCAATGCCGATGCGCTCAACCCGGTGCTGCAAGGGGCCAAAGGCGCGGTTTTCGGCGCGGTCGATTACATCTCGATGGCGGCCGCCGCGAAGGGCGAAACCGTTGAAGTGATCTTCCCGACCTCGGGCGCGGTGGTTGCGCCGCGCCCAGCGATGATCTTGCAAAGCTCGGCTCAGCCCGAAGAAGCCAAGCAATTCATTGATTACATGCTCTCGGAAGAGGGCCAAGCGATGGTCGCGGCCACCTTCCTGATGCCTGCCCGCACCGATATCGAGGCGAAACGCCCGCGCATCAACGAGCTTACGCTGCTCGATTTTGATGCCGAAGCTGCTTATGGCGCACGCGCCGAAACGCTTGACGCTTTTGCCAAGAGCTTCGGCAACTGATGCGCAGACAGGGAGGCGCGCCACAGGGGCTTTTGACCGCGCTGGCCGCAGTTTTGCTCACCGTGATCGTGGCCGCCCCCTTTCTCTTCATCGCGCTACAGGCGATTTTTCCAAAGATCGGGGCGGGCTCACTGGCCGCCCCTTTCAGTGCCATGGCAGATGTGCTGAGCGCGGGGCGGCTCCCGCGCGCCACGCTTAACACGCTGATCATGGGCGTGGGGACTGTGATTGTCTCGGCGCTGATCGCGGTTCCTCTGGCTGCAATCCGCGCGCTTTATCGGCTGCCCGGCGCGGCGCTTTGGGATGTGATCTTTCTCGTGCCCTTCATGATCCCGCCCTATATCGCCACGCTGAGCTGGGTGATGACGGGGCAACCGCGCGGGTATCTTGAACAACTCACGGGGCAAAACATTGCCGGGCTCTTATTCTCGGTGCCGGGCATCGTCATCATTTTGGCTTTGCATTGTTTTCCTGTCGTTTACTTCGCGCTGTCACGCAGTTTTGCCGCGATTGGCGGGCGCTTTGCAGATGTCAGCCGGGTCTTTGGCGCAGGCCCTTTGCGGGCCTTCTTACGCGTTACCCTACCGCTGGCTCTGCCGGGTTTGGCGGCCAGTTTGATCCTCGTTTTCGCCATGGCGATTGAGGAATACGGCACGCCCGCCGTGCTTGGCACCCGGATCGGCTTTCGCGTTTTGGTGACGGGGATTGACGAGGCAATCGGGGATTGGCCGGTCGATCTGCCCGGCGCCTCGACCTTGGCGCTGGTGCTGGTGGCAATGGCGACCGCAGCCTATCTGGCGCAGCGGCGCTTGCTTGCGCGCGGCGGGTTTGAAACCACCGGATCGCGCCCGCTACAAGCAGACCGCCGCCCGCTTGGACGCGCCACGCTGCCTGCGCTTTTGCTCTTTGGCGCGGTGGCGCTGGTTTCCACCGGCATTCCCTTGCTGGCGGTTTTGGCCACCGCACTGGCAAAAACCATTTCTGGCGGGCTCGCGCCAGAAAACTTAGGGCTGCAAAACTTCACCGCCGTTTTGGCCACCAGCACCACGGCGCGCAGTGCGCTGCTCACGAGCCTTGGTCTTGGGCTGGTGGCGGCGCTCCTCACCGGATTGCTTGGTGCCTTTGCCGCTTTTGTAGTGCTGCGCACCCGCGCGCGCGGGCGGTTCTATGTGGATTTGCTGGCCGCCCTGCCCAATGCCGCACCCGGCGTTGTGGTGGCGCTTGGGATGATTTTGCTTTGGAACCAACCGTGGTGGCCCATCACCCCTTACAATACGCTTTCCATTCTGGTGCTGGCCTATGTGTTGTTGCTGCTGCCCCAACCGGTGCGATACACCACCGCCGCATTGCAACAGATTGCCCCCTCGCTGGACGCGGCGGCACGGGTCTCGGGCGCGTCAGAACTGACCATGGCGCGGCGCATCCTGCTACCGCTGATCGGGCCGCATCTGCTGGTCGCAATGCTGCTCGTCTTCGTGGTTGCCGCGCGCGAATTGGTGGCATCTTTGCTCATTCTGCCGGTCGGGCATCAGACCATTGCCACGTTTATCTGGCGTCAATTCGACCAAGGTTCGGTCGGGCTTGGCATGGCGATGGCCTTTGTCACGATCTGCCTGACAACGCTTTTGCCGCTGGTCGTGTTGATTGCCGCAAGACGCACCGAAGACATCGGTTAGCCCAGCGCCAGCCGCAGAGATAAAAAGCCCGCCTTTCGGCGGGCTTTTCACTGCGATGCGTTTAGGCGTGTGAGTTTAGACGAAGACAGTGTCGTCCAGATCGGCCAAGCCGAAGTTCCGCATCAAGATCGTATCGGCCCCGAAATCAATCTCAAGGTGAGCGCCCAGTTCGTTGAGCGTCGCCGCAGCCTGAAGCGCGGCCAAGCTTCCGATCCCAAGGCCGGACATATCGAGAAGATCGCCTTCGCCCGCATTGAAATCGTTGATCCGATCATGCCCAAAGCTGCCCGAGAAGACAAAGCTATCCGCCCCTGCCCCGCCGCTCAGCGTATCATTGCCCACATCGCCCGTGATCACGTTATCCAAAGCGCTGCCCCGCACGGTCATCGACCCATTGGTGGCGATGGTCTGGGTCTGATCAAGTTGCCCGTCGATGAAGACCTTCTCGGTAACCCGGCCGTCATCATAAAGGATGCGTGTCTGGGTGGGCGTGCCCATCGTGTCATAGCTGTAATTGATCCGCGCGTAGCTTTGCGTATCCAACACATCGACGGTCGATTTCGTGCTGATCACCCCATCAACATAGAGCGCCTCCACCTCTACCCCGGTGTCGTAGATTGTCACCTGCGAGGCAATGCGGCCCTCGTCGTCATAGCTGATCTCGATCCGGTCGTAGCTTTGCGTATTTAGCGTGTCGGTGGTCGTCCGAGAGGCCCGCACCCCGTCGATATACTGCGTCTCGACCTCGACCCCATTGTCATAGACCGCCAACTGCCAAGCAACGCGGCCCTCCGCATCATAGGTGGTCTCGACCCGATCGTAGCTTTGCGTATTCAGCGTGTCGGTGTTCGTCTGGGCGACCCGAACACCATCGACATAGGTGGTCACCACCTCAACGCCGCTCTCATAGCTGATCGTGCGACTGTCGCGTTCCCCCTCCGCATTGTAGGTATTGACCGAAGACGCCAGCGGGCTGGCCGGATCGTTATACACGCGGCGGGTGACGCTCAGGGTGCCCGTTTCATCAAAGATCCGGGTCGACAGATCCCCATTGTCATAGTCCCGCACCTCTTCGCGCAACACATCATTGCCGTCATAGGTGCGGGTGATCTGCGCCCAATCTCTGTCTGCCGTATCAAACCGCACATCTTGGCGCGCATAAGCCAGATTGGTGATCCCCAGATCGCTGTTCCGCCCGACATCGGCAACATCATAGGCGGTTTCCGCCGTTCCGTGATGGGCGGCCAAATATTCGGCGAAGGCATCTTGCTCGGTGCCGGTATCGGCGAAAGTCGCTGCGCCATCGCGCGTGCCATCGGCAATCGTGTCGCCATCAAGATCGTAAAGGTTCACCCGTTGCGCATCGGCAAGCGCATTGAGCGGATAGCCGTCGCCGCCCTCAACCATGAAGTTGAGCGCCACCGCGCGCACCGTCAGCGCCGGGTCGGCCACCATCACACCGTTACGCACCAGCGCAATGAGCGATGCGCCGTTTTCATCGACGATATCGGCTTGGGTGATGCGGGCACCGGCCTCCAGGCTCGGATCGAAGCTGAAGGAGACCCCGGCAAACTGGCCAAAGCCACCGCCCCCCGCATTGGCCGCCGCATGTTCGAGCACTGCGACCAGTTCGGAGGCACTCAGCGTGACAAGCGACAAGCCGTTGTTGAAGGCAAGCGTTGCGGCAATGTCGGTTTGGCTGATCGCACCTGCGGGTTTGATCACATTGCCTGCGCTATCGACCATCTCGGCATTGGCATAGCGTTCCGCTTCGGTACCGCCCGGCGGCACCACCACTTCCCCGATCGAGGCGCGGATGCCGCCCCCGTTCTTGATCGAGACCATCACCGTGTCGTCAAAGCCCTGCGCATAGGCAAGGTTCGCTTTCGCGGTCAAATCCCCAAGGTTGGTTTCTTGGCTGCGCACGCCATCGGTGTCGGTCGCGGTATCCGCGCCGGTGCGGTTGCCGTTCAGGAAGACATTCGAGTAGCCAAAGATATTCGACTGGGTGGAGACGATCTCTGCCTCGATCAGATCGACGATCTGCTGCACTTCGGGGTCAACCAGCGTTTCGGCACCAAGATCGGTCACGCCTTGCGCATCGGTGGCATAGGCGCCCGAGACGGTTTCATCATAGCTGTCGGTAATGATGTGACCGTTTTCGTCGAAATCGACCACAAGGCGGCCAACATATTTGTAGCTGCCATCGGTGTTGACCACCGCAATCGGGTTGCCATCGGCATCGGTGGTGAAGAACGGATATTGACCCTGATCGGTATCGCCGTCGCGCATCCGGTCATCATCGTCGAAGAGCCGTGTGTTCGAGCCCCCCGCAACGATCACATCCACCCCCGAGAGCCGGGTCGCCAGCGCCTCTTCAATGCCGATCATCTGCATATGGGCGAGCAAGATCACCTTGTTCATCGAGGGGTTGGCCGCCAGCAGCGTATCGACCTCTGCCTGAATTTCGGCGGCAAGCGCGTCCAATTGCGCGGGCGTCGGTTGGTTATCAAAGCTGTCTGGCGAAATACCCACCCCGCCGGGCGAGGAAATCCGCCCCAGGGTCGGCGTGGTCGCCCCGACAACGCCGATCAATTCCGTGGTGCCGGTTTGCGCGCTATCGACGGTGAGCACCACCGAGGAGGTCACCGTGCCCGCTTGCGGTGCCTGACCGCCCGTCACTTCAAGGGGCGCAAGGTTTGCATCGGTCGAAAAATCGAGGTTGGTGGAAAGGTAGGGATAGGCCGCGCCGGTGAAGTCATTGCCATCCAGATCGGAGCCGCTAGCCGAACCAGAGATCAGACCAGCCAGATTGGCGGTGCCGAAGTCAAACTCGTGGTTGCCAAGGCTCATCGCCTGCACGCCCAACTCGTTTTGGATCAAGATATCGGCGATCCCGTTTGAGCCAAAGACATTGGCCGAGGCGGTATAGAAGGGCGAACCGAGATAGGCATCCCCCGAGGAAAGCACCAGCGTGTTATCGGCCACTCCGTCATTGCCCAGATCCTGCGCTTTGAGCGCATTGAGAACCGCCGAAAGCCGCGGCGCATCCGCAAGCGCCGAAGTCGAGGCTTCTTGATCCGAGAAATGCAGCAGTTCGAGGGTGAAGTTTTGCGCGGGCGGCGCCGCCTCCCCCACAATATGACCGGGCGAGCCCACCGCAGGCTCGGTGCCATCTGTGCCCGCCGTCCGGTCTGTCGCCACAGCCCCCGACGCATTGCCCACAGTGCTTTCTGCCCCCAGCAACACATCATAGGACGCGCCACTGACCACCGGCCCCGGAACAACCACGCTTTCAATCAGCGTGCCAGATTGCTGCGGGTTGCCCATCCACAAGGTGACGGTATCGCCGTTTTGGCCAAGGCCAGCCCCATCGGTCCAAACGATCTGCACCGCGCTAAGGTCGATACTATTGCCCCAAACCTGCGCAAAATGGAACGCGTCAGCCTCGGTGCCAATCACCACAATTGCCTTTTCCCCCGGTGCCAAGGTGGAAAGACCTTCCACCATATCTGCCGCCGCAGGATCGGCGCTGTCGTCATCGTAATAGAGGGAACCCATCGTCGCCGCGTCATAGGCAATGTCGCTGGTATTGACGATTTCAAACCAATCAGCGGTCAGATCCTCGCCTTCTTGGCCCACCCACACCTCGCTCACGTGCAAGGTCGCCGTTTGCGCAGTGTTTTCCTCGATCTGATAAATCCCAATCGTGCCGGAACCTTCGTTGCTGGCCACGTAAAGCGCGGTGCCGGTCGGGCTTTCCACCGCCGGAATAAAGAGCGTCCCTTCTGGGCTGGTGTCCCCCACAGTGCCTGCGGCCGTGACAAAGCTGACATCTGCCGGATCGGTGACATCAAAGATCAGCGTAGTGTTTGCGCGTTCCAGCCCGACAAAGGCATAGGTCTGGGTGCCAATCACGCCGATGGTCACGCCCTCGGGCTCGGCGCCCTTGTTATCCGAGCGGCCATCATCCCAAAGCCCCGGGAATTGCTCGGCGATGATGCGTTCAATCGCATCGCCCGAGTCAAAGATCATCGCGCCGGTTTCATCAAGGATCGAGAAGGACCGCGCACCATAGGTCAGGATTTGGTCGATATCACCATCGCCATCGGTGTCGCCATTGAGCAGCCCAGAGGACGAGACATTGAGCCGGCCCAGCGCCTCATCCGCCAAAAGCGCGGCTTCATCGGGATAAGTGGCATCATCGAGGTCGAGGTCTTTCAGCCGCGCGCTATCCACGGACACGAAATCATCGCGATCATCGCCCTCATTGGCGATCACGTAATAGGTCTTGCCATCCAGCCCGAGATAAGAGGCAATCGCATCGGGCATGAACTGGCCGATCACCGGGTTGCCCGTGGTCAGGTTGATCCCGCCGTCTTTATCCGAGAAATCGGCGAGCAAGCCCGAGAAATCTTTGCCGCCGAGCGGAATGATCTGGGTGAAAGTGTTGGTGGTCAGATCCAGCACCGCAATCGCATTGGCTTCTTGCAGCGTGACCATCGCCGTCAGCCCGTCTTTCGACACGGCGATATATTCGGGCTCCACATCATCCGAAACGCTTTGGCCTTCAAAGATCCGAACACCCGCTTCGCGCAGGGCATCTTCTTGGCCGTCAAAGGCGGTGAAATCGACCTGCGTGGCCACACCGGCATCTGCCCCGGCGGAAATGTCGATCACCGTCACGCCCCCTTTGGGGTTGAACGTGTCGATATCCACCGGTTCGCCCTCGTTCGCCACAAGGACTTTGGTGCCATCGGGCGAGAAGGTCACCGCATCGGGATGCGAGCCGGTGGTGTAGATCCCAAGCGCGTTGGTCTCGATATTGAGGATCGCCACTTGCCCCGGCGCGGTCGGATCGGCGCTGATGACCGCCACAGCGATCAGCGAACCATGCGCCGCAACCGAGGAAACATCATTCGACGTCAGGCCAAAATCGGTCACGAGATCAATCGACATCACAGGGGCCGGGGTCGCAGGATCGGCGATATCGGTGATATCGACCAATTGCAGCCCGTTCCCCGAAGAGACGATCAGCGTATTGGCGGTAAAGGCCGCAATCTCGGCCCCGTTCAGGGTGAGCGACGCCAGATGGGTCGCATTGAGCGCACCGGTCGCGGCAATCTCGCCCGTGTAGCTTGGCCCGGCATAAGTCGTGACCTCAAGCGGGCTCTCGGGCAGCGCGATGCCAAGGATCAGCGGATCATGGTCCGAGGCACGATAAGGATCGGTGCCATCGAAATAGCTGCCGTCGCGGCCATAATCGAGGTTGTAATCAAGCGCGTCGGCCTCATCGGCGTTGATGTTCCATTCCGCCGCACCGACAATGGCATTGAAGAGAGAGACCGAGGCCAGCGCGTAATCAAGCGTGCCAAGCATCGCATCAAAGAGGTAGGAATAGCCCGCCTCCACAAATTCCGCGACCACGTTCACAAAGCCCGCGTAGCCAGTCAGATAGGCAATCGGATCTTCCGAGGCATAGGCGTTGAAATCCCCCAAAAGCAGCAGGTTTTCGGTCGCCGAACCGGTCGGGTTGGTGTCGAGCCAAGCATCAAGCGCCTGTGCCGCCAGCAGGCGCTGATTGTTAAACGCGCCCGCGCCATCGCCCGCATCGGCATCCGCACCCATGCCAGTGCCCCCCTTCGATTTGAAGTGGTTCACGACAACGGTCATTTCCGCGTCGCCCTCCAGCGTCGCGAAGGTCGCGGCAATCGGCGCGCGCGAGGTGCTGTCGCCATTAAAGATACCGCCAACCGTGCTTTGGCCGATCAGCCCCGGATCGACCTCGGCATCGGTCAAGATCGCGGTGGTGGTGCCCGCAGCCAACATCACTTTGTCAGTGCGGTAGATCATCCCTGCCGCGATGGCATCATCCCCGGCGAACTCTTGGCCGGGATCAACCCATCCCCAAACCTCGCTGCCTTCGGCGGCATTCAGTGCGGCCACCAGCGCGGCAATGGCAATGCCCCGATCCCCTTGCGCCATGCCATCAGCCGGGGCCAAGCCGCCATCAAAGAAGTCGTTTTCCAACTCCAATAAGCCAATGATATCGACCCCAAGCCCCGAGATTGCCGAAACCAATTTCTGCAACTGGCGGTCATATTCTTCGGTGCTGTCGGCCCCACGGGCCTGCTGGTCGAGCGTCTCCCCCACGCCCTCAACGCCGCTGCCATCAATCGAGGTGAAGAAATTCAACACGTTGAAGCTGGCAACTTTGATGTCACCCGCAACACTCGCCACCGCATCAGGGCGGGCATTGGTATCTTCGAAGGTATTCTCGCCATCTTCGGTGGAACGGATGCGCCACGTCGCGCTAGAGGCAGAATTTCCCGCCCATTGATAATCGAGCACCCCGCTCAGATCGGTGATCGTATCCCCCATCGACGGCGCGGTGGCCGCGGAATAGCCTTGCAGCCCGTCCAGCAGGTCAATGGCTTGGTTTTGCGCGTTCAGCCCATCATCATAAACGATCTGGCGTGCAGCGACCGCGGCCAGATAAGCATCATAGCCCGCCGCATCGGGGTCATTGAATTGGGTATATTGGAACGGCCGCGCGCCCACCAAGGTCGTGCCCCCCGGCCCGGTCTGTTCAAACCCGTTGGCATCAAACAGGGTCATCTCATTGAAACGGTCGAGGTTATATTGCTCGGTGATCGTCAGCGTGTTGGCCACGGTGACGCGCATCCCTTCATAGGCCTCCAGATCGGCCTGATAGCCCCCATCTTGGGCCAAGCTCACATCGCCACCAAGCGTAATCACCGCCGCTGTGGGCAGCGTATTGCCCGAGGAAAGTACCTGCACCGAACTGACCGAACCAATCTGGCTCTGGCCGAAATATTCCCCCACAACACCGGTGACGCGCACTTTGTCACCAATTTGCACATCGGTGCCAAAGCTGCCGTCGTAGACGAAAATCCCTTCCGAACTCAGCGCATTGCCATCGGCATCGGTATCTTCTTCTTGCAGGTAAAAGCCCCCCAGATTGCGCGCCGTGTCGGCATCGCCGTTTTGGAAATCCCCCACCACAATCGCTTCAACAGTGACGGTCTGCCCCAGCAACGGGCTGGCATCGCCATTGTCATTGCCGCTCACAAGGTTCGTGCCCTGCGTCGTCGGCGTTCCCTGAATTTCAGAGATCAGGGTGATCTCATCATTCAAGATCGTCCCTGTCGCGGTCGCCACCGAAATGCCAGAGCCCGCCGAAGGATTTGACAGCGTGACGGTGAGGGTTTCATGCGCCTCCCGCACCGTGTCGCCAGTGACGGTGACACGAAGCTGCTGTTCGGCCTCCCCATCGGCAAAGCTAATAGTGCCCGCAGCGGCAACATAATCCTCGCCCGCAAGCGCGGTGCCATCGGCACTCGCCCAATCGACCGTTGCACTGCCCGTGGCATCGCTGCGCGTGACGGTGAAGACCATCTCGACGGTGCCCGCATCGCCCTCTGTCACCTGCGCATCAGCGATTGAAAATACCGGCGTCACGGCGCCGCCCACGAAACTCTGCCCGGCATTGATCGTTCCCGCAGAGTTCACCGCTGGCGCGGTCCAGCTGAAATCTTCATAGACCGCCCCTGTGCCCGTAAGCTGCAAGGACTGCCCCACAGGCGTGTTGCCCGTTTCCGCAACGCCAATATCGCTCGAGTTCAGCCCCGCCGCCGGGCCATCTGCGGCGGTCATTTCACCTTCATAGCTGAGGAACTGAACCACCTCGCCCAAGGCATTGACCAAGGCAATCGCATCGCGGGGGCCGTTTTGAAGCCCTGACGCGGCAAAAGACCGGGTGCCATAGCCCGCGCCCTCATCGGCAAGACTACCGGACAGTGCAATCGTAACGTAAGCCGCCCCACTGCTGGCGTTATTGCCGTTGTACAGAACCAGCGACCAACCTGAGAGGTCGGCCCCAGCCGGACCGACAATCTCGACGAACTCGTTCTCGTCACCTGCCAAATTGTCGTAATGGATTTCGTTGATGAAAACCTGCGTGACGGAACGAACCATGTTATCCCTCGCAATATGTTTGATTTACGCAAGCCAGCGGGTTGCGCGTTAGAAGCGGTGCTAGAGCGAAGGAAAATCCCGAGCGCTCCAAATATTAAGCAAAGGTTTACCGCGAATCTGTAACGGGTTTATGGCCCACAAAAGCAGGCAACCGCCCCATTGCGGCCCCTTGGCGTCGGTGCGACGGGCCTAGCGTGGCGTTTCAAAGCCATGCCCACAATTCCCCCGTTGGGGAATGGACGGACAGGCGCGCAAGCACTGCCAAGCGATTCCGCCTTAGCGCTTGCCAGAGAACAGCCGCTCAACCAATGGGTGGCAAGCAGGCAGAAAAGGCCCATAAACTAAGGTTTTCAGTAATTGACAGGAATCAAGAACCCTCACAATTATGTTGATGGTTGATTTTGCGTAAACCTTTGGCTGCTCGGGAGGGGCCGCGGTGCGCGACAATTGCTATTAGGCCGATTTCCGGCTGTCGAAAGAATTCGAGTGGCGCGCCGCGCGAGGTGCAGAATTTGACCAGTATCTAAGGGCGGCCTTTTGCTGCCCTAAGTTTATTGGGGGCTATTCGTTCGATGAAAGACACCGTCACTTTTGACCGCATCACCGTGGCTGCGGATCAGTTCGCGCTTTTCTCTTCGATCGAACCGATCGTTGCAGCCAAAACAGACGGGTCCGCACTGCGCGCCCGCCCCACCCCTTTCAAGGCGCAACGTCGACTGGCCCAAGGCGGCATGGCGACGGTTTCGGTGCTCGCCTTGGCCGCTTGTCAAGGCGGAGGCAGCGGCGGCTCCGGGTCTTCGGCCAACGGAACCAGCGGCGTTGTTGTGAAGGGCCCGGTGGAAGGGGCCTTTGTGTTCTCGGATAACAACGACAACGGTGTCTTCGACGAAGGTGAAGCCTATGGCATCACCGGCTCCGACGGGAGCTTCCTGCTGGCCGATGGCGACATCGACCCCGGCGCCCCCATCATCGCCAATCTGGAAGGCGCGGTCGATACCACCTCGGGCCGAGTGTACGGCGAGGGCGAGACCTTTACCGCGCCGGCTGGCTCGACCGTCATCAGCGCTTATACCACGATGATGCAAGAAGAGGGCTGGTCCGCAGACGCTTTGGGCACGCTTTTGGGGCTTGAGGCAGGGGAATTCGATCCGACGACCTTCAACCCCTATGCGGACGGAACCGACCCCACCCTCGCGTTGGTGGCGGAAGGCCGCGCCCAACAGATCATGGCGATTGTTGATACCTTGACCGCCGTACTGGAAGCCGCAGGCCTTGAAGGCGAAACCGCATATGACCTTGTGCAAGAAGTCGTGGCCGGTCGATTGGACGACGATTTTGACTCGATCGGCGCGATGATCTATCAGGTGATTGACGATCTGCTCGCCAAGGAAGTGGTGCAAGAAGCCGAAGGTGGCGTAACACACCAAGTTCTTTCGGGGTTGCAAGCTGACCTGATCAATGCCCTCGAAGAAGTCTTGATGCAAATTGCGGCCGTCACAGATTTGGGTGATGGCGAGATGGTCCCAGCCTATCAACTGGTTGTTGAGTTGATTGAACAAGCCAAAGCCGCAGCTTTGGCTGAAGCAAATCAATCCGGCTCAGGGAATATCCCTCTTGGGGATGATGGGGTTGCCGCCGCCATGGTGGAAGACATTGCCACCAACGCCGCCCCTGAAATGACGGATTGGAGCGGTCAGGTGACGGTCTCGGAAGATACCAGCACGCTTGTCGTTTTGACCGCAGCCGCGACCGATGCCGATGGTGATACGATCACCTACGGCTTGACGGGCCCCGATGCGGATAAATTCTTCATTGATGAAGCCTCCGGCGAAGTGACCTTCCTCGACCAACCGGATTTCGAAGAAAAGGCGAGCTTCCGTTTCACCGTTACCGCCGATGATGGTCTGGAAAGCACCGCGCGCCAAGTGACCGTGACGATCACCGACGCCAATGACGCGCCGCGCTTTGGAAAATTCGATAGCAGCCCCGAAATCGCCGAAAATACTGTCGACGCAGAAGTCGTCACGGTCACGGCGCGCGACCAAGATGGCGATACGCTGAGTTATGCGCTCACCTCGGGCGGTGACGCGGATGCTTTCACCATTGATGCCGCGACCGGTGTGCTCCGCTTCAACGGCTCCCCCGATTACGAGACGCAAAAAACCTACAAAATCCAGGTCGAAGTCACAGACGGCATTGCCACCGAGACGCAAGAGATCACCGTTTCGGTGACAGATGCCAATGATGCCCCCGTGATGGAGCAATGGCAAAGCAACCTGACCGTTGATGAAAACATCGCCGATCCGGCCTTGGTCACGGCACAAGCCAGCGATGAAGATGGCGATACGCTCAGCTATGCGCTTTCGGGCGATGATGCGAGCGCCTTCACCATTGATGCGGCGACAGGCGCAATCAGCTTCAAAGATACGCCCAACTATGAAGAACAGGCGAGCTACAGCTTCACGGTGACCGCCAGCGATGGAAACGGTGGTACAGTCGACCAAGCCGTGAGCGTGGCCATCACTGACGTCAACGACGCCCCGGTGTTTGACGATTGGGAAAGCGCGCTCTCGGTGGCGGAAAACACCACCAATCTGTTTTTGGTAGACGCAACGGCAACGGACGAAGACGCGGGTGCCACCCTTTCCTATGCGCTTTCGGGCGCCGATGATGCGGCCTTCACCATTGATAGCGCGACGGGCGCGATCAGCTTCAAAGCCTCGCCCAATTACGAGGCAAAAGACAGCTATAGCGTTACCGTGAGCGTGTTTGACGGAGCAAACACGGTTACGCGCGACATCACCGTTACCGTGGAAGATGTACCGGAAGCGCCAGAGATCACCGCGATCTCGCCCACGGAGGTCGATGAAAATACGATTGATTTCAGCTTCACGGTCTCGGCCATCGATCAAGATAGCACTGGCCTAACCTTCGCGCTGGAAGGGGACGATAAAGATGCATTCTCGCTCGGCCCAACCGCAATCGCGGAGAATGTTGGCGGATATGGCGGTTCCGCCCAAGTGTCTGTGGCCCTGAACACGCCTCCTGACTATGAAATGCAAGATCAGTATGCGCTGACCATTGTCGTCTCGGATGGTGTGAATGAAACCCGCGAGAACGTGACGATCACCGTTCAGGATGTGGACGAGCGCCCCGTTTGGACAGTCACGCCGGACGAATTCGTCATCGTTGACGAGAACACCACGGATTTGCTCGTGACGACAGCTTTGGCCGAGGACCCGGAAGGGCAAAGCATCATCTATTCGCTTCTTGGTACCAATCCGGACGCGTTCAGCATCAACCAGTCCACCGGCGAAATCAGCTTTAAAGTGTCACCGGATTACGAGACCGAACAGCAATACAATCTGACGGTCATTGCGACGCAGGCAGACGGGCAGTTGGCGCGTCCTAGCTTCGTCACGATTTGGGTTGAGGATGTCAATGAAGCGCCGGAGTTGATGCTCTCGGCCGAGAGCGTGACCCTATCTGAGGACCTTGACGGAGATACCTACGTCCTGAACGCTCTGGCGAGCGATGTTGATCGCGGCGACGAGGTCACCCTCTCGCTCACCGGGGTGGATGCAAAGTACTTCCATATTGATCAAGACAGCGGCGATATCGAGTTTAGCGGAAAGGCGCCCTATCCGGATTATGAAGCCAAATCGGAATATAGCTTTACCGTTGTGGCGACAGATAAGGGCGGGCTGAGCGACAGTCAGGATGTGACGGTGAGCCTCACCAATGTCGATCCGCTGGTACATCTGACGGTGGATACTACGCTTTTCGCAACGGCGGGCGCAAGTTATGAGGCGGCTCTCTCAACTGTTGAAGGGGCGACCGCCGAGTTTTTTGCAAGTTACCCGGCGTGGAGCATGGTTCTTGATGACATCTTCAGCACCGGTTTGGACGACTTGTCGCCCACCGTGTCCTCTAGCGGGATTACGGTCACAAGCAATATTTCGGGCAATTCCGTCGCCTTCAACTTCGTCAATTTCAACCCCGATTCCGTTGAAAGCCTGATCACCACCATTCAAAACTTTAGTGCGAGCGGTGACTTCAATGATCTGACGATTTCGGGTGGCTTTGTGTCCATGGAGATTAAAGATTCAAATGGCGATCTTCTGGCCTCACTGTCCAATACCGCCAATGGGATGGAGTTCTTCATTGAAGGCGTGACCACGGGCCAAATGGATACGCTGGTGCTCAACGGCAGCTTCGGCAACCAGATCGTTGATTATATTGCGCTTTGGGAGACGATCGAAACCGTTGCGTTGGACCCCTCCGCAACCGATCTGGACGGGGCCTTGACCCTGCTCTCTGGGCTCAATGACCTGATCGACATGACCGGCATTTCGATGATGGCACAGGGCACAACCCTTGCCACCGTCAGCCTTGACAGCACCGATACGGCACAGAGCCTGACATATACGCTAGGCGATCATGTCTTCACGATTGCGGTCGATGGCCTGCCCGGCTTGATCGAGGGCATGATTGACGCCGCAGGTGGCGCCGAAGCCTTCATCGATGCCGCCATGGCCGGGTTCTATGTGGAATCAGGAGAATGGAACCCGGGCCAGCAACAGATCGGAGATACGACTGTTAACTACACGGAGACTTACGAGGAACTCTCTATCTTTTATCATTTCACCTCAACGTATTACGAGTACGGAGACGGTCCCTCTTCCGGTTATTATTGGATTGATGAAGAGAGCAATATCCTAGGCTGGAGCGAAACGTGGGAAGGCGGAATCGATCCGGAGCTAAGCGGAGAACCCAGTTATATTGACGGCTGGGGTTTCGATGGCTTTGGCAACTGGCTAACCGAAGCAGAATATGTCGCGCTTCATGACATCCTCTCGAATATCCAAGACTATCTTGGCGATTTGGATGATGGCATCAATGCGCTCGCACTTAGCATCGACTACAGCATCGCGGGCGATAGCGTGTTGTCGCTGGATGTCGACAAAATCGCTGATTTCTTCGCAGCTGTTCAAGACTCGCAGGTCGGTCCGGGCGATCCTAGCCAACTCATCGCCGAATACACTGCAGATGACGGCACCACCCCGGTGACGGAACTGAGCAACCCCGGTGAAGATTGGGCGATCACGCTTGTGGGCTTGGAAGCGGATGATCTTTCAAGCTTCGCGGGTGGGTTCCTCGACAGTCAGGTGCTTGCCACTTCATGAGACTGAATTTCGCCTGCCTTATCGGCACAATCCTTCTGGCGCTTGCGGGGAAACCCGCAGGCGCTTTCGAGCTGTTTTTGGGGGCCACGTCTGACCTCCGCCTTCCGACCTCTGGCTCTGGGGGCGCGGGCAGTGATTTCGGCTTCTCCACCTCTGGCTCAGAGAGCAGCACCCCAAGCAATACCCGCGTGCGCCCAACGCTGTTTGTGGCCGCGCGGCAGGGCTTGCGAGAGACTGGCGCAATGCGCTTTGGCCTTACCGGAGAACTCCACAGCGTTTCTGGCAAGGTGAATTATCCGGAAGGGTTTTACGTCGGGGCGGTGCATTTCACCGATCCCACGCAGGCGCGCCTGACGGGCTGGGATCTGTCTGTCGGTCCCTATGCCACTTGGGCCCCCAAACCTTGGATGGAGTTGGAGGCCGATCTGTTTGTGACGCATCAGCGGCTCAAGCTGAAAACAGATATGGGCAGCTGGCACATGACCGATACGCTGACCCGCACCTTCCCGCAGGCCCGGCTTGCGGCAAGTTGGCGGGTCGCGGTTCCGCAACTGGGCGATGGGCGCGAGATGCGTTTGCGGCTGGATTACACCGCAAGCCGCTACGACCGGGCCGTGAACCTTGCTCTTCTGGCGAAGGTGTTTTGATGCCCTGTACCGCCCCCAATACGCGCGCATGGAGCCGTGCCGAAACATGAGCGACAAGATCACGCTTGAGGGGCAGGACTACGAGATCGCGCATCTGAGCACGGGCGGCCAAGCCTTGGCCAAGCAGATTGCTCAGGTGCAACATCACCTTGATGAGCGGCTGCGGATGCGCGAGGTGCTGCTGAAGGCGCGCGCCGCCTATCTGGCCGAGTTGCGCGCCGAGGTGGTCAAACAACAGTCGGGGGTCGATCTGTCGCGGCTCCTTGATGACTTCTAAAGCTCCGGGAGGGGGCGCATGCCACGCATCAAGATAGAGGATCTCGATTTCAATTCAGAGGATCTGAGCGATCTGGGCAAGGCGCATCTGGCCAATCTCGATTTCGTCGAAAAGCAGTTGCGGCGCTTGCAGGGCGAGGTGCTTGCCTTCCAGACCGCCCGGCAAACCTATCTGGCCGCGCTGAAGGCCGAGGTCGCCAAAACTGCGGCGGTGAAAGGGTAAGACATGCACAGCGCAATACGCTTGATGACCGGCGCGCTGGTGCTTGCGGCCTGTGCGCCGCAGACCGACGGGCTGCAACTGATGCAATCAGAAATAGATATGCGGCTGGCTGCTGGGATTGCAGAGCCCGCGCCGACCACCGCACTTTCGGGCAAGGTGGCGCAAGATTTCACCACCGCGCTGCGCAATGCCTTGCTGGCCGATCCCGGCTATCGTGCAGCGCGGGCCAGCGAAGCACAGGCAGAGGCGCAAATTGCGGTGGCCCAAAGTGGGCGGCGCCCGCAACTTACGGGCTCGGCAATGGCGGGCCGGATCGAAGAACATGGCGGCACCACCCCCGACAAGACCACTGGGGCGAGTGGTGATCTGACCTTGACGCAACTGCTTTACGATGGGGGCGCCAGCACCGCGCAGGTGGATCGCAGCACCGCCGAAGCCCTTGTTGCCCGGGCAGAGCGGCGGGTGCAGGAAAACGCGGTTTTACTAGAGGCCGCGCGCGCTTGGATTGATTGGCAATCGGCGGCGTCGCGGCTTGCCGCGCTCGACCGTCGGGCTGCGCAGATGGATGAGATGATCGGTCAAATCGAACGGCTGGCGAGTGCCGGGACGTTTGACCGTAGCGCGCTAGATACGGCGCGAGGAAAAGCGCTTGATGTCAAGCTGATGCGCCGCGATCTTGCCGCAGAACTTGCCGATGCACGGATCCGGTTCGAACAGCGCTTTGGGGCCGCCCCCGCACGGCTTGGCGCGGCACAATTGCCGTCACAAAAACTGCGCCAAGCCCAGCGCGAAGATGCGTGGCGGCAGGCGCCAATTTTGCAACGCGCCGCCGCAGCCTTGATTGCCGCGCGGGCGGGCGTTGCGGCAGCCCAAGCCGGGTTCCGGCCCGAAGTCAGCGTGCAGGTGGGTGCGACCACGCCCATGCAAAGCGACGACAGTTCGGATGTGATGGCGGGGGTCCGACTGCGCTATACGTTCCACGATGGCGGGCGCCGCAAGGCGCAGCTAGAGGCCAGCACGCAAACCGTCGCCGCGCGCGAAGCGGCCTTGGCCGATGCGCAACGCAGCGCGCGGGCAGAACATCGCGCCGCCGTTGCGCAACTGCAAACCCTGCACAGCACAACGGGCCTTCTGGCGCAAAAGGCCACGCTGCTGGCCGAACACGCACGCACAGCGCGGTCTCAGATCGCCACCGGGCAATCCGATCTGGGGGCCCTGATCGCGACCGAGGTCGAAGCCTACCAAACCGAGGAACGCAAGATCACAACGCAGGCCGCGCTCATGCTGGCGCAGATCGAGATTGCCGCGGGCACCGGTGATCTGGCGCAGATTGTTGGGGTGGACGCCCCATGACTTTGGCGCCAAGCATGAAGGAGCGCCGCAGATGACCGCTGTGACCAGCCTCTCTGCGGAGGATGCGCAAAGCGCGAAAACCTCAGACCCAATGGCGGAAAAAACGCTGATCTTGGCCGTGCAAAAGCTGCTCGCGCTCTCGGGAAAAGCCTTTTCCGAGGGTGCAGTGCGCGATTTGCCAGACCTTGTGGGCGAGCGGTTTGACCCGCGCGCCGCCGTTTCCGCGCTGGCGCATCTGGGCCATGACGCAAGCTTTGGCGAAATGCCCCCTGCCGATCTGCGCCCCGGCCATTGCCCGGCGATTGGCTTTGACGCTGCGCAACATGCGGTGCTGATCGTGTCGATTGAAAAAGACGGCAGCGCGCGCGTGATCCGATTCGAGGGGGAAAGCCCCGAAGAGGTGCTGCCCGCAGACCTCTGGCGCAGCCTGCTCTCCCCCTATTTCCTGTTGTCTCGCAAAGGCAGCGCCTCGCCCCAACGCAATGGCGACTGGTTTTGGGGCGCGCTCAAACAAAGCCGCTGGCTTTTTGCGCAAGTGATCATTGCGGCGATGGTGACCAACTTCCTTGGTCTCTCCGTCTCGCTTTTCACGATGGTCGTCTATGACCGGGTCGTGCCAAATGCCGCCACAGAATCCCTGATCGCGCTCACCATCGGCGTGCTGATCGCGCTGTCTTTTGACTTTATTATCAAGACGCTCCGGGGGCAGTTTGTCGATCATGCCTCCAAGCGCGCCGATTTGAGCGTGTCGCGGCAAATCTTCGAGCGGATCTTGTCGATGCGGCTCGATACACGAGTGCGCAACTCGGGCGCGATGGCCAGCATCGTGCGCGAATTCGACACTTTGCGCGAGTTTTTCACCTCGGCCACGCTCTTGGCCGTGGTCGATCTGCCCTTCATCTTCTTTTTCATCTGGGTGATCTGGATGATCGCTGGCCCCTTGGCGCTGGTGCATTTCGTCGCCGTGCCGGTTGTCATTGGCGTCGGGCTGGTGCTGCAACCTTTCTTGGCGCGCATCTCCGAAGGCACCATGACCAGCGCCATGTCAAAACAAGCGGTGCTTGTCGAAACGCTGAACGGGCTGGAAACGGTGCAGGCGACAGGCTCGGGGCGGCTGATGCGGCGCCGGTTCGAAGAAGCGGTCGACGCCCAATCCGATCTGGGCTTTCGCAACCGGATGCTGTCGCAACTGGCGATCAACTCGGCGGGCTCGACCCAGCAACTCGCGCAGGTGGCGACCATCTTCTTTGGCGTTTTCCTGATCCAAGAAGGCAGCATCACGATGGGGGCGATGATTGCCGCCGTGATCCTTGGCGGGCGGGCTTTGGCGCCGCTTTCGCAATTGGCCGCCGCTCTGTCGCGCGCCAATGCGGCGCGGCAAGCCTATCGCTCGCTGTCGGCCTTCATGGCCGAAAGTGAAACGCCCGAGGCAACAACCACCCCCCGGCTCAGCCGCCCCGTTTTGCGCGGCGAGATTGAGCTGCGTGGGGTGAGCTACACTTTCCCCGGCACAAAAGCCCCCGTCCTGCGCGATCTGAGCCTAAAGATCCCAGCCGGGCAAAAGCTTGCTTTGGTGGGCCGCATGGGCTCTGGCAAATCCACGCTTTTACGGCTGCTTGCGGGGCTAGTGGAGCCGACAGAGGGCTCGGTCTTGATTGATGGCGTTGATCTGCGCCAGATCGACCGGTCGGACCTGCGCCGCAATCTTGGCGTGATGCTGCAAGACAGCTGGCTCTTTTCCGGCACGCTCAAGGAAAACCTGCAAATGGGCTTTTACGAATATGATGACGCCCATCTTTTGCAGGTCGCCAAAGTGGCCGGGGTTGATGATTTCGTCGGGCGCCATCCGCAGGGATATGACATGGCCGTGAAAGAGCGTGGCGAGGGGCTCTCGGGCGGGCAGCGCCAATCCATCAACCTTGCCCGCGCCCTTCTCCATAACCCCAATATGTTGCTGCTCGATGAGCCCACAAGCGCGATGGACCGCGCCACCGAAAGCGTGGTTCTGGAGCGTTTGGCCGGTTGGGCGGCGGGGCGCACGGTGGTGGCCGTGACGCACCGCAATAGCCTCTTTGATATGGTGGACCGGGTGCTGGTGATCGATCAGGGGGCGGTGATCGCCGACACCACCCCCGATAAGCTGCGCGCCGCGCAGCGTTAGGGGGCACCATGTCTCAGGCTGATTTCAAAACACTGTCGCGACAAATGGCGGGGCGCGAGGGATTTGGCGGCTCAGCGATCTTGGCGGTGGTCCTTGTCTTGATTGTGGCGCTTCTGACATGGGCCAAATTTGCCGAACTCGACAATGTCACCCGTGGCACCGGCCGCGTGGTCTCTGCCGCGCAAAACCAGCTTGTGCAGGCCGCCGAAGCCGGGGTGATTTTGCGCCGCTATGTTGCGGAGAACTCTGCCGTGCAAAAGGGCGAATTGCTCTTTGAGCTTGATCCGGTTGAGGCCGAAAGCGAATTCAACCAAGCGCGCCAACGCGAGGCGGCGCTGTCGCTGCGCGAGGCCCGGCTGAAGGCGGAACTGAACGAAACAGCCTATAGCGTCGCCCCGGATCTGGCCGCCCGTTCCCCAGAGGTCGCACAAAGCGAAGAAAGCCTGTTTCGCGCCCGGCAGACCGATTTAGCCGGCCAAATCGCGGTGCTCGAACAACGCCGCGCGCAACGTGTGCAAGACCGCCAATCCGCCGAAGCGACGGTAGAGGCGATGGCGCGCACGATGGCGCTTTTGGAAGAAGAAATCACCGTGGTGGAGCCACTGGTGCGCGAGAAAATTGCCCCTGCGACGCGGCTGCTGGAATTGCAGCGCGAATTGGAACGCGCGCGCGGCGAACATGACCGCGCGAAAGTGGCGATTGCCCAAGCCCAATCCGGCATCAATGAAATCGACAGCGAAACCGCTCATGCCCGCGAAAGCTATCGGCTTCAGGCGATTGACGAACTCACCAAAGTGATGGCCGAGCGGTCAGAGTTGGAAGAAGCGCTGCCGCAACTGCGCGAACGGGTAAGCCGCACCGTCGTCACCGCGCCGATGGATGGGATCGTGAACCGGCTCAACTTCCGCACACCCGGCGGCTACGTCAATCGTGGCGATGTGTTGCTGGAGATGGTGCCCACCGGCGAAGGGCTGATTGTGGAAGGGCGCATTGAGCCCAAAGACATCTCAAGCCTGCGTGTCGATGACCAAGTGCGGATTCGCTTTTCCGCCTATGATTCAGCCAAATATGGTGCCGTCGATGGCCGTCTGACGCGGATCAGCCCCGATGCGATGGTCGATGAACAAGCGGGCGGGCAAAGCTATTATCTGGTGGATGTGGCGATTGAGGGCGAGCTATTGGTCAATGAAAAGCCCGTTACCTTCCTGCCCGGCATGACCGCCACGATCGACATTCTTTCGGGCAAACGCACCGTGTTGGAATACCTTTGGCAGCCAATGGCAAAGGTGCAGGAACTCGCCTTGCGCGATTAAGGCAAAGTGGCGGCCAACCGCACAGATTTGTTGCACAAAGTCCATCTCTCCGCCCGCTTTCATGCAGGGTTGGGGCCAACTGTTCGAGCGGCAAATAGTTAGCTGACACAGCTAAAATTATATGGCTAGACTTCCCCATTACGGCTTGCCATTCGGGCCCAAGCAAGAGGTTTAGTATGTATAGACGCCGCATTTCTGTGGCGCGTATCGTTGCGCGCAAAGCGCAGATGCGCCTAGGGGGCATGGCATCGCCCTGCCGGAGCCAAGCTTTTCAAGACACCCTTAAGACATTGGAAAATACAGAAGGTCTTGACGAGACAGAGCGCCTTCTGGTCGCTTTCAAACAACAAGACGGGCTCAGTTCGCGCCGCATGGTTGACCTGTTGCGGCGCCATTTGAAAGATGTGACAGAGCGCAACTGACCCGCGCGGCCAAGCCACCCGTCTGCGCGTCAATCCATCGTCTCGGCCTCATACCGCGCTTCCCTTGGTTGCGCGAAACCGGGTAGATTGACGCCGGAAGACATGAAGAGACGGGCAAATGGCAGATCAGTCAAAGCGGCACACTAAGGTAACCACAAGCCATTGGGGCGCCTTTGAAGTGGATGTCGAAGCGGACCGGATCATCGCCACCCGCCCCTTTGTCGAAGACCCCGCCCCTTCAGCCATTGCCAAAGCGATCCCCGCCGCCGTGCATCACCGGTCCCGCGTCGCGCGCCCCTCCATTCGGCGCGGCTGGCTTGAGGGGCGGCGGCACGAAGGGCGCGGCAGTGACCCGTTTGTCGAACTTCCATGGGATGAGGCGCTCGACATCGCGGCGCAAGAAATTGACCGCATTCGCAAGACACATGGCAATGAGGCGATCTTTGGCGGCTCTTACGGTTGGGGCTCGGCCGGGCGCTTTCATCATGCGCAAAGCCAAATTCACCGCTTTCTCAATAGTATCGGCGGCTATATTGCCTCTTTTGGCAGCTATTCCACCGGCTGTGCGCAAGCGATCATGCCGCATGTCTTTGGCGTCAATTTCCTATCGCTGCTTTATGAGCATCAAGACAGTTGGCAAACCATCCTAGAGCACACTGAAACCTTGGTGATGTTTGGCGGGATCAATGCGAAAAACGCTCAAGTCAGCATGGGCGGCATCACCCGGCATGAAACGCTGAGCTGGTTTGACCGCTTTGCCGAAAAAGGGATGCATTGCCTCAACATTGGCCCGCAGCGCGGCGATGCGCCCGCGGGTTGTGATTGGATGCCGCTGCGCCCCGGCTCTGACACCGCGCTGATGCTGGCACTTGCTTATGTGCTCGAAAGAGAGGGGCTGGCCGATCAGGCGTTTTTGCAAAGCCATTGTGTGGGTTACGATCAGTTCCGCCCCTATCTGATGGGCGAAAGCGATGGGGTGCCGAAAACGCCCGATTGGGCCGCGCCTTTGTGTGGAGTGGTGGCAGATGATATTCGCGCGCTGGCCCGACGTATGGCCACAACCCGCACCTTGATCACCGTCGCATGGTCTTTGCAGCGCGCCGAACATGGCGAACAGCCCTATTGGATGTCTGCCGTTTTGGCGGCGATGCTCGGCCAAATCGGCCTGCCCGGTGGTGGTGTAGGCTATGGCTATGGGGCGATTGGCGGGGTCGGCAAATCGCTCTTGGGGCTGTCTGGCATGACCTTGCCGCAACTGACCAACCCGGTCACCACCTTCATCCCTGTCGCGCGGATCGGTGACATGCTGCGCAACCCCGGTGCGACCTATGATTTCAACGGGCACCAAATGCGCTACCCCGATATTCGGCTGATCTATTGGGCGGGCGGCAACCCATATCACCACCACCAAGATCTGAATGCCCTGCATGACGCGTGGCAAAAGCCCGAAACGGTGATTGTGAATGAGCCGTGGTGGACAGCCACCGCCCAGCGCGCCGATATCGTCTTTCCGGCGACAACGCCCTATGAGCGTGAAGATATCGGCCGCACCAACCTTGATGACTATCTCTTTCACATGCCGCAACTGATCCCGCCGGTGGGCGCGGCGCGGGATGATTACGAAATTTTTTGCGGCTTGGCACAACGGCTCGGCGCGGGCACGACCTTTAGCGAGGGGCGCAGCGCCGCAGACTGGACCGAAGCGCTTTATGCAGACTATCGCACCGCGGCTTTGGAAAAGGGCGTTCTGGTGCCAACACTTGACGACCTCAAGGCGCGCAACTGGGTGCGCTTGCCGATTGAGGAGGAGGGCCCGAACCAAACGCTTTTCGCGCCCTTCCGCGCAGATCCGGCAAACCACCCGCTCCCCACACCTTCGGGCCGGATTGAGATTTTCTCCGCCACAATCGCAGGCTTTGGCTATCCAGATTGCCCCGGCCATCCGGTCTGGCTGCCCCCCACAGAATGGTTGGGCACCGCCACCGAGGCTGCGCCCTTGCATCTTGTCTCGCCCCAACCCGGCGACAAGCTGCACAGCCAACTTGAATGCGCCTTGGCCGATGCGGCAGGCGCGCGCCCTGCCCCGCTGCTGATCCACCCCGAAGACGCAAAAGCACGCGGGGTGAACACCGGCGATCTTTTGCGCGTGTTCAACGCCCGCGGGGCCTGCCGCGCCCGCGCGCAAGTGTCTGATGCGATCTTGCAAGGTGTGGTGGCGCTGCCGACTGGGGCGTGGATGGGGAGGCCGAGAGAAGAGATTGATCCAAACGGCAACCCCAATGTGCTGACACAGGATCGGGGCACCTCCCGCCTTGGCCAAGGCTGCGCCGCGCATAGCGCCTTGGTGGAGGTTGCGCACCTGCGCGACTAGCCTTCATTCACGCCAATTCTTGGCGCGGTGTTTCACATAGGCCTCAAGCCTTTCGCGCAGGAACGGCGCCGAACAAAAACTCTTCCAGCGCATCGGTGGGGGTTGGCTTTTGCAGCACGCTCACGCCCAGCGCCTTGGCGCGTGCCCGCATTTCCTCGCTGCGATCTGCGGTTACAAGCCGCGCGGGCACTTGGCCCAGCATATCTTGCAGCTTTTGCAGGCATTCCAACCCGTCAATCCCGCTCCCCAATTGGTAATCAATCAACAGCCGATCCGGCTCCACCCCGGTCGAGGCGATCAAATCCAACGCCTCTTCACCGCTGCTGACATCCAACACGCTTGCGCCCCATTTTTCGAGCAACTGCACCATGGCGCGCGAAAGTTCCGGGTCATTTTCCACCAGCAACACCAAAACATCGCCCGCCTCTGGGTCTCGCCCCATCGCCGCATCCGCTTCGGGTTCTTGGCTTGGCTGTTTGCACGCTACGGCAAAATCAAGCGCGAAGGTGGAACCGCGCCCCGGTGCGCTTTGTAGTGAAAGCGGATGGCCGAGCAAAGCGGCGGCCCGGTCCACAATGGCAAGGCCAAGCCCCATCCCCTCAGAAGCTGAGGCATGGGCATCCACACGATGGAACTCGCGAAAGATCAGTTCTTGCTCGGCCTCTGCGATGCCCAGACCGGAATCGCGCACCTCTACACGCCATTGCCCACCACGCTTGCGTGCCGCCACCAGAACGCTGCCCGTTTCGGTATAGCGCAGCGCATTGGAGATCAGGTTTTGCAAGATACGCCGCAGATAAGCCCGATCCGAGATCACCATCGCCTCGGTTGGGCGAATGCGCAGCCGAAGCCCCTTCAGCGCGGCGGCGGGGGCAAATTCATCAGCCAATTGCCGAAACACGGGGCCCAGCGCCAAGGGCGCAGGCTCAATCGCCGCGCGGCCAGATTCCAGCCGGGAAATATCCAAAAGCGCGCCCAAAATCCCCTCGACCGACATCAGCGCGTTTTGCGCCTTATCAAGCGTGCGCCCTGCCGCCTCCGTCAGCGCATCATCGCCAAGCGAGGCAAGATAGAGTTTCGCCGCTGAAAGCGGTTGCAGAAGGTCATGGCTTGCCGCTGCCACAAACCGCGCGCGTGAGGCATTGGCGCGTTCGGCACTCGCCAGCGCGTCTTCCAATTCCCATGTCCGCTCTGTCACCCGCGCTTCCAGCGTTTCATTGGCGCGGCTGAGTTCGGCCAAGGTCGTCCGCATCTGGGTAATGTCTTCCAGCGACAGCACAAACCCACCATCGGGGAGTTCCTTGGCAAAGATTTCATAGACTTGGCTGCCCTCGCGCGTGACCTCCATTTGGAAGGTCTCTGGGCGCTGGGCGCGTCGCACCCAATCGGACAATTGCCGCACGCTTTGTCCGCCGGGGAAGGTGAAACGACCGCTTAAGAGGGTCAGGATCTCGTCGAAATGCATCCCCGGCCAAACCGCGCCGGGCGTCAGTTTCAAAAACTCAACGAGTCGGTCGTTCCAAACCAAAAGATGCAGCCGCAGGTCAAACTGACAAACGCCGATTTTAAGGTGCTCCAGCGTGGGGCGCAGCACGGCGGCTTGATCATCGCGCAACTGGCCGCGCGCGGCGCGTTCACGCCGCACAAGGTCCGTGACCTCGGTTTGCAAGATCACCGTGCCACCCTCATGCGTGCGGTGCTCAGACACCTGCACCCAGCGGTCTTCGCCCATCTGCTGGGTCAAAATAAAATGGTGCTGTTGGTGCCGCGCGAGCCGCATCCGCCGCCAATCCGCGCGGTTCATGCCCGGTGGCATCCCCAAATGCGCCGACCCTGCCGCGCAGTCGATATACTGCGTGAAACTTAGCCCCGGCTGCATTTGCGCGCGAATATCGGGCAAGAGCGCGTTGAAACGCGAATTGCACAACACCATCACATCATTCGCATCAAAAAGCGCAAAGCCTTCCTGAATGGTTTCAATCGCGGAGGCGAGGTTTTGCCGCGCGGCCTCTGTTTCGCGATGCGCCTTGGCAAGACGAGCGTTGGAAGCATTGAGCAGATCAAGCGCACGCTCCAAGTCGCGGGTGCGGTCGCGCACCTGATCTTCCAACATGGCGGCGCGCTGAAACTGCGCCCAAGCGGCGCCGCGATCTTCGGTGGTTTCCTCGGCGCGGCGGATGAGCGCCTCGACAATGGTCAAAAGCTTCTCTGTCTGCCGCTCGGGCGGATCATTGCGGTCCAAAAGCGCGCGCGCGGCGTTTAGGCCAACCGGGGGGCTGCAAGGGTCATTCATGCGCAGCCTCCGGGGCAAAGAAAGCAAGACCGGTCATCGTTTGGTTCACATGCATCGCGCCCACCTGCTCGCCATAGGTAGAAAAGCCACACACCTGATGCGCGGCCATAATTTCAGAAAGCGCGCGCCCCAACTGGCGCCCTTCCGCCTCAAGACGACGAAAGAAGCAATCAAACGCCAAAATCGCGCGCGGGGCTTGCGGGCTGGAAAGATCCTCCAGCGCGCCGCGCAGATGCGCGACCATATCGCCGGGGCGCGCAAGCGTCAGCACCAGCCCTTCGTCAATCGCGGCAAAGAACATCAACCCGCCATCGGGCGCGACTTGCTGGATTGAGCGCACATGATGCCGCCCGCCCGCCCGCACCAGCACCGGATGGGCCGCGAAGGTGTAGGGGGTGAGTTGCTCAAGATCGAGGCCCAGCATGCGCGCATATTCTTGTGCGGCCGGCTCATCATTGATCCGTGCGACGAGCCGCTTGGCCGGATCTGCGCGCGTCACCACCATCCGGCGGGTGGTCGGCGTTTGATGCGCAAAACAAAAGGGCCGCAATTCATGGGCTGAACGGATCAAGGTCAGCACCGCCGCATTCTCGCGCTGCGCCCCGCGCGCAAAAACTTGCGCGCGTTCAAACTTGGCGGCGTCGCCCGCAGAGCCGCCCACGACCGGCACCGCGCCCAACCCACCAGACAGCGCCCCAAGAAGCGCATCTTCCTGCCCCGAAAGACCGTCAATCAGCAACACAGCCACTTCTTGGGTCCATTCCGGAGCGCGGCGCCCCAAAGCTTGGCGGGCGCGCAGCAAATCCGCGATTAACAGCCGCGGATCAAGCGCCTCCAGATGCTCAATCACCACCTGCTCAACCTCAAAACTCGCAGCAGGCAGGGCAAAGGCCACAATCTGCCCGGTGTCATAGCCCTGCGCCGTGATCTCGCCCGAGGTGGTGCAACCGCAGGTCCGCGCCGGGGCAAACACTGCCTGCGCTCGCGCGACGAAATTGCTTAGATCGGCCTCCGGGCTCGCAAACAAAAACACCTGCGCAAATGGGCCGGGGCCGAGCGCTTCGGCCAGCGCGGCGAGCGGGTCAGGCAGATGTGCAGGCACAGAGGCATGCACCGGGCCCAGATCGGGCGCGGGGGTCTTGGGATCCATCGCAGCCTCCTCCCTGATGCGCGGTGGAACGACAGGTTAGGGCTTGCGCCACGCTTCGGGCAAGGGGGACGTGCTGGCTTCGCGCGCAAGCAACACCGCTTGGGTGCGCGAATAGACGCCCAACTTGCGCATGATCGCGGTGACATGGGCCTTTACCGTGGTTTCTGCAATCGACAGATCATAGGCGATTTGCTTGTTCATCTTGCCCGCGCAGATCTGTTCCAAAATATTGGCCTGCTGCCGGGTGAGCAGGCTCAGCCGCCGGATCGCCTCATCTTGCGCGGTCATCCCATCGCCCGTGGCAAGGCTGTCGCCGGTTTGTTCGGGCACGAAAACCTCGCCCCGCGCAATCGCGGCAAAGGCCGCGCGAAACAGTTCCCGACGCGAATGTTTGGGCACAAACCCCGCCGCGCCTGCGGAAATGGCGGCGCGGATCACGCGCGGGTCGTCGATGGAAGAGACCACCACAATCGGCAAGTCAGGGGCGGCTTGGCGCAGCCGGGTGAGGCCATCCAGCCCGTTCACATCGGGCAGATTGAGGTCGAGCACAATCACATCGGCAGAGGCATCCTCCGCTTCCACCTGCGCCAAAGCACTTTCAAGGCAATCGGCATTCGCAATCGCTTCGATCCCTGCCACGGTTTGCAGCGTCATCGCCAGCGCATCGCAAAACAGCGGATGATCGTCGACAATCAACGCCGAGCGAAATTCTATGTGGCGCACATCTTGGGGGGCCATGGTCATCGGCGATCCTGTAAACTCTTCCAATCCTCGTACCCAAACCTAGCAAGCCGCGCGGTTGCCCCACATTGTCCAATGGTCGCATTCGGAGGCGGTTCAGGCAAGAAAAACGAAAAGACGCCCGGGTTGCCCCGGGCGCGCAAAGTTCCGTGAGTGGTGTGGCTCAGTTCACGCTGGCCAGCTGTTTGGGCAGACGGAACGTCCAGACCGTGCCGCCTTGGTTGAGGTAGTTCACGCGCTTGGCAACCTCGCCGCCCCAAAGCGGCACCGCGCCACCCCAGCCGGAGATGACCGAGACATATTGCTCGCCATCTTGTTCCCAAGTGATCGGCTGGCCGACGATGCCGGAGCCGGTTTGGAACGACCAAAGCTTTTCGCCGGTTTCGGAATCAAAGGCCATGAATTCGCCTTCGGGGTTGCCGGTAAAGACCAGCCCACCCGCCGTGCTCATCACGCCACCCCACAGCGGGGCCGGGTTTTGGTATTCCCATTTCACCTCGCCGGTGTTCGGGTCGATCGCCTTGAGCGAGCCAATATGGTCTTCAAAGAGCGGTTTGATCGTGAAGCCCGCCCCCAGATAGGCCGCGCCCTTTTTGTAGGAAATCGGCTCGTTCCAGATATCCATGCCCCATTCGTTCGAGGGCACATAGAAAAGGCCGGTTTGCTGACTATAGGCCATCGGCATCCAGTTTTTGCCGCCAAGGAAGCTTGGCACCGCAAAGACCTGCTGGCCCTTGCCGCCTTCGGCCGCCGCATCCGGGGCACCGGGGCGGTTGTCTTCATTATAGATCGGGCGGCCATTTTCATCGATCCCGCTCGCCCAAGTGATGTCTTTCACAAAGGGATAGGCAGCGACGAATTTGCCGTCTTCGCGGTTGAGGATGTAGAAAAAGCCGTTGCGGTCGGCGGTGGCGTAGCGCTTGTTGCCCTCGCGGTCGACAAAGCCCACCACCTCGTTCACGCCGTCAAAATCCCAGCCTTCGCGCGGGGTGGTTTGGAAGTGCCACTTGATCTCTCCCGTCGCCGGGTCAATGCCCAGACGCGAGGCGGCATAAAGGTTGTCGCCGGTGTTGCCTTCAACCGGGGTGCCCGCGTTGCGCAAATGGCTGTTCCACGGCGCCGGGTTGCCCGCGCCAAAGACCAGCGTATCGGTATCGGCATCATAAGCGCCGCCGAGCCACGTGGCCCCGCCACCGGTTTTCCACATATCCCCCGGCCAAGTCGCATTGAGCGTGCCGGTCATGGTGGAAGGCTCGCCGTTGAGCGTGCCAATGTGGCCCTCGATGACCGGGCGGGTCCAAACGAGTTCGCCGGTGGCCGCATCGCGCGCTTGCACTTCACCCACAATGCCGAATTCACCGCCCGAATTGCCGGTGATCACCAGCCCATTCACGATGAGCGGAGCAGCGGTGTAGCTATAGCCTTCCTTGTAGCTCGCGATTTTCTTGTTCCAGACCACGTCGCCGGTTTTGCGATCCAGCGCCACGATCCGCGCATCGAGCGTGCCGAAATAGACATTGTCGCCATAGATCGCCGCACCACGGTTGATCACGTCACAGCAGGGCAAAATGCCTTCGGGCAGGCGCGCATCATATTGCCAAAGCTCTTTGCCGGTATGGATATCAATCGCGTAAAGGCGCGAATAAGAGCCGGTGATATACATCACCCCGTCATAGACAATCGGCTGGCTTTCTTGGCCGCGCTGCTTCTCGCCGCCAAGGCTAAAGGCCCAAGCCGGAACGAGGTTTTCCACATTGTCGCGGTTGAGCGTGGTCAGCGGGCTGAAGCGTTGCAGATCGCGCCCCATGCCATTGGTGAGCACATCGCCCACGGTTTGCTGATCGGCGCGCAGATCCTGCTCGGTAACCTCTGCTTGGGCGCCTCCCACTGCCCCCATGCAGGAAATGGCCAGCACCGTGGCCAGAACGAAACGGTTCATCGCGTAGTCCTCCCTGTCGTCCTGTCCACCTCTCGGGAAGGGGGTAGATCAGGCATTGGAGGAGTATCGGGCAGGGGCAAACGGGCGGGTATTGTCCATTGGTCTTACGACCCGCCCGATGCGGTGCTTAGGGTTGCAAGCTGGCCAGATAGGTGACGATGAAATCTTGCACCGTCGGGTCAGTGATGCCGACATGGCGCATTTTCGTCCCCGGCAGCAGCTCGTCATTGGCTTCCATCCAAGCCCGAAGCGCGCCCGGCGTCCAGACAAAGCCCGCGCCTTGCAGCGCTTTGGAATAGGGATAGCCCGGAAAGGTGCCCGCGCGGCGCCCGACTACGCCCTCCAACAGTGGGCCATAGCTCGCTTTATCGGCATCGACCGAGTGGCAACGGTGGCAATTGGCATCAAAGAACTGACGCCCGGCATCCACTTTGATGCGCTCCGTCGGGTCGGCCTGCGCCGTTGCGGCAAGCCCCGTGACCAGCAGTGGGGCCAGCACGGCGGCTAGGATGAAGCTTCTTTTCATGGTCCGTCTCCTGTCTTCGGCGCAGGTGCAGATTAGGTCCGCGCCCCACAGCCTCGGTTGATCCGTATCAAGACCGCCATAAGACTTTGGTCGCAGATCGGGGGCTTAGCCTTGCGGCAAGTAGCGCGCTTCATCGGCATCGGGGGTCACCGCGCGCCAATCATAGCCCGCGTCGCGCAACTGCTGCGCCTGTGCGAGCCCAGCCTGCGCAGCACTGTCAACCAGCGCCCGGCCCGCCGCAATATCGCGCGGGCCGCCACGCCCGCGCAGCAAATCCAGCCCATGGTTGAATTGGCCAATCGGGTCACCCGCCTCTGCCGCGCGGCGGTCCCATTCCGCCGCTTTGGCCGGGTCTTCTGGTGCACCAAGACCGTTATCTTCAAGGGCGCTCATCCATGTCATCGCCCCGGTCCAGCCCTTTTCGGCACAAAGGCCAAACACTTCGCGCGCGCCGCTATGATCGCCCGATTTGGTGAGGAAATAACCCGAGGCACAGTTCATCATCGACGCTTCGCCGCGCTCGGTGTCGCGCAGCACCCGCTCAAGGCTCATCTCCGGCGGGTTCAACTCTCCGCCCGCCTCCTCAGCCAAAGCGGGGGTGAGCGCGCAAAGAAGCCCAAGGCCGGTGTGAAAAAGTGCCTTCATGGTTTCCTCCTTGTTGCTTTTGGCAGGCTAGCACGGCGCCCAGTGCCGCTTCCCTAGACCTTGGTCGTATTGCGCCCGCGCACGGGGGCGGATGGACTGCGCGAAGGGAGAGAGACATGAAACTTTTGGCAACAGCGGCGGCTTTGGGGCTGGCTTGCGCTTCGGCGCAGGCCGAGGCCCTGCGGCTGGATTGGATCGAGCGGCAAGTTGTGCCGCCGCCAGTGCTGTCAAACCTGCAAGGCGACCCAGACGACCTTGGTCTTGCAGGGGCGCGGCTGAGCCTGAAAGACATTGCCAAAACAGGCAAATTTCTGGGCATCGACTGGGCGTTACAAGAAACCGTCGTGCCGCCCGAGGCGGATTTTCTGGAAGTTGCAAAAGCCGCGCTGGCCGATGGCGCGCAAATCTTGATCACCCGCGCCCCGGCAAAGGATCTGCTAGCCTTGGCCGATCTGCCGCAAGCGCAAGGCGCGCTGATCCTCAACACTGGCGCCGATGAAACGCGTTTGCGCGGTGCGGATTGCCGGGCGAATGTGCTGCACACCTTGCCCTCGGTCGCGATGCGCACCGATGCTTTGGCGCAGCTTTTGGTCGCAAAACGCTGGACGGATTTGGCGCTGATCTCTGGCCCCCAACCCGAAGATGCGGCCTATGCCGAGGCGCTGAAAGCGAGCCTCACAAAATTTGGCCTTGCCCTGAGCGGGGAAAAAGACTGGCCGCTTACCGCCGATATGCGCCGCTCTGGCGCGGCGGAGGTGCCGCTTTTCACCCAAGACCTGCCCAAACATGACATTTTGCTTGTGGCCGATGAACGCGGCGATTTTGCCCGCTATTTGCCCTATAACACATGGCTGCCCCGGCCCATTGCGGGCTCGGAAGGATTGGTGCCGCGCGGCTGGTCGGGCGTGGTGGAACAAAACGGTGCCGCGCAATTGCAAGACCGCTTCCGCGCCGCCATTGGCCGCGAAATGCGCGCCGAAGATTATGCCGCTTGGGTGGCGGTGGCGGCGATTTCCGATGCGCGCACCCGCGCGGGATCGGCCACGCCGGAAGCCCTGCGTGCCTATCTGACCTCAGAAAAAGCGCGGATCGCGGGATTTCTGGGCCGTCCGCTGTCGTTTCGGCCGTGGGATGGGCAGATGCGCCAACCGATCCCGCTGGTGACCGAACGCGCGGTGATCGCGCTCGCGCCGCTTGAAGGCTTTTTGCACGCGCATAACGAACTTGACACGCTCGGCCCCGACCGCCCCGAAACCCTTTGCACTGCCTTTGGAGGCTAAATGCTGCGCGCCCTTTTGCTGACCACGCTCCTTGCCTCACCTGCCTTGGCCGATGAAATTTGGGTGACGAATGAGGCCGATGACACGGTGAGCGTGATTGATGTGGAAACGCTTGAAGTCACCCACACTTACCCCACCGGCGAACGCCCGCGCGGGGTGACCTTTTCGCGCGATTTCAAACGCCTTTATATCTGTGCCTCAGATAGCGACGCGGTGCAGGTGATGGACCCGGATACGGGCGAGATTTTGCACGATCTTCCCTCGGGCGAAGACCCAGAGCAATTCGTGATCGCGCCAGATGATCGGCTTTTGTACATCGCCAATGAAAACGATGCCGTGACCACAGTGGTCGATACGCAAAGCCGCAAGGTGGTGGCGCAAATCGATGTGGGCATTGAGCCAGAGGGGATGGGCATTTCCCCCGATGGCAAGGTGCAGGTCACCACCTCAGAAACCACCAATATGGCGCATTGGATCGACACCGCGACCCATGAAATTACCGCCAACACGCTGGTGGATGCGCGCCCGCGTCATGCCGAATTTTCCCCCGATGGGGGTGAGCTTTGGGTGAGTTCGGAAATTGGCGGCACGGTGACGATCTTTGACACTGCCACGCAGATGGAAAAGGGCAAGATCACCTTTGGAATCCCCGGCATCCGGCCCGAAAAGCTGCAACCCGTTGGGATGCATTTTTCGCCCGATCACACCAAGGTTTTTGTGGCGCTGGGGCCTGCGAACCATCTCGCCGTGGTCGATGCAGCAAGTTTCTCTGTGGAAGAGTACATCCTTGTTGGCCGCCGCGTCTGGCATATGGCGCTGTCGCCTGATGAGACCCTTCTTTTCACCACCAATGGCGTTTCGGGCGATGTGACGGCGATAGATGTCGCCACGCTCGCCCCGGTTGCCACGATCAAAGTGGGCCGCTTCCCCTGGGGCGCGGCGGCGCGCCCGACTGCGAACTAAGGAGAGACGATGCGTTTTTTGCTTTCTTGCCTGCTTGTGGCGGGGCTCGCCACCGCCCCTGTTTTGGCCGAAACGGACGATGATGATGAGATCGCCCGCCCCCTTGCCGGGCTGATGGCCGCACCAAACCGGACAAAATTGCCCGAGGTGATGCTTTCGGTGGGCGAGCCTTTGGGCGGGCCGTGGGAACTGCGCTCGGGCGGGTATTACTCGGTCGAAATTACATCGGATGGCTCGGGGGAAATTGGCCTTGCGGGGGCGGATTTTTTCCATGCGATCTGGGTCGATGAAGTGGTGATCGAGGGGTTGGAAGTGCGCCCCACCGGGCTGCATTCGCTTGAATTTGACGATCCCGGCACGATGAAAATCACCTTCATCGCGGTAAAACCGGGCAGCTATGCGCTGTCGATCCCCGGCTCAACCGGCGAAAGCCAGCGGCTGGCGATCACCATTGAATGAGCCTGCGCTCCATGTTGCGGGGCTGAGCCACCGCTGGGGCGCGAAGCTCGCACTTGATGAGGTGGGATTCACCCTGCCCGCGGGGCGGTTTTGCGCGCTTCTTGGCCCCAATGGCGCGGGCAAATCCACGCTGATGGCGGTGCTGACGGGGCTTATTCGCCCGCGCCCCGGTGTGGTGACGGTGGAGGGCGTGGATATGGGGCGCGCGCCGCGCAAGGCGCTGGCGGGGATTGGTGTGGTGTTTCAACAGCCCACCCATGACCTAGACCGGACCGTGGCCGCAAACCTGCGCTATTTCGCTGCGCTGCAAGGGCTTGCCCGGCGCGAGACCGAGGGCCGGATTGCAGAAGCGCTCACCCGGCTCGGCATGGCGGAACGCGCGGGCGAAAAAGTCGGCAAGCTCAATGGCGGGCATCGGCGGCGGATGGAGATTGCCCGCGCGCTGCTCCACCGCCCGAAGCTTTTGTTGCTTGATGAACCCACCGTCGGGCTGGATGCCCCCGCCCGTGCGGCAATCACCGCGCATGTGCATGATCTGACCGCAACTGGGATCACCGTGCTTTGGGCCACGCATCTGGTCGATGAATTGCACGATAGTGACGAGATGGTGCTGTTGCACCGGGGCACTGTCGCGGCCACGGGGGCCATTGGCCAATTGCGGGGAGAGGTCCCGCTTGCGGATTGGTTCTTGGCCCGCACCGGAGCCGCAGCATGAGCGCTCTGCGCGCGGCAGGCGCGATTATGGCGCGCGAGTTGGCGCGGTTTTTGACCCAGCGCGAGCGGTTCTTTGCAGCACTTGTGCGCCCGCTGGTCTGGCTTGTCGTTTTTGCGGCGGGGTTTCGTGCGGCGCTGGGGCTGTCCATCATCCCGCCCTATCGCACTTATATTACGTACGAGACCTATATCGCGCCGGGGCTGTGCGGCATGATCTTGCTGTTTTCAGCGATGCAAAGCTCGCTGAGCCTTGTGAATGACCGCGAAAGCGGCACGATGCGGCTGATGCTCACCGCGCCTTGGCCGCGCTGGTTTTTGCTCGGGGCAAAACTGGTGGCCGGGGCGCTGGTGGGGTTGTTGCAGGTCGCGGCGTTTTTGGGCATCGCTTACGCCTATGGCATCCATCTTCCGCCCTTGGGCTATGTCGCGGCGCTGCCCGCGGTGGTGCTGTCTGGCCTGATGCTTGGGGCCTTGGGGCTCTTTCTCTCGGCCCGCATTCGGCAATTGGAGAACTTCGCGGGGGTGATGAATTTCGTCATCTTCCCGATGTTTTTCCTGTCTTCAGCGCTTTACCCGATCTGGAAGATGCAAGAATCCTCTCCGGTGTTGGCGCTGCTGTGCAAACTCAACCCTTTCACCCATGCGGTCGAACTGATCCGTTTTGCGCTTTACCGCCAGCTTGAGCCGCTGTCGCTCGCGGTGGTGGCGGGGGCAACGGCGGTGTTTTTTGCGCTTGCGCTTTGGGGGTTTGAACCGGCCCGCACCCGCCCCCCGAAGCGCGATTAAAGCCCGATTAAAGCGCGGTGAGCCGCGCCGGGCGCCCGGCCAAAACCGCGCGCCGCGTGGCGAGCCGATCCAACTCCCGAACCGCATGCGAGGCCAACACCACGGCGGGCTGGGTTTCCGAAATCAGCCGCGCCGTCAGTTCCAACAGATCATCCACCCGCTCGGCATCAAGCGAGACGAAGGGCTCATCCAAAATCAACAACTCAGGTCGCGAGGCAAAGGCGCGCGCAAGGCCCACTCGGCGCGCTTGGCCCAGCGACAATTGCCCCGGCCAATGCGCGCCATAGCCCGAAAGGCCAACCCGGCACAGCCAATGCTCGGCCTCGTCTTCGCTGGCCCCCGTGGGAATGGTAAGATTGTCGATCACCCGCCGCCACGGCATCAACACCGGTTCTTGAAACACCATTGCGCGGCGGCTCGGCGCTTGCATCTTGCCCTCAAAACGCGTGTCCACCCCCGCCAAAATCCGCAAAAGCGTGGATTTGCCGGTGCCCGAGGGCCCTTCGATCCCCA
Source organism: Rhodobacter aestuarii (assembly GCF_900156655.1). Taxonomy (GTDB): domain Bacteria; phylum Pseudomonadota; class Alphaproteobacteria; order Rhodobacterales; family Rhodobacteraceae; genus Rhodobacter; species Rhodobacter aestuarii. Next base: position 82,431 of record NZ_FTOG01000001.1, on the reverse strand, counting down.
GCACTTCACCACGCGCGACCTCTAGGCGCAGCGCGCCCAAAACCTGCGTGGGGCCGAAGCGTTTTTCTGTCAGATCAAGGGCGATCATTCGCGTCTCCAGCGAGCAGCATGGGCGGTGAGCGGCGCAAGCACCAGCCATTCAATCGCCAGCATCACCAGCACAAAGGCCGACGCCCAAGCCAGCACGCCCGCAATGTCAAACATCTGGAAATTCAGGTGAATCCGAAAGCCGATCCCGTTTGATCGGCCCAGAAACTCCACCACCAACACGACCTTCCAGATCAGCGCCAACCCGGCGCGCGCCGCAGCCAAAATATGCGGCATCAGTTGCGGGATCAGAATGTGGCGGTGGCGCGCGACAAAGCCCATGCCAAAGACCCGCGCCATTTCGGAAAGCGCCGGGTCACGCGCCCGCACGCCTTCGCGCAGCATCACCGCAACGAGCGGCACTTTGTTGAGTGCGACGGCCATCACAGCCGCCGTTTCATTCAGCCCGATCCACAGATAGCACAGCACAATCAGCACCAGGGCCGGGATATTGTTCCAAATCGTCAGCCAAGGATCGAACCAGGCATCGGCGCGGCGCGAGAGCCCAAGCAAAATGCCCAAAGCGGCGCCAATCCCCATCGCCAGCGCAAAAGAAAGCCCGACCCGCCAAAGCGTTGCGCCCAGATCGGGCAGCATTTTGCCCGAGGCGAGCCCCTCAAAAAGCTCAGGCAACACCTGTTGCGGCCCCGGTGCGTGGGCCGGGTCATCCAGCACAAAAGCCAGCCCCGCCCATAAGAAAAGCGCCGCAAGGATGGATACAATGGTCCGCCCCACGGCGCGCCAATCGGGCGTGGCAATGGCGTGAGCGGGCAGCGCGCTGCGCCCCCCGCTCGGAATGTGCCGTTTGCGCGCCAAGGCGATCATGGCTCAGTTGGTCAAGAACGTGCCGGGCGGCAAGTCTTTGACCGGGCCCAAAAGGTCTTCTCCGCCCAAGCCCGCCATCAGCTTGAGCATTTTATCGGCGGCGGCTTCATCCACCGGAGCTTGCGCTGGAATCCCCTCGCGGAAGCCCGCCACCAGCGCCACATATTGCGCATCCGACTTCACCCGCATGACATCGCGCAGCCGGGCGAAAGCCTCGTCATTGGTTGCGAGCATGTCCTTCGCCGCGCGGGAGGCCGCGCGCAGCCCGGCCACCGCTTCGGGCTTTTCGGCCACCAGTTTTTCAGACAGAACATAGCCCAAAAGCGGGGTTTCCGGGTCAAGGCCCAGCGCCTGCGCGGCTTCGCCTGTGGTGACCAAAGATTCCATGCCGCGCGCCTGCATTTTCGCGCCGAAATGCCAGAAGTTGATCGCGGCATCGACTTCGCCCGAAAGCGCCGCTTCCATAATAAGCGGCGGCGCACCAAAGACTTGCTCGGTTTGAGCCGCCAAATCCATGCCGAATTCTTGCTGCGCATAGGCGCGCAGGATCAGCCAGCTTTTATCAAGCGGCCCGCCTGCGATGCCGATTTTTTTGCCCGCGAGGTCTTCCAGATCCATGATCCCCGATTGCGGCTTGACCAAAAGCCCGCCCACCGCGCGCGAATAGGGGATGAACGTGTAATCCCGCCCCTCGGCCCGCTGGCGCGCGACCCAAAACCAATCGGTCACAATCGCATCGGCCTCCCCGCCCAAAAGCGCGACCTCTGAGGCGGATTTGCCCGCAAGTGGCAGCACCTCAAGGTGAAAGCCATTGGCCGCGTCGAGCCCGTAATGGGCGATGGTATCCAGCTCCCAACTCACCGTGCCGCCTTGCAGCGTGGCGACCTTGAGAACCGGCAGATCATCGGCCAAGGCCGGGGTCAGAACAGGGGTTTGGGTCGTCAGCACGGCGGCAAGCCCGAGGGCCAGCGCGCCACGGCGCGTAAATCTGAGCATGGTCTCTCCTCCCTCATTCGTTGGGATCACGCTACCCGCCCCGGCGCCCGCCTTCCTATTAGACCATTGGACAATACGCGCAGGGGCCCCTCTCGGGCAGGATCGGGCCAAACGCTACCAAGGTCGAATGGAGCGACCGCGCCCGGTCCCGTTAATTGCTTGGCAGCACCGATCGAGAGGGAGAGAGAGATGCTTGACACCCGGACCCGCCGCACCCTTGCGGCGCTCATCCTAGCCGGCGTTCTGGCACCTGTGCAGGTGATCGCGCATGGCGATGTGGCCCCGCAGCCGATCAACACCGACGCGCTGCCCGACGTCGGCGAGGACTGGCTGACCGAAAACCCTTATCGCGCCGAGGCCGCAGGCGAAGAGGTTTGGCGCGCCGCCGTGCGGATTGGCGATTCCGGCTTCAACCAAAACTGTGCGCGTTGCCACGGGCTTGGCGCGGTCTCGGGCGGTTTGGCCCCGGATCTGCGCTTTTTGGAGGCCGAGGAATATGGCGATGAATGGTTCGCCGAACGGTTCCAGCACGGCTACACCCAAGATGGCACCACCAAAATGCCCGCCTTTGGCGAGATTTTGGGGCAAAAGGCGGGTTGGGCGATCCGCACCTATATCGAGACCCGCCCCGAAGATGATGCGCTTGAAAGCCATGCCGCGCGGCTGCATGTGATCCGCGATGATCTGATGGCAGGCAAAGGCGATGCGGCGGCGATCCGTGAGGAGCTTTTGCAGGTGGCGGGGGAGGTCAAAACCTTCTCGGGGGCCCCAATCGCCGATAGCGCGGTCAGCCGTGCGGCGGAGGCGCTCACCGATGACCCCGCCAGCTTCAAACATGCGGCGGAATTGCTGACCCTTGGCCTTTCGGCGGCACAATGAGTGGGCGGGGGCGATCCCTTCTGGCCGTGCTGGCGCTGGCGGTTTTCCCGTTCGCCGCGCAGGCGGCTTGCGAGGGCATCGCCCCCGAACAACGGTTACAAAACACTCCCCAGCGCGACCTTGGGCGGGACTTGGACCGTATTCGGGATGAGGGTTGGATCGAATTCGCGATGTATGAAAACTTCGCCCCTTGGTCTTGGGCCGAAGGCGGCAAGCCGCGCGGGATAGATGTCGAGATCGCGCGGCTGATTGCCGAAGATTTGGGGGTAACGGCTCGCATACGGCTGGTCACGCCCGGTGAAACGCTGGACGCGGATCTTTTGAACTATGTCTATCGCGGCGCGGTTGTGGGCGGGCATGTGTCCGATGTGATGCTGCACGCCCCTTATGATGTGGATTACGCCTGCCGCTTTGATCAGGTGGTCTTTACCGGACAATATGCGACCGAGCGGCTGGCGATCGCTTACAAGCCCGCAGATTACCCCGAAAAGGGGCCAACGCCCCCGGTCTTTCGGTATGATCCGGTGGGGGTTGAAAATGACTCCATCTCCGATTTTTACCTGACCTCGCTCGCACATGGGGCGACCGCCGATAAGGTGCACCGCTACCCGACCACGGCGGCAGCGATCGCGGGCTTGAGCGCAGGCGAGGTGATGGCCGTGATGGGCCCACGCGCCGAGATTGATGCGGCCCTGCAAGATGGCGAAGCGGTGCATGAGCCGCCGCTTTTGGGCCTCGCCCGCAACAGTTGGACCTTGGGCGTGGCGATTTCCTTCCAGCATCGGCCCTTGGCCTATGCGGTGGATGATTCAATTGCCGCCGCGCTTGAAGATGGCCGTATTGAAGCGATTTTCGCCGATTATGGCGCGGATTTCCGCGTGCCCCTGCGGTAGCCCTACGCGAGGCTAAAGCGTCAGCCGTTCCAGATTGCCGTCAAAATCCACCAGCATCACCGTGCGCAGGCCCAGCCGCCGCGCGGCGGGCAGAATGTCGTGCCGTTCCATCAGCACAAAGGCGGTGGAGGCCGCATCGCAGAGCGTGGCTGTGGCCCCCTCGACAGAGACGGTGGACCAGCGCGGCACCTGCCCATGCGGGCCAAGAATATGGCTGCCCCCCGCAAGCCAAATCGCACCGGGCGATGAGGTCGCCACCGCGCCAGAACTGAGGCTGCGCTGCGCGATTTGTCCGGCGGTTGGATCCTCGAGCCCGATACGAAACGGCCCACCCAAAGCGCGCAATTCGCCCATATCAATCAAACAGGGGCCAAGGCCCGCATCCTCACACAGCCGCGCAATCGCATCGGCGGCATGGCCCTGAGCGATCCCATTGAGCGTCAGCGCCTGCCCTCGGGCAAGCCGGATCTCATGACCCACCCGCACTCGATGAAAGCCAATCGCCGCGCGGGCCATGCGTTCATTGCCGCCCTCGGCCAAAGCGCGCCACAGCGGCTGCACGGTCGGGTCAAAGGCGCCGCGCGTGCGGTCATGCACCCGCCGCGCCACCGCCAAAACTTCGCGCAAGCGCGCCGAGCCGGGCACAACCCCACGGGCATTGAGCCGGGTCAACTCGCTTTCGGCATAAAGCGAAAAGGTGGCCTCGATCGCCGCGATCTCTGCCTTGATCGCCTCTAACGGCAAATCCCCCGAAGCGGTAATCTGCAAATCCGCCCCAAAGGCGCGGCCTTGCCATGTGCTGGCCTGTGCCGCCCCGCCCGCCAGCACCGCCCCGGCCACAATTTGTAAAAAACGGCGTCGTTTCATGCGGCCCTCCGCGCGCGTTTGGCTGCCACCACCAGCGGCACGCAGCGGTTGGCATCATCATGGATAGAGACGCAATCAAGGCATTGGAAGCACTCAGAATAGCGTATCTCGCCCGTGGGTTTGATTGCGCCATAGGCGCAGCGCACGCGGCAAAGTTGGCACGGTGATCCGCATTCGGTGCGGCGCGGGATCCAGCGACGCAGGCGCAAAAGCCCCCCCAGCCGCATCGCCGCCCCAAGCGGGCAGAGCGAGCGGCAAAAGCCCTTGAACCAAACCATTGAGACGGCAATCCAGCCCCCCGCCCAAAGCACGTAAGCGAGCGGGCGGTCAAACTGCATGGTGATCGCGGTTTTGAAAGGCTCTAGTTCGGCGACGGTCTCGGCCTGTTCGGGCGCAAAGAAGGCCGTCGCAATCATCGCGGCAAGCGCCAGCGGCCCGGCCCACAACAGCGCGCGGGCAAGGCTTTGCGGCGGCTCGATCTGCGGCAGGCGTAAAAGCCGCCCCAAATGATGGGCAAATTCCTGCAACGCCCCAAAGGGGCAGAGCCAGCCGCAAAAAAGCCCACGCCCCCAAAGCAAAAACCCCAGAGCCGCCGCCGCCCAGATCATCAGCCCAAACGGGTCATAAAGCAGCACCTCCAGCCCGCCGGACACCAGCCCCCGCGCCACCGCCATAAGCGTGACAACAGACAACTGTCCCTGCCCCCAAAAGCCAATGAAGCCGGTGACCACGGCCAAAATGGCTAGTCGCGCCGGGGTAAAGGCGCGCAGCCCAGCCAAGCGGGATTGCGCGAAGAGCGCTGCAAAAAGCAGAGTGAGAAACCCGCCCAGCGCCCAAAGATCATTGGCGCGGTTGCGCAGAGCTTCCTCAAACGGGCTGAGCCGCTCGGGCGCTTTGGGGCGCAAAAAGAACCGCTCAGGCGTTTGCATCTGCAAGGGAAAATGGGCCGAACCCGCCTCTGGCTGGAACATGCCATGCAGCCTCACCGCTTGCAGACTGATCTGCCAAGGCCGGGTCGGGTCAAAGCCAAGGCGCCGATCCAGCCGCAAGATCATCTTGGTGGCGTCTTGCAATGCCTCGGGCAGATCGGCGGCGAGTTCCGGCAAGATATCGGCATCGCGCAGCGCGAGCGGCAACCCGTCTTGGCTCGCGGTCAGTCGATCGGGCGCGGTGTTGCGCACGAAATCTTCGGACACGAGCCCATGTTCGCCCGCCTCAATCAGGAGGTAAAGCTCATCATCGGGGGCGCGGGCGGTGAAGCCTGCCACCTCGGCCAAAGTGTCAGGCGCAAGCGCGGCGCGGGCAAGCGCAGGCGGGCCAAGATCAAGCGCATACAGATCGATATAAGCCCCCTCCCCCGCCGCCGCGCCATCATCGGCCCATTTCGTGCCCGCAAAAGCCGCATCAAGATCGGCGAAAGAGACCGTGAGCCGCGCCACCAGCCCTTGATCGACCATCTCTTGCCACGTGATCGGCTCGTTATAGCTCGGGTCAGGCTTTGGCGCAGGCCCCGCCCCCACGCCTTGCATCTTTTCGCGCGCCACCGCCAAAGTGGCCGCCAAAATCGATTCATGCGCGATCCGGACCGAGGCCGTCGCCTTCGTCACCCCATCCAGATAGACATTGTCCGACGCCGTAACGCCCGCGCCATAGGGCGTGCCCACCACCAGCGGTTCATTGATGGAATGACCGCGATATTGCTCCAAAAACGCGCGAAACGGCGCCTCGCCCAGCCCCGACACAAAGATCGGCTCGTTTTGGGACAGCAACCGCACATCCAAAAACCGTCCCTCGCGGTCGAGCAGCACCAGCATGTTGATCGGTGCGCCAGAAAAGCCGGGCAAAGGGGCCAAAGGCTCGGTTTCAAAAACATACCCTGCCTCACCACCCCCCGAATTCAAAAGCGCCCAAACGCCCCTGTCGTTGACCGGATCGCCAAGTTCATAAGGGGCCAAGATCATCGGCGCGAGCGCCTCGCGCGTAAGCGGGGCCGCAAAAAGCGGTCCGGCCAGAAACATCCAAAAAATCAAAACGCGCCACATCGGCACAGTCTGATCCGACGCATAAGGGTTTGGATATAAGACCTTGGTGTTGGGGGAGTGCCCTCGCGCAGACAAAGGCCAAGGGGGGTTGGGCTCAGGACTCGTTCTTGATCATAGTCAGAACAGGATGGTTGCGACGAACATGATCGCAAAGAAGAAGTTTCGGCCCGAGGGCTTCAGCGCGATCTTCTCGCAGTTTGCCCTTAACGCGCCGCTTCGGTGTCTTGTTCCGCAACTGCATGCCCATAGCTTTGTAAACACAGTAGGTTTTCTTGGTGCTGTGGCGCCAGCCCTCGCGCTCAAGGACGACCTCGTCTTCGAGCAACTTCAAACGCCGCATCTCGTCGGGCAGCAGCCCGCCGTATTTTTTCTTCCAGTTGAAGCAGGTCGCCTGACTAATCCCAGCTTTGCGACAAATCCCGGCAACAGGCATCCCCTCTTCGCCTTGCCGCAAGATGGACGCATTTTGGTTCTGAGGGCTTACGCGGCCCCACTGGGGCCACGATCACCGAAGCGCAGATTAGCGGGATGATCGAAAAGCAGAAGGCAGGTTTGCCAACCGCCGAATTGTGCCGCAAACATGCCCCCTGTCCGACACCTAGAAGCCGCTCTGGAGCCCGGCCCACCTTGCCCGCCTCTCTATCAGCGCATCTCCTGCCCGCTCCCGGGCGCGGCGACGCTGCCTGCGGAGGTCGCAGGGCCATGCTCCGCCGCGCCCTCGCCGCGCACCCGAACCTCGCGCACGGCGACAGATATCCCATTGTCCTGAAACATCTTTTGTACTGCGTCATAAACGATCCGGCGCAGCCGGTATTGTTCGCCCGGCAGGCATTTGTAGCTGGTGCGCACGATCATCGCGCCTTCGTCGATCATCACCACGCCGCCAAAGTCCAGCCGCCCAACGAACAGCGGCCCCAGTTGCGGGTCCGCCGCCAGCACCTCGGCCAGTTGCTCGAATTCGGCTTGCAAGAGCGCTAGGTCGGTGTCGAAGGGCAAGCGGAAATCGAGGCGTAGCGAGATCCAGTCGCGCGAATGATTGGCGATGGTGCGAATTTCGCCGAAGGGCACGGTGTGCAGCGCGCCAAGCGGGTGGCGGATCGCCAGCGAGCGGATGCCAGCGCGCTCGATCGTTCCCTCGGCAAGCCCTGTGTCGACATATTCGCCAACCCGGAATGCATCGTCGAGCAGAAAGAAAATCCCCGAGACGATGTCTTTCACCAGCGCCTGCCCGCCCATGCCAAGCGCGATGCCGACCACCCCGGCGCCGGCCAGAAGCGGCAGCACATCGACGCCAATCGCGGATAGCCCGATCATCGTGGCAGTGAGCGCGATGGCGACGAAGGTGGTGTTGCGGATCAGCGGCAGGAAGGTGGCAACGCGGGTCTGTCGCGCGCTCGCGCCGGGGGCGGCGGCGCAGAGCATCCGTTCGGAGCCGATCGCCACCACCTGCCACAGCACATAGGCGATCAGCAGCGTCAGCATCAGTTGCGTCAGCGCCGGGCCCAGAGCCTCGGCCAGCGGGTTGCGCCAGATGTCCCAGGGCCCGCTCCAGAGCCGCACCAGAAGGGTGAGCGTGCCGACGGTGGCAAGCGCCCGGCCCAGCCGCGAGAAGAATTGCGCGAAGCTGGGCGGCGAACGCTGGCCGGCGACGGCGGCGAGGGTTGTGGCGGGCGTGGCGGCATCGGCGCGCGCGGCCCAATCGTCAAGCATCAGGCACAAGGTGACAAGCGCCACAATCAGGATCAGGCTGGCGACGGCGAGCGTGTTGGCCTCGAACCGGCCCAGCAGCAGCAGCATCGAACTCATGCCCCAAGAGAGTGCGACATAGCTGGTCGCGAGCAAGTGCCAGATGCCCGCCAGCCCCTGCCAGCCCGCCGCGCGGCGGCGCCCCTTGCGGTCGCGCGACAGGATGCGGGCAATGGGCGCGCGATGCGCGAAGATCGCCGCTATGACGGCGACTGCGACCAGCGTGCGGGTGATCAGCGCGAAAGTGAGCGTGGCCGAAAGCGACAGCCCACCCGCGCGCAAAAGCTTGGTGGTGACAAGGAAAAACACTGCCGCCCCGGCGATGGTGACGAGGTGGCGGTAAAGCCGGCGCGCCTCGGGGTCGCTCAGCGCGGCAAGGCGCAGCGTGGGGCGCCAAGGCGCCAACACGAGCCGTGCAAGCAGCGCGAACACCCGCACCATCACCAGCGCCAGCATGTAGCTGACGACGAAACTTTGCGCCCCGGAATTGGCCTGTACGCTCATCAGCAAGGGCCAGCCGCCGACCACCGCGAAGACCGCCATCGCCGCAAGATTGCCCAGAAGCCACAGGCCCCGCCCGCCCTCTTGCGCGCCGTCCCCCCCGCCCGCTCCGGCGGCTTTACGAAACTTCGCCAGCATGGCGCGAAAACCCAGTTCGGCCAGCGTGCCCACCGCCAGCCACAAGACCACACGCGCGACCAGCGCGCCAAGGCTGAAGTCGGTCTCGCCGAGGCGGGCGAAGAAAGCGACCAGAGTGGCGGGAAAGTCGGGCAGATCGGCGCCCAGCGCAGCAAATTGCAGCGCCGCGCGGCTCGAGCTTTGCATCAGCACCTCGACCACCGCCAGCGCGCCCTGTACGAAGCCCGAGGTGACGATGCCCGGCGCCTCGGATGATTCGGCCAAAGCGCGCAAGGGGAGAAGACCCGCGAGCCCCCACAGATATGCCCGTCTCATGTGCAGCCCCCCGAAATGCGGTTTTTTGTCACGCTTTGGATGCTATCGCAGGTTTACACAGGCGAACAAGACGGTTTGGATGGGGATAGGCCGCGGCAGTTGCGGGCCTAGCAGCCTCGGGCCGATCACGGCCGGAACGACAGGAAGGAGAGACCTCGATGCGCGTTCTCAGCATTGCTTGCGCCGTTTTTGCTTTGCAAATTGGCGCCTTGGCGCCCGCTCTGGGGCAAGAGGCGCCCTCGGTCGCGAGCCTCGAACAGGTGGCGCGGTTCGAGACACTGATCGAGTCCGACCCGAAAGCCGCGCTCGATTTGGCCGAAACCATCCTTGCCACGCAAGACGACGACAACCTGCGGCTGATCTTCGCCCGCGCCGCGCTTGCGGCGGGCGAACCGGCCCGCGCGCTGACTTTTCTGGCCCCGCTGGCTTCCCGTCTCGCCGCCATCGACCCGCGCCGCACCGAAAGCTTCGATCTAACCGCCGCGGCGCAGGACAAGTTGGGCGATCCGCAGGCGGCGCTGAGGGCCCGGCTTGCGGCTTACGACACGCTCGAAAAGCGGCTCGGGCCGGAAAACCCGGCGCTGCTGATGCGGCTCGAGGCGCTGCGCCCGCAAGTCGAGGCGCTGATGCCGCAGATCCTGCCGCAACTCGAGGCGATGCGCGCGGTGCTGCTCGAGTCAGCCAAGCCCGCAGCGAAAAGCCTACGCGCCGAGGGCAAGCCCGATGCGGTCACGGTCTGGTATGGCACCAACCGGGCCGCGACCGGCAACCCCGATCCGGCGCAGGCCTACGGCAGCGAGCGCGGCGATCTTTCGGTGGGCAAGCTGGTCGTGACGATTCCGCCGAACCATCTGGCCGGGATGATCGAGCGCCCCGGCGGCTGGGTGTTCACCGACCATCTCGACCCGAACGAACATGTGGTGCTGGCCGAAATCGCGCGGATGGGGCGCGAAGCTTTCGCCGCAGGCTGCTGCGGCTCCGAGGACCGGCTTTTGTTCGTGCATGGCTACAACGTGTCGTTTCACGACGGCGCGCTACGCGCCGCGCAACTGAGCTATGACCTCGAATTTCCGGGCCAGACGATGTATTACAGCTGGCCCTCAAAGGGCTCGCTTTACGGCTATCTGTCCGATGCCAATGGCGTAGTCTCGACCCGCCCAGCGATGGAGGAATTCTTCGAAATCGCCACCCGCGGCAGCGGCAAGCTGCATGTGATCGCGCATTCGATGGGCAATCGCTACACGCTCGAGGCGCTGGAAACCTTCCTGCTGCGCCACCCCGACCGGCGCCTTGGCCAGCTGGTTCTGGCCGCCCCCGATGTCGATCGCGCCGAGTTTCTGGCGCGTTTCCCGGTGCTGCGCGATCATGTCGAGGGCGTGACGCTGTATGCCTCGAAACACGATCTGGCGCTGAAAGTGTCGCGGCAGGTGAATGGCGGCGCGCGGCTCGGCGATGCCAATGATCAGGTGGTGACGCTCGACGGGCTCGACACGGTCGATGCCTCGCGGATCGAGGCCGACAGTCTGGGCCACAGCTATTTCGGCGATGCGCCACAGATTCTGGGCGATATTCTGGGGCTGGTGCGGCTGGGCTGGAGCGCGGACGAGCGCTGCTCGGTGGCGCCGCGCGCGGCCGTGCAGGGGCGGCTTTGGGAGGTCGAGCCCGATGGCTGCCGGGTCGAGGCGGTGCGCGCGGCGGGCGATCTGCTGCGGATATATGGCGCGCAAGCACTGGCCGAGGCGCAGCACCGGCTGGATGCCGCGCCGGGCGATCAGGTCGAATTCTGGCAAGGCGTGATGGCGGTGGTGCAAACCTCGCTGCCGCAATAGCCCTCCTCCCTTCTGCCGAAAGTCCCCGATGCCCCGTTTCCTCCCCGCCCTTCTCGCCGCGCTTTGCCTGACGCCGCTGACCCTGACTGCCCAGACCGCCTTCGCCCCCGACCCGACCGGCGCGGTGAGCGCCGAGGGCGTCTATGCGCCCAAGCCCATCGCCGATCTGGCCCCGGCGTTTCAGGGCGCGGTGGCGAAGGAAGACGACCCGCGCATCGGCGTCTGGATCGCGCTGCGCACTGCGGGCGATCTCGACGGGCTGATCGGCGCGACCGAGGCCGATCTGCGCAGCGCCGCACCCCATCCGTCGGCAAGCCATGTCTGGGCCTGGGCGCAATGGGCGAAAGGCGCGCTGGGGCCCACCGCCCTGCCCCGCCCGCCCGCAGACCTTGCCGCGACCCTGACCCTTGCCGCGCAGGCGTTTCAGGCGGTGCAGATGGGGCGCGACGATCTACTGGCAGGGCTGGCCGAGGCGACGCTGGCGAGGCCCCGCGCCGATTACTGGGCCGATTACGAGATCGCCTATGCCGCCTGCGGCGTTGGCCTGCGCGCCGAATGTCTGGCGGTCGCCGAGCGGCTGGTCGAGACCTTCCCCGCCGATTTCGGTGCCGCTTTCCTGCTCGGCGGCACCTTCATCAAGGAGCCCGCGCCGGTGATCGACTGGCTCGACGCGCATCCGGGCGCGGATCAGGCCCCCGGCGGCGCTCTGATCCGCGCACTTCTGGCCCGCCCCGACACCACCGCCGCCGAAATGCGCGACCTCTCCGCGCTCTGGCTTGCCGCCGCGCCGAACGACCCCAACGCCCTGCGCCGCCTTGGCGCGCAACAGGGGAGTTTCTGGCGCCACGAAGCGGCGCTTGAAGACTATCGGCGCGAGGAGGCCGCCTATCCATTCCGCGATGCGACCGCGCGCGTCGCGCGCGCACTTGCGGCGCTGGGGCGGTTCGAGGAAGCCCGCCAAACCGCCGAGGCGGCGGCGCGCGCCAGCCAGCCCGAGGCAGCTCAGGCCGCCTGGGCCGGGCTGATCGCGCTGCGTGGTTTCGACAAGGCGGGCGCATTGGGCGAAGCGCGCGCGGCGGGGCTGGCGGCGCTTGAAGCCGCCCCCGATCTGCGCCCGCTGCTGGTCGCTTTTGGCGAGATGCTGACCGGCGAAGGCTTTCCCGGCGAGGCTGTGCCGCTTCTGACCAAGGCCGTGGCGCAAGACCCGCGCGACAGCGCCGCCGTGGCCGCGCTGATGCAGGCGCTCGACACTGACGGGCGCCCGCAGGATGCCCTCGAAGCCCTCAAAGCGCACCGTGCCGCCGGCGGGCTGCCCAGCGATGCGGCCTTCAACACCGCGCGCAAAATTCTGGCCGCGCAGGGCGACCGTGCCGGCCTCGATGCGCTGCTGGTTCAATCGCGCGCCGTGCTGCCCCACGCCGTCTGGCTGCACGGCAATTTCGCCTATGACCTGTCACAACAGGACCGCGCCGAGGAGGCCTTCGAAACCATCCGCGATGCGGTTCTGCGCGATCCTTTCTCGGACTGGCGCCTTGCCCGGCTTGTCGATTACGCCGCCAAGGCGGACCGCATGGCCGAGGCCGCCGATCTGCTCGAAGCGGTGGTGGCGCGCTACCCCGATATGGCCGAGGCCTGGGCGCAGCTTGGCCGCGCCACCAAGCAAGACCTCTCGATCTGGGAGCGTGCCCGGGCAGCCGCCCCGCGCGCGGCTTTCCCCGAGGTGCGGGGGGCGAAAGCGCTCGCCAAGGCCGCGCCCGACGACTGGCAGGGCGTGATAGGCAGCCTTGATGCCGGGCTGGCGCGGCTCGAGGCGGCGGGGGCGGAGGCGCCCGAACTGGCGGCCGTGCTCGAGGAGCGCGCCGGGCAGGTGGACGATGCGGTCTATGCGGGCCGGATGTTCGAGCCCGCCCGGATCGAACAGGCGCTGGCCGATCTCGACCGCGCCCGCGCGCTGGGTCTGGGCGAGGACCGCTTCTGGAAATTGCGCTATTTCCTGCTTGGCCGGGTCGGCCCGTCGCAGGCGCTGACCCTTGCCGCGCTGGAAAACCAGCGCACCCACCCCGATGACGAAGGCGCGGTCGGCAACCTTTACAAGGGCGATGTGCAGCAAAACCTTGGCGGCGGCGCGCTGGCCTTTGTCGCGCATCACGCCTATGTCGAGCGCCGCCCGCGCGATGCCAAACGCTTGAGTAGCTTCGCGCATCGGCACAACAAATGGGGCGGCTCGCCGGTGGTGGCGCTGGCCTATCTGGAACGCGCAAAACGCTGGGACCCGGAGGCTTCGGTGAAGGTCGAAACCGACCATGCCTACAAGACGCTCGGCGCCTACAAGCGGCACTATGCCGAGCAATATGACAAGGGCGTTTCGGTTTCGGAATCAGACCTTTACATCTCGTGGTTCGAAAGCGCCCGCGCCGATACGCGCAAGCCGCAGCCCACCATCCGCCAGCTTGATCTGAGTGCGATGCGGGTCTCGATGATCCAGCCCGACGGCACCGAATGGGAGGCCGAATATCACCCCGTGATCGGGCGGCTGACGCGGTTCAAGGTCGGGCGGGTCGAGGGCGGCATCGACTATAACGCCGAGGGTAATGTCGAGCGGATGTTTCTGGGCGACCGCGTCGAGACCCGGCTGATCTACGCCCCGCGCGACCCCGAAAGCCCCGTTTCACCGATCATCCGCATGGAATCGAAGGGCAACCCGGCGCTCAGTTTCGACTATAATGCGGCCGGCAAGCCGACGCGGATCGAGGTCGAAGGGATGGGGCGGTTGCTGGTTAGCTATGACGCGGCGGGCGATATTGCCGACACGCAGGCGCAGGCGCCCGATGGCTCGGAGGGCGGTCAGGCCATCACTGCGGCAGTGCTGCGCGCCTTCAGCGGCTTTCAGGAGGTTCTGGGCAATCTGCGCGACATCCAGCGCGGCGATTTTTCTGGACTTCAGGTCGATGACCCCGAGCTGAGCGCGATGCAGACGCGGCTCGAGGAGGCGAACGAGGACGAGACCGTCTCGATGCTCGCCTATCGGCGGCTGGAGATGGAGCTGGCACAGATGCTGCTGGCGCGGCTGGGCGATCTGCCCGCCCATGCCCAGCGCGCCGAGAGCCTGCTTTCCAACATCTATTTTTCCGCCCGCTACGCCGAGGACGAGGAGGACACCACGCCCGAAGACGCCGCCGCCTTGCAGGTGCTCGGGCTCGAGGCGGTGTCGCGCTGGCGCACGCTGGCGGCCCTGATCCGCCCCGAGGGTCTGCCCGAAGATCGCTGGTCCGAATGGGAAGACATGCGCGATTGGGCCATGGCCGTTGCGCCCCTTTCCCCCGAGGCGACGGGCGCGCAGGCCCGCTTTGGCGCCGAACTGGCGCAGGGCGGCTTGCGGCTCTTGTCCGAGGCGGGCTGGCTGCGCGCCTCGGCGCTCACCAACCCGGGCTTCTGGCGCTCTTACCCGCGCGCCGAGGTGTTCCCGCGCGCGCTGGTCGAGCGCGGGCTGAGCCTGTCGGATCTGGTGATCCGCGCCAATGGCGATGTGGTGGTGGGCTCGGACCGCGGCCTTGCGGTGTTTCGGCGCGGTTTTTGGGAATGGTTCGGTTTCGACCGCGCGGCGGGGGCGTTCTCGGCCTCGCTTGAGCCTGCAAAACTAGACCCCCATTCCGCCATTGCGGCGCTCGCCGAGGATGATCTGGGCCGGCTTTGGCTTGCCACCCGCGCGGGCCTTGTGATGCTGGCGCAGGATTACTCCGCCCCCGCGCAGCTCTGGAAAACCGACGACCCGGCGCTGCCCGAGGGCCCGCTGGCGGCGCTGGCGGTGAACGGGCCGCGCATGGCGCTTGGCAACGGTGCGGGGCTGGTGATCTGGGATCTGGAGCGGCTGAGCGAACTCGAACGCAGACCGGAAGCCATTGAAACGCTGCGCCCGGCGCGCGACGGTTTTCTGGCGCTGGGCCGGGTGGGGCTTTCCTTCCACGGCCCGCGCGGCGCGCAATTGCTGACCGATTTCCGCGTAACCGATGCGCTCGCGCCCGAGCACGAAGACGCGCTTTACCTGATCGCGGGCGAAGAGCTCTTGCGCGCCGACTGGCCGCAGACCGGGCGCGAGGATGCGATCCTTGCCCCGCCCGGCGCCTTCGCCCCCGTCGCGGCGCAAGAAACCATCGCGCGCACCGATGCGCCCTTGGGGCTGGCCGAACTCACCGCGCTGCCCGCCCGCACCGCGCTGACCGTACTCACCGATCAGGGCGGCGCGGTGATGGGGCGCTCGGGCTTCGAGCCCTTCAGCGAGCCCGGTCGCGACCGCCTCACCGGGCTTCTCCGCGCGGTCGAGCGCGACGGGCAGCTCTGGATGCTGACCTCGGAGGGCGTCGCGGCGGTTGTGCGCGGGCAAGCAAGGCTGGCAACCGAGGGGCGGGTCGATGACCTGCTCACTTTCGCAGACCTCGGCGTCACCTTCGTCGCGGGAGGCGGCAGTCTCGAGGTGATCCACCACGACGATCTGGCGGCCGGCGCGCAGTTCTTTGCGCCGCTCGACGCGCATATCCTGCGCCGCGCCCCCGATGGCGCGCTGATCACCCATTCGGGCAACCGGGTGATGCGCTTCGCACCCGGCGCCACCGCCGCCGAAGAGCTGTTCGCCGCGAGCCAGACTGTGCCGGGCGACCGCGGCCAAGGCCCGCTGCGCGATATTCTGGCGGCGAAGGACGGCTCGATCTGGGCCGTCGCCGGGGCCAGCGCCTTTCGCTGGCAGCCGGGCGGCGAGGTCACCGAATTCAGCCTTTACGCAGGGCCCGCCGATTACCCGGTCTGGTCCGACAGCCTGCACGGCATCTATCAGGCACCGGACGGGCGCATCCTTCTGGTCGCCTCGAACAACGCCCATCTGAGCTACCGAAACCGGGCGCTCAAGGGCGGGCTCTTTGAATTCGACGGCACCCGCTTCGTGCCCAGCACGCTCAATGTGGCGGGCTCGTGGTTTGCCACCTCGCTCACGCCGCAACCCGATGGATCGGCGATCTTGGGCACCAACCGCGGCTTCGCGCGGCTTGCGGGCGAAAGCTGGACCGAGTTCCGCAACGCCGATGATCGCAGCTATACTGCGCTGCGCGACGCCCATCCGGCGCTATATCTGGGCACGCGCGGGGTGCAACTGGGCGAGGATCTGTGGCTTTACGGCTCGGCCGCCGGGGTGGTGGCGCGCAAGGGCGAGACCTGGTTCTACCCCGACCGGCTGAACTGGATGCTGCCTGATCAGGATTATGCCAGCTATGGCGCGCGCGTGGTGCATGCGCTGGAAACCGACCCGCAGGGGCGCGTCTACATCGCCACCGATGCCGGGGTGACGGTCTACGACCCACGCGGCGCCGGGCCCGAGGCCTTCCTAATCTCGCAGGCGCAAAGCGAGTTTGCCTTTGCCGCGTTTGAGCAGGGGCGAATGCGGGCGGTGAACGATGTGCTGATCGACGCGCTGCCGCCCGACAGCGAGGCTGGCAAGCTGGCGGCGAATTTCCGAAAAAGCGCCCGGGCGATCTCGGCGCTGGAGGAAAAGCTCGACCTTGCGGTGGGCGAGGATGCGGCGCGCAAGGCCGATCTGGAGCGGCAAATCCTGCGTGCCAAGCAACGCGATCTGGCGTTACTTGGCAAGCTGGAAAAAGAGAACCCTTCGCTTTTCAACATGTTGCAACTAAACCCGATGGATCTCCGCGGCTTTGCCCGCAAGCTGCCCGATGGCGTGGTGGTGGCGCAATATCTGCCCGCGGGGCAGAGCCTTTACATCAACCTTGTCAGCCGCGAGGGCGAGACCCTGCGCGAGGTGAAGCTTGATCCCAAACTGCTCGACGCCCGCGCACGGCAGGTGGCTCAGGCGCTGGCCGGTCAGGCGCGCGGGCAAATGCGCGGCTTTGACATGGACCAAGCGCCCGATCCGGCCCCCTCTGCTCCCGCCGCGCCTGCCACCCCCACCGAGGCCTTGGCTATCGCAGCGCAGGCAGGGGCGATCGCGGCAGGCGAGGTGCTCGACACCGAGACGGCGCTCGGCTGGCTTTACGACCAGCTTTTGCGCCCGATCGAGAACGACATCCCCGAGGGCGCATCGCTCGTGGTCTCGCCTGCGGGGGCGCTTTCCTACCTGCCCTTTGCCGCGCTCATTCGCGAGATCGGCCCGCGCGGCCCGGTCTATGCGGTCGAGCGCTTCGATCTGGCGGTGGCGCCCAGCCTTTATGCGCTCGACACGATGATCGGCGCGCTGCCCTCGGCTGGCTTCGCGCCGCTGGTGTTCGGCGACCCCGACGGCTCGCTGCCCGCTGCCAAGGCCGAGGCCGAGACCGTGGCGGGGCTGCTTGAGGCCGAGGGGATGGTCGAACTCCGCCTTGGCGAAGAGGCCACTTACGAGGAATTGCAAGGGCTCGCCCCCGATGCGCCGTTCGTCCACCTCGCCACCCACGGCAAGCTGAACCCCACCTCGCCGAAGGACAGCTACCTGCTTCTGGCGGGCAAGCGGCATATGGATCTGGCGCAGATCATGTCGCTGGCGATGCCCGAGACCGAGCTGGTGTTCCTTTCGGCCTGCGAAAGCGGCATCGGCGCGGACGGGCTTGAATACCGCACGCTGTCGCATGCTTTCGTGCTGGCGGGTGCGCGGGCGGTGATTGCGACGCTGTGGCAGGTCGATGACGCGGCGACGCGCAAACTGGCCGAAAGCTTCTATGCCAAGCGCCTCGAGGGGGCGGGCAATGCCGCCGCGCTCAGCGCCGCGCAACGCGCGATGATCGCGGCGGGGGGTGATCATGCGCGGCCGGGCTATTGGGCGGGATTGACGCTGTTTGGCGCACCCTGAATGCCAATTTTTGTGGATGTTGTTTTCATCCCCACCATAATACGAACAGTTATTAAATTTCAGGCTCGCCACTGTCTGGCCTGCATGAGAAAGCTGACCATCACGCCTCGGTCATGAAGGTCACCATCTCGTTCATCTCAAACCCTTTCAGTCGTAGACGCCTACGCGCGGCCCGATATCGAGAATGGCCAGACAATTGCCGTGATCATCCATGATCACCCGCCAGTCCCCCACTCTCAACCGGATAGCCGCCGTTCGTTGACGCTTTAGGGAGAATGCACTTCATAGGAAGCGGGACTGTCAGCTAAGAAAGGCTGCAGCCAATTACCCCACACCATCGAAGGCTGTCGCCCTAAGCCGCGCGCATCTGATCCAGATAGGCCATGAAGCTCTCAAGCGGCATCGGGGCCGCGAAGAGATAGCCTTGTCCGAAGCTGCAACCGGCTTCTTTGACGAACACGCGTTGCGGGTCGGTTTCGATGCCTTCCGCTGTCACACTGAGCGAGAAGGCTTGGCAAAGGTTGCAAATCGCGCGCACGATCGCGCCAGCGCCTTCATCGCTAGGCAATTCCCCGACAAAGGCCGCGTCAATCTTGACCCGGTCGAAGGGGAAGGCCCTGAGATAGCGCAGCGACGAATAGCCGGTGCCAAAATCATCGAGTGCGACGCTAATCCCATGCGCGCGCAACCGTTTCAGCGCGGCAAGCGTGGCATCAGTATGATCCAGCAACACGCCCTCGGTGATCTCCACTTCCAGGCGTTAGGGCGGCAGGCCAGAGCGGTCGAGTGCGTTGAGAACATCTTGTGCAACATCGTAACGATGAAACTGCAACGGCGACAGGTTGACCGAGATCGTCATATCTTCCGGCCATTGCATGGCGGCTTGGCACGCCATGTCCAAAACCTTGAGCCCAAGCGGCTGGATAAGGCCGAGTTCTTCCGCCAAGGGTACGAATTCGGCGGGCGAGAGCGGCCCCTTGGTCGGGTGGCGCCAGCGCAGCAACGCCTCGGCCCCGCGCACGCGCCCGGTCTCAAGATCAATCAGCGGCTGATAGTTCAGCGTGAACCCATCGGATTTGAGCGCATGACGCAGCGCCTGTTCCAGCCCATGCAATTCCTGTTGGCGCGCGTTCATCTCTGGGTCGAACACGCGGCAATGACCTTTGCCCGCCTCTTTCACTGCGTAAAGCGCAAGGTCAGCGTGTTTTTGTACGTCTTCGGGCGTGTCGCCATGCAGCGGTGCCAGCGCCACACCGACACTGCCGCCGATCTGCACGATATGGCCGTCAATTTCGAACGGGCTCGACAATTGCGCGATGATCCGATCGCCAAGGGAAAGCGCCGCCTCGGGCTGTGGCCCGGCATATTGGATGATCGCAAATTCATCCCCACCAAGCCGCGCCACCACATCGTTTTCGCGCACCAGCCAACGCAGCCGCGCCGCCACTTGGCGCAAGAGCGCATCACCGACCGGGTGGCCCAAGGTGTCGTTGACGCTTTTGAAGCGATCCAGATCAATGAACATGATCGCAGCCGGATTTTCTGCATCAGAATCTTGCAGCGCCGCCTCAATCGCTTCTTGGAACGACAGCCGATTATGCAGCCCGGTCAGGCTATCATTGCGGGCAAGCTTACGGATGCGCTCTTCGACTGTGACACGTTCGGTGATATCTTCGCAAATCAGCATCCAGCCATCAGGCGTGGGTTGGAACATCCCCGAGATCGAGCGTTCATCGGTGAGCCGCCACACTTCACAGCGCGCCTCTGCGCCCTCTTCCGCCAAGCGCGCCTGAACAGTTTGGGCAAATTGCGCGCGCTGTTCCTTTGGCGTGAGCCGCGCCATTTCCGCCAAAACGCTTTCTTGCGGTTGGTCGGGGTGCAGCCAGTTTTCCGGAATGACCCAAATCGCTTCGAAAGCGGCGTTCCAGATCACCAGTTTGCCCTGATGGTCGAACATCGCAAGCCCAAGCGGCATGTTGTGAACCGTTGCCCTAAGCTGCGCACCGCTCGCTTCAAGCCGCAAGCGCTCAAGGTCCAGATCATGCGCCAAAAGTCGGGTTTCAACGAGCTTGCCGCGAAAGCTTTCGGCAGCGCGGGAAAGAATGCCAATCTCATCTTCACGCTGCGACAGATGCGGGATCTCGATGTCATCTTCGCCACGGGTCAGGCGTTGCATGGCCGAACTGATCCGCAACAAGGGTTGGCTGACGAAGCGCGCGGTCCAGAACACCGCCAGAAGCGTGGCGATCAAACCCACCGCCACAGCGCTCAGCGTGCCATTGCGGGTCTTGAGATATTCGTCATCCACGCGCGTTGATAAACGATCCGCTTCGGCGCGGGTCTCCGCAATCAGGGCTTTCAGCTCATCTTGTGCGGCATCCATCGCCGCCATCGTTGGCCCCTGCAACCGGGCCGCGGCGCGGCGCAGGTTGCCTTGCTCCATCAAACTATCGACCTCGGCCAAAGAGGCGCGATACTCTTGCCAATGACGCTCGATCCGGTCGATCCGGCGCGGGCTGGTTTGCCCCAGAAGTTCAGTGCGCAACCGTTCCAGTTGCGTTTCAAACTGCGCCTCGGTCGCGCGCAAGCAACCCACCAATCAACGATGCAATCTCGGTACGTACAAGACGTTGCGGTGTTTTCTTGTCCGCAATCAGTTGGCCAGTCATTCGATCTTTGAAACCGATCCAATTGTCTCGGAAGCAGAACATCGCGATTGCGTGCGCAAAACCCGGGCTTCGGCACAGTTCGATAAGTTCCCTAAAGCACTTCTCCTCAGTTCGCATTCGCAACAACTCCTTGCAGACAACTCACGAACAATAAGTTTGCGGTGGATGGTTATCACGTCACTGTGGCGTGATGATCTTGCAGCCAAAAGCCAGCGTCTTGCTTCGAAAATCAACTGTAAGATTAGCGCTCGGCGGGATTAGTATAGTGCGGAGATCAGTAACTGACATTCGCGTTCAGTGCAGCGAATGAGCGGTTCGCACCTTCAGGGGCGTGATCTCTTCCTATGTCGCGTCAATCCTGATGGTCGACTCGGTACTGCGGACATTTGGGGCTGAGTGATGCGACGATGGCCCTCTCATTGCTCGAACCACTCTCGTCGCGAACTAGCTTGGCAAGCGGCCATAAGTGGTGGGCGATAACCTGAAAACGTGTGGTGATAACGTGTGGTGATCGGCGAAATTGGGATCCGCTAACCCATTGATGAATAATGGATAATTTTCATGAGTGAGGGGTGGCGGAGACGAAGGGATTCGAACCCTCGAGACGGTTTCCCGCCTGCACCCTTAGCAGGGGTGTGCCTTCGACCACTCGGCCACGTCTCCGTCGCCTCGTATATGCGGCTCGGGCGGGTAGAACAAGAGCCTTTTTCTGTGGCTGGAGGCCGCAGCGAAAAGGATGCGTTTTCCGCGCTCTATCTTGCGCACCACAAAGGCGAGACGCTTCGCACACCCTGACCTTCGTAACCAACACCCCCTGCCCCGGCGCGCAAAGCGATCCGCCCCCCATTGGGGCGCGCTCAATGGCATGGCATCCCCCGCCCGTCTTGCTCAAAAAGCCACCATCCCCGCCGCTGCGCAGGATTTCGCGCCTTGCGGGGTTGGCAAGGGCGGCTTGGCTGGCTAGGGAGGGCCGAACCGTCCCGGCGGGGCGCCTGCGCCCCTGCGCCGGATGCCCGCCAACTGACCACCGAACGCAAACCCCACCCCACCGGCCCGCGCCCGATCCGCGCCCTCCGGTCGTCGAAGAGGTTTTCCATGCTGTCCCTTTCTGCCTATCGCGCCCAATGGCTGGGCAATATCCGCGGCGATGTGCTTTCCGGCCTTGTTGTGGCGCTGGCCCTGATCCCGGAAGCCATCGCCTTTTCCATCATCGCAGGCGTTGACCCGAAGGTGGGCCTTTACGCCAGCTTCTCGATTGCGGTGATCACGGCGATCACCGGCGGGCGGCCGGGGATGATTTCGGCGGCAACAGCCGCGACGGCGGTCTTGATGGTGACGCTGGTGCGCGATTACGGGCTGCAATATTTGCTGGCTGCCACGGTGCTGGCCGGGCTGATCCAGATTGGCGCCGGGGTGATCAAGCTGGGCCGGGTGATGCGCTTCGTCTCGCGCTCGGTGATGACGGGCTTTGTGAATGCGCTCGCTATTTTGATCTTCATGGCGCAATTGCCTGAACTGGACCCGCGTCAGGTGACGTGGATGACCTATGCGCTGGTCGCGGCAGGGCTTGGGATCATTTATCTGTTCCCGCTCATCACCCGCGCTGTGCCCTCGCCGCTTGTGACGATCATCGTGCTGACCGCGCTCACCATCTTCTTTGGCTGGGATGTGCGCACGGTGTCCGACATGGGCGCGCTGCCCGATACGCTGCCGGTCTTCTTGATCCCGGATATTCCGCTCACCTTTGAGACGCTGCAAATCATCTTCCCCTATTCGGTCGCCGTGGCCGTGGTGGGGCTTTTGGAAAGCCTGATGACGCAGCAAATCGTTGATGACCTGACCGACACCAATTCGGACCGCAATCAAGAATGCATAGGCCAAGGTCTGGCCAATGCGGCCACCGGCTTTATTGGCGGCATGGCGGGCTGTGCGATGATCGGCCAGTCGATGATCAACGTGAAATCGGGCGGGCGGGGGCGGCTTTCGACCTTTACCGCCGGGGTGATGCTTTTGTTCTTCTGCGTGGTTTTGGGCGATTGGGTCGGGCGCATCCCGATGCCGGCGCTTGTGGCCATTATGATCATGGTCTCGATCGGGACGTTCTCTTGGTCGTCGATGAAGGCATTGCGCAGCCACCCGACCTCAAGCTCCATCGTGATGCTCGCCACCGTGGCGGCAGTGGTCTGGACCCATAACCTTGCCATTGGCGTGGTGCTGGGGGTGCTGCTTTCGGGCATTTTCTTTGCCGCGAAAATCGCGCAACTCTTCCGCGTCACATCGACGCTTTCCGCCGATGGCCGCGCGCGCACCTACCGCATTGAGGGGCAGCTTTTCTTCGCCAGTGTCGAAGATTTCATGCGCGCCTTCGACTTCCGCGAAGCGCTTGAACACGTCACCATCGACGTGAGCCACGCCCATATCTGGGACATTTCGTCCGTTGCCGCGCTCGACATGGCCGTGTTGAAGTTCCGCCGCGATGGCGCCACGGTCGAGATCGTCGGTATGAACGAAGCGTCCGAGACCATCGTGGACAAACTGGCGCTGCATGACAAACCGGATGCGCTTGATAAGCTGAATGCGCATTGAGGCGGAGGAAAGACCCATGACCGACACGATCATCGCCTTCGTCGACGGCTCGATCTATTCGCATAGCCTGTGTGAATACGCCGCCTGGATCGCTAAGCGCACCGGCACCGCCATTGACCTTGTGCATGTGCTGGGCCCGCGTGAGGCTTCTGCGCCTTCAGACTATTCGGGCTCGATCAAGCTGGGCGCGCGCACCGCGCTGATGGAAGAGCTTGCCAGTCTTGATGAGCAACGCGCCAAGCTGGTGGCGCATCGCGGCCGCGCCATTTTGGATGACGCCACCACCGTGATCCGCGAAGCAGGCGTTGAGGCCGTGACGCCGCATTTGCGCCATGGTGAGATTGCCGAAACCGTGGGTGAACAAGATCTGGCCGCCACGATGGTACTGATCGGCAAGCGCGGCGAAACCGCCGAAAAGCCCGACCGCGCTTTGGGCCAAAACCTTGAGCGGATCGTGCGCGCGAGCCACCGCCCGGTGTTTGTGGCCGCGCGGGCCTTCAAACCCGTCGAGCGCGTGCTGGTCGCGTGGGATGGCGGCCCCTCGGCGATGCGGGCCGTGGATTTCATGGCGCGCAGCCCGCTCTTTGCCGGGCTTTCGGTGCGGCTTGTCACCATTGGCAACAACACCCCCGAAGCGCGCCGCAGCCTTGACGATGCCGCCGCCCTTTTGGGCGCGGCCAGCATCAAGGCCACGGCAGAGGTGATCCCCGGCCAACCCGCTGCCGTGCTCGGCCGGATCGAGGAGGAAGAAGGTTTCGATCTTTTGGTGATGGGCGCATATGGCCATTCGCGCATCCGCACGATGATTGTGGGCTCCACCACCTCAGAGATGATCCGCACCTGCCACAGCCCGGTGCTTTTGGTGCGCTAAAGAGTGCGGGCGGGGCCCCTGCCCTGCCCCTCTTGCTTGAACCCGCAAGCGCATTTTCCCATATAGGCGCTGTGTCCACGGGCTAACAAAAAGGAAACCCAGTGCAGAAGATGGACCTGCCCGAGCGCGCAGATTGGCGCGCCAAGGCCGAGGAACAAGGCTTCACCTTTGCCGATATGCATGGCGAGCCCTATTGGGAAGAAAGCTCCGCCTACTGCTTCACCCTGCGTGAGATCGAAGACAAGATCGAAGATCCGGCAACCGAACTGCATGGCATGTGCCTGCAAGCGGTCGATCATGTGCTGCAAAGCGAAGAACTGCTCGACAAGCTCGCCATCCCCGAAGCGCATCGCGATTACATTGCCGAAAGCTGGCGCGCGGGAGAACCCTCGCTTTATGGTCGGTTTGACCTTGCCTATGACGGCGAAGGCCCGGCCAAGCTTTTGGAATACAACGCTGATACCCCGACTTCGCTTTACGAAACGGCGGCCTTCCAGTGGCAATGGCTTGAAGATCAGATCGCCGCAGGCGTGCTGCAAGAGGGCGATGATCAGTTCAATGGCCTGCATGAGGCGCTGGTCGCCCGCTTTGCGGATCTGTTTGAGCCCGGCACCGAACTCCATTTCACCGCCATTTCCGGCGCGCCGGAAGATTACGCCACCGTCGAGGCGCTTGGCTGGGCCGCGCGCGAGGCGGGCATGGGCGCGCATTACACCGATCTGGAAAAGATCGCGCTCAGCACCGAAGGCCAGTTCTTAGATGAGCAAGACCGGGTGATTGGCACGCTTTTCAAGCTTTACCCGTGGGAAGACCTGCTGCGCGATGAGTTTGCCCAAAACCTCACCAGCGCGGGCTGTTTGATGATTGAACCGCCTTGGAAGGCGATCTTGTCAAACAAAGGCATTCTGCCGGTGCTGTGGGAGATGTTCGAGGGGCATAAGAACCTGCTGCCCGCGTTTTTCGAACAAGACATCGCCCCGATGCTGGATGGCACGGGCAACCTGCCACCCAAACTCGCCGCTCGCTTTGCCCGCGCGGCCAAGGCGCTTGAGGTTGGTCATGTGACAAAGCCGCTGTTTTCGCGCGAAGGAGCCTCGATCGCCATTCACCCCGGCGAGGACGCCCCCGAGATTTCCGCCGATACGAGCTACGACCAACATCCCAAGATCGTGCAAGCCTATCAGCCGCTTCCGGTAATGGGCGGCTTCCGCCCCGTTTTGGGCGCGTGGATCGTGGGCGAGACCTGCTGCGCGCTTGGTATTCGGGAAGACCGTAGCCGGATCACGCAGGATCTGTCCCGTTTCAAACCCCATTTCATCCGCGACTGACCCCGGAGACCCAAATGTCCAAACGTTCCACCTCTGTCGCCCTGTTCTTGGTTGGCGCTACCGCCTTTGCGCTGGCGGGCTGCCGCGAAGAAACCGTTGATGCGCAAGCCTTCCCCGACCTGCAAAGCTGCCTAGATGCCACCGGGTCGGGCAGCCTGTTTTCTGCAGATGATTGCCGCAAAGGCTTTGAAGAGGCGCAGGCGCTCAATGCCGAAACCGCGCCGCGCTATGACAGCCTCGAGGTCTGCGAGGCGCAATATGGCGAAGGCAATTGCGGCAGCGAGCAGCAGGTGACGGGCGGCAGCGGCATGGGCAGCATCTTCATGCCGCTTTTGGCGGGATACCTGATGGGCAATATGCTGGGCGGCGGGCGCGGCCTTGGCGCGCAACCGCTGCATCGCACCGCCGATGGCCGCTTCGCCACCCCCGCAGGCACCACCTATGCCAATAACACCGGCAAAGGCAAAGTGGGCGCAGGCGCCTTCACCAAAGCGCCGACCACGGTGGGCAAACCGCCGCTCACCAAAGCCACGGCGGCGCAACGCGGTGGGTTTGGGTCTTCGGCCACCCGCTCAACCAGCGGCGTGCGCTCGATGGGCGGGTAAACGGCGGGCGGCGAAACCGCTTAGCTTGCCAAAAGCGACTGCGCGGCGGCCCGCGCCGCGTCGGTCACCTCGGCCCCGGAAATCATCCGGGCGATCTCATCCACCCGCGCCTCGGGCGCAAGCGGCACCACGCGCGAGGTGGTCATGCCATCGGCCACAGATTTTGCCACTTGGAAATGCTGCGCGCCGCGTGCGGCCACTTGTGGCGAATGAGTGACCACAAGCACCTGCGCACCTTCCGAAAGCTTTGCCAAACGCCGCCCAACGGCATCAGCCGTGGCCCCGCCCACGCCCCGGTCGATCTCGTCAAAGATCAAGACCAGCGCATCCGCGCCTTTGGCGAGCACCACCTTCAGCGCCAGCAAGAAGCGCGACAGCTCCCCGCCTGACGCGATTTTATCAAGCGGACCCGCAGGCGCGCCGGGGTTCGTCGCAACGGTAAAAGCCACGGCATCGCTGCCCTCTGGCCCCGGCTCGCCCGCGCCGATCAGGGTGGCGAAAACCGCGCGTTCCAGTTTCAACGGTGCAAGCTCTGCCGCCATCGCCGCATCAAGCCTGCCGGCCGCCGCGTGGCGCGCCTTGGACAGGTCCGCCGCGGCGGCCTGATAGCGCGCTTGCGCTTGCGCGACCTCGGCCTCCAGCGTGGCGATCCCCTCTTCGCCCGCATCAAGCGCGGCGAGCCGGTCTGACAATTTCTGCGTCAAATCGGCCAATTCATCGGGCTGCACCCCATGTTTGCGCGCCGCAGCCCGCAGAGCAAACAGCCGCTCTTCACAGGCTTCAAGCGCGCGCGGGTCAAAAGACATCGCCTCAAGCGCAGCCTCCACCCCTGCCGAGGCCTCGCCCAGTTCAATCAAAGCGCGTTCAAGCGCCGCCAAAGGCGCATCCAACTGCCCCTCCGCGCGATCTGCCGCCCCTTGCAGCCAGCGGTCGGCATCGCGCATCGCGCCTTCGGCCCCTTCAAGGCCCAGCATTTGCGCTGCCCGCACCACATCAGAACGGATCTTTTCCGCCGCCTGCATGACGCGGCGCTGCGTATCAAGCCGATCTTCCTCACCGGGTTCGGGAGCGAGCTTTTCCAACTCCGCCACCGCATGGCGCAGAAAATCCTCTTCGCCCTTCACCGCCGCGAGCGCCGCTTGCGCCGCCGAAAGCCGCTTGGCCGCTGCCGCGCGCGCCGCCCAAGCCGACCGGGTCGCCGCCAAAAGGCCGTCATGCCCCGCAAACAGATCAAGCGCCGCGCGGTGGCCGCGTGCGTTCAACAGCCCACCATCATCTTGCTGGCCGTGCAATTCCACCAAAGTGGCCGAAACGCTGCGCAACACATCGCCTGAGGCACGACGGTCGTTGATATAAGCGGTTTTACGGCCATCCGCGCTGTTCACCCGGCGCAAAATCAGCTCATCCGACACCGGCAGTCCCGCTGCCGCCAAAACCCCACGCGCAGGATGATCGGCGGGCAAATCAAAAACCGCCACCACCTCGCCCTGCGACGCGCCTTTGCGCACCAGTTCCGCGCGCCCGCGCCAGCCAAGCACAAAGCCCAAGCAATCGAGCAAGATCGACTTGCCAGCTCCGGTCTCGCCGGTCAGCACATTGAGACCCGGCGCGAAGTCGAGCTCCAGCCGATCAATCAGTAACATGTCTCGAATATCGAGCGTGCGCAGCATCTTGGCCCCCGGATGCGCCCCGACCCCGGTTACCCGGTCAGAGCCACTCGCCCTTGATGACCTGACGATAAATCGTCGACAGCCAGCTTGTGCCCTTGGCTTCCGGCTCAAGACCCTGCTTTTGCAGACGCTTATAGGCGTCTTCATAGAAGGGCGAGGATTGGAAGTTATGGCCAAGAATCGCCCCGGCGGTCTGCGCCTCATCGGTCAGGCCAAGCGAAAGATAGGCCTCCACCAAGCGCATCAGAGCCTCGGGCGTTTGCGTCGTGGTCTGATATTGCTCCACCACCACGCGGAAGCGGTTGATCGCGGCGGTATAATGCCCCTTCTTCAGATAGAAGCGACCGATTTCCATTTCCTTCGAGGCCAGATGGTCAAAGGCAAGGTCAAACTTGAGCGCGGCCGAGCGGGCATAATCGCTATTGGGATATTCCTCGATCACGGCGCGCAAAGCTTGCAGCGCTTGGAAGGTCAGACCTTGGTCGCGGCCCACCTCGTCGATCTGGTCATAATACGAAAGCGCCAGCAAATATTTGGCATAAGCGGCATCTTCCGAACCCGGATATGTGTCCAAATAGCGCTGCGCCGAGGCGCGCGCATCTTCGTATTTCTTGGCTTTATGCTGGGCAAAGGCCTGCATGATCAGCGCGCGTTTGGCATATTCCGAATAGGGATAAAGCCGTTCCACCTCAGAGAAATAGCGCAAAGCTTCCACCGGGCGGCGCGGGTTGCCCACCTCAAGCTCATATTCGCCGCGCTTGTAAATCTCTTCTGCGGTGAAGTTTTCCAGCGGCGGTTCTTTATTCGAGCTGCCACAAGCGGCCAGCGTCGCAACCAACACCAGACTTCCGACCCGAAGCGCCGCCGTTCTGCCCAGTGCCATGCCCTGCCTCTTCCCGTTCTGCCGCCGGATTCGCTCCGGCACATCGCTTTTGGCCCCAAACGGGGCGCTGTCCTGCTCGTCCTAGCACAGAAAAATCGGCTGCGCAAAACGCCTTTCGCACCTGAGACGACGGGTTTTCTTAACCGTGACCACTACGGGGCACACATAATGCAGAAGGCCCCGAAGGGCCCACCGCAAGATCAAGATTATCGAAAGATCAGCGCGCCGCAACCGCTGCCGGGCGCATAACGCCCGCACCGGGCAAACGATGCACCTGCTCCAACGAGCAGGTTTCCCGCCGCCACGCCGTCGGATCGGCAAAAAGCGCCCGCAAAAGCTTGTTGGTCAGCGCATGGCCCGCACGCGAGCCAACATAGCGCGCCATCAAAGGCGCACCGGCGAGCGCAAGGTCCCCCATCGCATCAAGCATCTTGTGACGCACGGCTTCATCGGCGTGGCGCAGGCCACCAGGGCTCAGCACTTTTTCGCCATCAACAACAACGGCGTTTTCATAGGTGCCGCCAAGAGCCAGACCATTGGCGCGCATGAAATCCACATCCGCCTGACGGCAGAACGTGCGGCTGTCCATCAATTCGCGCACGAACGCGCCATTCGACATGGTGAGCCGTTTTTCCTGACGCCCAATCGCGGCATCGGTGAAATCAATCGCGAAGTCGATTTCCAGCGTGTTCGCGGGTTCCAACCGCGCCACGGCCTCCCCGTCACGCACTTCCACGGCCTTCAGCACACGGATCGCGGTCAGCGGTGCCGACAGCGTGCGCAAACCTGCGCGGCGGATTTTTGCCACGAAAGGTGCCGAAGAGCCATCAACGATTGGCACTTCCGGCCCGTCAATCTCGATCAGCACATTGGCGATACCCAGCCCCGCCAACGCCGCCATGATATGTTCGATGGTCGAAACCGAAACGCCTTCGTCATTTTCGATCAGCGTGCACAGTTTCGACGGCGTCACACGGTTCCACAGCGCATCGATACGCGGGTTCACGCCGCGCACATCGGTGCGGCGGAAGATAATGCCGTGATCAGCGGTCGCCGGATGCAGCACCATGCGCACGGGTTCCCCCGAATGCAGGCCAACACCCTCAAAGGCGACGGATTTCGCAAGCGTAGTCTGCACGATCATGCGACCTTTCATTCCCTTCACTCCGAACCCTCCGACAGGGAGCAGAGTTCCCATGCTCAGTTAAAAGCAGGTCGCACACATAACAATTCACCTTTTGCAACAAACTGAAATATAGACGGGTCGGTTTGGCAGAACCCTGCCGAAAGCACCCTAAGCGCATGATTTAAAAACGAAAAAGGCCGGGTCTCCCCGGCCTCAATGCGACATTTCGTGATGCGTCAATTTGCCTGACGGCGCAGGAAAGCCGGAATTTCGATCCGATCTTGATCGGTTTCGGCTTCTTCCTCGTAAGCTTGGTGCTGCGGTGCGGCAGGCATGGTGCGTTGAGTCGCAGCCGCGCCCTCACCCGCATGACCCGTCATGCGGTTAATCAAGGAGTTAATCCCAAAGCGGCCCTTCTCGGCGCCTTGCTGCGGCGCGGCACTACGGCTGGCTGCCATCGGCTGCTGACCTTGCGCCGGGCGCTGATAGCCACCAGCGGCGGGCACTTTGTTGACAGCGGCTTGCAACCGGGCCAGCGCCTCGGGCGAGGGTTGGCCGGGCGCGCGCGGACGCGGTGCCACGAAGCTGGCTTCTTCATCATAGGCCGGGGCTTCGGTCGCATATTGCTGCGCGGGACGCGATTGATAGGCCGGCGGCGGCAACTCGTCTTCGACAGCAGGCTGCGGCGCGGGGCGCGGTTGCGCCACAGGCTGCGGCGCCTGCGCGGCGGGCTGCGGACGCATCGATTGCTGCGCGGGTTGCATCGGCTGCGCTGGCGGCTGATAGGCGGCGGGCGCTTCCGTCGGCGCTTCAAACAGCGTGCGATCATAGCCCTGCGCGGCTTCGGGCTGCGCGGCGGGCTGGCTCGCAATCGGCTGCGCCGAGGTCACTTGCAGCGTCGGCTTCGCCGGTTCCGGCGCGGGCGTCGGTTTCAGCGGCTCGGCCATCGAACGGCGCGGCACCGGGATTTCATTCGTCACGGGCGCGGCGTCGATCCCGGTGGCCACCACCGAAACACGCATGCCGCCTTCCATATCGGGATCGAGCGTCGAGCCGACGATGATATTCGCATCCGGGTCCACTTCTTCGCGGATCCGGTTCGCGGCTTCATCAAGCTCAAACAGCGTCAGATCATAACCACCGGTGATGTTGATCAGCACGCCTTTGGCGCCTTTGAGGCTGATTTCGTCCAAGAGCGGGTTCGAGATCGCTTTCTCAGCGGCAACCACGGCGCGGTCGTCGCCCGTGCCCTCGCCCGTGCCCATCATGGCTTTGCCCATCTCGTCCATCACCGCGCGAACATCGGCGAAGTCGAGGTTGATCAGGCCGGGACGGACCATCAGGTCGGTGACCCCTTTGACGCCTTGGTAAAGCACGTCATCGGCCAGCGCGAAAGCTTCGGTGAAGGTGGTCTTTTCATTCGCCAGACGGAACAGGTTCTGGTTCGGAATGATGATCAGCGTATCAACGACCTTTTGCAGCGCCTCGATGCCAGCTTCCGCCTGACGCATGCGTTTGGGGCCTTCGAATTGGAACGGCTTCGTCACCACGCCAACGGTCAGAACACCTAGCTCGCGCGCGGCTTGCGCGATGATCGGCGCAGCCCCCGTGCCGGTGCCACCGCCCATACCCGCGGTGATGAAGCACATATGCGCGCCCACAAGGTGATCGACGATTTCTTCGATCGTCTCTTCGGCGGCACTCGCCCCAACGCTCGGGCGGGCGCCCGCGCCAAGACCTTCGGTCGCTTTCACGCCCATCTGGATGCGCGCACGCGATTTCGATTGTTGCAGGGCCTGCGCATCGGTATTGGCCACGACGAACTCAACGCCCTCAAGCGCTTTCTCGATCATGTTGTTGACGGCGTTACCGCCTGCCCCACCAACACCGAAGACGGTGATCCGCGGCTTGAGGTCTTCGTGCTCTGACATGCTCAGATTCAAGGTCATAGGAGTCCGCCTGTGTGTTCGCACGGCCTTGTGTCGGCCGACTGTCCCCGAAATTAGAAGAATACTACCGATGATTCCGGGTTACGTCACCCGAAAAACATCAGTTTTCCACAAAATATGGCAGTCTAAATGCCGCTCTTGGCGGTATTTCGCGCATACGCCATCATCTGGGGGAATCGAATCCGCCTTCCCCTTGTGGTTGTCTTACCAATTATCGCGGAACCAACGCACCGCGCGCCGGAAAGAACGCCCGCCCATTCGTTCCACGGGAATCTCGAAATCCCACCACTCGTCTTGCGGGCAAGCGGCAAACAGCGCGAGCCCAACCATCGCCGAGAAACCGGGACCCCGCGCCGCCTCGGGCATGCCTTGCACCCGCATGGGGCGGCCCAGGCGCACGTTTTGCCCCAAAATCTTCGCTGCCAGCATGTCCAGGCCCGGAATTTGGCTCGCACCCCCCGTCAGCACGATCTGCTGGCTCGGCAGATAGTCGAAGCCTGCCGCATCAAGCCGCGCCCGCACCTCTTCCAAAATCTCCTCAACCCGCGGACGCATGATGCCAATCAACTCGGTGCGGCTCACGGTGCGACGGTCTTTTTCCCAATCGCCGGAATTGGCGGAAAGCTCGATCATCTCACGGTCATCCATGCCGGTGGCATAAACCCCGCCGTGGAAGGTCTTGATCCGCTCCGCCATCGCCATCGGCACTTGTAGCCCCGCCGCGATGTCACGCGTGACGGTATCGCCGCCCATGCGCACCGCATCGGCAAAAATCATATGCTTTTTGAGGAAGATCGAAACGCCCGTAGCACCGCCGCCCATATCAATACAGGCCGCGCCCAGCTCTTGCTCATCCTCAACCAAAGCCGAAAGCCCGGCGACATAGGCCGAAGAGGCGATCCCCGCCAGTTCTAGGTCACAACGCCGGATACAGTAGATGATGTTCTGCACCGCCGCCGCATCAACCGTCAGCATATGCATATCGGTCGCGAGAACGCCGCCCACATGGCCACGCGGATCACCTAAACCCGAGCGGTGATCGAGCGCGAAATTGACCGGATGCGCATGCAACACCTCGCGCCCCATCCCAATATCGGGCAGGTCACAGGCAGCAAGCACACGCGCCACATCTTGTTCATCGACATGGCTGCCTGCCACCTCGACCTCGCCCGCCAGCCCATATGAGCGCGGATCGCCCCCGGCAAAACAGGCAATCACATGGTCCACGCGGGTATTGGCCATTTTCTGCGCCGCCTGCACGACGGTACGAATGGCGCGTTCGGTCTCGACCATCGCGTCGATCTCGCCAAAGCGGACGCCCTGCGAGCAGATAGTTTTCGCCCCCACAACCCGCATCGCAGATTGCCGATAAAGCGGGATCACCGTGTCATTGGCGGGCTCTGGCGGATCGAAGCGCAGCACCAAGCAAGACACTTTCGAAGTGCCAATATCCAAAAGCGCGATCACGCCGCGGCTCATGGCAGCGGTGCGCATCGTCCGCATGGCGCGTTGAGTCCGGTGAAACTCAGTCATGGGAGGCCTTTGCTGGGGTGAGGCCCTTGATCTCATGGAGCGCGGTCAAAGCCGCTTCGCTCAGCCGGATCGTCGGGCGGGTTTCATTACGTAAATCAAGCCGGGTAAAATCGCGGCTCAGCAGGTCTTCAACGGAATCGAGCGCCAGCGTGCGTTGCACGGCGCGCACGGGATTTTCTTCGGGCAACAGGATGCGCTGATCACGATCAAGCACCAAATCCCAGCGCCGCTCGCCCACCCGCACAAGGCCGCGCGCGCGCGGCAAAATCGGTTTGGCAGCGGCCAAAATGGCCAAAGCCTCGGCCACGGCTTTATCGGCGCCATAGCCCGCAATCAGCGGCAAATCGGGGCGCGCATCGCGGCGTGTCAGCGAAGCGGTGCGATGCCCGGTGGTATCGAGCATCTCAATGCCCGTCGCGGTGCGCCACAAAATCACCGGCACCCGCTCGGTCACCCGCACCTCCAGCGCGCCGCCCGATTGCACCATAAGCGCCACATTTTCCACCGCATCCAAACGGCGGATCGCAGCGCGGTAAGCATCCAGATCAATCGCAAAGCGCGAGGCGGGCAGACCCACCGGCAAAAGCGCACGCACGGCGTCTTCCACCTCAGCCGATGCGCCATCGACGGTCAGTTCAGAAATCCGAAACTCGGGGCGGTTTTGGATTTGCGCCTTCACGATCTCATAGCGCTCCACAAGATCGGCGCGGCGCCCGGAATCCCCAAGCCAAAGCCCCAACCCCAGCGTGACGCAAAAGACCGGCACGCCAATCCGTGTCACTAGCCGCACAAACGGGGTGAGCCACAGCCGCTCCAGCCGGAACGCGAGGCGCGAAGGCGCGGCACGGCGCATTTTCGGTGCCTTTTTTTGCGGCGCCGCCATTTGCACATGGCTGCGCGGCCCAACAGCGGGCGCACGCGGGTATCGCGGATCAGCGCTCAGCGGTCGCATGAGGCATCCTCCACAATCCAACGGCAAAGCGCGGGGAAATCCATCCCCTCAGCGGCGGCCTGCTCGGGCACGAGTGAGGTGGGCGTCATCCCCGGCTGGGTATTGGTTTCAAGCAAAATCAGCCCGTCGCGCCCGCGCGTCTCATCCCAACGAAAATCGGTGCGGCTGACGCCTTTGCAACCAAGCGCCTTGTGCGCGCGCAAAGCGTAATCGCGGCAGGCTTCGCGAATATCATCGGGCAGCTCTGCCGGGCAGATATGGCGCGACCCGCCTGCGGTGTATTTCGCGGCGTAATCATACCAACCCGTGGTGATGATCTCAGTGACGCAAAGCGCGCGGTCGCCTAGCACGGTGCAGGTCAGTTCGCGGCCCGGCGCATAGGTCTCGACCATCACCACTTCGGGCATGGCGTCATCAAGCACCGGCGGCGCATTCGCGCCCTCCATCACCAGATAAACCCCGACCGAGGAACCTTCGTTATTCGGCTTCACCACATAAGGCACGGGCAACACATGCGCGGCGGCCACTTCCGCTTTGGTGGCCAAGCGGCTCTCCATCACCGGCAGGCCCGCCGCCTTATACGCCTCTTTCGCGCGGATTTTGTCCATCGCAAGAGCAGAAGCCAGCACGCCCGAATGGGTGTAGGGCAGCCGCAACCATTCCAAAAGACCCTGCACGCAGCCATCTTCGCCAAAGCGGCCATGCAGCGCATTGAACACGACATCAGGCGCGGCCTCTTGCAACCGCGCCGCGAGGTCTACCCCCGCATCAATCTCAACTGTGTCGTATCCCGCCGCTTGCAACGCCTTGGCGCATTCGCGCCCGGACGACAAAGACACCTCGCGCTCAGCCGAGGGTCCGCCCATTAGTACCGCCACAAGGGGGGCTGTCCTGCTCGACATACCCGCCACTTTCGCCTCTGCCGGGGTTGTCCCCGTGCGTTCCGGGACTATCCCGGTCTTTTTGTTTGCGCATGGGCTGCCCCATGCATCTTGTTATAGTTGCGTGTCGCGCCTCAATATTCGCCGATACGCATGATTTCCCATTCTAACGAAATTCCCTGCGTCTGCAAAACCTTTTTGCGAACCTCTTCGCCCAATTGCTCAAGATCATGCGCCGAGGCCCCGCCCGCGTTGATCAAGAAATTGGAGTGCTTTTCGCTCATTTGCGCGCCGCCCAAAGTCGCACCACGCATTCCGGCTTTGTCGATCACCGCCCAAGCCTTCAACTCATGCGTGTCATCGGCCCGGCCCGTAGAAGACGCGCCCGACGGATTGCGGAAGGTCGAGCCCGCGGAACGTTCCTTGGTGGGCTGGCTCGCGTCGCGTTTGGCGATTTGATCGACCATCCGCGCCTCCAACGCCCCCGGTTCCCCCTCCGCAGCGCGGAAGGTGGCAGAAACAATCACCGCGCCCTCGGGCAATTGCGAGGACCGATAGGCCAAGTTGAGCGCCTCGGCGGGCAGCGTTTGCACCTCGCCCGCACGGGTCACAATGCGCACCGAAATCAGGTGATCGGCCACATAGGAACCATAACAGCCCGCATTCATCTTCACCGCGCCGCCAATGCTGCCCGGAATGGTGCGCAAAAAGGTAAGGTCGCGCCCCGCCTGCGCGGCTTTGCGCGCCACATGGGCATCGAGCGCCGCCGCGCCTGCGGTAACGGTCTCGCCATCGACTTCAATGCCGTTGAAGCCGCGCCCCAGCCGGATCACCACTGCGCGAATGCCGCCATCGCGCACGATCAGGTTTGACCCCACCCCCATCGGGAACACCGCCACATCTGCGGGCAGGGCCTTCAAAAACGCGGCAAGGTCATCTTCATCAGCGGGTTGAAAGAACCAATCCGCAGGCCCACCCACGCGCAACCACGTCAGATCGGCAAGCGAGCGTTGCGGCGTCAGCACGCCGCGCGGGGTATAAGAAAGGCTGTCCATAAGCCTGCCCTAGCGCGGCGCGGCCAATGGGGCAAGGGGGCGCTGCCGCTCTGGGCCTTTGCCCCATTCCTCCCTTAGATATTTGGACCAAGTCGACGGCAGGCCATTTTCCCATGCGACTTGCGGAAATAGCCGGGGAAAGCGCCCCCCTGCCCCGGTTCACATTTGCGTATCGCGTGCAACTTAATGCGCGCGCCAACCGTTTCAGCCATTCAATATGCGCCCAACACAGGAGAATATCATGCGCCTTCCGCTTATGCGCCTGACCGTGGTTTCCGTCTCCATGGCCGTCACCACCGGAGCGGTGATCGTCCTTGGCCTCACGGCTGGCTATCACGACTGGATGCTTTTTGCCGTTGCCGCCACTTTTGGCTTTGTCGTCGGCGGGGCTTTTGGCTTGATCTTCGCGCGCTGGCTGCGCGAAGCGCAAACGCCGCTGCGCCCCGAAAGCCCGAGCATGGACCCCGAGGCCGCGCGCCGTGCCGTGCGTCCGCAAGCGCGCGTGGCTTACCCGCCCGCACCGCAACAAAGCATTGCTTGACGAAAGACTTAGCGCTCGGCCCGGCTCAGGCTTGCAAACAGCCGCCGCACGGGCCAGCGCAACACGCTCAGGCCCCCGGCCAACACCACAAGCCCCCAGATCGGGCCATTGGTCCAAGTGACCCAGCCCAAAATCGGCACGCCGACAGCAATCAGCCCCCAAGCGGCGGGCCAATGATAGCGTTGCGGCCCCAGCGCGATGACCGAAGCCACCACCACCCAAAGACAGGCGACGGCAAGCGAAAGTGTCATGGCTGCCCCTCCTATCCGAGTTTTGCGGGCAGAGCCTGTGCCCAAGTCGAAATCGTTCCCGCGCCAAGGCAAACCACAATATCACCCGGACGCGCCTGTTCTTTCACGAGCCGCGCGAGATCTTCTTCGTTGAAAAGCGCGCGGGCGTGGCGGTGACCGTGGCGAATGAGGCCCGAGACCAGATCATCGCGGCTCGCCCCCGGGATCGGATCTTCGCCAGCGGCATAGACATCGGCAATCGCGACCACATCAGCTTCGTTGAAACAGGTGCAGAAATCGTCAAAAAGGGAAGACAGCCGCGAATAGCGATGCGGCTGGTGCGCGGCAATCACCCGCGCGCCGGGCGTGCCCGAAACGGCTTGGCGCGCCGCTTTCAACACGGCGGCAATTTCCACCGGGTGGTGGCCGTAGTCGTCAATCACCGTGACGCCGCCCAAAACCTCGCCCACTTTGGTGAAGCGGCGGTTCACCCCGCCAAAGGCTGCCAAAGCTGCGCGGATTTCGTCTTTCTTCATGCCCAGATGACGCGCCACAGCGATTGCGGCCAAAGCGTTCGAGACGTTGTGATCGCCCGGCATCGGCAGGGTGCACCCTTCGATCATCGCGCCGTCTTCTTCGGATTGCAGCAACACGTCGAAATGCGCATTGCCCTTTTCAAAGCTGAGGTTGACCGCGCGCACATCGGCTTGGGCGTTGAAGCCAAAGGTCATCACACGGCGGTCATTGACCTTGCCAACCAGCGCCTGCACCTCGGGATGATCGGTGCAGCACACCGCCAGCCCGTAAAACGGAATGCCCGAGACAAAATCATAAAAGCCTTTGCGCAGGTTCTCGATCGTGCCCCAATGCTCCATATGCTCGGGGTCGATATTGGTCACAATGGCAATGGTCGCGGGCAAGCGGTTGAAAGAGCCGTCAGACTCGTCCGCCTCCACCACCATCCATTCGCCTGCGCCCGCACGCGCGTTAGAGCCATAGGCATGGATGATCCCGCCGTTGATCACGGTCGGATCGAAATTGCCTTTATCGAGCAGCGTGGCCACCATCGTCGTGGTGGTGGTTTTGCCATGCGTGCCCGCAACGGCAATGTTGGAACGGAGCCGCATCAGTTCGGCCAGCATTTCCGCGCGGCGCACCACCGGAAGCTGGCGTCTGCGCGCCTCTTCCAATTCCGGGTTGCCCGGTTTGATCGCCGAAGAGATCACGACAACCGCCGCCTCGCCAATATTCTCGGCGCGCTGGCCCTCATAGACCACTGCGCCCAATTCCTCGAGCCGCTGGGTAATTTTGGAGGCTTTCGCATCCGAACCCTGCACCGAAAAGCCCTGCGTCAGCAGCACTTCGGCAATGCCAGACATGCCAATGCCGCCGATGCCGACGAAATGGATGGGGCCAAGTTCCCCGGGCAGTTTGGTGGCGTTCATGTCTCGGGTCCTGCAAGCTGTTCGACAAGGGCAACAAGGCGCGCGGTGGCATCGGGGATGCCATAGCTCAGCGACGCTCGCGCCATCTGCCCTGCCCCTTCGGGATTGTCCAGCACCAGTGCGATCTGATCACGCAAGCTTTCGACGCTCGCGGCGCTTTCGGGCATACGGATCGCCCCGCCCGCTTCGACCAGCCCGCGCGCGTTGGCGGTTTGGTGATCCCCCGCGGCAACGGCGTAAGGAATAAGGATCGCAGGCCGCCCGATCACCGAAATATCGGCCACAGACGACGCCCCGGCCCGCGAAATCACCAGCTGACATTCCGCCAAGCGGCGCGGCACATCCGAGAAAAACGGCTCCACCTCGGCATCAATGCCCGCTTCGGCATAGGCGCGCGCCACGCGGGCGCCATCTTCGGGCCGCGCCTGATGCGCCACGCGCAGAAGGTGGCGAATGCTCTCGGGCAGGCTCGCAATCGCAGCGGGGACAAGATCCGACAAGATCCGCGCGCCTTGGCTGCCGCCAATCACCAAAACCGACATTGGGTAATCGCCGGGCTGGATATAAGGCGCGGCGGCACGCTCGGCCACCGCTGCGCGCACCGGGTTGCCGGTGTGAATGCCTTGCACGCCTTTGGGCAAATCGGTCGGCCAAGTGCCGCAAGCAAAAGCCTGCACGCGTTTGGCAAAGACCCGGTTCACCTTGCCCATGACGCCGTTTTGTTCATGGATCGCGCGCGGGATGCCGAGCACCGTGGCGGAGGTCAGCGCCGGAATTGTCGGGTAGCCCCCAAAGCCCACCACCACGGCAGGGCGGTCCATCATATTGCGCCAAATCGCGGAAACCACGCCGCCCGCAATGCGAAACGGCACCGCCAATTTGGCAAGCGGCCCACCCCGCGCGAAAGTGGCAGAGGCCACCTGATCCACCTGCACCACATGCGGGAAGCCGCCCGTATAACGCGCACCGCGCGCATCGGTTGATAGCTTCACCCGCCAGCCCCGGCGCACCATCGCCTCGGCCAGCGCTTGCGCGGGAAACATATGCCCACCGGTGCCCCCGGCGGCGATCAACAAAAGGGGCGGTTTGGCGGCTTTGTTCGACATCACAGCCCCCTCAGCCCTTGGCGCGATTGCCAAGGATGCGGGCAATCTCGTTTTTCGGGCGCGTGCGGGTCAGCGCAAGCAAGAAACCAAGCGCGATGCCGCTGGCAATGACAGACGAGCCCCCATAGCTCACAAACGGCAGCGTCATCCCCTTGGCGGGCAAAAGACGCACCGCGACCCCCATATTGATGAAGGCTTGCACGCCAAAGGCACAGGCCAGCCCGGTGCCCGCAATGCGCGCAAACGGGTCACGCTCCAGCGTCATCCGCCCGATCGAACGCAGCACCACGGTGGCATAAAGCGCGATGATCAACAGCACGAGGATCAGGCCATATTCTTCTGCCGCCACAGCAATGATAAAATCCGTATGCGCATCGGGCAGTGACCATTTCACCGAGCCTTGGCCCACCCCCACGCCAAAGAAGCCGCCTTCTTGAATAGCGTTGGTCGCATAGCCAATCTGGGTGCGCGGGTCGATATCGGCGCTCAGGAACCCATTGATCCGGCGCGCCACGTGTTCGGACATATTATAGGCAAAAACACCCCCCGCTGCGCTCAGCCCCGCCGCCGCCGCCAAAGGCAAGATCGGCGCCCCCGAAACGAAATACATCACCATCCACGAAAACAGGATCAGCGAGGCTTGGCCAAAGTCGGGTTGCAGCGCCAGCGTGACAACAATCACTGCGGTCAGAATGAAGGAATAAAGCCGACCGGGCGGGCCCGCGACCTCTTGGCCAGCGGCCATAAACCACGCGCCCACAATCACGAAAGCGGGCTTGAGAAATTCAGAGGGCTGCAGCGAGGCAAAGCCAAGCGAGATCCAGCGCACCGCCCCTTTGCCAAAATCGGTGCCAATCACCGGCAGCGCCATCAGCGTGATGAAGGCGCCAATGAAGCCAATCACCCCGATCCGGCGTACTTGTTGCGGGCTCAAAAGCGACAAACCAAGCATCGTCACAAGCCCGATCCCGCCGAAAAACGCTTGTTTTTTCACATAGAAAAACGGCGGCAGGCCGTTCTTTTCGGCCAACGGCACCGAGGCCGCGAGCCCCAAAAGCATGCCAACGCCAAACAGCGCCAGCACGGCCGCAAGGGCCCATTTGTCGATCGTGCGCCACCAACGTGGCAAAACCGCATCCGTGGCCCGCACGGGCACGGTGCCAAAAACCATCTCTGTCATGGCTGAACTGCTCTTGCTGCCTCTGCTCGCCCGGTGTCCGGGTCTTCACCCAACTTTAGACCATGTTGCCCGCGATGCCTAGGGAAAACACCCATGATGGCCCGAGGCAGGGCGCGCGCAAAAGGGTATGAAGAACAATAAGAAAACCGCGCGCGCCGCCCCGTTCCGCCTGCATAAGCGGTTTTCCTTTGCCCGGTGCGATGCCATGCTAGCGCCATCAGGCAAGAGGAGTCGGGCAATGAAAGTGGGCATCGTCGGCGCGGGCATGGTGGGCTCGGCGGCTGGTTTTGCGATTGCGATGCGGGGCGTGGCCTCCGAAGTGGTGTTTGTGGATCGCAACATGGCGCTCGCACGCGCCCAGCAAGAAGACATCCATCACGCGGTGCCCTTTGCGCAGGGCTGCAAGCTTGGCTCGGGTGATTATGACTGTTTGGAAGGCGCAGGGATTGTGATCTTGGCCGCAGGCGTGGCGCAAAAGCCCGGTGAAAGTCGGCTCAGCCTTTTGTCGCGCAATGCCGAGGTGTTTTCCGACGTGATTTCCAAGGTCCGTCAATATGCGCCCGACGCGATCTTGATCGTGGCCTCCAACCCCGTCGATATTATGACCGAGGTCGCCCAACGC
This sequence comes from Rhodobacter aestuarii, assembly GCF_900156655.1. Taxonomy (GTDB): domain Bacteria; phylum Pseudomonadota; class Alphaproteobacteria; order Rhodobacterales; family Rhodobacteraceae; genus Rhodobacter; species Rhodobacter aestuarii. Next base: position 41,255 of record NZ_FTOG01000001.1, on the reverse strand, counting down.
GCCTCTGGCCTGCCGCCGGAACGGGTGATTGGCACCGGCACGCTTTTGGATTCGGCCCGGTTCCGCGCGCTTTTGGCGGGGCATTTGGGCATTGCTGCGCATTCGGTGCATGGTTTCGTGCTGGGCGAGCATGGCGATAGTGAGGTGCTGGCGTGGTCAAGCGCGCGCGTTGGGGCGGAACCCTTGGACCGGATCGCGGTGCAGTTGGGCGTGGAGATCACCGAGACCGTGCGCGCGCAAATTGACGAAGGCGTGCGCCGCGCCGCTTACCGGATTATCGAGGGCAAGGGGGCCACGTGGTATGGCATCGGCGCGGGGCTAGCGCGGTTGGTGCTCGCCATTCGCGATGATCAGCGCGCGGTGCTGTCGCTGTCGATTCGCACACCGCAAATTGCCGGGGTGGAGGATGTGTCTGTGAGCCTGCCGCGCGTCGTTGGCGCGGCGGGGGTGATTAACACGCTTGTCCCCTCGCTTGACCCCGATGAATGGGAAGCGCTCCACCGCTCCGCCGCACTGGTGAAAGACAGCGCCAAAGGGCTTTGGTAAGGGCGGTTTTCACCGCTTTTACGCGGCTGGGGCTGACGAGTTTCGGCGGCCCCTCGGCACATATTGGCTATTTTCACCGCGCGTTCGTGAGCGGGCGCGGCTGGCTTTCTGAGGCGCGCTTTGCCGAGGGTTTGGGGCTGGCGCAGTTTTTGCCGGGCCCCGCCTCGTCGCAACTGGGCCTGTTCATTGGGCTGTCACGCGGCGGGGTGCCCGGCGCTTTGGCGGCATTTGCGGGCTTCACCCTGCCCTCGGCGCTGATCATGGGGCTGGCAGGTGGCTTGGCGCTGCATCTGCCCGAGCGCGGCCCTTTGGCCGGGGCACTCGCCGGGCTGATCTTGGTGGCTTTGGCGATTGTGGCGCAGGCCGTGGCGGGCATGGCGCGCAGCCTGTGCCCCGACACCCAGCGCCGGATCTTGGCTTTGCTGGCGCTGATCGCGCTTGTTCTCTTTCCCCAAACTGCGGTGCAGATGGCAGTTATTGCGGGGGCCGCCCTGACTGGGGCGCTCCTCTCCCAAGCCACGACGACGGGCGGCGCAACAGAGCCCGCCCCACCGCAAAGCTTGGTGCTTGGGCTCGGTCTAGGCGCTTTTGGCCTGTTGCTCGCCCTCCTCCCCCTCGCCCGTCCCTATCTCGCGGCAGGGGCTTTGGTCTTTGGCGGTGGGCATGTGGTCTTGCCGCTTTTGCATGAAAGCTTGGGTGCTGCGGTGGGGGACGCCACCTTCTTCGCCGGATACGGGCTTGCGCAGGCGATGCCGGGGCCGCTTTTCACCTTTGCCACTTACCTTGGCGCGGCGCAGGCGGGGCTTTGGGGCGCGGTGGTCGCCACCCTTGCTATTTTCGCCCCCGGCTTTGCACTTTTGACCCTTGCGCTGCCGCTTTGGGCGCGGCTGCGTCGGTTCGCGCGTTTGCGTGGCGCGGTGGCGGGGGTGAATGCCGCCGTGGTCGGGCTGCTTGGGGCCGCTTGGGTCAGCCAGCTTGCCCCGCATGGGGTCGAAAGCCTGCCCGCAGGCGCGATCTCTATACTCTTATTGCTGCTCGTCTTTTTGACCAAGCTGCCGCCCGTGGCGCTGGTGGCCCTTGGGGCCGGACTGGGCGCGGTTTTGCTGTAAGCGGCGCTAGTTCTGACAATCTTCCAAGGGGAAATGTTCGGTCACCGCCACGGGCTGGAACGCACCATTTTCAAGACTCCATTCCCCGATCATGCATTTGCCACTGTCCCAAAACCCGTCGATCCACGTGGTTTTCATCAAACGGCTATCAGCGCGGTGATAGAGGCGGAGGTAGAGGTTGTTCTCGCCCCCTACCGGCAGATCCAAAATTTGCCCGGTTTTATGATCGACCACGAAGGCGAGCGAACAGCCCGTGCCGCAGCCAAATTGCTCCACCACCCAGCTGCCTGCAAAATCTGCCTCTCGCTGCGCGGCATTGCCAAGGCGCGTGCGAAACATCGTATAGTCTTTTTGCGCGCCATTGAAATCGGGCATCTTCGACGTGCCCTGATAGGGCGCGGCGGGGAAGTTGGAGAAGCTTTCGGCCAAAGCCGGCGCGGCCATGAGCGCGCCGAGCATCAACGCGGTGAAAAGCGGGTGTTTCATAAGCTCTGCCTCAACAATCAATACGGGAGATTGCGTCCAGTCTGAAGCAGGGGGCAAAGCTGTCAAGCGCGCAAAGGAAGGGGCGACAAACGCGGGCCGCCCAATCACAGCTTATTGCTGGCAATCTTCCAGCGGCACATGCCGCGTCACGGAAATCAGGTGAAAGCCGCGATCATCCAGCACCCATTCGCCAATCATGCACACGCCGGTCATGAAATCGCCCTCGATCCACGTGGTTTTGAGCAGATTGCTATCGGCGCGGTAATAGTAGCGCGCGTTCAGATTGTTTTCGCCACTGATCGGCGCATCCACAATCGCCCCGGTTTTATGGTCGATCACAAAGGCCATCACACAGCCCGAACCGCAGCCAAGCTCTTCAACCACCCAACGCCCGCCAAAATTGGCCGCGCTATGGGCGGCATCGTTCAGCCGCGTGTGAAAGACCGAGTAAATCTCTGGCGCACCTTGAAAATCTGGATACTGCGGCTTCGCCGTGAACGGCTCTGCCGGGTATTCGTCAAAACTCGCAGCCCCGGCACCACAGGTGCCCAGCGCTAGCGCCGCCGCAGCGGCCCCCAAAATCTGTTTCATGTCCATAGACTCATTTCTTTGGTATGACACAGATTTTCTTTGCCTCGGCGCAGGCACTGTCAAGCGCCGCGCCCGCGGCGAAAAAGCCCTTGGCCCAAAGGTTTACTTGCCAAGCACCGCTTTGCGCCGCGCCAGCGCCGCATCGGACCACAGATCCGCGCTGCGGTAATAGCCCTCATAAGCAGGTGTGCCCTCCCCCAGCACCACCCAAGGCTGCTTGGTGGAGGTGAAAATATGCGCATCGGGCGGGCAAGCGGCGGGCTCGGCCAGCGTGCCCACGCGCACAAAGGCAATCTTGCGCCCTGCCCCGCCGTAATGGCTAAAGACCGCCACTTGGCAGCTTGGGCAGCGCGCCACCTCTTGCCCCTTGCCCGAGGCCGAGGGGGTAAGGATGTAATCGACCGGGCCGGTCACGTCCAACTGATCGGTCTCGATCATGGCATTGACCGCAAAGGCTGATCCGGTTTCGCGTTGGCACCATGTGCAATGGCAGCAATGCACGATCATTGGCGCATCCAACAGCCGATAGCGCAACGCGCCGCAGGTGCAGCTTCCTTCCATCATCCCCTCCCCAAAAGATGTTAATCGGGAAGAGCCTGCACCAGTTGGGTGAAATGGTCACCCCGTTTTTCAAAATTGGGGTATTGGTCGAAACTTGCCGCCGCCGGGGCCAAAAGCACTGTATCGCCGGCCTCCGCCTCTGCCGAAGCGCGCGCCACGGCCACTTCCATCGTTTCGCAAATTTCGTGTTCTAGGGGGGCAAGTTCCAGCGCAAAATCGCGCGCCGAATGGCCGATGAAATAGGCTTTCTTCACCGCGCCAAGGCTGGATTTAAGCGCCGCAACGCCGCCCTCTTTGCCCATGCCGCCGACGATCCAGCGGATATTCGTGAATGCCTCCAGCGCTTTGGCGGCGCTATCGACATTGGTGGCTTTGCTGTCATTCACAAACCGCACGCCGCGCTTTTCAGCCACGGTTTGGCTGCGATGCGGCAGCCCGCCAAAACTGTGAAAGGCTTCCTCAATCAGCTTCGGCGCCAACCCAAGGCTACGCACCGCCGCATAGGCCGCGCAGGCGTTTTGGTGGTTGTGCGCGCCGGGCAGCCCGGTGATGGCGCGCAAATCAATCGAGGCCACTTGTCGCCCCTTGCGCCATTCCGCCAAGAAACCTTTGCGCGCGAAAACCGACCAGCCATAATCCCCGAGCTTGCGCGCGGCAGAAACGCGGATCAGGCGATCATCCTCCCGCCCCATCGCGATTTGATTGGCCAGATACACCCCCTCGGGTTCATCCACGCCGATCACCGCGCGATCCGGCCCGCCTTCGGCAAAAAGCCGACGCTTCGCCGCGAAATAGCCTCCCATGCCCGCGTGCCGATCCAGATGATCGGGCGAGAGGTTGGTGAAAACCGCGATATCGGGGGTAAGTGCGCGCGCCAGATCGGTTTGGTAGCTCGACAACTCCAGCACCACCACCTCGCCCTCCACCGCCGGGTCGATATCAAGCACCCCGCGCCCGATATTGCCCGCCATCTGCGTGGGCCGCCCGGCGTGCTGCAAAATATGGTGGATCAGCGCCGTGGTGGTGGATTTGCCGTTTGAGCCCGTCACACAAATCGTGCGCGGGGCGATGTCAAAATCATCCCAAGCCTCGGTCGCCCAAGAGCGGAAGAAAAGGCCGATATCATTGTCCACCGGCACACCCGCCGCCATCGCGGCGGCAATCACCGGATTGGGGCGCGGGTAAAGATGTGGAATACCGGGCGAGGTAATCAGGCACGCAATCCCGTCAAACGCGCCTTGACGAGTAAGATCGGCACAGGTGAACCCCGCCGCTTCGGCCTTGGCGCGCGCCTCGGGGCTGTCATCCCACAGAACTGGCTCTGCGCCGCCCGCCTTAAGGGCCGCCGCCGCCGCAAGGCCAGACCGGCCCAGCCCCAATACCGCGACCTTCGCGCCTTCAAAGCCCTGAACCGGAATCATTTCATGCCCTCGCCGTTGGATTTAGGCCGCGCCCGGCCCCGCCCCCGAGATATTTGAGCCAAGATAAAAGGGAAAGCCCTTCGATACATCCGCCCTAGCACAGACATGGATCAGGCAAAGAAAAACCCCGCCCCTGACGGATCAGGGCGCGGGGTCGGAAGGTCGGTTTGCACCGGATCAGGCGCGTTTTTTCAGGCCCGGGCCAAGGATGCCGACAAAGCCGAAGACAACGGCCAAGCCGATCACCAGGGGCGTCAGGCCCGGCTGCATCATCGCAAAGATCAGCGCCACAAGGTCAAGCGCCAGAAGGAAGACCCAGATCGCCATGCGCGCACGCTCGGGCGTCATTTTGCGGTCATCGGCGCCCACCATGACGTCAAGCACACGGCAAAGCGCCAAAAGGCCGATGGTGAGCACAATGACCGGGCCCCAGCCCAGCGTCAGATTGCTCATCCCCGACAGATCGGCGAAGAGAACAAGAAACGGCAGCATCAGCGCCGTGATTTTCAGCGGGTCGGTGAAGTTCTTGATCATGCGGGGTCCGTCCTTCCTTTCAAAGGGTTACCTGACCTTCAACGTGGCAAGACCGATAAGCGCGAGGATGAGGGAGATGATCCAGAAGCGGATCACGATTTGCGGTTCGGCCCAGCCCTTCTTCTCGAAGTGGTGGTGGATGGGTGCCATCAGGAACACCCGTTTTCCGGTGGCCTTGAAGTAGCCCACCTGAATGATGACGCTGAGCGCCTCGACGACGAAAAGCCCGCCGACAACGCCCAGAACGAGTTCGTGTTTGGTGCAAACGGCAATCGCGCCCAAAGCGCCGCCAAGCGCGAGCGAGCCAGTGTCACCCATGAACACCGCCGCAGGCGGTGCGTTATACCAAAGAAAGCCCAAGCCCCCGCCAATCAGCGCGGCGGTAAAGACAAACAACTCGCCCGTGCCCGGCACAAAATGCACACCCAGATATTGGGTAAAGTCGGTGCGGCCCACGACGTAGGCAATCGCGCCCAAAGTGCCTGCCGCGATCATCACCGGCATGATGGCAAGGCCATCCAACCCATCGGTCAGGTTCACCGCATTCGCGGCGCCCACAATGACAAACATGCCGAAGGGAATGAAGAAGAAGCCAAGGTTGATCAGCGTGTCTTTGAAGACCGGCAGCGCCAATTGCCAAGCCAAATCATCAGGATGCACGAGGGCGGCGAGGGTCGAGGCCACAGCGGCAAGCGCCAGCCCCAAGGCCATGCGGGTGCGCCCGCTCACGCCTTTGGTGTTTTGCTTCGTGACCTTGGCGTAATCATCGGCAAAGCCAATGGCCGCATAGCCATAGGTGACGCCGAGCACGATCCAGACATAGGCTTCATCCAGCCGCGCCCACAAAAGCGTGGAGACCAAGAGCGCCGAAAGGATCAGGAGGCCCCCCATCGTCGGCGTGCCTGCTTTGGCAAAGTGGCCCTCTGGCCCATCGTCGCGGATTGGCTGGCCCTTGCCCTGCTTACGGCGCAACGCATTAATCAGCGGGCGGCCGAACAGGAAGCCAAACACCAGCGCGGTGAAGAATGCCCCTCCGGCCCGGAAGGTGATGTAGCGGAAGAGGTTGAAGAAGTCCCCCCCATCCGAAAGATTGGCGAGCCAGTAAAGCATTACTCTTTTCCCTTGAAAGCTTCCGCCGCGCCCGGTTGACCGAGTTTGCGCAGCGCGTCAACCACGAGGCTGACCTTCGAACCTTTCGAGCCCTTCACCAGAACCACATCTCCCGCATCTACGAGGTGAGGGGCACGCGCGGCCAAATCCTTTGCGGATTCAAACCACTCCCCCCTTTGGTCGCGCGGCAAAGACTCGAACATGTCACGCATTCTTGACCCAGCCGCATGTATTATGTCGATTACTGCCATTGCTGGATGTTCGGCAATTGCGGCATGGAGACGCCCCTCCTCGGGGCCAAGCTCTAGCATCTCTCCCAAAATCGCGACGCGGCGGCCCCGATGCACCCGGCCCACCCCATCGCGCGGGGTCTGACCGGCCAGCACCTCCAGCCCCGCCGCCATCGAGGCGGGGTTGGCGTTAAACGCGTCATCGAAGAGGTCAAAGCTCTGCGCTTCGTCGATGATATCCAGCCAAATCCGCTCGCGCGCGCCGCGCCCGGCAGGCGGAGCCCACTGGCCAATATCAAGGGCTGCCACAGCGGGGTCCGCCCCCACCGCCGCCGCCACAGCCAAGACCCCCAAAGCATTGTTTGCAAAATGCTTTCCGGGCGTCATCACTTTGAACAACAGCGGCGCGCCTGCGGTTTCGGCCTGCACGATTGTGGCATCGCCCATGATCGTGGCGGCGCGCAAAAGGTAGTCTGATCCGGGCTCTGGCCCAAAGGTCACGACCTTGGCAGCATGGGCATTGGCTGCTTCGAGCAAGATCGGCGTCACGGGCAAACCGGTCGGCAGAACGGCGGTGCCGCCGGGCTCCAGCCCCCCAAACACACAAGCCTTTTCGCGTGCGATCCCTTCGAGATTTTCGAAGGCTTCAAGATGCGCTGCGGCCACGGTTGTGATCATTGCGGCATGGGGTCGCGCCATGGCAACAAGTGGCGAAATCTCGCCGGGATGGTTCATCCCGATCTCGATCACGGCGAAATCGGCATCTTGCGGCATCCGGGCCAGCGTGATCGGCACCCCCCAATGATTGTTGAAGCTCGCTTCCGCCGCATGAACGCTGCCTTGGGCCGAAAGCACCGCGCGCAGCATCTCTTTGGTGGAGGTTTTGCCAACCGAGCCCGTGACCGCAATCACCTGTGCCCGCGCCCGCGCGCGGCCAACCCGGCCAAGGTCTTCAAGCGCGCCCAGCACCTCGGGCACAATGAGCAGCGGATCGGCCTCCGTGCAGCCCTCGGGCACGCGGCTGACCAGCGCGGCACAGGCCCCCTTTTTCAGCGCATCGGCCACAAAATCATGCCCATCGCGCACATCTTTAAGCGCCACAAACAAATCACCGGGCCGGATCGAGCGGGTATCAATCGAAATCCCCGTCGCCATAAACGCCCGCGTCGCGCGACCTCCGGTGGCGGTGGCCGCGTCCTGCGATGTCCATAAAACTGCCATGTCAGATCACCCCATCGAGCGCAGCCACGGCAATCGAGGCCTGCTCTACATCGTCAAAGGGGAAGACATCGGTGCCGATCACCTGCCCCCGCTCATGCCCCTTGCCCATGATCAAAAGCGCGTCGCCCGGCCCAAGCGCATCGACGCCGCGCAAGATCGCCTCGGCCCGGTCGCCCACTTCAAGCGCCTCTGCCCCCGCGCCCTCCATCACCGCCGCGCGAATGCTGGCCGGATCTTCGGTGCGGGGGTTGTCATCGGTCACAATGACCATATCGGCATAGGCTGCCGCTGCCGCCCCCATCAGCGGGCGCTTGGTGCGATCCCGATCGCCACCAGCCCCCACAATCGCCACCAAGCGGCCAATCACATGCGGGCGCAGCGCCTTGAGCGCGGTTTCCACCGCATCGGGCGTATGGGCGTAATCGACAAAGACCGTCGCCCCATTGGCGCGGGTAGCCGCCAGCTGCATCCGGCCCCGCACGGTCGAAAGCTTCGGCAGGGCTTCAAACACCTCGGCGGGTTCCGCCCCACAGGCAATCACCAGTGCGGCAGCGGTGAGCACATTCATCGCCTGAAAGCCGCCAATCAGTGGCAGACGCACGAGTTGCGGCCCGCCCATATAAAGGAACCGCACATCTTGGCCCGAGGCATCAAAGCGCTGCGCTTGAATCTGGATCTCGCACGCATCGGCGCGGCCCACCCGCAGCACCTTTTGCCCACGCTCTACCGCCTCGCGCGCGATCTCGGCCCCTTTCGGGTCATCAATATTGACGACCGCCGTGCCATCATCGGGCAAGACGCGGCTGAACAGCCCCGCCTTCGCCTCGAAATATTCCTCAAAGGTTTCGTGATAATCGAGGTGGTCTTGGGTGAAGTTTGTGAACGCCGCCGCACGCAGCATCACCCCATCTAGGCGGCGCTGCGCCAGCCCGTGCGAACTTGCCTCCATCGCCGCATGAGTCACGCCCGCCGCCGCCATATCCGCCAAGAGCCGATGCAGGGTGACGGGTTCGGGCGTGGTGTGGCTTGAGGGCGCGGTAAAGGCCCCCTCCACGCCGGTGGTGCCGATATTCGCCGCCTCAAGCCCCAAGGCCTGCCAGATCATCCGGGTGAAGCTTGCGACAGAGGTTTTGCCATTGGTGCCGGTGACCGCCACCATCGTTGCGGGCTGCGCGCCAAAGAAGAGCGCCGCCGCACAGGCAAGCGCGAGCCGCGCATCTTCCACCACCACAAGCGCCACGGGAGCCCCAGCCAAAAGCGGCTTAGCAATTTCTTCGCCCGCGCGGTCGGTCAGCACCGCCACCGCGCCGCGTTCAATCACCCCTTCCAAAAAGGTCGCGCCATGCGCTTTGGTGCCGGGCAGCGCGGCGAAAAGATAACCGGGTTTCACAAGGCGGCTGTCGACCGAAACGCCCGAAACCGAGACATCCTCGCCCGAGCGGGCCGTCAGCCCCAATGCGCTCAATGGCTTCGCTGTGAGGGGCATATCTGGTGTCCTTCTTTCCCGTTTGTGCCATTTATCGGGAAGGGGGCGCATGCGTCAACGCGCCCCTCCCCGTAACTGCAGCCCAAACCGGTTCACGAAAGCGCGCAATGCCCGCAGACGAGCCCGATCAGTGGGCCGAGGCTTTCACAAGCTGGATGCCCTCAAGAACTTCGGGCGTGTTGTCGTTTGGCCGCAAGCCCAAGATCGGTGCAATCCGGCGGATCACCTCGGCGGCAACCGGCACTGCGGTCCAGCCCGCTGTGCGGCGGTTGGCGTTGGCGGCAAAGGACGAGGGCTCATCAAGCGTCAACACCAGCACATATTTCGGGTTCGAGGCCGGGAAGACCGAGGCAAAGGTGGCGATCACCTTATCATCATAATAGCCGCCCGTGGGGCGCACCTTATCGGCGGTGCCGGTTTTCCCCGCCACCTCATAGCCGTCGACATCCCCAAAGGAGGCCGTGCCACGGGTCACAACGGCGCGCATCATCGCAACAGCGGTGCGCGCGGTTTCGGGGCGCATCACCTGCTCGCCGGGGGCGTGCTGGTCCGAATGCACCAGTGTCGGCGTGACCCGGCGCCCGCCATTCGCAATCGTCGCATAAGCCGCCGCCAAATGCATGGGTGAGGCGGCGATGCCGTGGCCATAGCCCACCGTCATCGAGGAAAGCTCCGACCATTTCGGCGGCAAAATCGGGCGGCCCACCGCCGCTTCCGACAATTCCACCGGGGTCGCTTGCATGAAGCCCAGCTTTTCAAGGAATTGCTGCTGCCGGTCCGGCCCGATCATTTGAACGATCCGCGCCGTGCCGACGTTCGAGCTTTCAACAATCACATCGGTGACCGAAAGCTGCGGGCCATAATTGTGGAAATCGCGGATTTTGAACTTGCCCCAAACCATCGGGGATTTCGAATCCACCATCGTTGTGGGGTTCACGAGGCCCAGTTCCAGCGCCTGCGCTGCGGCAAAGATTTTGAAGGTGGAGCCAAGCTCATACACCCCCTGCACCGCGCGGTTAAAAAGCGGGCTATCCGAGGCGTCGCCTTTCACCAGCGGCGCGGGGCGGTCGTTGGGGTCAAAATCGGGCAGGCTGGCAAGCGCGACAATCTCGCCGGTATGCGCTTCCATCACCACGGCCGCCGCGCCTTTGGCATTCATCAGCCGCATGCCACCCGCCAGAATCTCTTCGAGCGCCTGCTGCACGGTCAGATCCAGCGACAGCGTTAGCGGCGCGCCTTTGTTTTCTGGATCGCGCAACCAACCATCAAAGGCTTTTTCAACACCTGCGGTGCCGACGATCTCGGCCGAGGCGACGCCTTCATTGCCGAAACGCGCGCCGCCAAGCACATGGGCCGCCAGCCGCCCATTAGGATAAAGCCGCATCTCGCGCGGGCCAAACAACAGCCCCGGCTCGCCAATATCATGCACCGCCTGCATCTGCTCGGGCGAGATTTTCTTCTTGATCCAAACAAACTTACGCGTGCCAGTGAAGTCGGCGCGCAGACGTTTCGCATCCAGATCGGGGAAAATTTCCACCAGCTTTTCGACCGTGCCTTCCGGGTCCACCATCATCGGCGGCTGGGCGTAAAGCGCATGCGTCACAAGGTTTGTCGCCAGCACCCGCCCGGCCCGGTCGGTAATATCGGCGCGCTGCGCCAAGATCACCGGCGCGCTTTCGCCGCGCTGCGGTTCCTCGGGCGTGGCGGCAGCAATCGTACCCATCCGCACCGCCACCGCCGAGAAGCAAATCACGAAAATGCCGACCACCAGCCACATCCGCCATTCGACCTTGGCGCGGGCTTCCTCGCGCCCGGCCTCGCCACGCAGACGGATGTTTTCACGTTCAATCCGGTCGGGGTTTTCGCCCTTGGCGCGGGCTTCCAGAATACGCGCCAGCGGGCGCAGCGGGATACGCGGGCTCATGGCTGGCCCTCCGTGCTGCGCGCGGCGACATCAAAGGTTTCCGACAGATCAAGATCCGCCAGCGCGGGCAGTTCCTCTGCCGGCTGCGGATAGGCGACTTGCGCAGCGGTGCCAAATTGCTCGGGCGCCATCGGCAAAAGCGCCAACGCGGTGAAGTTCAGGTTGACCAATTCGCGCAGCCGCTCGGGGCGGTTGAGATAGGCCCATTCCGCGTTCAAAACGCTCAAGCCCTCTTGCAGATCGGCAATCTCATTATGGATGCCGCGCAACTCCGCCAACCGGTCCTTGGTCGCGTAATTGACGTGATAGGCCCAGAAAGCGAGGCTCAAAACCACAAGGGCAGCAAGGAGATAAGAGATGGTCTTCATCTGCGGCGATCCCGATGTTTCACATCCATCAAAACAGGAGCAGGCAGGCCAAGGGCGGCGCGATCGGCGGTGCCTGCCGGGGTTTCTGTGCGCGCACCGACGCGCAAAATGGCCGAGCGCGCGCGCGGGTTCTCGGCCAATTCTTGGTCATCCGGGCCAACGCCTTTGCGGGTCAGCAGGGTGAAGGCGGGCGCTTCGGCTTCGGTGACGGGGGCATAACGGTTGCCCGTACCCGCACGGCCCGAGCGGGCTTGGAAGAAGCGCTTCACAACCCGATCTTCAAGCGAATGGAAGGTGACGACCGCCAGCTTGCCACCGGGTTTCAGTGCGCGTTCTGCAGCCTCCAACCCTTCGATCAACTGGCCAAATTCATCATTCACCGCGATGCGCAGCGCCTGAAAGCTGCGCGTCGCCGGGTGGCTTTGACCGGGTTTGGGGCGTGGCAAGCAACGCTCGACCGTGGCGACCAGTTGTTTGGTGCTTTCGTAGGGCGCGGCTTTGCGCGTCTCGCAAATCGCCCGCGCGATCCGGCGCGAGGCACGTTCTTCGCCATAGTGATAAAGGATATCGGCCAATTCGCCCTCGTCAGCGGTGTTGACCAGATCGGCGGCCGTCGGCCCCTCTTGCGACATGCGCATATCCAGCGGGCCATCGCGCAGGAAGGAAAAGCCCCGTTCGGCTTGGTCAAGCTGCATCGACGACACACCAAGGTCGAGCACAACACCATCCACGCCCTCGGGCGCGTCCTCGCGGGCCACTTTATCAAGCTCGGAAAAGGTGCTTTCGACGAGCGTGAGGCGATCACCATAGTCGCCGCGCCAGCTTGCGGCCATCTCAAACACCATCGGGTCGCGATCGATGCCAATCACCCGGCCTGCGCCAGCGGCCAAAAGCCCGCGCGTGTAGCCGCCCGCACCAAAGGTGCCATCGACCCAAGTGCCAAAGACAGGCGCGACCGCCTCAAGGAGCGGTCGCAGCAAAACGGGAATATGGGGGGCGGCTTCGGGTTCCATCTTATCCCCCGGTGGCCAAGAGGCTGAGCGGGTCGAAATCCTCGCCCACCTCGGCCATCAGTTTTTCGAGCCGCGCCGCATCCACCTCGGCGAAGGTCTCCGGGTTCCAAATCTCAAAGGTTTCCCCCATCCCCGCGAAATAGGCATCGCCCACCAGCTTGAAGCGCTCGCGCAGGTTTGCGGGCAGCACCAAGCGGCCATCGGGGTCAATTTCCGTCGGGTGGGCTTTGTTCAACACGAAGCGCTGCAAAAGCGCGCGGTTCGGGTCGTTGTAAGGGCGCGCGTTGATCGCTTGGGCGAGCCGTTGAAAGCCGCTGTAGGAATGCACCTGCAACATCTTTTGGCTGTCAGCCCCATAAACGATGACAAGGCGGGGACGTTTGCTGATGGCGGCTTCCGGGTCGCCTTCTTCGAGTTCACGACGAAACAGGGCGGGGATCGACACGCGCCCCTTGCTGTCCACCTTGAAGGTGTATTCGCCGATGAACATTCCCGCCAAGGCGGTAACTCCTGTCCCGTTCCCCCGCGGTGGTCCTTTTATGGAAAACGGCGGATTGAGCTGCTGCCACTGCTCAATCCGCCGCCCTCGTCCCATCTCTGGGCTGTCCGTTCGCGCGCGCCACCTGGGGGATGTCTGCTCGCTCGCGCGCCGGATCTCTCTCGTTCGTGAAGCGGGTGCCTGTATGAAACCCGGTCTTTGCGCCGTGGGGTCTTGTTGCCCCTTGCCCGTCTTCTCGATGCCCAATTCATGCCATGGTCACGCATGGGATTTCAAGGGAAATTTTGGGACAGGACGGAAAATTGGCCCCTGCATGTTGTTTTAGAAGGAGTTCAAACTCAAGACCTTGTGGCACCAATAACAAAGATATGGAAGTAAAAGCCAAAATGACGCCGGTCAAACACAAGATATAGTTAAGCGAGCAAATGCAGCATCTGCCGCCCATGAAGTGGGGCAATTTCCCAAGAAAATGCAGGGGGCCTGCAAAAATCACCGCAGAATCCCTGAAAACCCCAGCGTTCACGGGCAAACACGCGGCAGTGATTCGGCGTGATCCCACCATTTCCCGAAACGCGTCCCGTGATTTCCCATGCCCATGAATTCCCATGGCGCGCCCGTTTTGCGCCGCTCCCGGCGCAAATGACGCAAAAGAAAAGGGGCGCAGCGCGCCCCTTCGGTTGGTTTGATGTCTCGGCCCCGTGGCCCCTGCCCTTACTCGGCCGGTGCCTTTGCGCAGGCCGCGCCAGAGCCGGTCGGGTTGTTGGGGTGCTCGGTCCAGTTGAGATGCGTGCCAACCGGGCGCCCGGTGCGGGCGTCCATCTCGCCCACGGCAATCTCTTTCATCGTGATGCAAGCGGTGGGGCAGACATCGACGCAGAGGTTACAGGCAACGCATTCCTCTTCCTTCACCGTCACGGTGCGGTCCTCAGCCATCGCAATCGCTTGGTGCGAGGTATCTTCGCACACCACGTGGCAGCGGCCGCATTTGATACAATCGGCCTGCTCGATCACCGCTTTGGTGGTGTAGTTCAGGTTGAGATATTGCCAATCGGTCACCTTGGGCACAGCAAGCCCCACCAGTTCCGAGGTGGAGGTGAAGCCCTTTTGATCCATGAAGGCGCTCAGCCCCGCGATCATCTCTTCGACAATACGGAAGCCATAGGTCATTACCGCGGTGCAGACCTGCACGTTCGAGGCCCCAAGCGCCATGAACTCCGCCGCATCGCGCCAAGTGGTCACCCCGCCGATACCGGAAATTGGCAAATTGCGGGTTTCCGGGTTGCGGGCAATCTCGGCCACCATATTGAGCGCGATCGGCTTCACTGCCGGACCGCAATAGCCGCCATGCGTCCCCATCCCGTCAATCGTCGGCTCAGGCGCGAAGATATCGAGATCGACCGAGGTGATTGAGTTGATCGTGTTGATCAGGCTCACCGCATCTGCACCGCCGCGCAAAGCCGCCTCGGCGGGTTTGCGAATGTCGGTGATATTGGGGGTCAGCTTAACAATGCAGGGCATGCGCGAATGCTGCTTCACCCAGCGCGTGACCATTTCAATATATTCGGGCACCTGCCCCACGGCAGAGCCCATGCCACGCTCCGCCATGCCATGCGGGCAGCCGAAGTTAAGCTCCACCCCATCAGCCCCGGTGTCTTCCACCTGTTTGAGAATGAACTTCCAGCTTTCCTCATCGCAGGGCACCATCAGCGAGACCACCAAGGCCCGATCCGGGTAATCGCGTTTGACCGTTTTGATCTCGCGCAGGTTCACCTCCAACGGGCGGTCGGTGATGAGTTCGATGTTGTTGAGCCCCAAAAGCGTGCGGTCCGGCCCATGGATCACCCCATAGCGCGGGCCAGAAACGTTGACGACGGGCGGGCCATCCATACCAAGCGTTTTCCAAACCACACCGCCCCAGCCCGCCTCATAGGCGCGGCGCACGTTATATTCTTTATCCGTGGGCGGCGCCGAGGCCAGCCAAAACGGGTTCGGCGACTTGATACCAATGAATTCAGAAGCAAGGTTCGCCATCTCAGGCCCCCATCAGAAAAGCGTGGATGTCTTCGGCGGCATCGCGGCCCTCGGCCGATGCCGTCACGGTCAGGTCTTCGCCACCCGTGGCGCAATCACCCCCGGCCCAAACCTTGGCAAGCCCGGTGCGGCCCCGCGCATCAATGGCGATTTTGCCGCCAGTAATGGTAAGCCCCTCTGGCGTCGCCCCCAGCGTTTGGCCGATGGCCGTGAAAACCTGATCGGCCTCAATCCGGATCGTGTCTTCCAGCACCGTCATTTTGCCATCGCGCGTCGCGGTGCGGGCAAATTCGACCACCAAGCCGCCTTCTTCTTTATAGATAGCCACCGGCGTCGCATTCGGCACGATCTGCACCCCATGCGTTTGCGCGTGATCTTGTTCATGCAAAGAGGCCGGCATTTCCGGCTGCGAGCGACGATAGACGATGGTGGAGGTTTCCGCGCCAAGCAGTTTGGCCTGCACCGCCGCATCCACCGCCGTCATGCCGCCGCCAATCACCACAACGCGCCGCCCCACCGGCAAGGTAGAAAGGTCTTCGGCCTGACGCAGCGCGGCAATATAATCGGTTGCCGGGGTGGCATATTCGGCACCGGGAATAGAGAGCGCATTCACGCCCGAAAGCCCCATGCCCAAGAACACTGCATCATGTTCTTCCAGCAAGTCTTCCAGCGTGCCATTGCGCCCCAGCTGCCAGTTTTCCAAAACGGTGATGCCACCGATCTGCAAAAGCCACGCCACTTCTTTATGCGCGAAGCCGCCCGGCGCTTTATAAGCGGCGATCCCATATTCATTAAGACCACCGGGTTTGAGCCGCGCATCATAGACGGTGACCTCATGGCCCTTCATCGCGAGCCGGTGCGCGCAAGCAAGCCCCGCCGGCCCCGCCCCCACCACAGCGACTGAGAACTCGGTCCGTTCGGCGCGGGTGAAGGGATGCACGCCCGCCGCTTGCAGTTTGTCGGTCGCATGGCGCTGCAAAAGGCCAATCTCGACCGGCTTGCCCTCAGCCACCTCGCGCACGCAGGCGCCCTCGCACAGGGTCTCGGTCGGGCAGACGCGGGCGCACATGCCACCAAAGATGTTTTGCGACAGGATCGTCACCGCAGCCGCCTCGGGCTGGCCCGTCGCGATCTGGCGAATGAACAGCGGCACATCAATATCGGACGGACAGGCCGTGGTGCAGGGCGCATCATAACAGAAGTAGCACCGATCCGCGGCCACGCGCGCGGCATGGTCCGTCAGTGGCGGCGCGGTATCGGCAAAAGCGTGACAATAGTCTTCTGCGGGAAGACGCCCGGGCACGATCCCGGGCTCGAACTGGCGTGTGGTCACGAAGACCTCCCTGGCTTGTTATTTGTCCCAACGCTGCCATGGATAGAATTTTTATCAATGGGTAAAATTACTGAACCCGCCCGATCAGCGGTGATTCCCGGCATCTGCCCAAATTTAAGGCACAAGGACCGCATCCCCCCGGCGACCTCATGCGCACAAGCTATCGCGCATCATATTACGCAGGTTGAGAGGCCAAGTGGCCCCAAGGAGGGGGGTGATTCATCTCTGGGGCTAGGTGCGGCCCTCCCCGTGTCCGGCGAGGAGAGCCGCTTGATCCTGTCACCTGGGCGCATCTTTGGAGGATTCGGTGACTGAATCTGCTTGTTAAAGCTGACGACAGCTTATGAATGCGAATTGGGGATCGCTTTCGGGCCTTTCAACCCTCGCCCTGAACTTTTTTTGAAGATTTTTTCACGCGACAATTCGACCCAATTTCGCGCCGCCCCAATTGCTGCCGCGCCGCCCGCAAACCCGCTAAGCTGCGACACCTCAACGCAGAAAAATGTATATCTGACGTTACACTTGAGGCAGCAACCCCAAATCTTGCCCCCACACCCCCTCGCCATCGCCTTCGCAGCCGCAGCAAGAAAAGCCTTTTTCTATTGGGCAAAAGCCCCGATTCAGGCACTGTTCGACAGGGCACTGATGGCGCCCGTTTACAGCCGTCAACAACGATAAAAGGCACTTTTCAGAGGCACTTTTTACGACTGGCACTCTGCCTCCCTAAGTGCCGAATTTGCCGCAGTGTAAGCCGCAATTTACACTTGATCGCGCCGCCCCCCCCTCGCATAGTGACCTCACGATGCCACGCCAGTCCGGGCGTGGTAGCGGGGAGGCAAAAGCTCAGGCTCGCATCGCAAGTTGCGAAGTTTGGGGAAAGCCTTCGAGAGATCCCAGTTTTTTGGAGGATTCGGGACATGACTGACGACAAAGCTGGGCCGAGCGGCCTGACGCTGAAAGAAGCTGAAGAAGTCCACAGCTATCTGATCGATGGCACCCGTGTGTTCGGGGCGATGGCGCTTGTTGCGCACATCCTCTCGGCGATCGCCACGCCGTGGCTCGGCTAATCGGGTAGAGGAGATATACCATGAACAACGCTAAAGTTTGGACCGTTGTCGCCCCCTCGACCGGTGTTCCGCTGGTGCTCGGCGCCGTTGCCGTGACCGCGCTGATCGTGCACGGCGGCCTCCTGGCCACCACCGACTGGTTCGGCGCCTACTGGAACGGCCAGCCGATGACCGCCCCGACCGTGGTCGTGGCCGCTCCGGCTCAATAATCTTCGTGGGCCCATCGGTGCAAACCGATGGGCCCATTCTCTCTCCGGGGGCCCGCCCCCTTAAATACCCTTCCTACTTTGGGCGGCACCCATGGGCTACCGTGACTTCGCTCTGAAAAATCTGGCGCGATTCGGTCCCAGGTATCTTCCATTCGCCGATGTAGCGACCGATGAGGTTCCGCTTTCCCGGCTCCTTAGGTTATCCCTATTCCAAGTCACCGTTGGTATGACGCTTGTGCTACTGGCCGGCACGCTCAACCGGGTGATGATTGTCGAAATGGGTGTACATGCCTCGATCGTCTCGATCATGCTGGCAATGCCCCTGCTTTTCGCGCCATTCCGCACATTGATCGGCTTTAAATCCGACACCAACAAATCCGCGCTCGGGCTCAAGCGTGTGCCGTGGATCTGGAAGGGCACGATCTACCAATTCGGCGGCTTCGCGATGATGCCTTTTGCGCTTTTGGTGCTCTCGGGCTTTGGCGAATCTTATGATGCGCCGCGCTGGATCGGCATTTCCGCCGCGGCCCTTGCCTTCCTTTTGGTTGGGGCGGGCGCCCATATCGTGCAAACGGCGGGCCTCGCACTCGCGACCGACCTTGTGGAAGAAGAAGACCATCCCAAGGTCGTGGGGCTGATGTATGTGATGCTGCTGTTTGGGTCGGTTGCCGCAGCGCTGATCTACGGTTTCCTTTTGGCAAACTACACGCCGGGGCGCCTGATTCAGGTGATTCAAGGCACCGCTGTGGTTTCGGTTGCGCTCAATATGGCCGCGCTCTGGCGCCAAGAAGCCTTTGACCGCGAAAAAGCCCGACAGATGGAAGCCGCCGTGCATCCGACCTTCCGCCAAGCCTTTAATGAGCTGATGGCGCGCAAGGGGATGCTGCCGCTTTTGATCGTGATCGCCCTTGGCACCTTTGGCTATGGCATGTGCGATGTGCTGCTCGAACCCTATGGTGGGCAGGCTTTGGGGCTGACGGTTGGGCAAACCACCAAGCTTTCGGCGCTCTTTGCCTTTGGCACGCTCACTGGCTTCGGCCTCGCCTCAAAGGTGCTCGGCAATGGGATGAAACCGATGCATCTGGGCCTGATCGGCGCGATCATCGGTGTGCCCGGCTTTGCCGCCATCATCTATTCATCGCTTTTGCCGCTTTTCGCCTTTTTCGTGCTCGGCACCTATGTGGTAGGGTTCGGCATCGGTCTCTTTGGCCATGCAACGCTCACCGCCACAATGCGCGCCGCCCCCGCCGACCGGATCGGCCTTGCCCTTGGCGCTTGGGGGGCCGTGCAGGCCACCGCTGCCGGGCTTGGCATCGCCTTGGCCGGGATCGTGCGCGACGGGCTTGTAGCCTTGCCAAACACCTTCGGCAGCGGGGTTGCTGGCCCTTACAATGCCGTGTTCGCACTGGAAGCCTTTTTGTTGCTCATCGCTATCGTCTTTGCCGTGCCGTTAGCGCTGAGTCGTGACAAGTGACCGCAGAGCGCTTTCGCGCGACGGGGTTTAGACTTTGGATTGTCCTTACCCGAGGAGGATGCATGACGACGGCATACACGCGGCTATATGCCGATGATACGACGGCTTGCGGGCTCGCAAGCCAGCTCACGAGGAAGGGTAAACTATCGGGCGCAATTTCTGTCGTCATGGCCGACGGTTCTAAGCGCGCTACCCTTGTCGAAGCACTCAAAGCCGCCGACGTTCACGTAAGTGCCGTCGTCGGTTCTGCAGAGCGGCTCGCTGGCGGTGCCGCCGCGCTCGTCGCGAAAGTCAGCCACAAGCCGCTAGGCGCGGCGAAACTTCTGCGTAGCACTTCCCGCCCATGCGGGACCTGTTGCGCCTGAATACGTCACTGAAGAGTTCACCTGCGAGGAAAGACCAAATGAACACCGACAACATCATGAAAGACCATCGGCACATCTTCCTGAACGCCCCCGTGAAAGCGGAGCCGGCGGGCGAGTTCTCGGCTCGCTTCGGCTGGGCGCTGCTGAAAGATACGCCGCGCACCAAAAACGTGTACGAAGGCACCAAATACATGTCGCAAGGCTTCTGGCCGCGCCCGCTGGTGCAAGACACCCCGCGCAAGCCGAACCTGTGCCCGCGCGACGCCGCCCCGAAATCGGCTGCGTTCTGGAAAATGCCGCTGGTGCAAGACAGCCCGCGTCAGTCGAACGTGATCCCCGGCAAATTCCTGCCGTTCTCGGACACCTTCGGCTTCGCCACGATCTCGCGTCGTCCGGGCGAATAATCATGCATCGGGCGGCCTAAGGGCCGCCCCCTGCCTCGGGTTGACGCCCGCTCTTCTGACCTCCTGGGAGGGACTGAAGAGCGGGCGTTTCCGTTTTTAGGCCGCCCAGTTCACGCCCCCTGCCCTGCTTAGCCGCGCACAGCGAGATGGTCGGCCCCGGCGGTCAGGGTTTCAACAAGCCCCGCGATCTCGGATTGCAAATCTGCCATCGGCACGCCGACGAATCTTCCCTGAAGCGCGAGATGCACGACCCCATGCACCGCCGCAAAGGTGGTGCGCGCCCGCAGCCCCAGCGCCGCACGGTCCAGATCGGGGCGCAGCCGCGCCAAATGGGGCAGAATCACTTCAAGCAACACCGCATGTTCTTGGCGGTGCCACTCGGGCACCTCGCGCCCTGCACCGAGCCGATGCTCAAAAAGCGCGAGCCACAAAGGCCGTTCTGCGACCGCAAATTCCGCATAGCGCGCCGCCAAAGCTTGAAGCGCCGCACGCGGATCTTCGGCCTCCGCAGGCGCGACCTCCTGCAAAGCCGCGCCCAGCCGCGCGATCGTGCGGGAATTGACGTGCAGGACCAGCATATCGAGGTCTTCGACGGCGTTATAAAGCGCGCCCAAGGCACAGCCCGCCCGCGCCGTCACCGCGCGCGCTTTAAGACCCGAAAGCCCCTCGGAAATGATCTCGGCTTCTGCGGCCTCAATCAGCCGGGTTTTCAACTCGGCTTTTTTCTCGTCGCGCGTGCTTCCCATTTGGGACTCCATTATTTTGTGAACGGCGTTCAAAAATATCTTGAACAATGTTCACGCCCCTGCCATACAGATCACATGAACAACGTTCATAGCGATGGAGAACCAGATGTTCAAGATGATGACAACGCTAATCCGGGCCCGCAGCCATGATGCGGTGGACGCGTTCACCGATGCCAATGCACTGACGATCTTGCGCCAACAACTGCGCGATGCCGCAGAAGCGCTTGAGGGGGCCAAACGTGCGGTGGCCGTGGTGATGGCCTATGCGGCACGCGAAGAAAAAGCCGCTGCGCGGATTGCCGATCAGTTGGCCGATTTGGAGGCCCGCGCGCTTGATGCGCTTGCAAAGGGGCGCGATGATCTGGCCACCGAGGCCGCAGCCGCGATTGCTGAGCTTGAGGCCGAAGCCGATGCCACCGCCCGCGCGATTACCCATTACAAAGCGGAAATTCACCGTCTGCGCGACACGGTCAGCTTGGCCGAACAACGCCTGCGCACACTGCAACGCGGCAAACAAATCGCCGATGCGGCGCAACGCACGCAAAAGCTGCGCGGCACCCTGCCCGATGGGGTGATGGCGAGCCTGCGCGAGGCGGAGGCCACGCTCGAACGCCTGCAAGACCGTCAATCCCATTCCGAAGAGGTGGAAATCGCACTGACCGAGCTTTCGATTTCGTCTTCGGCCGAATCCACCTCGGCGCGCTTGGCCGCCGCGGGTTGCGGGGCGCCCCTGCGGTCTGGCGCAGCGGATGTGCTCGCCCGACTGCGTGCCAAAGCCGTTTGATCCAACCTCATTCAATCAAGGAAGAAACCAATGTCTGACTATATGCCCAAAGTGTCCAACGCGTGGAACATCTTCACCTATTTCAACTTTGCCGTTGCCGCTTTGATGATGGGCGCGGGGATCTGGTCGCTTGAGGCGAGCTTTTCGGCCAAAGGCTATTATGCGATGGCGGCTTTGATGCTGGTCTATTCCACCGCCTCGATCACCAAAGCCCTGCGTGACAAAGAAGAATCCGCGCGCATCTATAACAAGCTTGAAGATGCCCGCACCGAACGTTTGCTGGCCGAAGCCTCTGGCAAGACCGATATCTAAGCCTTGGCGCCGGGCGACACGCCCGGCCCGCCCTTCGCAGGAGACACCAAATGCCCCGCCTGATGACCGTTCTTGCCCACGTTTTGTTTGTTTTGATCCTTGTTTTGGGCAGCGCTTGGGCTGCGACCGCGCTTTGGCTGCATTTGGCGGGGGCACTGCGCCTTCTCGCTTTGGCGGGGCTGACCTTGGCGGTGATGGCGAGCCTTGCGGCACGGTTTCTGCGCTCCCGGCGCATGGGCTGGCTGCTGGCCGCTTTTGCAGCCCTATTGGTGGGCGGCTGGTATCAAACCATCACACCCCGCCAAGACCGCGATTGGGCGGTAGATGTCGCGCGCGGGGTCACTGCTGACATCTCGGGCGAGACCATCACCTTGGGCAATATCCGCGATTTTGACTGGCACTCAGAAACCGAGGCCACGCAGCGCTGGATCAGCGAAACCGTTGATCTCAATGACCTTGAAACGGTGGATATGTTCACCTCGATCTGGGACAGCCCCGATATCGCGCATCTCTTGGTCAGCTTTGGCTTTACCACTGGCGAGCATGTGGTGTTTTCGGTCGAGATTCGCCGCGAAGAGGGGGAGAAATTCAACGAAATCGGCGGCTTCTTTCGGCAGTTTGAACTGGTGCTGATCGGCGCGACGGAACGCGACATCGTGCAGTTGCGCACCAACTACCGCCAAGAACAGGTGCGGCTCTACCCGATCGCCCTGAGCCCGGACCAGCGCCGCACGATTTTCCTCTCCTACGTCACGCTGGCGCAAGAGCTGCAAGCCGCGCCGCAGTTTTACAACACGCTGACCGCCAATTGCACCACCGTGGTCTGGCAGTTGGCCCATAGCCTCAAACCCGATCTGCCGCTCGATTGGCGCTTGGTGCTTTCGGGGCATTTGCCTGATTATCTTACCGATTTGGGCGTGGTCAGCCCGGCGGATCCCGGCGCGCGTGATGCCTCTGCCCTCATCACCTTGCGCGCCCAGCGCGACCTGCCGGGGGTCAGCTTCTCCGACAAGATCCGCCAGCCGGAATAGGCAAGCGCCCCAACGGGGGGCTAGCGAAAGCCCCCCGCTTCAGGCTAACTCGCCGCATGAACTGGATCGAATTCGCCCTCGCCATGGGGCTTTTTATGGTGTCGCACCGCTTGCCCGCCGCGCTTGGCGTGAAGGGCTGGCTGTTGCGCAAACTGGGGCCGCGCGGCTATCTGATCGCCTTTTCCATCGTCTCTTTGGCGCTGTTGTGGTGGGTGATCATGGCCGCGCAACGCGCGCCGTTTGTGGAACTTTGGGCGCCCGAACCATGGCACCGCTGGGTGGTGAATATCGCCATGCCGGTGGTGATTGCTTTGGGGAGCTTTGGTGTTGCCGCCCCGAACCCCTTTGCCTTTGAGGGCACGCCCAAGGGCTTTGACCCGGCCCATCCCGGCATTGCAGGGCTTACCCGCCAACCGCTGCTTTGGGCGCTCGCACTTTGGGCGGGTGCGCATCTTCTGCCCAATGGCGACGTGGCGCATGTGCTTCTGTTTGGGCCGTTTTTGCTGCTCGCGCTGATTGGCATGCCCGTGGTTGAAGCACGCAAGCGCCGGGCGCTCGGGGCCAAAAGATGGGCGCAACTAACCGCGCATACCCATCTTTTGCCCCTTGCCGCCCTGATCACCGGTCGCTGGAAGCCTCACGCAGCACCGTCATGGCGGCGCGCAGGGATTGCAGTGTTCCTTTGGGTCGGACTTTGGCATCTCCATCAACCGGTGATCGGGCTTTGGCCCGGCGCTTGGTAAGGGTTAGGACGCCAGCCTTTGCCCCGCAGGCGCACCGCCCTGAATACGAAACACCGCACTCAGGTCTTTGAGCGTGCGCGCCTCGTTGAGCAGCCCCTGCGTTGCGGCGGAGTTTTCCTCAAACATCGCCGCATTATGCTGGGTCACCTGATCCAATTGGTTCACCGCCGCCGATACCTCTGAAATGCCAGCGTTCTGCTCGGTTGCGGCATTGGAGATATCGCCCAAAAGCCGATCCAAATCCCCCACCAATGTATTGATCTCTTCCAAGGTGGTGTCAGACCGCGACGCCAATTTCACCCCAAGCTGGACATGCCGCCCCGAGGTTTCAATAAGCTTGGCAATCTCTTGCGCCGCTTCTGAGGAGCGCTGCGCCAGTGCCCGCACCTCAGAGGCGACAACGGCAAAACCACGCCCCGTTTCGCCAGCACGTGCCGCCTCAACCCCGGCATTGAGCGCCAAGAGGTTGGTTTGGAAGGCGATATCGTCAATCACGCTGGTAATGCGCGAGATTTGATCCGAGCTTTCCGCAATATCTTGCATCGCGCCACGGGTTTCGCGCGCCACGCTCAGGCCCACTTCGGTGCTGCGGCGCGTGCGGCGCACCGCTTGCGCGGCATTGCGCGCACTGGTCACCGATTGCTCCACCGATGAGGCCATCTGGTTCATCGCGGCAGCCGTTTCCTCCAAAGAGGCCGCCTGCGTCTCGGTGCGTCGCCCCAAATCTTCAGACGCAAGGCTCAACTGACCGGCGCTATGTTCCACCGCATCGGTCGAGTCCATAATGCCAGAGATCAACCCCGCGATCTTCTCCACAGCGGCGTTGAAATCATTGCGCAATTCAATATAGCCCGGCGGGAAGTCTTCATTGTCGATGCGCACTGTCAGATTGCCTTCCGAAATCGCACGCAGCCCTTCGGCAAGCAAATAAACCACCAATTGCTGTTGGCGCACCTGTTCGTCGCGCTCGGCCGCAAGGCGGGCCTCTTCTGCGGCGCGCTCTGCGGCAAGGGCCTCTGCCTCCCGCTTGCGCGCCTGTTCCGCCTCCGCTTCACGGCGGGCCAGTTCCTCTTCGCGGGCATGAGCTTCGGCTTCGGCGCGGGCGATCTCTTCGGCCTGAAGGCGTTGCTGCGCCTCTAGCGTTTCTTTTTCGGCCAGTTCGGCGCGGAAATTGTCAAGCGCGCGAGCCATATCGCCCATTTCGCAGCACCGATCTGTGCCGGGCACCGGACTCTTGATATCCCCCGTCGTCATCGCCTCCATCCGCCGATGGATCGCCGCAAAAGGCTTGGTCACGCTGCGCGCAAGCACCGTGGCAACACCGATCAGCGTCAAGAGCGCAAGCACCATTGCCAGCGTCGAGACCGTCCGCAAATGCCCGAGGGCGGCATGGATATCGCTCATGTAAGAACCGGTGCCGACGATCCAGCCCCAGGGTGCGAAATCGCGCACAAAACCAATCTTTTCCTCAGCTTCCGTCGTGCCGGGTTTGTTAAATTCATAGCGCAGCGCGCCCGATCCCTCGGTCTCGGCCTGATCTATCATCTCGGCAAAGATCCGAGTGCCATTGGCATCGGTATAATCAAGCTGTGAGGTTCCCACCCACTCAGGATGGGTCGGATGCATGACGATCGTGCCGGTGTGATCGAACACGTAGAAATAACCCGATTGATCGAACTGCAATTCGGCCAAGCGGCGCGCCCCTTCGGCGCGGGCAGCCTCAGGCGTCATCTCGCCTTCCTGTATGTGTCGATCAAGGTCGCGCAGCACCGAAAGCGCCGTGTCGGTGACATCGCTCAGATGTTGTCGGCGCATCGCCACGGCATTGTCGGCCGCGAAGGTCAAAAGCAATTCAGAGAGCAGAACGAGGGCAAGCGCCGCCACGGCGACAATGCCATAAACGCGCGCGGAAATACCACGCAATATACGAAATCGGGTCACGATTGGGCCTATGGGTCTGGGGACGAAAACACCCGGCCAACTCAAAAAGGCACAGAAGAAAATACAAACCGGGCGAGTCGAGCATTGCACCAAAGGGTCAAGAAACCCTTATTTTCATAGAAATCTCAAATATGTATATTTGCGCACATCCTTTTTCGCACGGTGGTAACCGTCTGCCCCTTCCTTCTCGTCGCATTGACATTACCCCCCGGCTCGCGATCCTTGCGGCACGGCTCGCATGCGGCGGGCCCACGTGCCGCGGCTTGCGGCCGGACCAAGGCAGAAGGGGCCCAGACCGGGCCAAAGAGGCGCCGCACCGCCGCGCGGTTGGGCGCAAAAGGGGAATTCTTGATGTCGAGCTTCGATCATCCGATGTTCAAGCCGCTGGTGGTGCGCATTGCTGTGGTGGGCTTCTGCTTTGCTTGGGCCGCCTTTGAGGTGGTCAGCACCAAAAGCTATATGTGGGCGGCGATCTTCGCGGCGGCTGGCGCTTATGCGGGCTGGCATTTGCTGATCAAATACACGCCCCCGGCGCCGAAAGACGCGCCCAAATCCGACAGCTAAGCCTGAAACCGCAGGCGGGCGCCTTAGCCCGCCTTGCGCGCAATCACGAACCGGCTGTGGCGGTGCTTACCAAAGTGCCGCTCGCCCTCAATCGTGAAGCCAGCGCCTTCGATCATCGCGCGCAAATCGCGGTAGCGCAGTTGGTTGATCGGCGGCATCAAGCCGCGTTTGCGCAAGATCGGAAAGATTATCCGCATCAGCGGGTTAAAGTCCCGCAAGCACCAAGTTTTTGAGATCAAAAGCCCCCCCGGCGCCAATTGCTCGCGCAAGACGGCAAGCGTTCTTTGCGCATCGGGCACCAGATGCAAAATGTGAAAAGCGCAGATCGCGTCAAAGGGCGCGGCATCATGCAATGCATCGGCCGGGGCCTCGACAAACCGCACCCCTTCCGGTGCCTCTTTCGCTTGCGCAATCCGCACCATCTCGGGGGATAGATCGGTGGCGAGCCACTGCCCCACACCGCCACCCAAACGCACCGCGGTCGAGCCCGTCCCACAGCCAATTTCCAGCACTTTATCGCCGGGTTGCAACCAGCCGCCCACCTCGACCAGCATCTCTTCAAACGCCCCCGGGTCTTTGAGCGGGCGCGCCGCATAGCGCTCGGCCACCTTGTCCCAGAACTGAAGTTGCACGTCGCTCATGATAGGCCCCCTCGTTTATGCCGCGACCCTAGCGCCACGCTTGCCTTGGCGGTAGCCCCCGCCCACACGCGGGACGATCTGGCGCAGCCCGATTTGTGAGGTCCGCACATAACTGACAGTGCCGCCCGGCCCTTTTCATCGTCCCCGCCCGCCCCATAGTTTGGCGCAAAGGAGACCCCAGATGATCACACGCAAATTGGGCGCACGCGGCCCCGAAACCTCTGCCCTTGGCCTTGGCTGCATGGGGATGACCGCTTCCTATGGCACACCGCCTGCGCGGGCTGAAATGGTGCAACTTGTACGCGACGCGCATCAAATGGGCGTCACCTTCTTCGACACCGCCGAGGTCTATGGCCCCTACGCGAATGAAGACCTGTTGGGCGAAGCGCTCGAACCGATCCGCGATCAGGTCGTGCTGGCCACGAAATTCGGCTTCAAAATCGACAATGCGGGCCGCTCGGTTGGCACCGACAGCCGCCCAGAACATATTCGCGCGGTTTGTGAAGCGTCTCTCAAACGCCTGCGTACTGATCGGCTCGACCTTTTCTACCAGCACCGCGTTGACCCTGCCGTGCCGATTGAAGAGGTCGCGGGCACGGTCGCCGATCTCATCACCGAGGGAAAGGTTTTGCACTTTGGCCTTTCTGAAGCGGGCGCGGGCACGATCAAACGCGCCCATGCATACTGCACGGTGACCGCGCTGCAAAGCGAATATTCGCTTTGGACCCGGCAGATCGAAGCGGAGATTTTGCCCACTTTGGAAGAGCGCGGCATCGCCCTTGTCGCCTTTAGCCCGCTGGGGCGGGGCTTTTTGACCGGCGCGATTGCTAGCGCCGATGAGATTGGCGCGCAGGATTTCCGCAAATCGCATCCGCGGTTCCAGCCCGAGGCGATGGCTCATAACAAAGCGCTGGTGGACCGCATTGCCGAGATTGGCCGCGATTTGAACGCGACACCCGCACAAGTGGTATTGGCTTGGGTTCTGGCGCAAAAACCGTGGATCGTGCCGATCCCCGGCACCACGAAGCGGGCACGTTTGGCGGAAAACTTGGCCGCAGTTGATCTGGTCTTGCCCGAAGCGGTGCAAAAGGCGCTGACCGAGGCCACCGCTACCCTTGGGGTCGTGGGCGCGCGCTATCCCAAAGTGCTGGAAGATGCGGCCGGTCTCTAATTCTGAATGCGTCGCAACCAAAAGTTGAAAACTGAAATTTTTTGCGGCAGAGTTGTTTCAGTTCGCGCCCCTCAAGCGCAATGTTTTAAGGCGTTTCGGGGCCCTCGGGCCTTGCGACACCCCGCCCTATGGGGATTTTCCCCCAATAGAGTGGGGCAAAGGAGTTTGGTACCAGTGATCCGTAGCGACCCATTTCCGCTACATTTTTTTATTTTACCGCGAGACGTTTGCTTTTAACCAGTCCCTTAACCGTCCCGTCGCACTTGTGTGGCGGCTGTTCAGCTTGCTGAGCGGCGTGGTCTGTCTCGCGCCACGGATGGAAGGGAGGGATACTCGACTTTTTCAGCCGACCTTGCGCTGCTGCTCCGCCAAATAGGCAGCGAAGCTTTCGGCACTGATCGGGCGCGACCAAAGATAGCCCTGACCGACCTCGACCCCCAGCGCTTTGAGCATGTCGCACTGCGCCTGTGTCTCGACCCCTTCGGCCACGGAGCGAATCCCCATGCCGCGCGCAATCTCGGTGATTGCGGCCACAATCGCGCGGTCGTCGCGGCGCACCTCTAGTCCCGAAACGAAGCTACGGTCGATCTTGATCTCTGCCACCGGGATCTTTTTCAAATGCGCCAGCGCCGCATGGCCGGTGCCGAAATCATCAAGCGAGAGATCATACCCCCGATCCGCCAGCGCATCGAGAAGGCGGCTCACCATATCGGTGCCGCGCCCGATCAAGCAGCCCTCGGTGATTTCCAGCAGCAGATCGTCGCCGGTGATCCCCTTGCTCTCGAACATCTGGATCGTTTCCATCAAGAGTTCGGGGGATTTGATGTCATCCGGGTGGATATTGAGCGCAATCTTACCCGGGTTCAGCCCCTCGGCACGCCAGCCCAGAATATGATCCGCCACCGCTTCCGCGATATGGCGCGAGAGCGAGGGCAAAAGGCCGCGCTCTGCCGCAATCGACAAGAAGAACTCGGGCGAAACCTTCTGCCCATCGGGCAAGGTCCATCGCACCAAAGCCTCTGCCCCCATCGGGCGACCGTCGCGGAGCGAAATTTTCGGCTGATATTGCACGTAGAGCAGGTTGTCTTTCAGCGCATCGCGCAGGCCCGCCTCGATCCGGTCATTGGTGATCACCTGCTGGCGCAGATGGTCGTCAAACTTCACGCATTGGCCGCGCCCGGCCTCTTTCGCGCGGTTCAGCGCAAGGTCTGCCTTGAGGAACAATTCCACCGGATCGGCGGCATCATCGGGGCAGATCACCGCGCCAATCGAGGCCCCGGGGTGCACCTGCCGCCCCGCAAGACGTGCCGGCACGTTAAGCGCCTCCAAAAGCCGCCCGGCGACGGATTTGATCTGCGCCTCGGTCGCCGCTTCCACCAAGATGATGCAGAATTCGTCGCCACCGATGCGCCCAATCACATCCCCTTCATGCAAATTGGCCCGCAACCGCCGCGCAATTTCGGCCAAAAGCTCATCGCCCACGCTATGGCCGAACAGGTCATTGACGTTTTTGAACCGATCAAGGTCCATCAAAAGAACCGAAAAGCCACCGCCGTTGCTCGCTTGTTGCGCAACCGCCTCGGCCAGCCGCGCATTGAAGGCTTTGCGGTTCAAAAGCCCGGTCGTGTCGTCAATATTGGCAAGCAGATAGTTTTCATCTCGCGCCGCGCGCAGCCCCTCCACCGCTTGCGAAAGGGCGGCAACCGACTCGTCGCGCTGGCGCGCTGTATCGCCCGCCGAAGTGGCGAAATAGGCCAGAAACATCCCATAGATGAAGCAATAGGCAGTGATCGGCCAAGCCTCTTCCCAGCCACCGATTTGCACCGACCCTGTCACCGCGAGCAAAATCGTGGTCATATAGGTTACTGCGGCTGTCAGAGCGCGGTGCAGCACCAACACGCCCCCCGCCAGCATCCCGGTGGAAACCACCATCACCAACATCGGCTCTCCCGCGCCATGCGGATCGCCCGCCCCATGCAACGCGAAAACATGGATCGGCAGCGCCGCCCAAGGCAGCGCCAACAAAACCGAGGTGATCATCAATCGCCGCGCAGTGCGCTTGGACACCCGGCGCACCGCCCGCTTGGACGATCGGATCGACATCCAGCTGAGCACCGCACAAAGCACAACGACCGCGCCAAGCCACGGCGCCAAGAAAGAGACCTCTTCCTTGTCGAAAGCCCCAATCACATAGATCACAGCATTCAGCGCTGTGATAAACGCGCCAAACGCCGTGCCCGAAACCACGGAATTCACATCTTCCGGGCTTGGGTGTCGCGTCAGCACCGCGCGGATCGGCGCGATCAAGGAGCGAAAAATCTGTCTCACGGCAAGGATCTTCGGCAAGGTCCAAAGGACGGTTTATCCCGTTGTCGCAGCAAAAGGTTGTCGGACCCTGAAGCGGTTTTGAAAATTTGTTTCGAAGCGGAATTGGATGCAAACGCGGTTGACGCGCTGTTAACCCTGAGCGGTGAAGCTGCCCCCACTGCCTGCCACCAGAAAGGGGAATCACCATGGGCCAAAGCGCCATCGCCAAAACCATCACGCGCCAACCGCCGCAAATCTCGTGCTACGGCAATGTCACGCTGTATTTGTGGCGCGCGGCGGGCTTTAGCGTTGCTGTGAATAGCCGTGGGAAACCGCAAGGTTACAGCGAGCACTTCACCCGCGCCGAGGTAGAAGAGGCGATCGCCCCCTATCTGCGCGCGCTCTAAAAAGCCGCGCACCCGACCCACATCACCAGCCATGCACAAACCCATCATGCACTCGCGTCCCACAGGCGGAGTATTCCGCCTGTCCTAGCCTCTGTCGCTGGCGCAAAGGGACGCGCTTCCGCTTGTCCCAAGGCTCAGACGTTGAGGGAGGGAAGCGCCTCGAAAGGTTGGGCCATACCAAAATGGTAGCCCTGCCCCTCGCCGCAATTGAGCGCGCGCAAAAAGGCCACGGCTTCCTCTGTCTCCACACCTTCGGCCACAGTCTCAAGGCCAAGCGCGTGCGCAAGTTCGATGATCGCGCGCAAAATCGGCGCATTGCGGGCGTCGGCACCCAACCCCAGCACAAAGGATTTGTCGAGCTTGATGCGGTCAATCGGCAGATCGCGCAGATGCGAAAGCGAGGCAAAACCGGTGCCGAAATCATCAAGCGCAATCCGAATGCCCGCCGCGCGCAACCGGGCAAAGCCTTGCGAAAGTGGCTGCATCCGCTCGCCCACCAAGACCGTCTCGATCACCTCGACCTCGATCAGGTCAGGCACCAAGCCACGCGCGGCGATCTCTTGCAAAAGCCGGTCGGCAAATACGGGACAGCGCAGGCTGTGTTCCGAGAAATTCACCCCCACCCGGTGCAACCGCCCGGCATCGCGTTTTAGGTCATCCAGCACCGCTTGCAGCACCGCCGCATCAACGTGGCGCGCGCAATCCACATCATCCAGCGCCGCGCCCCATTGCTCTGGCCCGCTCACCTTCCCGTCACGGCCGATGATCCGCGCAAGCGCCTCATGCGCCACGACCTGACCCGTCGCAAAGCTCACTTTGGGTTGGTAATAGGCGCGCACGCGCCCCTCTTTGGCGGCGGCCAGCACAAAAGCAATCGCTTCGCGCCGCGCTTCAAACCGCGCCCGCGTCGGCCCGCGCAAAAACGCGGCATGGGTCAGCGGCCCCATCTGTTTCACCTCGGCCAAAGCCTGACGCAGGCAGCGCATCAACCCTTCGGAGTCTTTGGCATCTGTCGGGCTTGTCGCCATCCCCGCCGCAGCATGAAGCGCGAACCCCGCCGAGGCGGCAATGGAAAATGGCTCTTCCAGCGCGGCGAAAGCCCCATCGGCCAAAGCCTGCGCCAGATCATCCGTATCGGGGCCCGCGCGCATCAAAACGAATTCTTCGCCCGCGATCCGCGCCACCATCCCCTCATCGCCAACAAGCCCGGAAAGCCGCTCGGCGATTTCGCGCAAGACCGCATCGGATTGCACCGCGCCCAATTGGTCGCTCATCTGCGCAAAGCCATCGAGATCAAGCAACACGAGCGCCAAAGCCGTGCCCTCGTTCAGCGCCAATTGTAAGCGCCGCTGAAACCAGCGCTGGTTCGCAAGCCCGGTCAGATCGTCAATATTCGCCGCTTGCCAAAGCCGCTGGCGGTCACGGTTTTCATGGGTGACATCGCGCAAAGTCCCAATCACGCAGCCCGTGCCCGATGCCCCCCCATCCACCTCCGCGCGCAACCGAACCCGGCGTAACTGCCCCGCCGGGGTGGCAATGGTGGCATCGAACGACAGCGGCAAACTTGGAGGGCGCGCTTTGGCGGCCTGTGCCCCGCCTGCAGACAATGCGGCCAGCCGATCCAAAAGCAATTGCCGTGCCTTGGGCGAAACAAACCGCGCCAAAACCGTTTCAAGATCCAGATCGATGTCCGGTGACAGGCCAAGCACCTCATACACCTGCGCGCTGGCGCGGACCTGCCCGCCTTTCGGGTCATGGCACCATGCGCCCAGCCCGCTCAAACGCTCTAGCCGCGCCAAGGCTTCGGGCCGGCACCCGCCGCTTTCGCCAAAAGCGCTGGCGCGCGCGCCAAATGGGTCGAATCGTGCCTCCATCAGCGCCCCTTTCTGCGGCAGGCACCCGCAGAGATCTCGCGGCACGCGCGATGAAACCGGAAGGAGGAGCAGGGTCGGCTCACGAAGGGCGCTCCGTGCTTAGGCAAGGCATTCCGGCGCCCCAAAGGTCGCCACTCGCCCCATCTGCGCAGAAATATGCAACCAAATCCTTGACGCACGCCTGAACTGGTCAAAAAAGAAGGCCGCTTTTGCGCGATCCGCGCGCGAAAGTCGCAACGGGTGATTTTGCCCCGTGCTGTGCTATCATCGGGCAAGAGTTATTGCTTTTCCAGTCCGAGTTCTTGCCATGCGTTTCGTTTCAAGACCGCCGCAGGCGCCTCCTTCGCTTTCCGCTCCGGCCTTTGTGCGGCGCCGGGCGGCCTATTTGGACTGGTTGGGGCGCGACCCGCGTGCCCGAGCACAAACGCGCCCGCCGGAACGATCCTTGCCGCCCTCCCCCGCGCTGCTTACGGATCTCTCTTCCCTGTTTGACCACAAATGCGCCTTTTGCGAACGCAAGGTGACCTTGCAGGTGTTTCGCTTCCGCCCGCCCTCAGAAGCTTTGCCGTTTCAAAATACGAATGGCGATCTGGCCTATGGCTGGCTTGCCGATGCTTGGCAAAATCTTTTGCCGATCTGCGCCGATTGCCTGCCCACCCCGCGCAATGCCTTTCCGGTGGCGGCGCGACGCGCGGCGCTCCCCTCGACCGAGCTTTACACGGCTTATATGAATGAGGGGGCAGGAAGCTGGCCGCAAGATGACAGCCTTAAAGCGGAAGAAGCGCTGCTTTTGGACCCTAGCCTTGATCAAGACCTTGATAGCCATCTGCTTGCGCGCCCCGATGGCCATTGGGAACGGTTGACCGAGCGCGGCAGCGAAACGATCAAAACCTATAAGCTCAACCGCCCCGCACTGGTGGCCGCGCGGGCCGCCGCCGTTGCCGCGCAAACCGGCGCGCCGGATCAGGCCTCTGAATTTGCGGGCTTTCTGCGAAATCTTGCGCAATCTGAGCGCGCCGCGCCCAGCGCGCCGATCACCCGGCGCGGATTTGAGCGGCCCGCCGATAGCCTTTTTTCCATGGGCACAGGCAGCGGCCTCGCGGATCTGTTGCAGCCCGCAGAAACCGAGGCGAGCTACACCCTGCCGCCCGCCTTGGTGAAGGTCGAAATCAAAGGTTTCAAGGGGATCGAGAAGCTGGAGCTTGATCTGCCCGCGCCGGACCCGCCCGATGCCGCCGCCACCGCGCGGCTGATTTTGGGGGAAAACTCGGCCGGGAAATCCTCGCTTTTGGAAGCCATCGCGCTGACGCTTGCCCCGCCAGAGGCGCGCGCAGCGCTGAAGCTTGATCCGCAAGCCCTGCTTTTGGACCCGGCGCAAATGGGCAGCGCGCTCGCGGCCCGCAAAAGCGGTCTCGTCCGCCTAACCTTCCGCGCCGTTGATGGCACGCTGTCGCGCGTCATGTTGCGGCTCACCCGTGATGGCTTTGAAACCAAGGGCGTGCTCCCGAAGGGCCTGCCAATCTTCGCCTATGGCGCCTATCGCCATTACGTCAAAGCCTGCCACGGCTGGGCCCCCGAGCGCGGGATCATCACGCTCTTTCGTGCGGAAAACCTGCTTTCCAACCCCGGCACTTGGCTTGAAAGCCTTTCTGATGCCCAGTTCGACGAGGTGGTGCAGGCGCTGCGCTTTATCTTTGGTCCGGGTGGTGGATTTTTACGGATTGATCGCAGCACCAGCGGCTGCATGGTGGTGACAAGCGCCGAACGGCATGAGCCCGAGGGGGCGGAGACCTTCACCCCGCTTGATGCCGTCTCCTCTGGGTTTCGGACGATGCTCGCCCTCACTTGCGACGTGATGCGCTGGCTGATCGACCCCGAAAGCCCCGGCCATTTCCCCTCGCTCAAATCCGCGCGCGGGGTGCTTTTGGTCGATGAAATTGAATCGCATCTGCACCCGCGTTGGAAAATCCAAGTCATGGCGGGCCTGCGCCAAGCGCTGCCGGGCATGACGATCATCGCCACCACCCACGACCCTTTGTGCCTGCGCGGCATGAAAGATGGTGAAGTGCTGGTGCTGCGCCGCATCCCCGGCATAGAGGCGGGCAGCCAACTGCCGATGAAGGTCGATGCGCTGACCACCCTGCCCGATATCGGCAAGCTCACAATCGAGCAGTTGCTGAAATCCGATTTCTTCGCGCTTTACGACACCGATGATCCCCATACCGGGGCCAGTATGGCGGAATTGGTCGATGCTTTGGCCGGAATCTCCTCGGAAGACGGCACGGAGACCGAAAAACAAGAGGCGCTCTTGGCGCAATTCCGCGCCGAGGTGAATGGCGCGCTGCCGGTCGGTTCGTCCGAAGTGTCGATGCTGGTGCAAGAGGCCGTTGCCGATTTTCTGCGTGAGCAACAAACGCTCACCGCCGCGCGCCGCAGCGCACTTCGCGCCGAAACCAAAAAACGGATCGTCGCGATTTTGAAAGGGGTGCGCGATGCGCCAAGTTGAGCGGACCGGCCCCGTCCCAAAAGCGATGAACGGCCCCGAAAGCGCCGCCGCGAAAGAGCGCGCAAAAGCCGCCAAACACGTAGCGAAGGCCCGCGCGAAAGTGGCTGCGGGCGAAGACCGCCCCAAAACCTATGGCTTCAAAATCTACAAAGATGAGGCGGTGAAGCTCGCGCTCACCCAGCTTTTCCACGGCAAATGCGCCTATTGCGAAAGCGATTATGCCGCCCAAGCCCCTGTGGATATTGAACATTATCGCCCCAAAGGCGGGGTCGAAGATGACCCGGACCATTTCGGCTATTGGTGGCTCGCCGCAGATTGGGAGAACCTTCTGCCCTCTTGCATTGATTGCAATCGCCGCCGCTATCAAATTTTGCCCACGCCCGAGACGGCAAGCTTGGCTGAGTTGGATGAAAGCGCCAAACCGATCTGGCAAACCGGCAAAGAAAACGCCTTTCCGGTTTTTGCGGGCACCCGCGCCTATGGCACAAGCGCCGATCCTTTTGCCGAAAGCGCGGCGGAGCGGCCCTATCTGCTGGACCCCTGCCGCGATGACCCGCGCGCGCATCTGCGCTTTTTGGTGGATGCGGCCGAACCTTTGGGCCTGGTGGTGCCCAAAGCCTTAGACCAAGCCGCCCCCGATGCCTTGCCGCTTTTGCCCGCTGGCGCCGATATCGCCCCGGATCAGGTGCCGCCCCATGTCTCTGCACGCGGGGCCGTGTCGATCCAAGTCTATGGGCTAAACCGGCTCGGCCTTGTGCAAGCGCGCACCCGGATTTTGCGGCATCTGGCGCTTTTGGAGCAGATGATCCTTGAGGCCGATGCGCTGTCCGCCCGGCTCGGACAAAGCCCAGACCCCGGCACGCGCGAGGCCGCGGCCCTGCTGGATGCCTTTGCCGACCGGCTGATTGGCGTGATCCGCACGATGGCCGAACCCGAGCAACCTTATTCCGAAATGGTGTGCCAGTGGATCGACCACTGGCTGCGCGAGATGAACAGTTGAAGGAGAACGCGATGACCGAGGCCACGACGACCCCGACCGACCCCATTGCCCCGCCCCAGACCAAACCGCTGCCAAGCCGCGAATGCGATCTGGTGATGAAAGGGGGGATCACCTCGGGCGTGGTCTATCCCGGTGCGCTCAAACGGCTTTCTGAAAGCTATCGCTTCGTCAATATCGGCGGCACATCGGCGGGGGCGATTGCGGCGGCCTTTGCGGCGGCGGCCGAATATGGCCGGGAAAGCGGTGGGTTTGAGAAGATCGAAGAAGTGGGCAACGAGCTTTCCAATTCGGTGCTCGAAAAATTCCAACCCGAACCCGCGATGGCCAATCTGTTTCGACTGCTGATGTCCTTGCAGCCCAAGGCCCCCAAAGACGACACACCGCAAGACAGCCGCAAGATCGACTGGAAGACCCCGCTTGCGGTCGTTTGGGCGCTGTTGCGCGGCTATCCGCGTGATATGGCGAAGGGCGCCATTCCCGGCGCGATCCTTTTGGTGCTGGCGCTTTTTGCCTCCTCCTCCGTGGTCTGGGGCTGGCTTATCGTCGGGCTGATCGTGCTGGTGACGGGGCTTATTGCGGGGCCTGCGCTGGCGATCAAACAGCAATTGCAAGACAATCTGGCCAAACAAGATTACGGGCTGTGCCGCGGTCGCACGCAGGCCGGCTACCCCGAGAACAGTGGTCTGACGGATTGGATGACCGTGAAGCTGGACGAGATTGCCGGGCTCGCCCCCGGTCAAGGGCCGCTCAGCACCGGGATGCTGTGCGCCGAGACGCGCTCGCACAAGATCACCGTGCAAACGATGACGACCGATATCACCACGCGCCGCCCCTTCATTCTGCCGATGCAAAGCAATCTTTATGCCTTTGATGAAACGGAATTCCGCGCCCTGTTCCCGGATCGGGTAGTCGATGCGATGATCACGCGCAGCAATCGTGTGTCTGAGCATTGGCACGCTGGCGACAAAAATCTTTATTACTTCCAAATGGATGATGTGCCGCTTGTGGTGCTGGCCCGGATGAGCCTGTCTTTCCCCGGCCTGATTTCAGCCGTGCCGCTTTATTGCATTGACCACACGCTCACCCATGCCGCCCCGAAAGACCGTCTGCGCCGCTGCGTCTTTTCCGATGGCGGCCTATCGTCCAACTTCCCGGTGCATTTCTTCGACAGCCTTCTGCCCAAGCGCCCCACCTTCGGCATTGCGCTGGCGAGCTTCGACCCCGACCGCAATGGCCCGGAAGATGCCTATGCAGGCCGCATTGATCTGCCCGTTGACGTGAAAGAAGGCCGCGCGCTGCGCACCCATCCGGTGACAGGTTTGGGGGGCTTTGTTGGCGCGCTATTTGACAGTGCGAAAGACTGGCAAGACTCGCTGCAAGCGGTGCTGACCGGGTTCCGCGAACGGATTGTGACGATCAACCTGACCGAAACCGAAGGCGGGATGAACCTGCAAATGCCTGAAAAGACGATCAAGCTGCTCAACAGCTTCGGGGCGCAGGCGGGCGATGCGCTGGTGCGAGACTTCGACTTTGAAGCGCACCGTCGCCGCCGCTTCCTCACCGAGATCCGCGCTTTGGATGACCTTCTGGCGCAGTTCGCCGCCAATTGGGCACATGAATTTGGCGATGCGCCGAATTACCCCGCGCTCGCGCTCGAAGATGGCACGACCGAATATCGTCTGCCGGCGGGCTTGCGGCAAAAACTGCATGATCGGGCCGCGCAAATCGCGGCACTTGGCGCCAATGGGCTCAGCGACGCCGAGAAAGAGCAATTGCCGAAATCGCGCTCCCGTCTGCGCCATATCGCGGAAATGAGTTGAGCCCAGAAAGAGGTTCAGGACGTTAAGACCTCATTAACCCCGGTGAGCATAACGTAAAGCGCGTGTCGGGATAATTAGTATGACGTTTCGTAGTGTCTCTGGATCAGCGCTTGTGTTTTTGCTGGCGGCCACCTTGGGGGGGCTGATTGCGGTTTTGCAATATCATCGCAGTTGGACGCAATCACTCGCCCATATGGTCGATGACACCTATATCGCTGCGGATCACATGGAATTGCTGATCCGCTCGATGCGGCTTTCGGCAGAAACCGTGGCCGAGGCCGCGCGCACCGATGACCTTGTCCATTCCGCCGATGAAGCAATCGAAAAGGTGGTGCGCGAGAATATCGGCATTTCCGCAGTGCTGGTGATTGATGCCACCGGCCATGTCATCGAAGGCTATTATGAACGGGGCAGCCCGGTTGGGCTGGACCTCTCGGACCGGCCCTATTTCCGACTGTTTCGCGACCAGATGTGGGAAGGGTTTTACATCAATCCCCCGGTCCGTGCCCGAGTGGATGGCACTTGGTCGCTGCCGCTCAGTGTGCCGATCTATACGCCCGAGGGGCGCTTCGGCGGGGTGATCGCAGTGGCCGCGCAAGAGGGGTATTTTGCCTATCTGCGCAAGCCTTTTCAGGCGAATGACGTGCAAGTTTATCTCCGTGTGCACCCCGATGGGCAGTTTATCGCCCTGCCCAGCCCGTTTGGCGCACGCCCCCTGCCGCAATCGCTCAAAGCCGCCATCGCGCGGCGGCCTGCGCAAACCCTAGAACCGCAAGCGGGCGCGCGCAGTTATGACCAGCCCGATGCCGTGGGCACCCTACGCCAAAGCCCCTCGGGCCTATTTGATGTCTTGGCGGTGCGCACCACCAGTGCGTTGCGCCAAGACGCGCTAATCGCAAGCGTAGAAACCGGGCTGGCCGCCTTTGTTGC
This sequence comes from Rhodobacter aestuarii, assembly GCF_900156655.1. Lineage (GTDB taxonomy): Bacteria > Pseudomonadota > Alphaproteobacteria > Rhodobacterales > Rhodobacteraceae > Rhodobacter > Rhodobacter aestuarii. Next base: position 2,496 of record NZ_FTOG01000001.1, on the reverse strand, counting down.
GGCCTTGCTGATCGGGCTTGCCGGGCTTGGGCTTTTAAGATGGGCCAATGCCGCCCATACCGAGGCCGAGCGGGCGCGGTTCTTGGGCGAACGGCTACGCATCGCCACTGATGCCGCCCAAATCGGGGTCTGGGATCTCGATATCATCAACAGCCACGAGGTTTGGGACGAAACGATGCATCGGCTCTACGGGCTCGAACCGGGCACGTTTCAGGGCACGTTTGAGCATTGGTGCAAGCTCGTTCATCCCGATGATATCCCCTATGCACAAGAAATGTTTCAACGTGCCATCGCAGAGGGCACAGATATGGACGCCGAATACCGGATCATTACCGCGAATGGTGATATCCGGGTGATCAGCACGCATGCGCGGATTTTCCGCGACCGCGAGGGGCGGGCCGTGCGCGCCATCGGCGTGAATTACGATGTCTCGGAGCGGGTGGCGCGAGAACGCGAACTTTTGGCCGCCCGCGCCGAGGCCGAAGCCGCACAAGCCCGCATCGCCTATGACGCCCTGCATGATCCACTCACGGGGCTTTTGAACCGTCGCGGCATGGACCTGCACCTGAAAGACAGCCTTGCAAAGGCCGCGCCAGACCAGCCCGTCGCTTATCTGCATATTGATATCGACCGGTTCAAATCCATCAATGATGTGTTCGGCCATGTTGCGGGCGATCATTTGCTGTGCACCGCAGCCCGGTTGCTCAAGCTGGCCGCTCCGCCCGGCGCCAAAGTGGCACGGATGGGCGGTGATGAATTCGCTATTTTTGTGCAAGGCGAGGCCGCCGAACCGATGGCCCGCGCCTGTGCTGAAAGTTTCCTAAGCGCCTGTCGCGACCCGGTGGAGTTTGAGGGGCGCAAACTGTGGTTTAGCGCCTCGGTCGGGCTTAGCGCGCGCACGGCAGGCGAGGCCGGGGCCGCCGAAGCCGGGGCCATGGCGCAAGATGCCGACATCGCCCTTTATGCCGCCAAAAACGCCGGACGCGACCGGATGGTGCTCTTTTCGCCGGAACTGCGCCGCAAAGTCGAAGAAACGAAACGCTTGGCCGACAAGCTGGAAGATGCCTTGCGCCATGATAGGCTTGAGGTCTATTTCCAGCCGCAGGTAGGGGCGATCAACCATGAGCTTATCGGCGCGGAAGCGCTGTTGCGCTGGTACGACGCCGAAGATGGCCCGATCAGCCCCGACCGTTTCTTGCCGATTGCCCGCGAGATGGGGCATATGGCGCGCATCGACGGGATCGTTTTGCGCAAAGCCATCAAGACGGTGCACAACCTCAAGGCGCGCGGGCTGATCGTGCCGAAGGTTTCGGTCAATGTCGATGTGCAGCGGCTGATGCAGCCCGACCTGCTCGACGATCTGGCCGCTTTGGGTCCGCTCCCCTGTGGGCTTGCCTTTGAGCTGTTGGAAACGCTCGATTACGATGAAATCACCGACGGGCTGCTGGATGTGCTTGACCGGCTGCGCGCCCAGCAGATCGAGATTGAATTGGATGATTTCGGGCGCGGTCGCACCTCTTTGGCGACGGTGCAGCGCATCCGCCCGGATCGGCTGAAAATCGACCGCTCTTTGATTGCGCGCAAAGGCGTGGATCCTGTGGTGGAGGCGATTGGCAATATGGGCCATGCGCTGAACATCGGGCTCACCGCTGAAGGGGTGGAAACGCTTCCTCAAGCCTTGGCGATGGCGCGGCTGGGGTGCGATTGCCTGCAAGGCTTCTATTTCGCTCGCCCGATGCCCGAGCAAGATTTCGCACATTGGATCGCCGCAAAACAAAGTGACAAGCCGAGCCATTGGGTCGAGACCGATGCAAATTACCAAAGTGCCTAAGGCCAAAATAACGTACGCCCCGACCGGGGGGACGGGGCGCACCGCCTGAGCGGAGCTGGAGTGGACCAGTTCCGTGAGGTTTTCCCTCAGGCGTTTTTCAGATCGAGGAAGAGTTGATAGGCTTCCTTGGCGGTGAAGTTTTCATGCACCACTTTGTTGACCGCTTGGATCATCGCAATCGGCGCATCCGATTGGAAAATGTTGCGCCCCATATCAACGCCCGCCGCGCCTTGGTCGATGGCTTTATACGCCATATCAAGCGCTTCGAGTTCGGGCAGCTTCTTACCGCCCGCGATCACCAGCGGCACCGGGCAGCCGGCGGCGACCTTCTCGAACCCTTCCTCGACGAAGTAGGTCTTCACATAATGCGCGCCCAGTTCGGCGGCGATCCGGGTGGCGAGGCCAAAATACCGCGCATCACGCGCCATATCTTTGCCCACGCCCGTCACCGCCAGCGTCGGGATGCCGTAGCGGGTGCCGGTGTCGATCAGCTTCAGCACATTGGTGATCGATTTATGCTCGTATTCCGAGCCGATATAGACCTGTGCGGCCATCGCGCAGGCACCCAAACGGATCGCATCTTCGATTTCCACCGCAACGGTTTCATTCGACAATTCGGTCAAGATCGAGTTGCCGCCCGAGCAGCGCAGCGCCACCGGTTTGGT
>NZ_FTOG01000012.1 GCF_900156655.1 Rhodobacter aestuarii | reverse complement strand
AGCATTTTGGACTGCGAGCGCCTATCGCTCCGCATTGCCTGAGCGGATGCTTCGCGAAAAAGCACTGCGGGGCGCGATCGACTGCTTTGGGCCGAGCACGTTGGTAAGGCCAAGACCAACGTGAGGGGCGGGGAACAGCCTGCCGTGGTGAGTGCAAGCAGGATCGCACGCGGTTCATCCCCGCGTGGGCGGGGAACAGCAACTTCTCAAGGGTGGTGGTGCTATCACCGACGGTTCATCCCCGCGTGGGCGGGGAACAGACAATCCGCGCGGCGGCGTTGGCTTTCTCTGCCGGTTCATCCCCGCGTGGGCGGGGAACAGGAAGGCGCTCGCGAAGCGTCAGAGAAATTTGGCGGTTCATCCCCGCGTGGGCGGGGAACAGGGTCAACAATGGGGGGCTTTGGAAATGAGCGGCGGTTCATCCCCGCGTGGGCGGGGAACAGTTGTCGGGCTCACGCTTGGCGCGGTGCAGGAGCGGTTCATCCCCGCGTGGGCGGGGAACAGCGTCGCCAGTCGGATCAGCGCCGCCGTTACCGCGGTTCATCCCCGCGTGGGCGGGGAACAGACCTTTCGCGCTTGCCTGCGGAATATTCCGTCCGGTTCATCCCCGCGTGGGCGGGGAACAGGCAGCTTTGGTCCAGTTTTTCATGCGAAATTCCGGTTCATCCCCGCGTGGGCGGGGAACAGGGCCTGACGGATTTTGCGCTGAATTTCCGGCCCGGTTCATCCCCGCGTGGGCGGGGAACAGAAGGCGGGGGACTTACTAATATGCAACCCGCGCGGTTCATCCCCGCGTGGGCGGGGAACAGATGCGCGCCAGATAGGCCGGGCCGCCAAGCATCGGTTCATCCCCGCGTGGGCGGGGAACAGTCCCCTCCATATGTAAGTAGAGCACGGGCCTGCGGTTCATCCCCGCGTGGGCGGGGAACAGCTCGCGATCTTCCCAAACGCGCAGCCCATCGGCGGTTCATCCCCGCGTGGGCGGGGAACAGGAAACAAGCGATGGCATTGTCACATAGTAACCCGGTTCATCCCCGCGTGGGCGGGGAACAGCTAACCAGCGTTCCGTCATCAATGGCGAGCGGCGGTTCATCCCCGCGTGGGCGGGGAACAGATATCACCACCAGCAAGAAAGCAATGCAGCACCGGTTCATCCCCGCGTGGGCGGGGAACAGCAATATGAGGCGGTGATTGCCAACGCTGCGTTCGGTTCATCCCCGCGTGGGCGGGGAACAGAGCCGTTGTCAGCAGTTGAGCGGTCACGCCGTCGGTTCATCCCCGCGTGGGCGGGGAACAGTGCAAAACTGCACCCATGGCAACCAAGGTATTCGGTTCATCCCCGCGTGGGCGGGGAACAGAGCGGCCATTTCCTGACGATAAACGGCATCGGCGGTTCATCCCCGCGTGGGCGGGGAACAGGAACCACGAAACCTTTTTCCGCACGATCCGGCCGGTTCATCCCCGCGTGGGCGGGGAACAGGGCTCAATGTTTCGATGAATGGGCTAGCAGCGCGGTTCATCCCCGCGTGGGCGGGGAACAGTCTTCCTGTAGACGCTTGATCTACCAAGTTTTTCACAATGTCAAAGAGCCTACCGATTTTGGAGCGGCTTTCCCCTCGCCTTAACGGGGTTTTTCGGGCCTGAAACTCACCAGTTTCAAACCGTCAAAATCCACGGGCACCCGACGGTTCGTGCCCGCAGTTCGAAAATCATAGCCCTGATCTGTTGGCGCTTTCCAGACCATCACCGCATCCCCCTGATCAAGCCCTGTCAAAACCTGATCCCAGATCATTTCGCGGGTCTTGGCGGAATAATCGCCAACATAGACACCGGCACGGACCTCAACGAGCCAAGCCGCCAAACGCCCGCGCAACCTTGGGGGCGCGTTCGAGACCACCACCACAATCATCCGCGATGCCCTGCATCCCCCGATTGCCCCTTGGGAAAGGCGACCGGCATGGCTTCGGGCGGGGGCTCGGGGCGTGGTAAGTCCCCCGCGGACAGCACCTCTTCAATCGCGGGAATAATGCGCCCCAAGAGCCCCGTGCGTCGAAACGCATCGCGGCAGGCAAGACGCACGGCACGGTCGGGAGACATATCGAGTTTGCCCTTTGCGGCTTGCCCCGCAATCCGGAACGCCTCTGGCACCACGGTTTCAAGTTTGAACAGATCTGCAATGTCATAGACGAAAGAGAGCGGTTTGCCCGAGTGCAAAAAGCCAATCGCAGGGGCGTAGCCTGCGGCGAGAACCGCCGCTTCGGACAGACCATGAAGACAAGCGGTGGCGGCAGAAAGGCAGCGGTTCGGGGTATCGCCCGCCTCCCAATCGGCGGGGTCATATTTGCGCCGCTTCCATTCAACGCCATGTTGCTGCGCCAAAAGGGCGTAGGTTTCGCGCACCCGCACGCCTTCTATACCACGCAACTGATCGATAGAGCGGCGCGCCGGGGCCTCTTCGTCAAAACGCATTGCAAACATTTTGCGCACAACACGCAAGCGCGCGGCATCATCAAGCGCGATGCGAGCCTGCCACAAAAGCCGATCTGCGCGCGCCCCGCCGGGCTGGCCTGCCGAATAAAGCCGCACACCGCCCTCGCCCACCCAAGTGATTAATGTGCCCACGCGGGCAGCCAGCGCCACAGCCGCATGGCTAATGCGCGCGCCCGGTTCAAGCATGATGCCAGCAAGCCCCCCCACAGGAATTTGCGTGCGCGTGCCATCGGCATTGACCGCTACAAAAGCCCCATCAAGCACGTCAAGCTTGGCGCGCTCCACAAAGACAAGCGAAGCGCGATCCTTCATCGGGATCGGTTTTGGCGGGGCCAAACCGGGCAGCGAGGCCCCCTGCCCCTTGGTGCTCATGGCGCGCGCCGGATTAGCATCAAACCGCAACCAAAAGCCTTTGCGCGCCCAAACCCCTGAGAAACTTGTGCAAGAAAGGCAGCGGGATCGGTGATCTCGATGTGTCCGGTCAGATCAAGGATCCCGAATTGCGGCTGGCCCTTACGCGGCCCGCGGTGGCCTTCAAGCACCTCGACCGAATAATCCTCTGCTTGCGCCTGAAGCAGCTTAAAGCCCGCCTTCTCTCCTTGCCGAGACAGCCAAGCCATCCCTTCGGTTTGCGCTAGTGCCATCCGTTCTTCGGCCCGCGCGTCTTTCGGTAGTGTGTGCAGCGCATCCATCACCACATCAACCCGTGCGCCACCGCGCTTCATCCGCGTGGCATTGGCGCGTAATGAAAACTCAAGTTTGGTTCCTTCGGTCAGGGCTGGAGCGAAGGGCTTGATCCGATGCTGCGTAAAAAGATCAGTCTGCAAAGGCGCGCGCGCCGAAAGGACAAGAAACTTGCCCGCCGCTTCCTCGCGCCACAAAAAATCACGGCGACGGTCTGTCCCATCGGCAAAAAGAGACCAAAGCAGGTTATGGGCGGCAGAACGGCGTAGCCCTTCTGCAGACGGCATAAGAAGCGGTGCAAGGGCTTGTGCCGATGGGGAACGCGCCAACGAAACTTGGCTCAGATAGAGGCTCATGGCGCAGCCTCCAATACGATTTCCACCGCGCGACGCGCCACCATGCGCGGTGCGAAATGCCAAAGTTTGCGGTCTACAGGGCGATCATGCACCACCTCCCCCTTCGTGGCCCCCTCGACAAGCGTCCGCGCCACCGGGACGCCACGCGCACAAAGCCACGGCGGCGCGGAGAGATGCGCCAAAGCGTGCTCGGGCGTTTCGGCTTGCACCAGTTTTGCGCCGGGCGGGGCTGACAGCGGGCAAGATTTACGCCCAAGATAGAGGGTAAAATGAGGCTTTTTTAACGCTTCACACAGCGGCTCAAGCCCCTCGCCTTGCACCGCCACCCCATAAAAAACGCCCGCGCGGTAATCACGCAAAGTAATGGTGGTATTGGTGCGCCCGCGCGCATCGCGAAGGGCCTCGGGGCGGGAATTGGGGCGTTTTGCGGCAGCGGTGGGCACAGTTTCAATGGTGTGATAATCGCGCAAAGGCGCCCCGGCCTCAAAGATCGCGACGGAAACGTCAAGCGCGTCAAGGGCGGCAAAATCCCCTTCACGCCGGATGCCAAGCGCCGCCCCCATAAGCCCAAGGATCGCCGAACGACCGGGCCAATCCAGCGCGCCGCGCCGTTCATGCCCGGCCAGTTCGCCCATTGCCCCAAGGCTGGCGGACAAGCCAAAGATGAGGAAGGGCTGCATCACGCCCCCCGAACCGCATCAGCCACAAAGGACACGATCTCCTCAAGCGTGCCATCGCCCGCAAGCGTATCGAGCGTGCGGAAGGCTTCGGGCTCACCCGCAAAATAGCATTGGTCGATCTTTGCCGCAGTGCTCTCAAGCGCCTTGACCGAGGCTGCGCGCAAATCATTGGCCTGCAACGCGCGTAATTGCCGGTCAACGGGGGTAAAGAAGGCCCCAGACAAATCGCGCGGGGCGCGCGGACCGCATTCAGCACGGATGTGAAACGCCATCGGATGATGGGCAAAGCTGTTTTGCTTCCCGCGCGGCGTGGCCTGCGCCAGTGACCGCGCAAGCGCCTCTATCCCTTTGACGGCCAAGTCTCGATCACCGGCGAGGTTTTCGATCAGCAAATCGGCGTTCACGCAGACATAAAGGTAATAGATGCCTGAGCCAAAAGCGGTTTCGCCCAAATGGCCTGCGCCGGTATCTTCGTCCTTGTTGAGGTCATCCACCGCCGAATACCAGTCTTCTTCGGCCTGCGCTGCATGGGTGGTAATGGCATGGCTCACCTGCACCGCTGCATCGCGGTTGAAGTCTGGATCATCGGCCAGCATCCGCCCGAACATAGCAATGTCGATCGCGCCATCGGCACGGCGCAGCACCATCTTTTTCAGGTCTTTATCGGAAGGCAGCGCCTCACCGGCGACGATCTTTTCCGCTAATTCCTCGGCCAATTTGCGCTCAGCGGGGGAAATAAAGGCAAGCGTGGTGGCTTTCTTGCCGCCTTCCTTCTTGTCCTCGAGCTTGCCAAAAATCACCGCCACCTTGTCGGCGGCCTCCTGTGCGGCTTTGTCTGACGCCCCTTTGCCAATCAGATGCTCCACCAACAAGTCATGCAAAAGCTTGGTGCGCTTGCCCATTTGATCAGCCAAATCGAGCGCAAAAAAGCTGCTTTCGCGCAGCGCGCGCTTAAGCGATTGCGACGAGAGCCGCAACCGGGGCACGCCGCCCACCATCGCCTGCTTCGGGCGCCCCTGATCATCGCGGTTCGGGTTCGAGGGGCCATAGCTTGTGAGCAAGTGAAATTGCACGAAGGTCGTCATTGGGTTTTCTCCTCAATCGCTTTTGCGGGCGCATCAGCCCCGAAATAGTCAAAGCACCAGCGCGGCCGTGCCGCCTCCCAGTGCAAAATGTCTGCGGCAAGAGCCGCGACATTGCATTTGTGGTCTGCCATCGTGATCGCGCGACGCATCAGATCGGTCAGTTCGGCCCCTTCCGCGCGGATCAGGCGTTGGAAACGCAGCGGCGAGAGCACTGGCTCCACACCGCCCAAGCGCCGCGCCAGCCGCGCGCTGGTATGCTCGCGCACCTCTGCCAAGAGCCCGGCGAGTTGCACCAGACGCTCTGCCTGCATAGGCCCAAGAGACAAATCCCGCGCCAGTTCCTGCACCGCCGGTTCGCACAAAACCGCCATCGGCGCGGCCCGGCGCAACCGTGCCGCCAGCGCCTTTGCCGATGAGGTTTCACGCGCGGCGATATGCTTGCTCCACCAACCCAGCACCACTGCTCCCGGCCCTTTTGGCTCCTCACTCATGCCGCTTTTCCTTTCTTTTTCTCTGGCAAAGGCAGACCAAGCGCCTCGTAAATCGCTTTGCCCTGCTTGCCGTAACCTGCAAAGGCGAGACCAAGGAACTTCCACGCATCGAACAGCTTTTGCATCTGGTCCGTTTCGCGCGCCTCAATGCCCTCGAACGCCAATTTCTCGAACTGTCCCATTGCCTGGCGTTTAAGATCGCCGAGCCATTCCGCGGTTGGATCGCCCCCGGCCTTGATCGTGGCAAGATGCGCGAGGAACCGAGTTTCGGTCTCGGCAAAAAAGGCCTCGCGTTGCGCCTCACGGGCCTCTCCACCGGCGAGAACGAGCTCCAATGCTCCGCGCAGGGCGACGCCCGCCGCCTCTGCGGCTTCGATCAACCCCGCAAGGCAGATCCAGCCTTCGTCCGGCAGATCGAGCACCGGCTGCACCGACATAATGAAATCGCGTGGCTTCATATTATCCATCGCCCAGCCCGCAACGATCATTGTGCCGCCGCCGCGCCGCCCGTTCCAGTCTCGCCAGCACAGGGCCAATTCAGACAACTCGTTGTCTTTTTGCTCTACGACAATCCCAAGCCAGTTGCGATAACCGAACCGCCCGGCACGCGGATGCTTGGGCAACCATTCGGGGCCCGGTTTCATTCGGTAATAGGGGCTAAGCGGGTGTTTCCAGAGCGCGTAATTCGTGCCGTAAGGCCGCTGGATCACGCCGGTTACCCGATCCCCCTCGGCCACAAGCCGCAGCCGACGCGGCTGACCGAAAAACGCTTCAGGGCCAAACAGTCCCCCCTCGGGCGGCAAAGCCTGCTGCCCCTTGTCGGAAATGCGGGTGGGCCGCATCCAAGGTAGGTCCGCACACTGAGCGGGCACACCATAGGGCACATTCGCCCAGATCAACTCCCATAAACTTCCCAGCCCCTCGCGCGGATCCACTAGGGTGACCAGCGGCCCGCCACCCCGCATTGACGTGCGATTGCCCGCCCCGCCCGCAGGGGCGAAGGCCTGAAACGTGTAAAGCGCCATCGCGGCCATGGGCAGATCGAGAACCGTATATCGGTTCCGATGCACCATGAGATCAGCATTGTTTTTGGCTGTATTGCCCCCGGAACTATCAATGAACAGCATGTCGAGCGGGTTTTCCGCCCCCGTGAGCGGCTCGAAATCCTGTAAAAACCGCGGCCCGTCGCCCAATAGGTTGAAGGCGGGTGCAAAGGTCGCCAACTTCTCACGTAGCCGCGCCGGATCGGGTGCGGTGCGGCGTTTCCAGTCGGTCACATCGGCGGGCGGATCGGCCAGAAAGACCAGCCCAGTCAGCAATTCAAGGCAGGCAATATTGAAATCGGGGCGGCTCCAGTCGGGGGCCACAACATCCGGCTCCGTCATTTGCCAAGGCGCGATGACCTTTTGGGAACCATCCCGGCATCGCACTGAAATCCAAGGATCTTCAATCAAATTGAGCGTCATTCACACCTCCGCCCACAACCAATACGCGCAATGAACCACCTCCGAAGCCCGCCGTAAATGGGGGCAATTCTTTGAGGTGTCAGGAAATGTCACCGTCAAACAACAAGCCAAGTGACCTGTCATAGCGCAAGCCCTCGCAAATCGTGCCGTCCTCTGTCACCAGACAAACCTTCAGATCGGCGCGCTTCCACTCGGGCCAGTCTTGGGTCACCGCGCGGATCTCTGGCGCGGCTTGATCAGGCAACGGCAATTTATCGAGCCGCGCGGCACGTGCCGATACCTCTGAAAGCGCCCAAGCCTCGGCTAACGAAAGGCCCTCTCGTTCTGCCCAAGGCTCAAGCCCATTAGGGGTGGAGCGCGCCAAAACGAGGGTGCGGCTCGGCCCGCCAAGGCGTGTGGGGTAGCTGGTGTCTGAACTGGCCCCGCCGCCATCGCGATAGCCCGCAGCAAGATCAACAAGATTATGCACCGCCTGCGTGCGATGCGCGGCTGCTTTGCCCAAGGCCTCAACCTCTGCACGCCCCAGCACCTCAGGCACGGGTTCCGCCTCAGGCCCATGCACAGCCTCGATCAAAGCGCGCAGACCTTTTGGTGCTTCGATCCGCCCTGCCGCAAACACCACCCGCGCGGTGCGCCAAACATCGGCAAGGTCATAAACCCAAGCCCCTCGCCCCAAAGTAACGCGCAGCCAACGATCATCCGCGACATGGTCAGGGTCCGGAGAGAGCACCTGCAAAACAGGTGCCGCGACCGGGCGCCTGGCATGCGGGCGCTCGTCCATATGCCGCCAAAGCCGCCCGGCCCGCTGGATAAGCGCCGCGATAGGCGCAAGGTCGGTGACCATCACATCGAAATCGAGGTCAAGCGAGGATTCGAGCACCTGCGTGCCAACCAAAGTGAAGCCTGCGCGCCCCGTTCCCGCTTTACCAACCCGTGCCAGGACCTCAGCCTCAATCCGCTTACGGTCGCATAGAGCAAACCGGGCATGAAGCAGATGCGCGAAAATCCCTTCGGCCCGTAGCGCCTCGACCGCGGCAACCGCCTCGTCAACCGAATTGCGCACCCAAACGCAGGCTGCCCCCTGCCCCGCAGCTTCCGCGATATGCCCCACAGCCCGTTCAACCGCATCCAGCCGCTCGACAAGCACCGGCCCTTTCACTGGACGTGGGTCAGACGGAAAGGCCGTGATCGCGTCTCCGCGCGCGACCGTCAAGGCGGGATAAGCCGGGCTGACAGGTCCACCGCCATAGGTCGCCAAAAGCCTTTCGCGCAATGCCATCGGAAGGGTCGCTGTGAGCAAAATCGCAGAACCGCCGGCAGCATGGTGCATCTGCAACAACCGCTCAAGCTCGGTGGCGATATATGGCTCGCCCATCTCATGCACCTCGTCCACGATGAGTATCTTCGAAGACAAACCGAAATGGCGTAAGCTTTGGTGCCGCACCGGTAGAACTGACATCAGCGCCTGATCAATGGTCCCCACGCCGACATCGGCCAAAAGCGCGCGGCGACGACTTTCCGCCAACCACGCAGTGCAACCGGGTTCATCTTCGTGCCGCTCCCCATCCGCTATCACATCGCGAAAATCCGCAGACAGTCCAGCGCGACCATGCGCCAATGTGAGCGTGGGTTGGGCAAACATACGCCCCAAAATTAGCGCCGCCCGCCGAAACATCGCGTCCGCCGTCGCCATTGTGGGAAGGGCGAAATAGAGCCCGCGCCCCTTACCCGCTTGCACCATGCGATGCGCAAGAATCAGAGCGGCTTCCGTTTTGCCCGCCCCGGTTTCATCCTCGATCACCGCAAGCATTGGCCCTTTGGGCAAAGGCAGATCCGTGCAGGCCGCCTGCATCGGGCGTAGGGTAAAATCGAAAACAGGCCCACTCTGAACCGCCGCTCCCGATAGGCCAGCTTGCGCAACAGCGACCGCAGCGGTCTGGCGCGCCTGCGCAAGATAATCTGAAAGGTCCGGCCCCGGTGCCTGCGCCTTGAACCATCGCGTATTCGAACCCACCCAGTCGGCTGCCGCACATAACCCCGGCAGCCACCATGAAAACCGAACCGCCTCTGGTAAAGCCAACCCTTCTAGTGAAGCCTCTGGCCATAGGGCGCAAAACGCTTCAATTACCTCCGCAGCCGCGTCTGCCCCCATACCAACATGACGCACAGCGTTCATGTAGTCTCGGATACGAGGGGGTTTCGGCAATGTGCCCAAATTGAGGCTTGGCGGCTTGCCATGATGCCCGGCCACAGCAGCGTAAAGCGTGCAGCGCGTGTCAGGATCGCCGCCCATCCTTGGCGCGAGCAAGTCATCATGCTTGTGCAACAACACCTCGGTCAATTCCCAATGCCGCGGCCCTTGGGCCTGCGCACCCCGAACCATCGCACGAAAACTGTCGCTGATTTTGCCGAGATCATGCAATGCAATGAGCAAAACGAAAGCGTCTCGCAAGTCAGGAGCCAGTTGAAAAGGGGCGATCAAACGCTCAGCAACGGCGGCAACATCCAACATATGATAAACCGCTGGATGCTCTGGCATCCCTGCGCATTCAGGACTCTTGCCGGGCCACTCTAGAAGCAACATTCTGACCTATGCATTGGAACTTAGGGAATATTTTTCTTAGCAAATTGATGACGCAACTTGAATATCTGCCATCCTTCGAACTCAAGCAATTCTTCAACAATTCTGGCCTTGGTATTACCGCTTAAGCGGCGCCTTTGAGCTCGCACCCAACAGTTGGGCAAGCATGTTGCGAAACGGAGCCGCGGGATCTGCCTGGTTATTTGCCTTGAAGAGGCCAAAATGCTCGGCCAACAATTCCAATGCTTTCAAGCGGCTAGGCGTCTTCAACTCAATCCCATTGCGTGTTTGCCTTACCCCTTCAAATAGAGCCAATTCATCTGGCCCTAGATTTGCGCTATCGGCATACCAAACATAGCGAATGCCCAGACCATCGCATTCCGGGCAATTGGGGTCTGGACGCGCAGTGAGCCTGTATCCAAAACCGCCCGAGGCGAGCGGAACCTTACGTCCTTCAGCCTGCGCAGAATCACAGGCTTCACGGTATTCGCGCGCGCTACGCCAATGAAACTCATGGCTCTTCCCCCAACAGTAACGACAAGCACCAAGGTGTAAAGCCATGAGATTACGGCGGTCCGCAAAAGCAATCCGTGCGAGTTGCCGTATAACGTCATCTCCACTCAGCTTGAGTCGCGCTGAACGCTCTGCCTTCAACACGTTGATCTGAGCCATCACGCGCGGATCCTTGAGCAAACGGCTGGCCTGTTGATCTGCATTGGCACGTGCGTAACCCGCGCGGATTGCGGCCTGCGTCGCGTTCAGATCAATCAGATATTCCTGACAAAAGCGCTGCTGGCGCGGGTTTACTGGGCGAACCAGTGAGTTTGGCAATGAAGAGGGCAATGCCATGTTCAAACCTCAGCTTGAGAAGCCAAATGGGATTTCGACATGGTAAACGATCCAGAGCGTAACCTTGACAAACCTTGGCTTTTTTCAGCTTTCTGGGACTCGACTTGTAAAAGCCGTGCTATTGCGAAACGCGCGTTGCGGCCTGCCGTACCTGAAATCGCGCCCTGAGCCGCGTCATATCTGCCATCAACCTGTGAGCCGCCGAAAGATCGACCGCGCACCGGCTTTTCACGGTTGTTGATCAGCTTCCCGCGAAAAAATCTTTGTGATGGCTCACCTTTTCCGAGATAGGCCGCCAAGAAATACCCTTGACGCGCTTTGCGGGTATCACGGGCCAAATGCCATGAACCAATTTCACCACAGGCGAATTCGCCTTCCGTGACCTTGTCAGCTGCACGAACATGATCAGCTTCGGACTCATAGGTGATTTTGGCGATGTATGCTGCAAGTTCGCGCTGGTATTTTTCTGATGCATGCAACGCCAAATGCCAATGCTCACCGGCAGGCCCCGCGGACTCACGTACCCATATGTAAAATGGCGGAAGATCGCGACGGGTCATCCATTTCCGCAAAAGCTCCATGAGATAAGAAATCCGCTGTGGGATATGCTGACAACGCAGTGGGTTCACGTCCTCGGCACAAAACAGGCTTTGCCAGCGCAAAGTGAGAAGCGTGTCGAGCGGATGGTTTAGACGGGCAGCGACACGCGCAGCTTCAAGAAACCGGCGCTGAGTACCGATTGGCAGCTCATCGGTCTGATGCGCCAAAGGAGGCTTATACGCCAGATGATCCGCGCAAGCTGAATATATGGTCGAGTTCCGTTTAACCGCGATTTCAGTGAATGTCGCAGGATCAAAAAATGGCACAGGCAAGACTTCTGTCTTGCCGCGATAAATTGGCTTAAGCGCTGCTTCTTCAGTCATTTCCGCCCCCCTCGAAGAGCGCCCGAATATCATCGACGCGCCAAACCGTGGTGCGCGGTCCAAGCTTCAATGGTTGTGGGAAACGACCTGTGCGTACACCTGCCCACCAAGTCGATTTTGACACAGGGATCGGGCCCTCAGGCGCCAATATGGCCGAAAGCCGGACGAGACCGCTTTGTGGAAAGTTCATCTGTGATCACCTTCGTGCATTATTGTCCAATGGCGGACAAGGCGACCCTGGCGGATTCACAGTAAGTTGAGGCAGATTAGCTTTTCAGGAAGACGAATAGCCGCATCGCATTGATATCATTAATACTTATCAGCACTATTCGGTTAACGCCTTACGTTATTCGGGCTTCCAGTCCTTTGGCAGGAACTGTTTGCCGAGTCTAAGATATTTTCGAACCGTGTCGGTTGTCACTTCGAGGCCTAGCAGCGCACAGATCCCTTCGATCTCCTTTGGCAATTTGCTACGTGAAGCGTCCGGATCATATCCATAAGCATCAATCGCGATTGCAGTGAGAAGCTTCGCCATGGAGTTGCGTTCTCTTTGGTCAAGAACTTGTTTCTGATCTAACGCCTCTGAGACCGGAGCCAAGATGCGCCCGCTATCTTCCGGCGCGGCAAAGCGGGTCCTCAACGTGGCGCGAAATGCAGGATCTACGCAAATCGCAACTTCCTCAATCCACGCATGGAAGTCCGTCAAATTTATCTGCGCTTCCGGGGCCACCGGATCACAGCCCATCGCGTTAGCGATAAGTTCGTAACGGTCCTCGAGGAAAAGCAGTACTTCGTCCGCTTCTTCCGAACGCCCATAGCTCTGGCAGATGATATCATAGCTTGCCTCCCGAGGATCACGACCAAGGCTCAAGAAAACGGCCTGTTCAAGCGTTACACTTCGAAAGGCACTCCAATAGTCTAAGTCGATTTGCTTTCCCGCAATCGCCCAAGCACCCAAGAAATCCTGCGGCAGCCTTACCTTAAGATCATCTATCTCATGGAATAATTCTGCAAAACGGCCTTGCGGATCGAAGAGGGGGTTGAGCCTGGGCGCATCACTTGCAAAGGGTATCGACCGAAGCTCTTCAAGAGATAGAAGTGCGAGCCTTCGTGCGAGTTTGTCGCGCAATGCCGCACGTTCTGCCTCAAAACGGTCGTACACCTCCGGAAAGGCTGGACCAACAGACTGGAAGGAGACTGGCCGCGCCCAAAGGGCAACTTCGCCAAGTGCGGCTTCTATCAACTCAGCACTTGGATCAGCCTTTGTCATCTCTGGCATGATCTTCTCCCGCTTTGTTTGCACATTCACGCGCTGGTTCGAAGGGTTTCGAGATAGTCCGCCCACCACTGGGCTAGACGCACGCGCTCATCCCAATGTTCGCCACGGGCATAGGCGCGCCGGACATCATTTTGCTCGATGTGCGCCAAGGCCCGCTCAATCGCATCCGGGTTCCAAAGACCGCTTTCGTTTGCGAGCGTCGAGAAACTGGCGCGAAACCCGTGGGAGGTCATCTCGTCTGCGCCAAACCCCATGCGCCGCAATGCGGTGTTCAGGGTGTTCTCGCTCATTACGCGCCGGGGAGAAACCAGCGAGGGGAGCAAAAAGCCTGTCCACCCCGTCAACTCTCGCAATTCATGCAACAACCTAACGGCCCGATCCGATAAAGGGATGCGATGCGGGCGACGCATTTTCATCCGTTCGGCTGGGATCGCCCAAATCCGTGCATCAAGATCAATCTCTTCCCAGCGCGCCTGACGCAATTCGCCTGGACGCGGCACCATTAGAGCAAGAAGCTCAAGCGCAATTTTCGTGACCCGCTGCCCCGTGTAAGTCTCAATTGCCCGCATCAACCCACCCAGCGCCTGCGGATCAATGATCGCCGCTCGCGGCTTCGCTTTAGGCCGAACGAGTGCATCACGAAGCGCGTAGGTTGGGTCCGTCTCAGCAACACCATTCGCAACAGCATAGCGAAACACAGCGCTGATTTTGGCGCGCAAACGCTTGGCAGTTTCATAGTTACCCTTCGCCTCAACTTTGCGCAAACACCGCAAAATCATTTGGGCCGATATTTCAGACATCGGTTTCGCGCCAAAATCGGCAATAGCCATCGCAAGAAGCCACTCATTCTTTGCCAAAGTGGTCGAGGCAAGTCCCTCCTTCCGCGTCTTCTCAAGAAAGGCTTGCGCCTGGGTCTCAAAGGTTACCCCGCGACGCTCGAGTTCCGCACGCTTACGTTCTTGCTTTGCTGCACTCGGGTCCCTCCCATTGGCGACCATGGATCGCGCCTCATCGCGTGCAAGCCGCGCCTGAGCTAGGCCGATTTCCGGGTAACGGCCGATTGAAAGAAGTTTTTCTTTGCCATCAATGCGGTATTTGAATTGCCACAGACGTGCGCCGGTGGGTTTGACCAACACGAACAATCCATCAAAGTCCGAGACTTTGTAGGATCTATCGCGTGGCTTCAGGTTTCGAATCGTGACATCGGAAAGCGGCATCTGGGGGTATCGCCTCTCGGGTGCTTTTCCCGATACCCCCACCCATACCCCCAAACCGGAGGGATCTTAGCGGATCACGTTGGAGCGCATCGGTGTAGGGGGGGACTACCTTTGGCAGAAAGGCGGACAGGGCACAGAACGCCCCATAACAGCCCGAAAACATAAGGAATAAAGGGCCATAGCGGGCGAAAGACGACCCAAAAGAAATGCAAGTTATGGCAGAAGAATAGGGAGAAAACTTGCATTTGGACCGCATTCTCTGTCGAAACGACGGCGAGCGCAGCGCAAAGTCGCGCAAGAGATAACGTATTGAGAGAACAACCTTATAAGGCCATCAGGGAAAGCCTAGAGCCGCAAACAACCATCCGAGTTCGTCGGGACCAATGGCAGAAACTCGGATGATGCGTCCGAGTTTTGCGCGGTGCATCCGAGTTTCGCAAATCTCCAATAAAATAAGGGCAATCTGCCCGCGAAGGCGCGGATAGTGCCGCCACGAAACTCGGATGGTCGAAAAGTGTCAGGATCGAGGCCCACGCGCCGATCCTGACGGCGACACGCTGAGCCAACAGGCGCTTGTTGGAGATTAGACTGCAAGCTAGCATTACAGGGGATATTTCCCGGATAAGGTCTAGGTCATGAGATATTTGATGACTGTCGCGATATTGGCGCTGGCTCCGGCCCTAGCTCAGGCACAGGATGGCAGAGCACTATGCGATGCCACCGCAAAAATGCTGAAAAGATCAGTCGATGCGACAGTGGAGCAGGCGCAACAAGTGAACGTGCAGAGAGTTGAAGTGAGCTTGTGGTTTGACGTCCCGCCCACGCGGCGAGACGAGCTAGAAGACTTCATCGACAAGCTGATGGAGCGCCAATTCGCTGAAATTGACCAGATGATGGAAGATGGCAAACTGATCCTGTCCATCTGCCAGGGGCACTGAGGACAGCGATCAAGCGGTTAGATCGGGCCAATCCGGATGCGCGCGTGCGGCGTCACGTCTGGTGTAGGTACGATAGTCGCACCCGCATCTTTCACACTCGCACCCATCCAAAGGAAACGGCAGCAATTCGTCGACGCGCAGCCATCGCCCGAACAACTTGAGGGCGCCATCGCACAGCGGATCTGGCCCCAAGCTCTGAAGCGTGACATGCGTGCGACTGCCATTCGACACTGCGTCGCGAATCTGCCCGACGCGATACTCCGACTGGACCCGAGAGATCACGTAGCGCGTCAAAACCCAAAGCATCTGTCCCTCGATGCGATCCGTTGTTGCTGCAGGGATGCGTTTTCCACGTACTGCCATCTCAACAAGTTCAGCGACTTCTAGCTCCGAAAAATCGTGCCTCAACACGCACTGCGTCAAAGCCTCTCGGACCATGGGCATGATATCGACACTCTGGCCGAAACCGATGACATCGACAAAGTAGCTACCCTGTCCGCTCACGGTGTCCTCCCAAAATAAACCACTCGGCCAACGACGCGGAGTTGGTCGACGGAGTCAGCCCCGAAGATTTCGACCGGATAGCCTTCCTCTGCGTTGTCTGAGACGAGTTCGAGGCGGCCGTCGAGACGCCAGCGGGCGCGCTTGACCAATAGACGGTCTGACACGTTGAAGACGTAGATGCAGCCATGCTCGACCTCGCGCTGGCTGTGATCGACGACGAGAAGCGCGCCGTCGGGGATGGTCGGCTTCATCGAAGTTCCGCGCGCCCAGATGACCGAGCAGTGATCCGGCCTCGCGCCCTGATTGGAGAGGAAGCGGCGAGTGAAAGCTACCACACCATCGGCCTGCTCTGAGACCGGGACAGCTCCCGGCCCGGCCGAGGCCTGCACATCGTTGTAAATTGGCAATTTGACAAAATCCGGTTGGTTGAAATCCATGATTGGCTGAACTGGGTTTGGCTCTCCGTCAGTATTCTTGCCTCGAGACACATGATCCCCGCCCCGCAACTTCATGAGTTTTCGATTTGACGCAAGCAGATCGGTCACAGTTTCGATCTCACGGCTCAACTCAAGTGCAGCCGACGCGGACATATTTGTCCTATCAGCATTGCGAAGAGCCTTCAGCTCGCGATCATAGAATGCTTCGACATAGCGACCATCGCTGTCCGATACGGGGCGTCCTGAGGCAAGCCATTCGTAGCTCGCGCCCGATAGCGCTACGACATCACGAAGCACGCTGAACGGCGGCTCTGCACCGCCAAAATACCTCTTTAACTGCTTGTTAGATTTGCCAGTTTTCTTCGCAATAGCGTCTATCCCAACAACATCAGACACCGCCGCCAGCCGAGCGCCGAGGTCGGCCTCGCGGTTCACGTCTGGTGGCGTGTTGTCATCTGATTGGTGGTCAAAAAAGAACATCCGCCAATTCAGACAAATCTGTCCTTTACATGGGACAGATTTGTCCTTACTCCTTTTCATATGCAGACGACTAAAGCCGCCTGCGATTGCAACAAGTGACACTGAAAAAAGCCGATGCGCCAACATCGACTTTCAACAGGAGGCCAACCAGATGAGTAAAATCTGGACGAAAGCCCAGATCAAATGTGCCCTAGAAGAAGCGGGCATGACCCTGACGGGTCTTGCCGAGCTCGCGGGCATCAATCCGAGCCAGATGCGGTCCGTTTGGAGCCGCCCTTCGCGCCCAGCCGAAAAGGCTATCGCCGAATTTCTCGACGTGCCCGCGGCGGAACTTTTTCCGACTCGTTATCCCATTCGGAAGTCCTCGCTCCTTTCTGCCGAGAATGAGGCCCGGATCGCAAGGGAAAAGGCGGCGCGTCTTTCTGACAAAGGAGCCGCCGCATGAACCCGATTTCGTCCAAAGACCGCCCCCTTCTTGACGGGTCTGCCGAGGGTTTTCGGCGCTCGGCGGGTGATCTGGGGGAAGTGATCGCGATCCTGTCGGGCGGTGTGCGCCCTGATGATTGGACCCGCTCACGGCTCGCGCAGAGCCTGCGCCAGTTGCAAACCTTCTTGATTGCCGAGGCGCATGAGCAAGAGGGCCGCAAGGCCGTGAGCGAAGACGCGGCACTGCGCGCGGCGGTGGCCACGATGATGGCCCGGCCTGTGAGCGTGGCGATGCCGGTCTCGGGGATGGGGCCGATCACGGAGGTGGGCCATGCTGTCTAATCTCGTGCATCAATTCGCGCAGTTTTCGAGCGCGATCCGGCCTGCGCGCTTCGCAAGCGGTTGGTGGATCATCATTGCCATGACTTTCGGTCTGACGTTTTGGGTGCGGCTCGTTCACCTGATCGTAGGGTGGCTGCAATGATGGTTCGTCATTTCCACAGTGGTCCCCGCCCGACGATCAAACGCCATGCCGCAGCTGTGGCGCTGGCAAAACGTCTTGAAAGCGAGCCTGCCAGTGCGTTGGTTTCGGCTTTTTTGGCAGCCACGCTCGGCGATGTGCGGGTCAGTGGTGATCGTTTTGAAGCCCGCGCCTATGGATTTCGCGCCACTTCGGTGCGGAACCGGGCGCAGGCGGTGCGCAACTGGATGGTTGCGGTGACCGCCGAGGCCAAGGCGGCTTCGATCGGGAGGGTGGCGTGATGGCGCAAGTTGCGTTGAAGCCATGCCCGTTTTGCGGGGCGCAGGCCAAGCTCTATGGCACGCAATCCGACGGGTATTTGCATTGCCCGAATGATGCCTGCCCGGTGAAGCCTTCGGTCTTCGCAAAGCGTATCGGCTTCAAGGGCAGCTTGATCGACGCTTGGAACACGCGCGCCACGCTACCCGCCAAAGATGCCGAACAGGTAGATCATTTGTTGGCAGCCCAAGCGGGCTGCTGACGTGGCGCGCGGGCATTTCCCGCCGCTTTGAAGGTCAAAACAAGTGGATACAGGCATGACTACCGGACGTTTTACCGAGATCGCGGTCGATTTGATCCGCGTGCCCGAAGATCGCGCGCGGTCGTTTGACCCAGATGGGGCTGCTGCGCTGGCGGGCCTTATTGAGGCGCAGGGGCTTATGCACCCGATCACCGTGCGCCCGCATTTTTCCCATAGCGACGACCAGCCCGCCTATGTGCTGGTGGCGGGGCTACACCGGCTGCGCGCCTTTGAGCAATTGGGTCGCAGCGCGATCCCCGCGCGGGTGGCGGCCGAGCAAAGCAATGACGAAGCGCGGATGGATGAGGTTTTGGAAAACCTTGGCCGCAATGAATTGACTGCGCTGGACCGCGCGCAGCATCTTTATGAGCTAAAAGTGGTCTATGAGCGGATGCACCCGGAGGCGAAGGCAGTTAGTGGCGCAGACCTAGCTGCAAAACGCTGGAATTCGGATGCGGGCGAAATCTTTTCGTTCGCATCGGCAACCGCTGAGAAGATCGGCCTGTCAAAGCGCGCCATTCAGATCGCCGTGAAGATCTGGACGGGCCTGACGCCCGACAGTCGCCGCCGCCTGGCAGGCACCAAAACCGCCACCAACCAATCGGAAATCAAGCTGCTTTCGCAGCAATCGCCCGCCCGGCAGGAACGAATTTGCGACATGATCCTGAGCGAGCCGCCCGTTGCCGGGGGCGTGGGGGATGCGCTGGTGCTGATTGAGCGCGGGGTGCGGCCTGACGTTTTTGAAAAACGCTATACCGCCGCGCATAAGGTGATTGCCGATCTGGATGATGTGACGCTGGACCGGGTGCTGTTGGCGCATGAGGCGCGTGTGATCGCCTCCCTCAAGCGGCAGGGGAAAATCTGATATGCCTCCCCGTCGCCGTGATCCTTTGACGAAAGACCTCTTCGAGTGGCAGCCGCCGAAGGTGGCTCTCGGCTACAGCGCCGACGTCATTGGGCGTGGGCGGCTCGACAGCAAGATCGCGCGGATCATCGCTCATGCACTGCGGGATGCGCGCGATAACGGTCTGAACCGCGCCCGCGTGGCCCGTGAAATGGCTGACTATCTTGGCCGCCCGGTCTCTGAGGCGATCTTGAACAAATGGGCTTCGGAAGGGTCGGACGAGCATCGGATCCCGCTCGACGCTTTTGTCGCGCTGGTCCATGTCACCGGTGCGCGCGATCTTCTGGGGTTTGTGCCGGGCGAATTCGGTCTGACGGTCATCGAGGATGAATATGCCGCGCTGATCGAAGAGCGGCTGCTTGAAGAGCATATCGAAGAGATGCAGGCGCGGCGCAACGCGCTTGCCGCACGCCGGAGGGTGAACCGGTGAAAGATATGGTCACCCGTCAGGAATGGTTCACCGCCCGCGAACTGGCTGAGGCTGTCAGCCGCAGAGGTCTTGCTGGTTATCCCAAGAGCGAACGAAACTTTCGGGCCTTGGCCGAGCGCCAAGGATGGAATGAAGGCCTGCTTGCCCGCAAGCGCGCCGGGCGTGGCGGTGGGATGGAATATCATTTCTCAGCCCTACCCACCGATTTGCAAGCCGCTTTGGCGGGCAGTGAGGCGAAGACCTGCGTGGTTCATGCCATGAACGCGCAGGCCCTGCGCGAAGAGCGCCAGCTTGATGCGCTGCGCGCTGCCCATCAGCCCAAACATGCCGTTGGCGCGCGGGAAGCCCGCGCGGAGATCACCCGCGCGATCGACGCTTTTGCCGTGGCCAAGGGGCAAGGCCGCGCTTGGGCGATCCGGGCCTTCTTGGAGGCACAGAATGTCCATTTGGCCCGGATCGCGGCAAGTGAGAAGATCGCCGATCATCAGCCTGTCACCCCCGCAGAAGCAAAGCTTTTGCAACGGCCTGACCCAATGGTCGAGGGCTTTGGCGTCACTGCGGACACAATCCTGACAGCCAATGCGCGGGCGCGAGGAGGAATTGCAAAGCTGTCGGAACGGTCCTTGTGGCGTTGGTTTCAAGCGCGCGATGCAGGCGCGGTGGTGGCTTTGGCGCCCGCGCCGACGAAAACTGTCGATCCAATCCCTGCAGGTTTCGCGGGTTTCTTGAAGCACTATGCAATCGGCACGAAGCCAGACGCGACCGAAGCGCTTTCCGAGTATCTGAAAACAGATCCGCCAGAGCATCTACGCCTGACGATTTCGCAGGTGCGGTATGTGCTCAGGAATAAGCTCAACGATATTGAGCGCAATGTCGGGCGCGAAGGACTGCTGACGCTGCGCTCGCGTATGGCCTATATCGAGCGCTCGACAGAGAACCTGTTGCCGACCACGGTTTACACCGCCGATGGCAAAACCTTCGACGCCGAGATCGCCGATCCGCGCTCGCGCCTGCCGATGCGCCCCGAACTGACCTCGATCCTTGATGTGGCGACCCGCAAATGCGTGGGCATTGCGGTGAGCCGGAAAGAGAACGTGATCGCGGTGACCGAGGCCCTACGTCGGGCCTGTGAGAACCACGGCATTCCGGCGATGTTCTATACCGACCGCGGCGCAGGCTACAAAAACAAGACCTTTGACACCGAGGCCAGCGGTCTGATGGCGCGGCTCTCGATCACAAAGATGCATGCTCTGCCCTATAACAGCCAAGCCAAAGGCATCATCGAGCGGTTCAACAAAACCGTTTGGAACCCGCTGTCGAAACGGTTCCCCACCTATATCGGGGCCGATATGGACAAGGAGGCGAGCCAGTTCGCACATCGTAAGACCCGCCGCGACATCAAGGAATTTGGCGAGTCACGGCTGCTGATGCCTTGGGAAGAGTTTCTTGATACCTGCGAACGCGCTGTGGCCGAATATAACGATCGCCCGCATTCTGCGCTGCCCCGCTTTGAAGACCCAGAAACCGGAACATTGCGCCACATGAGCCCGAACGAGGCTTGGGCGGCGCATGTGCGTGACGGGTTTGAGGCCCTGTTGCCCGATCCGGGCGAAATTGACGATCTGTTCCGGCCCTATGAAGTGCGCGTCGTGCGCCGTGGTCTGGTTGAATGGAACCGTAACACCTTTTTCCATGAACGGCTTGAAGCCTATCACGGCGTGCGGGTTCTCGTCGGTTATGACGACAATCAGGCCGAGCATGTTTGGGTGCGCGAGATTGCAGATGATGGCGAGCCGGGACCGCTGATCTGTGTGGCCCGTTTTGGCGGCAACCGCACCGATTTCATCCCGCGCACCCTTCAAGACAAAGTCGAGCGGGACCGCCTTGAGGGCCGCAAGAAGCGGGTTCAGGCGAAGTTGCGCGACATCGAGGCCGAGGCCGCTGCGCCGCTCATTGTGGAGCGCCCGGTCGAGCCAGTGGCCAATTTCATTCGGGAACCGCAAGCACCTGAAGCGGTGCGGGCAAACGTGCCGCTAAACGCGGCCAAGAAACCCCGGTTCGCGTCTGATCTCGATTTGGCCCTCTGGGCGATCGAGCACCCCGGAGAAGCGTCGGATGGGCAAATGCGCATCCTTCGTGACTGCATGAACCAACCGACTTCGGTCGAATATTTCCGATCGTCAGGCGTCGACCTCGATGCCCTCGCAAAGCTGCTTCGCGGCGCTGCCTGACGATCAAGACAATGAGGAGAGCATAGAAAATGCGGGATGTGTTTGTCGAGACGGAGAATGTCCGGAAATTTCTTGGGGCGCTGGCGGATCTGGAACATCGCGGGGCGAAAGAAGCCTGCATGGTCGTGGTCGACGGCAAACCCGGCCTTGGTAAGACCTCGGCCATGGCGCGCTGGCAGGCCCAGAATGACGCGGTCTACATCCGCGCACAGGTGGGCTGGGACGGCACGATGTTCATACACAACCTGCTGCGTGAATTAGGCGAAGAACCGCCGCGCAGCAAAGCCAAGCGCTATGAGCGCGTGATCGAGCTGCTGTTCGAAAAATATCACGCGGCGCAGATTGCGCGGCAACCCTTTGGCTGGATCGTCGATGAATGTGACCTCGTTGCTGGCAAACGCGAAGTCATGGAAACGATCCGGGGTATTTCTGACGCTCTGCAGATCCCGACGATCCTTGTCGGCATGGGCACCCTTCGCGACATGATCAAGCGTTATCCGCAGATCGAGAGCCGGGCCCCGCGCCGGGTCCGCTTTGATCTGGCCACGCTTGGCGATGTTCAGGCGCTGATCGAGAAGCGGTGCGAGGTGCCAGTTGCGCCCGATCTGGTCGAATTCGTGCATCGCGCGAGCAGCGGATTTAACCGCGAGGTGGTTGAAGCGATTGGCTATATCGAACGCTTTGGCCATCGGCTGGACGACATTGGCGAGGGCGTCAGCGTTGCAGACATGGCGGGTCAAGTGATCATGCATAACCGCAACACCGGCTCTGCTGTGGCTGTTCCGGGGGCCTACTGATGCGGCTTGCCCCCGGTACTGTTCCCAATGCGCTGATTGACGTTTTGTGTGATGGCGAGACCCATTACCTCGACGCACTTTGCGAGACGATGATCTATTCGAAGGAGCAGATCATCCGCGCGGCGGTAAAGCTTGCGGATCACGGGCTGATGGATCGCCACAGCGAACCCGGTGAATATCGCCTGTCTGAGCGTGGCTTGATCCAGGTACGCAATGGCTTTCGCGTCAACTCTGGCCCCGCCAAAGCGCACGGTAAGATCCGCCGCCAGCATGACACCTTCCGGGTGCGCGCTTGGAAGGCCATGCGCGTGCTTGGCATCTTCACGATGGGCGAAGTGATATCTGCGGCCGAACGTGGTGAGGCGGACCCGAACTACAATCTTCGCCATTATCTGCGGGTTCTGGTCGCGGCGGGGTATGTGATCGACCTAACCTCTAAGGTTCAAGGCACGAAGCTCACCTCGCCCGGCTTCAAACGGTTTCGGCTGATCAAGAACACAGGGGCCTTGGCGCCGGTTTACCGGCCCCGCCCGAAGGTTCTGTTCGATTTCAATACCGGAATCGAGATCAAGATCGGGGAGGCGAAGCCGTGTCCTTGATCGATCTCCCCCCGCCAGAGTGGGTCGAATTGCTGCGCGCGGAAAAGGCCAAAGGCAAGTCAATCACGCAGATTGCTAGCGAGATCGGCATGCCGCGCCCCTCTGTTTCGATGCTGATCAATGGCACCTATCCGGCCAAAAGCCTTGATCTGGTGACGCGCAAGCACGGCGCGGCGGTGATGCGGCTCTATCGCGACCAGATGATGTGCCCGCACCTGCGCCGGGGCATCCCGGCAGAAGACTGCCGCCGCTTTGCCGCGGCACCGATGTCCACCTCGAACCCCGAAAAACTTCGCCATTGGGGCGCATGTCGTGCCTGCCCCATCAACCCGCTGAAAGGAGGCGACGATGTCTGATCGTCTGACCCCGGAGGAGATCGTGACCCGCGCCGGAACCGGCCTTGGGAAGATCGACCTTTGGGGGGCCCGAGGCATCACCATGGTCAGCTTTCAGGAGATCGAAGCCATGGCCTGCCTTCTTGCCGATTGTGGGCTCACGCCGATCTACCCCGGCGCACCGGTGCCCCAACTCACCTTTACCACCACCCGCAACAAGGAACCCCAGAATGTCTGATTTCTCCCCCGCTGCAGTGCCCACGGGCATCGTTGAGGTCAATGGAAAGCCCTACATGGCCGATGCCAAGGGCGCGCTGATGCCTGTCGAACTGATCAAGCCGCAACACCTGCTTGAAGATGAAACCGTGCGCAAAATCATGGGCTTTGCCTTGGCGCTCAGTGATCAGGTCAAGCGCTTCAAAGAGCATACGTTTGAGGATCTGGGCGCTTTCGACGCTATTCTTGAGCAGGAATACAACCTTACCAAGGGTGGCCCGAAGGGCAATCGCACCTATCAAACCCATGACGGGCTGATGAAGATCGAGGTGCGGGTCAACGACTTGATGGACTTCGGCCCAGAGTTGCAAATCGGCAAGGCCTTACTTGATGAATGCCTCAATGACTGGGCCTCTGACAGCCGCCCGGAGATCCGCGCGCTGATCACCAAGACGTTCAACACCGATAAAGAGGGCCAAGTGAACCGCGCCCTTCTGTTCACGATGCTTGGTCTTCAGGTGGAAGATGCCCGCTGGAACCGCGCGATGGATGCGATCCGCGAGGCGATCCGCGTCGTCGGCTCGAAAACCTATTACCGGATCCAGATGCGTAGCGCGCCCGATGCGCCGTGGACTTCGGTGACGATCGACCTCGCAAAAGCCTGAAATTTCCCGGCCGACCACTCCGGCCGATCCCCCCGCCACTCGCGGACCCACCACAGCCAAACAGGAGAGACCCATGGCTAAAACGACCACTTTTTCGAAATCCGATCTGATCGACGCCGTCGCGGCGAAGACAGGTTTTGCAAAGACCAACGTCAAAGACATGCTCGATGCCACGCTTGGCGAAATCACCGACCAGACCGCTGCCGGGTCCAAGGTGACTCTCATCGGCTTTGGCTCCTTTGAGCAGCGGCACAAAAAGGCCCGCATGGGCCGCAACCCGGCCACCGGCGCCGAGGTCGAAATCCCGGCCAGCACGCATTTGGCGTTCAAGCCCGCGAAACCGAAGAAATCCTAACGCGAAACGTTCCTCGGGCGACCGAGGGCGTCGTCTCGGCGTGGTGGCCGGGGCCTGATGAGCAGCTGGAGGATGGAATGTACACCCTGAACCACCTTGCCGACGGGAGCACGGAGCTTTGCGTATTGAAGCCGTTCCGCGTGGCCCTGTTTTACGACCCGGCGTTGGCCGCGACCGTGGCCGAAAGCCTCAACGACTATGAAAGCCTGCGCGAACCGATCCTGCCTGGCTTTGAAGATGCAGGGGAGGAATGCCCCGATGAAGACGAAGAGGTTGTGCTGACCTTCACGATCCATGCGGGCACGCTTGAAGGCGGAAAAGCGACCCGTGATTTTGGCGATGATGATGGCGCGTGGCCGATCGAGAGTGAAAGCGCACCGCGTGATCCGGTGCCGTTGGTGAAAGATCGCGCGGCGGCATTGGCTGAGGTCGAGGGCGAAGGCCCCCACAGCGAAGCGGCAATGCCTGCGCAAAAAGTTGACGGTCGAAAAATCGACGCGAACAAGCTTTTGGATGCCATTGTGGATTCGATGAAACAAGATGTGGCTGCGGAAGCCGCCGCTGAGCAAGCGGAAGCCCCGAAAGCAGAGCCAACCGAGAGCGATTGGGAGGGGGCTTTTGTCGCGATCAAAGGCGGTGCGGGGATGAACGATGTGGCTGAGACACTGGGCGTGCCCATGCCGCAGCTGCGGGGCAAATACGGGATGTGGAGCCGCAAGCAAAAGAAAGACGATGTTCCCTCTCCGAAGGATGCCCCCGCCGCCACCGCGCCTGCCGAGAATGAGACGCGCCCGTTTTGGTGGCGCCAACTGGTCGAAATGCTTGGCAAGCTCGGCTATCGCGACGGCTGGACCGCGCAACGCGATCTTGACCTGATCGAAGGTCTGGCCCGTGGAAAGCAGATGGCCGAAGTCGCGGACGATCTTGGCGTCGAATTCGGCAAGGCCAAGGCGCGCTTCATTGCGCTGACGCCCGATGGGGTGACGATCGAAAAACAAGCGCAGCTTTTGCAGGTGCTGCGCGCCCGTGCCGGGGCGGCCTGAGATGCTGATCTCGACCGATTTCGGGGTGCATATCAACCCGCAGTTCGTCGCGGCGATGGAGTGGGTCACCGGGCCCACTCCGAAGCCTAGCGGCTACAAAGCGCTGCGGGTGACGATGTGCACAGGCGCTGTGTTTCATATTGAGGCGGCTCCGACGAATTTCGGGGCCGATGAGATCGAAGTTGCCATTCTCAAAGCGCATGCGGGAGGTGTTCAGTGACCAACCTCAATGCCGTGATCAATATCGCCAAGGGGAAGCTTGGCATGGCCGAGGATGATTACCGCGCGATGCTTGAACGCGTCACCGGCAAGGCCTCGCTCAAGGTGATGTCTGACCGTCAGAAAACCGCCGTTCTTGACGAGATGCAGCGCATGGGATTTTCCAAAACAAGCGGCAAGCGCCCGCCTGCGAAACGGGCAGACGTTCGCTATTGCCATGTGCTTTGGGGGCTCTTGCACAAGGCAGGGGTGGTGAAGGTGGGCGGAGCCAAAGGGCTCAATGCTTTCATCCGTTCCCGCTATGGGGCCGCGTGGGGCGCAGTGCCGATCGACATCGACCGAATGACCGAGGCCCGCCAGATCAGCACTGTGATTGAGGCGCTGCAGGCGTGGTGCAAGCGGAACAATATTCCGACCGAATTGCCGCGAGAGGGAGAGCAGAAGTGACAGAAGAAGCAGACTTTGCAGATCAGGATTTGATCGACATCGGTGCCAAAATTGTCGAGATGGCTGACCGAGTGCGCACAATGAATATGGCTTTGCCAGGTGCTCTGGCCCAGTGGCACTTCGAGATGGATGATCTAAGGTACAAAGTGACGGTGAGCGTAGCGGGTCTACCTGTAGGCGAGGAAGATGTGTGATGGCCTTCTGGATCGACGGCGACCGTCAAAACCCGTTGCGCCTCAAAAGCTTTTCGTCCTCTGGAACGAGTAGCGGCAAATCTACCATTAAGATCACGCTCGAAACCTCAGATCCTTGGGCGCTCGGCGATGCACTTCGCGGATTGGCAGAGGTGCAGAGATCGCAAAATGACAAACAAGAACCGAAACGGCGGCTCGCCCTTCCTGCGCCGGAGGAACACTGATGACCCGCAATTTTGACGTGCCCGAGTCGCTCGTCGATGTGGCCGAAACTTTCGGCCTTGGCGTGGTGCTCACTCTCATGCAACAGTTTGGTGGGCAGGAGGTCGAATTCCCGCGCAACAAACCATCGTCGGCACTGGTGAAAGCCTTTGGCGAAGAACGGGCGCGGGATCTATGCCATTTCCTCTCGGGGCAACGGCTTTATGTGCCGCATGGCCGGGCAGCAAAGAAGCGCCTCGAGGTGCAAAGGCTTGCCGAGACCGGACGCGGGCGGCGCGAGATCGCCGCAGCCCTTGGGATTTCGCAACGCCATGTGCGACGGCTTGCGAACCGGCCACCAGATCAGCTCCCTCTCTTTCCTAACGATTGACCCCCGGACCTGTGTCCGGGGGTTTTGCTTTCGCGCGCGTGTCAGGGGTGGGGAAACGCGCGAGGAGCAAGAAATGCAAACGAGCGAGCAAGGAATCGAGGCGCTTGTTCTCGAAGAAGGCGAAGTCCTGAAGGCTTATCTGTGCCCCGCGCACAAATGGACGATCGGCCTCGGGCTGACAGCCGCTTCAGGCGTGATTGATCCGAAGCCGGGCATGGTGATTACCAAAGCGCGTTCGCGCGAATTGGCGAAACTGGCCTTGGCGCGCAATTATGAGCCGCGCGTGGCAAGCGCTATGCCGGGTGCGCTGCAGCATGAATTTGACGCTGGCGTGCTTTTCGATTGGAACACCGGGGCCATCCGCAAGGCGAGCTGGGTCAAGCTGTGGGTGCAAAAAGCAGCCCGCGCCGCCGTGGAAGCCAAATTCCGGCTTTGGAACAAAGGCGGCGGCAAGGTGCTGCCCGGCCTCGTCAAGCGCCGTGACCGCGAGTTGAAGATCCTCTTCGATGCGAAATATCCCGTCCTCACGCAGGAGCTTACCTCGAAATCAATCGGCTTTGCCCGGTGGACGCTGACGATGACCGTTGACGAGAAGTTTGAGGCTATGGGGGCTTTTTCGGCGCTCGGCTATAAGGTCGGCGGCAATCCCAAAACGATCGATGCGGCCGAGGTGCGTCGCTTCCAGTCTGACCACGCGCTCACCCCGGACGGCCTGATCGGCCGCGCCACCCTGTCCACGCTGCAGCGCCGGATCGACGCGGCGGCGAAGGCCAAAGCGGCAACGCCTGCGGTTGGGGCAACCGCCTCGGCCGGGGCAACCACGACGCTGCCCGAAGGCACCTCTGACGTCACCGATTGGATCGCGGCGCAACCTTGGGTGATTGGTGCCCTTGCTGGCGTGATCACCCTCTGGGCGCTGTGGCGCGCTTGGCAATACCGCGACGTGATCGCGGTCAAACTCACAAACCGCGCGCCCCGATTGGCCGCCCTGCTTCGGAGCTTCTGATGTCTGCACTTGCAACTCTTGCCGGTTCGGCCGGTCTCAAAGTCGTTGAACGGATCATTGCCAAGAAGTTCGGCGACGGTGCGGGCCAGTTGGCCGGTGATGTCTTGGGCGCCGTGGCCGAGCAGGTTGGCGTGCCTGTTGACCAACTCGACCAAGCGGCGGTGGAACAGCCCGCGCTTGTCACGCAGGCGCTGCGCGACGTCGAAGAGCGTAGCCCGGAACTGATCGCGCTCTATGCCGCAGGTATTGAACTCCAGCGCGCTCAGCTTGCCGCAGAGGCCAGCGAACCGATCTGGATGCGCGCTTGGCGGCCTGCCGGCATGTATCTGCTCGGGTTCCTCTGGCTTTGGAATGTGGTCTTGCTGCATGTCGCGAACGCGGTTTGGAAGCTGGCCCTGCCTCAGGTGCCCTTCGCGGAGCTGGTCCAGATCTCGGGCCTTTACATGGGCCTTTATATGGGCGGCCATACCGTGAAGGACGCGGTCACAAAATGGCGGGGTGGCGGAAAATGACGGACGTACCGGGCCATATTCCCAGCCATTTTGCGGACAGTTTGAACCGGGCGCATCTGCGCCTTGATGGTCATGAAGAGCGGATTCGCAAGATCGAACTCGACGGTGCCACGATGGCGGAATGGCGCAACAACACCACCGACAAGCTCGATTCCATTCGCTCCAGCATCACTTGGCTGATCCGGCTCATTATCGGCGGCCTCGTCGCGGCTGCAATCACCTTCGTTGTCTCAGGGGGGCTGAATGGCACGCAGTAACGAGGAAGCACGCCGCAAGGCCCGGTCTGACTATGTCTTTCGTCGTTTTACGGCCGCCACGATCGCGGCGGCTTACGGGATTTCCGAGGCGACCGTCGGACGCTGGAAAAAGTCCGCCAAAGAACAGGGCGACGATTGGGACCGTGCCCGCACCGCGCATGTAATCGCAGGCGAAGGCGTCGAGGCGGTGGTGTCTACCGTAGTCGAAGATTTCATGATCCAAGCCCAAGAGATCCTCGAAGAAATCAAATCGGGCAATCACACAACCGCGGAAAAGGTGTCGATGCTGGTCTCGCTGTCGGACGCGATGACCAAGATGGCCGCCAGCGCTAAGAAATTTGCGCCGAAGATTTCGGAGCTTGGCGTGGCGCAAGACGTCATGGGCAAGATGCTCGACTTCGTGCGCGAGAATTTCCCGCAACACTCGGCCGCGATCCTTGAGATCATCGAGCCCTTCAGTGAGCGGCTGGCAGAGATCTACACATCATGACCCGGCGGCCGCAGCTGAAGGCCGCCGTCAGCAAACAGGGCTTCCGCGACAAGATCGCGGAGATGGCCAGCGAATTCGCCCGCCACATCGAACTGAACGTCGAGGCGTTCTCGCCCGATCCCGCCGCGAAGAAAGCGCGCTTGGCGCGGGTGGCAGAGCCCGATGGGTTCCAGTTCTTCATGGAAACCTACCTGCCGCATTACGTGAAGGGCGAGCACTCGCTGTTTCACCAGCATATCTTCGCGCGCGTGCCGGAGATCCTCGCCTCGGAAAAGGGTGTGCGCGATCTTTTCATCGCGCCGCGCGGGGCTTCCAAATCGACCCACCTGTCGCTCGGCTTTGCGCTTTACTGCATCGCGCGAGGGCTCAAGCGCTACATCATCGAGATCTGCGACGTCTACGAACAGGCCGCGCTTCTGATCGAGGCGATCAAGGCAGAGCTCACAACAAACGTCCGTTTGCAGAATGATTTTCCTGACGCTTTCGGCGCCGGGCGGCTTTGGCGCGAGGGCGAGATCGTTACGCGCAACAATATCCGCGTCGAAGGACTGGGCGCGGCCAAGAAGATCCGGGGGCGGCGGCACGGCCCTTACCGGCCTGATCTTTTGTTCCTTGACGATATCGAGAACGATGAACAGGTGCGCAGCCCCGAACAACGCGCGAAGCTCTGGAACTGGATTTACCGCGCTGCGCTGAAAGTCGGTCCGCCCGATGGCAGCATGGACGTGATCTGGGTCGGCACAGTTTTGCATTTCGACGCCGTGATCGTTCGCGCGGCCAAGGCACCTTTGTGGAACGTGACCGAATTCCAAGCGGTGGTGAAGTTCCCAGACCGAATGGACCTGTGGGATCAGTTCGAAGAAGTCTATCACAATGATGGAGAGGATGCGGCCAAGGCGTTCTACGAGGCGCGCAAGGCCGAGATGGATCAGGGCGCGGTGGTCAACTGGCCCTCGGTGCAACCGTTGCTGTTCCTTATGCTCGAGCGCGCGGCCGACAAAGCCGCGTTCCAGACCGAATATCAGAATAAGCCGATCAGCGAGGGCAACCCGTTTGGCGATCTGACCTATTGGGTGCAGCCGCTGCGCGAGTGGATCTTCTTTGGGGCAATCGACCCCAGCCTTGGCAAGAAGAGCAAGGGCCGCGACCCTTCGGCAATCTTGATCGGCGGGTTTGATCGCATGGAAGGCCGGATGGATGTGGTCGAGGCCTCGATCCGCAAGCGCCTGCCCGATGTGATCATATCCGACACCATTGCGCTGCAGCGCGAATATCGCGCGCTGATGTGGTTTGTTGAAACCGTCCAGTTCCAAGAATTCCTGCGCACCGAGCTGATGACACGGGCCGCGAAGGAAGGGGTGGGCATTTCGGCAGTGCCGATCACGCCATCGACCGACAAGGATTTGCGCATCGAGCGCCTTCAGCCCCCGGTCTTGGCGGGCTTGATCCGCTTCAACCCCGCGCAACGCACCTTGATCGACCAGCTGCAGCAATGGCCGAACGGAGACCATGATGACGGGCCCGATACACTCGACATGCTTTGGCAAAACACCCTGTTTTACGCCGGAAAAGGCGGCGGCGGGGATATGCTGACAGCGAGCACGCCCACCGGGGGCGACCGCCTGGGCGGCTATCGGTTGGGAGGTCGGTGATGCGTGGACAAGGCCTGACCCTCATTGGCATCGGTATCAGCTTCCAATGGCGGC
Organism: Rhodobacter aestuarii; assembly: GCF_900156655.1. Classification (GTDB taxonomy): domain Bacteria; phylum Pseudomonadota; class Alphaproteobacteria; order Rhodobacterales; family Rhodobacteraceae; genus Rhodobacter; species Rhodobacter aestuarii. The sequence continues at coordinate 77,204 of NZ_FTOG01000012.1, read as the reverse complement.
TTGGTTGGTTTTCCGCAGGTGCCGACGACGCCTTTGATCGCTGCCTGATGATCGGTCCGATTCAACTTCTCTTCACCAACTGCCGGGGGCAGGAATGAGCCGCAATAAACGCCACAACCGTTCTACCGCCTTTGCGACTGAGCCCCGCAAAAACCTGCCTGCCGAGGCGAAAACGCTGATCGCCAATGCGCGCAACGACATCACCATCCCGTTCTTTTCCGGGGTATTACAGAATGCTGACGATACGCTGATCCAGCAGGGCGGCGGCAAGGGGCTCAAGATCTATGATGAGATCGAGCGAGATACCCATGCCGGGGCGATGCTCGAAAAGCGCAAAGGGGCGCTGATTTCACGCGATTGGAAGGTCGAGCCGGGGGGCGAACGCCCGATCGACAAGGACGCGGCCGATCTCGTTGAAGAGATGATCAGCGCCCTACCCTTCGACCAGGTTTGCAAAGATCTGCTTGATGCCACGCTGAAGGGCTTTGCGGTGAGCGAAGTCGTCTGGGCGCGCGAGGGTAATCGGATCAAGCCGGTCAAGATCAAGTCGATCGACCAGCGCCGCTTTGCCTTTGATACCGAGTGGCGCCCCCGGCTTTTGACCTGGACGGCGATGATGGAAGGGATCGAGCTGCCCGAGCGCAAATTCATCGTCCACCGCGTTGGCGTGAAAGGCGAAAACCCCTATGGGCTCGGGCTCGGCAGCCGCTTATTCTGGCCGGTGCTCTTTAAGCGCGAAGGGATCACCTTTTGGCTGCATTTCCTTGAGAAATTTGCCGGGCCGACCATCGTGGGCAAATCGCCGATCGGGTCGTTGCCTGAGGAGCAGCGCAAGCTTCTGAACACCTTGACCGAAGCGCGGACTGCCTCGGCTGTGGTGGTGCCGATCGGCACCGATGCGGAGTTTCTAGAGGCAAGCCGGTCCGGCAGTGTCACCTATGAACAGTTCCTGAATTATTGGGACCGGCAGATCTCGATTGCCACGACGGGCGAAACGCTCACCACGCAGGTGAGCGAAAGCGGCGGCAATCGCGCGCTCGGCGAGGTGCATCAGGAGATGCTCGAGCTTTTGGCCGATGGCGACGGTGATCTGCTCTCGGGCACCCTGACCGACCAGCTGATCACTTGGATCGTCGACTATAACCTGCCCGGCGCGGCGGTTCCGAAGATCTGGCGCGAACGCCCGGAAAACCAGAAAGCCGCTGCTGAGACGAAGAAATCGCAAGCCGAGGCCGACGAAGCCAGTGCGAAGGCGATCCGCACCGTGGTTTCTGAATCGGCGCGGTTTGAAGATGATGACGTTGCGCGCGACTACATCTTGGGCTTCGACATCGCCAACCGGCTGAGTGACAAGACCCTCGATGCGCTGGTCGAGGCGCGCCACGCCTTTGGAACCGCCCCCGCTGCGTCTGACCCGTTCGTGAACGGCGATCCAACCTTCGCCGCCCGCCCGCTCAAAAAAAAAGCCTGACGCATCGGCACGTCTGCTTTGCTGAGCCAGGTGGTCCGGTCGAGCGGATCACTGATCAGGCAATCATGGCCGCCGCGCGGCATTTTACGCGGCGCATTGCAGGTGTTCGCGAGGCGCTCCGAGAGGCCGTCGATTTTGACGCGGCAGCGCAGGCGGTACTTGCGCTTAGCGCGACCTGGACGCCCGATGCCTTGGCAGCCCTCTTCGTCCAGGCGATGCAGCTCGCTGCGCTCGAGGGGCGCGAGGCGGCTTTTGCTGACGGTGATGATCTGCTCTTTGCCGAGCCAGATTTCACCCGTCAGGAGTTTCGTGAGCAGATCGACTTTCTGACGCAGAAGCGGGGCATGCCGACACAGGCTTGGACCGAAGCGATGCGCAGCGATCACGATCGCGCCTTCGTGGTGGCCGGTGTCACCGATATGGCGATGCTTGAGGAGTTCCAGCAAGCAATCATAGAGGGGGCAAAGACATACGACATCAAAGCCTTTGCCGGGGAGTTCGACCGGATCGTTGAGAAATACGGATGGTCCTACAATGGCGGACGCAACTGGCGGATCCGCACGATCTTCGAGACGAACATCCGCACGAGCTACATGGCAGGCCGCCTGCGCCAAATGCGCGACCCGGATATGGTGAAGATCCGCCCCTATTGGCAGTACCGCCACGGCGAAACCCGCGTCCCGCTCAACCCGCGTCCCGAGCACGAAGCTTGGCACGATCTGGTTTTGATGTGGAACGATCCGTGGTGGGATGTGCATTTCCCGCCCAATGACTGGGCCTGCAGTTGCGGTGTGCGCACCCTTTCGCGCGGTGATCTGCGGCGCATGGGCAAAAGCGGGCCAGATCAAGCGCCCAAAATCGTATTGCGCAAGCACCTCGACAAAACCACGGGCCTTGTGACCAATCTGCCCGAAGGGATCGGCTATGGCTGGGACTACATGCCCGGCGACACATGGCAGAGCGCCTTCCGCCGCGAATTGATCGAACCGGCCGAGCTTGGCAATACGACCAGCCGACGAGATCAGGCGACCGCAACCCCGAAGGTGATATCGGTCGACACCCCGGATTCGATCGAGGCTTTGCGCGCCCGCGCCAAGCCATTCAGTGCCACGCTTTTGCCGCCCGATCTGGATCCGGAAGACTATGCGAAGGCCTTCCTTGAGAAGTTCGGGCTTGAGCCCGGAACCTCGAAGCTCTGGACCGATGTATCTGGTGCGCGGATCCTGATTGCGGATGATCTTTTCAAGGATCCCTCAGGCGCATGGAAATCGGTCAAGCGCGGGCATAGCGATCATGTGCTGTTGCTCGCCGAAACGCTGATGGACCCAGATGAAATCTGGTTGTCCCTGCGTGCCATCCCCGACCCAGAGCATCCGGGCGAGTTCCTCTATGAGGTGGTGCGGCGTTACGTTCGCATTGACCCGGAACGTCCGGTATTTGCTCTCTTCGATCTTGGCCGAAAGATTTGGTTCCAAGTGACCGGCTATGGTCCGCAGAACCAGCCCCATCCGGATTTTGCGAATATCCATCTTCAGCGAAACGGGAAACTGATCTGGAAAAGGAAATAGCAGCCCTAGTGCTTGGATCGCCAGACCGACGGGAGTTTGAGGGCAAACACCGCCTCCCCTGAAGACACGATAAAGAGACCACGAGCGAGGAGAGTTTTGAACGATGGCCGGGATCAGCATCAAGGTCGAACTACAGGATTTGGCAGCGCGCGACACTTTGCGTGATCTGCTGACGCGAATGGAGAACCCGCAGCCATTTTATGCCTCGGTGGGCGAGCGGCTTTTAAGCTCGACCCGAGATCGGTTCGAAACACAGACTGATCCGCAAGGTGCGCCTTGGGTGTCACTTGCCCCGCGTACCATCAAACAGCGCCAAAAGCGGGGCCAATTGCCACTGACGATCCTGCGCTCGAATTCAAAAGGCATGGCAGGCTCTTCGCTGGCAGGGTCGATCAACTATATCGCCTCGGCCGAGGAGGTGCGGATTGGCTCGCCGAAGGTCTATGCGGCGATCCATCAGCTGGGCGGGACGATCCAGAAACCCGAAAGCAGCCGCTATATGGTCGGGCGGCGCTTCGCCAAGCGGTCTGAAGAAGGTGGGCGCGAGGTGAAGATCAAGGCTCACACGATCACCATTCCCGCACGCCCCTATATCGGGATCTCGCCCGAGGACGAAATCGGCATTTTGGAGGATGCAGAGGACTGGCTAAGTCAATAACGGAGGATGCCCCGTTTTTTCGCCGCTGAGGGGCCTTGGCCGCTTTTCGGTCCGGATGCCCGCAAAAGACAAACGCCCCCCGTTAACCCCCCGTTAGGATCGCTCTCTCGCGGCATTTGATCCCGGCCCGCAGAATGGCGTTGCGGTCGCGCGCTTCCCCCGCCTATGATCACCTCACCCTAAGCCACCACGCATCCCCCGGACACCTGTCCGGGGGTTTTGCTTTTCGGGCCATGCGAAGGGTGTCTCGTCATCATCAGGACGGACACATGAGCAAGCCCATCACCGCGCGCATTGAGGTTTTTCGCCCCGGCACCTTCACGCCGATGGCTGGCGACCCGATCACCTATTCTGCGGGCGATCTGCGCGCGATCGCTGACGCCTATGATCCAGAAACGGCTCCGGCGCCCATCGTTGTGGGCCACCCCGAAACCGATGCCCCAGCCTATGGCTGGATCAAAAGCTTTCACTATGACCAGCAAGCGGATCGTCTCGTCGCCGAACTGCACGAAATCGAGCCGCAATTTGCCGAACTGGTGAAGGGCGGCCGGTTCAAAAAGGTGTCGATGTCGTTCTTTTCACCGGGGCAGCCCCACAACCCGGTACCCGGCACGTGGTATCCCAAGCACGTTGGGTTTCTTGGTGCGGCCGCGCCCGCTGTTTCGGGGCTGCGCAATGCGCAATTTGCAGGCGTCGCCGATGCAGTCTTTACCGCGAGCTTTGGCGCGCACGGCTTTGAAGAAACCGCCTCGGTCCTGCGCACGCTGCGCGATTTTCTGATTGAGAAATTCGGCATGGAAGACGCCGACAAAGCCCTGCCGCCTTACCGTCTCGAATGGCTTGGCGAGATGGAACTTCCCGCGATGCCAGAACCGTCTGCTTTCGCAGAACAGACGCCCCTCCCCCTCAAACCTGAAAAGGATCCGCCCATGTCTCAGCCCGATCCGGCCTTCGCTGCGCGCGAGGCCGACCTTGCCGCGCGCGAAAAGGCGATTGCCGCGCGTGAAGCCAAAACCGCCCACGATGAAAACGCAGCCTTCGCCGAGGCTCTGGTCACCGATGGCAAGCTTCTGCCTGCCTCGAAAGATCAGACAGTGGCCGTGCTTGATGCGCTGCCCAAAGGGGCCACCGTGGCCTTTGCTGAAGGAGGCCAACAGGTCGATTTGGCCAAAGCGCTGCGCGATATCCTCTCGGCCCAACCGAAGATCGTCCAGTTCGGCGAGACCGATCTCGGTGCAGATCCTGACGCCGCGAAGCCCGCAAGCTTTGCTGCCGACGGCAAGGCGGTCGACGCCGCCGCTTTGGCCACCCACCAAAAGGCGCTGGCCTATCAGCGCGCCAACCCCGGCACGGATTATCTCACCGCCGTGCGCACCGTGTCCTGATCGGAGAACCCCATGCTGCGGACCTATCATTCCATTTTGACGCTGACGGGCACGATGACGGCCCTCTGCAATGCCGGTGATCTTGTCGATTTCAGCGACACGCCGATCACCACCGAAGATCAGCCTGTCAAAGGTGTCGCTCAAAACCCCGCCACCGAAGTGGGGCTCGACATCGCGCTGACCGCGCTTGGCACCGAAACCGTCACTGCCGTCGGTGCGATCGCCAAGGGTGCGCCGCTCTGCACCGCGACCGGTGGCGGTGTGCGCACGGCTGTGCCCGGAACCGACACCAACATCTTCGCTGAAGCCCTGACGGCCGCTGCCGATGGGGAATTCGTTCAAATCCTGATCCGCTGAGGAGCGATCCCATGAACCAACCTTTGAACCAGCGGACTGCGGCCGTTGTCGATCCGATCCTGTCCACCCATGCGCGGGGCTACCGCAACGCCGAGTTCATCTCCGAGGTGCTGTTTCCGCGCGTGCCGATCCCGAACCGCGCGATGCGGGTGATCAAGTTCGGCAAAGAAGCGTTCCGCATGCTGAACACTCGCCGTGCGCCGGGTGCCAAGAAAAAGCGCGTGCAATATGGCTATGCCTCGGATCCGGTGTCGCTTGTGCAAGATGCGCTCGAAGGGCTTGTCCCGATCGAACATCAGCAAGAAGCCGCTTCGGTGCCTGGCGTCGATCTTGGCGCGGGGGCCGTGAACATGGTCTTGAACGTGATCGATCTGGGTCACGAATATGCTGCCGCCCAACTTGCGCGCAGCGCGGCCAATTATGACGCGAACCACAAAGTGGCGCTTACGACCACCGACCGCTGGACCTCCGACAGCTCGAACCCCGTTGCAGATGTGGATGCGGGCAAAGAAGCGGTGCGCCGGTCGATCGGGCGCTACCCGAATACGCTGGTTCTTGGCCCTTCGGCGTTCACTGCGCTGAAGAACCATCCCAAGGTCAAAGAGCAGTTCAAATACACCTCCAAAGACAGCATCACCGCGGAAATGTTGGCGGCCTATTTTGACGTCGCGCGCGTGGTGGTCGGCAAAGCGGTTTGGTTGCCGGAAAATGCCGCCGATGACACGCTGGCCAGTGATGTTTGGGGCAATGACGCTGTTTTGGCCTATGTGCCGATGACCGGCGAGAGCTATCAGGTGCCGTCTTATGGCTACACCTATGAACTTTCCGGCTATCCGCAGGTCCAGCAGCCCTATTTCGAGCGCGACTGCGACAGCTGGATTTACCCGACGACCTCTGAGCGGCGTGTGATCCTGACGGGGGCCGAGGGCGGGTTCCTGTTCCAAGACGCTGGCGCGGCCGCAGCCTAATCGGCGGTCGGTTTTAGGAGCGGGCGGTGCGCCGCCCGCTTGCTTAAACCGACAGGAGCTGAAGATGGCAGACGAAACCGAAGTGGTTTTGACCGGCCCCGCGAAACTGCGCGGCGCTTTCAAAAAACCGGGCGAGACGATCACCGTGACCCCCACCGAACGCGCCCAGCTTTTGGCGGCAGGCGCAATTGCCCCGGATGCGCCTGCCGCTGATCCCGAAATCGTCGTCGACGATCCTCCCCAAGCCGCAAAGACCACGCGCAAGGCGGGCAGCGGCAAGGCGAAGGTCTGAGGAGCCTTTGCCCACGCGCGGGGCGGTCATCGGCCCGCGCACCCCAACGTCCCAAAGGTCAGATCAGATGAGCGCGCATAAAGGACTTCCGGTTTCCGGCTACCGCCCGCAAAGCGACGAGGCGGTTGCCGTGGTCAATGCCAACAAGAGCATCGAAGAGCTTGTTTTGCGTCAACTCGACAGCATGGTCGGCGATCCCAGCGTGGATCAGCGCTGGCTGCAGATCGGCCGCACGCATATCGAGCAAGGCTTCATGGCCGTAAACCGGGCGGCGTTTCAGCCGCAGCGGATCGCGCTCGAACCGAGCACCGTGATCGCCATGCTCGACTGGGCGAAATCATGACCTACGCCACGCTCGACGATTTGATCGACCGCGCAGGCGAAGCCGAACTGCGCCAGATCGCGGACCGTGACCGCGACGGGGTTTTCGATGCCTCCGTGATCGCAGCCGCGCTTTCCAATGCTGACGACACGATCAATGGCTACATCGGCAAGAAATATGCCCTGCCGCTCGCCTCGGTGCCGCCGATTGTCAATGGCTGGGCCGTGAGCATCGCCCGCTACACGCTGCACCGCAACGGCGCGCCCGAGCATGTGGCGCAAGATTACAAGGATGCGATCACAGCGTTGAAGGATGTTTCGCGCGGCCTGATCACCTTGCCAGTTGATGCCGGGGCGGAGCCGCCTGTGGTTTCTGACGCCACCGTGATGGCTGTGCACCCCGCTCCGGTCTTTACCCCCACCAAACTGGCGGGGTGGCGCTCATGCTGAGCGAAATTCTAGCTCATTTGCAGGCCGAACTGCCCAAACCCGCTTGGGCCGGTGTCGAGATCGCCGAGGACATCGATGTTCTCGCGGCCCGCGCGGGCCTTGTCGAGCATGGCACCGCGATCATCATGCCGTGGCGTGAGCGGGCCAAACCGCAAGATTTGATGAGCGGCGGGTTTCGCCAGCAGGTCGAGGCGCAATTCGCGGTGGGCATTGTGGTGCGCCAATACGACCAGCTGATGGGGGCAGATCGCGCCATCGTCTTTGATGCCCTGAAGAAAGACATCGAGGCCGCGCTGGCCGGCCACATTCTGCCCGGTACGGCCAGCCCCTGCGAACTGATCGGCGGCGAAGCAAGCCCGGTGACGACAGGCGTCAGCATTTACGTCCAGACCTGGGCAACCACTCGTTTTCTAACAGGAGCCTGACGATGACCCAGCCCCTTCAAGGCGGCCGCTGGCTGCGAGATCCCGAAACCGGCGCGATGGCGCGCGATGAGAATACCGAGGCCCTTGAGGCCGATGCGAAGCCCCCGTCGGCGGAGGGAGAGGCACCGGGCACCCTCTCAACTGACACCTCCGCCGATACCAACACCCCCGCCAAAGCGAAGGCGACGAAAGCGAAAGGACGCTGACCATGACTTCCCGCCGTTGGCCGACGCTGGCCATGCTCCACAAGATCGAGGCGACCTATGGCGCCGATGCCACCCCGGCCGCTGCCGATGCGTTGATCGCCACGAATATCAACTTCACGCCCTATGAGGCGACCTCGATCACGCGTGATTTGATGCTGCCCTACATGGGCAACCAAGGCGAGATCCTGACGGCCGAATACGGCAAGATCGAGTTCGACATCGAAATCGCTGGGGCGGGCGCTGCCGGGACCGTGCCGAAATATGGCTCGATCTTGCGTGCTTGCGGCTTTGCCGAGGTGATCACCGCTGGAACTCGCGTAGATTACACCATTGTTGAGGCGGCCCAAGAAAGCGGGACGCTCTATTTCAACTCAGACGGCGTGCAGCACGTCTTCGTCGGCGGGCGTGCCAATGTCTCGCTGAACCTCGTGCCGAAACAGATCCCGAAATTCCGTTTCAGCTACACCGGCATGCTTGGCGCGGTTGCAGATGTGGCGATGCCAACGGTCGCGATGACCGGCTGGACCACACCCGATCCGGTCTCGGCGGCCAACACCACGCTCGCCTTGCACGGCTATTCGGGTCCGACCGAGAGCTTGTCGATCGATTTGGGCAACACGGTCACGCCGCGGTTCCTGATTGGCGAGGAAGAGATGAAGGTCACCGATCGCAAGGCCTCGGGCACGGCAGTGGTCGTCGCAAGCCAGATTGCCACGGTCGATTGGTTCGCAACGGCACGCGCCCGCACGCGCGGCGCGCTCTCGGCGGTGCATGGCAAGACCGCAGGCAACATTGTCGAGATCTCGGCCCCGGCAGTCGAGATCGGCAAGCCGACGCAGGGCCAGACCGACAACATCGTGAACTATTCGCTGCCACTCGGGCTTTGCCCGGTCGCAGGCCGCGATGAGTTGATGATCACCGTGCGCTGAGGAGACCGAAATGGCGAAATTCGTGATGGTCTCAAAGCACCTCTACTGGTGGCCGGTGACAGTGCGCATGCCCGACCCGGACAATGCAGGCCAGTTCCTCGAGCAAAGCTTCGAGATGCAGTTCGAGGCGCAGCCCCGCGAAGCCGTTTTGGCGCACAAAGAGCATTATGACACGCTGACCACGGACCGCGAGCGGATCGCGGCCGACAAGGAGCAGATGCGCGCGGTTTGCCGCAGCTGGCGTGGCGTCATCGATGAAGAAGGCGCGGATGTTCCCTTCGCGCAGGCGCTTTTGGATGACGCAGTGGGCCTGCCTTGGTTTCGCACGGGCGTCATGCGCGCCATCGCAGAGGCGAGCTTTGGCCAGGAGGCGAAAACGGGAAACTGACGGCCGCCGCGCGGGCATGGATCCTCGCGTGGCTGGGCCGAACCGATCCGCACCGCGCTGCAAACCTGACCCCTGATCTTGCCGCACAGTTTGCAGCGATGGGGGCCCAAGTTGAGGCCACGCCGATGGCCGAGGCGGTAATCGAGGTCTGGGCGGGCAACTGGCGCGCCTTCTGCGCTTTCCTCGACCTCTCATCGCAGTGGCGGTGGCAGTTCGATGGCGAGCGGCGGTGGCTCAGTCTCGATTACGCCGGGGTCGATGTGGTGCTTCGGCGCGGCGGCTACGACGACGTGAATTTTTCGGATCTGCAGCTGATGGAGCGCGCTGCGATCGACGCTTTCGAGGGACGGTGAAATGAGCGGACCAATGGTCTATGAGCTGCTGTTTCGAGGCGATGCCTCCAGTGCCAAGGCGGCCGCCGCCGAGGTACAGGCCGCCACCGGTAAGCTGAAGGCCGACACCCAAGCCGCCACCAGCGCCATCGCAAGCGACACCACCGCCACCTTAAAAAACACCGATGCGAAACGCGCGGCCGCCCGCGCCGCGAAAGAGGTAGCCGAGGCCGAAGCTGCAGCGCGTGCTGCCTATGAACAATCGCAATATGGCTGGCCGGTCGGACCAACACCGCTGCAATATCAAACTCCGCCGCGCCAAAACCCTGTGCCCGCGCCGGTCTCGTCGCCCCGTGCGCCATCAACTGGGGCGGCCTCGGCCTATGCCGCGAACCTCTCGTTCCAGCTCAATGACATCGCGATGATGACGATGGCGGGGCAAAACCCGATGATGCTGATGATGCAGCAAGGCACGCAGGTGACGCAGGTCTTCACCCAGATGCGGGCCTCTGGCATGGCAACGGGAACCGCCCTGCGCGGGGCCTTCATGGGCATGCTCAACCCGATGTCGCTTGCCACGATGGCGGTGATCGGTTTTGGCACGGCCGCTGTGCAATGGCTGCTTGACACGGGCGAGGAAGCCAAAACGCTCGATGAGGCTCTCGGAAATCTGGAAAGCTCCACCAGCGCTGTGAAGGCTGCGCTGAAAGAAGCAAAACGTGGCACGGCCGATCTGGCCGCAGATTTCGGCTCCGGCGCCCGTGCTGCGCGTGAACTGAACATCGCATTGCTCCAATTGGCTCAAATGGAGGCCGCGCAACGAGTGCGCACCTCAATCAAGTCTGTTGGCGAAGCGGTCGCCGATATGCATTCAGTTTTCAATTTTGGTGTTGTCGATTCCAGAACGCTCGAAAAGCAGTTCAACCTGACGGCGCGCGGCGCGCAAGAAGTCAGCGCTGCGATCCAGAAATTCGAGATGGCCGACACGTTCGAAAGCAAGGTTGAAGCGGCAAAGGGCATCGCCGAAGCGATGGCAAATGCCGAATACAACTCTGATGGTGCAAATGAAGCTGCGACGAAATTTGGCACATCTGTCGGAACAGCATCCATCCATGCACGCATACTGGAGGGAACGACAGAACAAATCGACGCTCTCACCAAGGAAATCGCGAAATCCGGCATCGACGTACCCTTTGAGACGGCGGCGGAAAAGGGCCAGAAGCTCGCCGATCTGCTCGATGACGTAATGAAGACGCTGGAAAAGACCCGCGCGCCTTTCGACCTTGAAGACGATCTCGAAATGACGCGGCGGATTGGAGAAGCCACGCTGCAATATGGTGCCGATAGCCTTGAGGTGAAACGGCTCCAGATCGAGGCAGAGCGTCAGAATTTCGAAGCACAACTGCGCACGCTCGACACCACCGAAGAGCACAAGAAAAAGCTGCTCGAGCTTTGGGACGCGGCCAAGGGGTTGCAGAGCGTTGATCCCTTTGGGGCGCTCGCCGCTGGCAAAGACTATCTGCGCACGCAAACCGAGTCGCTTGCTAAAACGCAGCTTGAACTGGGCTTGATCGGCCAAACCGAGGCGACGCGTCGGCGCATTTTGGCACTTTATGAGGCCGAGCAGCAGATCCGCGACATGCATCTGGACCCATCCAGCACCATGGCGGCGGACATTCGCGCCACCGCGACAGCCGCCGCTGAGGCCGAGGCACAGCTGGATCGGGTGCGCAGCGCTTGGGAAACCGTGCAAGGCGCGGGCGAGGATGCGATCGACGGCATCATTGATGCGCTCAAGCAAGGCGATATCGGCGGGGCTTTTGAGGCCATGGCGACGGAGATCGAGGGCATGTTCACCGAGCTTGCCCTCACCAACCCGCTCAAGAACGCACTGTTTGGCACCGATTACGCGACGATGGCCGATGTTGGGGGCTTGGGCGGGATCTGGGACCGGCTGACCGGCAAGGCGGGACCGCTCGAAGTGACGGGCGTCAGCTCGCAATCGGTGGGCGCAATGACGGTCACCGCCGCGCAGGTGATCATTAACGGCGGCCTTGGTCTTGGTGCGGCAAGCCTATCTGGTGTGCCGACGGGCGGGCTGGCTGGGTCCGCCGATGTGCAATCGCAGGTCTGGCAGTTCTTTGCGAACAAAGGGCTACAGCCTCACCAGATCGCCGGGATCATGGGCAATGTCAGCCGCGAAAGCTCCTTTGATCCGACGAATGTTGGGGACTTTGGGCAGGCTTTTGGGCTTTTCCAGCACAATGACCGCAAGGGGGCGCTTTTCGACTTCATCGGCGGCAAGGGCAATCTTGGTAACGTCAATGCTCAGCTCGAATTCGCTTGGCATGAGCTGATGACCTCGGAAGCGGCGGCGATGAAGCGGCTCTTGGCATCGACGAATGTGCGCGATGCGACCGCCGCTTTCGCGGGCTTTGAGCGCCCCAAAGGCTATACGCTCGCCAATCCGGCTGGGGCTGATGGCTGGTCGCAACGGCTCGGGGCCGCTGAGGCCGCGATGGCGAAGTTTGGGGCCACTGCGACCACGACCACCGATCAACTCGGCACGATGGGCAACGGGTTCAATTCGTTCGGCGCGGCGCTGAATAACCTGTTCCAAGGCGATGGCGCAGGCGGCAGCGCGGGCGGTTTCTTTGGCAATCTGATCGGCGGCTTGCTCGGCCTTCCGGGCTTTGCGGCGGGTGGGGATCACGCTGGCGGCTGGCGGATCGTGGGTGAGAACGGCCCCGAGATCGAAGCGACGGGCGCGGCGCGGATCTTCAATGCATCGGAAACGCGCTCGATCTTGTCGAGCCCGCCGCCCGCCGCCAATGCGGCCAGCACACCCCCGATCGCGGCCGCACCCGCGCCTGCGACGATCAACATTCACAACTACACCTCCGAACCCATTCAGCAGGCCACCAGCCAAGGGCCGGATGGCGAAAGCATGGTTGAACTGATCGTTGGGCGTCAACTGGCACAGGGCAAACACGACAAGCGCTTGCGGTCGCGCTATGCCCTCAAACCAGAGGTGGTCAAACGATGAGCCTGATGATCGTATGGCCGAAGGGCTTTCTGCAAACACCGAAAAAGCAAAGCTGGACCGGCTCCCCGTTTGAGACCCGTGCGATTTTCTCGCCAGAGGTCGGCGCGCCACTCTACCGGGCTCGCACCACGGCCGAGGCTTGGACCTTCCGAGGCATTTTCCCCTTGGCGGATGAAGCGGAACGGGCGGCCTTCTGGGCGTTTTGGGCAGAGACGTATCGCGGCGTATTAGATTTCCTGTGGCGCGATCCGGCCGATGGCAAGGTTCGTCGCTGGAAGTTCGCGGCGCAAGAACCGGTCAGCGAGACCAATATCACTGGGCTGCACTGGGATATTTCGGTGCAGGTGATCCGCCTGCCGTCAACGCCGTGGTGGGCTTGGCTGATGCCAGAAGGCCCCTTGGTTGCCCCGTTGGCAGCCTATGACATCGCGCGGGGGCTCTTTCACAATGGCACAGCGCAGATCGGCCAAACCGCCGCAATCGGCGATCCGCTTGCGCCCGGTCTGGCGATGGCGCACGGCCTTTGCGATGTGCGGATCGTGTTTGCGAATGGGACCGTCAGCACGCTTTTCGCGGTCGATCTCTCGGCTGGCTGGTGGCCCGAAGCGGCGAGCTACGCCGATATCTCTGGGATCGGGATCTTCGAAGCCGGGGCGCTTGGGGCTGCTCCGCCCCCCAGTTATGCCGTTTTAACAATCGGCGATGCCGTGGTCGTGAACGCCGCAGGTGCGGCATATGTCTTGGAGCAAGCCTGATGACGCAGCGCATCCTCCCGACGGGCACGCGCCAATCGCTTGAGGCGACAGAAAGCGTGCACACGATCCTCGCCTTCGTGACGATCGAGCATCCGAACCTGATCGAACCGATGCGCGTCGTCGCAGATTGTATGGACTACCTGCGCGATGGCTATCTTTGGCAGGGCCTTTTGTTTGGCTTCACGCTGCCCACAGACGGCGATGAAGCGCCCTCGTGCCGTCTGACCGTGCCCAACGTCGATCGCCGGATCGGCATGGCGCTGCGCCAATTGGCAGACCGTGCCACCGTCACCTTAGAAATCTGCTCTTCAGCAGATTTTGATCTTTCGCTCGATCCCAGAGAGCCGAAGGGCACCGTCATGCCCGTCATTGCCCCAACGAAATGGGATCTGGTCGATATCGATTGCAACGTCGCAGAGCTCACAGGTCGGCTGATGATCCGCGATTTCTCTCAAGAGCCGTTCCCGAGCGTTTTCGCGACGCAGGACCGTCTGCCGGGGCTTTTTCGATGACGCGGGTATGGTGGGAGCGTTATATCGGCCTGCCCTTCGGCGAGGGGCCGGGGGAGGTCACTTGCTGGGGGCTGGTGGTCGCGGTTTATGGCCGAGAACTTAGCATCGATCTGCCGCTTTATGGCGAAATCTCCGCGCATGACCTGATCCGGATCGCTCGCGCGATGGAAAAGGGCAAGGATGACGGCTGGCAGGCCGTCGAAAGCCCGCAAGCCTTTGATGTGGTGCTGATGCGCGCCCCGAACGGCGGCGCGGCGGTGGTGCATGTCGGCGTGATGATTGATGAGGCCCGCCTGCTGCATGTGGAAGAAGCGAGCCATGCGGTGATTGTGCCGATCTCGCATTGGAGTGTCGCGCGCCGAATCCTTGGCTATCGGAGACGGTCGCAATGCTGAAGCACGACCACATCCTCTGCGCCTATCGCAGCCCGTTTGGGATTACGCCGCAGGTTCATTGGGCGCGCCCTGGCATCACGCTTGATGAAGCGATCGACGGCTTCAAGCCCGCGCTCCCGCCCGAGTTCCGTCGCTACGGCGTGATTTGCCTCAACGGCCATCCGGTACCGCGCAAAAACTGGCATCGGGTTCGCCCCAAATCCCCGAGCCCAGGACGGCCGGTTGAACTTTCCTTCTCTTTGCCGCCGCGCGGCGGAGATGGCGGCGGCAAGAAAGTCTTTGCCTTCATCGCCTCGATTGCTCTTTCGCTCGCAACGGGCTGGGTGCTGGCGGGCAATATGGCCTCGAAATGGGGTTTGGCCGCCTTCAAAGCCGGGTCTGCAGCGGCCTTTGCGGCGGCGGCAGGCATTCAGGTCGTTGGGGCGCTTCTGATCACCGCGCTCTCTCCTTCCCCAAAGTCAGATAATCAAAGCGACCGCTGGCGCAATGAGGGCACGGCTTCTTTGCGGGGCAACGTCCTCGATCCTAACGGTGCGATCCCGCGCGTTCTGGGCGAGCGGAAGATCTTCCCACCGCTTGGCACTGAACCACTGACCTATTTCGACGGCGCAGACGAGATCGTCGAGGCCGCTTATGTGCTTGCCGGGCCTCATCGGCTCACCGATATCCGGATCGGGGCCGCAAGCGCCTATGACACGCCCGGCGTCGAGATTGAGACGCGTGAAGGCTGGCCCGGAGATCGGCCGCTGTGGCTCTTGCGGCGGCAAAGCCGCACAGAGGCCCCGCAGGCAGAACTGACGCCGCATCAGGTCGATAGTGAAGATGCGAGCCTGCTCGATCCGACGCTTGATCTATCGCTCACCGTGCCGCAGCCGCAGGTCTTGGCGACGTGGGATAAGCCAGATGAACACCAAGTGCAGATGATCTTTGCGCAGGGGCTCAACTTTGAAGGGGGCAGTACCAAGCTCCGCGTGCCCGTCCGGATCCGCATGCGCCAGCGTGGGACGACAGCGTGGCGTAATCTCCCCGAGCTGCATTTCCAGGGGGCATCGCTGCGCCAGATGCGCTCGACCATCCGGCTGGTTTGGACGGAAGAGGCCGCAACGCCCGCTGCCGCAACCTCAGAAGGCTGGGTCGAAGCGCGTCGAAACTGCCCCGATCAGGCGGTGTCCCCTGCTGAAGGGGGCTGGACTGCCGACGATGCCTTTGGTGCGGCGGGCGATGCTTGGATGGATGCGAGCAATCTTGGCACCACGGGAGTAACCGGCGTTACACTTGATCGCTACACGGCAACGATCCACCTTGACCCCGCGCTTTGGCCCCCAGGGCGGTGGGAGATCGAGATCACGCGCGGGGCGGTGTTCACGCAAGCGAGCTATTCCGCCGCAGCCTATACGGTCAACGGCTCGGTCTGGGCGCTCTTCGGCTATCGCGACCCGGCGACCCCGCGAATCGCCATGTCGCGCAACATGATCGCCGACGCGCTGATCTTGTTGCGTTCTGTATCGATTTGGAACGAGACGCCGATCGTTCCCGGCGATATGGCAATTGTGGCGATCCGCGCGCGCAACAAGCAGTTGGATCGCGTCTCGGTCGTCGCGGGCGGATGGGTACCAGATTGGGACGGCGAGGCATGGCGTGATTGGGCAGTCACCGACAACCCTGCACCGCATCTGCGCGACATCTATGCGGGCCGTCTCAACGCCGACGCCTTGCCCGCCGAACTGGTGGACACCGCTGGATTGGTCGCGTGGCGCGACGAATGCAGTGCAAAAGACTGGCGTGTCAACGCCGTGATCGAGGATCAAGGCGCGGCGGCAGCGGCAGCAATCGTGGCAAGTTGCGGTTACGGCCAGCCCTATGCCTCTGAGATTTGGGGCGTCGTCGTGGACCGCGACACCTCGGAGGAAGCGCCGGTACAGTTGTTTACGCCGCGCAACTCGGCCGAGTTTAGCTGGCGTCGGGCGATGCCGCGTTTGCCTGATGGGTTGCGGGTCAACTTCCGGGATGCCGCAATCGACTATGAGGCCCGGCAAATCACCGTTTTGCGCCCCGGTGGTTCGCCGCGCGGTGTGCTAGAGCAGGTCGATTACGAAGGCCTCGTAACCGAGGACGAGGTTCGCGCACGCGCGCGTTATGATCTGGCGCAACCACGGCACCGGGGCACTTATTACAGCCTGACCGCCCCGGCAGAGGCAATTGTTTGTCGGCGCGGCAGCTTGGTTGCGGTGCAACACGACCAGATCGAGCGCCACGGCGCGACCGCCCGCGTAGCCACGGTTTGGCTCAATACTGAGGGTCTGGTCGCGGCGCTGGATCTAGAGGCTGATGTGCCGCTTATATCTCGGCCCTCTTGGGCTGCGATTGCCGATCTGTCGACCGTCGGGGACGTGTCGTTAATCGGGGCGCTCTCGGCCGCGCTGGTCCGGCGCGCCGACGGTTCGAGCACAATCCACCCGCTGATTGGCGATGGCGATAGCGATAAAATCGTCTTCGCCACCCCGGCAAATCCTGACGGGATCAAAGAAGGGACGTTGGTTTCTGTCGGCCTGCACGGCCGGGAAACCCTGCGCTGCAAGGTCTTGGATATCGAGCCGCGCGACGATCTTCAGGCAACTCTGACATTGGTAGACGAGGCAAACGAGGTGCATCACGATGGCTGACCGCTCCCTTTATTCTCACCTCTCCGATCCCGCGCCGAGCGGACTGCAGTTCCTCGAGCAATATGGTGATCGGCTCGGGCAGCTTTTCGCGGCGGCGATCTGGCCCTTGTCCAATGTGGGCGGCACCGGTGATGCCGTGACCGCAACGCTCGATCCACCACTCACCGCAGGTTTGCTCGAGCATATGCGGTTCTCGATCGCGTGGGCGGCAACGAACACGGACAATATGACCTTGTCGATCGATGGCGGCACGCCGGTCCCGGTTCTGACTGCGGCGGGTTTCGCGATGGCAGGCGGTCAAGCGCAAGCCGGAGCGCGGGTGATATTGGAATATGTTGGCGGGGCCTTCGTCATTGTCAGCGGCGGCGGCAGTGGTAGCAGCGCTGCCGATCCTTACTACATCGCGATCACAGCCAGCACGACTTGGGTGAAGCCGTCAGGTTTTGCGGACAACACGCCTGTTCTGATTGAGGCTTGGGGCGCAGGCGGATCCGGTGGTCGCTACAATGGGCTTAGCGTTCCCGGAGGTGGTGGTGGCGGTGGAGGCTATGTTGCGCGCCGCCTGCTCTATGCGGACCTGCCCCCCTCGATCTCGATCATCATTGGCGCCGGTGGTGCCTCTATCACTGGCGGAGACACGGGCAATGTTGGTGGCAGCACCACGGTCGGCACGCTTCTGACGGCTTGGGGTGGCGGTCGAGGCGCTTCCTCAGGAGGAGGTGGTGGTGGCGGCGAAACCGCAGCGGGCAATGGATCCGTTGGTGGCGCACCGGGCGGTGGTGCGGGCGGCGCAACCGCCGCTGGAGATGCTGCGCGGACGATTTGGGGCGGTGGCGGCGGGGGACAAGGCACCAATGCTAACCTTGTCGGCGGCGCGGCGGTCTTTGGTGGCGGCGGCGGCGGCACGGGCTTAGGCAGCTCGACTGGCGGCGCCGCTGGCGGCGTTTCTGTTTTCGGAGGTGCTGGTGGGCGGGGCTGTACCAGTTCTGGCGGCGCGGGGACGGCGGGATCCGCGCCGGGTGGCGGCGGTGGCGGTGCCCATACCGGAGCTTCAGGAGCTGGCGGCCGCGGCGAGGCTCGCATCTGGATCGGAGGTGTTTGATGAACCTAGCACAGATTGAGAGCGGCATCGTTGCCAACGTCATACAAGTCGATCCGACCGCTGTACCAAATTGGGCCGCAGATTGGCCGGAACTTCCTGACGGCGTCGGAATTGGCTGGGCTTGGGATGGCGCGGTTTGGGCGCCACCGCGCGGCCCGGCATCTGAACAGCTCTTGGCGGACGCCAAGGCGAAGGCGTGGCAAAAATTGTCCGAAGCTATTTGCGGGGCACGACTGGCTCTGATCACCGATCTGCCGGGCCAAGAGATGATCTACCTCGCAAAAGAGGCAGAGGCCCGCGCATGGATCACCGCCGAAGCCCCCGTGCTGGCGGATTACCCGCTCTTGGCCGCTGAGGTGGGCATCACGGCCCCAGACGCCGATGCGCTCGCCCAGATTTGGCTGAACCTCTCAAGCAACTGGCGCACCGCCGCTGCACAGTTGGAAGCTCGTCGAATGACCGTCTCCGCTGA
Source organism: Rhodobacter aestuarii (assembly GCF_900156655.1). Lineage (GTDB taxonomy): Bacteria > Pseudomonadota > Alphaproteobacteria > Rhodobacterales > Rhodobacteraceae > Rhodobacter > Rhodobacter aestuarii. The sequence goes on along the minus strand of NZ_FTOG01000012.1, from coordinate 58,509 downwards.
GATTGAGGCGGCGGGGACGCTGGCAGACATCGCAGCCGCACTCAGCGCCCTGAATGGCTGACCTGAAACGGAGGATAAAATGGCCTACAACGCAACTAAAAACGTTCCTAAGCACACCATGACGCCGCTGAGCAGTGGCCCTGTCACGGCACTGCGCGCGCAACTCACCAGCGGCGCTGAACTGGAACTGCTCGTCACCACGATCGCCACGGCCCCGGCCGACCGGAGCGGCGCGGTGACGCTCTACCCGCATGTGATCTTGCCGCTTGATACGCCGCTGTCGGCGCTGTGGGCTGAGGCGAGCTCTGGCGTCTATGTGTGGGGCTACAGCCTCGTCGACTGCATCGTGAGCGTGAACCATGCGTGATCTGTTCATCGGGGGGGCGCCAGGATCGCCCTTCGTGCTGGGGCGCGCCCGATATCGCGTCCTCATGATCGGGGGCGCAGTGGTCACCGATGCGCAGGGCCGCGCTTATCTTGTCCGTGTAGGGAGTATCTAAATGACTATTACGGGATTTCCGATTGAGACGGTATCGGGCGATGGGCTCGTTGCGGATCTCAAAGCAACGCGCGGCCCGCAGGGCACCGCGATCATCAAAAACAAATGGGTTGCAACGGGGATGGTGCTGAGCAAATCAGCTACATCCCGGACGTTGCACCTATCCCAATCTGGCACCGTTGGTACGGGCATCAGCCGCGCCAAAATCGACGGTATCGTCGTGGCTCTGCCAGATGTGGCAGATCAGGTTGCCGTGCCGACGAACTTCACAGGCGCGGCGATCATTTACACCGTCTATTTGGTGGCGTCCGGTGGGGCCTATGCCGTGCAGATCGGCGAGACCGTGCCTGACGCAGCGCTCGCGCTCTATACGGTCACAGTCCCTGCGGGTGACGCGGGCACCAGCCTCGCGGCGGTGACGCTTGCAGATGTGCGGACAATCCAACCTGCGCGCGGGTGGGTGACATCGGTCACGCCATTCGTATCGGTCGCGCTGGCGGCGGATTTGCCCTCCACCAACTACGCGGTGGCGGTTGACGTGCTGAGCGCGACAGACCTTGCCGCTGTTGGGGCTGTCACGGTCTACGACAAAGCTGTCAACGGCTTCAAAATCAAAATGTCTGGCAGCGCCGATAACGTCAGTGTGCGCTGGACCGTCCTTAAAGCACCGGAGTAAGTGGCATGAATATCACCAAAATGACCAATGGCCCGGTCATCGACTGGGCGCTAGATGGCGCCGCGCTGACCTTTGCTGGGGCGCTGACCGTGGACCTCGAGGCGGAGGCGCGCGACGTGGGGCGCGCAATCACAGTTTTTGTGGATGCCGCAGGCATGCCCTCATTTGAGGGTGAGAAATATGCTGCCGTGATCGTCGTCCCGCCGCGCCAATACACCGAGTCGGAGGTCGATGAAGAAGCGGTCATCGTGCCGCTGGCGATCAATTTGGACGCGGTGCAACTGCAACTGTGGGCGCTGCCCACCAGCGAGGGCTAAGCCATGTCGATTATTATTTCCGCGCCGGACGCGCTGCGCCAATCTGTCGAGGCTGCCTCTGGTGGTCAAAATACGGTCCTCTATGACGTAGCGGGCTATCCCTCTGTCATGTGCGTGGTGCCGCGCTTCAATATCGAGGATATCGATCCGGCGCTTGGTTCTGGCGCCCATCCGGCCTTTATCGTCAATGGTGTGGCGCGCAGTGAGATTTTCGTCGGAAAGTATCTGGCCTCGGTCCATGATAACCACGCCCTGTCCCTGCCGGGCCAAGACCCTGCGGCCTCTATCAATTTCGACACTGCCGATGCCCGCTGCAGCATCAAGGGGCCGGGATGGCACATGATGACCAATGCCGAATGGTCTGCGGTTGCGCTGTGGTCGTGGAAAAACGGCACCATGCCGCGCGGCAATACGTATTTTGGGCGCGATTATGACCAGAAATACGAAACTGGTCGGCGGCAAGACGGTGCCGCGCCCGGCGATGCGACCGGCAGTGCGCGCACTCTGACTGGCTCCGGCCCTGTGAGTTGGTTGCATGATGGCAGCCCGGCAGGCATCGCTGACCTGACCGGCAACGTGTGGGAATGGCAGCGCGGCCTGCGCCTCGTGGATGGGGAAATCCAGATCATCCCTGACAATGATGCAGCGGCCACAAACGCCGACCACAGCGCCACCAGCGCGCTCTGGCGGGCCATTTTGCAGGATGGGACGCTCGTCGCTCCCGGCACGGCCGATACGTTAAAATGGGATGCCACTGGCGCAACTGGGACGGGCAGCCCTCAGCTTGCCACCGCAGTAACAAGCCAGTCAGACGGAAGCACTTATATGTTCGCGATGTATAAAGATCTCGGTGCGGCATCTGGCGTCACGGCTCCTAACCTGCTGAAACTTCTGGGGGCCTTCCCGCATGACACCACAATAGAGCGAGGCCGCGTCTATGTTCGCAATATCGGAGAGCGTCTGCCGCTCCGTGGGGGCAACTGGGGCAACGGCGGCGATGCCGGCGTCTTCGCCCTCAGCCTGAGCGGCCCGCGTTCGCGCGTGGACGCGGGTATCGGCTTCCGGCCCGCTTTCGTGATCTGACATCTGATCACCTGATTTCTGCCGGGGTGGGCGATAGCCCGCCCCTTGACCTTGAACCAACGAAGGAGGCTGCGGTGGAAGACCTTAAGATCCGCCGTAAATGCGAGGACATGATCGCATATGGCTATATTGTGTTGCGGCAATTTCCCAAGGCTGAGCGCCACGTGCTCAGCCAAGAAATCCGCAACACGATGTGGAGCCTGCTTCGTTTGATCATCATCTGCAATAAGCGGTACTTCAAGAAGACCACGATGCAAGATCTGGATGCGGAGCTCGACTTGCTGCGCAGTCAGGTCAGGATGGCCCAGAAGCTCGGATACCTCTCCTTTAAAAGCTACGAAGTCTGGAGCCGCCATCTTGATGAGATCGGCCGCATGATCGGCGGCTGGTTCAAGAGCTTGCAGGAAAGGGGCGCGGGTAATGTGGCTTGAGCGTCTGCCGATCCGTGGGGGCAACTGGAACAACGGCGGCAATGCCGGCGTCTTCGCCCTCAACCTGAACAACCCGCGTTCGAACGTGAACGCGAGTATCGGCTTCCGGCCCGCTCTCGGGGATTGCCAGAAGTCGCAGCCTCAAGGGGCTGCCTCCAGCGCACCTTCGAAAGGACCCGCGCTCCTCGGCCAAGCGCCGAAAAACGTGAACAGGCCGGAGCGGGACAGTATTCGCCTTATGGTGCTGACCCCTCGCTCCGGCCGCTCTCGCAATGGCGGCGACAATGGCTAAAACTTACAAGAACATATTTGAGCGCATGACAACATTTGAGGCTCTGCATCGCGCCTATGGCCGCGTCGTGAAGGGTCGTCGCCATCAGATGGATGTGATCCGCTTCGAGGCAAGCCTTGAAAGCAACCTGATCGAGATCCAGAACAGCCTGCTCTGGAAGAGCTACCAAACCGGGCCTTACCGCAACTTCAAGGTCTTCGAGCCGAAAGAGCGTGACATCGCTGCGCTGCCAATCAAAGATCGCATTGTGCAGCATGCGCTGGTCGAGGCGATTGACCCGATATGGGCTGCGCGCTTCATTTTTGACACCTATGCCTGTCGGCCGGGAAAGGGCACCCATGCGGGCGCCGATCGCGCCCAGGCGTTTCTGCGCGCAACCCTGCGCGAGCACGGGCAAGTGTTTGTCCTGAAGGCCGACATTGCCAAGTATTTCCCATCGATCTGCCATGACGTGCTGAAGCGGCTGATGCGCCGTCGCATTGCTTGCGATGACACTCTGTGGCTGATTGATAACATTATCGACAGTACGGCCGAGGCTGGCGACCCTTTGCCGCGCGGGATCCCGATCGGCAACCTGACCTCGCAACTCTTCGCGAATATCTATCTTCACGAGCTGGACGAGTTTGTGAAATTCGACCTCCGCGAAACGCAGTACCTGCGCTATATGGATGACTTCGCCATCGTTGGGCATGACAAGGCGCATCTCCATGTGGTGCGCCGTGATATTGAAGATTTCCTGCATGCCCGCCTGGGCCTGCGCTGTAATCACAAGACGCAGATATTTCCTGTTTCACTCAGCAACGGCCGTGCGCTCGATTTCCTCGGCTACCGTATCTGGCCGACGCACAGAAAGATCAGGAAGGACAGCGCAGGTCGGATGCGGCGCAAAATGAAGCGCATGGCGAGGCTCTATCACGAGGGCAAGATGACCTGGGATCAAGTCCATCAGGTCATCATGAGTTGGATCGGCCATGCCGGACATGCCAGCACCTACAAGCTGCGCACCCGCGTCCTGTGCGATGTGCCGTTCGTTCCGCCGCCGCTCGCTGTTTCGTATTCGGCGCCCGTGTCGACAGGGCCTGACGCAGGACCCGCAAAGGTATGCGGTGGGCGCATATGACGGTGGCGCGGGCGTGCCGGGTATTTTTGTCGTTTTGTGCCGTCCACGTGGTGCGTCCAGCACCCTATCTACCGTCAGGATCGCCCGCTGGGAAAAATTTCTCTGCCAAAGCTGGTGCGATTTACTGCCAAAGCTGGTCGCACGCTACAATCGGACAAACTGACAGAATAAAACCCTTTTAAACAAGGACATTCTGGATGTCATTCTATATCTTTGGATGGTAAAGTGGTGGCGAGGGGGGGACTCGAACCCCCGACCCCGTGATTATGAGTCACGTGCTCTAACCTGCTGAGCTACCTAGCCACTGGCGCGCTGACTAAGGGATGGCGCGCGGGGCGTCAAGGGCGAAATCTGCAAAAACTTGTTCGAGGGGCAAAGCCCGGGATGGTTCTGGAAATCGCGCCGCAAAACCACCCATGCGCGTTTGCATCCCCTGCCCCGGAGGATTGATTGCCGAAACCAAATGCGGCGTCAACAAACCGAGCGGACGCCCGCAGGGTGGAATTGCCCCCAAAAGCCCCCGCGCGGCATCCGAACCGGAAAGCGGGATCAATAAACGGTAACGGGCGTGCCCATCTCGACCGTGTCATAAAGCGCGATCACATGGTCATTCACCATGCGCAGGCACCCATTCGACACCGCATGCCCGATTGAGGAGGGTTCGGTCGTGCCATGGATGCGGATCGCCGTATCGCGCCCGTTTTGGTAAAGATAAAGCGCGCGGGCCCCAAGCGGGTTGCGCGGCCCACCGGGCATACCGGTTTCGGCATAGCGCGCGTAATGGCTGGGGGAGCGTTGCACCATTTCAGGCGTGGGTTTCCAGCTTGGCCATTCGACCTTGCGCCCCACCACCGCTTGGCCACGGAATTTCAACTCGGCCTTCCCCACCGCCACGCCGTAGCGCATCGCCTTGCCGGGCGCGGTGATGTGGTAAAGGAAGAATTTGTCGGAGACGACGATGATCGTCCCCACCGGGATCTCTGCCTTCACATCGACCGGGGTGGGGTAGAACTTCGGCGCAATCGGCCATTTCGGGGCTGCAGGCGCCACCTCCGGCGAGGCAGCAGGGGCCGCAACGGCAGGCAGACTGGAAGTTACCAGCGGCACCGTAGCGAGGCTGGCAAGAAAGGTGCGACGGTCCATGCGGGTCTCCGGGATCGTGGTCAAATCAGGCTAGCAAAGCGCCCTCTACCACTCAACGATAAAAGGAAAGATTCGGTTCCCGACTTTGGGTGGTGGGTCTTTCGCCCTGCCACCATGCAACAACGCACAAGAAGGTCGCGCCCCGAGCACAAGAAAAGCCCCTTGCCTGCCCCCTGCGCAGTGCTAGCTCTGAAGAGAAACAAGGCCCGATCAAATGCTTCTAGATATTGCCATTTTACTTCTCGCCGCCGCAGTGTTCGGGGGGATGTTTTTACCCAGCTTGCGCAATCGGCCCCGCTGGCGCGCGATGATCACTCCGCTGGCTTCCATTATCGGCTCGGGCTTTTTGGTACTGGGGCCAATTTTGCAAAGCCGCTTTGGCGTGCTGGCCCCTTTGGCGATGGCGGTGCTTTGTCTTGTCGCTTGGGCGTTTGGGGCTGCCATTCGCGTCACGATCGCGGCGGAATCCGAACAGGCGACCACGACAGTTGCCAGATTTCAGAGCCTTTCGCAGGCAATCCTTGCCTTTGCCTATGTGATTTCGGTCGCCTATTACCTCAACCTTTTCGGGGCTTTCGCGGTTGCGCTGACGCCTTGGAACAGCGAACTCGCCGCCAATCTGACGACGACGGCGATGCTCGCATTGATTGGGGTGGCCGGGTTTCGGGGCGGATTTCGCGCCTTGGAGCGGATGGAATATGGCTCGGTCTCGCTCAAACTGGCGATCATCGGCGGGCTGCTTGTGGGGCTCGCGGGGTATTTTGTGACGCGCGTCCATGCAGGGGCCTTGATCTTTAGCCCGCCCACGATTGGGGCTTGGGATGCGTTGCGCCTTGGCTTTGGCCTGATTGTCACGGTGCAAGGCTTTGAGACCGCGCGCTATTTGGGCAAAAGCTACGATGCCCCGACGCGGATCGCGGCGATGAAATGGGCGCAGATGCTCTCGAGCGCGATTTACATGGCCTATATCGGGCTGCTTGCGTTCCTCTTTGCCCCAACGAGCGAGATGTTGAGCGAAACCGCGATCATCGACATGATGCGCGTTGTCTCCCCGATCTTGCCGGCCATGCTGGTGGCCGCAGCGCTTGCAGCGCAACTTTCGGCCGCGGTGGCCGATACCTCTGGCGCGGGCGGGCTGACGGCGGAACTCAGCCGGGGCAAGTTGCCTCCGCAACCCGCCTATTTGGCACTGGTGGCGGCCGGCATTGTGCTGACGTGGAGCACCGATCTTTTTGCCATTATCTCTTATGCTTCGCGCGCCTTTGCGGCCTATTACGCGGTGCAATCGCTGCTGGCGGCCTTGCACAGCCACGGTCCGCGGCGGATGGGCTTTGCGGCATTGGCACTTTTGGGCGTGGCGATCACCGTTTTGGGCACCCCAGCTGAAGGCGGATAAGTGCCAGCTTAACCCGGCAAGACAAGGCAGGTTGCGCCAAGCCGGTGCAGCTTCGCGCCGGTGCCCATTTTGAAATGCATCAGACCGGCACCGGCTTCTGAGTTTACATCGCCCAAATCCAAAAGCCGCACACCGCGCGCTTTGAGCCGCAGCGCAAGGTGCCAAAGCAAAAGGTTATGGGCGCCAAGGGCACGCCCCTCTGCACCGCTCCAACCCAAGTGATAACTGGCAAGCGCGCCCGAAACGAGCGCCATCACCCCCGCGAGCCGCTGGCCTTGTGCGTCGCGCACCGAAAGTGTCAGCACGCCGTCGGGGACGGCCATCCCCCAAGCTGCAACAAAGCCGGGCGGCAGGGCACGATAGCCGCGGTCGTCCCTTTGGCGCGCCTCGGCCTTAATCAGCCAATCGGTCTCGGTTTCTTCGCACAGGCGCAGCTTTGCCTTTTCCGCCGCGACCAGCCGGTTGCGCCATTTGCCCTGCATCCCCGCGCGCAGTTCTGCTTGTGCGGGGTCAAGATCCCAATGCGCCTGATGACGAGAGGTAATAAGCGGCACAAGCCCAAAGCCTGAAACCGGCACCTCGGGCGTGGCAATTAACACCCCCGGAACCGCCCGCGCGAGCCGCCGCAGCGCCGCGCGCTGCAGATCCGGCGCAAGATCGGGCGCCAAAACCGGCCCGCGTGCGGCCAACCATAGCCCCGCGCGGCCAACCAACTGCGCCAAACCGATCCGTTGCGCCCCAAGCATAATCTCATAGCGGCGCAGCCCGCGCCCGCCACCCGCCGCAATTTCTCCGTAGCCAAAACGGTTTTGCAGCGCCGCTGCGGGGGCAAGCGCCTCCACGCCTGCCTCCCAAACGGGCGCTGCCCCAGAAAATTTGCGAAGCGCGATCTGTTCCATGGTTTCGTTAAACACCTGTTTACCTAAGCTTTGGTTAATGCCCGCAGGACGCACCTCAAGCGTTGATGAAGAAAGACCGCGAGCATTCGAATGACCAAGACCCGACCCGCCGCCGCCCGCAGACCGCGCCCTGCCCCGCCCGCCTCGGCCCCGCTTGACATCCCCGCCCCGCGCTACACACTTTGGGCCGCCCTGCTTTTGGCGATTTTGCTTTCTGGATTTTGGCTTGCGGCCGTGATCACATGGCAATTGATTGGCATCCTCGGGCTTGGCTGAAACCACTAGACACCGGCCCCGCACAGGCGCAGGAGGGGGAAAGACCTGCCGGAGCCCCTCGTGACCAAGCCCCCCTGCCCCGCCACACCAACGCCCACTCTTCCGACATCCGCTGCGCATCCGCCGATTGGCCGTGTGGCCCTTTGGATGCTCGGCGCGATTGGGGGCTTCACCACAATGGCCATGGCGGGCCGCGCCGCCGCCCCCTATCACGACACGTTCGAAATTATGCTTTGGCGCTCGGCCATTGGCATTTTCTTGGTCATGGCTGGCGCCGCACTGACCGGGCGGCTGGGCGACATTCGTGCCCGCAACCTGCGCCTGCATGGGGCGCGCAATATCAGCCATTTCATCGGGCAAAACCTGTGGTTTGCCGCGCTGCCGCTTATTCCGCTGGCACAGGTCTTTGCGCTTGAATTCTCCTATCCGCTGATCGTTGCGCTCGCCGCGCCGTTTGTTTTGGGCGAGGTGCTGACCGCGCGGCGCCTCTTTGCGGCGGCGCTTGGCTTTGCGGGGGTTTTGATCGTCGCGCAGCCATGGAGCGCGGGCACGGTGAACATTGGTACAGCCCTTGTTTTGGCGGCAGCCGTTGGCTTTGCTGGCTCGGCCCTTGCCACAAAAGAGCTCACCAAACGCGCACCCTTGGTAGAGATTTTGTTTTGGCTCACGGTGATGCAATTCGTCTTTGCGCTGATCTGTGCGCTTTGGGATGGGCAGCTGCGTTTACCCAATTGGCATTCGATCGGACCGTTGATTTTCATTGGTTTCGCGGGGCTTAGCGCGCATCTATGCCTAACCCGCGCACTGAGCCTTGCGCCCGCCTCTGTCGTGGCACCGTTTGACTTTGCGCGCCTGCCTGTTTCGGCTTTGGTGGGGGTTGCGATTTATGGCGAGCCACTCACCGCCGCGCTGGTGGTGGGGGCAGCACTGATCCTTTATGCGAACTGGATCAACATAAAATCTAAACCAAACCGTTGAGTTTACTTAATTTTCGTGTCCGTTCCGCCACAGCGCCCCCGCCGATTGTCACACAGACGTGACGTAAACGGAACGCAGAATTGATTCACCTGATCCGCATGCTCTAGGGTTTTGGGCAGGAGAGAGTGCAATAAACTCTGGGGATAGGAACACATGAAAAACATTCTGATGACGGCGAGCGCGCTGGCCCTTTGTGCCACCGCAGCCACCGCGGGCGGGATTGAACGGTCGAGCCAATCGGTCGGCATCCTGTTCGAAGAAGGCAATTACATTGAATTCAACGCAGGCCGTGCAAAGCCGAACGTTTCTGGCGTGCAAGAGGTAAACGCAGGCATAATGTCTTTGGCCGGGTCAAACTCGGGAGATATGGCCGAAAATTACAATACCTACAGCCTGAGCGCAAAATTCCGCATCAACGACAAGCTCGACTTCGCACTGGTCTTGGACGAACCGGTGGGTGCCGATGTTTATTATCCGATGGGCAGCAGTCTTGCTGGCTTTAACTACCTTTACGGGGGATCGACGGCAGACATCAATTCGCTCGCGACGACCGCGATGCTGCGTTACAAGTTGCCAAACAACTTCTCGGTGATTGGCGGCATCCGTCAGATCAGTACCTCGGGCACGGTGGCATTGTTTAACGGCTACCGCATGTCAACGGACACCCAAACAGACTACGGCTATTTGATTGGCGTAGCTTGGGAAAAACCGGAAATCGCAGCACGGGTCGCCTTGACCTATAACTCGGCAGTGACTCATCGCTTCAACGCCAATGAAGTATTCTTGGCGACCCCAGCTTTGAACGCGACGACCGTTTTTGAAACCGAAATCCCGCAATCCGTGAACCTTGAAGGACAAACCGGGATTGCCGCAAACACGCTGCTTTTCGGTTCGATCCGTTGGGTGGACTGGTCCGCTTTTGAAATCGCGCCGCAGCAGTATATGGCAGCTCAAGGCTTGGTGCCGGGGACGAACCCGGCCACCCACAGCGGTCTCGTGTCCTATGACGACGACAGTTTCACCTATACATTGGGAATTGGGCGGAAGTTTAACGAGACTTGGTCCGGCGCCGTTTTCGTCAGCCACGAGACGAGCAAAGGCGGCTATGCGGGGAACCTTGGACCGACCGACGGACAAACCGCCCTTGGGGTCGCGGCGACCTATACGCGTGACAACCTGAAGGTCACTGCTGGTGTTCGCTACGTAAAGATTGGTGGCGCCTCGACCGAGACGCCAGAGCAGGTGGTGATTGGCGGCGGTGGAAGCTGTAGCGCCGGTGGCGATTGCGGCACCTTTGCCTCCTTCGAAGACAACCATGCGGTCGCGTTCGGTCTCCGTGTTGGCTATCGCTTCTAAGCTCGAACACAGTCATTCAAAGGCCCCGCCAACGCGGGGCCTTTTGCTTTGTGCTTGGCACAAGTTCCGGGTGGCTGAATTTGCGTGGCTCGGCTAGCGTCGCGCCACCATGACTGCGCCCCGTCTTACCCCCTTCGTCTGGATGCTCCTTGGCGCGCTTGCGCTGATTTGGGGCACCTCTTTCTTGTCGAACCGCGCAGCCCTCGAGGGCGCGGGAGTGCTGACCGTTGTGAGCTTTCGCGTCAGCGGTGGGGCGCTTGCGCTTTGGCTTTATGTTGCGCTGCGCCGCCTGCCCCTGCCCGCCCATCGCGGCATTTGGGGGCGATTTTTGATCATGGGCGCGCTCAACAATGCCATTCCCTTTTCGCTGATCGTCTGGGGGCAGCAACATATTGAAAGCGGGCTTGCTGCGATTTTGAACGCGTCAACCGCGCTGTTTGGAGTGCTGGTCGCCAGCGCCGTCTTTGCCGATGAACGGCTGACGGTGCCGCGCCTTGCAGGTGTCGGGATTGGCTTTGCGGGCGTGGTGCTGGCAATCGGGCCAGAGGCGCTTTCCAGCTTCACCCTCACCTCGGCGGGGCAATGGGCGGTGGTGGGCGCCTCGCTGTCCTATGGGTTCGCGGGGGCCTATGCGCGCTTTGCGATCAAGGGGCTCGTGCCCGAGGTGGCGGCGGCTGGAATGCTGACGGGCGGTATGATCTGGCTGATCCCGGCGATGCTTCTGATCGAGGGCGTCCCAAGCTTTGACTATGCCACACCTGTTTGGGTGGGCATCGGCTGGCTGGCGCTTGGCTGTTCGGCGGTCGCCTATCTGATTTATTACCGCATTTTGGCGCTCGCCGGCGCAGGCAACCTGTCGCTTGTTACGCTGCTCATTCCGCCTGTCGCCATTTTGGCGGGCTGGGCGGTTTATGGCGAACGGCTTGGTCTGCTGGAGTTGGCGGGTTTCGCGGTTCTGGCGGCGGGGCTTTGGCTGCTCAACCGCGCGCCCAAAACCGCGTGACGCCGCCTGCCCGGCGCGTTAAACCTGCCCCGACACAACGCGAGACGAGGCGGGGATGATCTATAAAACGCGCGCGGACTGGCTTTCGGCAAACCGCAAACGGCTGCTGTTTTTCGGCATGTCGGGCTTGGGCAAAACGCACGTGTCCTCGATGCTGCGCGCGGCGCCCTCGGGCTGGTTTCACTACTCGGTCGATTACCGCATCGGCACGCGCTACATGGGCGAATATATCGCCGATAACTTCAAGCGCGAGGCGATGAAGAACCCGTTTCTGGCGGAACTGCTGCTGAGCGATTCCGTCTATATTGCCTCCAACATCACCTTCGACAATTTGGCCCCGCTTTCCACCTATCTGGGCAAGCCGGGCAGTCCGTCGAAGGGCGGTTTGGCGTTTGAAGAATATATGCGGCGGCAAAACCAGCACCGTCAGGCCGAACAATCCGCGCTGATGGACACGACCTATTTCATCCGCCGCTCGCAAGACATTTACGGCCTGCCGCATTTTGTGTGCGATTCCGGTGGCTCGATCTGCGAAGTGGTGGACCCCGAAGACCCGCAAGACGCGATCTTGAAAGAGCTTTCGTCGAACCTGTTGATGGTTTGGATCGAAGGCAGCGAGGAACACACCGACGAGCTCGTGCGCCGTTTCGACCGTGCGCCGAAGCCGATGTATTACCAGCCGCAATTCCTTGAAAAAGCGTGGCTCAAATACCGGGTGGAGCGGGGCTTAAAGGAAGAAGAGGTTAACCCCGATGACTTCATCCGCTGGACGTACCGCCAAGCTTTGGAGCATCGTCAACCCCGCTACGCGGCGATGGCGCGCAACTGGGGGGTGAAAGTGAAGGCTGCAGATGTCGCACTTGTGCGCGACGAGAAAGACCTTACATCCTTGATAGCCTCGGCCCTGCCAGCCTGACCGGCTCGCTTTGCGGCGCCGCGTAAGTACCTAAGTAACGGACCTAAAATGCCCATCACCTTGCCGGAGAACCTGCCCGCCTTCGATATTTTGTCGCGCGAAGGGGTAATGGTGATGACGCCGGAGCGCGCCGCAACGCAGGAAATCCGACCGTTGCGGATTGGGCTTTTGAACCTGATGCCGAAGAAGATCCAGACGGAGAACCAATTCGCCCGTCTGGTGGGCGCAACCCCCTTGCAGATCGACTTCCAGTTGATCCGCATGACCGAGCATCAAACCAAAAACACCGCCGCCGAGCATATGGAAACCTTCTACCGCCCCTTTGCCGAGGTCGAAGAAAGCGGTGAGAAATTCGACGGCCTCATTGTCACCGGCGCACCGATTGAGCATCTGGCCTTTGAAGAGGTCACCTATTGGGATGAGTTGCAGCGCGTCTTTGACTGGACCCAGACCCATGTGTTTTCGACTTTTGGCGTCTGCTGGGGCGGTATGGCGATGGCCTACCATTTTCACGGCGTGCAAAAGCATATGCTCGATGCGAAATCTTTTGGCTGCTTTCGCCAGCGCAACTTGGCGCCGACCTCACCCTTCCTACGCGGCTTTTCGGACGAGGTCTTGGTGCCGGTCAGCCGCTGGACCGAGATGCGGCAAGACGAGTTGGACGCGGCCGGGTTAAAAACGCTGATTGCCTCGCGGCGCACCGGCCCGTGCTTGGTGGAAGACGCCTGTCATAACGCGCTCTATGTCTTCAACCATTTCGAATATGACAGCACGACGCTGAAAGAAGAATACGATCGCGATGTGGCGGCGGGCAAAGAGATCAACGTGCCCGACAATTATTATCCCGAGGATGACCCGAGCCGGAAGCCGAAGAACCGCTGGCGCAGCCACGCGCATCTGCTTTACGGCAACTGGATCAACGCGATCTATCAAGACACGCCCTATGATCTTTCAAAGATCGGCAAGGGTGCCTGAGCCATTCGTTTTGCCTTTGGCTCGGGCAGGCCGTCCGGGTCTGGCGCGGCCCTTTGCGCAAGCTTCCAACAAGCCGTTCTGAGTAGATAAAAAACTGGCGGGCAAAGCACAGCCCTGCCCGCCAGTTTGGTCAGCTCGCTGCAACGCCATGCGTGCTCGGCGCATGGCCCATTTGCACGCTGGCGGCACCGGGCTGCGCCATGGTCAGTTGCACCGTATCAATCGCGATCATCTTCTCTTCATCGGTCGGCACAACCAAGGTGGCCGCCCGCGCGCTGATGGCGCTGATATTGGGGTGCCCCTTGCGCGCAATCTCATTGGCGCGCGGGTCGATCTCGACGCCTAGGAAGCCAAGCCCCTCGCAAACCTTCGCGCGGATCTCGGCGCTGTTTTCACCAATACCCGCGGTGAAGACGAGCGCATCCAAGCCCCCCATCGCCGCCGCATAGGCGCCAATGGTTTTGCGGATATGATAGACAAAGACATCCACCGCCAACTGGCACCGCGCATTGCCTTTGGCGGCCGCTTCGCTCACTTCGCGCATGTCGTTTGAAAGGCCCGAAAGCCCCAAAAGCCCGCTTTTCTTGTAGCAAATCTCTTCCACTTCTTCGAGGCTCATGCCCCGGTCTTTGACAAGGTGGAAAATGATCGCCGGGTCAAAATCGCCCGCCCGCGTGCCCATCGGAACGCCGCCAAAGGTGCCAAACCCAATCGACGTATCAATGGATTGGCCGCCTTTCACTGCATCCATCGTCACGCCATTGCCAAGGTGGCAAACCACCATCGACAGGCTCTCAATCGGACGGTTCAATAGATCAGCCGCGCGCTGGCTGACATAGCGGCACGAGGTGCCGTGGAAGCCGTAGCGGCGAATGCCGTGTTCTTGGGTCAGCTCATAGGGCAGCGCATACATATGCGCACGCGCCGGAATCGTTTGGTGGAAGGCCGTGTCAAACACCACCACATTGGGCGTGCCGGGGAACATCCGCTGCGCCTCTTCAATGCCGATGATATTGCACGGGTTGTGCAGCGGCGCATAAGACGCGCATTCATGCAGCGCTTTCATCACCGCATCATCCACCAACACCGAGCCAAAGAAGACCGAGCCCCCATGCACGGCGCGGTGCCCGATGGCGGTGATCGCGCGCGGGCATTCGATCACGTGATATTCGGGCGATTGCAGATATTCCATCATCAGCGCAAAGGCGGCGCGATGGTTTGGCACCGGGCAGCGGTGATGCTCGCCGCGATGGCCGACGAAATGGTCGATATAGCCTTCCGGTTCGCCGATTTTCGCAATCATCCCCGAAGCGACCACTTGCGCCAGATCAGGGGTATAGAGTTGGTATTTGAGGCTGGAACTGCCGCAATTGATAATCAAGATCATCGGGGTCGTCCTTGTGGGGTCAGGAATTAGGCAGCGCGACGGAAACCGCCGCGCCGCCGTGATCAAATGAAACGGCTCAGACCGGCAGCGGCACCAAAGCCCAGAAGCCCAAGAAGCTCAGCAGGTTGACCACAAAGGTCATCACCGCAATCGCGCAGGCCGGGGGGTCAACGTGAGTGTCGCCGTGGCACAGGAAGGCGCGGGCAAAGAATTCGCCCAGAAATGCGGAGAGTATACCGATCACCGCGCCCCAAACCACGCTGCCAGATGCCACACCGGCAAGCGCCGCCGGAAGCATGATGTGGTGCGAAACGGGGGTCAGCACGCCAAGGGTCAGGAACAGAAGGCTTGAAGCCGCGATGCCGAAGGCCAAAAGCGCACCGGGCACGCCATAGCTCACGCCAAGCCAGCCGCCCAGCAGCCCGCCGCCAAGGCCAATCACCGCGATCTGCGCAAAGCTCGATTGGAAGGCCAGCCATTTGGTGGCATCGGTCGGATGGAAGAAGCCCCGGCCCGGATCGGCCTTGCCGCAGAACCCGCAGGTGCCCCAAAGGAAGCGCGCAATGAAGGCAGAGATCACCACGCCCACCGCCGGAAGGTCGCTAAACGCCAGGCCCTCGCCAAAGCTCGGCACAAAGGTCAGCGCCCAGAAGATCAGATAGCCGACAACGCCGAAGATACCGCCCACCAGCAGCACATCGGGGCTGTTGAGGCCCATGCCCGCGGTCACGATGTTGCGCCCGCTATCAAGCTTGCCTTTCTTGGCGGCATAAGCGGCCGCGGCCACGCCCGCCGCAAAGCCACCGGTATGCGGGCCAAAGGCACCAAAGGGGATGCCAAAGAAATCCGTCGCTTCCGGCGCCACGGCGAGCTGGATCGCCACACCGATCATCGTCAAGAAGCCGACAAAGGTAAATGCCGGCAAAGCACCAATGGCGGCGCCGAATATACCGCCGCCAAAAGCGACGAGCAAACCAAGTAGTGACATTCTGGTCTCCTTGTATTTCCGGGCGGTCCTTGTTGGATTTTGTCCGGGTCATAGGGCTGTATTTATTTCAAGATGCCATTTGGCATTTGAAACGACAGTCTCCGAAATAAAGGCACGCCAAAATCGGCCCCGGAAAATTACATTTCCGAGTGAACAGCCCGACTTTATTTAAGACGTGATTTCCTCCGATCGCGGATATGCCGATCGGGCATCAAATTACGCGCGCGCCCGCCCATGGATCAAGATGAGCCCCTTGGCCAGTGCGGGTAGTTTCTTGCGACAGGATCACGAATCGTGTGCCCGACGCCCCTACCCCACGTAGAAAAATCCACACAACAAATTGATTACATTAGATTCTGACGCGGATCATGCGAGTCGCCCCACACTGCATTTTGCGCCCTTGCGCAACAGCTCCCACGCCCCACCGGGTCAGCCTTGCCATGCGCACCGGGGCAAGCTTGCGCTCCCCATGACAAGAAATTACCCGGCGCTGTCTTTTCTTGTTCTGCGCGGCACAAGGGTTTTCTTGACGCACGTCACAAAAGCAGGCGCTTCACACAAAAACACCAATGAACAAAGGGCTTGGCAAGTTATTCCCCTTCCATGTCAAGGCCGTCACGTTGCTGTTTAACACCCCCCGGCCTATTCCTTTTTCACGGCGCCGATGAACGGCACCGAAGGAACGGATCTTCATGAAACGCACTGTCGGACATAAAATCCTGATGATCGTCGGAGATTATACCGAAGATTATGAAGTGATGGTTCCGTTCCAAGCGCTCGAAATGCTCGGCTTCGCGGTGGATGTTGTCTGCCCGGGCAAACGCAAGGGCGAAACGATCCGCACCGCGATCCATGATTTCGAGGGCGATCAAACCTATTCGGAAAAACCCGGCCATCTGTTTCGGCTCACCGCCTCCTTCGCGACGGTCAGTCCGGAAGACTATGCCGGTCTCTATCTCGCCGGTGGCCGTGCCTGTGAATATCTGCGTCTCGACGCGCAGGTTCTGGCCATCGTGCGAACCTTCATGACGGAGAACCGGCCCGTGGCCGCGATCTGCCATGGCGCGCAGCTCCTGACCGCCGCTGACGTGGTGCGCGGACGTCGGTTGACGGCCTATCCGGCTGTCGAGCCCGAAGTGCGGGCGGCAGGAGCCACCTTCGTCGCAGTCGCGCCGGAGCAAACCGTGGTCGACGGGAACCTTGCAAGCGCACCGGCCTGGCCGGGGCATCAAACGCTGATGCGCGCTTTCGTGGGGCTCGTCGCTCCGACTCTTTTGACCTGACCGGCTTTCCGGCGCGTCGGCGTCGGGAGGCTTCCACAGCCTGGAGGATGCAATGATTGAGAAGGGCTTCACCCAACCCACCGACCGTATTAAACGGTTGAAGAACCAGATCCTGAACGCCCGGCCGCATGTCGAGGCGGAACGGGCGGTCTTGGCCACCGAGGCCTATAAGGCGACCGAAGGTCTGCCGGCGATCTTGCGTCGCGCTAAGGTGGTGGAGAAAATCTTCGCCGAACTGCCGATCACGATCCGTGACGACGAACTTGTGGTGGGCTCGATCACCATCAACCCGCGCTCGACCGAAATCTGCCCCGAATTCAGCTTTGACTGGGTCGAAAAAGAATTCGAAACGATGGCCGGCCGTGTCGCCGACCCGTTTGAAATCCCGAAAGAAACCGCCGCCGCGCTGCATGAAGCGTTCAAATACTGGCCCGGTCACACCACGTCGGACCTTGCTGCGTCGTACATGTCGCAAACCGCGAAAGATTGCATTGCAAACGGCGTCTTCACCGTCGGCAACTACTTCTATGGCGGCGTTGGCCACGTTTGCGTGGACTACGGCAAAATCCTGAAAATCGGCTTCTCCGGCGTGATCATGGAAGCGATCCGGCTGCGCGAGCAACTGGACGACAAAGACCCCGACACGATCAAGAAGAACCAGTTCTATACCTCGGTCATCATCGCTTACAAAGCCGCCATCGACTTTGCACACCGCTATGCTGACAAAGCCGCCGAACTGGCAGCCGCCTGCACCAACCCGACGCGCAAAGCGGAACTCGAGCAAATCTCGAAAAACTGCCGCCGCGTGCCGGAACATGGCGCGACCACCTTCTGGGAAGCTTGCCAGACGATGTGGTTCATCCAATGCATGCTGCAAATCGAAAGCTCGGGCCACTCGATCTCGCCCGGCCGCTTCGACCAATACATGTATCCCTACCTGAAAGCCGACAGCTCGATCAGCCGCGAATTCGCACAAGAACTGATCGACTGCATCTGGATCAAACTCAACGACGTCAACAAAACGCGCGATGAAGTTTCGGCCCAGGCCTTCGCTGGTTACGCAGTGTTCCAAAACCTCTGCGTGGGTGGGCAAACCGAAGACGGTCTCGATGCGACGAACGACGTTTCCTACATGTGTATGGATGCCGTCGCCCACGTTCGCCTTCCGGCCCCGTCCTTCTCGATCCGTGTGTGGCAAGGCACGCCCGATGAGTTCTTGCATCGTGCCGCCGAAGTTGTGCGCCTCGGCCTGGGTGTCCCGGCTGTCTACAACGACGAAGTGATCATCCCCTCGCTGCAAAACCGTGGCGTTTCGCTGGCCGATGCTCGCGACTACGGCATCGTTGGCTGCGTGGAACCGCAAGCGATCCACCGCACCGAAGGGTGGCACGACGCGGCCTTCTTCAACGTGGCCAAAGTGCTTGAGATCACGCTCAACAACGGCAAAGTGGGCAACACCCAACTTGGCCCGGTCACCGGCGACGCGAAAGACTGGAAATCGCTAGAAGACTTCTATGCAGCCTTCACCGGTCAGATGTCCTTCTTCGTCAAATACCTTGCCGAAGCCGACAACTGTGTTGACATCGCCCACGCCGAACGCGCGCCGCTGCCGTTCCTTTCCGCGATGGTCGATGACTGCATGGGTCGCGGCAAATCGGTCCAAGAAGGTGGGGCGATCTACAACTTCACCGGCCCGCAAGCCTTCGGTGTCGCTGACACCGGTGACTCGGTCTATGCGATGAAGAAATTCGTCTGGGACGACAAAAAACTCACCATGGCGGAACTGAAGGAAGCGCTGGACGCGAACTTCGGCATGGCGATGGGGGCGGATGCTCCGACCGGCGAAATGAGCGAAGCGCAAATCTACGAAGCGGTGAAAAAGGTGCTTGCCACCAATGCGTCGCTCGATGTCGCCGCGCTCAAAGACGAAGTCTATCGCACGCTCTCGAAAGGGGCCGCGCCTGTCGATGCGTCTAAATATGAAGGCATCCGCCGTCTGCTCGACTCCGCTGAAGCCTTCGGCAACGACAATGACGACGTCGACCTGATCGCCCGCAAATGCGCGCAGATCTACTGCAAAGAAGTGGAAAAATACACCAACCCGCGTGGTGGCCAATTCCAAGCTGGGATCTACCCGGTGTCGGCCAACGTGCTCTTCGGCAAGGATGTGGGCGCTCTGCCCGATGGTCGCCCGGCCAAGCTTCCGCTCGCCGATGGTGTGTCGCCGCGCCAAGGCAAGGACCGTCTCGGCCCGACTGCTGCGGCCAACTCGGTGGCAAAACTCGACCACTTCATCGCCTCGAACGGCACGCTCTACAACCAGAAATTCCTGCCCTCCGCTTTGGCTGGTGACACTGGTCTGCAGAACTTCGCATCGCTTGTGCGGTCCTACTTCGACCACAAAGGCATGCACGTGCAGTTCAACGTGATCGACCGCGAAACCCTGCTGAAAGCGCAGAAAAACCCCGAGGATTACAACGACCTCGTGGTTCGGGTGGCTGGTTACTCGGCACAGTTCGTCGTGCTCGCCAAAGAAGTGCAAGACGACATCATCAGCCGCACCGAGCAAGCGTTCTAAGCTCTCCCGCAGGCCCCGCCAGCCCATGGCGGGACCTGCCCTCCGGGGGGCATCGGCTACTCTCCCCTCCCGAGCCGATGCCCTCCGGGCCGTCCCTTCCACCAACAGGTGTTCCGATGACCCGCTACCAAACCTTCACGCCCCGCACCGAGATCGTCTTCGGCGATGGGCTGCTGGAGCGCCTGCACGCCTACCGTGGCCAGCGCGTCGGCATTGTGACCGATGAATTCATGGCCAAATCCGGCCCGCTTGATCGGGTGATGAGCTTCCTCGATGGCTGCGAAGTGAAAGTCTTCGCCGAAGCCATTCCCGAACCGCCGCTCGCCACCGTTTCGGCTGGGGCCCGCCTGTTTGCCGACTTCCGCCCGGATGTGGTGCTCGCCCTTGGTGGTGGTTCCCCGATTGATGCCGCCAAAGCGATCTTGTCTGTGGTGCGCGGCATGGACCCGGCGCATCCGATCCGCCTTGTGGCCATTCCCACCACCTCTGGCACCGGCTCTGAAGTGACCGCCTTTGCGGTGATCTCGGATCCCGCCAACAACCGCAAATTCCCGCTGATTTCCCCCGATCTGATCCCCGATGTGGCGATCTTGGACCCGGAATTCGTGCGCACCGCCCCGCCCAAAGTCACCGCCGATACCGGCATGGATGTGATCACCCATGCGATTGAAGCGGTTGTCGCCAAGGGCGCCTCCAACTTCACCGATGCCTTTGCCGAAAAATCGCTTGAGCTGGCCTTTGCGGCGCTGCCCAAAGCCTTTGACAATGGCAATGACATCGCCGCCCGCGATGCGATGCACCAAGCCTCGTGCCTTGCGGGGATGGCCTTCACGGAAGCGGGCCTTGGTATCAACCACGGCCTTGCCCATGCCATCGGCGGGCAGTTCCACCTCGTGCATGGCCGGATCAACGCGATCTTGCTGCCGCATGTCATCGCGTGGAACGCCGGGCTTGAGGACAACGCGCCCGAGACCCGCGAAACCGCCGCCCGTTATGCCCGCATCGCGCAACGCGTCGGGCTGGATGTGCCCGGCACCCGTGCGGGTGTTTTAGCGCTCATCCGCGCCATCGAAGCGCTGAACGCGCGCTTTGGGATCCCCGCCAGCTTGCGGGGGCTCGGCCTCGATATCGGGGCCTACCGTCGGGCGATCCCCGACCTTGCGGCAGCCGCATTCGCGGATGCCTGCACCGCGGGCAACCCGCGGCGTCCCGGACTTGCGGAGCTGTCCATGCTCCTTGACCGGGCCGGCGGTTGAATCGGGGAGGAGCACGCCTGGCACAGCGAAAAGAACCCGATTTCCCCAATTTAACCAACGTATGAACACCGGAAACCAAGGAGAAAGTCATGCAACAAGAAGCACTCGGAATGGTCGAGACCAAGGGTCTGGTCGCCGCCGTGGAAGCCGCCGATGCAA
This sequence comes from Rhodobacter aestuarii, assembly GCF_900156655.1. Taxonomy (GTDB): domain Bacteria; phylum Pseudomonadota; class Alphaproteobacteria; order Rhodobacterales; family Rhodobacteraceae; genus Rhodobacter; species Rhodobacter aestuarii. Next base: position 37,498 of record NZ_FTOG01000012.1, on the reverse strand, counting down.
TGGTCAAATCGGCCAATGTGGCGATGGTTGGCTATGAAAAAATCGGCTCGGGCCTCGTCACCGTGATGGTGCGCGGCGATGTCGGCGCGGTCAAAGCCGCCACCGACGCCGGTGCTGTGGCTGCCGAAAAAGTCGGCTCGGTCGTGTCGGTCCACGTGATCCCGCGCCCGCACACCGAAGTCGAAAAAATTCTGCCGGCGCCGAAAGCCTAAGACCCAGCCTAGGAAGGAGGATCAACGATGAAAGACGATCTCGTTGAAAAACTGATGGGTGAGGTTATGGCGAAGATGGGGGCCACCGCCCCCGCCGCGGCCCCCACCTGCGAAGCGGCCCCCGCGCCGAAAGCAGCGCCGAAAAAAGCCTGCAACCTGACCGAATTCGTTGGCACCGCCATCGGCAACACGGTCGGTCTGGTGATCGCCAATGTCGACCCGCTGCTGCATGAGCAGATGAAAATCGACAAGAAATACCGTTCGATCGGTATTGTCGGTGCGCGCACCGGTGCTGGCCCCCATATCTTCGCCGCCGATGAAGCGGTGAAAGCGACCAACAGCGAAGTGGTTCTGATCGAACTGCCGCGCGACACCGAAGGCGGCGCTGGCCACGGCTCGCTCATTCTGTTTGGCGCGGAAGATGTGTCGGACGCGCGCCGCGCGGTCGAAGTGACGCTGTCGGAACTCAACCGCACCTTTGGTGACGTGTATGGCAACGCGGCTGGCCACCTGGAATTCCAGTACACCGCCCGTGCGTCCTATGCGCTCAACAAAGCCTTCGGGGCGCCGCTTGGTCAAGCCTTCGGCATCACCGTGGGCGCGCCCGCCGCGATTGGGGTTTTGATGGCCGATACCGCCGCCAAAGCCGCGACCGTGGAACCGGTGGCCTATTCGTCGCCCGGCAACGGCGGCACCAGCTTCTCCAACGAAGTGATCCTGTGCTTCACCGGCGACTCCGGTGCGGTGCGTCAAGCGATCATCGCCGCGCGCGACGTTGGCAAGCAGGTGCTCTCGGCGCTTGACGGCACCGAACTGGTCTCTTCGACCACGCCCTACATCTAAGACTGAAAGGAAATCGTCATGTCGGAACAAAGCCTTGGACTGATCGAGACGCTTGGCCTGACAACGGCTGTGGCTGCCGCAGATGCGGCGATGAAATCGGCCAATGTCACGCTGGTCGGCTATGAATTCGCCAAAGGCGACGGCATGACGATGGTCAAACTCCGCGGCGATGTGGGGGCGGTGAAAGCCGCTATCGCCGCGGCAGAAGCGGCTGCGGGGCGCGTCGGACGGGTGGTTGCCACTCGGGTCATCGCACGCCCCGCCCGCGGTCTCGCTTTGATCGTTGACAGCCAAGAAACCGTTGGGTTGGCCAAAGCCGAAAGCGGGGACGCCCCTGCCGAGGTCACGCCGCCCCAAGCGCCCGTGCAAGAGGCGCTTACGCTCTCGGAAACGCCCGATGCGGGCGTGACCGAAACGCCGGTCCCCCCGGCGGCGGAGGTCCCGGCCACAGCCCTGGAAGAGACCCCCGCGCCGGAGCCGACCGCCGAAGTTGACCCCGAAATCACGCCCGAACCGGTGGTTGAGACCGCCGCGCCGGAAGCCGAGACCCCCGCGCCCGAAGCGGTGAGCGAACCCGCCCCGGTATCCAGCCCGGAGGCCGCGCAAGAGCCGGAGCCGAAAGCTGAGCCCGCGCCGAAACCCGCCGCCAAACCCACCCATTCGGGCCGTCCTGGCCGGGGGCCGAAGCGCCGCTAAGCCCCCCTGCCCCTTTGTTGAAAGATGTCCGCTATGTCCACAACCTCCACCATGATTGAGCGCATCGTCGCTGAACTTTTGGCCCAAGGCCAAGCCGCTGCGGCGGCCACGCCGACAGGTGCCCGCGACCCCGCGCTGATCCCGGTGGGGGTCTCGAACCGCCACATCCACCTCTCGCGCCCCGATATGGACGTGCTCTTTGGCCCCGGTGCCAGCCTCACCCGTATGAAAGCGATGAAGCAGCCCGGCCAATATGCGGCCAAAGAAACCGTCACCCTGCGCGGCCCGCGTGGTGAGATCGGCAAGGTGCGGGTGCTTGGGCCTTTGCGCAAAGACACCCAGATCGAGGTTTCGGTCGCCGATGGCTTTGTTTTGGGCATCAAGCCGCCGATGCGGATGTCGGGCAAGCTCGATGGCTCTGCTGGCATCACCGTGGTTGGCCCCAAAGGCAGCGTCACCAAAGAGAGCGGCGTGATCGTGGCGATGCGCCATATCCACATGCGCCCCGAAGATGCCCAGCGCCTGAACGTCAAAAACGGTGAAACCGTTGATGTGCTGGTCGATGGGCCGCGCGGGGGCGTGATGCACAATGTGGCCGTGCGCTCCGACGAGGTCTCTGAGACCGAAATGCATATCGACATCGAAGAGGCCAACGCCTTTGGCCTGAAAAACGACGCGCTTGTGCGGTTGCGCAAGCTTTGAGGACCCCCGCCATGCCCGGCATCGACGACACCCTGCGCGCCTTCGGAGATCTTGTCCGTACCGGCGCCATCCTGCCCCAAGAGGCACGCGCCCAAGGGCCGCTGCGGGTGGGCGTCGATCTGGGCACGGCGAACCTTGTTTTGGCGGTGGTCGATGCGGCGGGCCAACCCGTTGCAGGCGCCACGCAACGTTCGGGCGGCATCCGCGACGGGATCGTGGTCGATTGGCCTGCCACCGTGCGCGCCGTGCGGCAAATGAAGGCCGAGTTGGAAGCCCGCCTTGGTCAACCGCTGCCCCGCGCCGCCACCGCCATCCCCCCCGGCATCCACCCCGGCAGCTCCAAAGCCATCGGCAATGTGCTTGAGGCGGCGGATTTTGAACTCGCAGAAATCATTGATGAACCTGTTGCTGCCGCGCGCCTTTTGGGCCTGCGCGATGGCGCGGTGGTCGATGTGGGCGGCGGCACCACCGGGATCTCGGTTCTGGAAGGGGGCAAGGTGCTCGCCTCGGTCGATGAGGCCACGGGCGGCACGCATATGACGCTGGTTTTGGCGGGCGCGATGCGGCTCAGCCTTGAGGCCGCCGAAGCGATGAAACACGACCCCGCCCAAGCGGGCGAGGTCTTCGCGCTGGTGCGCCCCGTGGTCGATAAAATGGCCGCCATCGTGGCCGAGGTTCTGGCGCGCTTTCCGCGAATGGACACGGTGCATGTGGTCGGCGGGGCCTGCAGCTTTGAGGGTTTCGTTCCGGTTTTTGAAAAGCATCTGGGCCGCAAAGTTATAAAACCCGCCGAGCCGCTTTTGGTCACACCCTTGGGCATCGCGCTTTACGAGGGGGCCCGGTGATGGATCTCGACCGTATCTTGATTGATCTGCTTTCAGACAAGATCGTTGCCGCGCTCAAAGCCCGCGCCACGCATGGGATCGTGCTTTTCTCGGACACCGATCTGGGGCTGGAACCCGCGCTGAGCGGGCTGGAAGGCCTACGCGCCAAGGGCTGGACGATGGAATGGCAGGCTGCACCCGCCTTTCGTGACATGCTCGCCCCCCGCCTGCCCTTCGCGGAAGCCCCCGCACAGGTGCAACTGGTGCGGGCGGGCCTTGTGCTGGTGCCGACGCTGAGCCTGTCGCTTGCCGCAAAAGTCGCCACCGGGATTGCCGATGACCCGCAATCGGCCCTTTTGGGCGAGGCGCTGGATCGCGGCCTGCGGATTGTGGCGGCGCGCGATGGTGTCTGCCCCGGCGCGCGTGACCGTGCGGCCCGTGGCCTGACCCCGCAAAACCCTGCCCGTCGCGCGCTGATGAGCGGGCATCTGGAAAGCCTTGCCGCGCAGGGGGTCGAACTTTGTTGGGCCGCGCGCTTGGCCCACACCGTTTTGGGCACGCAAGAGGCCGCTGCGCCTGCCGCCGTGGCGCAAGACACCGGCATCTTCGGCTGGCAACAGGCCCGCGCCTATGGCGCCCCCGTTTTGCGCCTTGGGCGCGCCGTTTTGCTGACGCCACTTGCCGCCGACATTTTGGCCGCGCGCGGCATCGCGATTGAGAGAGAGTGAGGATCAACCATGTATCTCGCCAAAGTCATCGGACGGGTCGTCGCCACCACCAAGGATGTGAGCCTTTCGGGCGCGAAACTCTTGATCGTGCGCCGCCTCGACGCGCAGCTTTCCCCCGAGGGCTGGAACGAAATCGCGGTCGATACCGTGGGCGCGGGTGATGGTGAAACCGTCATTGTCACCACCGGCAGCGCCGGGCGCTTTGCGGGCACCTTTGACCATTCGGTGGTCGATGCCTCGATCGTCGGCATTGTCGATACGGTCGAATGCCAACGCGGGGTGGAGGGCTAAGCGATGTCCACGCTCGACACGATCTTGGCCACCGAACTCGCCGCCCGCCGCCCGCTGACGCTTTCAGAAGCCACGCGCATCGCGGCTTTGGCCGAGATCGAGGCGCGCCGGATCGCCCTGCCGGTCTGCATCGCGCTGTGCGATGCGGCTGGCGAGCCGCTCTTGTTCCACCGCATGGACGGCGCGCTGCCCGCCTCGATCACGCTGGCCCCCGCCAAGGCGCGCACCGCCGCGCGCTACCGCATGGGCACCGATGAATTGGGCCGCCAAACCCAACCGGGCGCGATGCTTGAGGGGTTGGGCGCCGCCGAAACCGGCACGGTGTTGTTTGGCGGCGGGCTGCCGATTTGCGCAGGTGCGGCCGTTCTGGGCGCCATCGGCATCAGCGGCGGTACAGTTGAGCAGGATATGCAGATCGCCCAAGCGGCGACCCGCGGACATTGGGGCGCGGCCCTTACGAAAGGACAAGTAAAATGAAAGACATAGACATTGAAAATGCCGTCGCCCGCGTGCTGAGCGGCTATACCGGCCCCGCCGAAACCCCCGCCCCCGCGCCCACCTCCAAACCCGGCACCACGGGTTGCGTCTGGGAACCTGTCAAAGCCGTTGACCCGGTGGATGATATCATCGGCGGCATGTTGACGCGCGCTTTGGGCGAGCGCAATTGCTCCAACTGCAAAGCGGGCGATTGCCAAGGCAAAGCCGGGTGTCTGTCGATCTCGGATGCTGAAGCACTGGAACTCGGCGATGGCGTCTTTGCAACAATGGACGAGGCGGTGAACGCCGCTGCCGAGGCGCAACGCAAATACCTTTTCTGCACGATGGGTGACCGCAAACGCTTTGTGGAAGGCATCCGCGCGATCTTCACCGATGAAGCGGTGCTGGAGCGCATCTCGCGGCTGACGGTCGAGCAAACCGGCATGGGCAATCTGGCCCATAAGATCATCAAAAACCGCCTTGCCGCCGAAAAAACCCCCGGTGTGGAAGACCTGACCACCGAGGCGCAAAGCGGCGACGATGGGCTCACGCTGGTGGAACTTTCGCCCTTTGGCGTGATTGGGGCGATCACCCCCACCACCAACCCCACCGAAACCGTGATCTGCAACTCCATCGGCATGTTGGCGGCGGGCAATGCGGCGGTCTTCAGCCCCCACCCGCGCGCCAAGGGCGTGTCGCTTCTGGCGATCAAACTGATTAACCGCAAGCTGGCGGCACTCGGCGCGCCCGCAAACCTTGTGGTGACGGTGCAGGCCCCCTCGATCGACAATACCAATGCGATGATGGCCCATCCGCAAGTGCGGATGCTGGTGGCCACCGGCGGCCCCGGCATCGTGCGCACGGTCATGTCGACCGGCAAAAAAGCCATTGGCGCTGGCGCGGGCAACCCGCCCGTGGTGGTCGATGAAACCGCCGATATTCCGAAAGCCGCGCAAGACATCGTCAATGGCGCAAGCTTTGACAACAACATGCCCTGCATCGCGGAAAAAGAGGTGATCGTTGTCGATCAAGTCGCCGATTTCCTGATCTCGGAAATGCAGCGCAATGGCGCGTGGCTGGCCTCTGACCCGTCTGTGGTGGAGCGGCTCGCGCAATTGGTGCTGACCGAAAAAGGCGGCCCGCAAACCGGTTGCGTCGGCAAATCAGCGGCGTGGCTCTTGGGCCAGATCGGCATCCAGGTTGGCCCCGACGTGCGCCTGATCATTTTGGAAACGACCAAAGATCACCCCTTCGTGCAAGAAGAACTGATGATGCCGATCTTGCCGGTGGTGCGCGTGCCCGATGTGGACACCGCGATTGATCTGGCCGTCGATCTGGAACACGGCAACCGCCACACCGCGATGATGCATTCGACCAATGTGCGCAAGCTGACGAAAATGGCGAAACTCATCCAAACCACGATCTTCGTGAAAAACGGCCCCTCTTACGCCGGGATCGGGGTGGGCGGCGAAGGGTATACCACCTTCACCATCGCCGGGCCGACAGGCGAGGGCCTGACCTCGCCGCGCTCCTTCGCGCGTCGCCGTAAATGCGTGATGGTCGAAGCGCTGAACGTGCGCTGAGACCCAAAGATCGAGGACAGAGACATGCAAATTCGCATCATCAACGCCCCGCAGGAAAACCTGTTCGACATGCTGTCGCGCCGCGTCGCGCCACATGTGCGCAAATGGGTTGAAGAGCATCCGGTCTCGGCGATGGGGCTGGTGCAGGCCTCGGTCCCCGATCTGTTCTACTTCGCCGATATCGCCTCGAAATCGGCCAATGTGATGGCGGTGGAGCTGTTTGGCACCTGCCCGCAGACCACCACCACCTTGGCCGTTTTGGGCGAAACCTCGGCCGTGCGCGCGGCAATGGCCGCCATCGAAGAGGCCAGTGGCCCCGCTTTCTGAGCCCTCCCCCACAGGGTCAGACCCCAAATAAGGAAGTCCCTCATGTCCGTCATTGACACCACCGCCGAAGGCACCGTCTTCGATATTCAGCGCTATTCGATCCATGACGGGCCTGGGGTGCGCACCATCGTCTTTTTAAAGGGTTGCCCGCTGCGTTGCCGCTGGTGTTCCAACCCTGAATCGCAGGCGCCGGAACCGGAACTCTTCTTCCGCGCCTCGGCCTGCATCGGTTGCGGACAATGCGTGCCCGTCTGCCCGGTGCAGGCACTCTCCAAGGCCAATCCCGGTTTTGTGGATCGGTCGAAATGCATCAAATGTGGCGAATGCACCAAGGTCTGCCCGACCGAGGCGCTTAAACGCACGGGCCGTCGCATGACGCTGGCCGAAGTGATGCAAGAACTGCGCAAAGACGCGATCCATTACCGCCGCTCGGGCGGGGGCGTGACGCTTTCGGGCGGCGAGCCGCTGATGCAATCCGCCTTTGCCAAACAAATCCTGATGGCCTGCCATGAGCAGGGCTGGAACACGGCAATGGAAACCACGGGCTGTACCACGCGCGAGGTGATCCGCGATGTGATCCCGCATGTGGACAATTTGCTGATGGATATCAAAGCAATCGACCCGGCGGTGCATCAGGCCAATACCGGCGTCGATAACCGCATCATCTTGGAAAATGCGCTGATTGCCGCCTCGCTCAGCCCCAATCCGGTGGTGCGTGTGCCTGTGGTGCCCGGCGTGAATGATAATGAACGCGAAATCGGCGCAATTGCCCATTTTGCGACGCTGATGCCCAAGGTCAGCACGGTGCATCTGCTGCCCTATCACAGCTTTGGTGAGAACAAATACACGCTCCTTGGCCGTCAAAGCCCGATGGGAGCCACCAAAGATCTGCGCCCTGAATCGATCCTGCCGCTCAAAGCTGTGGTCGAGTCTGCGGGGCTCAATTGCGTGATCGGCGGCTAGTCCCTATCCACACAGCACATAAAGTGCAAACAAACCAGCCAGACAGGCCAAAAAATCATTCAAAAACAAGCCGGAAAATTGCGCTAAGTCATGTTGCATACTAGTTTCCGCGCTAAGTTTTGGGGCGAAAGAGCCGAGTCGGAACGGGGTCGGAGCAAGGCCGGGAAACCGGGTGCCTAGGATGTCTGGTCAGCATCCCCGGCAGCTCCCTCTCACCGCTGTGGGAAGCGGCGGAACTGGAAGGGGTTAGCATGGGAAGTGGCATACCGTTTGGGCATTCTGCAGGGTCGGTGCAGGATGTGCTCACGATGGGCTCTGGTGGCGCGCGGGTTGCCACAGAACCGGGCGGCGCGGGCGATCATACAAGCCCTGCCGAAAAAGCAGCCCGACGCCGCAAGCTTGCGGACCTGATGAGCACGGAGATGCTGCAAAAGGTCCAAGACAATTTCTCCGCCGCTGTCGGTGTTGCGATGGTGATTGTGGACCCCGATGGCGCGCCAGTGACGCAGCCCTCGGGGTTTTCGCCATTTTGCTCGGCGGTGCGCAAACGCCCCGATTGGCGCGAGCGCTGCTTTCACTGCGATGCGGTCGGCGGGCGCACCGCGCTGTCGACCGGGGAACCGGCAATCTACAAATGCCACTGTCAACTTGTGGATTTTGCCGCGCCGATCATCATGCGCGGCGAATATCTGGGCGCAGTGATCTGCGGGCAGGTCAAACTCGACAAACGCCACAGCGGCCCGGATTTCGTGGACCTGTCGAACATCTTCCCCACCGAAGGCTCATGGAGCGAAAACGACGGGCTTTTAAAGCTGCACAGCGAGATTGGCGAGATCAGCTATGAGCGGCTGCGCTCTGCCGCCTATTCGCTTTATTACATCGCCTCGCATATCGTCGAAGAAAGCTATTCCAACGGTGTCACGCAGGAGCTTTACGCCAAAAACCTGCGGCTGGCGGAGGAATCCCAGCGCCGGGCGGAGTTGGAGCGCCTTCTGCGCGAGGCGGAATTGCAGGCGCTATCTTATCAGGTGAACCCGCATTTCCTGTTCAATGTGCTCAACACGATCGGGCGGCTGGCCTTGGTCGAAGGCGCGCCGGAAACCGAGACCACCGTGCATGCTTTTGCCGATATGATGCGCTACATCCTCAAGCGCTCCGGCTCGCAATTCGTGCCGCTGCGCACCGAGGTGGAGCACGTCCGCAACTATCTCTATTTGCTCAAAATCCGGCTGGGCGACCGGTTCGATTTCACGCTTGATGCGACGGAAGAATTTGACAATGTGCTGAGCCCATTCATGGTGCTGCACCCGCTGGTTGAAAACTGCATCAACTACGCGATTGAGCCGATGGAAAGCGGTGGCTTGATCGAGGTGTCGCTTTATCGCGATGGCACCGATGTGATCATTGACGTGGTCGACAATGGCCCCGGCATCAATGCTGAGCGCCGCGTAGAGGTGTTGCGCGGTGAGGCCGATCATGGCGGGCGCAAGAGCATTGGCGTCTACAACATCCATGCCCGGATGAAGCAGTATTTCGGCGATAGCCATGGGGTCGAGATCATGAGCCCGTTCCGCCAAGGCCGGGGCACGTTGGTGCGGCTACGCCTGCCGCTCGAATTCGATCCTTGCGATTTCTAAGACCGGAGGCCCCGAATGGCCGATATTGTCATCGTCGAGGACGAAGAACTGGAACGCCGCGCTTTGCGCACGATTTTGGAGCGTGAACTGCCCGATGTGCGGGTGGTGGGCGAGGCCAAGAACGGCGCCGAGGCGGTGCAGTTGATCGAAAGCGTGCACATTGATCTGATGTTGCTCGACATCCGCATTCCACGCCCCAACGGCTTGGAACTTTTGGAGATGTTGCGCACCAAGCAATTGCCCACCAAGGTGCTGATCATCACCGCTTACGATCATTTTGAGATCATGCAAGCGGCCATTCAGCAACGCGCGGATGGCTTCCTGCTCAAACCCGTGCGCACCGAAACGCTGCTCAAATCGGTGCAAGATTGTCTGCAGATGGTACCGACAGAAACTATCCGCCCTGCTCCGGTGCCCTCGCCCCGTTTGGGCCCCGCCCCCTACCCCGCCCAGCCTGACGCAGTAAGCCCCATCGCCTCGGTACAAGACCCGGCGACGATGCGCGAGCGGATCGGCGCGCTGGTGCAGGCCCATGCCTACCGCGATTGCCTGACGCTGGTGCGCCGCCAGATCGAGGCGCTCCACGCGCATCGTGAAACCGCGCCACGCCAAGGGGTGCTCGACCTTTCGGAGATTTTGACCGACCTTGTTGCCTGCACCGGACGCCCCCTGCCCGACGCTTTGGCGCGCAAGATCGACGCGCTGACCGCGCAAAAGCTCGACCAGCGCAACCACTACAAGGTGCAGGAATTGTTCAGCGAAATCACCGATCTGCTTTTTGCCGATGATGAGGATCATGGCAGTTCCGCCGAAGCGCGCATTGAAACGGTGCGCAACTATATCGAGCGCAATCTGAACAAATCCGTCACGCTCGAAGATGCGGCAGAGCATGTGCACATTAGCCCCTGTTACCTGAGCCGGTTGTTCCACAAGCACATGGACATGACCTTCATCGCCTATCTGAAGGAACGCCGGGTTGAGCGCGCAAAGGAATTGCTGGCAGGGTCCAGCCTGCCCATCGTCAATGTGGCGTTGGATCTGGCCTATCAGGACGCGAACTACTTCTGCAAAGCGTTCAAAAAGGCGGTTGGCGTCTCCCCCACCGAATACCGCCGCCAATGCCTGCCCAGCACGCCCCCGGCCTAAGCACCGCGTTGCGGGCGCGCTGAGCCGCGCTTGCCGATCAGCCGCAGGCGCTTATAGTAAAGCACCGTAACATCGGCTGGGAGGGGTTCATGTCTAAGCATAAGGACAGCGCAAAAGGCGCGATCGAGATCCCACATGTGGGCGACATCTCGCATTACCTGCGCAAAGAGGCGCCCGAGGCGATCCGCAAAGCGATTGAGCATGCCGACAAGGATGAAATCCTCTCAAAAAGCTACCCCTACCGCACCGAGCTTTCCAAGAAAGACTACAAAGAGGCGATGGACCGACTTCAGGTCGAACTCGTCAAAATGAGTTGGGGCCTGAAGGAAGCCGGGCGCCGCCTTGTGGTGCTGTTTGAAGGGCGCGATGCGGCGGGCAAAGGCGGCACGATTGAGCGCATCCGCGAAAACCTCAACCCGCGCCAAGCCAATATCGTCGCACTCCCCAAACCGACAGAGCGGGAGGCGACGCAGTGGTATTTCCAGCGCTATGTCGAGCGGCTGCCCGCTGCCGGGGAAATCGCGCTTTTTGACCGCTCTTGGTATAACCGGGGCGTGGTTGAACATGTGTTTGGCTTTTGCACCCCCGAACAGCGCGCGCATTTCTTTGCCCAGCTTCCGGGCTTTGAGAAAATGCTGGTCGATGAAGGGATCACGCTGGTCAAACTTTGGCTGTCGGTCGACCGGGCCGAGCAGCTCAAACGGTTCTTGGCGCGCGAAAAAGACCCGCTCAAACAATGGAAACTGAGCTGGATCGACGTTGAGGGGCTGAAGAAATGGGATGCCTATACTGTTGCCATTTCCGAGACCCTGCGCCGCTCTGATACCGCCTATGCGCCTTGGACGGTGATCCGCTCCGATGACAAAGGCCGTGCCCGGATTGCCGCCATTCAAACGGTGCTGATGGCGCTGGATTACCCCGGCAAGGACATGGAGGCGATTGGCACGCCCGATCCGGTCATTTGTGGGGGCATTGACCACGCCGATGGCTAAGGAAGGTTTGGCAAAGCAAGGCTACCATCACGGCAATCTACGCCAAGCGCTGGTGACAGCGGCGCTGGAACTGATTGCCGCGCGTGGCCCGCAGGGGTTCACGCTGTCGGAAGCCGCCAAGGTCGCGGGCGTGACCCCGGCGGCCGTCTACCGCCATTTCGCGGGCCGCGAAGATCTGATCGCGGAATGCGCCCGCCAAGGCTATGCGATCTTTGCCGATCTGATGGAACATGCGTGGAATGACGGCCAGCCTTCGGCGCTCGCGGCGTTTGGCGCCACGGGCCGCGCTTATCTGGCCTTTGCCAAGAAATTCCCCGGCCACTACATGGCCATGTTTGAAAGTGGGCTGTCGCCCAACCGCTCGCCGGAATTGGCCGCAGGCGCCGCGCGGGCCGAAGCGGTCACGCTCAAGGCGACGCAAGCACTTTCAACCCATATCCCCGAAAGTCGCCGCCCGCCCGCCAGCATGGTGGCCGCGCATGTGCGCGCGCTTTCGCATGGGGTGGTGGAGCTTTACGCACGCGGCACGCCGGGCGGGCAATCCCCCTTCTCGCCCGAGGAATTGCTCGAAAGCGGCATCGGCGTTTATCTGCGCGGATTGGGGCTGATCGCGCCCGATTGAGGCTTAGCGGAACGCCGTCGCAAAGGCCCAAAGGCCAAAGCCCGCCATCGTCAGGCTGGAAATCCGCGCCGTCCAAAGCGCGAAGGCCGGCGGCAAACGGTGGTGCAACCCCGCGACCAAACCGGCTAGAAACGCCCACCACACCATTGAACCGAGAAAGACCCCAATCACCAGTGCGACAAGCGCGCTGGTCGCCGTGCCCTGCGCCAACCCGAGCGCCGCGAAAATGCCCGCAAAAAGCAAGATCGTCGGCGGATTGGTGATCGTCAGCCCATAGGTCACGATCGTGGTGCGCAAAAGCCCGCGCGTTTCAGGCGCTTTGGCTGCTTTGGGCGCATGGCTGTCGCCGCGCGGCCAACCGCGCCACGCCAGCACCATCAAAAACGTGCCGCCAATCAGCCCTAAGGGCAGCGCGATCTGTGCCACCACACCTTCAAAGACCGCAAAACCGGTGGCCGCGAGCGTGGCAAAGCTCAAATCCGCCAAAGCGGTGCCCAAACCGCCCGCAACACCCGCCCAAAACCCGCGCGCCAGCGTGCGCTGAATGCACAAAGCCGCCATCGGCCCAACCGGGGCCGCGATCGCAACGCCAATCGCCAAACCCTTCAAGAACATTGTCAAAATCAGCATCTCAGCCCCTCAGCCGGAATGGCGGTTCGACCACGGTCGAAAGCGCCAGCATCGTTTCTGACCGCGCGATCCACCCTTCCGCCTTCAAAAGCGCCAAAAATTCTTCCACCGCGGCCAAAGACGGCATCCGCACCTGCACCAAATAGGACCACGGGCCAGTGACATGGTGGCAGGCTGTCACCTCGGGGCGCGCGGCAATGAAGCTGCGAAAGCCCGGCTCATCCGCCGCCTCGGGCAAGGCCACCCAGACAAAGGCACTGACCGGCAGCCCCAAAGCCTCGGCGTCCAGATCCGCCAAATAGCGCCGCACCACGCCCCGCTCCGAAAGCCGCCGCAGCCGATCATTGACCGCCGAGGTCGACAAGCCCACCTGCGCCCCGATCTGCGCCATGGATTGGCGCGCATCCGCACTCAGAAGAGTGCAAATCTTTCTGTCAATCTCGTCCATGACCGGAATCTCTATCGCCAAATAGGTCAGATCCCGGATATTCGCCGCATCCTGAGCAATGGCAAGCCCCTTCCGGTAAGCGCCGAAATTTTTCCGATATTTGCCCCACCCACCCCCATTAAGCCGCAAATTTTCCGGCACAGATACCGCCTCCCAGCCCCAATTCGACTGCACCGCACCGATTGCCGATCTGTTGATGTCAAAAAAATGAAAAAACCGGTTGCAAGCCCCGAAGCGGCGCGCTAAATCCCCGCCTCACGAAGACCCCTGACGCGGAGAGGTGGCAGAGTGGTCGAATGCGGCGGTCTCGAAAACCGTTGTCGGTGCGAGCCGACCCAGGGTTCGAATCCCTGTCTCTCCGCCATTCGCCTAAGATGGTAAGTAGATAACATCCTGACAAGACAGGCTCTTTTCTGAAGGCTGGGAGAGGCGCCCCCAAATCTGCTATACTTTTTGCTATACAATTTGCTATACATTGACCCCAGAAATCGGGGTGTGAGCATGGCAATCGTAACACGCAAGGGCACCACAAAAGGCATACTACACCTCCACAAACGCGTGCCAAAACGCTACGCCTCCGTCGAGCATCGTAAATTTGTATGGGCGAGCCTTCACACGGATTCCAGATCGACTGCGGAGCAAAAAGCTGCGGCGATGTGGACCAAATGGTCGCGGCGTGGGAAGCGAAACTTGCAGGTGACACGACCGACGCAGAAGCACGCTTTGAAGCAGCGCGCGATCTAGCTGAGGCGCGCGGCTTTCGATACATGCGCGCCGAACAGGTCGCAAAAGTGCCTCTCGAAGAGCTTCGCGATCGCTTTGAGGCGATTGAGGGCTTTAAGGACACCCCGGCCAAGCCAGACATGCGCGACGCTGCCGCCCTGCTTGGCGCGGAGAAGCAGCCTCCCCTTTCGGTGAGCAAGGCGCTTGATCTTTACTGGACGCTCGCCAAGGACAAGACGTTTGGCAAGTCAGAAGACCAACTGCGACGCTGGAAGAACCCACGCATCAAGGCTGTGAAGAATTTCATCGCAGTGGTGGGCGACAAGGCGCTTCAAGACATCAGCGGCGATGACATGCTCGATTTCCGCAACTGGTGGATGGAGCGACTTGAAGAGGAAGACCTGACGCCCAACAGCGCAAACAAGGATCTGATCCACCTTGGCGATGTTCTGAAAACGGTCAACACCATGAAACGGCTCGGCCTAGATCTGCGCCGCAGGCGCCCGCCATCGCCGGGCAGCAATATCGCCATATCACGCAGTGCATTGGCCGCTTTTTCGCCGGCATCACCGGGAAAGAGCGCGCACCAAGTTTCTGTAGGGATGTATGCGCGCGTGGCATCATACCAACCTTTAATCTCACCTTGGGCCAGTGAAGGTGCATGAATCTCCTGCAGATGCGCATGCTCGGTCTCAAGGAAGCTCTTCAAGCACATCACAAACGCATCGGCGGCATCGCGTTTTTCGCCGAAACGACGTTCATACCAGTCGAGGAAAGCGGCGCGTGCAGCGTCGCTCGCATCGATTTCGCCCCAGCCGGTCAGCTCCATCTCGGTCGCGAGCCACCCGGCTACGGCAAGGATCGCGAAGCGACGGGCGACCCGCTGGATTTGACCATCTGCAGCGCTCGGCAACTCTCGCACCCAGGCGTTCGCGTGACGACGCACTATGTTTGCGATCTTCGCGCCAGAGTCCGACTTCATTGGCACCGACAGTCGCTGCGCAAAGATGCGTCCGACCGCACCATGGTGCTGTTCGGTATCCGCACGCAGGGCATCAGCAAATGCCGCCGCGTCCGAGGCACCGTGCAGATCGTCGAAGACACCATAAGTTCGGGTATCAGCTTCGATGTCGATCAAGCGCACTTCGTGACCGATCTTCGCATCGCGCTTAGCTTCTTTGAGCTTTTCTTCGACACTGATTTCACCCGAGGAGATGAGCGCGAGGCGCCAAGACGCGGCTTCGGCGAGCGTCGCGTTTTTTGTCATGCGGCTTTTGGCGCGACCATTGGCGAGCATGTAGATCGCTTCATTCAGCGCGTTCGGCGCGATTTCAGCGATCTCGTCGAGCGGCAGGACCATATCGTTGAGCGCTTTCGCCGTGCCCTCGAGACCATTGGTCGTGGCGCGCCACTGTCCGATCAACCCGCTCGACCCCCAGACCGAAGCAGCGAGGCGCAAGAGCGTGGTTTTGCCGCTCGAGGAAGTGCCGCGAAAGTGCAACCCGCCGCCCTCGGCGTTGATCCCCCTGAGCAAAGGGCCGGAGAAGGCAAGCGACACCGCGAGGATCATCAGCGGGTTGCCCACGCATTTTTCACCGATGTTTTCGCGCCAACTCTCGACCGTGCCTTTTTCTTTGAGATACTGGGACACCCCATGCCCATGCTCGAGCATGGGCAGAACGTTTTGTTGGCCGATCACGGTGTCACCAAGCACGAAGCTCTGAAAACGCTCATCGGACCAACCAAAGCGGGGAACCGATGTCAGGCGCGCTTTGGGCTTCGAGCACCGCAAGATTTCAAACAGGCTCTCTTTGGCTTTTTTTGAACTACCGAGCGACAGACCGTGATCTTGGAGGCGCGCGAGAACTTCTTTGGAGCTGCTGGTTAGAGCCGAGCGCAGCACCGGCACATCGTGCCATCGACCGTCATCATCACGCACTTGAATAAGAAGGCCCCAAGAACGATTGTCGTGATCCGCGAACTTCGCTTCGATGCGAAGCGGGGAGCAGATTAAAACCGGATCTGCATCGTCACCAAGCGACGCATAAACACCGTCTTCCCAAAGTTCGTAGCCAGGCGGCATCCCACTTTCAGTTTCGATTTGTTGCGCGGCTTTTTGATTGGCGCTGGACGTCGAGGGTGCCGGGACCGATGACATTTCAGCATCAATCGTCTTTTCCGCGACGGAATCGTCCGTCTTTTGGGGGATTTCGATCACTTTGGGGCTGGTTTCGTTTGCCGACGATGGGGCCGGCATGTCTTGGCTCGCAGTCGCCAAGACAGCGTGATCGCGCACGGGCATGTTGATGACATTGCCGTTGGCGGCTTGGGGTGCTTCAGTCGCGGGGATCTGAGCGTTATTAATGGAGAAGTTCATTTCTTTGCTTTCTGCGCAGTGCGCTTTGAACATAGGGGATCGTTCGCGGCCGTCGTGACCGCGTTCGTTTCGATGCTTTTGGGGATAGGTGCCGATTTCGGCGGGTGCCCGGACTGCGCTGCGCGCGGGGACTTTTATGGGGGCAAATAGTCTAGCTTGGTTAGATCATGCGGCAGGTTCTTTCTTGTGATCTGCGGGGAGAGGCGAGGTCGCGAAACAAAAAACGCGTTACAGTCACAAAACTCTGGGCACGCATCATTCATGCCCGTGGAACGGGGTTGTTCCGGGTTCGTCATCGCATTGCGCGATATAATCGTTGAGGGCGCTCAAAGGAGCGCAAGAGGCCGTCCGGGGTGAACGCGAGACTCACCCGGGTCGATAGCAATGTATTTTCATGAGGGCGCGCGGTGACGCGCTTATTCTTCTTCTTCGCCGTTTACGAAGACGATGTTCATTCTGTCCAGCATACCACCTGGCCGCACCATCCACTCTTCAACGGTGCCGAAGAAGATATCTGCTTTCCACCGCGGAAGTGAAAAGCGGAATTCTTTCCGGAGCTCGGCAATCATCGCGTTCAATTCTGTGACCGTCGCGAAGGCAGCGCGCTTGGTCTCTGGGTCACTGAGATCGGAGTTCTCGATTTCAGCAATCCGTGCGCGGATCTCGTTTATCTTGTATTCGTTGACACGGTCAGCGAGGTCAGACGCTGCGTCGAGCATGCAGCCGATTAACACCTCGGCTTTACCAAGCGAACTGCCGCGGGACGCGCCGAAAGGATTGCTGAACTCGTCTGCATCGAGATCCCCTAGATCATCGAGAGTTACACTTTCAGGGCCGCTGTCATCTTCGAAATAGAGTGGCTGGATGCCGGCAAGCTCGAGCGAATTCGCGTATTGTGAATCGTATTGATCATCGAGCGTAAAGACCTCGAAGAAGGGCTTTTGGAACACTGCTGTATTCTGCGTCGACGGTTTTTTTAGTTCCGCTTGCTTTTTTGCTTTCTGGCGCTCGCGGTAGCGGCGCACCTTCTCTGCGTTAGACAGGGCCATCGTGATTCTCCGTTGCGGGAGTCAATGGTTACACCGACACCGACACCGCCGCTATAGGCATTTGCGCACTGCGACAATTTGGCCATTGACAGGCGTTATATTCCACTCAGGAATAGCAAATCAGCTATAATTCGTGAGATTCCGCCTCACGCTGCACGCGATATAGCTGATTGCATATATTTACTTGCATCAGCACGGGATCGGTGCAGAATATAGTCATCACGCTATAAGGATGGGCATGATGATGGCCTCAGATCGCCTGATCAGCTCGGCGCAGGACGCTGGCAAGCTTATTCAGGAGCGGCGGCGCGCCTTGAAGATGAGCCAAGAGGTGCTGTCATCGCTCACCGGTGTTGCACAACCAAACCTTTCAAAAATCGAACGCGGGGGCTCCAGCGCCACCCTCGACACCTATCTCCGCCTCTTCGCGGCGCTTGGGATCGATTTGCGCGGCGAGGCTCGGTCATGAAGCTTGATGTCTGGCTTGAGGCTTTCGCGGCACCGGTGGGCACGCTTTCGCGCCATGACGACAAAAGCCTCACCTTTACCTATGCCCCAGGCTCGCAGCCTACGCAGCGGATCTCGATGTCCTTGCCGCTGCGCGATGAACCCTACCGCGATGCTGACGCGCGCGCTTTCTTTGGCAACCTGCTTTTCGAAGGGCGCGAGCTTGACCGCGTGATGGCCGTGCATGGGCTTGATCGTGATGATATTGGCGGGCTTCTGGAACATCTCGGCGCTGACTGCCCCGGCGCGCTTTCGGTGACGCCTGAGGGCACCGGCCCCGGCAAGCGCCCTGGCGTCTTCCCCGATGATTACGAGGAAATCGAACCGGCACGCCTGCTTTCCATTCTGCGCTCACTGCACTTCTACGGTCGGCTGCCCGATGACACCCGAGACCCATCGCCGATTGCCGGTGTGCAGCCAAAGCTTGCGCTGGTGGCGCGTGACGGGCGGTATTATGTGCCGCGTGCGGGGTCACGCGCGCCCTCCACGCATATTCTCAAGGTCTCGCCCCGCACTCAAAGCGAAACCACGCGCCATGAAGCGGCACTGCTGACATTGGCGCGCACGGTCGGGCTTGATGTGGCCGAGCCAGTGCCCCTCACCTTTGAGGATGATGAGACCGGCGCAGAGATCAACGCGATCCTCTCGACGCGGTTTGATCGCAGCTTCGAAGGGGCAAAGATCACCCGCACACATTGCGAGGATTTCTGCCAAGCGCTTGGGCTGCCCAAGGAGCTCAAATACGAACGTAACGCGGTGCAAGAGGATCGAAAGTTCAGCCTGCGCGCGATTAGCACGATCGCAGAGCGCAGCGCCGCGCCAGGGCTGTTCCGCATGACGTTTTTGCAGCAGATGCTCTTCAACCTGATGGTCGGCAACACGGACAATCACGGCAAGAACGGCACGATCCTTTACAAGGGCACGTCCGGCACCCTTGCACCGCTCTATGATGTGGTCCCGGTGATTCTGGACCGCACGGTAACGCATCGGCTTTCCTTCACGCTGGGTGGCGCTGAATGGAGCGAAGATGTGACGATGGAGCGCTTGATGGACGCGATGCGCGATTTGGGCTTCGCACGCCCGCGCCTCGACCGCCCGACGCGGCTGATGCTGGAACGCCTTGCAAGCGAAGGCCCGGGACAGCTGGGACAAGTGGGACCGCTTGGAGATAAAGCCCTCGCCGATGCCGTGGCCGCGCAGATGACGGTTGTCGAGGAAGGGCTCGGGCTCGGCCTGCCCATCGCACCACGCGACTATTACCCACGGCTTGTGCGCGATGAGAAACCTGAGGGCGGCACGGGTGGCTGGGGCGGCTTGAGTTAACCGGCGGTATTGGGCTTGATCGGCTTTGTTGAAAGCCAGTCGTTTGGAGTGCGTTGGTTCACTCAACACAAAGACATGCGCGCTAGTGCACCACCTCGAGGCGCAACTGTTCAATGTCACGTTTAGGCGGATTGCCGAACTGGCGCGCGTATTCGCGACTGAACTGTGACGGGCTTTCATACCCTACCTGATGCAGCTCCTTCGCCGAACTTCGTGCTGGTCGTCTTGCATGCGTCCAACCTGCAAGAGTCGTCGTTCACTGTCGTTGGCGCGCGTCGGGCAGGCTTGTGTCAATCTCGCAATACTTAGCCGCCTTGACCTGACTTCAGGCTCGGATCCGTCGCGCCCGGCTCTGCGACACTATTGCGCGAGAATGGG
This sequence comes from Rhodobacter aestuarii, assembly GCF_900156655.1. GTDB lineage: Bacteria > Pseudomonadota > Alphaproteobacteria > Rhodobacterales > Rhodobacteraceae > Rhodobacter > Rhodobacter aestuarii. The sequence continues at coordinate 18,020 of NZ_FTOG01000012.1, read as the reverse complement.
CTTTGGGGCGACGCTGATCGCATTGTAATCATTACAATCATTGCACCTAGACGTGCCTCCCCCAGTTCCCAGATCGCCGATTATGCTATTTTACGCTGCTGTTTTGCTCCTTTCCTGCGCCTATGGCATCAGTCTTCCACTGATTGCGATCGCGCTTGACGGGATGGGCGCGTCGACGCGGCTCATCGGTCTTTCGGCGGCCATGCCCGCTTTGGGTTGGCTCGCGGGGCTTCCTCTGATCCCCTTGGCGCTGCGCCGACTGTCACTCACACGATTGGCGCTGGGGCTTCTGGGGGTGGCATTCGCTGCTTGGGGCGCGATGGCTTTCATGGCAGATCCTTGGCTTTGGGTCGGAGCGCGGTTTTTGTTTGGCGGGGCACTCGGTCTTATCTACAGGCTGATTGAATATTGGCTCACCCTCACGGTGCCCGAAACGCGGCGCGGACGTGAAATTGGCTTTTACAATGCAACCTTTCTTGGCGGCATCATCCTTGGATCGGCTCTGCAACCGCTGCTTGGCATCGGTTTTCTGGGCTTCGGCTCTGTGGCCGTGCTGATTGCGAGCGTCGGCGCGGTGCTTTTGCGCCGTAACCTGCTGCCCGCGCCAAAGGTTCATCTGTCTTGGCGCCCGCAAGATTTTAGCACGGCACTGCGTCTTGCCCCGCTTGCCATGGCCGCTGCCCTCGCTTTCTCGATGTATGAAGATATTCCCGCGTATCTTCTGTCGCTCTTCGCGCTGCACCAAGGTATGGGCGAGGGCGTCGCGGCGCTGACACTCTCGGTCTGCGCACTTGGCGCGCTCTTGGGCGCGGTGCCGTTTGGGATGCTCTCCGACCGGATCGGCCGTCGCCCGGTGCTTCTGCTCGCCTCAGGCATCGGGCTTGGCGGCGCGGTGGCAGTGCCGGTTCTGGCCGCGGTCTCTACCCCGCTTTTCCTTGCCGGGCTGTTCCTTTGGGCCTTCGGCATTGAGGGGATTTTCGGCGTGTCGCTTGCCCTTCTGGCCGACCATTTCCGCGGTGAAGACTTGCTACGCGCCAATCTCGCCTATGGCGTGGTCTATGCGTTCGGCGCGCTGATTGGGCCACTCTTTGCCGCAAACTTGATGCAGGCGATCGACCCACAAGGCGTGTTCGTTGCCGCGGGGCTGATCTTCACCGGGTTGATCCTCCTCACGCTCACGCTTTGGAGACGGCCATGAAATCGCAGGCTCTTCTTGATCTGGCCGTGGCGCTGGCGCAAGCCGACGACCCCTTTGCCCCTTTCGCGCAGTTCCTCGCGGCGCGCGGCGGGCGCGGCTTCTTTTACGGCTTCGCGGCGCTTTCGAGCGACCTGCACCAGATCGGCTACACCGACGGGCTGCATTTCCACCATTCCTACAGCGCCGAATGGGAGGAGGCCGTCGGCCCGCAGGCATTAATCGACAACGACCATTCGATCGAGGCGATGGACCGTGGCGCGCGCATGGTCGAATGGATGCCGATGGACTACGCGCCCTTCCTCGCCACGCTCTCGCCCAAACAGCGCAAGCAATTCGAGATCGAGGCCGATCTGGGTATGATCTGCGGCGCCTCGCTTTTGCTCGACGGCCACCGGCTCGGCTTTTCCGGCATGGGGCTCTGGACCGAAACCCAGCGCACACACGAGATGTTCCGTCTACACTGGGATCGGTTCGGGGCCGAACTGACGGCGGCCTCGAACCTGCTCGATGTCGCGGTGCGCGAGGCGCGGCCAAACCTGCTGGTGCGGCTGACCCCGCGCGAGATCGACTGCCTCGCTTGGCTTGCGCATGGGCTGCGGCCCTCGGAAATCTGCTACCGGCTCGGGATTTCGGAAAAGACCTTTGAAAAGCACATCGCCACCGCCAAGGCCAAGCTAAAATCGCGCACCCGCGATCAAGCTTTGGCGAAGGCAGTGCTGTTGAACCTGCTTCCGCTATAGCAGGCGCGCCACATGGGGATTTTTCCCCAATAGGGGCAATTGTCACAGGTTTGTTATCTTCGCGCCAAGCGCGCCCGCAAGCGAGAGGCAGATGCGCTTGCGGATTTGATAAACCCTTGTGAGATTACAACGCGCCCGACCGGTATCTGATCGAGGTTACAGCGTCACACATAGAGAGCGACGCAACGACGATGGTTGACAACCGAAGCCGCCCTGAGGCATCAATGCCGCGATGAAAACGCAACGGACATACAGTCGCTAACTCACGGGGTGGGTAAACCGGTCGGGGACCGGAGGCGACTGCTAATCGTTCTGTTCTTCCAAAGAGAATGTGGTTCGAGACCACTGCCCACCGCCAAGGGTCATCAATCCGATCAGTTTGAAGGCCGCCAGTCGTGCAAGCCTTTGACGGCACAGATTTGACGTCTATAGCTGACAGATCTTCTTTCTGCGCACTGCGTCATGAGGCAGCCCCGTAACACCGTGATCGCGCTGAAGGGAGTGGAGGACATAAGCGCCCCAGTATGGCTGGCACCAAACGCACCCCCATCGCAGCTGCGCCATCCTTCTAGGACTTCGATATTGCACGCCCAGAGCATGGCCCCTCAGAGCCCCGGAGCGAGTCACTGGTGAGTCTGAGGTGCTTTCTGCACCCCACCTACCAGACGCGCCACAAGCGCAGCCAGTGACTCGCTGCGGGAGTCTGGGAGGGCCTTGGGTGGTGGTCCCCGTCTAATTTAACCGATCAGAGATACGGGGGCCGGAGATCACAGCCTTTGGCGGCCATTTCAACGAACGCTGGCGATCAATCCCGCTGTGCTGCCATTCCCCGGCGGACCGGGGCAGCATTCACCCGATGAACCGGTCACGCTGGATGGCCCTTGCGACCGGCTGCGGACTCTGGCTACGAGGGCGGCATGACATTGCCGACCAACGCCCCGCTTCCTTTCGCAAAAACACGCACGCGGCCCTTGCTGCTGGGGCACCAGTTACGGGTGCTGCGCAATAGGCAAAAACGCTTGAAAGGCCGCGTCGCATTGGTGCCCGAGCTGGATCTCAGCGCCTATCGGTTCCGCGCCGTTTTTGACTGGATCGAGTTTCGGGTGCATTTCACCAAGCAAACGCAGGCCCGGTATGTGCAAGATGTGTTGCGGCGTTTTCTCGACCGGGACAGCCATATCGCTCCCGCAGACGAGGGATTGGGCGGTGTCTTCACAGAATGCCGGATCAAGGTGCAAGAACCCCCAAGCATGGCGGTGGTCACGGCGATCCATAAAGCGCTGCAAGATACGTTCGGAGAGGCATCACAGTCGCGCGTGACAGGCATGGAGATCAGTGTCGATGCCTATCCCACCGATCCGGCTGATAACGCGCGTGCGACTCTTTTGGGCGCGATGCAGCGCACGATCTGGACCGACCGGAGCATCTGGGCAGCAACGATGAGCCGCCCGCGCTCGGTTTTCGCAAAGGGGAAGAAAGGGGTTCAGAGGCTCGTGCGCCCTGGTCGTGCGCAAGAACCCGATCTCTTGGGCTTCGTGCCGGAGGATCACCTGCCACCCGCGATAGATGGCACGATGTATCTTGGCGCCAAAACCGACCCAGTGATGATCCGCCTGATGGATAAGGTGATCGACACGCAGCACCCCACGACCGGCCCGGTTCAGCTTGAAGAGGGCCGACAGCGGGTGAGGATTGAAGCGACGCTGAAAGACGGGGAACTGGGCGCGATCGGCGTTTCAGACATTGCCTCGTTAAAAACACTCCGACCAAGCAAGCTTCAAAAACGCTACTTTCAGTTCAAACTGCCAACCTTCTCGCAAGACCGCAAAGTCACAAGAGGTGTCGAGGCGCTGCGCAATACGAAGCAGAACTGGCGTGCACAGGTGTATCTGAGAACCGGGGTGATCGGTTTGATGCGCATGGATTGCGCAACGGAGCTTTACGCGGCCACACAAAAGCGCAGCGTAACGAAGATGGTGCGCGTGCTGACAGGCAAGAAAACCGCCGCGCGTCGACGAAATTTTGCAGGCAAGCGTCTCACGCCACCGTTTGTTGCTTGGGAAGAGATGAACAAGGTGGTGAACGTGGCTCTTGTAAGCCTAGAGAAGCGTGAGGCTACGGCTTGGGGGAGGTATGGTGTGTAGGGGTGAGGGTGTGGTGAGTAGATGGGTGTATAGTAAGCACTTATAGAGCAGTTAGAAGGAGCGATATTGCGATGATATCGGTCATTCCTTTCGGGGAAGGCAAATCGCGATCTGGCAGCACCCTGACGCGACCCCAGATCGGTTGAAAAAAGCTGCACAAATTTGCACCTGCGCCTTTGTGTGCGCCTGTAGGGCGTGCCAAGAGTGGAGGGCGCAGGCACGCAGCCGCAAGGCAACAGACCGCGCCCGGCGCGCCAACACTCCACCCCTTCGATAAGCAAATTCGAGACGCCCGGCGGCGTTGCTTCACCGCTCTACGTGCGAAACCTTCGCCAGACTCACTGGGGCGCGCGCTGAGCGACATCCACAGTCTTTCAGGTGGTCACAGTGCTGCGCGCACATCAGACTCGCCAGTGACCGCCCCACGCGCTCTGACAGATCAAGCAGAAGGTCCGTTGGTGGATCTAGCTATTTAGCTGGTCCGCAACAAAGCTACGGAGCTCTTTAGCTGCTTCGGTTTTTCCCCGGACCTGCGCCACGCCTCCTTTCGGTTGCGGTGCTGCGCAGACAGACCACCAAAATCGAAATCCGCGCCATACGCATCAAAACGCGCGTGCCTCTTTCGATCGTATTTTGCCTTATTTCGATTTTGGGTGCCGTTTCCTGCGGTCCGTTTCGTAAGGGAAGAACGGCCCAAAGTTGCTTTTCTGAGGGGGCTTCAGGTTGCATTTTGGGGCCGAAAAAGTGTTTTCGGTGATTTTTGTCAACCTGATGGCTCGAAAGCCCTTATTTTATTGGGTTTTGTGGTTGCGCAAGGTTGCGTTTTTCGGGTCTTTTGCGCAAAACGCAACCTCTTTTGGGGTATTTTGTTACAGCTTTGTTATCGTTTTGCCCAAAAACGCAACCAAAAGGCAACCCAAACGCAACCTTCTGCGGACTGCGTGATGAGAGCCTAGGCGATCTCATGGCCCTTGGTTCATCGAAGAGCGCCATACGCTTGGTGGGGCGGTCTGCCCGTCTGGTCTCATGGGCCCAACGGCTTGCCCCCCTTTCCCCGGTTCCTTGCTGGGCGCGTCAGGGGGCAGTCGGGCCGCCCAGATCTTCAAGGATCGGGCAATCGGGGCGAGCATCGCCGCAGCAAGCCTCGGCCAGATGGCGCAAGGTGTCAGCCATTGCCTGCATCTCGGCGATCTTGCGCTCAAGGCTTTCGACATGGTCAAGCGCGAGCCGTTTCACATCGGCGCTGTGCCGATCCCGGTCGCCCCAAAGGGCGAGCAATTCCTCGATTACCGGCACGGGAAAGCCTAGATCGCGCGCGCGGCGCACGAAGCGCAGAATTTGCACCTCGCGCGCGCCATAGCTGCGATAACCCGAATCCGTGCGGGCCGCCTCGGGGATCAGCCCGATCGATTCATAGTAACGGATCATCTTGGCCGAAACGCCCGAGGCCTTGGCCGCGTCACCGATATTCATGTTTGACCTCCTTGGGGCGGTGCAAAGCGCTTGAGCCGCAGCGCATTGCCCAGAACGAAGACAGAGGAAAGCGCCATCGCCCCGGCGGCGAAGACGGGTGAGAGTAGCAGCCCAAACGCTGGCCAAAGCGCCCCGGCCGCCAGTGGTATCAGCGCGGTGTTATAGGCAAAGGCCCAAAACAGGTTTTGGCGGATATTGCGCAGCACCGCGCGGGACAGCGCAATCGCCTCGGGCACCGCGCCCAAACGCGGCGACATCAAGACCACATCGGCGGCCTCGATCGCGATATCGGTGCCACTGCCCACGGCAATGCCAACATCGGCGGAGGCCAACGCCGGGGCATCGTTGATACCATCGCCCACAAAGGCAAGCGGTCCGATGCGTTTCAGCCGGTCAAGCGCCTGCACCTTACCCTCTGGCAGCACTTCGGCCACCACCTCGTCAATGCCAAGCTGCCGCGCCACCGCCTGCGCGGTGCGGGTGGTGTCGCCGGTGATCATCGCCACTTTCAGCCCCAGCCCATGCAGCGCGGCAATCGCTTGCGGGGCGCTGTCGCGCACCGGGTCGGCCACGGCCAGCACCGCCACCACCTGCGCACCGCGCGCCGCGAAACTCGGGGTCTTGCCCTCTTCGGCAAATTGCGCGGCTGTCTCGGCCAGTGGGCCAGGGTCCAGCCCCAGCGTGGCCATGAACCGCGCCGAGCCGATGGCAAGCCGTGTTCCGTTCAGATGTGCACAAACGCCCTGTCCGGTGTGGCTTTCGAACCCGTCGATTTGCGGCAGGGACAGCCCGTTCTCTTCGGCGGCAATGACCACGGCGCGGGCAATTGGATGTTCTGATTTTGCCTCCAGTGCGGCGATGGCGGCCAGCACCTCTGCGCGGGTTTGATCAGGCGCAAGCACCAGATCGGTCAGGCGTGGTTTGCCCTCGGTCAGCGTGCCGGTCTTGTCAAAGGCCACCACGCGCACATCTTGCAAAGCCTGAAGCGCGGCACCCCGCCGAAACAGAATGCCCATCTCCGCGCCCCGCCCGGTGCCCACCATGATCGAGGTTGGCGTGGCCAGCCCCATCGCGCAGGGGCAGGCGATGATCAGCACCGCCACCGCATTGACCAAGGCAAAGCTGAGCGCAGGGCTTGGCCCGAAGATCAGCCACACCGCAAAGGTCAGCGCAGAAAGCACCATCACTGTCGGCACGAACCAAAGTGTGACCCGATCCACCAGCCCTTGGATCGGCAGCTTGCCACCTTGCGCCTCTTCGACCATGCGGATGATCTGGGCCAGCATTGTCTCTTGCCCCACGGCGGTGGCGCGCAGCCGCAGCACGCCGGTCTGGTTCACAGTGCCGCCCGTGACCTGATCGCCGGGGCGTTTTTCTACGGGGACGGGTTCGCCCGTCAGCATGCTTTCGTCGATCCAACTTGTGCCCTCGGTCACCGCACCATCGGTGGGCACCCGTTCGCCGGGGCGCAAATCGATGATATCACCCGCCTTCAGATCGGCCACGGCAATCTCTTGCACATCTGCGGCGCGCACCACACGCGCGGTGCGCGGTTGCAGCCCCACCAGCCGTGCGATGGCCTGCGAGGTGCGCCCCTTGGCGCGCGCCTCCATCCAGCGACCAAACAAGATCAGCGTCACGATCACCGCCGCGGCTTCGTAATAGACATTCACCGTGCCTGTGGGCAAAAGCCCCGGCGCAAAAGTCGCCACCAGCGAATAGCCCCAAGCCGCAAGTGTGCCCACGGCCACAAGGCTATTCATATCGGGTGCCGCCTTGAAAAGCGCGGGCACCCCCTTGCGATAGAATTGCGCCCCCGGTCCGGCCATGACGGTCGTGCTGAGCGCGGCTTGCAAAAGCCAACTGCCTTGTTGGCCAAATGTCTGCATCGCCACCGCATGGACCGGGGCAAAAAGATGGCCGCCCATTTCGATCAAAAAGACGGGCAAAGTCAGCACTGCCGCCACCAGCAGATCGCGGCGCAATTGCTCGGCCTCTTCCTCGCGGCGCGCGCTGGCGGTTTCAGCCGGGCCCGCCGAAGCCGTGGCCAGACGGGCCGGATAGCCAAGCTGATCGACGGCGGCAATCAGGGCCGCAGGCGCCGCCGTGCCGGTGATCTGCGCACGTTCAGTTCCCAGATTGACGCTTGCTTTTGTCACGCCCGGCACAGCCAACAGTGCGCGCTCCACCCGCCCGACACAAGACGCACAACTCATCCCCTCGATCTCAAGCGCGACTTCATGGGGCCGAACATCATAGCCCAGCCGTTCGATGGTGCCGACCAAAGCCGCGCGGTCAAGCGCCTCGCCTACGACTTCGGCTTTTTCGGTGGCAAGGTTGACATTCGCCGACTGCACCCCCGGTGCCGCCCGTAAGGCGCGCTCCACACGCCCGACGCAAGACGCGCAGGTCATCCCCTCGATTTCGAAGCTGAGCGTCATCGCCGTGTCAGATCTGGTGGCAGTATCTTTCATCGCGGCCTCCTGTGTAGGTTCGGTCCGCTGCACAAATTAGGGCTTCCAATCATGGGAAGGTCAAGAGGCCCACGATTTCGTGACCGAGCCGACCGAGGCTTGACCTTCCAACTGTGGGAAGCCCTATTTCAAATCGCATGATCCGCACCCAGAAAGGAGCCCTCATGCAGTTCCACATCGAAACCATGACCTGTGACGGTTGTGCCCGCGGCGTGACCAAGGCGATTCAAGCGGTTGATCCGAGTGCCGTGGTGCAAGCCGACCCGCCGAGCCGCAAAGTAGAGGTGACCAGTTCCGCGCAGCGCGCAGCTTTGGCTGAGGCCCTGGCCGACGCGGGGTTTGCGCCAACCTGATAGCCCGGCGCGCTGATCAGCGTTGAAAACAATGGTCTTGGCGCGCCATCCATGCGATCAAGATATGGCGGTTGCCCCGCGATCACCTTTAGACACGAGATAACCTTGCGCTGCCTTGCCTTGTTCATATGTTTGACCTTGGGCCTTGTCATGGTTCTTGCCCCGCAGCCTGCGGCGGCAATGGCCCATGAGGGGATGCCGCATGGGGAAGCGGTAATGGCGCTGACCATTGCCACTGATTGCGCCGACTGCCCCGATACAGCGGGCGGACAGGCGGGACAGGATTGCACGCAAAACGGTTTGTGCGCGAGCTGTGCGGGGTGCGCCGCCCCCGTTATGCAAGGGACGGCTTTCGCTCTGCCCGGCGCGGTTTTGCGTCTGAACCAACGGCCTCACGCCTTGCCACCGGCTGACGCACAAAGTGCCTTAGCCCCGGACCCCCGTCCACCCCGCCTGTAAGACTCCTGCATCGCGCCCATTGCCTTGGGCTGTTTCCAACACGACGGCAATTCAGCGCCGTCAACGCATGAGTCTTCTATGAAACACACGCTTCTTTTGGCGGGTGGGGGCACGGCCCTCGCGCTTTCCGCCGCACTCCTTCTGCAATCGCCGGTCACCGAGGCGCAGGCCAATCCGCGTCCGCTGTCTGAACTTGCGCTTGGCGCCCCAATCGTTGAAGCGCAATTGCCCGAGACGTTGTCGCCGCAAGCCCAGATGGGCCAGCGCGCCTTCGACGCTGTCTGCGCCGCTTGTCATGGCTCCAATGGCACCGGGCGCGCGGGGATGGGACCGCCCTTGGTGCACCGGATCTATGAACCGGGTCACCACGCGGATGCAGCATTCTTCCTCGCAGTGACGCAGGGCGTGCGGGCACATCACTGGCCCTTTGGCAATATGCCACCGCAAGCGGGTCTAACGCGCGCCGATGTGGGCAATATCGTGACCTATGTCCGTGAACTGCAGCGCGCCAACGGGATCGAGTGACATGCAAAATTTTCATCTGACACGCCGCGCCGTTCTGGCCGGGCTGGGCGCGACGGCGCTTTCTGCCCGAGCGGGATTTGCCGATCCTGCCCCGATCCCGCTCACCGCGCAGCGCGCGCTGGCCCAAATCGCTCCCGAGGGATACCCCCAAACCGAGGTTTGGTCCTATGACGGGCGGCTTCCGGGGCCGGAGCTGCGCCTTGCGCAAGGCACACGTCTGCAGCGGCGCTTCGTCAATAGTCTTGAGGTGCCAAGTTCGGTGCATTGGCACGGGATACGCATCGAGAATGCGATGGATGGCGTGGCGGGGCTGACGCAGGAGGCCGTGGCCCCCGGCGCCAGCTTCGATTACGATTTCGTCGCCCCCGATGCGGGAACCTATTGGTATCATGCCCATACCCATTCGATGGAGCAGGTCGCGCGCGGCCTGTCTGGCGCGCTGATCGTCCAAGAACGCGACGCGCCGGATGTTGATCGAGATGAGGTGCTGATGTTCAACGATTGGTTGCTCGATCCACAGACCGCGCAAATCGCGCCGGATTTCAGCCATCCGATGGATCTCAGCCATGGCGGGCGCTTTGGCAATCTGATTGGGACGAATGGCCGCTTTGCCCTGACCCTGCGCGCCAAACGCCACGAACGCTTGCGGTTGCGTCTGATCAATGCCGCCAATGCACGTATTTTCGTGCTGCGTTTGACCGGGCTTTCGGGCTGGCAGGTGGCGCTCGACGGGATGCCGCTGCCCGCGCCAGAGCCCGTCGCTCAGGAGATCGTGCTTGCGCCCGCTCAACGTATCGACCTGATCGTCGATGTCACTGCGGAAGGGCAAGAGGCCGCAATCGAGCGGCTTGGCAATGATGCGCAGTGGTCTCGGCAGGTTGGGGTCCAGATTACCGGGGCGGCAAGCCGAAGCCGCCGAGCCCCGCCCGCAGCCTTACCCCCGAACCCGAAAATGGACCGACCCGATTTGGCGCAAGCGCGCCCGCTTGAGATGAAGATCGAGGGTGGTGCAATGGGCCGAATGCCGATGAGCCGGATGCGCGGACTAATGCAAAGCGGCAAGTTTTGGACCCTTGGCGGTCAAGCTGGCCCGGTCGATCCCCCCTTCGCGCGGCTGTTCTTGGGGGAACCGGTGCGGCTGCGGATGGTCAATGACACGGCCTTCCCGCATGCGATGCACCTCCACGGGATGCATTTCCGCGAAGTGCTGGAAGGGGAACGATTTGGGCCGATGCGCGACACGCTCCTCACCGAGGCCGGAGCAAGTCACGAAATCGCCTTCACAGCAGACAACCCCGGCAAATGGTTGCTGCATTGCCATATGCTGGCCCATGCGGCGGCAGGTATGACATCGTGGATCGAGGTGAGCTGAGATGGTGTCAAAAGACGTGAATATGAAACAAACGGTCTTGCCGAGTGTCCTGATCATCGGCTGGACACCGAGATGAATGTGCTGAGTTCGATAACGAAGGGGCAAGCGCTTTCGATGCCGAAGCTCTCAGCAAATAATGCTGCACCATCGCCATTGGGTGCCTCGCCTCTCAGGACTGGAGGGTTCGCGCATCCCCAACCGGCTGGCGCTGGCTGCATCCCCATAACGCCCTTGCCTTTTCCCTAGGACTTCGGTCTCGCTGCACTTCCCATCGTCGTGCATGCAAGTCCCACCCGACGCGGTGCGCGCGCTTCGATACGGTCGTCTCATCAGCAATAAACGTGAGACAAAACCAATGACCACACCGTTCAAAAACAGCGAAGTCGCGCGCTTCATCACCGACCGCGTTGACGCCTTAGCGCATCGCAAAACCCAAAGCGAAATCGCCGCCGAGGCAGGCTTTGCGAATGCGAATTTCGTGTCGATCCTCAAATCCGGTAAGAGCAAGTTACCCTTAGACCGGGTGCCGTCGCTGGCAAAAGCGCTCGAGGTCGATCCGGCCTATCTTTTACGCATCGCGCTCGAGCAGGCAGTGGGTGCGACGGCGGCAAAGGCCATCATCGAGATCTTCGGTTCGCCGGTCACGGCCAATGAACGCGCTTGGCTTGAGGAGTTGCGCGATGCGTCTGGCAACAGCGATCCGCGCATGACCGCGCGAGGGCGGACGACCCTGCGGGGTATCTTCAGCAAATGACCGATCTCTTCATCACACCGATGGGACCACTGGGACAGTGGGACCAGCTTTCTGAAAATGAGAAGGCGTGGATCGAATTCATCCGGGTGATCAGTGCGGGGCGCGACCCAAAGATCACACCAGAGCGCGTGCGCAAGCTGCGTGAACTTCTGGATGCGGGATGAGGCGTCGGAGCGGTGGTTCTGACCAGACTGACGCAAAACCAGTCCCACCTGGTCCCAAGGTTCGCGTCGTTCTTCTGCGCTCTTTCAGGGTAGTCCCGGCGCACATTGGCCGCAAACGCGCCACTTGCCCGCTCGGATTGATCCTATCGGTGCTTTCAGCAGTGGAGGAATTCTCCTCGCCCGCATAGCGTCTCAAACGAATGCTGCCACCGACCCCACACGCGCCGGTGGCAGCCCGATAATGCAAAAGGAGCCGAACATGCCCAGCGATCCCTTCTTTCATCCGGTTTCTGGCTTTGATTTGCCGCGATATGCGGGTGTGCCCACCTTTATGCGGCTGCCCTATGTGGCGCTTGACGATCCCCGGCTGCAAGAGGTGCAGATCGGTCTAATCGGGAGCCCGTGGGATTCTGGCACCACCAACCGCCCCGGTCCGCGTCACGGGCCACGGCAATTGCGCGATTGCTCCACCATGATCCGCGCGCAAAATGGCGCGACCGGTGTGCGCCCCTTTGAGGCGATGAATTGTGCGGATCTGGGCGATATTGCCCCCAACCCGGCCGATATCCACGATGCGATGGCACGGATCACCCGGTTCATGGAGGTGATCATGGCCCACGGCATCCTCCCGCTCACCGCCGGGGGTGATCACCTCAATTCGCTGCCGATCCTGCGCGCGCTCGGCAAAGCGGCACCGCTTGGCATGATCCATTTCGACAGCCACACCGATCTGTTCCACAGCTATTTCGGCGGCAATATGTATACCCACGGCACGCCCTTCCGCCGCGCGATCGAGGAAAACCTGCTCGATCCCAAGCGGGTTGTGCAAATCGGCATTCGCGGCACCACCTATGACAGCGAGGACCGCGACTTTGCCGCCAGCGTTGGCGTGCGGGTGATCCCAATCGAGGAATTTCATCAGCGCGGGGTGGAAGACGTCATGGCCGAGGCGCGCGAGATCGTCGGCACTGCGCCCACCTACCTGTCTTACGACATCGACTTCATTGACCCGGCCTTCGCACCGGGCACGGGCACGCCCGAGATTGGCGGGCCGAATTCCTTCCAAGCCCTGCAGGTGGTCCGCCTCCTTGATGGGGTCAACATCATCGGGGCCGATCTTGTCGAGGTGTCACCGCCCTTCGACCCAACGGGCGGGACCGCATGGCTTGGGGCTTCAGTGATGTTCGAAATCCTGTGCCAAATGGTAAGCACAGCCTGACGCGGTCGCGGGGTCAATCCTGGGCGGGGTTCTTCTGCCACCGAGCACAACCAGCCTCACAGCATGGGACAACGGGACAACGGGACAACGGGACAACGGGACAACGGGACAACGGGACAACGGGACAACGGGACAACGGGACAACGGGACAACGGGACAACGGGACCAGCATTCCTGCGAATGAAGCGCAAGGATAAAACGCGCACCGAGCGACAAAGGAGGGATGGGGCGCCGGAACGGTGGACCTCAGCCATTCCCCAGTAATAGGGCCCCTCTTCTCTTTCTAAGGCCATCAAAACTTGCTATACATTTTGCTATACAAAGCGCAATACCGCCAAAATCTTTTTCATTTTATTTCAATTGCTTAACCGACAAGCGCGCCCAAAAAGAAGGACTGTCTCTCCGCCACTTCCCCCTGAAACGATTGAATAAAATCCCTCTTTCAGGATTATACCCGCCAACGCACCCGCTTTTAATTTTGCGCTTGGTTGCTATGGCACGCGACATCGTTGAAGGTCGCCGAGAGTTGCTCCATGTGGACCGCTTCCCCCGACGCGATTTGTCGGGAGACCTTGGCGTGATCGACATGGATGCTTTGAGCGTCATGCGACTTTGGACATTTCGGGACAACTTGCCCGTCCGTGACGGTTTCACGACGGACTGGCTGTCGCGCAATACAACCAGGAATTACCCGCGTGCGGTATCGCCGAGCCCAAGTTCAAACCAGCTTGCGCTTACCGAGGCAAGCTCAGCCGTCGCAGCCCGCAAAGAAGATGACGTGAAACCCACCCTTGCCCCATAACAGACCGACGATCCAGTATCTGAGATTGCTCACTTCTCGATGGTAAACCTGGCTCAGATCTGAGCAGATTACCTTATTACTTGTTCTCTGGACGGTTAGAACAGTAGCGTCAGGCGTTATCTATTTGGTTGAGCATTACGGTAGAGGTATCGTGCTGAAAATTTGACGGCGCGGCTTCAAATTTCGCGTCCCGAACAGGCCTTTCCAACCCTGGCCAAGGCCCTTACCCAGAAACGCTACACGCCCTTGCGCGTTCGGACGATACCTTGGGTGGCCGACCGCTTTGCGGCGGACAGCGTTACCCCGACCGGCCGGTAAGGGCCGACCATGTCTGCGAGGCCAAGACCAACGTGAGGGGCGGTTTCCGGACCTTGACGTTGCGGCATCGCACCCGCAGCAAATTGGCGAAAGCGGATGCGGCCTCTCGCCTGTCATCGAAGCAGCCCCGCCTCGGCACGCACCCGCCTGTCACACGCGTGCCAACCCACTGCGTCAGTTTCCCTCTTGCGTGACCTGCCCTTTTGGGTAGGTTTGCGCCATCTGATCTTACGAGTGCATTGCATGGCCCAACTTTCCCAAGAGGCCCGGATGGGCCGCCTGTCCACGGTTTTGGGCCAAGATGTATTGGTTTTGCAGCGCTTTTCCGGCGTCGAGCGGATGAGTGATCTGTTTGATTTTACAGTCGATTGCTTAGCTGCGAGCAGCGATATCGACTTTGACGCCTTGATCGGCCCCCATGCCACTGTGACGCTGGAAACTACGGGCGGCGAGCGGGCTTTTGATGGCATTGTGACCGAGGCGCGCTGGTTGGGCGCGGGCGAAAACGGGCAACGCTATAGCTTGCGGCTGCAGCCTTGGTTCTTTCTGGCCACCTTGCGCCGCAATCAGCGGATTTTTCACAACAAGACCGTGGTCGAGATCGTCTCGGAAGTGCTTTCGGACCATGCCGCGGCGGGCGCGTTTGAGGTGCAGCTTTCGGGCAGCTACCCCGTGCTCGAATATACGGTACAGTTCCGCGAAAGCGATTTTGCCTTTGTCTCGCGGATGCTTGAGCGGCACGGTATTTCTTATCATTTCCAGCATGTTGAGGGTGCGCACACTCTGGTGCTCTCGGATATGGTGGAAAGCCATCCGAACATCGGCACCCGCCCCTACCACCCTGATGAGGGGCATCACCAAGAGGAGGTGGAGCATTTCTGGGCATGGCGTCCGGCGCGGCGCGTGACCACCGGTGCGATCAAGCTCACGGACTATAATTTCAAGACGCCGAATGCCGCGATGGTCACGCATGCGACAGGCGATGCGGCCTATGCCCAAGGCCAGATCGAGAGCTATGATTGGCCGGGCGATTACCTTGACCAAGGCCGGGGTAAGGTGCTTGCACGACTTGGGGCTAGTCGCGAACGCGGCCAAGACAGGCGGTTTGAAGCCGAGGGGGATATTCCGGCCCTTGCGGCAGGGACGCGAGTCACGCTGGCGGGCGACACCGTGCCGGGGACTGGCGCAGAATATCTATGCCTGAGCGCGACCCATTCCTATACATCGGATAATTACGGCACAGGGGGCACAGAGGGTGACGGTTTCGCCTATTCTGGGCAGTATGTGTTGATGCCCTCAACCGCGCCGATGCTGCCCGAACTCAAAACCACCCGCGCCGATGTGCGCGGGCCCCAGACCGCGAAAGTTGTGGGCGAAGGCGAGATCGATTGCGACGAATATGGCCGCATCTTGGTGCAATTCCATTGGGATCTCGACGGTGCCTATTCGATGCGCTGCCGTGTCAGCCAAAACTGGGCGGGCGCGGGCTGGGGCGGCATGGTGATCCCGCGTATCGGCATGGAGGTTCTGGTCGAATTCCTCGACGGTGACCCGGATCAACCGCTCGTCACCGGCTGCGTTTACAATGCCGCAAACATGCCCCCTTACGACTTGCCCGCCAACAAGACCCGTTCGGCTTTCAAGACCAAGACCCATCAGGGACGGGGTTTTAACGAATTGATGTTCGAAGACAAGCTGGGCTTCGAAAAGATCTATCTACACGCAGAAAGAGACCACGAAATCCATATCGAGAACAACCGCGCCAAGCGTGTCGACGTTACCGAGATCGAGTCGATCGGCAATTGCAAGCTGAGCGAGATCGGCAAGGATCTGGTCACGCAGGTCGGCGGTGACGCGATGGTGGTGATCGGGGCCAGCCGCGTGCAGTTGACCGCGCCCCAGCCGATGCCACCCTTTGACGAGGGGCTTTTGCAACAGGCCTACAGCGCGACTGTACCGCGCGGCGCGGATCCGGGACGCGGGCACTATCGTGTGATGGTGGCCAAGTCTTTCAATCAGCAAATCGGGACACAAGCGACGACGCGTGTTGGCGACAGCGCGTCACTGGTTGTGGGCACCGGCTATCACCTCAGTGTCGGAGCATCGGCGAAGGAGACAATCGGCAAGGATCGCTTCGAAACGATCGGCGGAGGACGCTACATGCATGTGAAGGACCAGATTGACTTGCGCTGCGGCGCGTCCCGGCTGGTACTCAAGAGCAATGGTGAAATCGAGTTGACCGGGGCGCATATCAAGCTCTCGGCCGGACGCATTGACCTGAACTGAAGGAAAAGCATGACCCTGTCACGTCCCGTAATCGTCTTCGCCGGAGCCGCTTTGGTCGCCGCAGTTGCAGCGTTTTTTATCGTCAGCCAGCGCCAAATCCCCGCGCGTGACGGTCGGATCGCCTGTGACGGAACGTCCGTAGGGCTTGGGGCGGAAGCCCCTTGGCAATATGTGGCGCTGTTTTCCTACGACTGCGCTGCCACCGCTCCGGTCGCAGACCGGGACGCGCGGGTGCGGCTTGCGCTGGATTACGGCTATCCCTCGCTGCTTGTGCGCGATATCGGTGAGGCCGAGACTGCGCAGATCGTTGCAGCAGCGATCGAAGAGGGGGATCGTGGCTTTTTTTCGGCCGATCCGCACATTGCGGCGCGTGTTGCGTCTTGGCCCGAGGCGTTGCGGCCACCCGCGGTGGAGGCATTTTTGTCGACCTTGCCGGGGCTGGTCGCCGCCACCAGCGGCCCGTTCGACGGCCCTATGCTTGATTCCGCGCCGCTCTGGCACGAGTCACATTTTGCACCTCAGATCGTGGAGTTCTGCGCACGCGGAAACTGTCAGGACGGGGAACAGGGATGCGGAGGCCCGGTTTTGAGGGCTGCGAAAGCGCGTGTGGCCCAATCTGCGGCGGCCCTGAGTGCGGTGCAGGCGAGCTGCCAACCGTCCTTCGAGTGGCTGCGCGCATTGCGCCGTGCTGGACTGGTCGATACGGCCTGCTCTTCGGCCTTTCAGATCAACGGCGTGATGCAGGGCCGTCTGGAACTCGACGCGCCCTGCTACGATCCTCAGCGCGGTCTGGGATCATTGCCCGTCTCGAGCCCGGCTGACACGCTGAGGTTCTTGCGGCACGTCCGCGGAAAACGCCCCGATGCCGCGACGATGGAGATCGTGGCGGAATATTTCCCCGAGATTGCAACCTATCTCGCGCAAGAGTGACAGAACGGCCAGCATGGGAGAACAGGATGGGGGAAAACCCGCAGTGGTTGGAGAATTTTTTGGAAAAGACGAGCTTTGATTTCTCCAAGGCTCAGGACTGGCGCGCGTTTCTCAACGAGCGTCGTGAAGGGGGAAGCGGACGTTCCGCCGATGGGCTGCAGTTGCGCGATATCAAAAATTATGCGCCCGGAACAGCGTTCATCAGCACCCATGGTGCGCCAACCCCTATTCAGTTCCATGTCCGGACACAGGGATCGGGCTTCGCTTTGCCGTCGGGAGTGCTGCATGTTTACCACCCGGACGCCTCCTGGACCTACAAGGTCACGAGCTTCTATGTCGGTCCGCCGACAAGTTCCCTCGATTTTCGCATGGAAGCGGGCGGAGGCGGCTCCCCGAGTTCTCCGATGTGGGGCTCCATTTACTATATCGTTTTGAAATCCAGTGATTTACCAGGGCAAAAGCAGGCAGAAACGATTGGCAAGCGGGCGCTGCGCGAGGCCGTCAAGGGTTTGAACGGGGTGACGCGATGGGGCTTTCGGCTTCTTGCGATGGGTGAGGCGTCCTATAGCCTTTCGGTCAAGGTCGGAGGAGGGGAATGGGTGCGGGATGAATTCATGCCACAACAGGCGCTGACTGAGGCTGAGATTGCCCAGCTCAAGGACTTGGCGGACCAAGCCTACGACTACCTGAGAGACTGAGTGGTTAAGACCAGATTGAACCGCCCCGGGTTTGCCGGAGGCTTATTTGGGTTAGTTACGCGGCCATGGCTTCAGCTTCCAGAGCTTCGTAGAAATTGGCCTCTGCTTCTG
>NZ_FTOG01000028.1 GCF_900156655.1 Rhodobacter aestuarii | reverse complement strand
ACCGCGGCGATGAGGCAGCTGCGGTCCATTCAGGGGCGTTGCGTCTGCGCGCCCGGGCGGAACAGCAAAAGCCGCAGCGCGTTCATCGTCACCAGCACGGTGGCGCCGGTGTCGGCCAGAACCGCGACCCAGAGCCCGGTGACCCCGGATACCGTGGTGAGCAAAAACACCGCCTTGAGACCGAGCGCGATGGCGATGTTTTGCTGGATATTCGTCATCGTGGCCCGGGCAAGGCGCACCAAGCCCGCCACATCGCCGACGCGGTTGCGCAAGAGCGCCGCATCGGCGGTCTCGAGCGCGACATCGGTGCCCGACCCCATCGCCACGCCGACATCTGCCGCAGCCAGCGCGGGGGCATCGTTGATCCCGTCGCCGATCATCATCACCCGCCCGGCCGTCGCAAGCGCGCGGATCGCCGTGAGCTTGTCCTCGGGCAGAAGCTGCGCGCGATGCGCGAGGCCAAGTTCTGCGCCAAGCTCCGCCGCGATGGCTTGCGCGGTGCGGGCATTGTCGCCGGTCAGCATCAAGGTCGACAGGCCAAGCGCGTGCAACTGCGCCAGCCCCAGCGCCGCATCGGCGCGCGGCTCATCGCGCAGCGCCACAAGACCCTGCGCCGCGCTCGCCCGCAGCAAGATCACCACCGTCTTGCCCTCGGCCTCGAGCCCCGCCACCCGGGTCGCCAGCGCCTCGGACATCGCGCCGCGCTCCGCGGCAAGACGCGCCGAGCCAAGGCAGACGAGGGTGCCCTCGATCACGGCCTCGGCGCCTTTGCCGGGCAGGGCGCGGGCCCCGCTGGCGGGGGCGGCGGCGATGCCGCGCCGCTCCGCCTCGGCGCAGATCGCCTGTGCCAGCGGATGGCTCGCGCCGCTTTCGACCCCGGCGGCAAGCGCCAGCAACTGAGCCTCGTCACCGCCAAGCGCGACCAGATCGGTCACCCGCGGCGCGCCTTGCGTCAGCGTGCCGGTCTTGTCGAAGGCGACATGGGTGACGCGCGCCGCCGCCTCGATCACCTTGCCGCCCTTGAGCAACAGCCCGTGGCGCGCGCCCATCGACAGCGCCGCGCTGATCGCGGCGGGCACCGAAATCACCAGCGCGCAGGGGCAGCCGATCAGCAAGAGCGCAAGCGCGCGGTAGACCCAGTCGCTCCAGCCCTGGCCGAACGCCAGCGGCGGGACCAGCGCGACCAGCGCCGCGACCCCGACCACGGCGGGCATGTAGACCCGGCTGAACCGGTCGATGAACCGCTCGGTGGGGGCGCGGGCGCTCTCAGCCTCGGTCACAAGACGGATGATGCGGGCGATGGTGTTGTCGGCCGCCGCCTTGGTGACGCGCAGGCGCAACAGCGCCTCGCCGTTGATCGAACCGGCGAACACCGCCGCGCCGGGCTCTTTCAGGCTGGGGAGGCTCTCGCCGGTCACCGGGCTTTCATCGACCCCCGAGATGCCCTCGATCACCACGCCGTCGCAGGGCAGATGATCGCCGGGGCGGACCTGCACGATCTGGCCGATTTGCAGGGTTTCGGCGGCAACCTCGCGGATCTGCCCGCCGGTCTCGAGCCGCGCGGTCTTCGGCACAAGGCTTGCGAGCGCGCGGATGCTGTCGCGCGCCTTGTCCGCCGAGACGCCCTCGAGCAGCTCTCCCAAGGCGAACAGGAACACCACCACCGCGGCTTCCTCGGGTGCGCCGATCACCAGCGCGCCGGAGGTGGCGATGGTCATCAACATCTCGATGGTGAAGGGCATGCGCGCGCGGGCCAGCATGACGGCGCGCCGCGCCACCGGGGCGATGCCGACAAGGGTTGCAAGCCCGAAGGCCCAGGGCGCGATCTCGGCGGGCAGAACGAGGCGCGCCGACAAGGCTAGGGCCAGCAGCGCGCCGGTGCCAAGGACAAGACGGCCCTTGGCGCTGTGCCACCAGCCGCGCGGCGCCGGTTTGGCCGGTGCTTGCGGTTCAGGTTTAGGCTCGGGCGCGGGTTCGGGGGGCACAGCCGCAGCCGCAAACGCCCCCTCGGGCAGCACGAAGGCCCCCTTTGGCCGCTCGGGCGGCGCGCCTTTGGGGGCGATGCCGAAACCGACCGCGCGCACCGCTTTCTCAATGCTTTCGGGCGCGGTCAGGGCCTCGTCGAGCCTGAGCCGCAGCCGCTCGGCCATCGGCGCCACATCCACCTCCGAGACGCCGGGCAGCCGCTCCACCGCGCCGCGCACCTTGGCCGCGCAAGAGCCGCAATCCATCCCCGTCACGTGCCATTCGCGTTGCCCCGCGCCCGCCGTCGTCATGCCCGTTCTCCGTGGTGAGTCTTCGATCGCAATCAGATATACGACCTACAGCAACTGTAGGTTCAACCCGTGTCGCGGGTTTTTCGCCCCCGCGCCGGGGCGCAAGGCACCGCGGCCCAGCATCGCAGGAGACAGGCCCATGCTGTCGATCGGAACCCTCGCCAAGCGCACCGGCACCAAGGTGCAAACGATCCGCTATTACGAACAGATCGGCCTGATGCCCGAGCCCGGGCGCAGCGACGGCGGTCAGCGCCGCTATGGCGCGCCCGAGCTTGACCGGCTCGCCTTCATCCGCCACGCTCGGCAACTCGGCTTTCCGTTGCAGGCGATCCGCGACCTGCTGGAACTCTCCGACAGCCCCGAGCGGTCTTGCGCTCAGGTGGATGCGGTCGCCCGCAAGCAGCTGCGCGAGGTCGAGGCGCGCATCGCCCGGCTCGAGGCGCTGAGGGCGGAGTTGCAGCGGATGATCGGCGAATGCAGGGCCGACCGGATCGCAAATTGCCGCATTCTCGAGGTGCTGCGCGACCACGCAGAATGTCTGTCCGATCACGAACCACCCATGCCCTGAAACCGCCCGCGCGCCGCTCTGTCAAGGTCGTCACCTTCCGCGAGCCGCGGCCAGCGCTCGTCCCCTCCTCGCGGGTCAATGCCCCGGTTGA
>NZ_FTOG01000009.1 GCF_900156655.1 Rhodobacter aestuarii | reverse complement strand
GCAGGGAGAGGCCCCCGAAGGATGACAAAGCGGGGCCGTTGGCGGGCACGGCGATGACCACGGCGACCGCCGCCGCCCCTGAGCAAGGCTTTGACAGCCTCGGCCTGGGTCACCCACCCCCACCGGGGGATAGGCGCGGGCAATAGATATCAATCTCGGGGTCACAGGTTTTTGCGGTGAGATGTTTAGCACCAACCCTGTTGCGCTATCGGGCGTTGAGCGTAAGCTTCAACGAATTTCAGGGAGCTTGATTATGCTTGCAGAATACCTTTCCAGGCTTGCCACCGAATACACACGAGAACGCATGAAGCCGTTTGCAGGCTCAGCCTTCGGCGACTTTGTACGTCACGACATTGCCTTGGAGGCGAGGAAAGCTCTGAACGTTTGGCCCTTCGATTTGAAGGTGAAGGCCAGCGTCGGCCAGGGTCTTTGGGCATCGGTGCCATGGCTTGCGTTCTTTGACCCGCTCATCACAGAGACAGCGACGAAAGGCTTCTACGTGGTTTACCTGATCAACCCCGATGCGCAGACAATCACGCTGTCGATGAACCAGGGAACGACCGCCGTGATCAATGAGTTTGGGCATGCGCGCGGCCTTGAAGTGTTGAAGCGCCGTGCCAGGGATATGGCCGATCGTGTACATGAGTTTGCCCAGCGCTTTTCCGAAGAACCGATCGACCTTGGCTCTGGCGCTGGGCTGCCCACGGGGTATGAGGCTGGACATGCATTCGGTCGAACCTATCGCGTCGGCGACCTCAATGACGAGCAGCTTTCTGAAGACTTGCACGTCATGCTCCTGGCCTATGAAGCGCTCGTAAATCGCGGAGGCACGACGCCCAGCGAGGCGATGCAAGAAGAGGCCGAGGGGAAGGATATCGAAGAGACGCGCCGCTACGTCCTATCGCGACGCATTGAGCGTTCGCCAAAAGTCCGCAAGGATGTGCTCAAGGTGAAGCCACCGATTTGCGAATGCTGCGGTCTAGACCCAGCTCGAGACTACGGTTTCAGCGGGCCCGCCCATGAAACGCCGCTAGATGTGCATCACGCGGCCCCCTTGCACGGGTTGGCCGAGGGCGAAACGCGTCGTTACAAGGTTCCCGATGACTTCATGGTCCTCTGCCCGACCTGTCATCGCATGATTCACAAGACCGAAACGCCGTCCGACCTGAACAACCTCAAGCGCAAGTTGCGTTTCAAAATCGCACATGACTTGGCTTACTTCAGTCCTTGACGCCCCATCCTCACGGGTACACTAATGGGGACATTCTAGGTACACGCCGAACGTTGACCGCTCTTGTAGGTCGTTGATTTAAAAGGAAAGAATGGACACCCGCGACGGAGAGCAACGCCTACCGCCGGAGCCAAAATCTCTTAGAGATTACAACACGATAAAGGCCGCCCCGAAGGGCGGCTTTTGTCGTTTTTGGTAGGCTCTGCAACAACTCTACAACATTAGTCAGCGTCGGACTGTCTCGCACGTTCCTCGAAGTGCGAAGCATGGTACCATCGCCACCACCACCGCAGTTTTCGCCGAGGAGGCCTGTCGCACGGCGTTTGATCTCAGCATCAATGATCTGATCGAAGGTGAGGCCAATCCCCGGTGTGGCGGCAATCTCGGGCTTTGCAGCCTCGCGCTTGAACTCGGGGTAGCGCTTTGTCTCGCCGCTTTCGGAATAGTCGCCTTCGGCCTTTTGCTTGTTGATCCGGGCCGCTTCGATCAGCGCCTTGCCGAACTCAATCATCAACTTCTGGCGGGAGGCATCATCAGTGACGACACGGTGCCGCTGCAGAATCACATCCACAAACCCGCCAAACCGCGCCTCAAGCGCCTCTGGGTCGATCTGCGTTGATTGTGCCTGCTTGCCCACCATGAGGGATTGCAGAGCGCTGGGCTGAGGCTGCAGCACCGCCCGATCCGTCTCAATGACCCTTTCCCACAGTTCAGGGCTGCCGGGGTCTTCATCCAGCACATCAATGAAGGTGCGATAGATTTCACCCGCTAGCGCCAGCGTGTCTTTGTGGCTGAGCGGCTTCGGGCCAGCCCTGACCGCATCCCAATGGGCGTTTACTTGGGCCAGAACCGAGGCGTGGCGGCGTTTGGCTTCGGCTGTATCGCGGGTGCGCAAAGACAGCTTGATATCTTCGCCCACAGAAACGCGGACGGGCCGCCCATCAAGTTCGATCTGGAGTGTGGTGCCGCGAACCTTGCTCAAAATATCGGCAGGAACCCGGACTCGGAACAGACAGTTTCGCTTTGCTGTCGCTTTAGTCGGCGTCGGCATCATAAGACCCATGTGTACCACCTCTGTGTCTCACTAGAAGCGGCGCGATCCCCAATGGGGTATAATGTCTTTTGTTTTCAACGGTTTAGGGTGGTGGGTGATGAGAGACTCGAACTCCCGACATCCTCGGTGTAAACGAGGCGCTCTACCAACTGAGCTAATCACCCGACGCGGGCCTGATAGCCTGTGCCGGGGCTGCTGTGCAAGGGCAAAGGTGGCGCGGCGGTGGTGATGGTGGGGCCTTCGGCACGGGGGCGAGAGGGCCAAGGCGCTTGTTGGTCACGCGCGTTATCTGTGGGGGCCGGTCCAGTCAAGAAAAACGGCTGACTGTAGGCGTACTTAATGAGACGGCCCTAGAACCATTGCCCGGGTTCCATCAGACCAAGGTCCATCAATTGCTGCCCGGTCCAACTGAAGCGTTCGGAATTGTGCCAAACGAAGCTTGGAATGTCATAGGTTGAGCCCGGGTTGCGTTTGAGCGCTTTCGCCACGCGGAAAGACACGATCGCCGCCGTCAGGTTGTTGTGCCACGGGCAGGCATAGGTGTTCAGTTCCTCATTGTTCAGCCTGTGGTCGGGGCGCAGTTCCAACCCCGGTGCGGTGCGAAAAAGCGCGATCCGGTCGATTTTGCGCCGCGCCGCGGGAATGTGCTCGTCAAACCGCCAGCGCAACCCGCCAAAGAAATCCAGTTGGCGCTCGCGCGGGTGGTTGTGGTTCGCGGGATCTGGGCGGCCAAGCGCGTAATAGCCTGCGCGGTCCAGCATCGCCTCATCCAAGTTCACCCCATTGGGGTTCTTTTCAAGGTCGGGGGCATAAAGGTCGACCACATAGGTCAGCATTGCAGAGCGGCGTTCCTCGGTGTGGAAGGCCAGCATTTCGCGGACATTGCGGTGTTCGCAAAACGGGTGGAACAGATATTCCGCGTTGAAGCAGTAATAGAGCCAAGTGCCGGGGGGCGCCGCCGCAATCAATGGGTTGAGGGCGGCTGTCAGCGCGCCTTCACGGTGCATGTCCCACGGGATGCGGTGGATTTGCGCAGAAAGATCCTCGGGCAGCACCAGCGCTTCGGGGGCGTAAACCACCATGGTGCGAAAGCCTGCCGCCAAATGATGGCGCAAGGTGCTTTCGACCTCGACCAAATCCTCCACAAGGACAACCGCCACCGGTCCTTTGGCAAGGGTGGTTTTGGCCGTGGCCAGAAAAGCGCTTTGCGAGGTGTAATCCATTTTCTGCTCGGTTGACCCGTTTGCGCCAATCTCGCCAAAGCGGGGCCTGATTGCAAGCGGCGAGGGGCGCGATCATCCCCCCAGAAGCGTCAGCGCCCCCACCAGCACCGTGGCGAGCACGAACCCCGCCACCTTCTGCGCGTGAAACAGCCCCTCGACCCATGCATCGCCATGCCGGACCGATTGAAAACTCGCCCGCGCCTCGATCAGCGGCAGCGCGTTCTCGACGCTGAACATCAGCTTGATCACCAGGTTGCGATGGCGCAGCTCGCGGCTGCGATAGGCCAGCGCGACCCCAAGGCCCACCAGCCCGGCAAACCAGTAAAGCACGCGGAACGGATGCAGCCCGTAGCCGATGAAAAGCTTCGAGCCCCAAAGCCAGATCCGGTCGCGCAGCGGCGTGTTGCCGGCGCGGCGTTCGTGCTCGAACCGGGCCTCTTCCACCGCCTCGGCCTGCGGCAGCGCCCCCGCCTCGGTCAGCGCCCGCGCCAGCGCGCGATAGGGCTGCGGGGTGAAATAGGCGTCATGGGCGGGGTCGGGTCTGCCCGCCGCATCGCGCCGCTCGATCAGCGCAATCAACTGCGCGGCGCTGGCATCGGCCAGATTGGTGCGCCCCGAACTGCGATCGGCGGCCCTGAGCCCGCCAAGGGTGCGGTAGTCGAAGCCCGCAAGGTCAAGGTCGATCCAGCCGCCATCGGCGCGCTGAAATGCCTCGATCTCGGCCTGAAAGCCCTGCGCGGTGGCATTGCGCAGGATCAGGCTGGCCTCCGCACCCCAG
This sequence comes from Rhodobacter aestuarii, assembly GCF_900156655.1. Taxonomy (GTDB): domain Bacteria; phylum Pseudomonadota; class Alphaproteobacteria; order Rhodobacterales; family Rhodobacteraceae; genus Rhodobacter; species Rhodobacter aestuarii. The sequence continues at coordinate 224,298 of NZ_FTOG01000009.1, read as the reverse complement.
TTCGGGCGGCCGATATCGGAGGAAGAGAGGATCAGATCCCCCGCCACCCGCGCCCCGGAAAGCTCGATCCGGCCCGCGAAAGTGCTGGCGCCGAAGTGCACGTTGCCGCCCACCCGGGCGCCGGTCAAGGCGATGCCTTGCTTGAACACGGCGCCCTCGCGCAGGAAAAGTTCGCCCCCAACCTCGATCCCGTCGGCGCGCACCTTGCCTTTGATGCTGGCGCCGATGGCCGCGACATCCCCGCCGACCTTCGCGCCGATCAGGCGCAGATCGCCCTTGACCGTGGTGTGGTCGTTCAGGAAAAGATCGCCCCCGACCTCGATCCCGTCGGCGCGCACCGTGCCGTCGAAGCTGGCGCCGGAGGCCGAGACATTCCCGCCCACCTTCGCGCCGGGCAGGCGCAGTTCGCCCTTGACCGTGGTGTGGTCGCGCAGGAAAAGATCGCCCCCGACCTCGAGACTGGAGGCGGAAACCTTCCCGTCGATCTGCGTGCCTTGCACGATCAGCGACCGGGCGAAGTGGCTGCGCAGGAACGTCGCCCCTGCGGTCAGGTGGCTCTGGAGCAGGGCCAATTCCGGCGCCACCGCGTCGTTTTCCAGATCGAGTTCCCCCTCGATCCGCGCGCAGTCCACCTCGACCTGCGGCCGCTCCAGCGCCGCGGTATATTGCGGGTGGGTCAGGATCAGCCGCAGGAAGCGCGGTGACAGGCGGCGGCCCTCGGGCACGGTGTCGGTGATGTCGGCGGGGTTGCAGGGCTGATCATCGCCCGAAAACTTCCGCATGTCGGCCCAGCGGCCCTCGCAAATCTGCGTCCAGGCCCAGATCTCGGCCTTGCTCCACTCCCCCTCGGCGGGCAGCTTCAGCGCGCATGTGCCGCCCGGAAAGGTGCGTTGACCCTCTTCGGCCCGCAGCGGCGGGGCAAGGCAGAGGGGGCCGAGGATCAGGAGCGCGAACAGGGGCAGCAAAAATCGCATGACGACTTCCGGGGTAAAAACACTGACGTTCAGCTTTGCCGCCTTTCGCCCATGCCGCAACCGCCTGCCTTGCGGCAAAGTGCCGTTTGCGGTATCGAGCCGCGATCACGGAGAGCCCTTATGACCGATGCGCAAAACGAGCCCAAAAAGCTCTTTATCAAGACCTATGGCTGTCAGATGAATGTCTATGACAGTGAGCGCATGGCCGAGGCCATGGGCGCGAAGGGCTATGTGCTGACCGAGGCGCTGGAAGACGCCGATCTGGTGCTGCTCAACACCTGCCACATTCGGGAAAAGGCGGCCGAGAAGGTCTATTCGGACCTTGGCCGCTTGCGCCCTTACAAAGACGCCAAGCCCGATCTGAAAATTGGTGTGGCGGGCTGTGTCGCGCAGGCCGAGGGCGAAGAAATTTTGAACCGGATGCCCTTGGTTGACTTGGTGGTGGGCTCGCAAAACTACCATCGCCTGCCCGATATGGTGGCGGCGGCCGAGCGGGGCGAGCATCCGGTGGATACCGAATTCCCGGCGGAGGATAAGTTCGACCTTCTGCCCGAGCGCCCGGTGCAGGCGCGCCCGACTGCGTTTTTGACGGTGCAAGAAGGCTGCGACAAATTCTGTGCCTTTTGCGTGGTGCCCTATACCCGTGGGGCGGAGATCTCGCGCCCGGTGTCGCGGATTTTGTCCGAGGCGCATAAGCTGGTGGAAAAGGGCGTGCGCGAAATCACGCTCTTGGGGCAAAACGTCAACGGCTACCACGGTGAGGGGCAGGGCGGTGCTTGGGGGCTGGGCCGCTTGGTGCGGGAACTCGCGAAAATCGACGGGCTGGACCGCATTCGCTATACGACCTCGCATCCCAATGACATGGCCGATGATCTGATCGCGGCGCATGGCGAAGAGCCGAAGCTGATGCCCTATTTGCATTTGCCGGTGCAATCGGGCTCGGACCGGGTGCTAAAAGCGATGAACCGTAAGCACACCGCCGAGGAATATTTGCGCCTGATCGAGCGTATTCGGGCCGCGCGGCCTGATATTATGCTCTCGTCTGATTTTATCGCCGGTTTCCCCGGGGAAACGGATGCCGACCATCAAGACAGCCTCGATCTGATCCGCGAAGTGGGCTTTGGCGCGGCCTATTCGTTCAAATATTCGCCGCGCCCGGGCACTCCGGCGGCGGGCCGTGAAGGTGTGCCCTCTGAGGTGGGCGATGCCCGGCTGCAAGAGTTGCAAGCGCTGATCACCGCGCAACAAAAGGCCACGCAAGAAAGCATGGTGGGCCGCACCGTGGGCGTATTGTTCGAGAAACCGGGCCGATTGGAAGGCCAGTGGATTGGCAAATCTGATTACCTGCATGCCGTCTATGTGAAGGCCGACGGGATCGGGCAGGGCACGCTTGCGCAGGTGAGAATCACGGCCGCAGGGCCAAATTCCTTGGCGGGTGAGCTGCTCTGATCTGCTTCGGGGCGGGCGCTGCAAGAGCAGGCGGTGCCGCAATCTGAGGCGGTAAAGTGGTTTCGTCTGGCACCATTCGTGCCAATTTGTCCCCGGTTTGTTTGCGGATCAGACACAATAACAAGGCAAAGCCCCTTCCTTTGTCGCAAGGTTTTGTTACTGTGTGCCAAATTCGTTACCGTTTTGCGCAGTCAAAACGGGTGCTTTCGAGGAGGCTTGGTGGGGATGACTAGATTGATCCGCGAATTCAAACCGGCGGCTTTGCGCCTTGGTGCGGCGGCGGTGGCACTGGTGGCCACACTGGGCACGGCTTCGGCTGATGAAGCCTATGTTCCGACGATCTGGGTTGATCCCGATGGCTGCGAGCATTGGGCGATGGACGACGGGGCGGAGGGCTATATGGATGCCCGTATCACCCGCGACGGTCGCCCGGTTTGCCACCGCGATGTCTGCGGCGTGCTGCCCACCGACCAGCTGTTTGCCACCGATAGTTCGCGCATCACCGCGCAAGGCCGCGCCACGCTGCAAAACTTCTTCCAAACCGCACAGGCGCGCAGCTTCATCATCTCGGGCCACACCGACAGCCGCGCCTCGGATGAATATAACATGCGCCTGTCGAAGCGTCGCGCCGAAGCGGTTGCGGGTGTTGCGCAGTCGATCGGGGCGCCGGTTCTCGCGGTCAACTGGTATGGCGAGCGGATGCCGCGCGCGACCAATGGCACTGCCGCGGGCATGGCGCAAAACCGCCGCGTCGAAATCATTTGTGTGAAGTGAGGGCAAGAACATGAACGGTACGAAATACCTTCTGATGGGTCTTGCCGCTGTTGGGTTGGCCGCTTGCGATGATGTTGGCCCCGACAAAAGCTACGACCGTGGTGTCAACGCCCACCATCTGAGCCAGCTTGAGGCCGGGATCTGGATCGACCCGGAAGGCTGCGACCACTGGATCATTGACGATGGCGTCGAGGGCTACCTGACTCAGCGCGTTGACGATTACGGCAAGCCGATCTGTTCGGGCGCTGGCGCCCCCTCGACCGCCGTGGGGCCGTTTAAGCAAGGCTCGCCGATCGCGGACCCGCTCTAACGCGAGTAAAGGGCGCGAAATTCAGCGCCTGCTCAAAAATAAGGCATTCAAGCCGCGCGATGCTTCGCGCGGCCTCTTTCGTGACGTCTGCGTGAATTTTGGGTCATTGCGCGCGGATTGTGCAAACCATGTCTTGCGTCATTTAAGGGGTAGGTGCACCATATCTTTACCAACGCCAGCCAGGGAGACGCTTTTGGGCTTTAGCGCGATCACCCCCCCGCCCAGCACTCAGGATGCTTACGAGACCCTTCTCGAGTTTCCTGACAACCGATTGCTGATCGACCTTTGCGGAGAATTTGATCGCAACCTCGCGCAGATCGAACACAAGATGTCGGTCCATATCCTGCGTCGAGGGAACCAGCTGGCCGTGGTCGGCACGCCCGAAGCGCAAGAACAAGCCGCCGCCGTGCTCAACACGCTTTATGCGCGGCTTGAACAGGGCAAGGCGATTGACGCGGGCGAAATTGATGGCGCGATCCGGATGTCGGACCTTGGCCATGATGGCGTCTCGGTGGACGAGCAGCTTGAGATGTTCGCCGCCGGAAAATACGAAATTCGCACCCGCAAGAAACAGATCGAACCCCGGACCGAGGCGCAAAAGGCCTATGTGCGGGCGCTTTTTGAAAATGAGCTCGCCTTTGGCATCGGTCCGGCGGGCACGGGCAAAACCTATCTCGCCGTTGCCGTGGGCGTGACCATGCTGATTGGCGGGCATGTAGATAAGATCATCCTGAGCCGTCCGGCGGTGGAAGCGGGCGAGCGGCTTGGCTTCTTGCCCGGCGACATGAAGGAAAAGGTCGATCCTTACATGCAGCCGCTTTACGACGCGCTGAATGATTTTCTGCCGTCGAAACAGCTTGCCAAGCTGATGGAAGAAAAGCGCATTGAAATTGCGCCCTTGGCCTTTATGCGCGGCCGCACGCTGTCGAGCGCCTTTGTGGTGCTGGATGAGGCGCAAAACGCGACCACCATGCAAATGAAGATGTTCCTGACCCGTCTGGGGCAGGGGAGCCGCATGGTGATTACTGGCGACCGGACGCAGATCGACCTTCCGCGCGGCACGGCCTCGGGTCTGCAAGATGCCGAGCGCATCTTGGACGGGGTGAAGGGCATCGCCTTCAATTACTTCACGGCTTCCGATGTGGTGCGCCACCCGCTCGTGGCGCGGATCATTGATGCCTATGACAAATCCGAAATCGCCTAGCCCGGTTCAGCGGTTCTTTTTGGCGGCTTTGCCCCCGCGCTGGGGGCAAAGCATGATGCGTTCTTCTGAAGCTTGGAAGATGATCTGCCCCAATTGTGGGCATGCAGTTTCGGTTTGGGAGAGCGGCGGCATTCGTTGGGGCGCAAAATCTGTTAGCAAGCGGGTGGCCGGGCGCTGCCCAGCTTGCGGTACGGCAGGCATGATGCCGCTTGAAAAGCGCCCCTAAGCTGGCATGCTTTTTGTCTTGCTGTAACCTTGGGGGCAGAGTAACGCGCGCAGATGCAGATTGAAGTTGATATCGAAGATCCGCGATGGGAGTCTCTTGACCTTGCCGCGCGCAGTGAAGTGGCCGCGCGCGCGGTGCTCGCCGATTTGGGGGTGGCGCCTGAGGGTGTGACGCTTTCGGTTTTGGGCTGTGATGACGCCCGAATTGCTGAATTGAATGAAGAGTTTCGCGGCAAGCCCACGCCCACGAATGTGCTAAGTTGGCCCGCCGAAGAGCGCGGCGCCGAAGCGCCGGGCGGCGTGCCTGAGAGGCCAGTGGCGGATGTTTTTGGTGAGATTGAACTGGGCGATATTGCCATCGCCTATGAGACCTGTGCGCGTGAAGCCCAAGAAGCGGGCAAATCCGTTCACGATCACGTCACACATTTGATGGTACATGGTGTTTTGCATCTTCTGGGCTATGACCATATCCGCGACGCAGACGCGCAGTTGATGGAAAGCTGTGAAGTGCGTATCTTGGCGGCTCTGGGAATTTCTAATCCCTATGAGCTTTAGCGGCAAAGCCGCTGCATTTGGAAAGGTAAGATGGGACAAGTCGCAGACGGAAGTAATTCCGCCGCCGTGCCCGCTTCGGACCCCGAAGCTGGCGAGAGTAGTTCTGAGCCGCAGTCTAGAGGGTTGTTCGGGCGCATATTTGGCGCGCTTGGAGGCAACTCGGATGACACTGACACAATCTACCATGATGGGGCCGCCAACAGCGCCGCCACGCCTGTAGGCCCGCCGGGGCTGGGCAACCTGCGCAAAATGCGGGTGGGCGATGTTGCTATTCCCAAGGCTGAGATTGTCGCGGTGCCCATCACCACAACCCGCGATGAGCTGGTTGAGGTGTTTCGCGAGCAAGGCTATTCGCGGCTGCCCGTTTTCAAAGAAACGCTCGATAGCCCGATGGGGCTTGTCCACCTGAAAGACCTCGCCCTTGGCTGGGGCTTTGGCGCGGGCTCGGGGCGGTTTTCCCTGCGCAAACTGCTGCGCCCGCTGCTTTATGTGCCGCCTTCGATGCCGATTGGTGTGTTGCTGCAAAAGATGCAGGTGCAGCGCATCCATATGGCGCTGGTGATTGATGAATATGGCGGGGTCGATGGGCTGGTCACGCTTGAAGACCTGATCGAACAGGTGATCGGCGAGATCGAAGACGAGCATGACGAGGCCGAGGACGGGCTTTGGAAGCTTGAAAAGCCCGGCCAATGGATCGTGCAAGCCCGTGCGCCGCTTGATGAATTTGAACCCGAGATCGGGATGCAATTGGCTGACCCGGAAGAACATGGCGACGTTGATACGCTCGGCGGTCTGGTAGTCACGCAAATCGGCCGTGTGCCTGCGCGCGGCGAAGTGATCGTGGCCGAAAGCGGCGTTGAATTTGAAGTGGTCGATGCCGATCCGCGCCGCGTGAAGCGGTTGCGGGTGCGTTTGCCTGGCGTGGCCCCGGCTGAGTAATACCTGAATGCGCGTACCTGCTGGCTATAATCCGATTTGGCGTCCGCTTGTCTGGGGGCTCGCCGCCCTTCTTGGTGCCGGTGTGGCGTTTGGGCAGGCACCCTTTGGGCATTGGTGGCTGGCGCTCATTGCGCTGACCTTCCTTTTCCCGCTCGCGTTGCGCACCGCGCCTTTTAAGGCAGGGCTTGCGGCGGGCATGGGCTATGGCCTTGTGACGATGTTCTGGATCATTGATCCGTTCTTCGTTGAGCCAGAGATTTATGGCTGGATGGCGCCTTTTGCCCTTTTCTTCATGGCGTCGGGCGTGGGGGTGTTTTGGGCGCTTGGTATGGGGCTCGGGGCCAAACTTGGCGCGGGCGAACCCTCGCGCGCGCTGGGCATGGTGCTTGGCCTATTTGCCGCCGATTTCGCGCGCAGCTACATCTTCACCGGCTTTCCTTGGGTGCTGTTCGGCCACATCTGGCTCGATACACCTGTCGCGCAATGGGCCTCGGTCGTAGGGGCCTTGGGCTTGGGGCTCTTGACCTTGGGCATTGCGGCGGCCCCTTGGCTTGTGCCGGTGCCGGGCAAGCGCTGGCTGGCGGATCTGGTCGCAGCGGTGGTTTTGGGGCTTCTTTGGTGGGGTGGCGATGCGCGGTTGAAAGACCCGCTGCCGGAGCGTGAAACGCCTATCAACCTGCGCATCTTGCAGCCCAATGCGCCGCAAGACCTGAAATGGGACCCGGACTACGCCGAAGAGTTCTTTTTCCGGCATCTGGACCTGACGGCCGAACCGCCCGCCGAAGGTAAGCCCAAGCCCGATTTGATCTTGTGGCCGGAAACGGCTGTGCCCTTCTTGCTCAACCGTCCCGGCGCAGGGCTTGAGATGGTGGCCGAGGCGGCGCAAGGCATCCCAGTCGCGCTGGGCATCCAGCGGGGCGAGGGGATGCGCTACTATAATTCGCTGGCTGTGGTGGGGGCGGGCGGCACCGTCAGCGCCACTTACGACAAGGTGCATCTGGTTCCCTTTGGCGAATACATCCCCTTTGGCGATGCGTTCGCGAAAATCGGCATCACCGCCTTTGCCGCGCAGGCGGGCAATGGCTATTCGGCGGGGGCGAACCGCACGCTTTTGGACCTTGGCCCGCTCGGTGTCGTACAACCGCTCATTTGCTATGAGGCGGTCTTTGCCCATGAAATCCAAGGCAAGAACCCGCGCCCCGATTGGCTGTTGCAGATCACCAATGACGCATGGTTTGGCACCTCTTCCGGCCCCTATCAGCATCTCGCCCAAGCGCGGTTTCGCTCGATCGAATTTGGCCTGCCGCTCGCGCGTTCGGCCAATACCGGGGTGAGCGCGCTCATTGATGCGCGCGGGCGGATGGTCGAAAGCCTGCCCATGGGGGAACAGGGGGTGATTGATGCGCCTCTGCCCCCCTCTGCCACGGTGACGATCTATGCCGGAATGGGGGATTACCCGTTTCTCGAAGGGCTTGCGATCGTGGCTCTGACACTTTTTGCCACTGCGCGCTTTGCGCGCGTTGACCGCCGTAAAAAGCAGGTCTAGGCAGGATTATCCGTTCCAACGGCTTCCTGGCGGGACGGAGCATTTCTCTAATGGAGCACTTCTCAATGTCTCGCACGAACTACGTTTTCACCTCCGAATCCGTTTCGGAGGGCCATCCCGACAAGGTCTGCGACCGCATCTCTGATGCCGTCCTCGACGCCTTCCTTGCCGAAGAACCCAACGCCCGTGTCGCCTGTGAAACCTTCGCAACCACCAATCAGGTGGTCGTTGGTGGCGAAGTGGGGCTTTCGGACAAGACGCGCCTTGCCGAATTCATGACCCGTATCGACGGGATCGTGCGCGACTGCGTGAAAGATATCGGCTACGAGCAAGATGCCTTCCACTGGGCGACGCTGAACTTCGCCAACTACCTGCACCCGCAATCGGCGCATATCTCGCAAGGCGTCGATAAAGACGGGGCGGGCGACCAAGGTATCATGTTCGGTTACGCCACCGATGAAACCGAAGCGCTGATGCCCGCGCCGATCCAATACAGCCATGCGATCCTGCGTCGCTTGGCCGAGGTGCGCAAATCTGGCGAGGCGGCGACGCTTGGCCCCGACGCGAAATCGCAGCTTTCGGTGCGCTACGAAAATGGCAAACCCGTCGGCGTGACCTCGATCGTGCTCTCGACCCAGCACAAATACGAAAGCCAAACCTCGGATGACATCCGCGCCATCGTGGAACCCTATATCCGCGAAGTGCTGCCCTCGGGCTGGATCGACGAAAAAACCGAATGGTGGGTGAACCCGACCGGAACCTTTGTGATTGGTGGCCCCGATGGGGACGCGGGTCTGACGGGCCGTAAGATCATCGTCGACACCTATGGTGGCGCGGCGCCGCACGGCGGCGGGGCGTTCTCGGGCAAAGACCCGACCAAGGTGGACCGCTCGGCCGCTTATGCCGCGCGCTATCTGGCGAAAAACGTGGTCGCGGCGGGTCTGGCGAAGAAATGCTGCATCCAAGTCAGCTATGCGATTGGGGTGGCGAAACCGCTTTCGATCTATGCCGACACCTATGGCACGGGGGAAGTGCCCGAATCCGAGATCGAGCGGATCGTGGCCCAATGCATGGACCTGACCCCGCGCGGCATCCGCGAGCATCTTGAACTGTGCAAACCGATCTATGCCCGCACCGCCGCTTACGGCCACTTTGGCCGCGCGCCTGAAGCCGACGGCGGCTTCTCGTGGGAGCGCACCGATCTGGTCGAGGCGCTGAAAAAAGCGCTCTGATCTGATCCGACATATGATCGAAAAGGGGGCCTCGGCCCCCTTTTTCTTTGCGCGTATTGAGGTAGCGCGAGGTGCAACAGCGCAGTATCGCTTGCCTCAGCGCCGCAGTTCAGCGAGCCTTGCCATGGGAGAAATGGGAGGTGCGCATGGGCGAGAGCTTGCGCTACGCGGCAGTGATGCTGGCCGCGGGTATTGGAATTCCGGTTTTGGCCGCGCTCAATGCGCAACTCGGCACACGGATCGGCTCGCCCGTGGTGGCGGCGGTTGTTTTGTTTTGCGTCGCTTTAACGGGCGCGGTGGTGGTGATGCTGGTCACCGCAGGGCCAACGGCGCTGCGTGACGTGCCCGCACAACCGCGCCATCTGTTCTTGGCGGGGCTGCTGGTTTGTTTTTACGTGCTCTCTGTCACCTTTGTTGCGCCGCGCTTTGGCGTGGGAAATGCGGTGTTCTTCGTGTTGATGGGGCAGATGATTTCCGCCGCGCTGATCGACCAATTCGGTCTTTTCGGGGCGATTGCACGCCCGATCAGCCTCGCCCGCGCTGCGGGCCTTGGCCTGATGGCGAGTGGGCTTTTCTTGATCATGCGCGGATAATGCGTCAAATCCCGGGGGCGTTGTCCCGCGCGCCTTGATGCAAGTCTAAGAGCAGGAGGTGCCTCTGTGGCGAACCGATGGAACATCCCTGCATGGCTTGAGGCAAAGGTGCGGGCGCGCGACCAAGTCTGTGTTTACTGCGGAACGGCTTTCACGGCCTTCAAAGTCTCTGCAAGATCTGGGCCGAGTTGGGAGCATATCATCAATGACGCGACGCTCATCCGTGAGGACAATATTGCGCTTTGCTGCCGCGGCTGTAACGCGAGTAAAGGGCAAAAACGCGTGTCAGATTGGCTTGTGACGCCCTATTGCAAAGATCGAGGGATTTCTGCTCAGACGGTGGCACCAATCATTCAGCGCGCGATCCGCAACGGTCAATAGGTTCAAGAGAGAAGCTGTGGCCCTGCCAAAGCAGCGATTTCAACATTTTTGAAGGTAGAGATTTTATGGAACGCACCGATACATCTGGTTTGACCCAATTGGGCCAATCTGTCGCCGCGCCGACCTCCCCGGAAGAGGCCGTGTTGGAGCGTGTGCCGGCCTCGCATCCGGGCACCGATTATACCGTGCGCTTTACCGCGCCGGAATTTACCTCGCTGTGCCCGCTCACGGGGCAGCCTGATTTCGCCCATATCGTGATTGATTACATCCCCGGTGACTGGCTGGTGGAGAGCAAATCTCTCAAGCTTTATCTGGCAAGTTTCCGCAATCATGGCGTGTTTCACGAGACCTGCTCCGTTGAGATTGCGCTGAGCTGGTGGAGCTGCTCGCGCCGAAATGGCTACGCATCGGGGCCTATTGGTATCCGCGCGGGGGCATTCCGATTGATGTCTTTTGGCAAACCGGGGCGCCGCCCGAAGGTGTTTGGATCCCCGATCAGGGTGTGGCCCCCTATCGCGGGCGCGGTTGAGAAGGCTTGACCGAGGCGCAACAGCCCCCTAAAGGCGCGGCCATGAGCGAAGAGACCAACATCCCCGAGGAAACCGCCGCCGCCCCGCAACCGGAGTGGCGCAATTTCTATGGCCGCCGCGCAGGCAAAACGCTGCGCCCAAGCCAAAAGGTTTACTTGGGCGAAGATCTCGACACGCTGACCCCGCAGGGCTTTTCGCGCGAAGAAAACCCTGAGCGGGATGTGGTCGATCCGGCGACGATCTTTGGCAATGATGCGCCGTTTTGGCTGGAGGTTGGCTTTGGCGGCGGCGAGCACATGGTGCATATGGCCGCCACCTATCCGGGGATCAACATTCTGGGCTGTGAGCCTTTCATCAATGGCGTTGCGATGCTTTTGGGCAAAATTCGCGCGGCGGGCGTGGAAAACGTTGCCGTTTGGCCGGGGGACGCGCGCGATGTGATGGATGTGCTGCCCGAGGGCTCGGTTGCCAAAGCGTTTTTGAACTATCCCGACCCTTGGCCAAAGCGTCGCCATCATCGCCGCCGCTTTGTTACGCAAGACCATCTTGTGCCGCTTTATCGGTGCCTTGCGCCGGGGGCGGAGTTCCGCGTCGCCACCGATATTCCCGATTACATGCGCCAAGCTTTGCGCGAAGTGCCGAAAGCGGGCTTTGAGCTCATCGCGCATTCCGGCACGGCGTGGGAGGATTGGATCTCGACCCGCTATGAACAAAAGGCGCTGCGCGAAGGTCGCGTGCCCGATTACGCCACTTTCCGCAAACCTTAAGCCGCCCCTTGGGGCTTTTAGGCGGGCGCGGCTTGCGCTATGGGAGGCCGAACCATCAGGGAGGCTTTTCATGTCCGGTCACGGCGATCCTATTTTGATGACCGCGCGCAAGGGCGGGCCGCTTTCGGGCGTGGCCGAGGTGCCGGGCGACAAGTCGATCTCGCATCGGGCGCTGATCTTGGGGGCGCTGTCGGTTGGGCGCACCGAGATCACCGGGCTTTTGGAAGGCCAAGATGTGCTCGATACCGCCAAGGCGATGCAGGCGTTTGGCGCCACGGTCACCCAACATGGCCCCGGCGCTTGGTCGGTAGAGGGCGTGGGCGTGGGCGGCTTTGCCGAACCCGAGGCGGTGATTGATTGCGGCAATTCGGGCACCGGGGTGCGGCTGATCATGGGGTGCATGGCGAGTTCTGCGCTGACCGCCACTTTCACGGGCGATGCGAGCCTGCGCAAACGCCCGATGGGCCGGGTGACGGACCCGCTCGCGCTCTTTGGCGCGCGGGCTTATGGCCGTGAAGGCGGTCGTTTGCCGATGACGGTGGTCGGTGCGGCAGAACCTGTGCCGGTGTGCTACACCACGCCGATGGCCTCGGCGCAGGTGAAGTCTGCGGTGCTCCTCGCGGGGCTCAATGCGCCGGGCGAGACCGTGGTGATTGAGAAAACCCCCACCCGCGACCATACCGAGCGGATGCTGCGCGGCTTTGGCGCCGAGGTGACGGTGGAAGAAACGCCCGAGGGCAACCGGATCACGCTCAAGGGCCAGCCGGAACTGACCGCGCAAAAGGTAGCCGTGCCGCGCGACCCGTCGTCTGCCGCTTTCCCGGTCTGCGCCGCGCTGTTGGTGCCGGGCTCTGACATCATGGTGCCGGGCGTCAGCCAAAACCCGACCCGTAATGGGCTCTTCCTGACGCTCAAGGAAATGGGCGCAAATATCGAATTTCTGAACGAGCGCGAAGAGGGCGGCGAACCGGTCGCCGATCTGCGCGTACGTTATTCGGAGCTGACGGGGATCACCGTGCCCGCCGCGCGCGCGGCAAGCCAAATTGACGAATATCCGGTGCTGGCGGCAGTGGCGGCTTGTGCGCGTGGCACCACCACCATGCCCGGTGTGCATGAGTTGCGGGTGAAGGAAAGCGACCGGATCGACGCGATGGCGCGCGGGCTTGAGGCTTGCGGCGTCAAAATTGAGGAAGACGAGGACACGCTGATCGTGCATGGCCTTGGGCCGGATGGCGTTCCGGGCGGCGCGACGGTGGCAACCCATATCGACCACCGTATCGCGATGAGCTTTTTGGTGCTCGGGCTTGCAAGTCAGCAACCGATCACGGTGGATGACGGCTCGCCGATTGCGACCTCTTTCCCGGTGTTTGAAGAGCTGATGCGCGGGCTCGGCGCTACGATCACGCGCGCAGAGTAAGAAAGCGAGACGTTCTGTGGGGCTATTCCGGCAAGCTGAAAGTGTTTTTCATCTTGCCATAAATATCCCCGCTGAAGGCGCTGCGGAGAAAACGAGAGGGCCGTATGCAGTTCACAGTCGCGATTGATGGGCCCGCTGCGGCGGGTAAAGGCACGCTGTCGCGCGCGGTGGCGGAAAAGTTCGGCTTCGCGCATCTTGATACCGGCGCGCTTTACCGTGCCGTTGGGGTGAAGGCCGAGGCAGAGGGGCTGGACCCGGTCGCGGCCGCGCGCAGCCTGACGCCTGCAGACCTTGCGCGCGCGGATCTGCGCACGCTTGCAGCGGGGCAGGCGGCTTCCAAGGTCGCGGTGATCCCCGAGGTGCGCCAAGCCCTGCTTGACTATCAGCGCGATTTTGCCCGCCGTGCGGGCGGTGCGGTGCTTGATGGCCGCGATATTGGCACGGTGATTTGCCCCACGGCGGAGGTGAAGCTTTTTGTCACCGCCTCTGCCGAGGTACGGGCGCATCGCCGCTGGCTGGAACTGGGCGGCGATGAGGCGCAGGTCTTGGCCGAGGTCCGCGCCCGCGATGAGCGGGATATGAACCGCGCCGATGCGCCACTCAAACCCGCCGAGGATGCGGTGCAGATTGATACCTCTGACATGAGCATCGAGGCCGCCGTGGCCGCCGCTTGTGATTTGATTGCAAAGGCGATGGCGTGAATCGTCGCCAAACCAAAAGATAAAGAGGGTTTCATGAAGGGTATTGGGTCTTCCGTTCTGCTTTGCGGGCTCGCAGCGGCGCTTTCGGCTTGCATGGAGGCGCCATCTGCCCCCGCACCGGTGACCGTGACCCCGCCGCCTGTAGAGGTTGCCGAGCCCCCCGGCACCAGCCCCGCCAGCGCCATCCCGGCCAGCAGCGTTGCCGCCGAATACGCCTATGTTTCGGAGCATTTCCCCGGTTGGCAGGTGCAAACGCAGGGGCTGATGATGCAACCCTCGGGCCGCGCGGTGGATGTGCTGACGCTGGAAAAGGCGGGCGAGAACCGCGATCTTTACTTCGATATCTCCAGCGTCTTCGTGACCGGGCTTTAAGCCTGACTCTGTGCCGCCGCGCATGGGGTCCGTGCGCCATTGCGCAGAACTTGCCATTGTGCGGTTTTTGGGTGCGTCTAATCTGCGGCTCCTTCCAAGATCGCGCAATAAGGACCCCTCATGCTGATCGACACGCTCAACTGGCGCTACGCCACCAAAAAGATGGACCCGGCCAAAGCCGTGCCGGAAGAGAAGGTGGCCCGCATTCTGGCTGCGGCGCAGCTTGCGCCGACCTCTTCGGGGCTTCAGCCCTTTGAAATTCTGGTGATCACCAATGCCGATCTGCGCGCGCAACTTCGCGGGGCCGCCTATGATCAGGCCCAAGTCACCGATGGTTCGCATCTGATCGTTTTTGCCGCTTGGGACAATTACACCGACGCGCGCATTGAGGCTGTGGTCGATCACACCGTGGCGGAGCGCGGTATCCCGCGCGAAATGGTCACGCCGTACTATGACAACCTCAAAGCGCAATTCCTGCCCCGCCCGGCGGAGGTGAACTTCGACCATGCCGCGCGCCAAGCCTATATCGCTTTTGGCATCGCGCTGGCCCAAGCCGCCGAAGAAGAGGTGGATGCCACCCCGATGGAAGGGTTCGACCCCGCAAAAGTCGACGAAATCCTTGGCCTGCGCGAAAAGGGCCTGCGCTCGGTTACGCTGATGCCGCTGGGCTACCGCGCCAACGAGGGTGACTGGCTCTTGGGCATGAAGAAAGTGCGTAAGCCGCTGAGCGAGCTGGTCACGCGGATCGACTGAGCGCGCAAAACCCCCTGTTTTGCGAGGCGCTGCCGCAAGGCGGCGCCTTTTATATTGCGGTGTTGCGCGGCAGGGGGATTCGCCACTAGGCTAAACTGCGGCTTGAAGGATCGCGTTCACCCCCGGCAAAACGGAGGAAAATTCTTCATGCCAACCACGCATATCGCACGTTTCACCCAAAAAGTTTCGGCCGCCGCTCTGACATTGGGCTTGGTCTTGAGTTCTATGCCGGTTGCGGCACAGGGCCCTGCGACGCAGATGATGAATGGCCGTCCGGTTTTGGCTTGGGAGGTTGGGCATCCAGAACGGAAAATTTGGTCGACCCGCCTGCGTGAGCGAATTTACAAATACCTCGATAAAATGGGCACACCCGCCGATATAGCGGATTATTGCCCCAATTTTGCGGAACTCCCGCGCGCGCGCCGGGTGGATGTGTGGGCGCAGATTGCCGTGACGATTGCCGGACAGGAAAGCGACTTCGTGCCCGGTTTGGTGGTGCCTGCGAAATCGCCCCGCGGGAAAGACCGTGCTGGGCTGTTTCAGCTGACCTATGGCAAGTCGAACAAGGTCTGCACCTATGATCCGGCGACGGCCAGCCTGACCAATCCGCTGGAAAGCATTGATTGCGCCGTGTCGCGGATGCAAAGCGGTGTCGCACGCGATGGGCTGGTGGCGCAGGGCGCGCGCTCGGGCGAGTATCGCGGCATCGCGCGGACATGGAAATCGATGCGGATCGGCAAGGACTCCCGCAAGGCGGACGTGCAAGCCGCCGTGCGTGCCTTGCCCTTCTGCGGGTAGGAGCCGGATCGCGCTCACCCCCACATTTGCCAACAAATCCTTGCCCTGAGGGCGATTCGCGCCTATAGGGGCCCGGTCGAAGGGGGTAGCCATGGGCTGCCCCCTTGCGACATTCGCAACGAAAGACCGGCGGAGCCAACCGCATGGCCAGTCAAACCATGATGTAAAGGAAACTGAGACGAATGTGCGCCAAAGCAACAATGGAAGAATTTGAAGCCCTTCTCCAAGAGAGCTTCGAGATCGACACCCCCCAAGAGGGTTCGGTCGTCAAAGGCAAAGTCATCGCCATCGAGGCGGGCCAAGCCATCATCGACGTCGGCTACAAAATGGAAGGCCGCGTTGACCTGAAAGAATTCTCGAACCCGGGTGAAGCTCCCTCGATCGCCGTTGGCGATGAGGTCGAAGTTTATCTGGATCGCGTCGAGAACGCGCGTGGCGAAGCCGTCATCTCGCGTGAGAAAGCCCGTCGCGAAGAAGCTTGGGATCGTCTGGAAAAAGCCTATGCTTCGGAAGAGCGCGTCGATGGCGCCATCTTCGGTCGCGTCAAAGGCGGCTTCACCGTCGATCTGGGCGGCGCTGTGGCCTTCTTGCCCGGCTCGCAAGTCGACGTGCGTCCGGTGCGCGACGCTGGCCCGCTCATGGGTCTGAAACAGCCGTTCCAAATCCTGAAAATGGACCGTCGTCGTGGCAACATCGTTGTGTCGCGTCGTGCCATTCTCGAAGAATCGCGTGCCGAACAGCGTGCCGAAGTCATCGGCAACCTGTCGGAAGGCCAAGTGGTCGACGGCGTGGTCAAGAACATCACCGAATACGGTGCGTTCGTTGATCTGGGCGGCGTGGACGGCCTGCTGCACGTCACCGACATGGCGTGGCGCCGTGTGAACCATCCGTCGGAAATCCTGTCGATCGGCGAAACCGTCAAGGTTCAAGTCGTCAAGATCAACAAGGAAACGCACCGCATCAGCCTCGGCATGAAGCAGCTGCAAAACGACCCGTGGGATTCGGTGGAAACCAAATTCTCGCTCGGTTCGGTCCACAAAGGCCGCGTCACCAACATCACCGACTACGGCGCATTCGTCGAGTTGGAAGCTGGTGTCGAAGGTCTGGTTCACGTGTCCGAAATGTCGTGGACCAAGAAAAACGTGCATCCCGGCAAAATCGTTTCGACCTCGCAAGAAGTCGACGTCATGGTGCTCGAGATCGACACCGCGAAACGCCGCGTGTCGCTTGGCCTCAAACAATGCATGCGCAACCCGTGGGAATCGTTTGCTGACGCCCATCCGGTTGGCAGCATGATCGAAGGCGAAGTGAAGAACATCACCGAATTCGGTCTGTTCATCGGCCTCGACAACGACATCGACGGCATGGTTCACCTGTCGGACCTGTCGTGGGACAAGCGCGGCGAAGAAGCGATCCAAGATTACCGCAAAGGCGACGTGGTCAAAGCCGCGGTCACCGAAGTGGATATCGACAAAGAGCGTATCTCGCTCTCGATCAAAGCGCTCGACGCCGACACCTTCTCTGATGCGGTTGATGGCGTGAAACGTGGCTCGGTGATCACCGTGAACGTGACCGCGATCGAAGACGGCGGCATCGAAGTCGAATACAACGGCATGAAGTCGTTCATTCGTCGTTCGGACCTTGCCCGTGACCGTGCCGACCAACGCCCCGAGCGTTTCCAAGTGGGCGACCACGTGGACGTGCGCGTTGTCAACGTCGACAGCAAAACCCGCAAACTGGGCGTGTCGATCAAGGCGCGTGAAATCGCTGAAGAGAAAGAAGCCGTGGAACAATACGGCTCGTCGGACTCGGGCGCTTCGCTCGGCGACATCCTCGGCGCCGCCCTCAAAGGCCGCGAATAAGCTTCTCCCGAAAGGGAACGGAAAGGCCCCGCGCAGGCGGGGCCTTTTGCTTTTCGATTCGCGCAAAAGGTGTGTTGAAGGGGCGAAAGAGGCGCTTCTGAGCCATATCTGGCCGCTTTCCGCCCCGAGAATGCCGCCTGCAAAGCGAAAAGCGTGCCCAAATCTCCCGCTATCCCCCCTGAATTCCCCGTTTTTCCAAGCCTTTGCTGTTTGAGACGCCGAGAATTCCTCCTATAGTCGGAGAAAGAGAAAATAGGGCTGACAGTCGGATAGCCTACGGGGGGATATTATGATTCGATCTGAATTGATCGCCAAGATTGCCGAGGAAAATCCTCACCTTTTCCAGCGTGACGTCGAAAAGATCGTCAACACGATCTTCGAAGAGATCATTGAAGCGATGGCCCGTGGAGACCGGGTTGAGTTGCGCGGTTTCGGCGCCTTTTCGGTAAAGAAACGCGATGCTAGAACGGGGCGCAACCCGCGCACCGGCACCTCGGTCGCGGTAGAAGAAAAACACGTCCCCTTCTTCAAGACCGGTAAGCTTTTGCGAGACCGGCTGAACGGGGCAGAGGAGTAAGACCCCAGATGATCCGCCTGATCCGCTACCTGTTCCTGTTGGTGCTCGCCGTTGTTTTGGTCGTTTTGGCGATGTCGAATCGCGCCATCGTCGCGCTGCAACTGCTGCCCGCAGAGGCCGAGACCTATCTGGGCATGAACTGGCGCGTGGATGTGCCGCTTTACCTCGTGATCTTTGCGGGGCTCGGCGTCGGGCTGCTGGTTGGCTTCTTTTGGGAGTTCTTCCGCGAGCGGAGCTTCCGTAAAACCGCCCGCAAAGCGACCAAGCGCGCGCAAAACCTTGAACGTGAGCTGGGCCGTTTGAAAGAAAAGACCCAAGGCCCGCGGGATGACGTTTTGGCGTTGCTCGACAAGCCGCGCGCCTAACGCGGCATGGTCACCGTTGCCATCAATAAAGGCCGCCCCGGCGGGGTGCGCTGTAAGATCTGCGGGCTGAAAACGCCCGCAGATGTCGTTTCAGCCTCTGAGGCTGGCGCAGGCTATATGGGGCTCGTCTTCTTCCCGCGCTCGCCGCGCCATGTGGAAATTGCCCAAGCGCGGGAACTGGCGCTGGCTGCGCCCTTGGGGCTCGCCAAGGTCGCGCTGGTGGTGAATGCCGAGGATGACCTGCTTGATGCGATCACCGCCGAAGTGCCCCTTGATATGCTGCAGCTTCACGGCAAAGAAAGCCCCGCCCGCGTGGCCGAATTGCGCGCGCGCTACGGCCTGCCGGTGATGAAGGCGGTGGGCGTGGCCGAGGCAGCAGACCTGAAAGCGATTGCGGATTACGAGGCGGTCGCCGATCAAATCCTGCTTGATGCCAAAGCGCCCAAAGAGGCCACACTTCCCGGCGGCAATGGGCTCTCGTTTGACTGGCGTCTGATTGCCGGGCGCGACTGGGTGCGGCCTTGGATGCTGGCCGGCGGTCTTACGCCCGACAACGTGGCCGAGGCGGTGCGGCTGACGGGGGCAACGCAGGTCGATGTGTCGTCAGGCGTGGAAAGCGCGCCGGGCGTGAAGGATGCCGCCAAGATCGCCGCCTTCGTGCAGGCCGCGCAAAGCGCCTAAGCCGCCAAGGCCCGCGGTATTTCAGCCTTATCTGCATGGGAAACTTTACCCAGCCCCAAGAGCGCGCTATCTGCGGGGCAAGGGAACAGGGGAATGAGACCAATGGCCGAAGATCTGCCCAACAGCTACATGACCGCGCCGGATGAAAACGGGCGTTTCGGCATCCACGGGGGCCGGTTCGTTTCGGAAACGCTGATGCCGCTCATTTTGGAGCTGGAAGCGCAATACGAACATGCCAAAACCGATCCGACCTTCTGGGCGGAGATGGACCTGCTTTGGCGCGACTATGTGGGCCGCCCCTCGCCTTTGTATTTCGCGCCGCGCATGACCGAGGAATTGGGCGGGGCCAAGGTTTACCTCAAGCGCGAAGAGCTCAACCACACCGGCGCGCATAAAATCAACAACGTGCTGGGGCAAATTCTGCTCGCGCGGCGCATGGGCAAAAGCCGGATCATTGCCGAAACCGGCGCGGGCCAGCATGGCGTGGCGACGGCGACGGTTTGCGCCAAGTTCGGGCTCAAATGCATCGTCTATATGGGCGCGACCGATGTGGAGCGTCAGGCCCCGAACGTGTTCCGCATGAAGCTTCTGGGCGCGGAAGTGGTGCCGGTGACCTCTGGCCGCGGCACGCTGAAAGACGCGATGAACGACGCCTTGCGCGATTGGGTCACCAATGTGCGCGACACCTTCTATTGCATCGGCACGGTGGCGGGCCCCGCGCCTTACCCGGCGATGGTGCGCGATTTTCAATCCATCATCGGGCGCGAAACCCGCTGGCAGCTTGAACAGCAAGAGGGCGAAGGCCGCTTGCCCGATACGATCATTGCCGCCGTGGGCGGGGGGTCGAACGCGATGGGCCTGTTTCACCCGTTCCTTGATGACAAAGAGGTCCGCATCATCGGCGTTGAGGCCGGGGGCTTGGGCGTGGATGACCGGATGCAGCATTGCGCCTCGCTCACCGGGGGGCGGCCCGGCGTGCTGCACGGGAACCGTACCTATTTGCTGCAAGACGAAGACGGGCAGATTCTCGAAGGCCATTCGATCTCGGCGGGCCTCGATTATCCCGGCATCGGCCCTGAACATAGCTGGCTGCGCGACATCAAGCGGGCGGAATATGTGTCGATCACCGATGCCGAGGCTTTGGAGGCGTTCCAGTTCTGCTGCCGCACCGAAGGGATCATCCCGGCGCTGGAGAGTAGCCACGCGGTCGCCCATGTGATGAAACTCGCGCCCACGCTGCCCAAAGACCATATCATCGTGATCAACCTCTCGGGCCGGGGCGACAAAGACATCTTCACCGTCGCCAAACACCTTGGCGAGGAGATGAAGGTTTAATCCGGCGGTAGGCAGGGATCGGGGCGGATGAAGAAGGGTTCCAGGTAGCGAGCCATCCCGTCTCGATACTGGCAGAGCGTGACGGGTATGGTTGCGGGTAGGCCGATGGGCGGGCTGTCGGCCCAAGCCCAGACGTCGGTGAAATGGGCGGTGTCTAGGCCGACGACCTTGTTGAAATCGGCGCCCGAAATCTGAGCCCGGTCCAGATGCGCGTACGAAAGGTCGGCCCCCTCCATCTGCGCCTTCCAAAGGGAAGCCTCCTCCAGATGTGCGCCCCGGAGGTCCGCCCCTTCCATCTGCGCCTCCCAAAGCGCCGCCCCCTCCAGATGCGTTTCCCGGAGGCTTGCCTTCTGCAGATACGCGCCCCCGAGCCGCGCCGCCTCAAGATGCGCTTCGAAGAGCCCCGCCCCCTCCAGATGCGCGACTCTGAGGTCTGCCCCTTCCAGGTGCGCCTCCCCGAGGTTCCCACCCGCCAGATGCGCGAGCAAGAGCTTCGCCCCCTGCAGATGCGCGCGGTAAAGGTCCACTCGCTCCCCCTCGGGCGCCTTTGGCGTCAGACGCATCAAATCCACCGGATTGTCACAGGCCTTCTGCGCCTCATCCCAACCGCCGCCCATCTTTTCGCACGACAGATCAATCCCCCGCAGCGACACCCCTTGCGCCGCCAGATATTCCAGCGCCTCGCGCTTGCCCGAATTGCCGGTGGCCGGGGCGGTCAGGATGCTCCATGCGCGGTTGATCGCTTCCTCGCGGCGGGTGTCGTGTTCTTCCTTCCACGCCCAGATGCCGAAGATCACCGAAACCAAGGTCGCCATCAGCACGACGCGCTCAAACCACGCCCATCCGTTGGTAATCTCCCGCCCGCCCGCCATATGGGCGGGATGCGCGGTCTTTGCGGGGCGTAAACCCGGCGCGGGGTGCTGCGTCGCTTGGCGTAGGAAAAGGCGTTTTTGCGCTTTGAAGCGCTTCGAACCGGGCATGAAATATCCTCGTCACAAATCGCCCCAGCCTAGGCGCGCGCGAAAGCCCGCGTCAATCGGCCTTGGGCGTATATACCGGGGGTTTATAGAAGTGCTTTAAGCTGAAAAACGTCTCTCGCACTGCTTGCTTTCCGTGTGCGGCAGGCGTTTCCTACCCTTGGCCCGTCCCCCAAAGCGTGGCCAGGTTCCCTCCCAGCCAGCCGACCCCAATCGGTCCGAGGGAGCCAGATTTTCGGCCGGGGGCCCGGGGGCCTCCGTTTCCTATCGCTCACGGAAGATGGGGCGGAGCGGGCTCCCGGTCGATCGCAGACAAAGCTGGGGCAGAATTGACGCGCACTGGCGCAAGGCAGGAACGAGATGGATTGGTTGATCGGAACACGTGAAGGCGATCGCAGCACGGGGCAATGGCCGGGCAAATTGGCCTTTGCCACGGTGATGCTGGGCGTGGTCATGGCGACTGCGGGACCGGTGCTGGCCGACCGACAAGAAGAGATCATCTCGGAGCTTGAGGCCGAAGGTTATACCGATATCACCACCTCCAAGACATGGCTGCGCCGCACGCGCATCGTGGCGCAGGGGGAAGAGGGGGAGCGCGAGATCGTGCTCGACCCGCGCAATGACGAAGTTCTTCGCGACTATGTCCGCCCCCCGCGGGAGGGCCAGCGTGGTGGGCCGGGGGGGCGCCCGGCTCCCGATGGGCGTCCGCGTCCCGATGGTCCGCCGCCCGGTGCACCGGGGGAGGGGCGCGGTCCGGGCGGTCCAGCGGGTGATCCGCCGGATCGGCCTTCCGGTCCCTCAGATCATGGTCTTGGGGGATCGCGCGGCGGGGAGGCTTTCAGATGACCGAGCAAATCTCCGAATCGGCTCGCCCCTCGCCCGTTGTGCAAAGCTGGCTGCGCTCGCGGGTGATCGTTGTGGCCTTGTTCGTTCTTCAAGCAATCCCGGCACTCTACTACGTTTCCGATATCGTTTCGGCGCTGATCGGGATCGCTTTGCCGCCGATCCCGTGGGAACTGCGCGAGGCGTTTGAAATTGGCGCGGCTGTCGCGCTTTTGGTCGGGCTTGGCTTTGGCGCGCATGTGCTGTTGGCGGTGCGGCGTGAAGCGAAAGTGGCGCGCGAAGGTTTGCGGCGCGCTTCGGCGGAATTTGCCGATCTTTTGGAAGAGCGTTTCACCGAATGGGGCCTGACCCCGGCAGAGCGCGATGTGGCGCTTTTCGCGATCAAAGGGCTGAGCTTGGCCGAGATCGCGCAATTGCGGGCCACGTCCGAGGGTACGGTGAAGGCGCAGACGGCTTCGATTTATCGCAAGGCCGGGGTGGGGGCGCGCAGCCAGCTTGTCAGCCTCTTTATCGAGGATCTGATGGAAGTGCCCGAGCAACGCGCCGCAGTTGATCGTGCAGAGACGCATCCGGTGCCCCGGTCTGCCACCCCAGCGCCCCGCACGGCGGCGAAAGCGGAAAAGACGGGCGCAGAGACGGTGCTGCGCAAAAGCGCCCCTGCTACGAAAAGCCGTGCGCGTGCGGCGCGGGTGAGTAAGGCCTAAGCCTTATTTGCCGCGCTGGCCTTTCTTCTTTTTCTTCTCGGCTTTGTCGGCGCCCATGAATTGCGCGAAATCGGCGGCATCGCGGCGCAGTTGCCGGGCAAACCAATCCTCGGCCACTGCTGACATTTCGGCCAGCGCCGCAACGCGCGGGTCCGTGTTATCGGTCGCGGCCAGTGTGGCGAGCCTGTCGGTTAAGGGGGCGATTTCGCGGCGGTGGCGGTCCGCCAGCGCGGCGCGCAGCAGCGCCCAAGGGTTTGGGTCAGCCACATAGAAATCACGCCTTGTGCCTGGCGCGCGCGCCACCTGCACGAGCCCCGCTTGGCGCAGTTCTTTCAGCGCGACCGAGACATTGGAGCGCGAAAGGCCAAGCGCGTTGCACAGGTCTTCGGCAGAGGGGGCCTGCGCCGCGCGCCAGATCGTGCCAAGGCAGGCGCCCGCGGCGCGGCTCATGCCAAAACGGGTGGCGAGATCGGCAAACAGCGCCGTGACTTCGGAGGCGGGCGGGGTGGTCATAGCGCGGTCCTCGCGGGCTTGTCCGTGGAAATGCTACGGCTCAGCTGCAATCGGGTTACTTGGCGCCACGTTTCGCCCGGATGGAGCGTAATGGCAGGGAAATCGGGATGTTGCGGCGCATCGGGCCACATCTGCGGCTCAAGTGCAAGACCTGCATGGGGGCCATACGCCGCACCGCTGAGGCCAAGGACTGGGTGCGCGCCGATATGCTGCCCATCATAGACCTGAAGTCCGGGTGCATCGGTTTCAATCGTGAGCGAAACACCCGCGCTGCCGGTCAGTTCTGCTACCGCGCGCAGCCCCGTGCCGGGCAGGCAGTAATTGTTATCGAGCGGCGGCAGGTCGGCGACAAGGCGCGCTTGGCGCAGGTCATAGACCGTATCCGCGACTGAAATCGGGGCGCGCGGCAGGTTTTGCGCATCGCAGGGCAGCATCTGCTCTGCTGCAACTTTCAAATGATGCGCTGCGGTGGTTGGCTTGCCGTCAAGGTTCCAATAGGGGTGATGCGCAAGGTTCATCAACGTCTCGGCATCGGTTTCTGCGCTGAGCGTGATCTCCAGCGTGCTTGGCGCCAAGATCTGATAACAGGCCCGCAGCACCCGGTTTCCGGGAAGGGCGGCCGCCCCATGCGGCAGATCAAGCCGAAAGGTGACACTGTCAGCATTGGCGGTTTCGATTTCCCAAACCTGCTGAGAGCAGCCTGCATCGCCCGAATGTAACAGGTTTGCCCCGTCATTTGGCGCGGCACGCCAAAGCTGCCCGGCAATTTCGACCTGCGCGCCTGAGAGCCGATTGGCCACCGGGCCGACCACAGCGCCTGCCCAAGCCAGCGCCCCGCTTTCATAGGCGGAAAGGGTATCGGAGCCCAAGATCAGCGGCCAAGGTGTGCCCGCCAGACGCAAATCTTGCAAGCTGGCCCCAAAGGTGATTAGCCGCGCAGTCAATTCGCCCGCGCGCAGCGTTACGGCCTCGACCAAGTCTCCTGTGGATGTGGTGCCGAAACGGCGGATATCGGCTGACATGGCGCCCCCTTGTTCGCCCGGAGCGTTTCACGAATGCCCCGGACGAACAAGAGTGCGTAAGACCTTATTCGGAAAGGCAATCGCGCAATGTGTCGGCCAAGCCGGTCATCAGCGCGGCGTAAAGCTCGGGGCCATAGGGCAGGGCGGAACCAGAGGGATCGAGCGTGCCGCCGCGCTTAACCGAGGTGCCCTCGAGCAGAGCATCAATTTGCTTCGGGTCATGCTGCGCTTCGGGGAAAGCACAAACAATGTGTTGGGCCGCGAATTGGTCGCGCAATTCGGCCAAATGCGCGGCGCCCGGCGCGGTTGCATCGCCCAGATTGACCGCGCCGGCCACGTTCAGCCCGTAATGGCTCGCAAAATAGCCATAGGCCGCGTGGAAGGTGACAAAGGGTTTCTGCGCAACCGGGGCCAGTTCGGCGGTGATTTGTGCGTCTAGGGCGCGCAGGGCTTCCTGCGCGGTGGCGGCATTGGCGGCATAGATCGCGGCATGTTCCGGATCGGCTGCCGAAAGCTCTTGGGCAATCACGCCCAGCCAAGTTTCGGCGTTTTCGGGCGTCAGCCAGGCATGGGGGTCCAGCCCTTCGTGTACATGGTCATGATCGTCGTGATCTGCTTCGCCATGCTCATCATGGTCTTCTTCATGGGCTTCGTGATCCTGCGCTTCTTCGGCGGGGGCGTGCATATGGGCATGGCCGTCAAAATCTTGCAGATGCGTGCCAGGGGCATCAAGCAATTCGAGTTGCGCACCTTTCAAGCTGACACCGTCAATGGCGCGTTCCAGCCACGGGGTCATTTCCGGCCCGAGCCAGATCACCAGATCCGCGTTTTGCAGGGCGGCTGCTTGGCTCGGCTTCATCTGGTAGTTATGCGCATTGCCGCCCTGTTCGAGCAAAACGGCGGGGCTGCCCAGATCGCCCATCACTTGCGCGGTGAGCGAATGCACGGCGGGGATATCTGTCACCACATTCGGCACATCGGCCAAAGCGGGCAGGGGCAAAAGCGCGAGCGCGGGGATCAGTGTCTTCTTCATCGAAACCTCAGAGGAAGGTGAGGGGGAACTTGCGGGTCGGTTGCGGGTTATCTATGTTATACCGTAACAGGTCAAGAGAAATGTGATAAAGTAACATGCCTCACGATACCCCTACCGATCCGGGCTGCGCCTTCGGCCAGCATGACCATGCGCATTGCGCGGGGGCCGTGCTTGAGCGCGCGGCGGCTGAAGCCGAGCGGCGGGGGCTGCGGTTTACGCCCGTGCGCAAGCGGGTGCTGGAGATATTGCTGGAGGCGCATCGGGCGATGGGCGCCTATGAGGTGCTGGATCGTCTTGCGGCGGAGGGCTTTGGCAATCAGCCGCCCGTCGCTTATCGCGCGTTGGAATTTCTGGTCGAGGCGGGGCTGGCGCATCGGGTGCAGCGGCTCAATGCCTTTGCGGCCTGTATGCATCCGGGCGAGGCGCATGCGCCGGTGTTCTTGATCTGCCGGGAGTGCGACACCGTGGTGGAAGCCGAGGCGGCCCCGCTGCGCCAAGCGCTTGATCTGGTTGCCGGGGAGCTTGCGTTCACCGTAGAGCGTGCAAGTTTTGAGGCGCTGGGTCTTTGCCCAGATTGCCGCGCCAAGGCGGAGGCTTCCGCATGAGTGCGTTGATTGCCGCCGAGAACCTGTCAGTGCGCCATGGCGAGGCGACGGTGCTGGGCGGAGTTCAGTTTGCGATTGAGCGCGGCGAAATCGTTACCGTTGTTGGCCCGAATGGCTCGGGCAAATCCACCTTGATCAGGGCCTTGATTGGCCTTGAAGCCGCCGCGACGGGGGCGGTCACGCGCGCGCCGGGGCTGGTAATCGGCTATGTGCCGCAAAAGCTGCATATTGATGCCGGCCTGCCGATGACGGTGCGGCGTTTCCTGTCTTTGCCGCGCCGGGTGAGCGATGCGCAGGCCGAGGCGGCTTTGGCGCGCACCGGTGTGCCGGGGCTTGGCCCAAGGCAATTGGCGCGACTTTCGGGGGGGCAATTGCAGCGCGTGCTGGTGGCGCGCGCGCTTTTGGCAAACCCCGATATTTTGATCTTGGATGAGCCAACGCAGGGGCTCGACCAGCCCGGCACGGCGGGCTTTTACCGACTGATTGAAGAGGTCCGCGCGGAAATGGGTGTCGCGGTGCTGATGGTCAGCCATGATCTGCATGTGGTGATGTCTGCCTCTGATCGGGTGATTTGCCTCAATGGCCATGTCTGCTGCCAAGGCACGCCCAAGGTCGTTTCTGCCGCGCCGGAATATCGCGCGCTTTTTGGCCTTGGCACCGGGGGCGCCTTCGCGCTTTACCGCCATATGCACGACCATGATCATGAGGAAGACGAGGGGCATGGCCATGACCATGGCGCGCCCCATGTTGCCCATCCGCATGAGCCCCACAGCCACGGCCACCATCACGCCGCAGGATGCACCCACGACCATGCTTGACGATTTTCTGATCCGTGCCGCGCTGGCGGGCATTGGCCTGACGCTTGCCACCGGGCCGCTCGGCTCTTTCGTGGTCTGGCGGCGTATGGCCTATTTCGGGGATGCCACCTCGCATGCCGCGATTTTAGGGGTAGCACTGGCCTTTGGGTTTGGGCTGCCACTTTATGCGGGCACACTGGTTGTCGCGCTTGCAATGGCGCTGACCGTGGCGGCGCTGTCCGGGCGCGGGCATGCGATGGATACGGTCTTGGGCGTGCTCGCCCATGCGGCGCTGGCCTTTGGCCTTGTCGCGGCATCGTTCATTTCGGGGCTGCGGGTCGATCTGACGGCGTTTCTGTTTGGAGATATTTTGGCCGTGAGCCGCACCGATTTGGCCGTCGTTTGGGGCGGCTCTGCCGTGGTTGCGGTGCTTTTGATCTGGCGCTGGCAGGAGCTTTTGACCGCCACAGTGAACGAAGAACTCGCCCAAGCCTCGGGGCAAGATCCGCTGCGCGCGCGGTTGGTGCTGACCTTGGCCTTGGCGCTGACGGTGGCGGTGGCGATCAAGATCGTAGGCGCGCTGTTGATCGCGGCACTTTTGATCATTCCGGCGGCCGCCGCACGCCAACTTGCGCGCGGCCCCGAGTCGATGGCGCTCGCGGCGACGGCGATTGGAGCCACCTCGGTTCTGGGCGGGCTACAGGCCTCGCTCAATTTCGACACGCCAGCAGGCCCGTCCATCGTCGTTGTTGCGGCGCTGATCTTTGTGCTGAGCTTGGGTGTGAAGCGGCGCGGTTGAGTGGCGCCTCACACCGACCTCTTGCACCATCTCTGACGCATCAAAGCTTTTCCTCGAGCGCTCATTTTTCGCGTCCTGCGGGTGCAAGAAGGGCCGCTTCAAGCCCTTTTATCATGGGTTTTCGGGGGATTTTCTGCAGATGCGTGCAAAACCGCAACACTTCCTTTACGCCACGTGAAAGGGCCCGCGATTTACCCTTTGCAATTCCCAACGCTTGTGCTTTTCTCGCCGTGATGCTGCCGGGCTTGGCGGCTCTCTACAGCAATGACGGAGATTTAAAATGAAAAAGATCGCTACCATCGCCCTGGTTGCCAGCCTTTCGGCTTCCACCGCTTTCGCCGGCGGCTACACCGCCCCGGTCGTCGACGCGACCCCGGTCGTCGCCGAGTCGTCGTCCTCGAACGCCGGCATCCTGATCCCGGTGCTGCTGCTCGTCGGCGTCGCCGTTGCGGCTTCGTCGAACTAAGTTCGACACCGAATTTCGCGGTCTTCGGACCACGAGAAGGCCGGAAAGCGCAAGCTTTCCGGCTTTTTGCTTACGCGCTTGGCGGGGCATCGGTTTAGGTTTCCTTAAGCCTTTGCCACGGTTACGCCACAAACTCTCCGCATTTTAACCACGTGTTTACTTTGCTGGCCCGATTCAGCAGCCTTTGCTTCGAATTTGGGGGGGAATCGTGTATCCATTGGTTATCGAAACCCTAACGCCAGGATGAAACGTAAATGCAAAAGATCTTCCTTCCTGTGGTCGCTCTCATGCTTTCGGTTGCTTCGGTCTCGGCGCAACCGGTCCTTCCGATCATTTCCGCTCTCGCGCCGACCGCCCCCAATGGCATGGTGATCAGCGCGCTCTCTGCTTCGTCCAGCACCACGACTGTGGCGACTGTTGTGGCCTCGGCCATGTCGGAAGCAGGCGGGACTTCGGCCACCGGCACCACCAACTGACGGTCAGAAAGACGTTCAGGGCTTCGGTCAGAATGGCCACCAGCCGCGCTCGCATGAGGGGCGCTTTGTAACGCGTACCAACCGAAAAGGCCGGAGCAGTGATGCTCCGGCCTTTCTAATAGGTTTCGCGACTGTCGGGCCGAGTTAGGGGCGCAGCACTTGCAGCGTGAAATAGCCCAGCTCCGGGGTCACCCATTGGCGTGAGGTGGCGATCTGCCCGCTGCTGGTGACAAGGTAGCTGTTGGTGAAGTCAAACCCTTGCCCGGTGCAATGCTCGGCCATCACCGTGCCGTTCCAGTCGCGCCCGGCGAAGCTGTATTTCGCACCGGTTTGGGCCGGTGCCACCGTGCAGGTGAGCGGAAGCGGGCGTTCAGTGCCCAGCCCGTCAAGCAGGCGGATCACGCGTGCGCCCGTCCCGGCGCGGCGCGCATGGATCAGCGTGGCGACCTCGTCCACCTCGGCGGACATCATATCATGCCCCAAGCCACGCGTGCCGACGACCAACCCGTTGCGCAGCATCAGGGTCTGCATTTGCGGCGTGGCATAGGTGCGCATTGGGCCGTTTTCACCGATCATGCCCAAAACAGCGGGCCCGGTTCCGGCATTTTCGCGGGTTGAAAAGAGCAGCGGCCCTTGGTTGAGCGCCAGCGCCTCGCGCGCCATGGCCTCTGGATCAGGGGCGGTCACGCCTTCAGATTTTGCGCGCCGCGCGGCAACCTTGCCCTTCAAATCGGCGGTCATCGCGCGAAAGAGACCGCCTTGGCGGTCTTCGCGGGCACTGTCATGGCTACAGCCAGCCGCCACCAAAACGGCCATTGCAAGCGCGCCGAGGCGCCATTTGCGCATCATCGTGCTCACCGCCAGAACCTCCCCCAGTTCTCGTAAAGCGCCCCCATATGGTCGCTGCGCACCGTTTCGTACAAACGTCCGTCAACATCCAGACGGGCGCCGCCATCGCGTTGCAGCGGGCGCAGGACGGTACTCATCGACGCGCGCGAGGGTTTGCCCGAGAGCCAAGCAATCGGTGCGGTGATGCGGATACCTTTGTCAAACGAGCCTTCGCCGAAATCTGCCGAAGACATATCGGTCACCGTCGCAAAAGCACCAACCTGCCAACCGTTCGAGAATTCGCGCGCGAGCGAGATCGTCGCGCCCCAATCTTTGGCGAGATAACGGCCAAGGTCCAATTCGCCAGTATAGCCGCCGCCGAAATCGTAATAGGCCGAGGCATGGCCGGTGGCGACATCGTAATCTTGGAAGCCAAAGCGTTGGTCATAGTCGCGCTTGGTGACCCAGTTGGCCTCCACGCCGAGTGCCAGCCGGTTGTCGACCGGTTTCCAGAGCAATTCGCCCGAAATACCGCCGTACATACGCTCCAAATAGCCTACAGTCAGGCGCGAATAAAGATTCTCGGCCGGGCGTCCATAGTGGGCGAAGGTCAAGCGGTGCAGCGCAAGATCGCCGTTCTTTTGGTATTCGGAACTGTCAGAGCGCACATGCGGCGCGGTCGAGGTCGAGACGCGGTCACTTTGGTCAAGGTTGCCCAGCAGCGTTTGCCGCAGATCGCCCGACAGCACAAAACCACTGCCTAGATCATAGCGCGCCTTCAGGCTCAGCCCGACATCGGCACGAAGTGGCGAATCCGGGTCGAAATACGAGGCTTCCAGATAGGGCCGCAAAGACCATTGGAAGCGCGGGAACAGCCCTTCGGTCACCACTTGGGTAGGGTCTTTCCCGGCTTCGGTGATTTGTGCAACGCTCAGGATGTCGCCGGATCGACCGTTTTCCAACCGCTCCAGATCAGAGCGGGTTACGGTCACCGACGACACGGCCATGCCTTTTTCCATCAGCGTGACGGTGATCGTCTCGACCGAGGAGGGCAGGGCGCGGGTGGCGATGCGGGCGACACGGCCCACGGCTTGCGGCGCAGCGTTATAGGTTTCGTTGCGCACGCGCAGCTCGGCCCGGGTCGCCGTCAGCGACATCGATTCGAGGATTTGACCGTCTTTGGCCAGCGCCTGCGCGATGGCGCCCTGAATCGCGGGTTGTGCAGTGGGATCGGCGGTCCAAGCCCCCGACCATCCATCAACATCGGCACTTTGCGCCGGGCGCGGGCGCACCGGCAGCGGCGCGCTTTCAAGCCCGGTCGGATAGGCGGGCCGTTTCGGGTCAATCGCATAAGAGAACTGGAAGCCGATCTTGTCGCCATGCAGATAGAACATCTGCAGGTTCGTCGCGGCACCAAGTTTGTAATCCAGCCCCACGTTCACAGCGCTTTGGTGTTCCCAGTCGCTTAGCCGCGTTTCTTGCACGTAAGCGTCAGAGGAATACTCCGCTTTCAGCGTCAGCCGGTCGTTGAATTTGTAGCTCACCCCAAAGAAGGGGGCGACATCGCCGCGGAACCATGCGCCCGAATTGAATTCGCCGCCGTTGGAATTGTAGTCATAAACCGGGCGCGTGCCGGTGGAGCCGATAGAGCCAAAGCTCCCCAAGCGCCCCCAGCCAACGCCCGCCGTGACCCGCAGCGCGCTGCCAAAGCCTTTGGTGGCAACGATATATTCCGAGGAATAGACGCTGGTGCCGACCATGTCGTTAAGGCCGACGGCGAGCGCAGGCGTATAGCGCCCCTCTTCAAGCACTTGCCAGCGAATGTCGAACGAGCGGTCGTAAAGCTCTTTGTAGCCAGAGATGCCGCCAGAGCCATCGGGGATCGGCATCAGGTCGGGCACGCGCGAATAGCGGAACGCGCCGGTCACATGCGGGGCGATCTGGAAGGTGAGCGTGTTGCGCAGCGTGCCGCCCCCCAGCGCCGTGATCGAGACACCAAGCGTGCCATCGCTAAACCCTTCGGCCGTTGGCATGTCGATCAAGCCGGGCATGCCATAGGTGTTGCGCGAGGCGCCGACCATCGGATCGGCGAGCCCTGGCACAGCGGTTGACACGGCATACACAAGGGCAGACGCGCACAAAAGCGCGGCCCGGTTGCGGGAATGAGGCATAGCGGTCCGGGGCAGGGCGGACCGGTTCGGTTGGGCAGACTGCACGCGTTCCTCCGAAGTCTTTGGGCCGTTATACCCAATTTCACCGCAGAGACGAGATGAAACACGTCGCCGCAAGGCAGTTTTGCCCTGCCATGGCACGAATGCCGCAAAGAAAAGACCCGACGGCGCGTGAACGCCGCCGGGGAGGTCAATTTCGCGCCCTTACATGCAGGCGGCGAAAAGCGCGCGGGTATTTTCCTGCGTCATTTCGATTGGGTTGCCGCCGCAAGATGGGTCTTCGAGCGCCATTTCGGTGAGCATATCGAGGTCTTCTGCCTTCACGCCCATGTCGGTGAGGGTTTCGGGGATGGAAAGCTCTTTGCGCAGCGCAACAATCGCGGCGCGGAACCCGTCAAACCCGCCCGAAATACCCAAGTAAGCAGCGGCTTTTTCGATCCGCTCCTCAATGGCCGAACGGTTATAATCCAGCACCATCGGCATCACGCAGGCGTTCGTTGTGCCGTGGTGCGTGCCATAAACCGCGCCAACGGGGTGGCTCAGCGAGTGGATCGCGCCAAGGCCCTTTTGGAAGGCCACGGCGCCCATCGCCGCCGCACTCATCATATGCGCGCGGGCCTCAAGGTCAGTCGGGTTGGCATAGACTTTCGGCAGGTTTTCAAACACCAGCCGCATGCCTTCCAGCGCGATGCCTTGGCTCATCGGGTGATAGAAGGGCGAGCAATAGGCCTCAAGGCAATGCGCCAGCGCATCCATGCCAGTGCCTGCGGTGATGAAGGCGGGCATGCCCACCGTCAACTCCGGGTCGCAAATGGTGATTGCGGGCATCAGCTTCGGGTGGAAGATGATCTTTTTCTTATGCGTGTCGGAATTTGTCAGCACGCCTGCGCGGCCCACTTCCGAGCCCGTGCCAGCGGTGGTCGGCACCGCGATGATCGGGGCGATTTTCGACGCATCCGCACGGGTCCACCAATCGCCGATGTCTTCCAATTCCCAAACACTGAGCGTTTCGGGCTGATCGGCCATCAGCGCGATCATTTTGCCAAGATCGAGCGCTGAGCCGCCGCCAAAGCAGACCACGCCATCATGGCCGCCCGCTTTGTAAACGGCGATGCCCGCTTTCATATTGGCTTCGGTCGGGTTCGGGTCCACCTCGCAAAACATCGCGCGGCCAAGGCCCGCTTTGGCGAGCACATCCAGCGCGCCTGCGGTGATCGGCAGGCTGGAAAGCGCTTTATCGGTTACCAAAAGCGGTTTCGCCATGCCCACGGCCTTGCAATGCTCGGCCAATTCGGCAATCCGCCCGGGGCCAAATTTGATCGGCGTGGGGTAGCCCCAGTTCATGCTCGGAACGCTCATTTCGTCACCTTCTTGAGATGGTAGGATTTCGGTCGGGTGACCGAGTAATAGCCAAGCGCCGAAAGCGCCGTGCCGCGCCCGGTGTCTTTGCAGCCGGTCCAGCACAAAGCCGGGTCAAGATAGTCGCAGCGGTTCATGAAGACGGTGCCGGTCTCCAGCCGCGCGCCAATTTCGGCGGCTTTGTCGGGGTCGGCAGTCCAGATCGAGCAGGTCAGCCCATAGGGGCTGTCGTTCATCGCAGCGATCGCTTCTTCATCGTCTTTCACCGACATGATGCCGACCACGGGGCCAAAGCTTTCTTCGCGCATCACCCGCATTTCGTGGTTCACATTGACGAGGATCTGCGGGGCAAGGTAAGCGCCGCCATCATCGGCTGGGAAAAGCGCCGGGTCAATGAGCGCCTCGGCGCCCTCGGCCACGGCCTCAGCGATTTGGTCGCGCACGATATGGGCAAAGCGTTTATTCGCCATCGGGCCCAGCGTGCTTTCGGGCTCAAACGGATTGCCCAGTTTGAGCGTTTTCACCCAAGCCACGGCCTTTTCGACAAAAGCGTCATAAAGGCTTTCGTGCACATAGATGCGCTCGATCCCGCAGCAACATTGGCCCGCGTTGAACATCGCGCCATCCATCAGGCCATCGACCGCGGCATCAAGATCTGCATCGGCCATCACATAGCCGGGGTCTTTGCCGCCAAGCTCCAGCCCGACACCCGCAAAAGTGCCCGCCGCCGCGCGCTCGATCGTGGCACCGCCGTTCACCGAGCCGGTGAAGTTGATGAAGTTGAACGCCCGCTGGCCGATCAGCGCCTCGGTCACGTCATGCGTCAGATAGACGTTTTGGAACACGTCTTCGGGCACGCCCGCCGCGTGGAAGGCTTCGGTCAGCCGTTCGCCCACCAGCATGGTTTGCGTGGCATGTTTGAGCACGACCGTATTGCCCGCAATCAGCGCGGGCGCGAGCGTGTTGATCGTGGTCAGATAGGGGTAGTTCCACGGCGCGATGATAAAGACCACGCCCACTGGTTCGCGCGCGAGGTAACGGCGGAATTTATCGCTGTCTTCCACCACTTTGGGGGCCAGCGTTTCGGCGGCGATCTCGGCCATGTAATTGGCGCGGTCATTCACGCCGCCAAATTCGCCGCCAAAGCGGGTGGGGCGGCCCATTTGCCAAGCGAGTTCTTCAACCACGCGGTCTTTCATCTCGTTGAGCTTGGCCACCCCGGCTTGCACCAGCGCGATACGCTCTTCAAGTGGGCGCGCGGCCCATGCGGGTTGGGCAGCGCGGGCGCGCGCGGCCATTTCCTCTGCATCGGGCAGGCTCAGGGCCGGCCGCTCGGCATAGACCCGCCCATCCACGGGCGAGATACACTGGATCATCTTCGTCATGTCGACCTTCCTCTCGTGGCCCCTTCGGCCCCGGTAAACTTGAAATCTTAAGCCCGTTCGAAGCCGCGCATCCGTTCCCAATCGGTCACGACGCGATCATTTTCCTCGATCTCCCAGCGCGCCGCGCGCAGGTAATGCGCCACGACCTCTTCGCCAAGGGCGCGTTTGAGGAAATCAGAATTCTCGAGCGCCGCGGCCGCTTCGGGCAGGGTTTTGGGCACTTCGGGCGCCGCCTCGGCATGATACAAATCGCCCGAGATCGGCGCGCCCGGATCAAGCTTGTTTACGACGCCCTCAAGCCCCGCTGCCAAAAGCGCCGCGCAGGCCAAATAGGGGTTCAGATCGGCCCCGCCGATGCGGCATTCGACCCGCACACCCTTGGTGCCTTCGCCACAAATCCGGTAGCCCGCGGTGCGGTTGTCAAGCGACCAAACCGCCTTGGTGGGGGCAAACAGCCCGACACAGAAGCGTTTGTAGCTGTTCACATAAGGTGCCAAGAAGTAGCTGATATCGCGCGAAAATTCGAGCTGCCCGGCGAGGAAATGGCGCATCAGATCGCTCATGCCATGCGCGGCCTTGGGGTCGTAAAAGGCATTCGCGCCGTCTTTCCAAAGCGATTGGTGCACGTGGCTCGACGAGCCCGCCTTTTCGGTGTGGTATTTCGCCATGAAGGTGGCCGAGGCGCCGTGTTGCTGGGCAATTTCCTTCACGCCTTGCTTGATGAGCGTGTGCATGTCGGCGGTATCAAGCGCTTGGGAATATTTCGCGTTGATCTCTTCTTGGCCGCGTTCGGCCTCGCCCTTGGAGCATTCCACCGGGATGCCCGCACCATAAAGGTAATTGCGGATATCGCGCATGATCGGCTCATCGCGCGCGGTGCCCATGATCGAATAATCGACATTGTAGCGCGCGACCGGTGTGGGGGTTGGGTAATTCGTGTCGAAAAGCTCGGTATAGCTTTGCTCAAAAAGGAAAAACTCAAGCTCCGTCGCCATCATCACGTCAAAGCCCATCGCTTTGGCGCGGTCGATCTGTCGCTTGAGCACCGAACGCGGCGCATGCGGCACGGGTTCATGGGTGTGATGGTCGAGCACATCGCACATCACAAGCGCGGTGCCATCCACCCATGGGATACGGCGAAGCGTCTCCATATCGGGCTTCATGACATAATCGCCATAGCCGCGCGTCCAGCTGGAGGCCTCATAGCCCTCGACCGTGACCATCTCCATATCGGTGGCGAGCAGATAGTTGCAGCAATGGGTTTCTTCCCAAGCGCTGTCGATAAAATGCTGTGCGTGGAAACGCTTGCCCTGCAACCGGCCCTGCATATCGCAAATACATGCGATCACGGTGTCGATCTCGCCCGAGGCGACAGCGGTTTTCAGGGCCTCAAAGGTCAGGTTGGCGGGCATGGTTTCCTCCGTTCAATGGCGCGGTTGTCCCGCCGCGCGCGGGTCGTGGGAGTGGGCCGGGGATGCCCCGGCCCGCACCGATCAGTAGCGATAAGGCACGCCGGCCTTGACCATCGTCTCATTATATTTGCGGATGATGTCCACCACCTTGGCCTTGAGCGGGCTTTCGGCGGCCACCTCATCCCAGAACTTATGCGCGGCTTCTTCAAGCTTGGCATAATCTTCTGTGGGCAGCGAGGTCAGCGTCATATCGGCCCCTTCGACGCGCAGCTTGGCTTCGCCCGCCCAATACCACCATTGGCGGTGATAATGCGATTGGTCGAAGCAGGTTTGCAAAAGCTGCTGCAGGTGGGCGGGAACCGCGTTCCACCGCTCCATATTGGCGAAGAAGTGGCCGATCCACGCGCCCGAGATGTTGTTGGTGAGGAAGTAAGGCGCCACTTTCGACCAGCCCGAGGTGTAATCCTCGGTGATGCCCGACCAGGCCAAGCCATCCAACTCGCCGGTTTGCAGCGCAACTTCCACATCTTCCCACGGGATCGTCACCGGAATGACGCCGAATTGGGCCAGGAAGCGCCCTGCGGTCGGGAAGGTGAAGACGCGCTTGCCGCGCAGATCTTCCAGCGAGTTCACCGGCTCTTTCATGTTGAAGTTGCACGGATCCCACGAGCCTGCCGAGATGTGCTTGATGCCCACCTTGGCATATTCCTCTTCCCAGATTTCCTTCAGACCCCAAGAGTTGAAGAGCGCGGGCACATCAAGCGAATAGCGCAAAGCAAAGGGGAAATAGCCGCCGAAGACGGTGACTTCGGTGGGCGAGGCCATAGAGTCATCATCCGATTGCACGGCATCGATGGTGCCGTTTTGCATCGCGCGGAAAAGTTCGCCCGTCGGCACCAACTGGTCCGAGGTGTAAAGCTCGATCTCCATTTGCCCATTGGCGATGGTGTTGAACGCCTCGATCGCGGGTTTGACCACCTCTTCGGCGAGCGCCGGGCCCGCATAGGTTTGCAAACGCCATTTGATGGTTTCTTGCGCGCGGGCCGGGGCGGCAAGCCCTGCGGCGGCTGCGGCGCCCACGGCACCAGTGGTTAGAAACTTCCGTCTCGTCGTCGTCATTTCTCTCTCCTTGTTGTGGGGTGCCCCGTTCGGGGTCATTTTTCTCAGCGCCCCAGCACCGTTTGCGGCAGCCAAAGCGCAATTTGGGGAAACACCATGATCAGAACCAAGGTCAGCACCATCACGAGCACGAAGGGCAGCACCGAACGGTAGATCACCGGCAAGGTGAACTCGGGCGGGGCGAGCGCCTTCATCAAGAACAGATTGTAGCCAAAGGGAGGCGTCAGGTAAGCGATTTGACAGGTGATGGTGTAGAGCACGCCATACCAGATCAGATCAAAGCCAAGCGCTTTCGCCAGCCCCACAAAAACGGGGGCAACGATCACCAGCATCGCGGTGTCGTCCAAGAACATGCCAAGGAACAAAAAGCTCAACTGCATCAGCACCAAGATCATCCAAGGCGCGAGCCCCAGATCCGAGGTGAAAAAGTTTTGGATCGCGCGGCCCGCGCCCAAGCCATCGAACACCGCGCCAAACGACAGCGCGGCGGTGATGATCAGCATGAACATCACCGTGATATGCAGCGTTTGCTTGGTGGCGGTTTCAAAGACGCGCCAGCTTAGACGGCGTTTGATCGCGGCCACGAGCACAGTCGCGGCAACGCCCACGACCGAGGCCTCGGTCAGGCTCGCCCAGCCGTTGATGAAGGGCACCATCATCGCCGCAAAGATGAAGATCGGCAAAAGCCCCGCGCGCAGAAGTTTGTATTTCTCGGCGCGCGGAATGCTGGCGCGTTCCGCGGCGCTCATGCGCGGGGCAAGCTGTGGGTTCAGCCAAGTGCGGATGGTGATATAGGCGATGAACATCACCGCCATCAAAAGCCCCGGCCCAATGCCCGCAAGCCAGAGGTTGGACACCGGCTGGCGCGCAATCAGTGCAAAAAGCACCAACACCACCGAAGGCGGGATCAAAATGCCAAGGCTTGAGCCCGCCTGAATGACGCCCGAAATCATCAGCTTGTCATAGTTACGCCGCACGAGTTCGGGCAGCGCAATGGTCGCCCCAATCGCCATGCCCGCGACCGAAAGCCCGTTCATCGCCGAAATCAGCACCATCAACAGGATCGTGCCAATCGCCAAGCCTCCCGGCAATGGCCCGAACCAGACGTGGAACATCCGATACAGGTCTTCGGCCAAGCGGCTTTCTGACATGACATAGCCCATGAAAACGAACATCGGCAGCGTTAGCAGCGGCGTCCATTTCATCAGCTTCATCACGGCGGAAAAGCCCATATCGGTGCCGCCCGGCCCCCAAAGCGTGAGCGCCGCAATCACCGCCACAAAGCCAATGGCGCCAAAGACCCGCTGCCCGGTGAGCATCATCAACAGCAGCGATGAAAACATCAAAAGCGCGATGGTGTTGTGATCCATCAAATCTTCTCCCCGCGCAAAGTGGCAATGTCGCGGATCAGAAGGGCCGTTGCCTGCAACAGCATCAGCGCGAAACTGAAGGTGATGATCGACTTGAGCGGCCACAGCACGGGCCGCCATGCGGTCGGATTGCGTTCGTTATAGGTGTAGGAATAGACGGTGCTGTCAAAAGCGCCGTAAAGCATGATGCCGAGATAGGTCATCAAAAAGAAGACGGTCAGCGCATCGGTTAGTGCTCTGCCCTTGTGCGAAAACCTTGCGTAGATCAGGTCCATCCGCACATTCACTTCGGATTGCATGGTCCAAGGTGCGCCAAGCATGTAATAGGCGACCAGCGTGAATTGCGCCATTTCCAGCGTCCAAAGCGCGGGGATATGGGCGAATTTGGTGATCATCGACCAAACCATAATGCCCATCATCACAAACAGCAGATACATGGCCACCCGGCCAAATGTGCGGTTGATCGTTTCTACAATCTGGACATAGCGCACAAGGAACCGCGGCATCACACGACCTCCAGCGGTTTTTGGATCCGCGCCAGCGCCGCTTGCAGCACCGGGGCGAGCAAAGAGGCCATCGCCTTTTGCGCGGCCGCGTCTGGAAGCAGATCGTTGCGCAGTTCCAGCATCACATTCATCAGACCCAGCGGTGTGGCCTGAAGAGCCAGCGTATGGGTCACCTCATCGGCGGCACTATAGGGCTCGTTCAGCCGAGAATCGAGCCTTGTCTGGGCGCGCGCCTCTTCCAGAACGGCGCAGGCAAGGGCAGGGTCCGCATCATGAATGATGCCCAATTCCACATCCCGCGGGCGGCCATAATAAACGGGCGTGAACGAATGCACGGTCACCAAGATCGGGCGCTGCCCCAGCGCCAGCTTTTCGGCCAAAAGCATGCGCAATTCGGCATGGAAGGGCAGGTAAAGCGCCTGCGTGCGGTCTAACCGCTCTTTCGCGCTCAGATCGGCATTTCCGGGAATGTCATGCAGTTCTGAACGCGCGGGCATCGCGCTCGCAGATTGTGGCGGGCGGTTGAGGTCATAAATCAGCCGCGAGGTGGTGGCGCGCACCAGCGGGCTTTCAAGTTGCACAGACAGCGCGCGGGCAAGCCCCAATGCGCCCGGGTCCCAAGCCACATGCGCGTGGCGTTGCGATGCCGTGAGGCCCAAATCGCCCCAGCGCGCCGGAAAGGCATTGACCGCATGTTCGCATACGAAAACGAACGGGCCTTTGGCCGCGCGTCTCTCAAGGACGACCGCGCCTTCAGTCTCGTCTTCCACAGTCTCCCCCGAGCGTTTCGTCGATTCTGCAAGCTTCGTTCCACAGGCTTGACCGGAGCGGTGAAGCTGTCAACATTATTTCAGGAGAGATAATCTTGTTACAATCTGTTCGGCGGTGCGGCAAAGCGTCCGCAGCAAGGAGTGCCTGTTTTGGTGGCAGTGAAAGGTACGATCGAGGACGAGCTGCGCGCATCCATTGCAACGATGACCCGCGCAGAACGGCAATTGGCCAGTCATATCTTGCGCAATTACCCCGTTTCGCTCTTGGGGTCGGTGACGCAACTCGCTAAAGCCGCGGATGTTAGCTCGCCCACCGTGGTGCGGCTTGCGCAAAAAATGGGCTATGGCGGCTATCCGGGGCTGCAAGCCGCGCTACGTGAAGAAATCGAATCGCGCCTTGTTGGCCCTTTGGCGAAGCACGATCTTTGGGCCGCGCGCGCGCCCGAAGGGCATATGCTGAACCGATTTGCCGATGCGGTGATGGCCAATCTGCATGCCACATTGTCACAGATTGATCAGGCGGATTTCGATGCGGTTGCCGCGCTGCTGGCGGACCCGACCCGTAAGATCTTTGCCACCGGGGGCCGGATCACGCTGGCGATGGCGGAATATTTCGCCACCCATATGAAAGT
This sequence comes from Rhodobacter aestuarii, assembly GCF_900156655.1. Classification (GTDB taxonomy): domain Bacteria; phylum Pseudomonadota; class Alphaproteobacteria; order Rhodobacterales; family Rhodobacteraceae; genus Rhodobacter; species Rhodobacter aestuarii. The sequence continues at coordinate 184,171 of NZ_FTOG01000009.1, read as the reverse complement.
GATCCGCCCCGATGTGGAGCTGCTGATCCCGCTGTCCAATGCTTGGCCGCCCGCGCTTTTGGAGATTGAGCGGGGCGATGTGCTCTTGGTCTTCGACATTCGCCGCTATGAAAACGCGGTGTTGCAACTGGTGGAAATGGCCTCTGAGCAGGGCGCGGAGATCGTGTTGATCACCGACCCATGGGTGAGCCCGGCGGCGGCGCATGCGCGTATTCGGCTTTCGGCGCAAGTGGAGGTGCCAAGCGCCTGGGACAGCACAGTTGCCATTCAGCTGATTGTCGAAACGCTGATGGCCGCCGTGCAAGCGCTGACATGGGACACAACTGCCGCCCGGATGCAGCGGCTTGAAGAACTCTACGAGCGCGCAAGGTTCTTTCGCGGCAAGAAATAGGCGGGGCGAGAGGCGCTGGGCAAGGGGCACGCGCACCGGGGCGGCCCCCGGATTTTCGGTGCCCGGCGCTCTTTTTTCTTTATTTTCGTCACAGAATAAGATGATTTGGATTCATCTTTCGTGATGCAGGCATCGCAAGCGCGATCTTGCCGTTAGCCCGCCTTTCCTTGCTCTTAAAGATGGATTCAGATGACCGCTCTCTTTCCGCATGCCTTGACGACGTTCGCCTTGGTAGCCCTTTCGTGTGGGGCCGCGCAGGCACAAGATTTTCAACGCACCGACGATCGTTTCTGCCAGCAATATGCCTCGACCACCGCGGCTGTGGCGCAAGAAGCGATTGATCAAAACCCGAACTGCCTCGACTTCAGCCGTGGTGTGCATGGCGTCTATCAGATGCATTACGACTGGTGCATGCAAAACACCCGTGACGAGGTCTGGGGGGCCGCCGATCATATCCGCAATCTGGCGGCGGAATGTACCACCCCCTTCGCGCCGCCGATGCCAGCAGCCCCCGCATGGCAGCCGCAACAAAGCGCGCCCGTGGGGCCAACCCAGACCTATGCGCAACTTGGCGCTTGGGAGATTTTGCAATGGGCGCCGGGCTCGTGCAGCGCGCTTTTGATGGATTGGTCAAAGCCCGAGGGCGCAGGCCGGTTGCTGCGCTTTGATGCCGGGCCAGAGGGCTTCATGGTTGTGTCGGATCAATGGTCTGATACTTCGCCCGCAGCGGCTTTGATTGACGGGCAATTTTACCCGATGGTGCTGAGCCAAATTGGCGAAGTGACCACCTCGCCGATTGATCGCAGCTTTTTGGCGGCGGTGCAGCGAGGCAACCGGCTGAACCTGAACTTTGACCCCGACGGGCCGGAATACGCGCTTTCGGGCTCTTCGGCGGCGATCGACACAATGCTGCAATGTGCAGGCATGGCGCAGCCTGCGCCCGCCGCGCAGCCCTATGTCCTCAACGGCACCTGCAAGCTGATCGTGGATGGGTGGACCTATGTCGATATGAACGGCAACTGCCCGATCTGGATGGCCAATGACGGCACCGGCAGCTTCTGGATCAACACCAACCGCGACACCTATTTGGGCGATTTCTTTGCCGAGATCGTGCCCTCGGGCAATGGTTTCGCCTCGGGTCACTGGAACGCGCAAGCCGGGGCCACCCATGCGCAAGCCCCGCTGGGCGAGGATTTCCGCCAAGTCGGTGGCGGGTGCTGGGTGAATGCCCGCGCCACGGTTTGCGCCGCGCGCTAACGGTTTTGGGGCCGCCGCAAGGGCGGCCTCATTTTTCTTTGCGGAGCTTCTTTGATGCGTTTTCTTATTTTGGCCCTTTGGGCCGTGCTGCTGCCCAGCTTTGCACTTGCCGATACCCGCCCGGTGAATTGTGAAATCACCGTGGGCGGGGTGCGTCATGTCACTGGCCGGTGTTATTTTTCGCCCCGTAGCGGCGGCTCGTTTCAGGTTGGCAATGACAGCTATTTTGCCGATGTTTCCGTGAATACCCCGGGGCAGGCCGATGGGCACTGGAACGCCGATCCGCTCTCCACCCATGCGCAGGCCCCGCTTGGGGCGCTGCGCCAAGAGGGGGCGTGCTGGGTCGCACCAGGCACGCGGATTTGTGCTTGGGCCTTGCCTGCGGCGGAAACGCAGGCGGCCTTGGCCGCCCAGCCCGATGGGGTGATGCTCTCGCCGATCTCGGCCAGTTCGGCCTGTATTGGCGCGGCGGGCCATTGATGGCGGGGCAGCCGCTCGAGTTGCACAATTGTCGGCTCGGGCAGGATCGTTTGTTCGATATTATGCCGGGCGGGCGGATTACGGTGAACAAGCACCCGGATCTGTGCATTGGGCTTGAGGCGCCGGGGATGATGAAACCCGCCGAATTGGTGCTCCAGCCTTGCGACGAGGTCACGGCCGATTGGTATTGGGTGCAACAGGGCCAATTCGCGTTCGAAGGCCTGGTGCGGCGCGGCGGGGACGGCACCTGCTGGACGATCTTGCAAGAGACCCGCGACCCGTCAATGAGCTTTCCTTGGCCGGTCAATGCTGTGCCCTGCGATGCGCAGGCAGAGCAAACAGCACATTTCGCCTATTCGCGCGAGTGAACGGACGTGATCGGCGGGTTAGCCGCCGATCACCAAAAGATCCGCCGGGTCGAGCCCGAGCGCGACCGTTTCCCCCACTTTGGGCGGGGTGGTTTTGGTGGTGTTGAATGTGTCAAAGGCAATCGACTGACCGGCCAAATCGGCCCGCAGTCGGATCACCGAGCCCAAGAAATCAACGTCTTTGATCGTCGCTTGCAGTTGTGGGCCAGTGCCATTGCCGAGACGCACCGCCTCGGGGCGCAGCCCCAGCGTGACCGACCCTGCAGGCAGCGGGCCGGGCAGGGTGATCTCTGCCCCGCCAAGCGCCACTTTACCCGCAGCGGCATCCAGCACCTTCGCTTCCAGCGTGTTCAACGTGCCGACAAAGCCTGCCACAAACCGCGTGGCGGGGCGGTTATAAATGTCAAACGGCGTGCCGACCTGATCGGCAATGCCTTCATGCATCACCACCACCCGGTCCGACATCGACAGCGCCTCTTCTTGGTCATGGGTCACAAAGATCGTGGTGATGCCCAATTCGCGCTGAATCTGGCGAATTTCATTGCGCAGGCTGACCCGCACCTTGGCATCAAGCGCGGAAAGCGGCTCATCAAGCAACAGCACCGAAGGTTTGGGTGCGAGCGCGCGCGCAAGGGCCACCCGCTGCTGCTGCCCGCCCGAAAGCTGGAACGGATAGCGGTTGCCAAGGTCCGAGAGGCCAATGAGCGACAGCATCTCTTCCACCCGGCCCTTGATCTCGGCCTTGGGGGTGCCTTTGACCTTCAGCCCAAAGCCCACGTTTTGCGCCACCGTCAGGTTTGGGAAAAGCGCATAGGCCTGAAACACCATGCCGATATTGCGTTGGTTCGGGCGGAGGTGCGTGACGTCTTGCCCTTCAATCGTGATGCCGCCCGAGGTGGGCAGTTCAAACCCTGCCACCATGCGCAAGACCGTGGTCTTGCCGCAGCCCGAGGGGCCCAAAAGCGAGATGAACTCACCCTGTTCCACGGTGAGGTTGAAATCCTTCACCACCCGCGCCGGGCCGAAGCTTTTTTCCAGATGCGATAGCGTGAGATAGCTCATCGGGCGGCCTTGTCGTGTTTGGTGAGCCGGGTCACGAGCTGGATCAGCCCCATGCAGGCCCAAGTGATGATGAAAGCGATGGTGGAAAGCGCAAACGGCTCATAGGCTTTGTTGGCGCCCATAAGCTGCAGATAGGGGCCAAAGGCGGGCCGGTCCAAAAGCGCGGCGAGCGTGAATTCCCCCATCACGATGGCAAAGGTGACGAACGCGCCAGAGAGCACCGCCACCAACACATTTGGCATGATGATCTTCGCCAAGATCGTAAACCAGCCCGCGCCAAGCGATTGCGCGGCCTCGGTCAGCGTGGCGACATCAATCGTGCGCAGCCCCGTGTCGATAGCGCGATACATGTAAGGCAGGCTCAGCATCGAATAGCCAAAGAGCAACAACAGGTTCGTGCCGGTGACAGAGCCGGTCATCGGCAACCAGCTTGAGGTGTTATAGAGCCGTATATAGCCAAAAACGACGACAATCGCCGGGATCACGAGCGGCAACAGCGTGACGAATTCTACATAGGGCCGCAGACCCGGCAGCTTAAGACGCACCCAAAACGCCGTGGGCACCACCAAAAGCACGCCAAACAGGATCGTCAGCACTGCCATCAAGACCGAGTAGGAGAAGGTCTGGCGAAACTGCGGATCGGCAAAAACAACGCGATACGCCTCAAAACTATAAACCCCGCGCTTCATCGAGAGCGAGAACTCCACCATGCCGACGAGCGGCAAGATGAAGTAAAGCATCCCAACAAGCAGGATCGACCAAGCGGCAGCACGTTTCATTTGAGCCACCTTTCTGAGCGCATCCGCAGCACGATATAAAGCACATTGGCCAGCGCTGTGACCAAGATCATGCCAAAGGCCATCGCATAGCCCAAATGCGGGTTGCCCAGCACGTCGCCGCGAATTTGCGCAAAGAGCATGATCGGCACGATGTTGAGGCTAGAACCCGTCAGCGCAATCGCCGTGGCCACAGCCCCGAAAGCATTAGCAAACAGCAGCGCGAAAGTGCCCAAAATGTTGGGGGCCAAAATCGGCAGCGCGACTTGGGTCCAATATTGCGTGGCAGAGGCGCCAAGCGATTGCGCCGCCTCGCGCCATTCGCGTTTCAGCCCATCAAGGGCGGGGGTGATGATCAAGATCATCAAGGGGATCTGAAAGAAGATATAGGTGATCGTCAGACCCCAGAAACTGAGGATGTTGAACCCCATAGCGCGCAGGTTGATGCCAAATTCGGTGCGCAGCCACATGGTCACCAGCCCCAGCGGGCCAAGGGTCGCCAAAAACGCAAAGGCGAGCGGCACGCCCGCAAAGTTTGACGCCACGCCCGAAAAGGTGAGCAAAGGGGAGCGGATGAAGCGCGGCAACCCGCCCAGCACCATCGCTGCCGCCATCAAAAAGCCGATCAACGACCCCAAAGCCGAAGAGGCGAGCGAAATTTTGATAGAAACCCAATAGCTTGAGAGGATCGTCGGCGTGAACAGCCCAAAGATGTTTTCAAGCGTGAAGCTGCCATCGGCCCGCTGAAAGGCGCCGATCACGATCTTCATCGTTGGCGCAATCAAAAACAGCGCGACAAAGGCGGCGAAAGGCAAAATGCCGATCCAGGCAAGGTTGAGCCTGCGGCGCGGGGGCGGCGGGGGATGCTCTGTCACGCGTGGGTCCATTCGGTCAAAAGCCGCCCCCGGCGCGGGGCCGGAGGCGGCGAAGGGGCAGGGGCCCCGGTTTATTGGACGTTGGCGCCCACGACCGCATCCCAGCCAGCGGTCACGGCTTCTTTGTTCGCGCCTTGCTCGTCAAGAGACGGGAAATAGGCCTTGGCATAGGCTTCTGCCGGGGGCAGCGCGTCGATCAGCTCTTGCGGCACAACGCCCGCTTCGGCCATCGCGTTGAAGCGCGCCGGGTGGCAGTAGCCTTTGAGCCAGAGGTTTTGGCCTTCATCCGAATAGATGTATTCCATCCAGAGTTTCGCGGCATTCGGGTGCGGCGCATGGGCGGAAATCGCCTGCACATAAACGCCCGCCAAAACGCCGGTTTCCGGCACAACGACCTCAACCGGCGGGTTGCCCGCCAGCGTGTCGCGCGCGGCCAAGGCGTTATAGTCCCACATCACGACGATCGGCGTCGCGCCTTGGGCGAGCGTGCCCGCTTTGCCGATGACCGGAACGAAGTTGCCGTTCGCATTCATTTCCTTGAAGTATTCAAGGCCTTTCTCACCGGCTTCTTGGCCAGCCGCACCGCCATTGGCCATGCCCGCGGCGAGCACCGCCAAGATCGCTTGGTTCGAGGCACGCGGGTCACCGGCCAGCGCCACTTGGCCCACGTAATCGGATTTGAGCAGATCGCCCCAATCTTTGGGGGTATCCATCACGAGGTCTTTGTTCACCATGAAGGACATGACGCCATAATAGTCGCCATACCAATAGCCATCAGCGTCTTTCACGGCATCCGGGATATCGTCCCAGGTGGACACTTTATAGGGTTGGATCAGGCCTTCTTCTTTGGCTTGCGGGCCAAAGGACAGACCCACGTCGATCACGTCGGGGGCTTGCGGGCCGGTGTTGCCGACGTTCGCACGGATCGCTTCCAGCTCATCGGCCGAGCCCGCATCGGGGTTCAACTCGTTGACTTCAATGTCCGGATATTTCGCTTTGAAGCCAGCGATCACATCGCCATAGCCACACCAGCTGTGCGGCAGCGCGATGGTGGTCAGCATGCCTTCTTCTTTCGCGGCAGCTTCCAGCGCGGCCATATCATCGGCATGGACGAGCGCGGTCGAGGCCAGAAGCGCAGCAGCCCCGGCGAGGACGTGGATCGGTTTCATTCTTTTCTCCCCGTTTTCGGAAGGTTGGGCCCACAACGGGCACCAGCCAGCACCTAGGCGCGTTCTGTGACAGTCTTGCGACGTGCGCCCCCCTTCAATGGTCGGTTTTGACCGACCGGGAAAGATTTGCGCGAAATGCGCCGCGTTGCAACAATTCTGTTACGCCCCCGTCATGCGTGGGGTTCGGAGCAGGGGCGGAACGCTGCGGCACGGGCGAAAAGGCTGGATTTTGTGCGGACCTGTGTCATCCTGACGCAAGGGAGACAGGAGGAGAGAGCATGCCAGAGATCAAAGCCGATTTTGATGGCCAGACGGTGATCTGCACCTTCGAGATGACACCGGCCACAGCGTCCGAACTGATGGAGCATCTGCAAAAAGCCTATACCGAGTGCATCAGCCAAGCGGCGGGCTTTCTGGGCGCTGGGCTGCATATGAATGACGCCCAGACCCGGATCGCCACCTATTCGAAATGGGAAAAGCGTGGCGATTACCAAGCCATGCTCCGCAGCCCGGAAATGATCGCGCGCAACAAGGTGATCGCCACCCTGTGCCGGAGTTTTGAGCCCGTGATGTATGAGGTGGCGGCGGATTATTAAATCCGCCCCATCCTCAAGGCGTTAAAAGCCGGGTTTGCGCGGGAGTTGGCCGCCCGGATAAAGCTTCGCCGCCTCGGGACCGATCACCATTTCCAAGTATTCGGCAACCTGCGCGGCCGCGGCCAAAATCGCTTCCTCTTCCTTGGCGTTGCGGTGTTCTTTTTTCTCCGCAGCGCTCAGGCCCGGACCTTGTGCGGCAAGCCACGCATCGACGGTTTTCATGTAGGCGCGCTCGGTTTTTTCATAAAGCCCTTCGAGGGCAGGAGCGATTGGCGCGATTTCTTTCCAGTGGCCCGCAAGGATCGCCAACCGTTCCCCTGCCGCGCCTGTTGCGTAATGCTGTAGCACCCGCTCAAAGGCGATATCTATGCCCAGAAAGTCTTTTAGATCCTTATGGTTGGGCGGGTATGGCGGGGCTTTGTCGATCAAAAAGCCTTGCTCGGCAAGATCATAGGCTTGAAAGGCTGCGATGATGTCCAGAATTCGGCGCGTGGTGTCAAAGATATCCGCCCCGGCAGGAAGGGGCTTTTCATAGGCTGGCAGTGCTTTGAGTTGGTTCAGTGCGCGGTCGAAATAGGTCGCGTTGCGCTCCAGCATCGCCCGCTCCGGCGTGTTGTTCGGGAGCAGCGCGGTGATGGCATCAATGATCGGGGTAGGATACGAGTTGGAGTGCTGTTCACAGGCGTGAATGAGCTCATGCACAAAGGTCGCGGCCCCGCCACCATCCATCTTGGCCGGGTCAAACCGCACATAAAGCTTTTTCGTGCTCCAGTCATAGCATGCGTTTGGCGGATTTTTCGGATTGCGCTTTTTGCAAAACGCTTCGCCGTCTTTTCCCGTGACAATCTTGGCCGGAAATCCCGCAGCGGCTTCGAATTTTGAGCTATCTCCAAGCGTGACAGCACGCATACATTCGGCGGGGGGCGCGCTCAGCATGCTCATGGCGGCGAAAGCCTTTTTCGCCATATCTTTGGGGGTGAGTGTTGCAACAGTCATATCAACCTCATGTGCCAGACGGGCGACTGCATGTTTTGGGGGCGCAGCCCGGAAACGCGTAACTTAAACAACGTGATTAAAACGGTTTTCCGCAGCTTTGGACCGATCTTGGGAGAGCTGCGGGCGAGTTTTAAATTGCGGCACGCATGTGCGCGCGGGTAAGGGGCGGGAAATGCCGCCCCAATGCTTGGCGTAAGATTCAGCGATGCGGGGTCAGGTCGCGTTCTTTCAGCTTGAGAACTTCGTCCAACATGTCGCGCAACTCGTTGGCCGCCTTGATTTGGCGAGCGATTTTCATCCGCTCGAACCAATCTGCCCGCTTCGGATCTTTGGCAAGCATTCGGTTGAAAATCGGGTCATCGAAGAATAGCGGATCATCATAAAACAATGGATCATCATAGCCTTGCGGAACCGGCTCTGGCAGATGCAGGCCTTCGGGTGAGGCAAGTTCTAGAATTTCCAGCTTTTTGACCATTGCATCGCGCCAGCGCTCAATTTCGTTCCGTCTGGCTTTTTCAAGCATTTCGCGGAACCAAGCGCGGTTGTCCGTAGGGGTCGGATGTTTCATGGGGTAACTCCTTCCTCAACACACTTACAATGCGGAGAAGGATACACCCAAATCACGCGATTTTGAATTCGAAACAGCCCTTGGTTGTGCTTTGGCTAGCGCTTTTTCGGCCTTTTCACACCCCCCCGTTGCCCCGGGCGGCCAGCGGTTGAGCGGCCTGTCGCCTTCGTTGCGGCCTCCACCGCTTCATCCACCGCCGATTGCCGCGCCAGCGGGTCATCGGCCACGGCCAATTCCACCGCTTCCAAACGCTTGACCTCATCGCGCAAACGGGCCGCTTCTTCAAACTCAAGGTTCTCTGCGGCCTTGCGCATTTGCAACCTAAGAGCGTCAAGATGCGCTGCTAAATTGGCCCCGGCTTTCACATTGTCAACTTTTGCGGTGACGCGGGCCATATCGGTGTCGCCCTGCCACAACCCGGCCAGAACATCATCCACATTCTTGCGCACGGTTTGCGGGGTGATGCCGTGTTCGGTGTTGTAAGCGATCTGCTTTTCGCGGCGCCGGTTCGTTTCATCCAGTGCACGCTGCATCGACCCGGTGATTTTATCGGCATACATGATCACCCGGCCATCGGCGTTCCGCGCTGCCCGGCCGATGGTCTGAATCAGCGAGGTTTCCGAGCGCAAGAACCCCTCTTTATCGGCATCGAGAATGGCCACCAGCCCGCATTCGGGAATATCCAAGCCCTCGCGCAGCAGGTTGATGCCAATCAGCACATCAAAGGCCCCGAGCCGCAGGTCTCGCAAAATCTCGATACGTTCGATTGTGTCAATATCCGAGTGCATATACCGCACGCGAATGCCCTGTTCATGTAGATATTCTGTAAGGTCTTCGGCCATCCGCTTTGTCAGCGTGGTGCACAAAACGCGCAAGCCTTTGGCCGCAACTTTGCGGATTTCATCCAAAAGATCATCGACCTGCGTTTCGACCGGACGAATTTCCACCTCCGGGTCCAAAAGCCCGGTGGGGCGGATGACTTGTTCGGTAAAGACGCCGCCGGTTTGCTCCATCTCCCAGCCTGCGGGTGTGGCAGATACAAAGACCGATTGCGGCCGCATCGCATCCCATTCTTCGAACTTCAGCGGCCGGTTGTCCATGCAAGAGGGCAGGCGGAACCCGTGTTCGGCCAGCGTGAACTTGCGCCGATAGTCGCCCCGATACATGCCGCCGATTTGCGGCACGGTAACGTGAGATTCATCTGCAAAAACAATCGCATTATCGGGGATGAATTCAAAAAGGGTGGGCGGTGGCTCGCCGGGGTTACGGCCTGTCAGATAGCGCGAATAGTTCTCGATCCCCGAGCAAACACCGGTCGCTTCCAACATCTCTAGGTCGAAATTGGTGCGCTGCTCCAGCCGCTGCGCTTCCAAAAGCTTGCCTTCGTCATTGAACTGCTTAAGCCGCTGCGCCAGTTCCACCCGGATTTGTTTCGTCGCCTGTTGAAGGGTCGGGCGCGGGGTCACATAGTGGCTGTTTGCATAGATCCGGATCTGCTCAAAACTATTCGTTTTCGAACCTGTCAGCGGGTCAAACTCGGTGATCGCTTCCAATTCCTCACCAAAAAACGACATACGCCAAGCGCGGTCTTCAAGGTGAGCCGGCCAAAGATCAACCGTGTCCCCCTTCACCCGGAACGCGCCGCGCTGAAAGGCGGCATCCAAGCGTTTGTATTGCTGCGCCACCAGATCGGCAAGGAATTTGCGCTGGTCGTAAAGCTCGCCCACCTTCAGATCGAGCGTCATCGCCGAATAGGTTTCGACCGAGCCGATACCATAAATGCAAGACACCGAGGCGACGATGATCACATCATCGCGTTCCAGCAGCGCCCGGGTGGCCGAGTGGCGCATCCGGTCGATCTGCTCGTTGATCATCGATTCCTTCTCGATATAGGTGTCAGTCCGCGCGACATAGGCTTCTGGCTGGTAGTAGTCGTAGTAGGAAACGAAATATTCCACCGCGTTGTCAGGGAAGAAGCCTTTGAATTCCCCATATAATTGCGCCGCAAGTGTCTTGTTCGGCGCCAGAATGATCGCCGGGCGCTGGGTCTGCTCAATGACCTTCGCCATCGTATAGGTTTTGCCGGTGCCGGTGGCCCCGAGCAGCACCTGATCGCGCTCGCCCGCCAGCACCGCCGCCGAGAGTTCCGCAATCGCGCTTGGTTGGTCCCCAGCGGGGGCAAATTCGGTCGCCATCACAAAGCGTTTGCCGCCCTCAAGCTTGGGGCGGGTCAGCACTTCGGGACGGGGAACGGGTTGATTGGTGGTGTTGTGGGGCATCGCGGCATCCTTGGACAGGCCTCAATGTCGGTCCCTTTTCGTTCTCTTTCAAGGTCTTGTGGAAAGTGTTGCGAAAAGGTTAAGGTAAATGCTAAAATTTTCTATGCATATCAGTGGCTTGCGGGCGGGAAGCGCTTGCGATTCGAGGTCATATTTCGCATCCTATTCAAGCAAGCAGCATTGGCTACCGGCCGGGGCACCACCCCACCCCTCGCTCCCCAGACCCGGCCGGTAGCATCCCTCCCTCATCAAAGGTGTCGACTAGGTCGATTTCGGCACACATTGGTATGCAAGGCTTGCGCTTTTCGCCCAAAACGCTAAAACCAAGCCTGTCAGCAGAGAGGATTCCCATGCGCGCACGTATCTATCAACCTGCCCGCAACGCCATGCAGTCTGGTCAGGCGAAGACCAAACTCTGGTATCTGGATTTTCTGCCCGCCGAGGCGCGCGACATTGATCCGCTGATGGGCTGGACCGGCTCGGCCGATACGCAAAGCCAAGTACGGCTGAAGTTCGACAGCCGCGAGGCGGCCGAGCACTATGCCAAGAGCCACGGCCTTGATTACACCGTGACCACCGCCCACAAACGCGCGGTGAACATCCGCCCGATGGGATACGGTGAAAACTTCCAGCCTAACCGCCGGGCGAACTGGACCCATTGAGGGTGTAGAACTAACCTGAGTTTTTCCCAACGAAGGCTAAGTTTTTCCCGAGGTCTATATATAGGGCGCCCGATGGGCGCCTTTTCTATATGTTGACTTGCGGGGGCGTTCGTTATGCTAGGATGACCTCGGAGATACAAAGGCAGCGCCATGGCCGGAAAACCGCTCAACAAAACCAATCTGATGGCACTCGGCGCCGAGGCTCTGGCCGATCTTCTCCTTGAGACAGTGAAGGGGGATGCCGCGCGGCAACGTCGGGTGCGCATGGCGTTGGCCGCCGATGATGGGCCCGAGGCCGTGGCCGCCGATATCCGCAAGCGCTTTGCCGCGATCCGGCGGGCCCAAAGCTTCCTCAATCGTCCCGCACAGAAAAAGCTCGCGCAGGAGTTGACCGGGGTTATCGAGCTGATCACAACCCGCATCGCGCCCACTGCGCCGTCTTTGGCCTTCGATCTGCTCTGGGCGCAGTTGCATCTCGCCGAAGGGATCCATGCGCGCACCGATGACAGCTGGGGCAGCATTGGTGACACGATGCGCGCCGCAATGGAGGCCATTGGCGAGATCGCTCCGCACCTGACGCTCAGCGCAGAGACCTTGGCTGAGCAAATCCTTGAGGCCACGGTCGCAGATGGTTACGGCGCGTTCGACCACGCGATTGACGTTCTTGCGCCGGCGCTTGGCCCGGACGGGCTTGCCGCGCTGAAGGAGAAGGCGACTGCGGCTTTCGATGCGCCGATCTCTGCCGCGGACCTCGCCCAGCACGACTATGTCCGCCAATCTGAGCGCGAAAGCCGCGCCCGTGCGCATCGCAATAACACGTTGGAGCACATCTTGCAGGACGTGGCCGACCAGCAAGGCGATGTTGATGGCTGGATGGCGAAATACACGCCCGAGCAATTGACATTGGTTGCCGCTTTGACCCATCGATTCAGTCCCCAAACACAGTAGCATCCACCACCTTCAGCTTTATGAGCACTGCAAAACAGCGCTTATATCAACGACAGTCTGCTTTTGGGGCGGCCAAGTCACCAAAGTTGACTATAGCTCGCAGTTTTGCCTGATCCGGAGCCTTCGCTTCGCCTAGCTCGAAGGTCGCGATTGGGCTGGCTCCGGTCATCTGCTGCGCCCGACATCAAGGTCGGCTCTGGGACGACATCGTTCACTCAAGCTGCACCTTTTTCCTGCCCCCAATAGCCTCAAACTCCACAATTCAATTCCCTGCGAGAAGATAAGTTAGGCCCACCCCTCAATTTCAACCCTACGGAACGTCACCACCCTAAGCCAATATCCAAGATGAGCCGCTACGCACCGATCCCAGAGTGCTCTCCCCCCCGTCTGACACCGCGCCACCTTCGTTTTAGAACCAGAATCACACAGTCTCAGCTAAAAAAGCAGCGGGCAGCATGTGTGGGAGACATGTGTGGAAAACATGTGTGGGAGAAGAATGAGCCATCCGCGCAAGATATTGATTTCCATAAAGTATTTCGGATTTCGGAAATCTGGCGGAAGCGGTGGGATTCGAACCCACGGTGGAGTCTCCCCCACGCTGGTTTTCAAGACCAGAGCCTTAAACCACTCGGCCACACTTCCGTGACGCATGCCCTAACCGCTCTCACGCGATTCTGAAAGCACCTGCGTGCCGAAAACCGCCTGAACGTTCTGGCTGCGCTTTTCTTGGCGCAGCGAAGCCGCTACAGTTTCGCCAAAGCGCCCGAACCCGGCCCGAACCTGGTGCGCGGCGGCAAAACGGCGCAGGCAACAGGCGCAAGCTGTGCGGGGCAAAGCCGCCTCACAGGCGCAAGAAGGGGCAAAGGGCATGTCGAAATCGATCCATTGGATCTGGACGCTGGCTGCGGTGGCGGCGCTCAGCGGCTGCGCCGAAGGTAGCCAACCTTTTGGCTTCCTGGAGGGCGCGCCCAAAGAAGATGGTGCGCCCGAGGCGGCCAGCGCCCCCGCCACCTCTGCGCGCATTGTTGAGCGGGATGTCGAGACGCCCGAGGTATTTAGCGCCAATGAAGACGGGCTTTGGGATGGGCGGCCGTCGCTGGGCGGTGTTTGGGTCGCGCATCCGGGGGTCAAAGACCCTGAGCGCGTGATCATCCGCAACCCGGCAAACGGCAAATTCGTGATTGGCGCCTTGTTCCGGCGCGAACGGGAAAACCCCGGGCCGCGGTTGCAGGTGTCTTCTGATGCGGCGGCGGCGCTCGACGTGCTTGCCGGTGCGCCAACGAAGCTTTCGGTCGTCGCGCTTCGCCGCGAAGAAGCCCCCGAACCGGCACCCGTGGCGGCGCAAGAAACGGAAACCGGCGCCATGCCCGCAGCGGAAACGATTGCCGCCGCCCCGCTGGAGCCGCCGGGCAAAACGGGTGCCCGCCCTGCGCCGAAACCCGTGGCAGACGTAACCGCCACCGCTGGGGCGGCGATTGCCGCTGCCGAGGCCGCGCCCGCGAAACCCGTGCCGCCTAAACCGGCGGCCCCCAAACCCGCCCCCTCGGGCAAGATGTTCTTGCAAATCGGCATCTTCTCGACCGAGGCAAATGCCAAACGGGCCACCGCCCAGCTCGCCCAAGCTGGCGTCACCGCCACGATCCGCACCGAGAAAACCCAAGGCAAGACCTTCTGGAGCGTGGTCGCAGGCCCCGCGGCCTCGGTGGCGGAACGCGACGCTATGCTCAAAAAGAGCAAAGGCGTTGGCTATACTGACGCCTATGCCGTTTCGAAATGAGGTTCCCATTCCCCATGACAAACCGTGCCATGCTTTTTGCCCGCCCTTTTGCGATCTTCTGTGCGGCGGCCCTTTCGTTTTGCCTCGCGCTGCCGGCAAGTGCGTTTGACACGCGCGCGCGCGCCGCTTGGGTGTATGATCTGACGACCCAGACCGTGCTCTTGGAAAAAGAGGCTGATGTCGCACTGCCGCCCGCCTCGATGTCGAAACTGATGACGCTGAACCTTCTGTTTGAGGCGTTGCGCGAGGGGCGCGTGTCGATGGACACGACCTTTGCCGTGTCGACCCGCGCCAAGCAGATGGGCGGTTCGACGATGTTCCTCAATGAGATGGACCGCCCCACGGTGCGCGATCTGATGCAGGGCATTGTGATCAATTCGGGCAATGATGCCTGTGTGGTGGTGGCCGAAGGGCTTGCGGGCACCGAAGATGCCTTTGCCCAACGCATGACCGAACGCGCCCACCAACTTGGTATGGCGCATTCGACCTTTGCCAATGCCTCGGGCTGGCCGCACCCCAATCAGCGCATGTCGATGCATGATCTGGGGATTTTGGCAGTGCGCCTGATCACACAATTCCCCGAATATTACCCGCTCTTCTCGGAGACCGAGTTCAACTACAAAAACCGCGCCCCGGCGAATGCGCATAACCGCAACCCGCTTTTGAAAATTTCTGCCGCCGATTGGCACGCCGATGGGCTGAAAACCGGCCATACCGAAGAGGCGGGCTATGGGCTTGTTGGTTCTGCGGTGATGGGCGATCGGCGTATTGTCTTTGTGATTTCGGGGCTGGGTTCTGAGGCCGATCGTGCGCGCGAGGCGGAAGCCGTTGCGAACTGGGCGTTTCGCCAATTTGTTCTGAAAACCGTGGCGGAAAAGGGCACGCGGCTGGCCGAGGCCCCGGTGTGGCTTGGCGAAAGCAAAACCGTGGGGCTGGTGCCGGCCGAGGATGTCTCGCTTCTGTTGCCTGCAGGCGCAGCCGCCGGTGTGACCGCCGAGGCCGTCTTTGATGCGCCGCTGACCGCACCGGTCGCAGCGGGGGCGCAAATCGGGCGGTTGGAGATTACCGTGCCGGGGTTTGACGCGCCGCGTTCGGTGCCGCTTGTCGCCGAGGCTGAAGTGCCCGCAGGCGGCTTCGTGACCCGGTTCACCTCGTCCGCGCTGCGCCTTTTTGAACGCGCAATGGCGATGACGGCCAGCAGCTAAGCGATGTTCATTACTTTTGAGGGCATCGACGGTTCGGGCAAATCCACCCAAGTGCGGCTGTTGGCCGAGGCGCTTGAGGCAGCGGGCCATGATGTGATCCGCACCCGCGAACCCGGCGGCAGCCCCGGGGCCGAAGAAATTCGCGCCCTTGTCTTGCAAGGCGACCCGGAGCGGTGGTCGCCCGAGACCGAGATTTTGCTTTTCACCGCCGCGCGGCGCGACCATTTGGAGCGTACCATCACCCCGGCTTTGGCGGCGGGCAAGGTGGTGCTCTGTGATCGCTTTGCCGATAGCACGCGGATGTATCAGGGGCTGTCGCGCGGCGATCTGCGCGCGCAGGTAGATGATTTGCACCGGCTGATGATCGGGCGCGAACCGGATCTGACCTTTCTGATCGACATTGACCCTGCCGTGGGGCTTGCGCGCGCCAAGGGGCGGCAGGGCCATGAAGAACGGTTTGAAGATATGGGCGTGGCGATGCAGGCGCGGATGCGCGCGGGGTTCTTGGAACTCGCCCGCGAATTTGCGCCCCGGTTTCGGGTGATTGATGGCGCCCGCGCGCCCGAGGCTGTGGCCGCCGATGTACTTGCGCAAACCCAAGCCGCGCTTGCGGGGCGGGCATGAGCGAAGCGGAGTTTCCAGACCCAACACAGGTGGAAGGTGCGCCCCATCCGCGCCAAACCGCGCATCTCTACGGCCAAGAGCATGCCGAACAGGCGTTCTTGGATGCGTTTAACTCGGGCCGTCTGCATCATGCTTGGATGCTGACCGGTCCGCGCGGTGTCGGTAAGGCGACATTTGCGTGGCGGATTGCGCGGTTTTTGCTGACACAGCCTTTGGAGCAGGGCGGCGGGCTCTTTGGTGCGCCTGAACCGCCCCGCACCCTAGAGACGGACCCAGAGCATCCCGTCTGCCGTCGCCTTTTGGCGGAAGCCGAGCCACGCGTCTTTCACCTCAAGCGCGGGCTCAATGACAAGAAAACCGCGATCTCGGATGACATTCGGGTGGAAGAGGTGCGCAA
The DNA here is from genome assembly GCF_900156655.1 of Rhodobacter aestuarii. GTDB lineage: Bacteria > Pseudomonadota > Alphaproteobacteria > Rhodobacterales > Rhodobacteraceae > Rhodobacter > Rhodobacter aestuarii. The sequence goes on along the minus strand of NZ_FTOG01000009.1, from coordinate 167,741 downwards.
GCTGACCTCGTTCCTTCACCTGTCGGCGGCTGACGGCGGGCGGCGTGTGGTGGTGGTGGATTGTGCCGATGAATTGGCCACAGCGGGCGCCAATGCGCTTTTGAAACTGCTGGAAGAACCGCCGCCTTTGGTGACCTTTCTTTTGGTCACGCACCAACCCGCGCGGCTTTTGCCGACGATCCGCTCGCGCTGCCGCGAATTGCGGCTTACGACCTTGGCCCCTGATGATCTTGCCCTTGCGCTTGCGGCGGCAGAGGCCGATGCGGAGGGCGAAACGCTGGCCCTCTCTGCCCTTGCTGGTGGCTCGGTGGGCGAGGCGATCCGGCTTTTGAACCTTGAGGGGCTGGAAAGTTACGCCACGCTCGTGGGGCTTTTCGCGACCTTGCCCCGGCTTGACCGGATCAAGGCTTGGGCCCTTGCAGAAAGTGCTGCGGGCAAGGCCAATGCGGCGCGGTTTGATTTGATGCTGCGGCTGATGGATTTGTTCCTCTCACGCCTTGCGCGCGCGGGGCTCACTGGCCCGCCAGAGCCGGAGGCGGCGAAGGGCGAGGCACAGCTGATGGCGCGGCTTTCCCCCGATGGCGCGGCGGCGATGAAATGGGCCGGGCTGCATCAAGAGTTGGGCGCACGCGCGCGTCACGGCAAGGCCGTCAACCTTGACCCGGCGGCCTTGGTCATGGATATGGTTCTGGCAATCAATACCGCCGCCTAAACGGCAGGAGACAGCGTGACCAAGCCTCTTCCCCAGATCGTCGACAGCCATTGCCACCTTGATTTCCCGGATTTCGCCGAGGAACTGCCCGAGGTTGTGGCCCGCGCGAAAGCGGCAGGCGTGACCCGCATGGTCACGATCTGCACAAAGCTGCGCAATGTCGATCAGGTGAAAGCGATTTCTGAGGCGCATGAGGGCGTTTACTGGGCTGCTGGCACGCATCCGATGAGCGCCGCCGAGGAACCGATGGCCACGGTCGCGGAACTGGTAGCGCTGGCGAGCCACCCCAAATTCGTGGGCATTGGTGAAACGGGGCTAGATTATCACTACACCGCCGAGAGTGCCGAGGTGCAAAAGGTCTCGCTTCGCCTGCACATCGAGGCCGCGCAAGAAACTGGGCTGCCGCTGATCATCCATTCGCGTGCCGCCGATGAAGACATGGCCGAAATCCTGACCGAGGGTATGAAACGCAAGCCCTTTGGTTGCGTGATGCATTGCTTCTCGTCTGGGCCGGAGCTCGCACGCCAAACGCTCGAACTGGGCTGTTATCTTTCCATGTCGGGCGTCGCCACCTTCCCCAAAAGCGGCGAGATCCGTGATATTTTCGCGCAAGCGCCGCTGGATCGGATTTTGGTGGAAACCGACAGCCCCTATCTTGCCCCGCCGCCGCATCGCGGCCGCCGCAATGAGCCCGCCTATACGGTGCATACCGCGCTAGTGGGGGCAGATGTCTTTGGGCTGAGCCTTGAAGAGTTTGCCGCCGCCACGACGGCCAATTTTGATCGGTTGTTTGCGAAGGCGTGCCATGGCTGACCGGTTGCGCTTCACCATTCTGGGCTGTGGCTCCTCGGGGGGCGTGCCGCGGATTGGGGGGCATTGGGGGGATTGCGACCCGCAAAACCCGAAAAACCGCCGCTCGCGCTGTTCGATGCTGGTGGAACGGGTCAGCACGGCGGGCACCACGCGGGTGTTGATCGACACTTCGCCCGATTTGCGCGAACAACTTTTGCGCGCCGAGGTGGCGGTGCTGGATGCTGTGGCCTTCACCCACCCGCATGCCGATCACATGCATGGGCTCGATGACATCCGCCAGATCACCTTCAACATGCATGCCCGCCTGCCGGTTTGGGCGGATGCGCCCACGCGTGAAGCGCTGCTGAGCCGGTTTGACTATGCCTTCGTGCAGCCCAAGGGCAGCAACTACCCGCCGATTTGCGATCTGCACGAGATCGACGGCCCCTTCACCATCACCGGCGCGGGCGGGCCGATCTGCTTTACACCCTTCACGGTGGAGCATGGCAACATTCCTGCGCTTGGCTTCCGCATTGGGGGCTTGGCCTATCTGCCCGATGTCTCGGCCATTCCCGAAGCGGCTTGGGCGCATTTGCAGGGGCTTGAGTGTTGGGTGCTCGATGCTTTGCGCTACAAACCCCACCCGAGCCACGCGCATTTGGCGCAAGCGCTCGCATGGATCGCGCAGGCGCAGGCCAAAACCGCCGTGCTGACCAATATGCATATCGACCTTGATCACGCGCGGGTGGAGGCGGAAACGCCCGACCATATTCGCGGCGCTTATGACGGTATGGTGCTGGACCTGCCCGCCCCATGAGCGCGCTGATCGACGTCATCCTGCCCGTCTTTTTGGTCATCGGCTTTGGCTATATCGTTGCGTGGAAGGGGCTTTTCTCTGAAACGGCGGTTGAGGGGTTGATGCGCTTTGCGCAGAACTTCGCCGTGCCGGTGCTGCTCGCCCGCTCCATCGCGCGGCTCGATCTTGACGCGAGCTATGACCTTGGGCTGATGGTCAGCTTTTACGCGGGCGCGCTGATTTCCTTTGCCATTGGCGCCACGCTTGCACGCGGGGTGCTGCGCCGCACCGGGCCGGATGCGGTGGCGATTGGCTTTGCCTGCCTGTTCTCCAACTCGCTCCTTTTGGGCGTGCCGATCACCGAACGTGCCTATGGGCACGACGCGCTTGCGGGCAACTTCGCGATCATCTCGGTGCATTCGCCGTTTCTTTACACGATCGGCATCGTAGCGATGGAATGGGTGCGCAGCAAAGGCACGGGCGCGGGGCTCAGCCGCGTGGGGCTGAATGCACTCATCGGCGTTTTGCGCACGCCTTTGGTGATTGGCATTTTGACGGGTTTTGCCATTCAGGCGGGCCAACATCTGACCGGGATGGCGCTGCCTGCGCCGGTTTGGTCAGCCATGGATATGATCGCGGGCGCGGCCCTGCCTGCGGCGCTCTTTGGCCTTGGCGGCGTGCTGGTGCGCTACCGGCCAGAGGGCGATGGCCGCGCGATTGCGATGGTGACGGGGCTGTCGCTGCTGCTGCACCCGGCCATTGCCTATGGGCTGGGCCATTTCGTCTTTGACCTTGGCACGCCCGCGCTGCGCTCGGCCACGCTCACTGCGGCGATGGCGCCGGGGGTGAACGCCTATCTCTTTGCCAATATGTATGGCGCGGCCAAACGCGTGGCGGCCTCCTCGGTACTGGTCGCCACCGCGCTGTCGATCCTGAGCGTCTGGGTCTGGCTCGCCATTTTGCCGTAGCCTTTTCCCCAAAGGGTGTGAGCTGTGAGGGCCATGGCGCGCGCGAGCCGCTGTGGCGTTTTTTGGCCGTGGTGACTTTGGCAAAAGGCGGGCGCTATCTCGTGCTCGCTTGGGCGACGGTTCAGCTTTCGTGACCTGATGGCAACGTGATCCAAACCGCCAGCCCACCTTCGGTACGATTGGCGATCTTGAGCGCCCAGCCATTGGCGCGCGCAAGTTCCCGCACGATTGCCAGCCCTAACCCAGAGCCGCCCGTTTTCGGGCTGCGCGATGGTTCAAGCCGCTCAAACGGTTCGCACATCAGGGAAATGCGATCTTCTGGGATCCCGGGGCCTTGGTCCAGCACGCCAAATCTTAGCCTTTCGCCGGCCTGTTCAGCCCTGAGCACAATTTCACCGCCCGTGGCATGTCGCTGCGCGTTTTCAATAAGGTTCGTCAAAGCACGCCGCAGCGCTTGCGGGGCAAAGAGACCCTGCGTGGGGGCTCCAATTTCTACCTTTAACTCGGGTGCCTCCGCCACGAAGCTTGCAAGAAATGACGCGATCTTGACCTGTTCTGTTGGCGCCGGATCTAAACCGCGCGCCAGATCAAGGCTTTGCCCGATGAGTGCATCCATGCGCGCGATATCCCGCTCTAACCCATCAATGCGGCCCGCATTCTCCTTTGAACGCGCAAGTTCAAGCCCAAGCCGCATCCGCGCCAAAGGGGTGCGCAGATCGTGCGAAATGCCCGCCAAAAGGAGGGTTCGCGCCGCCACCAAATCACGGACCTGCCGTGTCATCGCATTGAAATGGCGCCCCAAAGAGGCGATCTCGCGCGGGCCCGTTTCGGGCACGGGGGGCGCGGTTGCATCGCGCCCAAAGGCATCCATGGCCGCTTCAATATGCCGGATCGGGCGCGAAAGCCGCCCAGCGAGCCAAGCAGAAAGCACCAAAGCCAGCACCAGACCAATCGTCAAGCCTCCACCAATCGCTACGAGCGGTTGCCCGTTATACCGGCGATGCGGCAAGCCAATGGCCACCTCTTCGGCCCCGGCAGGCAGGTTGACCCAAAACCATGCCTCCCCCTCGACGGTTTCGGCATGGAGATGAACCGTATGCCCAAGGCGTCGTGTCAACGCAGCTTCCAACAGATAGGCGAAAGGCCGATGCAATTCATCCACCGGCGTGTAATCGACGCGCGGCGCCAAAATCAGCCCGTGCCCGGTGCGCAATTCCTTGATCAACGCGGGGCGCGTTTCGGGCGGCAGTTCGGCCCATGTTTGCGCCGATAGCACCATCAATCCGGCCAAATCATCGGCCGAACGGCGCGACATCGGCAGCGCCATAAACAGCGTGAAGAGGATTGCCAGAACAAATGCATAGGCCACAAAAACGCTCGCCAAACGCGCCATATGCCAGCGGATGAGGCTTGGGGCGTCGCTCATGGTGCGCTTGACCCGCCAGAGCCCGGTTCTGGATCAAAAAGATACCCCGCGCCACGCAGGGTGCGGATGAAGCGCGGATGGGTCGGATCTTCCTCGATCTTACGCCGCAACCGCGTCACCCGATTGTCGATGCTGCGATCAAACGGATCGCGCGCGCCGCCGCGGATCAATTCGATCAACTGATCCCGGCTTAGCCCCCGACGGGGATGTGCCAAGAAGGCTTCCAGCAGATCATATTCGGCGGTGGTCAGCGTGATTTCTTCGCCGTCGCGCCACAAAACCCGTGCGCCGCAATCAAGCCGAAACGGGCCAAAAGTAAATTGCACGGCACTTTCGGGCGCGGCTGGGGCGCGTCTACGCATCAAGGCCCGCAACCGCGCCAACAACTCACGCGGATTGAAGGGCTTGGCCATATAGTCATCCGCCCCGACTTCAAGGCCAATGATCCGGTCCATCTCATCGCCGCGCGCAGAGAGCATCAGCACCGGAAGGTCCGTTTGCACCCGCAACCGCCGCAAGAGGCTCAACCCGTCTTCGCCCGGCAGCATCAGGTCTAACACCAAAGCCGCGGGCGGTTCTGGCAATGCCCCAAGCGCGCGCCAAAGCGCTGCGCCATCGGCGGCAGGGGTGGGCGCCAGCCCGTTTTCATGCAGATAGTCGCACAAAAGCGCGCGCAGTTCTGGGTCGTCATCCACCACCAACACGGCGGGTTTTCGGGTCATGCTCATGCGCATCTCCGACCCGCCTCACACACCCTTTTGCGACAAACTGCGACACAGCTGGGATCAGGCGGTTACACATATAATCTAACCTGAACACGTCGAAAGGACCATCGCTATGAATGCCGCATGCCGCCTTGGCGCCCTTTTCCTCGCGCTGTGTCTCGGGGCGGGGGAAGCGCAAGCCGGACCGGGACAGGTGCCTGCAACCGAGCCGAAACCACGGCCACATTGGCTGTGGCTACTACTCACGGCGCCGCCAGCCGACCCATCCGTTCCTTACGGGACCGGATACGGGTCACGCTATGGCGCGGGCAAGGGGGCACAGTCGGGAGGAGTCGGTTCCGGCACCGGGGGGGGCGGTGAGGGCGGACATGGCAATGGGAGTGGCCGGGGCAACTAACCCCGGCCCTCCGATCGGCCATTGGTGAACAGGAAAGGAAACGACCATGAAACATTTTGCTATGGCTTTGGCCGCCCTTGCTGCCCTTGCCTTTGTTGCGGGGCCAGTGAGCGCAGGGGATCAAACCCGGGCCCGTGACAAAAGCCAAATCGACAGCCCGACCAAAGATCAAAAGCGCGATAAAACCGGCGATTGCATCAGCGGGTAAGCAAAGGGTCGGCGCGAAGGGTCCGGGCACAAATGGGTGCCCGGACCATCAAGAGCAAAGGAGTTCCTGAAGATGCGTAAGCTGATCTTGGCGGCCATCGTTTGTGTGGCGGCATCCGGTATGGCCTTGGCGGGAAATGGAAATGGTCCCGGCAATGGGCAAGGGAACGGCCAGGGCAATCGCGCTGGCGCTGGGGCTGGTATGGGCGCAGGCTCCGGGCTCAAGGCACAACGGCTCACCCGCACGCAGGCCGACATTTCAGCCGTTTTTGCCGCGATGGATGCCAATAGCGACGGGCTCGTCACGGCCCAAGAATATATGGCTGTGCGCAATGGAGCGGGTGCGGGCTGGAACGCCGCGCGTGTGGCCACGATGCAAGAGGCCAAAGAAGCGCGGTTTGAGGCGCTCGATACGGATCACTCAGGTAGCCTGACAGCCGCAGAATTCGCGGTGCATTTCCGCTGAGCATACGTTTTTTCGAGAGGGCCCCGACTCCCGGAAAAATGTAGAGGCGTCGGTGTTCGGCACCGGCGCCTCGTTGTAATTTAGTGGATATGCTGGGGGTATCCGGTAACCTATTTTCCGGTGCGTTTCAGCATCGTTGTCACCGTCCACAAGACGATGGCGAGGTCCCCAACGAAGCTTGCGTTTCTCGCATAGTGAACGTCCAGACGCACACGGCTCGAGTAGCTGATCGCGTTGCGACCGGATACCTGCCAAAGGCCGGTCACCCCAGGGCGCACAGACTGCACCGTGCGGGCATGCTTTCCGTAAAGTTCGACTTCTTTTTTGGTGACGGGGCGCGGACCAACGACGGACATGTCGCCCAAGAGCACGTTCCAGAACTGCGGAAGTTCGTCCAGGCTTGAGCGGCGCAGAAATTGGCCAAGCGCTGTAATACGCGGATCATTGTCGAGTTTGAACTCACGCTGCCATTGCTCGCGCGCCACGGGATCACGTTCGAGAAGATCGTTCAAGCGCTTCTCGGCATCGACCACCATGGTCCGGATTTTCCAGCAGGTGAACGGCTTGCCGTCGCGACCGATCCGTTTGTGCCCAAAGAACGCTGGCCCGCCATCGCGTTTGACAATGAACGCTAGGATCAAAAGCGCCGGCATGAGCAAAATCAGCGCGGTGGCCGAGAAGACAATGTCAAAAATGCGCTTGCCAACGCGACGATAGATCAAAGATCCAAGTCGCGGCGCTTTTTCGCGCAAATTCCAATTGGTTGAGACAGGTTGCCCCACAAAGTCTACTTCATTAAACGCCATCTCAGCCCCCAGCTTCCGGCAAACAAGTAAATGAAAGGCATTCTGCCTTAACGGCCAGACTGCCTAAACGCGCCCTACAATGGGTGCGATCAGAGACAGTGTATCGACTGCCGTTAACAACTTGGTAACGCCTATCACCCAATGCGTGAGACTCGCAAGCTTAAGATAGCCACCTGAATGTGCGTATGCGTAATTTGTCGGCAGATATTATCGTTAATGGACACGGTTTGCGCGTTCTTCGCGTCAGTGCACCGAAGTCTTCGGTGCCGTTTCGAGATGAGACGGTGATGAACCGGGATCTGCCGCAGCCGAATCGGTCTTGCGTCCGCTATGCAGAGTATGCTTGGAGAGCATCGTGTGAGGCGGTTGAGAATGAAGAGTTTATTGGCGCAGGTGCTGTCCCGGTCGAGGCGTCGTCAGGTGACGACGGTCAAGTCGCGTTCTCCGGAGGTGATTTCGTTCTGCCCACCGGCGCCGGAGCGCCCCCTTGCAGTGATTGGCGACGTGCATGGCGTGAGCACTCTTTTTGAGCGCATGCTTGAAAAATTGGCGTGTGAAGCGCCTGAGGCTTCGGTTCTTTGTGTCGGCGATTTGGTGGATCGGGGCGAGAACAGCGCCGACGTCTTGAGGCGCGCTTGGGCCTGCAGTGAGATGCTGACCGTATTATTGGGCAATCACGAGGAGATGCTTCTCAGTTTTCTCGATGCGCCGACGCGTGAAGGGCCGCGATGGCTGCGCAATGGCGGCTTACAAACCCTTGCGAGCTTCGGGGTTGGGGGCGTGAGCGAATCGTCATCGGCTGCGCGTCTCGTAGCGGCGGCAGATGAACTGCGTGAAAAGATGGGCGATGAGCTTGAGCGCTGGTTGCGAGGTTTGCCCCGGATGGTTCAAAGCGGGAACATCGTCGTTACACATGCAGGCGCAGACCCATGGCGTCCGATTTCGCAGCAAAGCGATCATGTTTTGACATGGGGGCATCGAGATTTCGGCCAAAGGCCCCGGACAGATGGTCTTTGGATTGTACACGGTCACACGATTGTTCCAGAACCCGTTTGTGACCGAGGGCAAATTTCGGTAGATACTGGAGCCTATGCGGGGAATGGGCTTACGGCTGCGCTGATCTCGGTCGAGGGGGTGCGGTTTTTAAGGGTGTGAGTGTGGTGCGGGATTGGTTGAAGAGTGGCATCGTAGTTTCATGTTTTGATGCGATGACGTCTTCGGGCCGTTTCGGATCGAATAACCGGATTGGTTTCGTGTATTGGAATGAATGGATGGAATGCGGATGCAGATGAGTACTCCGGTGCAAAAAAGTAATCTGAACGAACAAGATGATGTCATCGACCTCGGGCAGATTCTGATGTCGCTACGGGCGGGTTGGAAGAGTATCGCCATTTCTTTCCTCGTCGCTGTAAGCCTCGGGTTCATCTACGTTCTTTTTGTTGCAACGCCGATCTATACGGCGAAGTCTGTGGTGGTGCTTGATACGCGTAAGCCGCAGGTGATCGACCTCGAAGGGATGATCGGCGGGCTCACCGGCGATTCAAGTGAATTGAATACCGAGGTTGAGGTTCTGCGCTCGCGTGGTCTTGCGAAAAAAGCGGTCGCTGAGCTGGAGTTGATCAACGATCCCGAATTCAATGGCGCTTTGGTGCCGCCTTCCATCATTGGCCGCATCCGCGGTGTTCTATCCGCAGGGGAGCAGACGGAACCGAGCGCCGACGAAATCGAAGCAAATGTGGTCAGCGCGCTCCTTGAGCATGTTTCTGTGCGAAACGTTCCGTCTAGCTATGTCTTTGAAATCTCAGTGCAGTCCGAAAGTGCTGAGAAGGCGGCGCGCATCGCGGACAAAATTGCCGAACTCTACACCCTCAGCCAGATCGAGACGAAGTTCGCCTCGATGGAGCAGGCAACGGCTTGGCTCGCGAACCGCGTCGGAGAACTGAAGACCGAGTTGGAAGTCGCCGAAGAGAAGGTCAAAACCTTCAATGCGCAAACGACGCTGATTTCTTCCGAGGCTCTCGCGGCGATGGAAATTCAGCTCAAAGATTTGCGCGAGCGTGTGGAGCAATCGGGGGCGCAGGTCACATCTGCACAGGCGCGGGTTGACGCGCTGAAAGCCGCACAGTCGCCGCAAGAAAAGCGGCTTGCCGCGCGTGACACGTTACTCGATCAGATTGCGGAAGAGGATTCCGCCGCGTTTGACAGCCGTTATAGTCAAGTTCTGGCCCGTGCCGAATTGGACTTGGCGCGCGCCTCCGATCAAAAGACGGCGCTCGAACGGTCTCTTGAAAATATGACGGCGCAGATCGCGCGGCAGGGCGATGATATGATCACCTTGCAGCAATTGACCCGCGAAGCCGAAGCAAGCCGGACGCTCTATGAGTATTTTCTGTCCCGCCTGAAAGAGACCTCCGCGCAGCAGGGCATTCAGCAAGCGGACAGTCGGTTGCTGTCTGCGGCCGTTGTCCCAACTTCGCCGACCGCGCCACGCAAGAGCCTCGTCTTGGCGATGTGTGGTATTCTTGGTTTGATGGCGGGTGTCGGGATCGTGTTGCTGCGTGAAGCGATGCACAATGGCTACCGCACGGCACGCCAGCTGGAAGAAGAAGCGGGCGTTGTCGTGATGGGGCAAATCCCCTTGATCCCGGCGAAAAACCGTCCGGATATCCTGCGGTACTTGCTCGATAAGCCCACCTCAGCGGTGATGGAGTCGATCCGGAACCTGCGGACTTCGGTGCTGCTGTCGAATGTCGACAAGCCGCCGCAAGTGATTTTGATGACATCTTCTATTCCTGAAGAGGGTAAAACCACCAACGCGCTGGCGCTCGCGCTCAATTTCGTGGGTGTTGGGAAATCGGTGCTTTTGGTCGAGGGGGATATCCGGCGCAATGTTCTTGCCGAGTACTTCCCGGGCAAAAGTAAGCCCAAAGGGCTGGTATCGCTTCTCTCCGGTCAGGCCTCGCTTGAGGATGTGATTACGCGCGACGAAGAACTGGGCTTCTCTCGTATCATGGGGGAAAGCTCAAACATCAACGCGGCGGACTTGTTTATGTCGGAGGCTTTCCAAAACTTCGTCGCGCAGATGCGGGAGCTTTTTGACTACGTCATCATCGACGCGCCGCCGGTTCTGGTGGTTCCCGACGCCCGGATCATTGCGCAATCTACCGATGCGGTGCTCTTCACGGTCCGTTGGAACCAAACGAGCCGGGGGCAGGTGCAAGAAGCCGTTCAAATGTTTGAAACGGTGAACCGGCGGATTAGCGGGCTCGTTCTGAGCCAGATCGATAATGAAGAAATGAAGCGCTATGGATACGCTGGAAAACACGGCAGTTATGGTGTTTACGGCGCGAAATATTACACCGAATAAGGTGACTTGGCGCGCCATCAACGCATCGTAACGTCGCTTTAAAGCCGGTCTCTTCGAGAGGCCGGCTTTAAATATATGGCCCGTGTCAGATGCTAAAGAAAAAGGCGATGGGCATATGTGCCACCGCCTTCAAATCTGCTTCGGTTTTCGCAGGAAATTTCTCCCGCAACGGTGATCTTAGTTTCCGGTGCCCGAGGTCGCACCCGTCGCACCGGTGGCGTTTGCCCCGCCGCCACCGCCGCCACCGCCTGCAAGCGCCGCTGCCGCGCTTACGCCAGCACCAGCAATGAGCGGTACGAGGCCCACCACGTTGGTTGCCTCGCCCACCGCCACTTTGCCATTCGGTAGAAGCATGACACCGCAGGTGCCATCATCTTTTTTCTCGGTGTTGGGGTCGTCGCACTCGCATTGGTTGTCTTTTAGCGACTGGCCCTTAGGGCATTGGGGAATCTCAGCATAAGCCGATGCGCTGGCCAAGGTGAAGGCAAGCGAAAGAAGGAAAAGAGAACGCATTATGACCGCCTCGCACTTAGTCAGGAAAACGATGGCTAAAACTACCATGCCTGCCGCGCCCTGCACAGCGCTTTCTGCGGGGCAGCGTGATGTTCTGCGGCAAGAAAGTTCTGAGTGATGCATGACTGAGCAAAGTCTTGAAAAACTGTCGCTATGTCCCGCAAAGGCGCAGGGGCAGACGTAAACCTTTCTTAAGTCCCGGCTGATCTACTGATCCCGATGGTGCTGGTGGAGCGCCGTCGCGTCGCGCGGATGCGTGACCGACTATGGGGTGAAAACATATGAAAATCTTCTTCGCACGCCTTCGGGCGCGGCGGCTGAGGCCGCTTGTCTTTGCGTCTGCCGTGATCACGGGGCTTGTGGGTGCGCCCGTTTTGACGGTGTCTGAAGCGGCTGCACAGGCTATTCCGGCGGCCTATGGTCGACAAGCCATCGTTGTTCGCGGCGATTTGGGCGGGGATGTCGGGGCGCGTGCCAATAAGATCCAAGCGATGGCGGCGGCCGGGCAGACCGTTGCAATCAAAGGGGCCTGCTACTCTTCTTGCACCATGTATCTGGGGCTGCCGGGCAGTTGTGTGACCCGTAACAGCAGCTTCGGCTTTCATCGGCCGAGCTTTTATGGAGCCGCGCTGCCGCCGAAGAAATTTGAGTTCTGGTCGCAGCTGATCGCGGCACATTACCCGCCAGCGCTGAAAAGCTGGTATTTGCGCGAGGGGCGTTACAGCGTCAACTTGAAGATGATCTCCGGGGCGCAGCTTATCCGTTTGGGCGTGCCTGAATGCAGTTAAGGCCTTTCGGGACGGGGAGATGAACGGCGGAAGGGCTGACGGGAGGGCTCATCAGTTTTCCTCTGCCGCTGCCCAATCTGCGCGAGGCTCGAGAGACTATCAGAACGCGCCGCCAGCTTTGGGGGCGCGTCTTACTTTGTAAATAGTGCAGGCAGAGCACTAGTCTTCTTGTCATGCTGCCCTTGCGTTGCTTTCCTTTCAGGCGTCTTATCGCGCTGAAATATTGGTGTTTTTGTCCTTCGTCCGGTTCCCTTGTTCTTCTCCTTGGCGACGGCGGTCCGTCTTACGGCCGTGGCGCCCGATTGAAAGAGACCCCATGCTTGCTGTCCCCAAACCGCTTGGCTTTGCGCTGGCCGCTTGTTTGGCTGTCACACTTTCCACGCCTGCCTTTTCGCAAGCGGTTGGTGATTATGGCTTTGCCATTCCCGAGAAAGATGTGCTCGACATTCGTTCCGGTCCGGGGCGTGAGGCAACGGTCGTCGGCGCTATTGCGCGCGGCGATGTCGTTCAGCTGTTGGAGCTTCGCAAAGATTGGGCTTGGGTGCAAAGCAGTGCCGGTGCGAGCGGCTGGGTATATTTGCCGCTGATCGCTTTCGATTTCGATGACATTCTGGTCGAGGAGGGCAGTTGCGAAGTTGTGGTAGCCTGGCGGCATACGCTGGAGGGCGCCAAGCAAGTGATCGAAAGCATCACCGACACCCAGTTCACTTCGGTTTTCCGCACCGAAGAAGACAAATATGACATCTCCGTCACCAACCTGCCGGTTGAGGATGCTGAGACGGTCATGGCGCAATGGAAGGCAGAGGATCGTATTCCCCCAACCGCGTTTTGCACCACCGGGATGCAGGATATTCGCACCGCGGATTTCGTCGAAGACATGGATTGGCGCAGCGCGCCTTTGCCCGAGGGCATAGAGTTGGGCGATCCGGCCGATTGGCAGGGCAGGGTGCTGGTGGAGGCTTATGAGGAGGTAGACACATTGGGCGAACCCTGAGGGGCGCCCCGGGGCCATCACCGCAAGTTCTTGATCCCTTTTAAGAAAAAGCCGGTCGCGCAAGGGCGACCGGCTTTTTTTCTTTTGTATCGGCGGATCTTAGAACTGCGATTGCACGGTCACCGAGGCGGCGATTTTGTCTTCCGTGCCGGTGCTTATGCCCGCGCGCAGCGTCGCGTTCAAAGCCTCGATCCGGCGCGTATAGGCAAGCTGCAGGGCAAGACGGCGGGTGTGGCGGGTGGCGCTGCCATCAACATCAATGGTCCAGCTTTCGATGCCATCCTCACTTAGGCCCGCAAGCCCGAAGGCAAGCCCGATGCCGCATTCATTGTCTCCGTCGAAATTGCCGCTGCACAGAAGCGAGGGCGTCAGGGTGATTTCCGAGGCCAGCCCATCAAGCAGCCCTTTGCCATCCCCCGCAAGCGACAAGTCGTTGCGGAACTCGCTTTCCACGAACAGCCGCCAGCTGCCCACAGACCCAAGATCAAAATCGCCGGTTTCGCTGAGCGCGCCTTGCGTGGCGGTCACCGAAACCTGCGCGCCGGGGGCGTAGGCCAGATCAAAGCCCACACGCGGCGTGACGATCAGATCTTGCCACGCATAGCTGCGCGAAAGCCCCGCTCCTGCCAAAAGTGCGGCGTAGGTGTAGGAGCCATCGGCGGTGATCGTCACCGTATGCGGGAAGTCAAAGGTGAAGCTGTGCCGCCCCATCGCACCGGCGAGGTAGTAGTCCAGCATCCCCTCGCCACCGAGCTTGCGCGCGCCGTAAAGGCCGCCATAGATCCCCAGCCCGTCGATGCTGCCATCGGCGGTGCCGGTGGAAATATCGCTATGGCTGGCATAGGCGCCCCAGAACTTCCCGGCAATCCGGTCATCGCCTTTGAGCCGTTCCACACGGTGGGTGTAGCTCAGCAGCGTTTGGTTGCCCGAGAGGTCATCTTGCATGGTGGAGACTTCGACACTGTCGATCCGCCATTCACGTTTCGCGCAGTCATAGACTTCTTTGCCAAGGCTGCCATCGGCGCGCAGGCCGGTGTCGTTCAGCGTCAGCGTGAAGTCATTGTCAGGCGTTTCGTTGTTCAGGCAGCCCTCCGGCGCACCTGCACGCAACCGCCGTGCCGCATCGCGGGCAAAACCCGAGAAGCTGCGGCCAAGCCGATCGAGCGTGCGCGACAGATCATCCCGCAAAATCTCTTCCAACTCGGGGCGGATCACGTCGATCAGACCTTGCAGCGTAACCACGGTGGGCGTGCCATTGCCGGTGCCGAAGGTTCCGTTGCCAAGGGCGCTGCTTTCCAGCACCGCCGGTTGGCCCCAAGCATCGGTGCCGCTCAGCGTCGCAAGGTTTTCGATCTGGGTGAGGTTCACACTGGTTGCGTCAAGCGTGATCGACGCGGTCCAGACCCAAGTTTCGCCCGGATCAAGGTCGCCGTTCGCGGTTTCGGTATTGGTCGTGTCCAGCGTTTCATTCGTGGTGAGCGGGTCATCCAAACTCGCGCCGGTCAGCGGCAACACGCCACCATTATGCGCGGTGATCGTATAGCTGATCACATCGCCCACCTGCGGGGGGGTAGACAGCCCCGAGGTATCGGCAACTTTGGTCAGCGTGAGTTGCGTGGCCAAGCCTGACGGGTCCATCGGGATGTGGTTGTGGATCACACCCTTAGAGAGCGTTGTTGCATCACCCCAATCGGGGAAGCTCATGTTGAAGGCAAGATAGTGGGTGGTGTCCCCGCCCACGACAGGCGCATTGGCCGAGGTCACAACCTCTTCCACGCCAAGACCGATGCCCGGGGTCAAGGCCCCGGCTTGGGCCGGGATCAGGGTCGAGGCATCATAGCCCGGCGCGGTGACCTGCAACGTATAGGTGCCGGTTTGCGCCGGATCTTGCAGCAAGAACGAATAGCGCCCATCCGAGCCGGTCACTTTGTTGTTGCTGTCGCCGGTGTTCGAAAGCCAGCTGTTCGGCACGGGGGTGCCATTGTGGAGCAGCGTGACCGTCGCGCCTGCGAGCGGCGCACGCGTGACCGCGTCATAAACCACCCCGCTCGGGTCGACCATGACGGCATCGACGCCGGTGATCGTGCGGCCAGACCCCAAAACGATGTCGAGCCCGCAGACTTCGGCGCCATTGGAGCGGCCATTTTCGGCCGAACCAGTGGTTGAAACGACGGCTTCTTCTTCATCATGCACGAAGCTGATGCAGAAAGAGCCTGCATCAAGTCCGATGAAGGCATAGTTGCCCTGCGCGTCGGTCGTCACCTCGGCCACGACAGCTTTCGTGATCGGGTCGGTCAATTGCACGCGCGCACCGCTGCGCGCGCCCGAAACATCGGCCACCTTGCCCGCAATCGAGCCAAGGAAGGTGATGGTTTGGGTGTCGTCATCGCGGGTCACGCCCGAGAGGTCGCTGACCGAGCTGCTGGTGCCATGCGTGGCCGTGGCCGTAGCTTGGTTGGTGACATAGCCTGCCAGCACATCCGCCGCCGTCACCGTGTATTGCGCGGTGAAATGCGTGCCGCTATCGGTCCCCGGTGCGAGCGTGGGCAGCGTTGTGGCAACCGCCCCCCCCAGCATCGGATCGGTGACGGTGATGTCGCGCAGGGTGACAGAGCCGGTGTTGGTGACGGTGAACACATACTCAATCGTGTCCCCCGCGCTCACCCCCTTGGTGCCATCGTCGTCGTTGAGGGTGCCGACTTTGACAAGCGCAACGCCCGCAGGCGCCACCAAAGGCGTGACCGTCGCGTCATCATTCTCGGGCGCAGTGCCTGAGAGGTCACTGACAGGGCTGCCACTCGGCGGTTGGCCCGAAACGGTGGCCGTGTTCGTCACCCCACCCGCGTCGATATCGGCTTGGGTGATGGTGTAGGTCGCGGTGAAGGTCGTGGTGTCGCTTATGCCCACGGCGAGGCTTGCCAGCGGGCCGCCCGAAACCGTCACTTTGTCGTCGACGATGGTGATATTTGTCAGCGTCGTGGCCCCGGTGTTGATCACCGTGAACGTGTAGTCGATGGTGTCGCCCACGCTCACGCCCGACGTGCCGTCGCTGTCGTTGAACGTGGCCGATTTCACCAGCGCAATGCCCGGTGTCGCGCTCAGCGGCGTGACGGTGTCATCGTCATTGTCAGGCGCGGTGCCCGAAGTGTCTCCGACCGGGCCGCCGCTCGGCGGCTGGCCCGAAACGGTCGCGGTGTTCGACACCCCACCCGCGTCAATATCGGCTTGGGTGATGGTGTAAGTTGCGGTGAAGGTGCTGGTATCGCTTGCGCCGACAGCAAGGCTTGCCAGCGGACCACCCGAAACCGTCACTTTGGCGTCGCTGACGGTGATCGCCGTCAGCGTCACGTTACCGGTGTTGGTCACGGTGAACGCATAGTCGATGGTATCGCCCGCGCTCACGCCCGGCGTGCCATCGTCATCGTTCAGCGTGGCCGATTTCACCAGTGCAATGCCCGGGCTCGCCGCAAGGTCCGTGATGGTGTCATCGTCATTGTCGGGCGCGGTGCCCGAGGTATCTCCGACCGGGCCGCCGCTCGGCGGAGAGCCGGAAACGGTCGCCGTGTTCGAGACACTCCCCGCGTCGATATCGGCTTGGGTGATGGTGTAGGTCGCGGTGAAGGTGCTGCTATCGCTTGCGCCAGAAGCCAAAGTGGCGAGCGGGCCGCCCGAAACCGTCACTTTGGCGTCGCTGACGGTGATCGCCGTCAGCGTCACGGCCCCGGTGTTTGTCACCGTGAACGTATAGTCGATCGTGTCGCCCGCGCTCACGCCCGGTGTACCATCATCATCGTTCAGGCTCGCGGATTTTTCCAAAGCGATGCTGGCGACGCCGGTGAAGCTGTAATCGCTTTCATCATCATCGGTGTTGCCATCGCCATCATCCCCGTCATCGGTCACATCGGTGATCGGCGTGCCGCCCGAATGGGTGGCCGCAGCTGTTGCGGTGTTGGAAATTCCGCCCGCATCC
The DNA here is from genome assembly GCF_900156655.1 of Rhodobacter aestuarii. Taxonomy (GTDB): domain Bacteria; phylum Pseudomonadota; class Alphaproteobacteria; order Rhodobacterales; family Rhodobacteraceae; genus Rhodobacter; species Rhodobacter aestuarii. The sequence continues at coordinate 150,814 of NZ_FTOG01000009.1, read as the reverse complement.
ACATCTCCTGCGGTCAGCGTGTAAGTGGCGGTGAAGCTTGTGGAATCCCCCGCGGCAAGGCTTGCCACGCTGGCGGGGCTGAAATCGCCCGCCCCAAAGCCCGCAATCGGCGTGCTATCGGCGCGGGTCATTGTATCCGCGCTCACCGTCACATCGCTCAGCGGCAGGCTGCCGGTATTGGTGACGGTGACGGTCCATGTCACGGTATCACCGATGCTTGGCCCGGTAATCGTGTCCAGATCATTCAACACCGAGGTTTTCACCGCCTTCATCGTGGCGGTGTCATTGTCGGTGATGGTGCCCGTGCCCTGCGTGCCATCAATGTCGAGCGTATAGCCCTCATCGCCTTCGATCAGCGCGTCTTCGGCCCCGGCCAAGGTGATGGTGAAGCTCGAAACGCCCGCCGGAACGGTGAGGGTGGAGCCCGACAGCGTCACCCCATCGGAAAAGCTGAAGCTGCCGTAATCGGCGGCAGAGGTCGTGCCATCGCTCAGCGTGAGGGTAAAGGTTTGCGGCACAACGGTGGTGCCCGAGAGCGTCACCAAATGGGCCAGATCGGTGCCCTCAGCTTCGGTCGCATTTCCGACCGAGCCGATGGTGATGCTGGGCACCCCGTCATTGTCGACGATCGTGCCGGTGCCCTGCGTTTCGCGCAGCGTTAGCGTGTATGTCTCGTTGCCTTCATCATCGGCATCATCAACCGTGGGGTAGGTGATCGTGAAGCTCGACACTCCCGTCGGCACCGAAAGCACGCCATTCGAGAGCGTCACACCGTTTGAGAAGGTCGGCGTGCCGAGATCGGCATCGGAGGTGCCGACGTGGCTGCGCGAAAAGACGATCTGCTCGACGGCCGTCGTGGCACCGGAAAGCGTGACGGTATGCACGATATTGCCGCCTTCTGTCGCGCTCGCATCAGAGACGGACACAACGAAAGCGAAGAAGCTGTCCAACTGGCCCGCAATGGCGGCGCCATCGGCGTTCGCCGAGGTCGAGACACTCCCGCCCGAGGTGTAGCTTGCTGCGTCGCCAATCACCACAAGCACGAAATCACCGTAATGCCCGTAAAGGGCGGTGCCCGGATCGAGCACAAAGGTCACCGCCGAGATCGTGGTGCTGCCTGTTGGGGCGCGGCGCGCAAAGTAGCCTGAACTGCCGCCCGCACCGCAGATGTTCGTGTCGGCGCAGGTGATCACACCGAACAACTCGTTTGAGGTGAGCGAGTTGAGGAAAGTGTCATTGTCAGGGTTCGAAACAAAGCGTGCCTTCTGCCCCGGTGCAAATACGCTGAGTGGCTGGCTGATTGAGATATTGCCGGTCGCGCTGGTCGCTGCATATAGCTCCAACAGATCAAAGGAAGCGGCCCGTGCCGATCCTGCAAAACTGATAACCAAGGCGGCTGCAAAACAAAGCTGCGACAGCCAGCGCAGCAGAATCGTGTTTTTCATCAGGGGACACTCCAGACAAGCGTCCCTGCTTTGCACTTAGGCTCTTAATTAAATGCTATTTATCTGCGACGTTTCCGCGCGCCCAAAGGTATCTTTGCGGGCATGGTTAAAAGAGCGTTTCTTTCGCGGGTTTCGATGGGGTTCGGCGGGCGTTTCGCTCAAAAATAAGCCAAGATCCGGCGCCCGCCTGCAAGGGGCGTCGAAAACGCCATCAGCCTCAAATTGCCCCGACAGCCAAAGCGCGGGCAGAGCCAAGACCGAGGCGAAGATAAGAAGATAAGCTGAGGCGCGGGTTTGCAGCAGGGGGGGGGGCGCACTGCACCAAAAGAAAAAGGGCACCTGACGCGGTGCCCCTTCATAAGATGATCTTGCAAAGCGTGGTGTCAGAGCTTCGAGAGCTTGGATTGCAGATCCGCCAATTGCTTCTTTATCGCATCCAATTCCTCGCGCCCACCGGAGCCGTCGGCACTGGCGTCTCCCTCGCCAACCGCAGCGCCCCAGCCCGCCATCATGGATTTCAAAAACGCCTCTTGCTGGCGTTGCAGCGCTTCAAACCCCGGCATCGTCGCCATCGGGTTGGGCATGGTGGAGAAATTCTCCATCATTTTCGACTGGCCTTCGCGCAGCATCTCAAAGCTTGCCGCCAAGAATTGCGGCACGACAGATTGCGCCTGCGTGGTGTAGCTGCGCACCAGATCGGTCAGCACATCCACGGGCAGAACATTTTCGCCCCGGCTTTCATGTTCGGCGATGATTTGCAGCAGATATTGCCGCGTCAGATCATCGCCCGATTTCAGATCGACAATCTGCACCTCCCGGCCTTGCCGGATGAAGGAAGCGATGTCTTCCAGCGTCACATAGTCACTGGTTTCGGTGTTGTAGAGCCGCCGGCTGGCATAACGCTTGATCAGCAAGGGCTTGGTCTCTTCGGCCATGTTGTTTTCCTCCCCGGACTAATCCTGCCCGCATTTTGGCGACGCAGCAATGTTTAAGCCGCAGCGCCGCAAAAGCAACAAAAGAAAAGGGCGCACCGAAGTGCGCCCTTCAAATACGGTCCGGCAGGGAGGAGGAAGCCGGATCCGTCGAGACGATTATTTCGCAGCCGCAGAAGCCGCAGCGGTGGCTTTTTTCGCTGCCGTGGTCACCTCTTCGGTGGCCTTTTTCATCACCGCAGTGGTTTCTTCGGTCATCTCTTTGCCCGCCGAGAGCATCAGTTCGACCGTTTCCATTTGAACTTTCTTCGCCACTTCAGCGAAAGCGGCGAGGTTCTCAGCCGCCATCTCAGCCGAAGCCGAAGCGAAATCGCTCATCGCTTTGGCATAGTCGGCCGGCTCGGTTTTCGAGGTGGTCAGCGCGCCGAATTTGCCCAGCGTGTCTTTGGTCCATTTCGACGAGATGTCGGTCGATTTCTCAGCGGCTTCAAGCGCCACTTTCGCCATTTTCTCGCCAAGCGCGGTTTGCGCTTTGAAGGCGTCTTGCATTTTCGACATGTCCATCGGCATCGAAGCCATCATGTCTTGCATCATTTTCGTGAAATCTTGCGTCTTCGCCATGGGTCTTGCTCCGGTTTGAGGGGCCCGGGTGTTCACGGCGGGGCCCGTTTCTTGTCCTATTTTATACATGCTGCAGTGCAGCATTTCAACAGGAATTTGCTGCGTCGCAGAAATTTTACATTCGGAGGTTGTGTGAAAAGGGGCTCAGCCGCCCGCTTCCAAAATGCTGCGCGCCACGGCAATGCAGCGTTCGCGCGCATGTGGGCCAAAAAGTGTAAAGACCATCATGACCTTACCCTCATGGCTCCAAACGGTAAGCTGGTGCATCGTCGCTTCCCAAAGCGCGGCAAGGCCCAAATCGAGTTCTTCAAAATTGGGTGGTGGGTTCATGACAGAGGCCAGTTCGTCACGATAGGCGGCGACCAGATCGGCGGGGCTGCGCGTCTCGTCCGAGGTGTCGCGGTAAAGGAGCGCAAGCGAATCGCCGTCCTCTGTCGTGGCGGTGCACAAAGACACGCGGACCGCCGCATTTGTGCGCGAAAATCCGGGGGTAAGCGTGACCGGCGCGCCCAACGTTGCCTCAAGTTCCGCCCGCGCCAGCCAATCGCAGGCGGTCTTCGGCGTGTCCCCCAAAACGGGGGTGGCGAGCATGGCAAGGATCATCGCGACACGGATCATTTGCAGATACTTTCCATTTGCACTGGCGGAATCCGGTAGCAAAGCCGCGTCATCCGCGCCGCTTTTGCCTGCTCCGCCATCTGCACGAGAAACGGCGACCTTGGGTAAAGATACCACGCTTCTTGTGACACCATAGGCACGGGTGCCAGCGACAAAAGCGCGCCCTGCGGCGCAGCATAATTTTCTGTGCATAAGCAGCGTAAAAAGGGCTCCCTTACGCGCGCGTTAGCGAAACCAGAATTGCCTTTAGCCCCGTGAACCGTTAACCCGGTGCTGCAACTGCAAAGAGCCGCCCGGGGGAAGCCGGGCCCGAAATCGGGGGTCGATGATGGCGAAAACGATGATGGAACACATGATGAAGGGCGAGGGCTTCATTGCCGCGCTCGACCAATCGGGTGGCTCGACGCCGAAGGCGCTCGGCCTCTATGGCATCACCGAAGACGCCTATTCGAACGAAACCGAAATGTTCGACCTGATCCACGAGATGCGTGCGCGCATCATCCGTTCCTCGGCCTTCACCGGCGAGAAAGTGGTCGGCGCGATCTTGTTTGAACAAACCATGGACCGTGATGTCGAGGGGATCCCGACCGCGACCTATCTGTGGGAAAAACGCGGCGTGGTGCCGTTCCTCAAAATCGACAAAGGTCTTGAGGAAGAAAAAGACGGCTGCCAAATGATGAAACCCATTCCGGGTCTTGAAGCGCTGTTGGAACGTGCCGCCGAGCAAGGCATTTTCGGCACCAAAGAGCGTTCGGTGATTTCGGCAGCGGATCCGATGGGCATTGCCTCTGTGGTCGCGCAGCAATTCGAACTCGGCGAAAAGGTTCTCGCCGCAGGTATGGTGCCGATCCTTGAGCCGGAAGTGACGATCTCGATCTCGGACAAAATCGATGCCGAGGCGATGCTGCGCGACGCGCTGCTGGCTGGCCTTGAAACCGTCTCGGCCCCGGTGATGCTGAAACTCAGCCTGCCGACCATCGATAACTTCTACCTGCCGCTGGTCGAGCATCCGAATGTGATCAAGGTTGTGGCGCTGTCGGGCGGCCATGTCCGCGCCGAAGCGAACGAAATCCTTGCTCGCAACAAAGGCATCATCGCCTCGTTCAGCCGCGCGCTGAGCGAAGGGCTGACCGCGCAAATGTCGGATGACGAATTCGACGCCGCGCTGGCCGAAGCGATCGACAGCATCTACCGCGCGTCCATCGCGGGCTGATCTGGCCTCATCGCGAGAATAAAGAAACGCGCCACTTTCGGGTGGCGCGTTTTTTCATGGGCATGGCAGGGGCGGGCGCTTGCGCGCCACGCCTCAAGCCACTTCGGCGAAGACTTTCTTCAGCGCCTTTTCAAGCTTTTCAAACATCTCATCCATCTGCGGCTCGGTCAGGATGAAGGGCGGGCAGAGCACAATGGATTGCCCCAGCGGACGGCAGATCAGCCCCATATCGGTGCAAGTATTGGCGATCCGCTCCGATACGCTCAGGCTGCCATCAAAGGGCGTTTTCGTGGCACGGTCTTTCACCGCTTCAAGCGCCCACATATAGCCCACGCCGCGCAACTCGCCGATGTTCGGGTTCTGCGCGATCTGCGCCAAGCCCGCCTCCAGCCGCGGCGAGAGCCGGTTGACGTTGTCAGCCAGCCCCTCGTTCATCACCACATCAATGGCTTTGAGCGCAATCGCACAGCCGACCGGGTGGCCCGAGGCGGTGAACCCATGCGGGAATTCTTCAATCGCTTCGGCGGCGGCTTGCACGCGGTCCGCAAGTTCCGGCCCCAAGATAACCGCCCCCATCGGGAAGAAGCCCGCCGTCAGGTTTTTCGAGGAAATGATCGCATCGGGCATGAAATCATAGGTTTCACAGCCCCAAGTGTTGCCGGTGCGGCCAAAGCCACAGATCACCTCATCCGAAATGAGCGGGATGTCGTATTTCTTCAAAATCGGCGCGATGGCTTGGAAATAGCCTTTTGACGGCGGAATAACCCCGCCCGCGCCCATCACCGGCTCGGCAAAGAAGGCCGCGATCGTGTCGGGGCCTTCCTTGATGATCGTGGCCTCAAGCTCCGCGGCGAGCCGCGCGGTGAATTGTTCCTCGGTTTCGCCGTCTTGGCCAAAGCGCCAGTAATGCGGGCAGGTCAGGTGGATGAAGCCCGGCAGCGGTAGGCCAAAGACCGAGTTATAAGGCTTCCCGGTCATTGAGGCGGAAACGGCGGTCACGCCATGATAAGCGTTCACGCGGGTCAAAATTTTGCGGCGCTGCGGTTTGCCTTCGGCGGCGTGCAGGAACCACAGGGTCTTGACCATCGTGTCATTCGCCTCGGAGCCGGAGTTGGTGTAAAACACCCGGCCCCGGTCATAGGGCGAAACCTCGATCAGCTTTTCGCTGAGCAAAACGGTTTGGTCTGACATCCGGCCAAAGAAGGCGTGATAGCCCGGAAAACGCGCATATTGCGCCTGCGCAGCCTCAATCAGGCCCTTATGATCAAAACCCGCGACCATGTTCCAAAGGCCCGAGTTCGCATCAAGGTATTTGCGCCCCTTGGTGTCAAAAATGTAAGGCCCCTCACCATGCGTGACGACCACCGCGCCGCGGTCATGGACCGAGGGCAGATCGGTGAAGCCGTAAAGGCTGAAATCATCGGCTTTTTGTTCCCAGGAAAGGTCGGTCATGGCGGGGGCTCCTGTAGCGGTTTGGCGACAGGCTAACGGGTGGCGCGGCGGCGTCAATGGGGCGCGCATCACGCTTGGGTGCTTTGGTAAGGCGCGGGGCCTTCGGCCTTGCCAAAACGGGCAGGGGCCGCGCATTGTGCTGACAAGCGGCGGGCAGGGGACCAGATGAGCGGACGCGGTGACAAGATCAGCCTTTGGGCCGTAGAGATGCTGGTGGCCACCGCCGAAGAACGCGCGATCACCGCCGCCGCGCGCAGGCTTGGGGTCTCGCCTTCATCGGTCAGCCAGCAGATCGCCGCGCTTGAAGCCGCGCTTGGTGCAGAATTGGTAGACCGAACCGCGCGCCCTTTCGGGCTGACCGCTGCCGGTCAGGCGTTTTTGCCCCATGCCGAAGCGATGCTCGATGAACTGGCTAAGGGCCGCGCCGGGGTGGGCCTTGCCGATCCTGCGGGGCTGCGCAGCTTCCGGCTCGGCATGATCGAGGATTTCGAGGCCGAGGTGACGCCGCTTTTGCTCGCCGGGATGGGGGCGGAGCTCACCGCCTGTCGGTTCTTGCTCGAAACCGGCCCCAGTCACCGCTTGGCCGCGCAGCTTGAGGCGCGCGCGCTCGATATGGTGGTGGCCGCCGAAAGCGATGGTCCGACCGAGGGGCTTGAGCGGCACGCGCTTTTGACCGAGCCGTTCATTGCGGTTTGGCCAGAGGGGCAGGTGGGCGCGGATTTGCCGCTGTTGCATTACAGCCCGCGCACGGTGATGGGGCGGCAAATTGCGGCGCATTTGGCGCGGACCGGGGCGCAACCCACGCATCGCTTTGAAATTGATAGCTATCCGGCGATTTTGGCACTGGTGGCTGCGGGGCAGGGCTGGTCGATCCTGACGCCCTCGGGCGTGCGCCACGGCAAACGCGCGGGGGTGACATTGGCCGCGCTGCCCGGCGATGGGCTGGCGCGCCGCATTCAACTCACCGCCCGGGCGGGCGTGATGGGCGAGCTGCCCGGCGCGGTCGCGGCGCGCTTGCGGGGGCTTTTGGCCGAACGGATCGTTGCGCCGATGCTAGAGGAGGCCCCTTGGCTTGCGGGCGCGCTGCGCGTGGAAGGCTAGGGGGATTGGGCTGGGCAGGGGGCGCTGCTCCCTCGGCTCCTCCGGAGCCTTCACCCCCGGGATATTTGGACAAAGTCGAAGGGGCAGCAGAGTCTCAGAAATGAGAAAAGGCGCTTCACTCGGGCCTCAGAGGGGAGGGTAAGCGAAGCGCCTTCGACTTTGACGGTCATCGGCGTCCCCGCCTGTACCGTGGCTTAAGGCTGGCTGAGTCTGGTTAATGAAACCTTAAGGGCCCAGCCTTTTTAGAGCTATCCGGGGCGGGATGGCCAAAGGGGCAAGGGGGACCGCGGCCCTATTCGGGCCGCATAGCCCCAAAGGCCCCAATTGGAGCGCCCGCCAAAGCGGGCGCAACGCGGTCAGACCAAACGGCTTTGCGCGAGCGCCGCTTTCACAAAGCCCGCGAAAAGCGGATGCGGTGCGAAGGGTTTGGATTTCAGTTCCGGGTGGAACTGCACGCCGATGAACCACGGATGGTCTTTGTGCTCAACGATCTCGGGCAGGCGGCCATCGGGGCTCATACCCGAAAACACCAGCCCGCAGCCTTCCAGCGCCTCGCGATATTTCACATCCACCTCATAGCGGTGGCGGTGGCGTTCCTCGATCTCGGTGGTGCCATACACCTCGGCCACGCGCGACCCCGCTTTGAGCGCCGCCGAATAGGCGCCAAGGCGCATGGTGCCGCCTTTGTCATCGGTCACTTTGCGCTCGACCCGGTGGTTGCCCTGCACCCATTCCTTGAGGTGATAGACCACGGGGGTGAAACGCTTTTCGCCCGCTTCATGGTCAAACTCTTCCGAGCCTGCATCACTCACACCGGCGAGGTTGCGCGCGGCTTCAATCACCGCCATTTGCATACCAAGGCAGATGCCAAGATAGGGCACGCCCTTTTCACGGGCAAATTGCGCGGCGCGGATCTTGCCTTCGGTGCCGCGCTCGCCAAAGCCGCCGGGCACCAAAATCGCGTGGAAGCGCTCCAGATGCGGGGCCGGATCTTCGTTTTCAAAGATCTCGGCGTCGATCCATTCGGCCTTCACCTTCACCCGGTTCGCCATGCCGCCATGCGTCAGCGCCTCGGCAATGGATTTATAGGCGTCTTCCAACTGAACATATTTGCCCACGATGGCCACACGCACCTCGCCCTCGGCATGGGTCAGGCGGTCCATCACATCTTCCCAACGCGTCATATCCGGGCGCGGCGCGGGAGAAATGCCAAAGGCATCGAGCACGGCTTGGTCAAGGCCCACACGGTGGTAGGCCAAGGGAGCTTCGTAGATCGAGCGCAGATCATAGGCCGGGATCACTGCCTCGGGCCGCACGTTACAGAAGAGCGCGATCTTGGCGCGTTCCTTATCCGGGATCGGATGTTCCGAACGGCACACAAGCACATCCGGCTGCAAGCCAATGGAGCGCAGCTCTTTCACCGAGTGCTGGGTCGGTTTGGTTTTGAGTTCGCCCGACGCGGCAAGGTAAGGCAGCAGCGTCAGGTGCATGAAGATGCACTGCCCACGCGGCTTGTCTTGCGCAAATTGGCGGATCGCTTCGAAGAAGGGCAGGCCCTCAATATCGCCGACCGTGCCGCCGATCTCGCACAGCATGAAATCCACCTCATCATCGCCAACGCCGATGAAGTCTTTGATTTCGTTGGTCACATGCGGGATCACTTGGATTGTCTTGCCAAGGTAGGCACCGCGACGCTCTTTTTCGAGCACGTTGGAATAGATCCGGCCCGAGGAAACAGAGTCGGTCTTGCGCGCGCTCACGCCGGTGAAGCGTTCATAGTGGCCAAGGTCGAGGTCGGTTTCCGCGCCGTCATCGGTGACGAACACTTCGCCATGCTCAAACGGGCTCATGGTGCCGGGGTCGACGTTCAGATAGGGGTCAAGCTTGCGTAGCCGCACCGAAAACCCACGGGCTTGCAAAAGCGAACCAAGCGCCGCCGACGCCAGACCTTTGCCGAGCGAGGAAACCACGCCACCGGTAATGAAGACATATCGTGCCATGAGACCCCGCGAGCAGCAAAAGTAAGCTTGGACCGGCAGCAGAACCACCAGCATCACGGGACTTAGGTGTTACACGATTCGCGGTCTGCCCGCAACCGGACCGCAAGACCTAGAGGAAACTTGTCAAAGCGGCCCCAAAAGATGGGGACCGCTATGCGTAAGGGCGCTTGCGACTCAGTTCGAGGCAGGCGCGTCAGCGTAGGGCGAAACGCCCAGCGGCAGCTCCGGCATGGCGGGCGCTTCAGGGGCAGCATCGTCCACCGGGGCCTCGGCAGCGGGCTCTTCCGCAGCAGGGGCTTCTTCAACCGGGGTTTCTTCGGCAGCAGGCGCTTCGGGCGCAGGTTCTTCCACGACCGGCGTTTCGGCGGCGGGCACCGGCGGCAGCACCGGTTCATCAGCGGCGGGCGGCGGCGGGGCAAAAGGTTGCGCGGTGCCGGTGGGCAGCGCGGGCGCATCGGCCTCAGCCGGGGTTTCGATGGTCACGGTGTCCAGCACGGACCCCTCTTTCGCGGCGCGCGCGGCAAAAACAGTCAGCGTGACCGAGGTGGCAAAGAACGCGGCCGCAAAGACCCACGTCACTTTGGAAAGCGCATTGGCCGCTTGGCGACCGGTCATCACACCGTTGCCACCGCCGCCACCACCGCCGCCCATGCCAAGGCCACCGCCCTCAGAGCGTTGCAGCAGCACAACCCCGATCAGCAAAAGCGCCAGCACGAGGTGGATGACGAGGATGACGTTTTGGACGTTTTCCATGAGGTGGCCGCGCCTTTGTTCATTCGACGCGCCTATCTAGGCGTATGACTGCCTTCGTGCAACCCGGTTTTCCACCGCAGGGGGCCACTGCGGCAGTTGGGCGGTGAAAAAGCGGTTTCCCCCGCGCCGCGTGACAGCTATATGTCGCTCGGTTTCACACCAGCGGAGAGAAATACATGGCCAACGTGGTGGTTGTCGGCGCCCAATGGGGCGACGAGGGCAAGGGCAAGATCGTCGACTGGCTTTCTGAGCGCGCCGACGTGATCGCGCGGTTCCAGGGCGGCCATAATGCGGGCCATACGCTGGTGATCGGCGGCAAGGTCTATAAGCTGAATGCGCTGCCCTCGGGCGTGGTGCGCGGCGGCAAACTGTCGGTGATCGGCAACGGTGTTGTGCTGGACCCGTGGCACCTGATCAAAGAGATCGCCACGATCCGCGAACAGGGCGTGGAAATCACCCCCGAAAACCTGATGATCGCGGAAAATACCCCGATGATCATGCCCTTCCACGGTGAACTTGACCGTGCGCGCGAGGCGCAGGCGACCGGCTCGAACGCGAAAATCGGCACCACCGGGCGCGGCATTGGCCCGACCTATGAAGATAAAGTGGGCCGTCGTGTGATCCGCGTGGCGGACCTTTCCGATGATGCGACGCTCGAAACCCGCGTGGATCGCGCGCTGATCCACCACAACGCTTTGCGCGAAGGTCTGGGCCTTGAGCCGATCGACCGGGACGCGCTTTTGGCCGAACTGCGTGCGATTGCGCCGGAAATCCTGCAATACGCCAAACCGGTCTGGAAAGTGCTCAATGAACTGCGCAAGGCGGGCAAACGAATCTTGTTCGAAGGCGCACAAGGCTCGCTTCTCGACATCGACTTTGGCACCTATCCGTTTGTCACCTCGTCGAACGTGACCGCGGGGCAGGCGGCGACCGGTGTGGGCCTTGGGCCGAATGCGGTCGAATATTCGCTTGGGATCGTGAAAGCCTATACCACCCGCGTGGGCGAAGGTCCGTTCCCGACCGAGTTGAAAGACGATGATGGCGAGCGGCTTGGCACGCGCGGTCATGAATTTGGCACCGTGACCGGGCGCAAGCGCCGCTGCGGTTGGTTCGACGCGGTTTTGGTGCGTCAAACCTGTGCCATCTCCGGCATGAACGGCATCGCACTGACCAAGCTTGACGTGCTCGATGGGTTCGAGACGTTGAAAATCTGCGTCGGCTATGAGGTCGATGGCCAGCGTTACGACTATCTGCCGACGCAAGCCGCGCTCCAAGCCAAAGCCATGCCGATCTACGAAGAGATGCAGGGCTGGTCGGAAAGCACCCAAGGCGCGCGGTCGTGGAATGACCTGCCGGGCGCGGCGGTGAAATATGTCCGCCGCATCGAAGAGCTGATCGGTTGCCCGGTCGCCATGCTCTCGACCTCGCCGGAGCGCGACGACACCATCCTTGTCACCGACCCGTTCGAAGACTGATGGCGCTGTCGTATCGCACCCGCCGGCGTTTGTCGCTTTTGGTCCTCGTTCTGGGGCTGCCCGCCTATATCGTGGTGGCGGTTTCGGCGGTGGCATGGGCCGAAGCGCGCTGGGGCATGCTGCCGTGGTGGGGCTCGGTGCTCACCTATTTGGTGCTGGGGGTGCTGTGGATCGTGCCGCTCAAGCCAATTTTCATTGGCGTGGGCAAGCCCGACCCGGACGCGGAAACCCAAGACTGAAATTGAAAACGCGGGGGCCAAGGCTCCCGCGTTTTTCTTTAAGATCATGTGGGTTCTGCCGTGCTTTAGGCGCGGCGTTGGTAGAACCGGCTTGCCTCGGTAATCGCATATTGGCCGCGTTTGACCTTGGCGATTTTTCCTTGGCGCAGCAGTGTGCCAAAAACCCGCAGCCGGTCTTCGCGGCTGAAGGTCTCTTCTCCGATGGCGGTCACTTTGCGCATGATCTGCGGCGGCGAGAAATGCGGTCGTCCCTCCACCTGCTCGGTATAAGCGGCCGCAGCTTCAAGTAATTCCCCCAATCCCTGCGGGGCTCGGCTCTCGGCAAATTCGGCAAAGCTTGTTGCGGCCTCGGCGGAAATGGCTTCGTGTTCAGCGCTGCTTTCCGCGCTTTCCGGTTCAATCTCGCGGTGCAGGCTTGCTGCGGTGATCCGGCGCGGGCGCACAGCTTGCGCGGTGACCGATTCCTCGGGCGTGCTGCGATCCACACGTTGTTCCGAGACCAGAACCAACGGCGCGGGCCGCACTTCAGGGCGTGCGCTCTGCGCCATAATCCCTTCGGGCCGCTCGGTTTTCGCGGCGGCCACCGGGCGGCGCGGGCGCACCGCGTGGCTCAGGTCTTGGCGGTAGGGTTCGGTTTCATCTGAGCCCTGCTGGCTGTCAGCCCCGGCCTTGCGATCCGCGACCGTGGCGGCGACCGCCGCTTTCAGATGCGCAATGGCCGAGATACGGCGACGATTTTCCGTCACCGCCATTTGCTCATCGGCTTTTTCCAAAAGCCGCGACAAATCCCCTTCCGGCAAGGCACGTTTGTTGGTCGGCGCTTGCGGGGCCTCGCTCGTGGGCTGTTCGGGCGCGGGCGTCACCGGCGTCGGGGCCGCAGCCTCTGGCGCATCGTCCAGATCGCTCTCGTCTTCGTCGAATTCCTCGATAAAGTCTTCTTCGAGATCGTCTTCATAGTCGCTCTCGAGCGCCGCTTCCTCCGCTTCCTCCGCTTGGGCGGCGGGCTCGACTTCGGCCGCCTCAATCTCGGTGGGTTCAAAGGCCGGTTGCTCTTGCACGGGCGCTTCCGCGACAGTCTCGTCAACGGTTTCGATCGGCGCGGCGTCTTCTTCGATCTCGTCTGCTTCGATCGCGTCCAGATTGGTCTGGAGCGAGGTCAGCGTGCCCCAATCATCGTCATCGGGCAGGTCTTCGGTCAGCGCGGCCAGTTCCGCCAGCAGGGCCTCGTCGGCCTCGTCTGCGGCTTCGACGGGTTCAACCGCATCTTGTGCCGTTTCTTCGGGGGCCTCATCCAGTTGCGCGGCAATCGCGGCCAGCATCGCATCGGCGTCGTCTTCCGCAACCGCTTCCGCTTCGGCCAGTGCCTCGTGCGCTTCCGGTTGGGCGTCTTGCACTGCTTGCGCGATGTCGGAAGCGGCTTCCTCCACCGGCTGGGCGCGGCGCAGTTTGATCACGCGGGCGCGCACCATCGGGCGCGCCGGTTCCACCACCGGGGCTTCGACGGTTTCGGGCTCGGAGGCTTCCGCTTCTAGCTCTTGCGCAGCCTCGGCAATGAGTGCGTCCGGCTCTTCGGAAACGGTTTCAACCGGAGCGTCTTCCGTCACGTCTTCTGCCGGGGCTTCAACCGCCTCGGTGGAAACAAGCGGTGCTTCCTCAAGCTCAGCGGCTTCAGGCTCTTGCGGCGCGTCTGCGGCACTTTCTTCTTGCGCGTCGGCTTCCGATTCCGCTTTTGCGGCTTCGGCTTGCGCTTTTTCGGCCTCAATCTGTGCAAGGCGCGCGGCGCGGCGTTCCGCACGGCGGCGCTGACGAACCTGGCGCATCTCTTCTGCCGCCGCAATCGCGGCTTCTTCGGCAGCTTCTACCTCGGTGATCGTCGCGGCGTCATCATGCGCTTCGGCGGGGGCTTCCGGTGCGGCTTCGGGCGCAATTTCTGCCTCCGGTGCTTCCGCAGGTTCCGGTTCAGGCTCTGTTTCCGGGGCCTTTGCCGATTCCGGTTCTGGCGCCACCTCGGGCTCGGAATGAACTTCAGCCTCAGCCTCGGGCGTCTCGACCTCGCCAATCTCGGCGGTTTCTTCGTCGCTCAGCGGGCCAGAGATATCGAGTGCAAAGCCAAAATCTCCCTCGGCGCTGTCGGCCTCGGGCGCTTCTTGCGGGGCCACAAACCCCGTGGGTTCGGCAATCGCTTCCGGCTCGGCTTCAAACTCCGCAGTTTCCTCAACCGCTTGGCTTGCACGCGCCTGCGCCACGGCGGCGCGGATACGCTGCAGCTTGGCGGCAACCGATTCCGTGACCGGATCATGCGGCATCGCGTCTTCGGCCACCGGATCGGGGCGCGGCACCGGGATCGACACCTGCGTCAGTTGTGGTTGCGGCGCTTCCGGCACCGGTTGGGCAAAGGGCACACGCACGCTCGGCGCGCTGGCCGGCGCTTCCGCGACGGGCGGTTGTGGGGCCTCAAGCTGTGCTTCGGCCTCGCTCGGGCGCAGCACAATGCCGTTTTTCTGGATCTTCGCCTCAACCCGGCGCTGAATCTCGCGCTCGGCGATTTTGTGCAGCATCTCGGCATCCGGCTGCGGTGGTTCCGCGCCGAAATAGCGGTCATCAGCAGCAAGATCGCGGAAATACTCCGCAATCGCCTTCATCGTGTTAAACGGCTGCTCGAACCCCTCAAGGGTGCACGAGAAGGTCCCGTAGGACACGGTGAGAATCTTGCTCGCTCCAACCATCGACCATCGCCTTCTACCAAAACTTCTGGCGTTCACCATGAACGCGTAACTGGTTCTTTCCGGTGAACGAAAAAAGGAAAATCTGTGAAATCTTAGCGATTGCGCTTGAGTTTCCTTGCCTTAATCGTAACCAATCATGCCATGTCCACAAGAATTGTCCAATGCCATGGCGGGGTCACGTTGCTGGGAGGCGGGGCCGTAGACCCAACAGATGTTGCCCTTTGCGCGACAATCACCCCCGATCTGGTCGCCGCCGATGGGGGGGGCGATCGAGCCTTGGCGCTTGGGTGCGCACCTTTGGCGGTGATTGGCGATCTCGATAGCTTGTCTCAAAATGGACGGAGAATTTTAGCCGACCGGTTGATGCCGATTCTCGAACAGGACAGTACGGATTTTGGCAAGTGCCTGCGCCATGTGAAGGCGGACTTCTATCTATGCCTTGGGTTTACGGGGATGCGGCTCGATCATACGCTGGCCGCATTGACCGAACTTGCAGCCCGCCCCGATCAGACAATCTTGCTGATTGCTGAAGATGAGGTGATTTTTCTCGCCCCGCCAAGCCTCACGCTGGATCTTCCCATCGGCACACGGTTTTCGCTTTACCCTATGGGCGCAGCTTCGGGCCGCTCAGAAGGGCTGCGCTGGCCAATTGAGGGGCTCGCCTTCACGCCTGCGGGCCGGGTCGGCACCTCAAACGAAGTAACGGGCGTGGTTAAGCTTGAGATGAACGGGCCAATGTTGGTTATGGTCCCAAAGGCGCATCTGGCAGCGGTGCTTTGCGCGCTTTGGCCGCCAGCCGCTCGCGGTGAATGAGGTAAAGCCCCGAACTGGTGATGATCGCAATGCCCACCCAAGTGAGTGCATTGGGGAAATCGCCAAAGACCAGATAGCCAAACAAGGTCGCGGTTAGGATCTCAAAATAATGCAGCGGCGCAAGCGTTGAAGAGGGGGCAAATTTCAGCGCATAGCTCATCGACATATGGCTGACGGTTGCGGCGAGCCCGACACAAAAACACCAAAGCCAAAAGATGCCGGTGGGGGGGACAAGCTGGAATTGGCCGATCTCAAACGTGCCGCCAAGCGCGAGCACGGGCAGCATCAACACCACCGCCGCCCAAGCGGTGTGCAATTGCATCGGGATCGGGTGCATATGGCGCGACAGCGCGCGGGTCAGCAGAATATAAAGCGCAAAGCTGATGGCCGAGCCCAGCGGATAAAGCGCCACCGCCCCAAACCGCGCGAAAGAGGGCTGGATCACGCACAAAACGCCCATAAACCCCACGACCGAGGCCCCAATCCGGCGCGGGCCCACCTCTTCGCCCATAAAGAAATAGCCAATCAGCAAGATGATGAAGGGTTCAACGAAGGCAATGGCGAGCGCATCGGCAATCGGCATGTGCTGGATGGCGGCTACAAAAGTATAAGTTGCGGCAATTGAAACGGCAGCGCGGGCAAACGTCAGCCAAAGCGCGCGGCGGGTCATGCCAAACGGCTGGCCCATCAAAGCGACGATCGGCAGCATCAACAGCATTTGCGCCACATAGCGCCCCAGCGTGACCGTGCCCACCGGCACGCCTTGCGCCGCCAGCTTCGAGGCCACATCAATCAGCGGCGCGATGGTGCAAAAACCAAGCATCAGCATGATGCCGGGCAGGATACGGTCTTGGTCACTCATGCGCTTGGCGTAACTTGGCCCAAACTTTCCGTCCATCCTGAAAGCGACCGGGGCCCGCGTCGTTTCGCGCGCCTTGAGGTGGGCGGGGCAGGGCGCTAGGCTCGCCCCATGCAACCGCAGGAGTTCCCATGACTGATGTCTTCACCACGCCCGAAGGCCACCGCATCGCCTATAAAAAGCGCGCAGGCTCCGGACCGGGGGTGCTGTTCTTGCATGGGCTGCATTCCGATATGAATGGCGACAAGGCCGAAGCGCTTGATGCTTGGGCGGCAGAAAAGGGCCGGGCGTTTTTGCGCTTTGATTGCTCGGGGCATGGCGAGTCGTCGGAAGCCTATCCTGACACGTCGATTGCCGATTGGTATGCTGATGCCAAAGCGGTGCTGAATGACCTAGCCGAGGGGCCGCAGGTGCTGGTGGGCTCGTCGATGGGGGGCTGGCTTGCGCTGCTTTTGGCGCGCGAATTCCCCGAAAAGGTCGCCGCTTTGGTGACCGTCGCCGCCGCGCCCGACTTTACCGAAGATGGCTATTTCGCCTCTTTCACCGAGGAGCAGAAAACGCTCTTGATGGAGCAGGGCTATGTCGATCTGCAATATGGCCCGCAACCCTACCGCATCATGAAGAAATTCATCGTCGATGGGCGCGATCACTTTGTCATGCGCGATCCGCTGCCGCTGAAAATGCCGGTGCGGCTGTTGCAAGGCTCCGAAGATCGCTCGGTTCCGCCGGATTGGGCGGTGAAGCTGTTCCATCATGCCGATGGCCGCAATATTCGGCTGACGATGGTGAAAGGCGCGGATCACCGCTTCTCGGCGCCCGAGAATATTGAGCTGATCAAGGCCACGCTCGACGAAGTGCTCGCCTAAGCTTTCGGATAGGCTGGCCTCGCCTTTGTGCGGAAGGGGATTCCCCTTTCGCGCGGATCGCGCTACCCTGCGACCAAATGCACCAAAGAGTGCAGGTTTGAGGTGAGCGAATGTCTGTTCCGTTGGTTTTTCTGCCGGGATTCATGTGCGATGCACGTCTTTTCTGGCACCAGATCTTAGAGTTTTCGGCCGATCGCGGGGTGGTCACCGCGCCTTTGCAAGGTGCGACGATCGAGGAAATGGCGTCTGCCGTTTTGGCGATGGCCCCGCCCAAATTCGCGCTTGTGGGCCATTGGCTTGGCGGGCTGGTGGCGATGGAGATATTGCGTCGCGTGCCCGAACGCGTCAGCGAAATAGCGTTGATGAATGTCTCGCCCCTGGCCGAGCCGCCTGCAGTGGCGGGGCAGCGCGAGCCGCGCATCATTCGCGCGCGCACCGGGCGGCTTGATGAGGTGATGCTCGAAGAAGTGCCCGAAGCGGCGCTTGCCCCCGGCGAAGGCCGGACCGAAGTGCAAGCGATGCTCTTGGATATGGCGGGCACTTTGGGGGCAGAGACCTTCACCCGGCAATCGCGCGCCTTGATGCGCCGTCCCGATCAGCAGCGCGCTTTACGCAACACGCGGCTGCGCGCGATGCTGATTTGCGGTGAATATGACACGATCTGCCCGCCAAGGCGGCATGAGTTTTTGGCCGAATTGATGCCCCATGCCGAATATCGGCTGATCATGGGGGCGGGGCATCTGAGCCCGCTGGAGCAGCCCGTAAAAGTGAGCCGCGCGCTGCGCGATTGGCTCGACGCGCCGCTTTTGCTGCGCTGAGGGCACCAGGCCCGGAATAGCCGCTTCAGCGGCCCGGGCAGCGCCCGACCGCCCCCTCCCCCTCGGGCGGGCGCTTTGCGGCCTTCGCGCGGGGATCGGCGTAGGACGTGCTTGAACCATAAACTGCACCATTCCGGCGATGGACGCCCACCCGGCGGTCAGTCGCTGCCCTGAGCACAACAAAAAAGGCCGCCCCGAAAGGCGACCCTTTATTCCGTAAAGCCCTTCGGCCTTAGATACCTTCGCCGACGAAGGCCTTTTCCACCACGAATTCGCGCGGCTCAGAGTTTGCCCCCTCGCGCAGCCCGTAGCTTTCGAGCACTTTCATCACGTCAACGTTGAACGCGAGCGAGCCGCAGACCATTGCGCGGTCGGTCTCGGGGCACATCGGTTCAATGCCAAGGTCTTCAAACACTTTGCCCGAGGCAAGGTTGTCGGTGATCCGGCCCATGTGATGGAATTCTTCACGGGTGGTGGTCGGGTAGTATTTCAGCTTGCCCTCGACCATTTCGCCGATCAGCGGGTCATCTTGCAGCGCCTCAACCAGTTGGCGGCCGTATTCCAGCTCGGCCACGGTGCGGCAGGTGTGCATCATGATGACTTCGTCAAACTTCTCGTAGGCTTCGGGCTCACGCATCAGCGAAGCAAAAGGCGCAATCCCGGTGCCGGTGGCCAGGAACCACAGCCGTTTGCCCGGCAGCAGCGCATCAATCACCAGCGTGCCCACGGGTTTGGGGCGCAGAATGATTTGATCACCGGGCTGAATGTGTTGCAGCCGCGAGGTCAGCGGGCCGTCTTGCACTTTGATCGAGTAGAATTCGAGCTCTTCATCCCACGCGGGCGAGGCAATCGAATAGGCGCGCATGATCGGCTTGCCATTGTCGTCCAGCAGGCCAATCATCACAAACTCACCCGAGCGGAAACGCAGGGTTTGCGGGCGGCTCACCCGGAAGGAAAACAGCGTATCGGTCCAGTGCTTGACCTCGGTCACGGTCTGGGCATCGGGCAGGATTTTGGCGGGCGCAATGGGGGAAGTCACGTTCACGGTCGTCTCGTCTTTCGGGGCCCAAGGGCCAGTGAACAGTCACCGACGGGCGGCGGGCAGGGCTGCTGCGGGCCACGGGTCGGAAAGAAACATGTCTTGCGGATATCATAATTCCGCGGGTCATGCCATCTTTCCGGCAATGGCCCGCGGGAGGCTGCGAGTCAAGCGAGCAGGCTGTCGCAACCCTTAAAACCAAGGCGTTTACGGTAGTCATGGGCTTGCCAATCGGCTCTGGAAAGCCAATCTGCTTCGCTTTGCCGCGCCGCGATCTCGGGCGGAATCTCCACCTCGTCAAAGCCAGCGCGGCGTGCCATCGCATATTGATCGGCAATCAAAGGGCCGCGCGCGCGCAACCGCCCGGTGTAGCCTGCCGCTCGCACAAGGCGGCCCAGCGTGAAGCCCCGGCCATCGGCGAAGCTGTCAAACCGCACCACCACCAGACCGGCATTGGCGATCAGCGTGGCAATTTCGTCGGGCTTTGTGGTGGGGGCAAGCTCGACCGCCAGCCCGTCAAAATCCTCCGTGTGAAAGCCGTCATCGCGGACCAAAACACTCATGCCACTTTCTCCGACTTCTCTGCTTCAAGGCTGCCCGGCCGCACGATGCGCCCATTGACGAAATGGATGCCGCATTCGGTCTTTTCTTGACCGCGCCAGCGGCCCGCACGCGGGTCTTCGCCCGCCGCGACGGGCGAGGTGCAGGGTGCGCAGCCAATCGAGGGGTAACCGCGCGCCACCAGCGGATGCCGCGGCAGGTCATAGCGGTCCATATAATCGGCAATCTCGGTCCGGCCCCAATGGGCGAGCGGGTTGATCTTCATCCGGGTGGGCGTTTCCACCTCGAAATGGTCAATATCGGCACGCGTCTGGCCTTGGTAGCGCTTGCGCCCGGTCATCCAGCCGTCAAACTCCGCCAAAGCAGCCTCTAGCGGCGCGGTTTTGCGCAAGGCGCAGCAGGCATCGGTGTCGGTTTTGTGCAGCTTGTTTTCGGGGTCCTGCGCCGCCAGATCCGCCTCAGAGGCACGGATCACCCGCAGGTCTTTCAAGCCAAGGGTTTCGGCCACTTCGCGCTGATAGGCGAGCGTTTCTTCAAACAGCATCAGCGTATCGACAAACAGCACCGGCGTTTCTGGCGCACGGGTGGCGACCATATGCAGAAGCACAACGGATTCCGCCCCAAAGGACGACACAAGCGCCACGCGCCCGGTATCTGGGTCATTCAGCGTCGCGGCAACCAGCGCCGCCGGGTCATGGCTGCGGTAGCGGTGGTTCAACCCCGCCACACGTCGGGAAAGCTCAAGCCGCATCGCGTACCTCTGCGTAAAGTGCCGCCCGGAAGGGCGCGAGGCCCAGCCGCTTCACGGCATCCAGAAAGGTTTCCTCTGCCCCGTTGCGCAGATCCAAATAGGTGCGCAACAGCCGTTCCAGCGCCGGAACCACTGCCTCATAGGCAAAGCCCGGCCCCATTTTCTCGCCAATCGCGGCGGGGTGCTTTTTGTCACCCTCGTGCCCGCCAATGGTGATCTGGTAGTTTTCTGCGCCTGCACGGTCAAGCCCGAGGATGCCAATATGCCCCAAGTGATGGTGCCCACAGGCATTGATGCAGCCCGAAATTTTCAAATTCAGCGCGCCGATCTCCTCTTCCAGCCCAAGGGTCTGGAAATGTTGCGCGATTTCTTGCGCAAGCGGGATAGACCGGGCCGTTGCCAGCGCGCAGTAATCCATGCCGGGGCAGGCGATGATGTCGCCAAGCCTGCCCATATTTGCCGCAGCCAAACCGGCGCGCAAAAGCGCGGCATGAACGGTGGGCAGGTCTTCACGCGCCACATGCGGCAGCACCACGTTTTGGCTGTGGGTGATGCGCAGCTCGTTATAGCCATAACGCTCGGCAATATCGGCCAGCGCGCGCATCTGCGCGGCAGAGGCATCGCCCGGCTCTTCGCCCGCGACTTTCAGCGCCACGGTGACGCTGGCATGATCGGCGCGCTTGTGGTCCGTCACTGCGCGCGCCGCCCAAGCCGCATAAAGCGGGTCCACCGCGCGGGTGGTGGCGTCAAACTCGGCCAAGTTCTCGCGCAGATCGGGCAGCGCGAATTGCGCAGCGATCTCGGCCAGAAGCGCTTGATCCTCGCCCGTATAGGCGGGGCGGATCTTGGCGAATTGTTCCTCAACCGCCGCGCGGAACGTGTCGATCCCGTGCTCGAACACGGTGATCTTGATGCGCGCCTTATATTTATTGTCGCGCCGCCCGATCAGGTTATAGGCCGACAAAATGGCCTCCAAATAAGGCAGGAGCTCCGCTGAGGGGAGGAAGGCGCGAAGCTCCTGCGCGAGCATCGGCGTGCGGCCAAGGCCGCCCCCCACCAACACCCGAAACCCGATTTCACCGCCTTGTTCGACCAGTTGCAGCCCCACATCATGCGCGGCAATTGCGGCACGATCCTCGGGCGAGCCGGTGACGGCAATCTTGAACTTGCGCGGCAGGAACTGGAATTCGGCGTGATCGGTGGACCATTGCCGGATCAGTTCCGCATAGGGGCGCGGATCGGCCAATTCATCGGCACTTGCGCCCGCCAAAGCATCTGCGGTGGTGTTGCGAATGCAGTTGCCCGAGCTTTGGATCGCATGCATCCCCACCTCGGCCATACGGTCGAGAATGTCCGGGATATCGGTCAGCGCGACCCAGTTGAACTGGATGTTTTGGCGCGTGGTGAAATGGCCGTAGCCCCGGTCCCACCGCTCGGCCACTTCGGCCAGAACGCGCATTTGATCGGCAGACAGCGTGCCATAGGGAATGGCGACGCGCAGCATATAGGCGTGCAGTTGCAGATAGACGCCATTCATCAGCCGCAGCGGCTTGAACTCGTCTTCCGTCAGGCTGCCCGAGAGGCGGCGCTCTACCTGAGACCGGAATTGCGCATTGCGGTTGCGCAAGAAGGCTTGGTCAAAGTCATTATGCTGATACATGGCGGGCCTCCGCGCGGGCGGTTTGCTTGCTGGGGTGGATCGAGGGGCCTTGCGCGCGGAAGCGTTCGCGCAATGCCACCGGCTTCGGGCCATCAGAACCCGGCTCCACATCGACGAGATAGGCACCCACCACGACAGTGGCATGACCAATCGCGTCAAGCAGGCGCAATTGCGCCTCGGCTTCATCGGTGATCACTTCGGCTTGGGTGATATAACGGCTCCAGCCGCCATTGGAGGTCAGATAGACCGTATGTCCCGCGCGCAGATCATTGGCGGAGACGACTTTTGCATGGGTGCGGCTCATTGGGCGGCTTCCAGAATTTCAGCAGTTTCGGCGGCGCGGGGGGCAAGCCCCCACAAAATCACGGCGGGGCCATCCAGTTGGGCGGCAAGCGCGGGCAGATCGGCCAGCGTGCCCGAAAGGCGGCGTTCTTCGGCGCGGGAGGCGTTTTCAACCAGCGTCACCGGGGTGGTGGGACAGCCGCCATGCATCATCAGGCGGCCCTGAATGAAGCGCGCGGCCTTCTTACCCATGTAAATCGCAGCGACCGTGCCGGGGCGGGCAAGGCTTGCCCAATCGGCCTCGGCAAAACCATCGGCGCCATGCCCGGTGAGCAGGCGAAACTCACGGTTGCGGCCCCGCTCGGTCAGGCTTTGGTTCAGGCTTGCGGCAGCGGCCGCAGCAGCGGTGATGCCGGGCAGCACGGTGTAGGCAATGCCCGCCGCATCCAGCGCGTCCAACTCTTCGCCCAAACGCCCGAAAAGCCCCGGATCTCCCGATTTCAGCCGCAGCACATTGCGGCCCGCCTGCGCAAAGCCGACCATCAGCGTTTCAATATGCGATTGCGCCATCGAGGGGCCAAACCCCTCTTTGCCGGTTTCCACGAGCGTCGCTTGCGGGCCAGCGAGCGCCAGAACCTCGGCCGAAACCAGCTTATCATGCAGCACGATATCGGCGCCTTCCAAAGCGCGCGCGACAGCCAGCGTCAAATGCCCCACAGCGCCGGGGCCGGCGCCCGCAAGGGTGACATGTCCGAAGGGGAGGGGATGTGTCATGGCGGTCTCCTTTGATGGGCAATATAGAAAAATATTCCCCCAAATCGCCAGTATCCCTTGCGAATAAGGAATTTTGTTTCATATCCTTGCGCCGAGGGAAGCAGTTTCCCAAGGAACGGGAGTTTTCGCGAATGGCGGTCCGGCTAGACGAGATGGATCGGAAGATTTTGTTTCAGCTTCAGGAAGATGCGAGCCAATCGCTCGATGAAATTGCGCGCAAGGTGGGCTCTTCGAAGACCCCGGTCTGGAACCGGATTCGCAAGATGAAGGATCTCGGTGTGATCGGGCGGCAGACGGTGCTGCTGGATGCCGAGGCTTTGGGGCTGGAGGCCTGTTTCTTCGTACTGATCCGCACCTCGGAACATGAGGCGGATTGGCAAAACAAATTCCTCGCCACCCTGCGCGCCCGGCCCGAAGTGTTGGAGGCGCATCGGCTTGCGGGAGAGATCGACTATATCTTGAAAGTGCGGGTCAAAAACGCCCGCGCCTATGACACTTTCTATCAGGCGCTGATCTCAGAGGTGCGGATTTACAACGTCACCGCGCTTTTGAGCATGGAAGAGATCAAATCGACCACAATCTTGCCGGTGTGAAGGGGGGGGGCGAAGCTGCCCCCATCCTGCGGGATATTTGCCCCAAGTTGAAAAGGCTTGGTAGGAAAAAGGGCACCTCTCTGAGCGCCCTTTGGCTTCGACTTTGTCGAAATATCTCGGGGGTTTGGGGGCGGAGCCCCTATTTTTCCCCTAGGCCGCGTCAAGTGCTGCGATGATCGCGCCGAAATCGGCGGCTTTCAGGCTCGCACCGCCGACCAAAGCGCCATCCACATTCGAGGTGGCAAAGATTTCGGTCGCGTTCGAGGGTTTGACCGAGCCGCCGTAAAGCAGACGGATGCCCTCGGCGGCTTCACCAAAACGAGCCACCAGTTCGGCACGCATGAAATCATGCACTTCGGCAATTTGCTCAAGCGTTGGCGTGCGCCCGGTGCCAATCGCCCAAACGGGCTCATAGGCGATCACGGTGTTTTCGTCATTTGCTCCTTCGGGCACCGAGGTATGGAGCTGCTTGCCCACCACCTCAAGCGTGTCGCCTGCATCGCGTTGCGCTTCGGTCTCGCCCACGCAAATCACCGCCACAAGACCCGCCGCTTTCGCCGCTTCGGCCTTGGCGCAGACCATTGCGCTGCTTTCATCATGGTCCGCACGGCGCTCCGAATGGCCCAAAATCACGTAAGTGGCGCCGCAATCTTTGAGCATTTCCGCCGCCACATCACCGGTATGCGCGCCCGATTGCTTCATATGGCAATCTTGCCCGCCGACCGCGATTTTACCGCCAGCGGTTTGCGCCATCGCTTCCACCAAGGTGGCAGGCGGGCAGAGCAGAACTTCGGATTTCGGATCGGGATGGGCCGCAATCAGCGCCGTGACCTCGCCAAGGCTCGCCTTGGTGCCATTCATCTTCCAATTGCCTGCGGCCAGTTTCTTGCGCATGCGCCCCTCCGTTAATCAATTCCGGGGCAGATTAGGCCGCTCACGGGCGCGCGCAAGCCGTAAAACGCGCGACCCGGGCTTGCGTTGGGCTCAGCCCTCGGCCGTGTCGCGGAATTTGACGGATTCGCCGCAGCCGCAGCTATCGACCACATTGGGGTTACGGAACTTAAAACCCGCCTCCAGCAGGCTTTCTTCATAGTCGATCTCGGTGCCGAGCAAGAACATTTGCGCCAGCGGCGCAATCAGCACCCGCGCCGCGCCTTCTTCAACCACAATATCCATCGGGTCGGCTTCAGCCGCGACCTCCATCGTGTATTCCATCCCCGCGCAGCCGCCCTTTTTTACACCAATGCGAAAGCCTGCCGCGCCCTCGCGCGCCATCAGGGCGGCGATTTGGGTGACGGCAGCAGGGGTGAGGGTAACGGGGGCTTGGCCGGGAATGGCGAACATGGGGCGGCTCCTTAGAGCGAAAGCTGTTTTTACAAATATAGGTTTTGCGGGGCGCGCTCGCAAGGCGCCCCGCGTGGTTTGGCTTTAGCGAAGCGTTGGGTAGTCGGTATAGCCCTCGGCCCCGCCGCCGTAGAAGAGCTCTACCTTCGGCGGGGTCAGCGGCGCGTCGCGCTGCAGCCGTGCAGGCAGATCGGGGTTGGAGATGAAGGCCTTGCCAAAGGCTACCGCGGTCGCCGCACCGCTGCGCACCGCATCCAGCGCCATATCCCGGCTGTAGCCATTGTTGGCGATATAGGGGGCCGCCACCATTGCGCGCAGCTTTTCCAATTCGCCTGCGGGCCAATCACGCGCGCCGCCGGTTTGGCCCTCGACCATATGCACGAAAGCAAGCGGGCGGGCGTTAAGTTGCCCAATCGCATGGCCGAAAAGCTCCAACGTATGGCTGTCGAGCCCCACGTTATTGGCGTTGGAATAGGGCGAAAGCCGCACGCCAACGCGCCCCGGCCCCCAAACGCCCGTCAGCGCATCCACCGCGCCCAGCAAAAAGCGGCAGCGGTTGGCGATCGAACCGCCCCAATCATCGGTGCGGGTGTTGGAGCTATCGCGCAGGAATTGGTCGATCAGATAGCCATTGGCGGCATGCAACTCGACCCCGTCAAAGCCCGCTTGCTTGGCCAATTGACCGGCATGGGCGTAATCAAGGAAGGTGCGCTCAATGTCTTCCGCGCTCATTTCGCGGGGCAGGGCGGTTTCCACAAAGCCTGTGCCGTCAAAGGTTTTGGCCGCGGCGGAAAGCGCCGAGGGGGCCACGGGCGTTGCGCCGTCAATAATGCTTGGGTGCGAGACGCGGCCCACATGCCACAGCTGTATGACGATTTTGCCGCCCGCCGCATGCACCGCCGATGTGACCTTGGCCCAGCCCTCGGCCTGTTCTTCGGTGTGAATGCCCGGCGTCCAAGCATAGCCTTGCGCCACGGGCGAAATTTGCGCGCCCTCGGTCACAATCAACCCCGCCGTCGCGCGCTGGCGGTAATACTCCACCATCAAATCGGTGGGCACACGGTTCGGCGCGCGGTTGCGGGTGAGCGGCGCCATCACAAGGCGGTTGGCAATGGAAATTTCGCCCAATTGCCCGGGCGAAAACAGCGTGTCGGTCATGAAACCCTCGTCAGACAGCGGTATCTTTGGACCCTAGGGTAGGCGCGCGGGCCGCTGCGACAAGGGCAAAGCTTACATGAAGCCGAGTTCCAGCCGGGCTTCTTCGGACATCATATCCATGCCCCAAGCCGGATCGAAGGTCATGTCAATCTCGCAGCGCTGCACGCCATCAAGCGCCTCGACCGCATCCACCACCCATTGCGGCATCTCGCCCGCCACCGGGCAGCCCGGTGCGGTCAGCGTCATGATGATCTTCACCACGCCATCATCGCCGATCTTGATCGTATAGATCAGGCCAAGATCATAGATATTGACCGGAATTTCCGGGTCATAAACGGTGCGGCAGGCATCAACCACCGCATCGTAAAGCGGATGGTCAAGATCGGAAGGGGCAATCAGCGGCGTTCCCTCGGGAAGCGGTTGCGCATCGGTGGTCATGGGTCATCCCTGCAAAATCCAAGCATTTATATAAGGTATCTAGGCGCAAGGTAAAGCCCGCGAACCGTCGCGCCGGTGCGGAATGCGAATGCCGTGCCAAGTGCGCGTGAAAAAGCGCAGACCTGCCGCGCAAAAACGCGGTTTTGCCTGCAAGATATGCGGGGTTTGTGCGAGCTGGCGCGGCCGGGCGGATCGCCCGCGCCACTTAGGGCGCTCAGACTTGGACGACCCGAACCGCGCCGCCCGCAGCGGTCAGCGCAATTTCGCCCGCCGCCAAGCGCAGCGCGTCGATGCCGAAAACTTCTTTGCGCCAGCCCGAAAGCGCGGCCACATCGCGCTTGCCCGCGGCGATCCGGTCCAGGTCCGAAGCGGTGGCAATCAGCTTCGCCGCCACGCCCGCCTGTTCCGATTTCGCCTTCAAAAGCACGCGCAGCAAATCGGCCAAAGCGGTATTGACCTGCAGTTGCGCCTCTTCGCTGTCGGTGCGGGGGAAGTCTTCGGGCTTCACCTCAAGACCCGCTTTCACAGCGGTGATGATCCCTTCGGCAATCTCGCCGCGCCGGGCTTCACGCAGCAAAAGCCGTGATTTGCCAAGCTCTTCCATCGAGGTGGGCTTGGTCGAGGCCAGTTCAAGGAGCGCATCATCTTTGAAAATGCGCGAGCGCGGAATGTTCTTGGCCTGCGCAAAGCCTTCGCGGAATTTAGCCAATTCGCGCACCACGGCCATGAAACGCCCCGAATTGGTGCGCGTTTTCACCCGCATCCAAGCCTCTTCCGGGCGGTTGATATAGGTTTCGGGGTTCAGAAGGATCGCTTCTTCTTCCTCAACCCAGCTTTCGCGGCCCGATTTCGACAGTTCCTTGGACAGGAATTCGTAGATCACCCGCAAATGGGTCACATCGGCGATCGCGTAATTCTTTTGCGCCTCGGTCAGCGGGCGGCGCGACCAATCTGTGAAACGCGAGGTTTTATCGAGCGATTGCTTGGCGATCTTTTTCACCAGCGTCTCATAGCCCACCTGCTCGCCAAAGCCGCACACCATCGCCGCGACTTGGGTGTCAAACAGCGGATGCGGGAAGACTTTGGCTTCAGTGAAGAAAATCTCTAGGTCTTGGCGCGCCGCATGGAAGACCTTCACCGTCGCCTCATGGCGGAAGAGGTCGTAAAGCGGCTCAAGCGAAAGCCCGTCCGAGAGCGGGTCGACCAGCACCGCGTCGCCCTCTTTGCCGGGCAGCGCCATTTGCACAAGGCACAGCTTCGACCAATATGTGCGCTCGCGCAAAAACTCTGTATCGAGCGTTACATAGGGCGCGTCTTTCGCACGGGCGCAAAACTCGGCCAAGGCTTCGGTGGTGGTGATCGTGTGCATTCGCGCCCTCTCTTTCGCGGGGTCATCCCGCCTGAATGCAATTCCCTTAAGCGCTGCGCGGCCTAAAGGAAAGTGCGGATTCGCTGTGTTTGGGGCGGTTTTGGCCCGCGCTTAGGCCAAAAACAGCGGTTCGCGATTGCCCGCGAGGAAGCGGCGCAGCACGGCGGGGTAAAGCGCGTGCTCTTGACCAAGCACCCGCGCGGCCAATGTTTCGGCATTGTCGCCCGCCTGCACCGGCACCCGCGCTTGGCCCAAAATCGGCCCATCATCCAAAACCGGCGTCACCTCATGCACGGTGCAGCCTGCTTCCGCATCGCCTGCGTCGAGCGCGCGTTGATGCGTGTGCAGCCCCGGATATTTCGGCAAAAGCGAGGGGTGGATGTTGAGCATCCGCCCCTCAAATTCTTTGACGAAATCGGGCGTCAGCACCCGCATAAAGCCTGCGAGACAAACCACATCGGGCTTGGCGGCCAAGATCGGCTTCAAAAGTTCCGCCTCAAAGGCCGCGCGGTCTTTGCCAAAGGGGCGATGGTCGATCACCGCTGTCGGCACGCCTTTGCGCGCGGCTTTCTCGATGCCGCCCGCGCTCGGGTCATTTGAGGCGACCAGAACCGGTTTGGCATAGGCAAGGGTCTTCATGTCCTCGACAAGGCGCAGCATGTTCGAGCCGCCCCCCGAGATGAGGATGGCAACGCGTTTCACAGCAATTTGCCTTCGTAAGCCACACCCGCGCCTGCGGTGATGGTGCCAAGCTTGGTGACGGTTTCACCCTCGGCTTCCAAAAGCGCTTTGAGCGTGTCGGCTTGGTCTGCCGCCACAACGCAAATCATGCCAATGCCGCAGTTGAAGGTTTTGAGAAGCTCCGCCTCTTCCATATTCGCGGTTTCGGCCAACCAGCGGAACACGCCCGGCAATTGCCATGCGCCAAGGTCGATGGTCGCGCCCATGCCCTCCGGCAAAACGCGGGGCAGGTTCTCGGTCAGCCCGCCACCAGTGATATGGGCCAGCGCATGAACGCCGCCCGCCCGCACCGCCGCCAGCGCTTGTTTGACGTAAAGCCGGGTGGGGGCAAGGAGCGCTTCGCCAAGCGAGCCATCGCCAAAGGGAGAGGCCGCGTCCCAGCCAAGGCCCGACAGTTCCACCACTTTGCGCACGAAGCTATAGCCGTTCGAATGCACGCCATTGGAAGCCAGACCCAACAGCACATCGCCTTCCTGCACGCCCGCGGGCAGATCGGCCCCGCGTTCCATTGCGCCCACGGCAAAGCCGGCAAGGTCAAAATCATCCTTGGCATACATGCCCGGCATTTCCGCCGTTTCGCCGCCAATCAGCGCACAGCCCGATTGCGCGCAGCCCTCGGCAATACCTTCGATGATGCGGGCGGCCTGATCGACCTCCAGTTTGCCGGTGGCGAAGTAATCCAAAAAGAACAGCGGCTCGGCGCCTTGGCAGACAAGGTCGTTCACGCACATCGCCACAAGGTCGATGCCGATCGTATCGACATTGCCGGTATCAATCGCGATGCGCAGCTTGGTGCCCACGCCATCGGTGGCGGCGACCAAGATCGGGTCTTGGTAGCCCGCGCCTTTGAGGTCGAACAAAGCGCCAAAGCCGCCAAGGCCCGACATGGTGCCGGGGCGGGTGGTGCGTTTGGCGGCGGGCTTGATGCGTTCGACAAGGGCATTGCCCGCGTCGATATCGACCCCCGCTTGCGAATAGGTCAGGCCGGGTTTGCGCTCGCTCATGGCTGTCTCCTCGGGGTGCGTCGCGGGGGGATTCGTCGCGCGAAGCCCTAGCGCAAAGCCGCCAATCCCGCAACGGCTTGCCGCATTTCCGAAAGACGGATGCTAAGCTTCGTCAGCTGAGGCGGACAAGCGGGCTTCAAGCACGGCATCAATGATGGAGACATAGCGCTCCGCTAGGTCGCGCACTTCCTGATGTCCAAGCGCAATAATCTTGGAAATCTCCGCATCGGTGCCAAGTGGGACATATCCGTGCTTGGCCATATGCGCTTCAATAGCGGCGATGCGTGCGGGGTCCTCAGCAATAAAGTCGCGAAAGTCTTGATCTGCCTTTTCTGAGTTGCAGCGGTGGCAGGCTGGCACCAGATTGCCCAGGCGGTGCTCGCCAAGCGTTAGCTTATTGATGGCGATTGCATGATCTATGACCAAATTCTCAGTGCTTCCGCAGTAAGCACAGCAGTCCCCAAATTCTGTAATAACATCATGCCATTGCGCGGCATTGAAGGTCTCTTGGCCTAATCGACTTAAGATGTTGCGCACAAATAGGTTTTGCGCGTTGCCGATGGCATGACCTTTATACCGCCCCTTGGGCGCGCGTTCTGGCGCCTGCTCTGTCGTGATCGCATCCGTTTCTAAGGGAAATTCTACAAAGGGAATGCGATGTGCGGCCAAGTAGGCCCGCAGTCTTGGTAGGCTTTGGCTTGTCGGAGGATTGAACCATTGGCTGGTCACCCTGACCGCAAAACCGTGGACGGTGTATATGCGTTTCCAATAACGCACGTGATCGTCGGGACTGATCTTACTGACAGGCGTACAAAAGGGATAATTGATGTCGAAATTAACCTTTGAATAAGTGACGTTCTGCAGACGGGCAAACTCGCCAAGGTCATGAGCCTCGCAATATGCGAAAATAGCTGGAATATTGTTTTGAACGATTTGGCCGATCTTCACCGCAACAGCCTCCTTCTTTGCGGGAATATACCACTTTATAAGCTGGTTTGCGATCTTCACCGAAAAATAGTCTCGGAGATGGATCATTTTGGGTCTGAGTGTTTACGGAAAAGATAAAAAACAAAACGCCCCACCCGATCAGATCGGATGGGGCTATACTCGCTACGAACAAACGACCATGTCGCTGCGCGCATCAGGGCGACCTGTTTGGTCGACCTGATGCGCTGCAAGTCATGGGTTAGCTCCAGCCGCTAGTGTCGGTGGGAGGGGTGTATTCGTTGCTGGGCGGGGTGTAATCGCTGGGCGGGGTGTAGTCTTCAGTTTCCGGCCCGTTCTTACCCGTGCCCATCGATTTTGCCCGCGCTTGGGCGGCGGCTCCGGCAGAACCCGTGACGGATTGGTCACCGCCCTCGCCAAAAATCATGGAGCCCGGACCGCAGCCTGCAAAAAAGGCTGTCGCAGCAAAAAGGGCGGTCAGTTTGACGGTTGTGCGAACCGGCGCCGTGAACAGAGTTTTCACGCGTATCTCCTCATAAAAAGCGGGCATAAACCTAAGTGATATGCCTGCATGGCCAATGGATTGGCTGATTTCGCGCGTGCCCAGAAAAAGTGTCAAGTTTACGAGGCCGAGAAAGTGACGGCATTCCCCAACGGGGGGATGCGTCGCACCGCCTCCAAGAGCGGCGATCGCCTCTTTCAAGCGCCTTCGCTTCTCAATAGGCGTCGAATTGCTTAAAATTTGATCAGGTGGTTTGATGTATTTATCGGCTTGGCGCGTGGCTCAACCGCGCGCCGATTCTGGCGCTTTCGCGACCATTGCACGCGAAAGTCTGTCAGCTTGAATGCTGTTTGAAGGGCCTCAGCGGCTGACTGCGCGCTGGTTGCCAGCGCCAATCACCACGACCTTTTTCACCTGCGCAAGCTTCACATTGTTGATGAAGGCGGCGGCGGTGATCTCGCGCGATTCGGGGGTGCTGATGCGTTGGCCTGCGGGGCTGCCCGGGTTCGGCCAAGCGGCAACGAAGCGATAGGTCATCACCCCATCGACCGGGCTACCATCGTTTTCCGCCAGCAAATCGGCGCCCCACCAGCCCTGCGTCGGCGGCATACCGGTGGCGGCGACAATCGCGCCGCCTTGGGTGCGCTTGATCTCCAGCTTGGTCACCGTGGCAACCAGTTCGCGTGGGTCATTGGCGATCTCCGGATAGCCTTCCTTCGGCGCGAGCGTGGTCACCTCTTCCTGCGAGAACCAGTTCCACGGGTTCATCTTGCTGTCTTTCCAGCCACAGCCCGAAAGCGCCACAGAACTGGCCAACAGCAGAGCCACGGGGGCGAAACGGCGGATCTCGGTCATGGTCACTCCGGTCGGGCAGAAATGGTCCCTGTCTGGGTAGCTTATTGCGCAGGCTTTGAAAAGCGGCACATGGCGCACTGGACGCAAGCAACGTCGCAGGCTACCCATGTTGCAGCGCAGCAATACCGGAGAGAGCCATGGCCAGCCCCGCCTTCGAAGAGATCGCCGAAACTTTCGACTTCCTCGATGATTGGGAAGACCGCTACCGCCATGTGATTGAAATGGGCAAAGCGCTGCCGCCGCTGGATGAGGCGCTCAAAGTGCCCGCCACCAAGGTCGAAGGCTGCGCGAGCCAAGTGTGGTTGATGCCGCGCATCGAAGGCACTGGGCCGCAGGCGGTGTTTGATTTTGAAGGCGCTTCGGATGCGATGATCGTGCAAGGGCTGATCGCGCTCTTGCACACGCTTTATTCGGGCCTGACGGTGACGGAGGTGGGCGCGGTCGACGCCAAGGCGGAAATGGGGCGGCTTGGGCTTGATGCGCATCTAAGCGCGCAACGCTCGAACGGGCTGGCGGCGATGGTCGAGCGTATTCGCAAACTCGCTGCCGAAGCCGCCGCGGCCTGACCCTGCGCGCATGCACAAAAGCTGCGCATGCCGAAAGGCTTGCGCATTGGCGCTGAGCCATTAGCTTGAGTGCAAAGGAGCACGTTATGGCAAGCGCAGCACATCGCCCGGTCGTCGGGATCATTGGCAACAGAGGTCTTCTGAACGACCATTACCCGATCCATGAAGGCGGGCAGATGAACTCTTGCGCGGTGGCGCGTGTGTCGGATTGCATTCCGCTTTTGATCCCCGCCGATCCTGAAATGGTTGCGGTCGAGGAATTGATGGAGGTCTGCGACGGCTTTCTGTTCACCGGCGGGCGCCCGAACATCCACCCCGAGGAATATGGGGAAGAGCCGACCGAGAAACACGGCGCCTTTGACCGCGCCCGCGATGCGATCACGTTGCCTTTGGTGCGCGCCTGTGTGGAGCGTGGCCAGCCGTTTTTTGGCATTTGTCGTGGCTTTCAAGAGGTGAATGTGGCGATGGGGGGCACGCTGCACCCTGAAATTCGCGAGTTGCCGGGCCGGATGAACCACCGCATGCCGCCCGAAGGCACGCTGGAGGAATCTTTTGCGTTGCGCCACAAGGTGCATTTGGAGCCTGGCGGGCGGTTCGCGCAATTGTTCGGCGCAGATGAGGTTCTGACCAACACGCTGCACGGGCAGGGGATTTGCCAACCGGGGCCCCGCATCGTGATTGAAGGCCGCGCCGAAGATGGCACGCCCGAGGCGATTTATGTGAAAGATGCGCCCGGCTTCACGATGGCTGTGCAATGGCACCCCGAATGGAATGCCGCGCAAGACCCGGTTTCGCGCCCTCTGTTTGAGGCTTTTGGCAATGCCGTCCGGGATTGGGCGGCGGCGAAACGCAGCTAAGCCCTTACTTCAGGTGTTTCGCGGCTTCTTTGCGCGCAAAGGGCTTGAGCATCTCGCCATGCTGGGCAAGCCAATTGCGCACGGCAGTCGCATCATGCTTTGAAAGCTCGCGCAGCCACCAGCCAATTGCCTTTTGGATGAACCATTCGCGCTCCGGCGCGAGGGTTTCACACCAGCCCAGAACGCGGGTTCTCGCTGCTTGTTCTTCTTCGCTCGGATTGTTCGATTTTGTAAAGGGCAGCGTGATAACCAGCGCCGCGCGCCGGGTCCACATGTTCGAATTCTGCAACCACGCTTCGACCTGATCGAGCCGTTCGGGCGCTCCAATCAGCCGCCGCCCGCCCGCATTACAGGCGTGATCGGCGACCGCCCAGCCGTTGAAACCGGGCGCCCATCCGGCGATGGTTTCCCAGACCGCGTCATCGGGGCGAATGCGCGCTTGGGTGAGCAGTTTCGCCGCCGCAACCATTGCCTCATGCACGTCAGAGCGCCACAACCCCTCGGCCAGCGCGACGCGTTCCTCAAGCGTGCATTGTGCGCGCCACAGCCGCGCCATGTCTTCAATCAGTGGTACGGTAATGCCCAAATAGCGCCGCTCGACCTTGTGATAGGCCGCCGCGCTTTCGGCACGCTCCGCATCGCCGCAGCTTTCAAGCGCGGCAATTGCTTCGTCTACGCTGGGCGGCGGGCCAAGGTCTTCCTCTTCGGCCTCCGCATATTGCGTATATTCTGCGTCGGAGGCTGCATAGGCGGCGGCTTCGGCGGCCAGTTGCGCCTCTTCTTCGGTCATCGGGCGGTCTTCAGCCACAATCACCCGGCTGCGGCGCTTGCGGGCCATTATTCCACCGTCACCGATTTGGCGAGGTTGCGCGGCTGATCGACATCCGTGCCCTTCGCGATGGCGGTGTAATAGGCCAAGAGTTGCGCGGGCAGGGCGTAAAGCAGCGGCGCAAAAGGCTCGGCCACTTCGGGCATGCGCAGATGCGCCCAAGTGCCCTCAGCGGCGCTTGCCACGCCTTTGCCATCGGTCACCAACAGCACTTTGCCGTGGCGCGCCATCACCTCTTGCATGTTCGACACGGTCTTGTCGAAAAGCTTGTCATGCGGGGCCATCACAATCACTGGCACGGTCCGGTCAATCAGCGCGATCGGCCCGTGCTTCAGCTCGCCCGACGCATAACCCTCTGCATGGATGTAGCTGATTTCCTTGAGCTTCAGCGCGCCCTCCAAGGCGAGCGGATACATCGGACCGCGCCCCAAGAACAAAATATCCTGCGCTTCGGCAAGTTGCTCGGCAAGCTTGGCAATGTCATCCGCCGTGGTCAGCGCGGCATTCATCAGCCCCGGCATCGCGCGCAGAGTATCGAGATGCCCGTCGAACTGCACCTTGGTCAAATGCCCCCGGTCGCGCCCGGCTTTGAGCGCCATCACAGCGAGTGCCAGCAATTGGCAGGTGAAGGCTTTGGTAGAGGCTACGCCCACCTCAACCCCCGCCAAAATCGGCAGCGCCAGATCGGCCTCGCGCGCGATGGACGAGCTTGGCACGTTCACCACCGCAACGGTTTTGGCGACCTTGCCCGCACAATAGCGCAAAGCCGCCAGCGTATCGGCGGTTTCCCCCGATTGGCTGACAAACAGTGCATAGCTTTGAATGGGCATCGGCGGTTCGCGGTAGCGGAACTCGGAAGCCACATCAATTTCGCACGGAATACCGGCGAGCGTTTCAAACCAATACTTGGCCACAGAGCAGGCATAGAAAGCCGTGCCGCAGGCCACGAGCGTCAACCGCTCAATGCTGGAAAAGTCCAACTCTGGCGGCAAATTCACCCCGTCGAGGGTCAGATAATGTCGCAAAGCGTCACCCAAAACCACGGGCTGCTCTGCGATTTCTTTCGCCATGAAGTGCTTGTAACCCGCTTTTTCCACCTGCGTGGCGCTGCGGTCGACCTTGGTTTCGCCCCGATGCACCACCACGCCCGCTTGGTCGAAAATCTCAACGCCCGCGCGGGTGACAAAGGCGTAATCGCCCTCTTCCAGATAGGTGATCCGGTCGGTGAAGGGCGAGAGCGCAATCGCATCCGAGCCCACAAACATCTCGCCCTCGCCATGGCCAATCGCCAGCGGCGAGCCTTTGCGGGCGGCGATCATCAGATTGTCTTCGCCCTCAAAGATCCACAAAAGCGCAAAGGCCCCCTCAAGCTTATGCAGCGTCGCAATGGCGGCCGCATGGGGGCCCATACCGCGCTCCATATGCATCCGGGTGAGCAGGGCCACAGTTTCCGTATCAGTCTGCGTTTCGGGGGTGATGCCTGCTTCGGCCAGTTCTTCGCGCAAGTCGCGGAAGTTTTCGATGATCCCGTTATGCACCACCGCCACCGGGCCAGAGCGATGCGGATGCGCATTGCCCGTGGTCGCGGCGCCATGCGTGGCCCAACGGGTGTGGCCAATACCCAGACGCCCGGCCAGCGGCTCATGCACCAGCAAATCTGACAGATGCACCAGCTTGCCGACAGCCCGACGCCGATCCAGCACGCCCTTGCTCACCGTGGCAATCCCGGCGCTGTCATAGCCGCGATATTCGAGCCGTTTGAGCGCCTCAACCAGCAGGGGGGCAACCTCGTGGTGGCCCAAAATGCCAATGATCCCACACATCTATCCGACCCTTTACTTCAACGCGGCTTTCTTGGCGCGCAGCATTTCAAACAGTTTCACCGCCAGCCCCGGCTTGTTCACCTGCTTTGCCCGGGCGAGCGCCACGGCGCCCGCGGGCACATCTTCGGTGATTGTGGAGCCAGAGCCCGTCAGCGCACCATCGCCCACCGTGACTGGCGCGACCAGCATCGTATCCGAGCCGATGAAGACATTCGCACCAATCGTCGTGCGGTGCTTGAACACGCCATCATAATTGCAGGTGATTGTGCCCGCGCCGATATTTGTGTGCTCGCCCACATTGGTATCGCCCAAATAGGTCAGGTGCCCGACCTTCACCCCTTCGGCCAGAAGCGAGTTTTTCACCTCGACGAAGTTGCCAATATGCACATCTTCGGCCAGTTCCGCGCCGGGGCGCAGCCGCGCAAAGGGGCCAATCGTCGCCCCGCGCGAAATGTGGCAGCCCTCCAAATGGCAAAAGGCTTCAATCGACGCGCCGCTTTCCACCGTTACGCCGGGGCCAAAAACCACATTCGGCCCCACCGTCACATCGCGCCCAAGCCAAGTATCCAGCGCGAAATAGACCGTCTCCGGGTCCACCATGCTGACGCCGTTTTCCAGCGCCTCGGCCCGCGCGCGGGTTTGAAAAAGCGCCTCGGCCCGCGCCAGTTCGGCGCGGGTGTTGATGCCAAGCGTTTCCTCTTCGGGGCAGCGTACCACCTCGGCCACAAGACCTTTGGACCGCGCGCCTTCGATGATATCGGTCAGGTAATATTCCCCCGCCGCATTGTCATTTTTCAACTCTCGCACCAAAAGGGCGAGCAGCGAGGCATCGCAACAGATCACACCCGAATTGCACAAGGTAATCGCGCGCTCTTCTTCGCTCGCGTCTTTAAATTCAACGATTTTTTCAAGCCGATCGCCTTCCACCACAAGCCGCCCATAGCGGCCCGGATCAGCGGCTTCAAAGCCCAAAACCACCACATCAGCGGTGCTTTTCACAAGCGCCTCAAGGGTTTCTGGGCGAATAAAGGGGGTGTCGCCGTAAAGAACGAGAACCTTCCCCTCAAAACTGGAAATTTGCAACAAAGCCTGCGCCACGGCATGGCCGGTGCCAAGCTGTTCGGGTTGATAGGCAATCTCTGCCTCGGGGTCGAATTTGCCCACCGCTTTCGCCACGGCTTCGGCCCCATGGCCGACCACCACCACCGATTTCTCGGGCGCAAGCCGTTGGCCGGCCGCCAAAGCATGCGCCACCAGCGGCGCGCCACCAATTTGGTGCAGCACTTTGGGGAGGTCGGAATTCATACGGGTTCCTTGACCTGCGGCCAGGATCACGAGGGCAAGTGCCATAGGGGTGCCTTTTCTTCTGCTCCAGCCTGTTTTACCGATACCATATCTTCTCGCAAGAGGGCGGGCATCACACAATCTTTCGGGGGCGTAACAGTGCAAACCGTGGTTTTCGATCTTGATGGCACATTGGTGGACACAGCCGCCGATTTGGTGGCGGCGGCCAATGCGTGTTTTCGTGCGCGCGACATGGGGAATTTGTTAGACCCGGCGGCGGATGCGCGCACGGCCTTCCATGGGGGGCGCGCGATGCTCGCTTTGGGCCACGCGCGCGCGGGGACAGCGGATGCCGCGCAATTGATTGAGGAAGATTATCTGCGCCTTTTGGGGCATTACGCAGATCATATCTGTGTGCATTCAAGGCTTTACCCCGGGGCTGCGGGCGCGGTTGCGGCGTTGCGCACGGCAGGGTATCGCACCGCGATTTGCACCAATAAGCCCGAGGGGCTGGCGCGCAATCTGCTCGATAAACTAGGGGTGACGGGGCTCTTTGATGCGCTGATTGGGGCAGATACCCTGCCCACCCGCAAGCCTGACCCGGCGCCCTATCATGCGGCAGTGGAACGGGCAGGGGGCGCGGTTGCGCGGTCGCTTTTGATTGGGGACACAAAAACAGACCGAGAGACGGCTTTGGCCGTGGGTGTGCCCTGCGTTTTGGTCAGTTTTGGCCCCGAGGGGCGCGATATCGCGCGCCTTGACCCCGAGGCGATGCTCGACAGCTATGCCGATTTAAGCGCGCTGATCGCGCGTTTCCTGCCGCTTCATGTCTGAAATCACGGACCCTCAGCGCAGCAACCGCCGCGCCACCGCCTTTATTTTGGCGGTGGTGTTTTTAGACATGGCGGGGCTGGGGCTGATCGTGCCGGTGCTGCCGCGCCTGATTGAAGAGGTTGGCGGAATTGCGCTTTCTGAGGCGGTGCAGGTCGGCAGCTGGCTTTATGCGAGCTATGCGCTGGCGCAGTTTTTGGCCGCCCCTTTGATGGGCGCGCTCTCTGATCGCTTTGGCCGCCGCCCGCTGCTGTTGCTCGCGCTGGCGGGCCTTTGCGTGGACTATTTGCTTTATGCGCTGGCGCCGAGCCTTGCTTGGCTTTTTGCCGCGCGGATCACGGCGGGGATTTGCGGTGCGACCCCGGTGATTGCCAATGCCTATATCGCCGATATCACGGTGCCCGCGCAGCGCGCCCGCGCCTTTGGCTGGCTCGGCGCGGCCTTGGGGCTTGGCTTTGTCATGGGGCCCGCCTTGGGCGGCTTGCTGGGCGCGCTGGGGCCGCGTGTGCCATTTTGGGTGGCCGCCGGCCTTGCGGGCGCGAACCTAATTTGGGGCTTTTTCTTTTTGCCAGAAACGCTTGCACGCTCCAAACGCCGCGCGATTGTGTGGCGCGAGGCCAACCCCTTTGGCGTGTTTGCCGTTTTTCGCCGCGCAAAAGGTGTCACGCGGTTGATCGTCGTTTTGGGGATCTATGCCTTTGGTTCCGCCGTTTACCCGGCAATTTGGCCGTTTTGGGGGATCGCCAAATTCGGCTGGTCAGAGGCGGTGATCGGCCTTTCACTCGCTGCTTTCGGGCTTGTCTGGGCATTCTTTCAAGGCGTGCTCACCGGCCCGACGGTCGCTTGGCTTGGGGAGCGACGCGCAGCGCTGTTGGGGCTCACCATCTCCTTCGTCGCGGCAGCGGGCTATGGCTTTGCAGGCGGCATTGGCGCGGTGATCTTGCTCTTGATCTTCCACGGCCCCGAAGGTTTCGCCCAACCCACGTTGATCGCAATGATGTCGCGCGCAGTGCCGGAGGAAGAACAAGGCGCGTTGCAAGGCGGTATCGGCGCGCTCGAAAGCCTTGCGATGTTGGTGGGCACGCTGTTCTTCGCCCAAGTCTTCGGCTATTTCCTCACCGATGCCGCCCCGGTGCAAAGCCCCGATGCGGCCTATTTCATTGCCGCACTGGTGTTGGCTTTGGCTTGCGCGCTGTTTGCCCTGAATAAGGATAAGACCGATGGATGAGATCGAGGTTTTCACCGGCAATTTCACCCAGCAAGAGCCGATTTCAGAGGCTGGGATCGCCGCAGCCCTGGCGGTTTTGCAATCGGGACGCTTGCACAGATACAACGTCGCGCCGGGTGAAATGGGCGAAACAGCGGCGCTAGAAGTTGATTTTGCAACATATACCGGCGCGGCTTACTGTTTGGCCGTGGCCTCGGGCGGATATGCGATGGGCTGTGCGTTGCGCGCCCTTGGCGTGGCACCGGGCGACCGGGTTTTGACCAATGCCTTCACGCTCGCCCCGGTGCCGGGCGCGATTGCAGCACTGGGGGCCGAGCCTGTTTTCGTTGAGGTGACCGAGGATCTGGTGATCGACCTAGATGATCTGGCGGACAAAGCCACCAGTGCGGGCGCCAAGGTGCTGCTGCTGTCGCATATGCGCGGGCATGTCTGTGACATGGATCGGCTGATGGACATCGCCGAAGGGGCCGGGCTCAAGGTGATTGAGGATTGCGCGCATACGATGGGCGCGGCGTGGTGCGGTGTGCCCTCTGGTCGCCATGGGGTGGTGGGCTGCTATTCGACCCAGACCTACAAGCATATGAACTCGGGTGAAGGCGGGCTGTTGATCTCAGATGACCCGGTGGTGATGGCGAAAATGATCCTGCTGTCGGGCAGTTACATGCTCTATGATCGCCACCGCGCCGCCCCCCCGCCGGAGGTGTTTGAGGGGCTGAAATACCACACGCCCAATGTCTCTGGCCGTATGGACAATCTGCGCGCGGCGATCTTGCGCCCGCAAATTGCCGAACTGCCGCAAAAGATTACCCGCTGGAATGCGCTCTACCGGGCGCTGGAAGCGGGACTTTCTGCCACGCCGGGGCTGCGGATCATCCCGCGTCCCCAAGAAGAGGCCTTTGTGGGCTCTTCTTTCCAGTTTTTGCTGCCCGATTGGACAGAGCCGCGCATTCTGTCGCTTATGGCACGCTGCGCTGCCCGTGGGGTCGAGCTGAAATGGTTCGGGGCGGAAGAGCCCGTCGCCTTCACCTCGCGTCACGAAAGCTGGCGCTACGTGCCTGCGCAACTTCTGCCGCGCACCGATCGCATTCTTGCGGGACTGCTCGATCTGCGTCTGCCGCTCACCTTCTCTGAGGTGGATGCGGCGACGATCGCCCGTATTCTGGATCAGGAAATCCGGCGCGCTTAATTGCCCGAGGCCATGCTGGCTTCGGCCATACGCTCTTGCCAGATGGCGTTGTTGATCGGCGCTTCGGCCAGCGCGAATTCGAAGCTCGCGAAAGCACAGGGCAGGCGCAGCGTGATATCGGCGAGCGCCAGACGCTCCAGACCGAAATCATGGCCCGCGACTTCCTCAGACAGAAGCACGATCGAAATGTCGGGGCGGCCTTCGCGCAGCCGCATCAGGCTTTCGGCCATCACCGCCACGCCACCCAGCGTATCAAGGTCCACCAACAGCAGCGCCCCATGCGGCGCCGACCAGATCGGCGAGGTGGGCTGCAGCGCGGCGATCCGGCGGAACGGCAGGCCATGTTCCGAAATCCACTCGATGCAGGGCAATTCAGAGCCCGCGCGCCGCGACAGAAGCAGAACAAGAGAAATTTCATCCGCATCCACGGCGTGGAATTTCGGCGCCGCCCGGACAGACGACGCCGAAGCCAGTTGGGTGGTGCTGCTCGTCGCGGAGAACTCGGCGGTGGGGGCCGCCTCGGGGGAATGCTCGGAGGAGAGTTCCGCGATATTTGCCGGGGCCGAGGGCATCGGCAACCGGCTCAGGGGGGCAACACGGGTGAAGCCCGCGCTGAACCCTTCGCTAAACCCCCGATTGTAGGCGGCGCGCTCTGCATGCGTGCGGCCAGCCGGGGGCGCGGAGGTCGAGAAGGGGGCGCGCAGACGCGCGATCACACGGCCGAGCCACGGACCGAGCGCAGAACCGTTTTGCGCGGGGTGCGGGGTGATATGGAGCCAGACCATGGGAATTTCCTTCCTTAACCTCTGTGCAAGGTTAACTGGCGTTAGGGAAATTCAACAATGTGTCGGAGGTGTGGCGATACACTCATAAGTATAGTTTCACACGGCTAAAGGTAGAAAATCAGCTTTAATCCCTTCGTTTATGCCTCT
Source organism: Rhodobacter aestuarii (assembly GCF_900156655.1). GTDB lineage: Bacteria > Pseudomonadota > Alphaproteobacteria > Rhodobacterales > Rhodobacteraceae > Rhodobacter > Rhodobacter aestuarii. The sequence goes on along the minus strand of NZ_FTOG01000009.1, from coordinate 109,331 downwards.
GCCCCAGCTTGATTTTCTCTTTGTGGTGGGATTTTCGCACTTTGGATAGGCGCAACCCGGGCGCGAGTGGTGGACCAGACCGCTGGCAAAGCGATCAGCGCAGCCACCACCGGGTCGGGGGGCGTCGCACCGGGCACAGCGTGGCGCAGCGGTGTGTCGATGGCCTTAAGCGTGCGGTGGAGACGCTCAGCGCCCATCAACGCGGCGGAGCCTGCGAGTTTATGCGCAAGCGCGGCCGTCGCGGCAGGTTCGGCCTGTGCCGCAGCAATGGTAAGGCGCGGCAACATCGTCTCCGCCTCACTGAGGAATTGGCGCAGGGTTTGCGCCATCAGCTCTTCACCCAAAGATTGTGCCAGATCGGTATGGGTTTCGATGTTGAGAAGCGGCGCATCGGCGGCAGGCGCCTTCGCGGGGGAGCCTCCGGCGGGGCTGCGGCCGGGCGCAATGCGCGGCGGGGCGGCTTTGGGGGCGGCGGGCGCGGGGCTGAGCGGGCGCAGCGTTAGCGGCTCTGCTGCGGTCGCGGGGGGCGTGGCTGTGGCTGGCGCGGGGGCAGGGACGGGTTGCGCGGCCATCGCCATCCGGCTTTCGCACAGCTCATCCGACAGAACTTGCTCAAGAATTTTGCGCGTGATCGGTTTGGAGATCACCCGGCAGACCCCGGCAGCCTCAAGCCGCGCTCGCGCCTCGGGCAGAACGTTGGCGGTCACCGCAATCACCGGCGTGTGCTTGTTCGGGCCATTGCCCGCACGGATCGCCTCGGTCGCTTCAATCCCGTTCATGCGCGGCATATTGAGGTCGATCAAGATCACGTCAAAGCGATGTTTCTCTGCGGCCTCAACACCTTCGCGCCCGTCGCGGGCTTCGTCAAACTTGTGGCCCCCCCGGCGCAGCATTTCGCAAAGCACGACGCGGTTGATGTCATTGTCTTCCACCACCAACACTTCGACCGGGCCTTGCAGATGCGGTTTGCCATCGGTGCCCATGCTGCAGGGGGGCACGGCAGCGGCATCGGGCGGCGGCAGGGGGCGGCGCGGTTTGAGCACCAGCGGCGCATCCGCCGAAACATGGATCGTCGGTTCCGGCTCATCACCCCATTTGAGCGGGGCCTGCGGGCGCGGCGGCACCGTGAGGTCCAGATCTCTGGGCGGGTGCGTCAGCTCTTCGGGCATCGACAAAACCACCGGGACGGGGACGGTAATCCAGAAGGCAGAGCCTTTGCCCTCTTCGCTTTCAACGCCAATTTCGCCGCGCATCGCCCGCACAAGACGGCGCGCAATCGAAAGCCCCAAGCCGGTGCCTGTCGCCTCGCGCGACAATTCCGGGTCGAGCGTCACGAAGTCATCGAAAATCCGCTCGGTCTGGTCGGGCGGAATACCAACGCCGGTGTCGATCACCCGATATTCCAAAAGCCCCTGATCGCGATGATATTCCACCTCGATCGAGACGGTGCCGTTTTCGGTGAATTTGATCGCATTGCCGACGAGGTTGATCAGCACCTGCCGGATGCGCAGTGCATCGCCCTCAACCGCGGTGGGCAGATCACCTTCGACATGGGCGATCAACTGGTTGCCGCGCGCGGCTGCCGTGCCCGATTGCATCTGCACCACCTCATCTGCGAGTGCGATGGGCGCAAAGGGCGCGCGCGTGAGCGAGAATTTCCCGGCATCGAGCCGTTCCACATCAAGCGTGTTGTTGACGTGGCTCAGCAGGATTTCCCCGGCCTTTTGCATCGAATCCACAAAGCGGCGCTGGGTATCGTCAAGCTCGGTTTCGCTCAACAAATCGACGGTGCCCAAAAGCCCGTTGAGCGGGTTGCGCATTTCATGGCTCATCACCGCCACGAATTCCGATTGCGCCCGCTCGCCCGCCATTGCTTGGTCGCGCGCGTCGATCAATTCTTGCTCTGCGGCCACCCGGTCGGTGATGTCGCGCAGATAGCCCACGAAAATCTCGTGTTTGCCGATCCGTGTCGCGGTGACAGACAGCTCTGCCGGGAACAGATCGCCGTTCTTGCGGCGCGCTTGCAACCCGATCAGCCCATGGCCCGCAATCCGCGGCACGCCGCCCGCACGGTAGCGTTTGAACCCGGCATCATGCGCCGTTTTCATATGATGCGGCACAATCAGATCGGTCATCGGCGCGCCGATGGCCTCGTTCCGGCTGTAGCCAAAGACCTTTTCCGCCGCGCCGTTAAACTCCACGACGCGGGCTTCTTGGTCGACCACGATCACCGCGTCAATCGAGGTGGAAATCACGGCTTCAAGCCGTGCTTTCGCGAAATAAAGCGAGCGGGTCTGGTTGCGGCCATAGCGCCAAAGCCACCATGTCGCGACAAAGCCCCCCGACAGCGTCACGAGTAGCGCGGCGGTCAGGCTCGCGAGCCGGATCAGCGAGGCGAAAACCTGTTCGCGCTGCGCCATCGAGCGTTCGGCAAAGGCGCGCACACCGCCGAGCGAGAGGTCCCGCACGATCGGCATGATCTCGTCCGTCGCGTCGCGCAGCGTGGGCAGGGCTTCTGTCAGCGCTTCGGGGCCAGCATCGAAAATCTTTGCGGTCGTATCGGTATAGGTCGCAATCCGGGTGATCGCAGTGATCGCAGGCGCCGAGGTCAGAACCTCGCGGAACCCTTTGCCCTCTCTGATCGTATTCACGCGGGCATAGAAAATATCGAAATCCCGCGAAAGATCGCTTAGCGTTTTCGGCACTGCCGGATCGGCGCGCGTCATCGCCGCCTCAAGGTGAAAATACTCGACCTCAAGCTGCGCCAGCGTCCATTGCAAACTATCGGAATTGGCGATGGCGAGCGTGTCAATCTCACTGCGCACCGAAACGCCGTAGCGGTAGAGCCCCGCCACAGCGCCAAAAATCAACACCACAAGACCCGCGAACAGGAGATTGCGCCAAACCTGCGGGCGTTCGCGAAAAGGGTTTGAGGTGTCGGACATCAGACTTCGGCCAAGCCTTGGTTGAAGGGGCGGTGGAACAGCGCGCGTGCGCCGGGCACTCTAAGGGAGAACCTCGATACGGTCCACCTGCCACACAGAGCGCGCATAGGCCACCTCATTGCGATACTCTGGCAAGCTATCATAAGGATAGACCAACCAAAGTGGCCCCTTTTCCCGGATCGACATTGGCTGGCCATCGCGCCGGTCCGCCAAAAGCGGGCTGCCGGGGCGCAATTCGTCCACGGGAATCTCTGCGATGTAGTCATTGATGGCGCGAATGCGCAGCCGCCCCTCGGTCACGCCGAGCCGGTTCATCAGGGTGAGCAAATCGACCCCTTCAAACTCAATCACGCCGCGGGTCCAGATCGTCGAGGTAGAAAAGCTGTTGCGCGGCATTTCAGCGAGCATCTGGTCATCAAATCGGGCTTGCCGCAGCGGGGGGGCATCGCCAACCGAGGAGGCCACGGCATTGCTGACGGCCAGCGCGCCTTGCACGGTCAAAAGCACCGGGCCTTGCGGTTGCATCAGCGGTGCCAGTGCCGCGTCGCTGCCAATATCTTGGGGCAAGGCGGTTTGCGCGCGTGCAACTGTTGCGGGCAAGGGCAGACCCAGCCCTGTACCAACCAACAAACACACAAAAGCGATGGTAAACGCCCAAATTTTCAAACTGCGCACTCTTCTCCCCCCTCGAACACGCATGATCGCAGGAGTCTTACACAGAGCCTTTGATGCACCACCTAGGAAAAAGAATAAAGACTTATGCCAAAGTATGGCGTTTCTTCTACCTTGGGTGGTATATCTGGTGATTAGGGCGAGAATGCGCAAAACAGTCCCAGCGTTCGCTTGCAATGGCTCTAGTTCTTTAAGAATACGAAAAGGATGGCTGGGGGCCATGGGTAGGGTAAACGTCGCAATCGTGGCCGGGGGGCTGAAGAAAAAATATCGGAGGTGGGCGTGAAACTGTTGATTGCCGACGACCATGACCTTGTGCGCGACGCCATTGCTGCGCTGCTGCGGTCCGGCGGATGCGAAGAAGTCGATGTGGCCGGGAACCTTTCGGAGGCGCTTGAAGAGGTGGCGGCCCGTGGGCCCTTTGATCTTGTGCTGCTCGATTATGATATGCCCGGAATGGATGGGCTGCGGGGCCTGACCGAAATGAAACGTCAATACCCCGATCAGGCGGTGGCGATCATTTCCGGCGTGGCGCGGCCCGCTGCGGCGCGTGAGGCGCTGGATGAAGGCGCGATTGGCTTTGTGCCGAAGGCTCTGCCCGCGCGCTCGATCATTGGGGCGGTGACGCTGATGGCCTCTGGCTCCGTCTTCGCGCCCTTCGATTTCCTCAAGCAAGATGATGCGCCCACGATGGGCGGCTTGTCGCCGCGTGAAACCGAGGTGTTGCGGGGCATTTGTGCGGGCCGCACCAATAAAGAAATCGCGCGCGAAATGGATCTTCAGGAAGTCACCGTGAAGCTGCATGTGCGCACACTGACCCGCAAGATCGGGGCGCGTAACCGCACCCATGCCGCGATGATCGCGCGGGAACATCACTGGTTCTGATTTTCCGTTTTTTGGTGTGATTGCGCATTCGCGAAAATTAGCGGAGGCGGTGCCTGGGACACCGCCTCCTGCCGCCGGATCGAGTTTATCGGCGGGTTCCCGGACCTCTGGTTGGGACGGCGAGAGCCGGAAATTCGGTTTCAGCGGGGCGAGGGGAAACTCACCACTTCGGCAGAGCGTACAGGGGTGCACTCCGCCAACGTCCGGCCCAGAGAAATACGGGGAAACACCACCGGCTCCATCCGTTCGATGGCTTGTTGGAGCGAAGCTGCCACTTCTTCCAGGCCCTCGTTGCGGCAATAATCATTCATTTCGATGAGCACGGCATACATCCAAGCGTGCTGACTGGCTTTGGCGATCGTGCTCACGGCGTCCTCGGTCGTCGGAATGTCCCTTTTATCGTTATTTACCAAAAATTTCTGGGCCTTCCTTGAATCGAGAGGGTAGCCTGTTAACGCAAAAGTGCACGACCTATCCAAAAGGCGTGTGACGTACCGTCAATTTCCCTTGCCCCTTTGCCGTGCTTGACGGAATCGGTTTCCCCTTCCCATAAATGAACATTCGTTCAGTAATGGCGGTTCATAGCTCTGGGGAGGAGAGGATGTTCGCAGGATCGATGCGGTTTGATCTGGGGGAAGACATTGGTGCGCTGCGCGATATGGTGCAGGGCTGGGCGCGTGACCGGCTGGCCCCGATTGCCGCAAAAGTGGACAAAGACAACCTCTTCCCCAATGAACTTTGGGCAGAAATGGGTGAATTAGGCCTTTTGGGGGTCACTGTTCCCGAAGACTACGGCGGTTCTGGCATGGGCTATCTGGCGCATGTGGTGGCGACCGAAGAAATCGCCCGCGTCTCTGCCAGCATTTCGCTATCTTATGGTGCTCATTCAAACCTTTGCGTCAATCAGTTGAAGCTGAATGGCAGCGCGGCGCAAAAGCAAAAATACCTCCCCGATCTGGTGACGGGGGCCAAAATCGGTGCGCTGGCAATGAGCGAAAGCGGCGCGGGCTCCGATGTGGTGGGTATGAAGTTGCGCGCCGAAAAGCGCGGCGATGTCTACATTCTCAACGGCCATAAATACTGGATCACCAATGGCTGCGACGCCGATACTTTGGTGGTTTATGCCAAGACCGACCCCGAGGCGGGCTCCAAAGGCATCACCGCTTTCATCGTTGAAAAGGGGATGGCCGGATTTTCCACTTCGCAACATTTTGACAAGCTCGGGATGCGCGGATCGAACACAGCGCAGCTCTTTTTCGACAATTGCGAAGTGCCTGCGGAAAACGTGCTCGGCCAAGAGGGCAAGGGCGTGCGGGTGCTAATGTCGGGGCTCGACTATGAGCGCGTCGTGCTGTCGGGCATCGGCACGGGCATCATGATGGCCTGCCTTGATGAGGTCGTTCCTTACGCGAAAGAGCGGCACCAATTCGGCCAGCCGATTGGCAATTTCCAACTTATGCAGGCGAAGATCGCCGATATGTATGTCGCGACCAACACCGCGCGCGCTTACACCTATGAGGTGGCCAAGGCCTGTGATCGGGGCGAGGTCACCCGCCAAGACGCGGCCGCAACGGTGCTTTACGCCTCTGAACAGGCGATGGTGCAGGCGCATCAGGCGGTGCAGGCGCTTGGCGGCGCCGGGTTCTTGAATGACACCGTGGTTTCACGGCTTTTCCGCGATGCGAAATTGATGGAGATCGGCGCAGGCACGAGCGAAATTCGGCGTATGCTCATCGGACGCGAACTCATAGGAGCGATCTGATGTATAAGTCATTTTTCTGCGCCGTCCTTGCGGCTTTTCCCCTGACCGCCCAAGCCGATGAGGCTTTCCCGATCCATTACGACGGTCAAGTGCTTGACAGGTGTTTGGCGAATACGGTCCCCGAGGCGCGGCGCGACTGTATCGGGAAGGCGGCTGATGCCTGCATGCAGGCCACGCCCGAAGGCGCCTCCAATGCCGGGATGGGCCTTTGCGCCGGGTTCGAGCATGATGATTGGGATGCGCGGCTCAACGCGGCCTATCAATCCTTGATGGCGGTCGAAAAGGCGCAAGATGCCGACATGGCCGATCTGGGCAGTTCGGTGCCGCAAATGGCGCCTGCACTGCAAGAGATGCAGCGCGCATGGATCGCCTATCGCGATGCGGCTTGCACCTATGAGGTGAGCCAATGGGGCGGTGGCACCGGCAGTGGCCCGGCTTGGGCGTTTTGCACGATGCAAATGACGGGCGAGCAGACGCTCGTGTTGCTGGCGCGTCTGGCAGATAAGGGGCAATAGGGCATGAAGCTTGGCTCGTCTTATATGGCGGGGTCCGAGGCGGCGCAAAAGAACCGCGCCGCCCACCTCGAGATGCTCGCCGTCGCGCGAGAGGCGGCGGAATGGGCCGCCGCAGGGGGCGGGGCCGAGGCGACGGCGCGCCATGTTGCGCGCGGCAAGATGGCCCCGCGTGAACGGGTTGCGGCTTTGCTCGACCCCGGCAGCCCATTTCTGGAGGTGGGCGCCACCGCCGCGCATGGGCTTTATGACGGCGCGGCCCCTTGCGCCGGGGTGATTGCGGGCATCGGCCAGGTGATGGGCCAAGAGGTGATGGTGGTCGCCAATGATGCCACCGTGAAGGGCGGCACCTATTACCCGATGACGGTGAAAAAACACCTGCGCGCGCAAGAGATTGCCGAGGAATGCGCGCTGCCCTGCCTCTATCTGGTTGATAGCGGTGGCGCGAACCTGCCCAACCAAGATGAGGTCTTTCCCGATCGCGATCACTTTGGCCGCATCTTCTACAATCAGGCGCGGATGTCGGCCAAAGGTATTGCGCAAATCGCTGTGGTGATGGGGTCTTGTACGGCGGGCGGGGCTTATGTGCCCGCCATGTCGGATGTGACGATCATCGTGCGCGACCAAGGCACGATCTTTCTGGCGGGGCCCCCTTTGGTGAAGGCGGCGACGGGCGAGGTGGTCACGGCCGAAGACCTTGGCGGCGGCGATGTGCATACGCGGCTTTCGGGCGTCGCGGATTATTTGGCCGAAGATGATGCCCATGCGCTTGCGCTCGCGCGGCGCGCGGTGGGCAACCTTAACCGCACCAAACCCGCAACGGTCGCATGGCAAAGCCCCGAAGAGCCCGCCTATGACCCCGAAGAGATTTTGGGCGTGGTGCCTGCCGATCTGCGCACCCCCTATGACATCCGCGAGGTCATTGCCCGCGTGGTGGATGGCTCGCGGTTTGACGAGTTCAAAGCCCGCTTTGGCGAAACCATCGTCACCGGTTTTGCCCATGTGATGGGTTGCCCGGTCGGCATTGTGGCGAACAATGGCGTTCTGTTCTCGGAAGCCGCGCAAAAGGCCGCGCATTTCATCGAGCTGTGCTCCACACGCTCTATCCCCCTCGTATTTTTGCAAAATATCACCGGCTTCATGGTCGGGCGCAAATATGAAAACGAGGGCATCGCGCGGCATGGGGCAAAAATGGTGACCGCCGTTGCAACGACGTCGGTGCCGAAAATCACCATGCTGGTGGGCGGGTCCTTTGGCGCGGGCAATTACGGTATGGCCGGGCGCGCCTATGGGCCGCGCTTTCTCTGGACATGGCCGAATTCGCGCATTTCGGTCATGGGCGGCGAGCAGGCGGCGGGCGTGCTGGCCACCGTGCGGCGCGATGGGATCGAGCGCAAGGGCGGCACGTGGTCGGCAGGAGATGAGGCCGAGTTTAAACGCCCGACGATCGAGATGTTCGAGCGCCAAAGCCATCCGCTTTATGCCTCTTCCCGGCTTTGGGATGATGGCATCATCGACCCGCGCAAAACCCGGCAGGTGCTGGCGCTGAGCCTTTCTGCAAGCCTGAATGCACCAATAGAGCCAACGAAGTTCGGTCTGTTCCGAATGTAACGAATGCAACTTTCTACCGGGTCTTTTGCGCAAGATGGGGCCAATACCTTTCATCTTGCGACAAATATCCCGGGGGAGCGGGGGCAGAGCCCCCGTCATGGCCAAGGGAGAGCGCCATGTTTTCCAAGATACTGATCGCCAACCGTGGCGAGATCGCTTGCCGGGTGATCGACACTGCCCGCAGCTTGGGCGTGGCGACGGTGGCGGTTTATTCCGAAGCCGATGCAGCTGCGCGCCATGTGGCACTGGCCGATGAGGCGGTGGCCATCGGTGGCCCGCGCCCGGCGAACAGCTACCTTCGGGGCGATGTGATCATTCAAGCTGCCCTGCAAACCGGCGCGCAGGCGATCCATCCGGGCTATGGGTTTCTGAGTGAAAACCCGGAGTTTGTCGAAGCGGTAGAAGCCGCAGGGCTGACCTTCATCGGCCCCTCGGCCAAAGCGATCCGCGCGATGGGGCTCAAAGATGCCGCAAAGGCGCTGATGGCCAAGGCGGGCGTGCCGGTGGTGCCGGGCTATCACGGCGAAAACCAAGACCCCGAGCATTTGGCGGGCGCGGCAGAGGCCGTGGGGTACCCGGTACTGATCAAGGCGGTGGCGGGCGGCGGCGGCAAGGGGATGCGGCGGGTCGAGCGGGCACAAGATTTCATGGAGGCGCTTCAAAGTGCGCAGGGAGAGGCGCAAACCGCCTTTGGAAACCCCGCCGTTCTCATTGAAAAATATATCGAAATGCCGCGCCATATCGAGGTTCAGGTGTTTGGCGATGGCACCCACGCGGTGCATCTTTTTGAACGCGATTGCTCGTTGCAACGCCGCCATCAAAAGGTGATCGAAGAGGCGCCCGCACCGGGCATGACCGAGGAAATGCGCGCCGCGATGGGGCAGGCTGCCGTGCGTGCTGCTGAGGCGATTGGCTACAGCGGCGCAGGCACGGTCGAATTTATCGTCGATGGGGCCGAGGGGCTGCGCCCGGATCGGTTTTGGTTCATGGAAATGAACACCCGCCTGCAGGTCGAACATCCGGTGACCGAGGCGATCACCGGCATAGATCTGGTGGAATGGCAATTGCGGGTGGCCAGTGGCGAGCCGTTGCCTGCGCGCCAAGACACTATTCAAATTCAAGGCCATGCTTTTGAAGCGCGGCTTTATGCCGAGGATGTGCCCGCCGGGTTTTTGCCCGCCACGGGGCAGTTGGCGCATCTTGCCTTTGCGCCGGGTGTGCGGGTGGAAACGGGCGTGCGGCCGGGCGATGTGATCAGCCCGTGGTATGACCCGATGATTGCCAAAATCGTCACCCATGCGCCCACCCGCGCGGCGGCGCTCAACCGTTTGGCAGTCGCGCTTGAGGCGACCGAAGTGGCTGGAACAACGACCAATCTTGCCTTTTTGGCCAGGCTTGCGCGGCATCCCGGCTTTGGCGCGGGGCAGGTGGACACCGGCTTGATTGGGCGCGAGATCGCGGCGCTTTCTGCGCCTGCCGAGGTGCCACCGCAAGCGCGAGCCTTGGCGGTGATTGCGGCGGCCGGGTTGCACGAAATGCCAACCGCGGGGTTCACCCTTTGGGCACCGCTGCGCCGCGCGGTGGCCTTTGAAGACCCCGCCTTTGTACAGGTCACCGGGCCGAACCGGATCACCGTAGAGGTTGGCGGCGGCAGTTATGATTGCGCGCTGCACCCCGATGGCTGGTGGGTGGGGGGCGTTAAAACCAAGGCGCGGTTCCATGTGGGGCCTGATGCCGTGACTGTGTTCATGCGCGGCGCGCATGTGTTCGCGCGGCCCGATCCGCTGGATCGTCAAGCGCATGGTCCGGCCTCAGATCTGACATTGGCGCCGATGCCGGGATTGGTGAAGGCGGTCTTCGTGGCGCCGGGGCAAAGGGTGGAACCGGGCGACCGCTTGGCGGTGCTGGAAGCGATGAAAATGGAGCATACGCTCTGCGCAGCGCGGGCAGGTGAGGTTGCACAAGTGCTGGTTTCGCCCGGCGCGCAGGTGGAGGCAGGCGCGCCCCTTATTCAACTGGCCGAAGAGGAGGCAGCGGCATGACCATCTTGCATCACGTGCCCGGATCGCGCTCGCATCGGGTGCTTTGGCTTTTAGAAGAGCTGGGGGAACCGGTCGATCTGCGCCTTTGGTCCTTGACCGGGGCCGATCTGCGCAGCCCCGAATTTCGCGCGCTCTCCCCCGCGGGGCGCATTCCGGCGCTGGAAATTGACGGGCAGGTGATCTTCGAATCCGGTGCCATCGTGCAATACCTGACCGAGAGCCGTGGGCGCTTTGCCCCCGCGCCGGGCGCGGCGGAGCGGCTGGCCTATCTCGAATGGCTGAACTTCGCCGAAACGCAAGCCAACATCCTGCAAGCGCTCAACATTCACCACATCTTTTTGCGCCCGGATGCGGCGCGCTCTGTGCCGTTGATGAAGCTTGATACCAAACGCTTGGCCGTCACCATGCAGGCCCTTGAAACGCATCTGACGGGGCGGGAGTGGCTCTTGTCTGAGTTTTCGGCCGCCGATTGCATGTTTGGTTTCAATATTGATGCGATGTTCCGCTTCGTGCCGCGCGACGGTTTTCCAGCGCTGGGCGCTTGGGTGGCACGGGCGCAGGCGCGGCCCGCCTATCAGCGCGCCGTCGAAAAGGGCGGGGCGAGCCTTTACGCGCAGGACTTTTACGAGCTGCCCGATGCGTGAGCGTGTGGAAATCGTCGAAATGGCGCCGCGCGACGGGTTGCAAAATGAAAAGCGGCTGATCGCGACGGCGGATAAGATCGCGCTCGTCGATGCGCTTTCCCAAGTGGGGTTTCAGCGGATCGAGGTCGCCTCTTTCGTCAGCCCCAAATGGGTGCCGCAAATGGCCGATGCGGCAGAGGTTCTAGCGGGCATTACCCGTGTGCCGGGGGTGCGCTACAGCGCGCTGACGCCCAATATGAAAGGGCTTGAAGGTGCGATGGCCGCGCGGGTCGATGGCGTTGCGGTGTTTGCCTCAGCCTCCGAGGGGTTCTCACAAGCCAACCTGAATTGTTCGATTGCGGAAAGTTTGGAACGGTTTCGCCCGGTGGTGGAGGCCGCAAAGGCTGCAAATCTGCCAGTTCGCGGCTATGTCTCAATGGTGACCGATTGCCCCTTTGATGGGCCGACGCCGCCCGCAAAAGTCGCACGGGTGGTGGCGCATTTGCGGGTGATGGGCTGCGATGAGGTCAGCCTTGGCGATACCGTGGGCCAAGCGCGCCCCGAAAGTATCACCGCGATGCTGGAGGCGGTGCTGCAAGAGATGGAGCCTTCACAATTGGCCGGGCATTTCCATGACACGGCGGGCCGCGCATTGGAAAATATCGCGGCGAGTTTGGCGCTGGGCCTGCGTGTCTTTGATGCGGCGGCGGGTGGGTTGGGGGGCTGCCCCTATGCGCCGGGGGCTGCGGGCAATGTCGCCACCGAAGCGGTGGCCAATCATCTGGCGTGGCTTGGCTATGACACCGGGCTTGACCGTGAAAAGCTCACCGAAGCCGCCGCGCTTGCGCGGGCGATCAAGGGAGGAAAGGCATGACCGAAACGATCCGGCTGGAACGCGATGCGCGCGGCGTGGTGACCCTGTGGCTTACCCGCGCGCAAAAGCACAATGCGCTTGATGCGCAGATGATTTCGGAAATCACGCAAGTGATCCGACATTTGGGCCATGATGCGAGCGTGCGCGTGCTGGTGCTGGCGGCAGAGGGCAAGAGCTTTTGCGCGGGCGGCGATCTGCGCTGGATGCAGGCCAATATGACCGCGAGCCCCGAAGAACGCGGCGCTTCCGCTCGTGCTTTGGCGGAAATGCTTGAGGCGGTGGACATTTGCCCCAAGCCCGTGATCGGGCGCGTGCATGGCAATGCCTTTGGCGGCGGCGTGGGGATGATTTCGGTGTGCGATGTCGCGGTCGGGGTGCAGGGGGCGCGCTTTGGGCTGACCGAAACCAAGCTCGGCCTGACGCCAGCAACGATCTCGCCTTACGTTGTGGCGCGGATGGGCGCAGCGAAGGCGCGGCGTGTTTTTATGTCGTCACGGCTTTTTGAGGCAGAGGAGGCGGTGGCGCTCAATCTGCTCGCCAAAGTGGTGCCTGAAGCGGATCTGGATGCTGCCGTAGAGGCCGAAGTGGTGCCCTATTTGGCCTGTGCGCCCGGCGCGGTGGCCGAGGCAAAAGCGCTTATTCGGATGCTTGGGGGGCGGTCCGACTCATCTCAGCAAGACGCGACCATCGCCGCACTGGTCAAAAGGTGGGAAGATGAGGAAGCAAAAGCAGGAATCGCCGCCTTTTTTGCCAAGGAACCGCCGCCATGGGCACTATGACCTTGTGAAGTGACGGAATCACAATACACTTTCACCAAGACGCTGATTCTCGACCTTTTCCTGCCTTTTGCGGGGGTGAGACTTGATGCCGCATTGCAGAATTCAGATGCTGCGGTTGCGACGGGCGCAAAAAACAGTGTGCATCGGTATACAAATTGTGCTTTACCCCCCGAAACTGGGCTGCGCTCGGTTGACCGGCATGGGGGGGGAGGCTATTCCTCGCATCAATCGGAAGCCGCACAAGCTGTGGCGGTACGCGACAAGGAGGGGGTCATATGCCAGAGGTGTTGATGCAAGGAATGTTGCGGGAATACCTGCCAATCCTCGTGCTTCTTGCAATGGCGATCGCATTGGGTCTGGTTTTGATCCTTGCAGCCGCAGTGATTGCCGTGCGCAACCCTGACCCGGAAAAGGTCTCGGCCTATGAATGCGGCTTCAACGCGTTTGACGACGCGCGCATGAAATTCGACGTGCGGTTCTACCTTGTGTCGATCCTGTTCATCATCTTCGATCTGGAAGTGGCCTTCTTGTTCCCTTGGGCGGTATCGTTCGGAGAAATCTCGATGACGGCCTTTTGGTCGATGATGGTGTTCTTGGGCGTGCTGACCGTCGGCTTTGCCTATGAATGGAAGAAGGGGGCGCTGGAATGGGCGTGATGACCGGGCCGAACACGGCCGCCGCCGATATGGATGTGGCGGCAGCCGCGCTCAACCGCGACCTGCAAGATAAGGGCTTCTTGCTCACCACCGCCGAAGACATCATCAACTGGGCGCGCAACGGCTCGCTGCACTGGATGACCTTTGGTCTGGCCTGTTGCGCGGTGGAAATGATGCATACCGCGATGCCGCGCTATGACGTGGAACGCTACGGGTTCGCGCCGCGCGCCTCGCCGCGCCAATCTGACGTGATGATCGTCGCGGGCACGCTGACCAACAAAATGGCCCCGGCGCTGCGCAAGGTCTACGACCAGATGCCCGAGCCGCGTTACGTGATCTCGATGGGGTCTTGTGCGAATGGCGGCGGGTATTACCACTACAGCTATTCGGTGGTGCGTGGCTGCGACCGCATCGTTCCGGTGGATATCTACGTTCCCGGTTGCCCGCCCTCGGCAGAGGCGCTGATGTATGGTATCTTGCAATTGCAGCGCAAGATCCGCCGCACCGGCACGCTGGTGCGCTGAGGAGGGCAGAGGATGAGCGAACTGCTGCAAGAACTGGCTGCGCATATCGAATTGAAGCGCGCCGATGATGTTGTCTCGACCAAGGTCGAGTTTGACGAACTGACTGTCACCGTCACGCCGGCGGGGATTTTGCGCTTTATCGAATTTCTGCGCGATGATCCGACCTGCAAGTTTTCGACGTTGATTGACATCACCGCGGTGGACTGGCCCGAGCGTCAGGCCCGGTTTGAGGTGGTGTGGCACTTCCTGTCGATGTGGCGCAACCAGCGCATCCGCGTGAAGGCGAGCGTGCGCGAAGACGAGATGTGCCCCTCGATCGTCGATGCTTTCCCGGTGGCCAACTGGTACGAGCGCGAAATCTTCGACATGTTCGGCGTGATGTTCTCGGGCCACCCCGATCTGCGCCGCTTGCTGACGGATTATGGCTTCCGCGGCCATCCGCTGCGCAAAGACTTCCCGACCACGGGCTATGTTGAGCTGCGCTATGATGAAGTGCTCAAACGTGTGGTCTATGAGCCGGTCAAGCTGACGCAAGAATATCGGCAATTCGATTTCCTGAGCCCCTGGGAAGGCGCGCATTATGTGCTTCCCGGTGACGAGAAACAGGGCTGAGCCGTGGCGAAGGCCCTGGCGGTGACGGAAGAAAGGTGAGGAGCATGGACGGCGACATCCGGCAGAATACCTATGACGACGGTTCGCACGATGTGCTGACTGGCGAGCAAAGCATTCGCAACTTCAACATCAACTTCGGCCCGCAGCACCCTGCGGCGCACGGCGTGCTGCGGATGGTGCTGGAGCTTGATGGCGAGATCGTCGAACGGGCGGACCCGCATATCGGGCTTTTGCATCGCGGCACCGAAAAGCTGATGGAAAGCCGCACCTATCTGCAAAACACGCCCTATTTCGACCGGCTCGATTATGTGGCACCGATGAACCAGGAGCATGCTTGGTGCTTGGCGATTGAGCGGCTGACGGGCACTGTGGTGCCGCGTCGCGCCTCGCTCATCCGCGTGCTGTTTTCGGAAATTGGCCGCGTTTTGAACCACCTTCTCAACGTCACTACACAAGCGATGGACGTGGGCGCGCTGACGCCGCCGGTCTGGGGCTTTGAAGAACGCGAGAAGCTGATGATCTTCTACGAGCGGGCCTGTGGGGCGCGTCTGCACGCGAACTACTTCCGCCCCGGTGGCGTGCACCAAGATCTGCCGCCCGCGCTGATTGATGACATCGAGCAATGGGCGCATGAATTCCCGCAAAAGCTTGATGATATCGAAGGGTTGTTGACCGAGAACCGGATCTTCAAGCAGCGCAACGCCGATATCTGCATCATCACCGAAAAAGAGATCACCCAATGGGGCTATTCGGGTGTGATGGTGCGCGGTTCGGGGCTGGCGTGGGATTTGCGTCGTTCGCAACCCTATGAATGCTATGATGAATTCGACTTCAAAGTGGCCGTCGGCAAAAACGGCGACTGCTATGATCGCTATCTTGTCCGCATGGCCGAGATGCGCGAGTCGACCAAGATCATCTTGCAAGCCGTTGAGAAACTGCGCGCGCCGGAAGGGCAGGGCGATATCTTGGCCCGTGGGAAAATGACGCCGCCGAAACGGGGTGACATGAAAACCTCGATGGAATCGCTGATCCACCACTTCAAGCTTTACACCGAGGGCTTCAAAGTGCCCGCGGGTGAGGTTTACGCCGCCGTTGAGGCGCCGAAGGGCGAATTTGGCGTCTATCTGGTGGCCGATGGCACCAACAAGCCCTACCGGGCGAAGATCCGGGCACCGGGCTATGCCCATCTTCACTCGATGGATGCCGTGGCCAAGGGCCACCAACTGGCCGACGTTTCGGCCATCATCGGCACGATGGATATCGTGTTCGGGGAGGTCGACCGCTAATGCTGCGCCGCTTGCATCATGAACAACCCGAAAGCTTTGCTTTCACGCCCGCGAACTTGGCTTGGGCCGAAGCGCAGATGACGAAATATCCCGAGGGCCGTCAGGCCTCGGCGATCATTCCGCTGCTGTTCCGCGCGCAAGAGCAAGAAGGCTGGCTGTCGAAACCGGCGATTGAATATGTCGCCGATATGCTGGGCCTGCCCTATATCCGCGCGTTGGAAGTGGCGACTTTCTACTTCATGTTCCAACTGCAACCCGTTGGTTCGGTGGCGCATATCCAGATTTGTGGCACGACCTCGTGTATGATCTGCGGTGCCGAAGACCTGATGGCGGTGTGCAAAAGCAAGATTGCCGCGCATCCGTTTGAACTGTCGGAAGATGGCAAGTTCTCGTGGGAAGAGGTCGAGTGCCTTGGCGCCTGCGCGAACGCGCCGATGGCGCAAATCGGCAAGGATTACTACGAAGATCTGACCGAAGAGAGCCTTGCTGGGCTTCTTGATGCGCTGGCCAAAGGGGAAACCCCGCGCGCGGGCTCGCAAACCGGGCGCTTCTCCTCGGAACCGGCGGGCGGTTTGACTGCTTGCATGGAAACCGCAGGCGAGAAAGAGGCGACGAACGGCTCTGTGACGCGTGCACTGTCGATTGGCGATGGCGTGAAGCGGATTGATGGCACCGAAGTGCCGCTGTCCGCACCGTGGCAAGCCGGTGGCCAGCTTGGTCCCATTGGCATGATGACCGCGCGTCCGAAAACGGCGGCGCAGCAGGCCGAAGAAAAGGCGAAAGCCGAAGCGGCGCCCGCCCCGAAGGCCGCGGCCCCCGCGCCGAAAGCGGCGCCGGAGCCGGTGGTGCATGTGGCCAAGGAAGAGGCGCCGAAACCGGTCGCCCCCAAGGCCGAAGAGCCGAAGGTGGAACCGACCCCGGAACCCACCCCCGCAAAGGCGAAAAAAGGGCCGGTGGTGCTGGAAGTCGACGCTGGTGAAGGTGTGCAGCCGCAAGGGCTTGATGCGCCGCGCGGCGACAAAGCCGATGATCTGAAAACGATCGAAGGCATTGGCCCGGTGCTGGAAGCTTTGTGCAATGACCTTGGCATCTATCACTTCGATCAGATCGCCAAATGGGGGGCCGATGAGATTGCTTGGATGGACAGCAACCTCAAAGGCTTCAAGGGCCGTGTGACCCGCGACAAATGGGTGGCTCAAGCCAAAATCATTACAGAGGAAGGCGTTGCGCGCTTCCTCGAACGCGCCAAGACCAACGATTACTAAGACGGAAGACTGAACTGACGAAAGACTTGGAAGACTAAATCAAACCACAAGAGCGGGGGCGAGACGTCCGCCCCAGCGCTCAGGAAGAGGGAAAGGAAAGGCAAAATGTCGATGAACGACGCTGAATGCCAAACTAATGCCCGGAAATTTGGGGGTGTCGTCGGTGCCATTATTTTTGTGGCGCTGTGGCAACTCGGCTCCAACTCGGTCGGCGCCGCCTTCGTGGCTGGCGTGGCCTCTGCGCTGATTGTTGCGCGCACCACCTGCTTCATCATGGGCTGCCTGCCCAAGAAAACCGAAATGACCCCGGACGAGGTGGCCGCCCTGCGCCGCTCGACCCCGGCGCCTGTTGCTGCCGCTGCCACGGCCCCGAAACCCGCCGCGCCCGCGAAACCGGCGGCGCCCGCCCCGAAACCTGCGCCTGTGGCTGAAAAGCCAGCGCCGGCGCCGAAGCCCGCTCCGAAACCGGAAGCCGCGCCGGCCCCGATGGCCAAGGCCGCGCCCGAGCCTGCAAAACCGGCGCCGCAACCCGCGCCCGCGCCGAATCCTGCGCCCGCAGCGGTGAAACCGGCAGCGCCCGCGGCTCAACCGGCACCGAAGCCCGCGCCTGCGGTGGCCGCAAAGCCCGCTTCGGCGCAACCCGCCAAGCCGGTTGAACCGGTTGGTGCGACGCCCGCGCCTGCGCCGAAATCGCCCCCGGCGGGTGGCGGTGCCAAGCGCAAGGGCCGCAAACGCTGACGCGCCAAGCTGCAGCGTAAGATAGCGCCGCTTGCGCCCCTCGGGGCGTGGCGGCACCCCGGGCAGGCGCCCGGTTCCGATCGGGCTTCGGCCCGGAACGGAGAGAGACATTCGCATCGGGCAACCGGTGCGGCGATGGCCGGACCCCGGCCGCGCGTTAATCGAGGGAACAGACATGCTGAAAGATCAGGACCGGATCTTCACCAACATCTACGGGATGCACGACCGCTCCTTGAAGGGCGCGATGGCGCGTGGGCACTGGGATGGCACGGCGGCGATTTTGGCCAATGGTCGGGACTGGATCATCGAGCAGGTCAAGGCCTCGGGGCTGCGTGGCCGCGGCGGTGCGGGCTTCCCCACCGGGTTGAAATGGTCCTTCATGCCCAAGCAATCGGATGGCCGCCCGGCCTATCTGGTGATCAACGCCGACGAATCCGAGCCCGGCACCTGCAAAGACCGTGAGGTCATGCGCCACGATCCGCATACGCTGATTGAAGGCGCGCTGATTGCGGGTTTCGCGATGGGGGCTTGTGCGGCTTACATCTACATTCGTGGCGAATATGTGCGCGAGAAAGAAGCGCTCCAAGCCGCGATTGACGAATGCTATGACGCTGGGCTGATTGGCAAAAACGCTTGCAAATCGGGCTATGACTTTAACGTCTATCTGGCGCATGGGGCCGGGGCCTATATCTGCGGCGAAGAAACGGCCCTTTTGGAAAGCCTTGAGGGCAAAAAGGGCATGCCGCGGATGAAACCGCCGTTCCCGGCGGGTTCGGGCCTTTATGGCTGCCCGACCACGGTGAACAACGTTGAATCGATTGCCGTTGTGCCGACGATCCTGCGCCGCGGCGCGGATTGGTACGCTTCGTTTGGCCGCCCCAACAACACCGGCGTCAAACTCTTTGCCATGTCTGGCCATGTGAACACGCCCTGCGTGATCGAAGAAAGCATGTCGATCTCGATGAAAGAACTGATCGAGAAACACGGCGGCGGCGTGCGTGGCGGCTGGTCGAACCTGAAAGCGGTCATCCCCGGCGGCGCGTCCTGCCCGGTGATCCCGGCGCATCTGTGTGAAGATGCGATCATGGATTACGACGGGATGCGCGAGCTGCAATCGAGCTTTGGCACGGCTTGCCTGATCGTCATGGATCAGCAGACTGACATCATCAAAGCGATCTGGCGGCTGTCGAAATTCTTCAAACACGAAAGCTGCGGCCAGTGCACGCCCTGCCGCGAAGGCACTTCGTGGATGATGCGGGTGATGGATCGTTTGGTGCGCGGCGAGGCCGAGATCGAAGAGATCGACATGCTGTTTGACGTGACCAAACAGGTGGAAGGCCACACGATCTGTGCGCTTGGCGACGCGGCGGCTTGGCCGATCCAAGGCCTGATCCGGCATTACCGCGAAGAGATCGAAGACCGTATCAAAGCCCGCAAAACGGGCCGTATGGGCGCGATGGCGGCGGAGTGATGCGGATGCGGGCCCTCATAACGGCAGCCTTGGTTGCCCTTGCCAGCCCCGCAGCAGCGGGTGTCGATGTGGTGTCGGTCGGTTTTGGCTTCTTCCCGAAGGGGACGAGCTGCCAGGTGTTCAACACCTCGGGCAAGGTCACGATGCGCGAGGGCCGCGACATCAAGTTTAAGATCAAAGGGGATACGGCGCGGCTGGCGTTTCGTTGCACGCAGCCCGATGGGCGCAGCTTTGAGGTGAACGTGGGGCGGTTGTTGCCGCAGGGCAATCATCGGCGTGTTTCTATGCAGATCAATCAAGACAATCACGCGCATGTGTTTTGGGATGACGGCGGCCTTCGCAAGTCGCTCGTTCCGGGCATTTTGGTTTGGAGATAAGCGATGACGTTCGGGGTCGGCATCACAGCAGGGATCGGGGGCGCGGCTTTGGCCGCTGCGCTCGCATGCCCCGCTTTGGCCGGTGCCGATCTGCGCGAGGGCGAATATTTCTTTGCCAACGGCCAATCTTACGTGGTGGCCGCGCAGCAAGAAGAAGACCAGGTTGAGGTGGTTGAGCGCTCTTCCAACGGTTTGTTCGCGGGGCCGGTGACGGTCTTTGTAACCCGTGGCAATGGCGGCTTTTTCACCGAAGCCGACCGGGCCGAGGCGCTGGCCGTGGCAAAACTTTACTGTGCGCGCAACGGACTTGGCATCTCGGATACACCCGAAGAGATCGTGATGAAGCGCGCCACCGCGCATGACAAGCCGGCCTTTGGCATGGTGGGTCTGTGCACTTGGGAAGGGGGGAATTGATGCGTTTTCCTTCTGCCCTGATGGCTCCCGTGCTGGTTGCCGCGCTCGCCACCCCGGCGGTGGCGGAGTACCACCCGCAAAGCGAGGGCGCGCGCGGCCATGAACCCGCGCTCAACCGTCATATCCGTATGAAGGAAGGCGCGACCGGGGCGCAGGTGCAGTATTTCAACAATATCATCACTGGCGGGATGGAGTGCCCAGAAGGCTCCACCAATGATGAAGGCTGCATCTACTGGGACGGTTGGCGCAACGTGTTTGAAGTGACGCTGGAAGGCGTGACCGAAACCGATGAGACCGAGCTGAAACTGGGTGTGATTTCCGCCATCGGCGCGGCCTGTCCCGGTGCCGAGGGTTTCTTGGCCGATGCCGCGCATGTGCAGGTGTTTGACGGGCATTTCTACACGCTGGAAGCCAATTGCCCGAAGATCGACGCAAAGGGGGGCAACTGATGCGCGCCCTTGCTTTGACCTTGCCGCTTGCCGCCTGCGCGCTGCCCGTCGGGCCCGATAGCATCGGGCCTTTGGCGGCGGTTGAGGGCTACACCGGGGCGATTATGGCGGACCATGCTTTGGTGGTCAGCCGCACCGCCCAGCCCTTTGGCTATGACGAAGGGGCCGAGGCGAAACGCGCTGCCAATGCGCTTTGCCGCGGTGCCGTGGCCTCTGGGCCCGAAGATAATTTCAGAGAGGGTCAATGGATCTTCCCGAGGGGCTGCGCATGAGCACCCAAAACGCCATTCACCGCGCGGCCCGCCGCGCCCAAGCCAAGTGACGGACGAGACCATGTCGAACACGCGCAAGATCATCATCGACGGTATCGAGGTCGAGGTCGATCGCAGCCTGACGATCATTCAGGCCTGTGAGCAGGCGGGCATTGAGGTGCCGCGTTTTTGCTACCACGAACGGCTGTCGATCGCGGGCAACTGCCGGATGTGCCTTGTCGAAGTGGTGGGCGGCCCGCCCAAGCCCACGGCCTCTTGTGCAATGCAGATCAAAGACCTGCGTCCCGGCCCCGATGGTGCGCCGAGCGTGATCAAGACCAATTCGCCGATGGTGAAAAAGGCCCGCGAAGGGGTGATGGAGTTTCTGCTCATCAACCACCCGCTCGATTGCCCGATTTGCGACCAAGGCGGCGAATGCGATTTGCAAGACCAAGCCGTGGCCTACGGGGCGGATTTCTCGCGCTACCGCGAGCCGAAGCGCGCGTCGGAAGACCTCAACCTCGGGCCGCTTGTGTCCACCTGCATGACGCGTTGCATCTCCTGCACCCGTTGCGTGCGCTTCACCACCGAGGTGGCGGGGATCACGCAAATGGGCCAAACCGGGCGCGGCAATGACAGCGAGATCACCAGCTATCTGAACTGCACGCTCGACAGCAACTTGCAGGGCAACATCATTGACCTGTGCCCAGTGGGCGCGCTGACCTCGAAACCCTATGCCTTCACCGCACGACCTTGGGAGCTGACCAAGACCGAAAGCATTGATGTGATGGACGCGCTTGGCTCCAACATCCGCATTGATGCCAAAGGCCGCGAAGTGAAGCGGATCGTGCCGCGCAACCATGATGGCGTGAACGAGGAATGGCTGAGCGACAAAGGCCGTTTCATTTGGGACGGTCTGCGCCGCCAGCGTTTGGACACGCCTTACATCCGTGAAAACGGCAAGCTGCGCAAAGCGAGCTGGGGCGAGGCGCTCGCCGCCGCCGCCGCCGCCATGAAGGGCAAGAAGGTTCTGGGTCTGGTCGGCGATCTGGTCTCCACCGAAGCCGCGTTCAGCCTGAAAACCCTGATCGAAAGCCTTGGGGGCAAGGTCGAATGCCGCACCGATGGCGCGCGTCTTCCGGTGGGCAACCGCTCGGCCTATGTGGGCAATGTGGCGATTGAAGACCTTGATGACGCCGAAGAGATCATTTTGATCGGCACCGATCCGCGCGTCGAAGCGCCAGTGCTCAATGCCCGCATCCGCAAGGCTTGGGCGAAGGGCGCGCAGGTTCGCGTGATCGGCCCCGCCGTTGATCTGACCTACGATTACGAACACGTCGGCACCGATCGCGCCGCGCTGGCGGGGCTGAAAGCCGCGCCGGGGGCGATTGTGATTGTGGGCCAAGGCGCTGTCTCGGAAGCCGATGGCGAGGCGGTGATCGCCAATGCGATGGCGCTTTCGGGCAAAATGCTGATGCTGCACACCGCAGCGAGCCGTGTTGGCGCGCTGGATGTGGGCGCGGTGACCGAAGGCGGGCTTCTCGCCGCGCTCGAAGGCGGTGTTGAGGTCATTTACAACATGGGCGCCGACGAGGTGGAAATCACCCCGGCCTCCGAAGGTGGCCCCTTCGTGATCTACCAAGGCAGCCACGGTGACCGGGGCGCTTCGCGCGCCGATGTGATTTTGCCGGGCGCGGCTTACACCGAAGAGCACGGGCTGTTTGTGAACACCGAAGGCCGCCCGCAACTCGCCTTCCGCGCGACCTTCGCGCCGGGCGAGGCGAAAGAAAACTGGGCGATCTTGCGGGCGCTTTCCGCCGAACTCGGCGCGAAACAGCCGTGGGACAGCCTTGCTGGCCTGCGCCGCGCGATGCTTGAGGCGGTGCCGCATCTGGGCCAAGTGGATCAGGTGATCGCCAATGATTGGACCCCGCTGGAGCGGCGCGACATGGGCAAGGCGAGCTTCCGGCTCGCTTTGGGCGATTACTACTTCACCAACCCGATCGCGCGCGCCTCTGTGGTGATGGCCGAATGTTCGGCGCTTGCCAAATCGCGTGGCACCGAAGCGGTGGCGGCGGAGTAAAGCATGAGCCGTTCGCCCCTGATCCTCGCGGCACTGCTTCCCGGCCTTCTGGCCGGGCTGAGCGCCTGCGCGGCAACCGGGGAGGGCGCGACAATCACCTATGAGGGGGTCGAGACGCGTTTGCTCGACAACGACCTTGTGGGGTTTGAGGTGGCGCTTTCGGGCACCACCAACCGGGCAAAGGCCACCGCCTATGCCACCTGTGCCGCCGCGCAATATGCGCAAATCCGCGGCTATGGGTTCGCGCGCCATGTGCGCACGACGGTGCAAAAGCGCGGCAACGGCCTAAGCGCCGACGCCGTATACCTAATTTCGGACGCAATCCCGCGGGGGCTGCGCACGATCGACGCGGAAGTGACGCTCGCCGATTGCGTTGAGCGCGGCATTCCGACGGTTTGAAACGATGAAAGCAAGACGGGCTGAGGGACAACATGGCTGAGTTTTTCGCAACACCGCTGGGCACGGCCTTGTTGATGGTCTTGCAGGGGCTGGGGATCATCGCCTTCGTGATGATTGGCCTTCTTTTCCTTGTCTGGGGCGACCGCAAGATTTGGGCCGCCGTGCAGATGCGCCGGGGGCCGAACGTGGTGGGGGCCTTTGGCCTTCTGCAATCGGTGGCCGACGCCGCGAAATATGTGTTCAAGGAAATCGTCGTGCCCGCAGGCTCGGACAAGGCGGTTTACTTCCTCGCGCCGATGCTCAGCCTGGTGCTGGCGATGGTCGCTTGGGTGGTGATCCCGTTCAACGAAGGCTGGGTGATGGCGGATATCAACGTCGCCGTGCTCTTTGTCTTCGCCGCTTCCTCGCTTGAGGTTTACGGCGTGATCATGGGCGGCTGGGCCTCGAACTCGAAATACCCGTTCTTGGGCTCGCTGCGCTCCGCCGCGCAGATGATCTCCTATGAGGTCTCGATGGGCCTGATCATCATCGGGGTGATCTTGTCCACGGGCTCGATGAACCTTTCGGCCATTGTCGAAGCGCAGCGCGGCTCGTTTGGGTTCCTGAACTGGTACTGGCTGCCGCATCTGCCGATGGTGTTCTTGTTCTTCATCTCGGCTTTGGCAGAAACCAACCGCCCGCCGTTTGACCTTCCCGAAGCGGAATCCGAACTCGTTGCGGGCTTCATGGTTGAATATTCCTCGACCCCCTATCTGCTTTTCATGGCGGGCGAATATATCGCTGTGTGGCTGATGTGCGCGCTCACCTCGATTCTGTTCTTCGGGGGCTGGCTCTCGCCCATTCCGGGCATCCCGGATGGCGCGCTGTGGATGTTCATCAAGATGGTGCTGGTGTTCTTCGCCTTCGCCATGGTGAAGGCCATCGTGCCGCGCTACCGCTACGACCAGCTGATGCGGATCGGTTGGAAAGTGTTCTTGCCGCTCTCGCTCGGCTGGGTCGTGATCGTGGCCTTCTTGGCGAAGTTTGAAGTGTTGGGTGGTCTGTGGGCCCGTTGGGCGATTGGAGGCTGATATGGAAGACAATCGCGTAACCCTGAGCCTGAAGCTCGACGACCGCGAGGTCCGGCTCGTTCCCGTGATCATCGAAGGCTACCAGCTTGAGATTGATGGCAAAAATGTAACCTCCTTTCTGTCGCATGATCCGCCGCTGATGCGGGCTGTGGCTGCGCTTGAAGCGCGTGGCGATTTCGGCGTGGGGGATTTGGAGACCGCCTCTGAACGGGGCAAATGGAAAGTGTCCGGCAACGGCCAGACCGAACCGGCGGAGAACGACTGATGGCTTTCGATTACGTTCGCGCAGCGAAATATTTCGTCCTGTGGGACTTCATCAAAGGCTTTGGGCTGGGTCTGCGGTATTTCGTTGGGCCGAAGCCGACGCTGAACTACCCGCATGAAAAGGGCCCGTTGTCTCCGCGTTTCCGCGGTGAGCACGCGCTGCGCCGCTACCCCAATGGAGAAGAGCGTTGCATTGCGTGCAAGCTGTGCGAAGCGATCTGCCCGGCGCAGGCGATCACCATCGACGCCGAGCCGCGCGATGATGGAAGCCGCCGCACCACGCGCTACGACATCGACATGACCAAATGCATCTTCTGCGGCTACTGCCAAGAAGCCTGCCCGGTCGATGCGATCGTCGAAGGTCCGAACTTTGAATATGCCACCGAGACGCGCGAAGAGCTGTTCTATACCAAGGAAAAACTCCTTGAGAACGGCGCGCGCTGGGAGGCCGAGATCGCCCGTAACATCGAATTGGATGCGCCTTACAGATGACCACGGAGTTTCAGAAGCTTCTCGCGGCGATGATGGAGCAGGGGACCGAGATGGCCCGCCTGTTCAACCCCGCGTTGGAAAGCTTCAACCCCAAGGCCTTTGAGAAGATGTTCCCGACCATGCCGGCAGACATGCTGGAAATGTGGTTTGGCAAGACCTTCAACCGCGATGGGCTGGATGCCCGGACTCGGTTGTTGGTCACGCTGGCAGGGCAGGTGACGCTGGGCGCGCAGGCAGAGGCGGCCTTGCGGCTCACCATCCGCCACGCGCTGGAGGCCGGGGCAACCGAGCGGGAGATCGCCGAGGTGATCTTTCAGATGAGCATGTTCGGCGGCGTGCCCGCCATGACCAAGGCGCTGGAACTGGCGCGCGAGGTCTTCGACGAGAAATCGGGAGAAAACACATGACGGTGTTCGTATTCGCCTTCTACCTCTTTGCCGTGGTGGCAGCGGTGGCCGGGCTCATGGTGGTTCTCTCGAAGAACCCGGTGCACTCGGTGCTCTGGCTGATTTTGACCTTCCTCACGGCGGCGGGGCTGTTCGTGCTGATGGGGGCGGAATTCGTCGCCATGCTGCTGATCATCGTCTATGTCGGCGCGGTCGCGGTGCTGTTCCTCTTTGTGGTGATGATGCTCGATGTCGATTTCGCCGCGCTGCGGGGCCAGATGGCGCGCTACGCGCCGATTGGTGGGCTGATCGCGGTCGTGATGCTCGCCGAACTCGCCACCGGCTTCATGGCCTGGCAATCGGCTGAAGGTGCGGCGGCGCTCCATGCCCTGCCGATGTCGGCTGAGGTCGAAAACAGCCGGGCGCTGGGGCTGATCCTTTACGACAAATACCTCTACCTCTTCCAAGGCGCGGGTCTGGTGCTGTTGGTGGCGATGATCGGGGCCATCTTGCTGACGCTGCGCCACCGCACCGATGTGAAACGGCAAAATGTGATTGCCCAGATGCACCGCGACCCGGCGAAGGCGCTGGAGATGATCGACGTCAAACCGGGGCAGGGGCTGTGAGACAAGAAAAAGCGAAAACGGGGTCGGGCCCGGAGGGAAAGCGATGACGATCGGACTTGAACATTACCTTGCTGTGGCGGCGATCTTGTTCGTCACCGGCATTTTCGGGATCTTCGTGAACCGCAAGAACGTGATCGTCATCCTGATGTCGATCGAACTGATGCTGCTCGCGGTGAATATCAACATGGTCGCCTTCTCCACCCATATGGGCGACCTTGTGGGACAGGTTTTCACCATGTTCGTGCTGACCGTGGCAGCGGCTGAAGCGGCCATTGGTCTGGCGATCCTCGTCGTGTTCTTCCGCAACCGCGGCTCGATCGCGGTGGACGATGTCAACGTGATGAAGGGGTAAGCCATGACGACGATCATCCTTCTGGCGCCTCTGATTGGCGCGATCATCGGCGGCTTCGGCTGGCGTTACATTGGCGAGAAGGGCGCGATGGTGCTGACCACCGGCCTTCTGTTCCTGTCCTTCCTGCTGAGCTGGATTGTGTTCCTGACGCTTGATGGCGACACGCAGCACATCCACCTTCTGAACTGGATCCAGTCGGGCACGCTCGACACCGCTTGGTCGATCCGGCTCGACCGTCTGACCGCGATCATGCTGATTGTGGTCACCACGGTCTCGGCCTTCGTGCACCTGTATTCGTTTGGCTACATGGCGCATGACGACAACTGGACCCATGACGAAAGCTATAAGGCGCGCTTCTTCGCCTATCTTTCGTTCTTCACCTTCGCCATGCTGATGCTGGTCACCGCCGATAACCTCGTGCAGATGTTCTTTGGTTGGGAAGGCGTAGGCGTTGCCTCTTATTTGCTGATCGGCTTCTACTACAAGAAACCCTCGGCCAACGCGGCGGCGATCAAAGCTTTCGTGGTCAACCGGGTTGGTGACTTTGGCTTCTCGCTCGGCATCTTCGCGCTCTTTTTCTTGGCGGGCTCGATCAAGATGGACGACGTCTTCGCCTATGCGCCGACGCTCGCCGATACCCAGCTTCATTTCCTGTGGACCGAGTGGAACGCGGCCAACCTGATTGCGGTGCTGTTGTTCATCGGCGCGATGGGTAAATCGGCGCAGCTTTTCTTGCACACTTGGCTTCCCGACGCGATGGAAGGCCCGACGCCGGTTTCCGCCCTCATCCACGCCGCCACCATGGTGACCGCGGGTGTGTTCTTGGTCTGCCGGATGTCGCCGCTCTTTGAATATGCGCCCGAAGCGAAGATGTTCGTGGTCTATATTGGTGCTGCGACGGCGTTCTTTGCCGCCACCGTGGGCCTTGTGCAAAACGACATCAAGCGCGTGATCGCCTATTCGACCTGTTCGCAGCTGGGCTATATGTTCGTGGCCGCGGGCGTGGGCGTTTACTCTGCGGCGATGTTCCACCTGCTGACGCACGCCTTCTTCAAAGCGATGCTCTTCCTTGGCGCGGGCTCGGTGATCCATGCGATGCACCACGAGCAAGACATGCGCAACTATGGCGCGCTGCGGAAGAAAATCCCCTTCACCTTCTGGATCATGATGATCGGCACCTTCGCCATCACCGGCGTGGGTATCCCCTTCGTGACGCTGTTTGGCATTCCGGTCGGCTTTGCGGGCTATCTGTCGAAAGATGCGATCATCGAAAGCGCTTTTGCCTCGGGCAGCGGTTTTGCCTTCTGGTCGCTGGTGATCGCGGCGGGTATGACCTCGTTCTACTCGTGGCGCCTGATCTTCATGACCTTCTTTGGCAAGGAACGTGGCGATCATCATGCGCATGACCACGCGCATGAAAGCCCGCGCGTGATGCTGATCCCGCTTGGTGCGCTTGCGGTTGGCGCGGTGCTTTCGGGCATGGTGTTCTACCCCTCGTTCTTTGGCGATCGGGTGAACAGCTTCTTCAACATGCCGGAAACGGCGGCGGCGCATGGCACCGAACACGGGACCGAGCACGCCACCGACGCGGTGGAACATGCGGCGGTGGAGCCCACCGAGGCGATGGAAAACCACGAAGCCGCGATGGCAGGCACCATGGCCGAGGAAGGTCATGAAGCGGATGCCGCGCGGATTGCAGAAGCCGATCATGGCGCGGTGGAAAACACCGAAGCTGGGCATGAAGCGGTTGTTGCCGTCGCCCCGCAAGGCGCGATCTTCATGGCGGAAACCAACCACGTTCTGCATGAAGCCCACCTTGTGCCGGCTTGGGTGAAAATCTCGCCCTTCATCGCGATGATCACCGGCTTTGTGCTGGCCTGGGTCTACTACATCGCCGTGCCGCGTCTGCCGGCCATGACCGCGAATGCGATGCCTTGGGCGCATCGGTTCTTGCTCAACAAATGGTACTTCGACGAGCTTTACGACATGATCTTCGTGAACCCCGCCAAGGCGCTTGGCCGGATGCTGTGGAAGGGCGGTGACGGTGCCGTCATCGACGGGGCGATCAATGGCCTTGCTTTGGGCTGGATCCCCTTCTTCACCCGTGTCGCTGCACGCCTGCAATCGGGCTATCTCTTCCACTACGCCTTCGCCATGGTGATTGGCATCGTCGGCCTCATGTTCTGGGTCATGCAGGTCGGGGGGACGAACTGATGAACAACCTCCTTTCCATCATCACCTTCATGCCGCTGGCGGCGGCTGCGATCCTTGCGGTCGTCTCGCGCTCGGGCACGGAGGCGGCGGACCGCAATGCCAAATGGCTGGCGCTCACCGCCACCACGGTGACCTTTCTGGTGTCGCTCTTCTTGCTGGCGGGCTTTGACCGCCACGATACGGCGATGCAATTCGTGGAAGACCGCGAATGGATCATGGGTCTGCGCTACAAATTGGGCGTCGATGGGATCTCGATCCTGTTTGTGCTGCTGACCACCTTCTTGATGCCGATCACCATTGCCAGCGCTTGGCATGTGAAAAGCCGCGTCAAGGAATACATGATCGCCTTCTTGGTGCTTGAAACGCTGATGATCGGCGTCTTCGTGGCGCTCGATCTTGTGCTCTTTTACCTGTTCTTTGAAGCGGGCCTCATTCCGATGTTCCTGATCATCGGCATCTGGGGCGGCAAAGATCGCATCTATGCCAGCTTTAAGTTCTTCCTCTACACCTTCCTTGGCTCGGTGCTGATGCTGGTGGCGATGGTTGCGATGTATATGATGGCGGGCACCACCGACATCGTGCAGTTGATGGTATTTGACTTCCCGCACCAAGACCTGCCCTATCTACGCTATGTGCTGCCGGGCGGGGTGCAAACGCTGCTGTTCCTTGCGTTCTTCGCCTCTTTCGCGGTGAAAATGCCGATGTGGCCGGTGCACACTTGGTTGCCCGATGCCCACGTGCAGGCCCCCACCGCAGGTTCGGTCGTGCTGGCGGCGGTGCTGTTGAAAATGGGCGGTTACGGTTTCCTGCGCTTCAGCTTGCCGATGTTCCCGGTGGGCTCGGAAGCGATGACGGGCTTTGTCTTCACGCTTTCGGCCATTGCGATCGTTTACACCTCGCTGGTGGCGCTGGCGCAGGCCGATATGAAGAAGCTGATCGCTTATTCCTCGGTCGCGCACATGGGCTATGTGACGATGGGGATTTTTGCCGCGAACCAACAAGGGATCGATGGCGCGATCTTCCAGATGCTGAGCCACGGCTTCATCTCGGGCGCGCTCTTCCTTTGCGTTGGCGTCATTTATGACCGGATGCACACCCGCGAGATCGAGGCCTACGGCGGCCTTGTGAACCGGATGCCCGCTTACGCGCTGATCTTCATGTTCTTCACCATGGCGAACGTCGGCCTTCCGGGTACCTCGGGCTTCATTGGCGAGTTCTTGACCTTGGTCGGTATCTTCCAAGTCAACACTTGGGTGGCGGCTGTGGCGACCTCGGGCGTGATCTTGTCGGCGGCCTATGCGCTTTGGCTTTACCGCCGCGTTGTCTTTGGCGAGTTGGTCAAAGAAAGCCTGAAAACGATCACAGATATGACCACCCGTGAAAAAGCGATCTTCGCGCCGCTTGTCGCCATGACGCTGATCTTGGGCATCTATCCGAGCCTTGTGACCGGGCTGATCGGGCCTTCGGTGAAAAGCCTTGTGACCACCTATCATGCCGACATCGCCGCTGCGGCGATGGTTGCGGGCAACTGAGGAGAAACACCGATGACGTCTTCTGATTTCTCCATTGTTTTGCCCGAGTTCCTGCTTGCGGCCTTTGCAATGGCCGCGCTGCTCGGCGGGGTTTGGACGGGCAAAGACAAGGTCGCCAAGCCGATCTTGTGGCTCTCCACCGCGGTCATGCTGATCTTGGGCCTGACCATCGCCGTCGCGGGCGGCGGGGCGGACAACGCCTTTGATGGGCTGTTCATCTCCGATGGCTTCGCGCGCTTTGCCAAGGTGATCATTCTGGTTTCGGCGGCTGCCGTCTTGGCGATGAGCGCCGATTACCTCGACCGTCGCGGCTTGCTGCGGTTTGAGTTCCCGGTGCTGATCGTGCTTGCGGTCACCGGCATGATGATGATGGTTTCGGCCAATGATCTGATGTCGCTTTACATCGGGCTCGAGCTGCAATCGCTCGCGCTTTATGTGGTCGCCGCGCTGCGCCGCGACTCCGCGCGCTCCTCGGAAGCGGGTCTGAAGTATTTCGTGCTCGGCTCGCTCTCCTCGGGTCTGCTGCTCTACGGGGCATCGCTCGTCTACGGCTTCGCGGGTACGACCTCGTTTGCGGGCATCATCACCGTGGTGGAACAAGGGCATCTGCCGATTGGCCTGCTGTTCGGTCTGGTGTTCTTGCTGGCCGGTCTTGCCTTCAAAGTCTCTGCCGTGCCGTTCCATATGTGGACGCCCGATGTTTACGAAGGCTCGCCCACCCCGGTGACCGCTTTCTTTGCCACCGCGCCGAAACTGGCCGCGATGGCGCTGATTGCGCGGGTTGTGCATGACGCCTTTGGCCAAGTGCCGGGCGAATGGGGCCAAGTGCTGGCCGCGCTCGCGCTCGCCTCGATGTATCTGGGCTCGATTGCCGGTATTGGGCAAACCAACATCAAGCGCCTGATGGCCTATTCCTCCATCGCGCATATGGGCTTTGCGCTCATGGGCTTGATGGCGGGCACTGTGGCGGGTGTGGAAGCGATGCTGCTTTACATGACGATTTACATCGTGATGAACATCGGCACCTTTGCTTTCATCTTGTCGATGGAGCGCGATGGCGCCCCGGTGACCGATATTGCCGCGCTCAACCTGCTGTCCAAATCTGAACCGCTCAAAGCGGCGGCGCTGATGGTGCTGATGTTCAGCTTGGCCGGTGTGCCGCCGATGCTGGGCTTCTGGGCCAAGTTTTCGGTGCTGAAAGCGGCTGTGGATGCGGGCTTTGTTTGGGTGGCCGTGGGCGCGGTGATCGCCTCGGTGATCGGTGCCTTCTACTACCTGCGCATCGTCTACTACATGTATTTCGGCACCGAGACCGATCCGCTCGACCGCCGCATGCCGTTCGTGCAACTGGCAATGCTGGTTTGTGCGGCGCTGATCATGGTGGTGGGCTCGATCTCGATGTTCGGGCTTGAGGGTGCGGCCACGGCGGCGGCAGTGTCTCTTGTCAACTGAGCCTGATTGGCCCGAGGGGGTGGCGCGCCACGTCCTTGGGCAAACCGACAGCACAATGTCTGAAGCTTCCCGACTGGCTCCGCATCTTGCGGGGCCAGCTTGGGTTTTTGCGCATCGCCAAACGGCGGGCCGGGGGCGGCGTGGGCGCGATTGGCTCGCGCCAGAGGGCAATTTTGCCGCCACTTGCGTGTTTCGCCCGGCTGTGAGCCCCCCCATTGCCGCGCTCTATTCCTTTGTCGCGGCGCTGGCGCTTTATGACGCGCTGGCCGAGGTCGCGCCGGGGGCGGATTTGGCGATCAAATGGCCCAATGATGTGCTTCTGAGCGGCGCGAAGGTCGCGGGGATCTTGCTCGAAAGCGTCTCCTCTGGGGCTTCGGTCAGCCATTTGGCGATTGGCATTGGCGTGAACCTTGCCGCCGCGCCACCTGTGGAAGCATTGGAAGAGGGGGCGCTTCGCCCCGTCTCGCTGCGCGGTGAAACTGGGCAGGTGATCGCGCCGCTCGATTTCCTCTTCCCGCTTGCGCGCGCTTTTGCGTGCCATGCCGCGACCTTTGAACGCGACGGATTTGCCCCCATTCGGGCTGCATGGCTTGCCCGCGCCGCGCGGATCGGGCAAAGGGTGACCGCCCGCACCGGAACCGAAACCCGCACGGGCCTATTTGAAACGATCGACGAGACCGGCGCGCTGATCTTGAACACCGGAGAGACGCGCCTGCCGATCGCGGCGGCGGATATCTTCTTTTAAGGGGGCGACATGCTTCTGTGCATCGACTGCGGCAACACCAATACGGTCTTTTCCGTCTGGGACGGGGCCGCGTTTCGCGCCACATGGCGGATTGCCACCGATGCGCGGCGCACGGCGGATGAATATTTCGTCTGGCTCTCCACGCTGATGGGCCTCAAGGGACTGACCATCGACGCGATCCATGAGGCGATCATTTCCTCCACCGCGCCGCGCGTCGTGTTCAATTTGCGGGTGCTGTGCAACCGCTATTTTGACTGCCGCCCGCTCGTCGTGGGCAAGCCCGATTGCGAATTGCCCGTGGCCCCGCGCGTGGATGTGGGCACGACCGTTGGGCCGGACCGCTTGGTCAACACCGTTGCGGGCTATGACCGCCACGGCGGTGATTTGATCGTGGTGGATTTTGGCACCGCGACCACCTTTGACGTGGTCGCCCCCGATGGCGCCTATATCGGCGGGGTGATTGCGCCGGGTGTCGCGCTCAGCCTTGAGGCGCTGCATATGTCGGCAGCAGCGCTGCCGCATGTCGATGTAACCAAACCGCAAGGTGTCATTGGCACGAATACGGTGGCCTGTATACAATCGGGGGTGTATTGGGGCTATATCGGCCTTGTCGAAGGCATCGTGCGGCAAATTCGGATGGAACGAGACCGCCCGATGAAGGTGATTGCAACGGGTGGGCTTGCCTCGCTCTTCGATCTGGGGTTCGATCTATTCGATAAGGTCGAAGACGACCTGACCATGCATGGGCTGCGTCTGATCTTCGATTATAACAAGGGGCTTGAGGCGTGAGCGACAGACTGATCTATCTTCCCTTGGGGGGTGCCGGCGAAATCGGCATGAACACCTATGTCTACGGCTATGGGCCGGAAGGGAAGGAGCGGCTGATCGTCGTCGATCTGGGGGTGACCTTCCCGGATATGGAAAGTTCGCCCGGTGTGGACCTTATTATGGCCGATGCGGCTTGGCTTGAGGCCAATGTGAACCGCATCGACGCGATTTTCCTCACCCACGGCCATGAAGACCACATCGGCGCAATGGCCCATCTGTGGCCGAAGCTGAAAGCGCCGGTTTACGCGCGCCGCTTCACCGCGCATCTGGTGCAGTTGAAGATGGAAGAGGCGGGGCTGCCTTCGGATATGATCCGCATCGTCGAGCCGCGCCCGAAAGCGGTGGAAATCGGCCCGTTCACGGTGCAATTCGTCCCCGTCAGCCACTCGATCCCGGAAAGCTCGGCTTTGGTGATTGATACGCCCGCGGGCCGCGTTGTGCATACGGGCGATTTCAAGCTTGATGGCAACCCGGTGGTGGGCGAGGCGTTTGACCCGCTTGAGTGGCACGAGATCGCGCATGAAGGCGCGGGGATCAAAGCGCTGATCTGCGATTCCACAAACGTCTTCACGCAAACGGCGGGGCGCTCTGAATCCACGCTGGTCTCGCCGCTGAAAGATCTAATTTCGGAGCAAAAAGGGATGGTGGTCGCCACCACCTTCGCTTCCAACGTCGCACGTCTGAAAACGCTGGCCGAGGCCGGGCGTGAGGCAGGGCGTTCGGTGTGCCTCTTGGGCCGCGCGATGCGCAAAATGGTGCATGTGGCCGAAGAGACCGGGGTTTTGAAAAACTTCCCCAATGTGCTTAGCCCTGAAGATGCGGTTGAGGTTGGCCGGGACAATCTGATGCTGATCGTCACCGGCAGCCAAGGCGAGCGCCGCGCCGCGACCGCGCAGCTTAGCCGTGGCAAATATCTGGGCTTTGAGATGAAGGACGGGGATACGTTCCTGTTTTCATCGAAAACCATTCCGGGCAATGAACGCTCGGTCATTCGCATCATGAACGCGCTTTCAGAAATGGGCGTGGATGTGGTGGATGACAAAGGCGGGCTCTATCACGTTTCGGGCCACGCGAACCGCCCCGATCTTGAGGCGGTGCACGACCTTCTGCGCCCGCAAATGCTGATCCCGATGCATGGCGAACACCGCCATCTGCGCGAACATGCGAAGATTGCTGCCGCCAAGGGCATTGCCACCGAAGTGGCGACCAATGGCACGATGATCGACCTCACCGGCGTGGTGCCGAAAGTGGTCGAATACATCGAAACCGGGCGACATTATCTCGATGGCACGGTGCTGATTGGCGCGCTGGATGGCGTGGTGCGTGAGCGGATCCGCATGGCGCTGAACGGCCATGTGCTGATCACCGTAATCATCGACGAAGATGATGTGCCGCTGGGCGATGCTTGGGTCGAGGTGATGGGCCTGCCCGAGCGTGGCAAATCGGGCGGCGATATGGTGCGGATCGTTGAAGACGAGCTTTCCGCCTTCCTCGAAAGCGCGCCCGATAAGGTCGTGCGCAACGATGACAAGCTTGATGAAGCGCTGCGCCGCATCGCGCGGCAGGTGGCGATGGAAGAAGTGGGCAAAAAGCCCGAGGTCACCGTGGTCGTCAGCCGCTTGATGGCGGAATAAGGAGCGCCCCGTTGGGGACCCAAACGCCTAGAAGATTTGCACTCAGTCGAAGGGGCCCGCGATGGGCCCCTTTATCGTTTGCGGCTTAAAACGGCACGTCATCCGCCGCATTGGCGGGTTTCAAAAAGCCCGCTTTGACGTGCTTAGAGCCCGCCTTTTCAAATTCGACCATCGCCGTATCGCCCTCAAGGTCGATCACTTCGCCATAGCCGAATTTGACATGAAACACCCGGTCGCCCACGCCAAAGGCGACAGAATCCACCGTGGTGACGGTGCGCGCCTTGGGTTTGGGGGCGCCTGTGGCGCGGCTTTCCATCCGCTTCCAGCCCGGCGAATTGTAAACATCGGCCCGCGCGGCGCGGTTTTCTAGGCTGCCAAAACCGGTGACCGGTGCCGCCGCCCCCGCGCCGCCACCGTAAAGGCCGGGGGGGGTGAGCACTTCCACATGGCGCGCGGGCAATTCATCAATGAAACGCGAGGGGAGTTGGCTTTGCCATTGCCCATAGACGCGGCGGTTGCCGGCAAAAGAAATGGTGCAAATTTCCTCCGCGCGGGTGATGCCGACATAGGCGAGCCGCCGCTCTTCCTCCAAGGCACGTTGGCCGCTTTCATCCAACGCACGCTGGCTCGGAAACAGCCCCTCTTCCCAGCCGGGCAGGAAGACGGCAGGAAACTCCAAACCCTTGGCGGCATGAAGCGTCATGATCGAGACTTTGTCTTCCGATTCAGACTTATCATTGTCCATGATCAGCGCGACATGTTCGAGAAACCCTTGCAGGTTTTCAAACTGTTCGAGCGCTTTGACCAGTTCCTTGAGGTTTTCCAGTCGTCCGGGTGCTTCGGGCGTTTTGTCGTTGAGCCACATCTCGGTGTAGCCCGATTCCTCCAAGATCGTCTCGGCGAGCCGCACATGATCGGCGTCTTCCAGCACCGCCGCATGCCAGCGCCCGACGCCTTCAATGAAGTTGCGCAAGCCGCCCGCCGCTTTGCCGCCAAGCGCGCCCTGCTGCAAGACCGCCTTCGCCCCCATCACAAGGCCCGATTGCGCCGCGCGCGCCTCGGTCTGGATTTTCGCCTGCGCCTTGTCGCCCAAACCGCGCTTGGGCACATTCACCACCCGCTCAAAGGCAAGATCGTCGTCGGGCGAAACGGCGAGCCGGAAATAGGCCATCGCATCGCGAATTTCTTGGCGCTCATAAAAGCGCGGGCCGCCGATCACGCGATAGGGCAGACCGATGGTCAAAAAACGGTCTTCAAAGGCGCGCATCTGATGGCTGGCGCGCACCAAAATCGCTTGGCCGTTGAGCGGCACCGGGTCATGGCCGCGGGTGCCACGCGAGAGCGCCTCGATTTCTTCGCCGATCCAGCGCGCCTCTTCCTCGCCATCCCAATGGCCAATCAGCCGGACCTTTTCACCGCCCTGTTCCTCGGTCCAGAGCTCCTTGCCCAAACGGTCGCTATTGGCGGCAATCAGCCCCGAGGCGGCGGCCAGAATATGTTCGGTGGAGCGGTAGTTTTGTTCCAGCCGCACCACGACCGCGCCCGGAAAATCCTTTTCAAACCGCAAGATATTGCCCACTTCGGCACCGCGCCAGCCGTAGATCGACTGGTCGTCATCGCCCACACAGCAGACATTGCGGTGCCCCTGCGCCAAAAGCCGCAACCACAAATACTGCGCGGTATTGGTGTCTTGGTATTCGTCAACAAGGATGTATTTGAACCAGCGCTGATATTGCGCAAGCAGATCTTCGTGACGCTGGAAGATCGTCACCATATGCAGCAGCAAATCACCAAAATCGACCGCGTTGAGCGTTTTGAGGCGCTCTTGATAGGCGGCATAGAGTTCGCTGCCACGGTTATTGAAATGCGCCGTCTCCGCGCCGCGCACCCGCTCAGGCGTCAGCGCGCGGTTCTTCCAGCTGTCGATCAGATTGGCCAATTGCCGCGCGGGCCAGCGCTTTTCATCCATATTGGCGGCGATGATCAGCTGCTTCAGCAGGCGGATTTGGTCATCGGTGTCCAAAATGGTGAAGTTCGACTTCAGCCCGACAAGCTCGGCATGGCGGCGCAACAGCTTCACGCAAACCGCGTGGAAGGTGCCGAGCCACGGCATCCCCTCAAGCGTTTGCCCGAGCAGGCGCCCGACACGCTCTTTCATCTCGCGCGCAGCCTTGTTGGTGAAGGTCACAGCCAGAATTTCATTGGGGCGCGCGCGCCCTGAATGGATCAGATGCGCGATCCGCGTGGTGAGCGCCTTGGTTTTGCCAG
Organism: Rhodobacter aestuarii; assembly: GCF_900156655.1. Classification (GTDB taxonomy): domain Bacteria; phylum Pseudomonadota; class Alphaproteobacteria; order Rhodobacterales; family Rhodobacteraceae; genus Rhodobacter; species Rhodobacter aestuarii. The sequence goes on along the minus strand of NZ_FTOG01000009.1, from coordinate 72,238 downwards.
TGCCCGCACCGGCAAGCATCAGCACCGGGCCATCCATCGCCTCAACCGCGCGGCGCTGTTCGGGGTTTAGCCCGTCAAGATAGTCGGGCACACCCATCGCTGCGCGCGCGCCCATCATGGCGCGCTGCGAGAGGCTCAGGTCGCTGAAATCGTCGTCATCATCCAGAATGCTCATGCCTGCACTTTATCTTGCGGCACGGCCGAGGGAAAGACCCATGTTCTAGCTCTGTTCTTGTTTTTGCCGGGGCAAAAGGAGGGGGCTGTGCGCCCCCAGACCCCGTTAGCCGCGATGAATGAGCGTGCCGAAAAGCTGCGGATCAAGGCTCGTTTGCGCGAAGGTCGGGCCTTCGGTCAACAGCGCCACCGCATCATGGCTGTGCAGGCTTTCTTGGTGGCTCGCAATCACGCGGAAATCGCCCACGCGCGGTTCCGCCATCAGCCCCGCCGCAAAAGCGCGCACGGCATCTTCCACGAAGATCGGGTTCGCGGCATTCAGTTCCGCAAAGGCTTGCTCGTCTTCGCGCTTCACCATCACCTGCGTTTCCGTCGGCACATTGGCGCGGGCCAAATCGATCAGGTCTTCAAACCAGAGCGTTTTGCCCGGCTCAATCACCGCCGAAATCCGCGCGACCGAGCGTTGAGAATGCGGCGTCGCCAAACGGCCCCGGCGGATGCGCGCATCTTCGGAAAGTTCGAGCGAGCAGGGGCAGGTCGAGGAATAGACGAAATCGAGATGCACGATCTTGGTGCGCACGCCCGCCTGTTCAACAAGCTCCAGCGCGATATCGTAATATTGCCAGCCGGTGAGGCCGGAACGCAGGCTATCCACTTGCAACGGCAGCGAAAACCGCATCATCAGACGCGCGTCAAAGCTTTCAAGGTTTTCAACATAATCATCAAGCGCGGCGGCCATTACCTCAAACGAGAACTCGCATTCCGCATGGGTGTAGAAGCTGCGCAGGATGCGGCTCATGTTGATGCCTTTTTTCTCCGCCTCAAGGCTCACTGAGCCGGTGACCGAGGTTTCCAGCACCACTTCACCACCGTCGCGCAGCCGATATTTGATCGGCAGTCGGAAGTTGGAAATGCCCACATGTTCAATGCGGGTCTTCGCGCCGACGATCAGCGAAGAGGGCCCATTTTGCAGATCGGGCATCGCGGCCTTATAGGCGGCGTCGGGGCGGAATTCGGCATCATAGCTGCGCGCGAGTTCGGGGTAGCTTTCCGGCGCGCCGGGCAACAGCCGCGCAATGGCCGGATCAAGTGCCGTGACCTCTGCCGGATGGGCCTCGGCAGCCCAGAGGCGCAGTACCTCCAGCGCGGCTTTCGCCTCGTCGGTGTCGGGGGTTCCGATGCGTCCCTGAATATTCATGGCCTCTCCCTTTCGCCTCTTGGCGCATGGTTTCGATATGGGAGTGAGACGGGGAAAGTCCAAGGGAAGTTGCACCCGAAACGACATTATTGCCCGAATTTGCGGCGGGGCAGGTGTAAGGCCTTAATTTTTCAAATCACTGGCGGCATTGGAGAGGCTGACCTGTGCCTCAAGGCAATTTGCCAAAAGATCCGTGTAGCGCTTGAGCGCATTGATATCGAACGCCCCCGCGTCGCGCCCTTTGGTGTTCTCGGCGCGCGAGGGGCTGAGGTCGATTGCATCGGTCATGGCGGTGACAAGGGCTTTGTAATCGGCTACCTCGCGCACCAACCCCTCGCGGCTGGTGATCATCACCTCTTGCACCGCACCAAAGGTAAAAGCGCGGGCGGCGCGGATTGTGGTGGGATCTTCGCTGCTCAAAAGCGGCACGCCCACTTGCGCGACCGTCGCCACGCAATTGAGCCGTTTCGCCCCGGTGTAAATGCCCTGAATCGCGGTTTTGGGCACCGTGCGCTTGGCGCCTTGCTGGAGCGTGGCCCCGGTGATGGCGCGCCGCGCCACAACCGTATCGCTTGCCGTGCCAATCGCCCCATCCACGGCAGAGGCCGCCGCCAAAAACACCCCGAACGAGGCGATGTCTTGCGCGGTGGTGGTGCGGCGCGCGGCGCTCACATAGGCGCTGGACATGCGGCGCGCGAAATCGGCTTGGGCGGAAAGCGTGCTGGTGGCGGTGATTTGGCCGGTGGCCACCACGCTGGCCTCGCTTTCATCCAGATAGCGATCGGCGCAAGCAGAAACGGCCAAAAGGCCCGCAAGGGCCAGAAAGATCGGTTTCATGATGTCCTCCCCGGCGGGGTCCGCCACCTTCAGGAAAGGCAGGGGGCCGGATTCGGGCAAGGAAAAAGGCCCTTGCCCGGTTTGGGGGTGACATCGCGCCGCAGCTTAAGCGGCGTCGAGTGCAGTCTTGATATCGGCCAAAAGGTCGGCGGTATCTTCGATGCCGAAGGAAACCCGCACCAGCCCCGGCGTGATGCCGATCGTGGCGCGTTCTTCTTCCGAAAGGTTCTTGTGCGTGGTCGTGGCCGGGTGGGTGGCGATCGACTTCGCGTCGCCCAAGTTGTTGGAGATGCTCACAATCTCAAGCGCGTTGAGGAAGCGGAAGGCCGCCTCTTTGCCGCCAGCCAGATCCAGCGCCAGCATCGTGCCGCCCGCGCCCATTTGCGCCATCGCCAGCGTGTGTTGCGGGTGGCTCGGCAGCCCCGGATAGACGCAGCGCGTAAGGCTCGCATGCCCCTCCACTGCTTCAGCCACGGCGGCGGCACTGGCGGCCTGTGCACGCACGCGCAGATCGAGCGTTTGCAGTCCCGACAGCAGCACCCACGCATGGAACGGGCTCATCGCGCCGCCAGTGTGTTTGACATAAGTCTCCAGCGGGCCACGAATAAACTCTTTCGTGCCGCAGACCACACCGCCGAGCACGCGCCCGCCGCCATCAATATGCTTGGTGGCCGAATACACCACCACATCGGCGCCCAGCTCCACCGCGCGCGAATAGATCGGCGAGGCAAAGGCATTGTCGATCACCACAAGCGCGCCAACGGCATGGGCAATCTCGGCCACGCCCTTGATGTCGATCACCTCAAGGCCGGGGTTCGACACGCTTTCAAAGAAACAAATCTTGGTGTTTTCGCGCACGGCGGCGCGCCAGTTTTCCAGATCGGCCCCGTCAATGATCGTCACATCCACGCCAAAGCCAGCCAGAACTTTGAGTACATGCAGGCAGGAGCCAAACATCTGCCGCGCGCCCACGACATGGTCGCCCGATTTGAGCGTGCACATCAGCGCGCCATTGATCGCCGCCATGCCAGAGGCACAGGCAAAGGCGTCTTCGGTGCCCTCAATCGCGGCCATGCGGTCTTCAAACATCCGCGTGGTCGGGTTGCCGTAACGGGCATAGATGAATTCGTCATCGGTCGAAGAAATGAACCGCGCTTCTGCGGCCTCTGCCGAGGGGTAGATGAAGCCTTGGGTCAGGAACATCGCCTCGGCCATCTCGCCATACTGGCTGCGGCGAATGCCCTCATGCACCAGTTTCGTGCGGATTTTACGGTCGGCCATGTCTTTCTCCTGCGCTCCTGCGGCGGTCTGTCACGCAGTGCCCGATACGCTCCAGTTTGGCATGGGTCAAGGTGGGGGGGGATTCGGCGCGCTAAGAATAGAGCGAAGCGCCCCGCAATTTGGCGCGGCGCGGATCCAGTCGAGGAGGATTCCCAAATGAAAGTCGTCTCCATCGTAGGCCCATCTCAGGCCGGCAAATCGACGCTGGCCGATGCCCTGGCGACCCTGGAAGGCGGGAAGCCGCGCAAGCACACCCTTTTCGGCGATGCCGCCGTGACCAAGTTTAGCTTCATGGAGGAAGACTGGGCGATTTTGGATGCGCCCGGCGGTGCGGATCATCTGCCGCAATTGGCGCCGATGCTGGCCGCATCTGATGCGGTGGTGCTGTGTGTGCCCGCCGATGCCGAAGCGGCGGTGCTGGTGGCCCCCTATCTGCGGCTGGTGGAAGAGGCGGATCTACCGACCTTCATTTTCATCAACAAAATCGACACCGCGCAGGATCGCACCAGCGAGATTGTGGCGGCGTTGCAGAATTTCTGCCCGCATGGGATCGTGCTGCGGCAAATCCCGATCCGCGAAAACGGGCAGGTGATTGGCGCGGTTGATCTGATTTCCGAGCGCGCTTGGGAGTATCATGATCATGCGCGTTCCTCGCTGATGGAACTGCCTGCCTCGGTCAAAGACCGCGAGGAAGAGGCGCGGACCGAGCTGTTGGAACACCTTGCCGATTTTGATGAAGTGCTGCTGACGGAACTGATCGAAGATCAGGCCCCCATGACCGATGAGGTCTATGACGTTTCGACCAAGGTCTTGCAGCACCACGATCTTTTGCCCGCGCTTTTGGGCTCGGCCAGCCACGGCAATGGCATGATGCGGCTGATGAAAAGCCTGCGCCACGAAGTGCCGGGCGTCGACGAAACCGCCGCAAGGGTGGGGGCTTTGGCTGTTGGCGCTTTGGCTGATAACGTCAAACACCTTGGCAAAACCGTGCTGGTGCGGGCTTTGAGCGAAGGCGTGGCACCGGGGGCGAAGCTTGCGGGGGCGAATATCGGCTCGATCACCGATATTGATGCCAAAACGCAACTTAGCGCTTTGGCGCCCGGTGAAATTGGCCTCACCGTGAAGACCGATCACCTGTCTTTGGCCGCGCCGCTTTACACTGCCGAGGGCAGCCTTGAGAGCCTGCCGTGGATGGCCTGCCATGCCGCGAACCATGCGCTGCTAATCGAGCCCGAAAATGAGCGCGATGAAACCCGGCTTGCCGCCGCTTTGCCGAAGCTGATGGAAATTGACCCGGGGCTTTCGGTGCAAACCGACCCGATCACCGGCAAAACGCTTTTGGGCACCCAAGGCCCGCTGCATCTGCGCCGCGTGCTCGAAAAGCTGGAGGGCGACTTTGGCATCAAGGCCGTCACCGCGCCGCAAGGCACCGCGCTTTGCGAAACCATCACCGGCACCGCGCAAAAGCAATATCGCCACCGCAAGCAATCGGGCGGGGCGGGGCAATTTGCCGATGTGGTGATTGAGGTCAAACCGCTGGGCCGGGGCGAGGGCTTCCAGTTCACCGAAACGGTGAAAGGCGGGGCCGTGCCGCGCAACTATATCCCCTCGGTCGAGGCGGGCGCGCGCGATGCGCTTACCGCCGGGCCGAAAGGGCATCCGGTGGTCGATTTGGCGGTGAACCTTTCGGATGGGAAACACCATGCGGTGGATAGCTCCGACCATGCCTTCCGCACGGCAGGCAAAATGGCCCTGCGTGAGGTGCTGACGGAACTGGGCACGGTGGTGTTGCAGCCGGTATGCAAAGTGGTGATCTCGGTGCCCTCGGTCTACTCGGGCGGGCTGTCGCCGCTGGTTTCTGGCCTCAAGGGGCAGGTGCTGGGCTTTGAAGCCGATCCGGGCGCGAAAGGCTGGGATTTGTTTGAGGCGCTGATGCCCGCCTCTTCGCTGACGGAATTGTTCCAAAGCCTTGGCGGGGCGACGCGCGGCACGGCGAGTTTCACCGCCACGCTCGACCATTACGAGGAACAATACTGAGTCAAAGCTTCGGGGGCGCAAGCATGGGCGCGCCCCCGTGTGTCGGGCGGGGCGGTTCACCTGAGCCGCCCCCTTCGGCACGTTTGCTCAAATTTTGAGCGGCCAATATATCCTATTCGAACAATATGTTGCGCGGCGCGTGCTGCGGTCGTTCGGCCTTGCGCCCATCTTTTAAACGCGTCACCTTGTCCCAAGGCATGGCGGCCACTTGGCACGGTTCATGCAAGAAACTGACAGGGAGTCCCCTTATGACCTCACCCCGTATCGTTCCCAAAGCGCTTGCCGTTGCCGCGCTGATGGCCTGCACCGCGCCCGCCGCGCTGTTTGCGGAAACTCCCGCCAACACGCTCGTTGTGGCGGATGCGATTGACGACATTGTCTCCATCGACCCGGCCGAAGCCTTTGAATTTTCGGGCACGGACCTGACCAACAACCTTTATGACACGCTGATTGAACTGGATCCGGCGCGTTCGGGAGAATTGGTACCGGGTCTGGCCGAAAGCTGGAGCGTTGCGGATGACGGGGTGACCTATACGTTCAAGATCAAAGAAGGTGTCACTTTCTCTTCGGGCAATCCGGTGACCGCACAAGTCGCGGCCGACTCGCTCAAACGCGTGGTGAAGCTGAACAAAACCCCGGCTTTCATCCTGACCCAATTTGGCCTTTCGGTTGAAAACATGGATCAAACGATCCGGGCCGAGGGGGACAGCGTGATCATCACCACCGACAAACCCTATGCGCCGAGCTTTGTGTACAACTGCTTGACCGCGGGCGTGGCCGAGATCGTCGATATGGAGACGGTGATGGCGCATGACGTCGATGGCGACATGGGCAATGCTTGGCTGCAATCCAACTCGGCGGGCACGGGGGCTTATGTGCTGCGCAGCTTCAAGCCGAATGAAGGCTATATGCTGGAAGCCCGCGAAGGCCATTGGCGGGGCGATGCGCCGATGAAATACGTGATGATGCGCCACATCCCCGAAGGCGCGACCGAGCGGCTGCTGTTGGAAAAAGGCGATATCGACGTGGGCCGCAAGCTCAGCCCGACCGATATTGCAGGCGTTGAGGGCAACCCCGAGATCACCGTGCAAAATGACGTGGGCGGGCAGATCTACTACCTCGCGCTGAACCAAAAGGTTGAAGCGCTGACCAACCCGAAAGTGCGCGAAGCGATGCGCTGGGCGGTGGATTACCAAGGCATGACCGACACGATCTTGAAAGGTCAGTGGGTCGTGCACCAAGCCTTCTTGCCGCAAGGTTTCTTGGGCGCGGTCAATGAAACGCCCTATCACCTTGATCTTGATAAGGCGAAAGAACTGCTCGCCGAGTCTGGTGTGGAATTGCCGCTGACCTTCGCGATCAATGTGCGCAACGTGCAAGAGCGGATGGATATCGCGCAATCGGTACAAAACACCTTTGGCCAGATTGGCATTGAAGTGACGCTTGATGCCGCCGATGGCAAACAGGTGCTTGGCAAATATCGCGCCCGTCAGCACGATATCACGCTGCAAACTTGGGGCCCGGATTATCCCGACCCGCATACCAATGCCTCCACCTTCGCCGAAAACCCCGATAACTCGGATGAGGCGAAAGCCACCGGCTATCTGGCATGGCGCACGGCATGGGATCCGGGTGAGTTGGGCGCGATGGCCGAAGCCGCTGTGACGGAACGCGACACCGCCAAACGCGCCGCGATCTACGAAGAGATGCAGCGCATCCACCGTGACAGCTCGGCCTTTGTGCTGATGTTCCAGCAAGCCCGCCAAAGCGCGATGCGCGCGAATGTGTCGGGCTTCTACACCGGTGGCGCGACCGATTCCGCGACCTACTGGCTCGTGACGAAGTAAGAAAAGACATTCCCGCCGCGCGGTCTTTCGCGCGGCGGGGCCTTCCCCTCATGTCCGTATCCGAGACCACCGCCCCCGCCGCGTCTCGCTGGCCCGACCTTTTGCGTCGTGTGGCTGGCGGGATTGTCACCCTTGCCATTACTGTTTTGGGCCTGTTGCTGGTCACCTTTGTGATCGGCCGCGTTGTGCCGATTGACCCGGTGTTGTCGATCGTTGGCGAGCGCGCCACGCAGGAACAATATGAGGCCGCGCGTCAGGCGCTGGGCCTTGATGCGCCGCTTTGGCAGCAGTTTTACATTTATGTCCGCGATGCGCTGCACGGCGATCTGGGCATGTCGATCCGCAGTCAGCAACCGGTGCTGACGGAAATTGCCCGCCGCTTCCCCGCGACGTTGGAACTGGCCACGCTCGGCACGATCCTTGGTGTGATTTTGGGTGTGCCTGCGGGCGTGCTGGCCGCCACCAAACCGGGTTCGATTGCCGACCAAGTGGTGCGGCTGGTGGGCCTTGTGGGCTATTCGATGCCGGTCTTCTGGCTTGGTCTGATTGGGCTTTTGGTCTTCTACGGCAAGCTCGATTGGGTCGGCGGGCCGGGGCGGCTCGACGCCAGCTATGAGATGATGCTCGAATTCACCCTGACGCGCTACACCGGGGCGATTTTGATCGATTCCGCGCTTAATGGCGCGTGGGATATGTTTGCCAATGCGGTCACCCATATCATCCTGCCCGCCGGGCTTTTGGGTTATGTGTCCATGGCTTACATCAGCCGGATGACGCGCAGCTTCATGCTGGGCGAGTTGAGCCAAGAATATATCACCACCGCGCGGGTCAAAGGGATGCCCGAATGGCGGGTGATCTGGGTGCATGCGATGCGCAATGTCTCGGTGCCGCTGATCACCGTTGTGGCGCTTTCGTATGCCTACCTGCTTGAGGGCTCGGTGCTGACCGAGACGATTTTCGCGTGGCCGGGCTTGGGCAGCTATATCACAGATGCGCTTTTTGCCGCCGATATGCCCGCTGTGCTGGGCGGCACCGTGGTGGTGGGGGTGGTTTTTGTCACGCTCAACATGGTGTCTGACATCGTCTATCGCCTTGTCGACCCGAGGGCGCGCACATGACCCAATCGCTTTTTCAGTGGCTCTCTGACCCGTCGCCTTCCTCGCGTGCGCAGGCCCGTTTGGGGCAAGCTTGGCTCGCGTGGCTGCGGCTAAAACGCAATCATTTGGCGATGCTGGGGCTGGCCATCATCGTGCTCTTGTGCGCGATGGCGGCTTTCGCGCCGCTCTTTGCCACGCATGACCCGTTTGTGCAAAACCTCGCGCAACGGCTGTTGCCGCCGGGCACGCCCGGCCATTGGCTCGGCACCGATGATTTTGGTCGCGATATCTGGTCACGCATCGTTTATGGCGCGCGGATCACGCTTTACATCGTTGCGCTGGTCGCGGTGACGGCTCCGGTGATTGGGCTTTTGATCGGCACGGTCGCGGGCTATTTCGGCGGCATCGTCGATACCGTTTTGATGCGGATCACCGATATCTTTCTGGCCTTCCCGCGGCTGATTTTGGCGCTTGCCCTCGTGGCGGTGCTGGGGCCGGGGATTGTGAATGCCGTGCTGGCCATCGCGCTCACCGCTTGGCCGCCCTATGCCCGTGTCGCGCGGGCCGAAACGCTGACCGTGCGCAATTCGGATTACATCGCCGCGGTGCGGCTGCAAGGTGCGGGCGCGGGGCGGATCATTTGGGGCCATGTGATGCCGATGTGTCTGCCGTCCGTCATCATCCGCGTCACGCTGGATATGGCGGGGGTGATCTTGATCGCGGCGGGGCTTGGCTTCTTGGGCCTTGGTGTGCAGCCGCCGCTGCCCGAATGGGGGCTGATGATCTCTTCGGGGCGCAAGTTCCTGTTTGAGCAATGGTGGGTCGCCACCATGCCGGGCCTTGCGATCTTTGCGGTTTCGCTTGGCTTCAACCTTCTGGGCGACGGTCTGCGCGATGTGCTGGACCCGCGGAGTGCCTCGCGATGAGCTTGCTAGAGATTGAAAACCTGCGCGTCACCTTTGAAACCGAGACTGGCCCGGTGCAGGCGGTGCGCGGCGTCAGCTTTGGCCTTGGCCGCGAACGGCTGGGGATCGTGGGCGAAAGTGGCTCCGGCAAAACCATCACCGGGCGGTCGGTTTTGCGGCTCATTCGGCCCCCGGGGCGGATTGAGGCGGATCGGATGGTCTTTGATGGGATTGATCTGACCACCGCGAGTGAAAAGCAAATGCGCGCCCTGCGCGGGCCGCGTTTGGCCATGGTGATGCAAGACCCGAAATATTCGCTCAACCCGGTGATGCGGGTCGGCGCGCAACTGATGGAGGGGCTTTTGCGCCGCGACCGGCTGGGCCGGGCCGAGGCGCGCAAAAAAGCCATTGCCGCGCTCGAAGCCGTGCAAATCCGCGACCCGGAACGGGTGATGGAGGCTTGGCCGCATGAGCTTTCGGGCGGCATGGGCCAGCGCGTGATGATTGCGATGATGCTGATCCCGGAACCCGACCTTTTGATTGCCGATGAGCCGACCTCGGCACTTGATGTCACGGTGCAAGCCGAGGTGATGGCAATTTTGGACAATCTTGTGCGCGAGCGTGGCATGGGGCTGATTTTCATCAGCCACGATCTGCGGCTTGTCGCGCAATTCTGCGACCGGGTTTTGGTCATGTATCACGGCCGTATCGTCGAGGAATTGGCGGCGGGCGATCTGATGAATGCACGCCATCCCTATACCCAAGGGCTGTTGAATTGCTTGCCAAAAATCGGCGGCAGCCGGGAGCCTTTGCCGGGGCTCGACCGCACGGGGGACTGGGCCAATGTCTGATTTTATCGAGATCGACAACCTCTCCGTCACCTTCGCGGCCAAGGGGCGGCAGGTGCAGGCGGTGAAAAACGTCAGCCTCAGCGTCGGTGCCAAGGAAAGTTTTGGCCTTGTGGGCGAAAGCGGTTCGGGCAAATCGACCATCCTGCGCGCGATTTGCGGGCTTGCGCCTATTTCGGGCGGGGAAATTCGCATTGCGGGCGAAAAGCTGACCGAGAAGCGGGCGAAAAACTTCGTCACCCGTGTGCAGATGGTGTTCCAAGACCCTTATGCCAGCCTGCATCCGCGCCACACGATTGACCGCACGCTTTCTGAGCCGTTGGCGATCCACGGGATCGGCAATTCCGATGCCCGCGTGGTGCGCGCGCTCGAAGATGTGGGCCTGCCGAGTTCGTTCCGGTTTCGCTACCCCCACCAGCTTTCGGGCGGGCAGCGCCAGCGTGTGGCGATTGCCCGTGCGCTGATGCTGGAGCCAGAGATTTTGCTGCTCGATGAACCGACCTCGGCGCTGGATGCCTCGGTTCAGGCCGAAGTGCTGAACCTGCTTAATCGGCTGCGCGATGAACATGGGCTGACCTTCTTGATGGTCAGCCATGACCTCGCCGTGATCGACCATATGTGCGACCGGATTTTGGTCATGCAGCATGGCGGCGCGGTGGAAGAACTGGCCCGCGCAGACCTTGCCAGCGCCAATATGAAGACAGACTACGCCCGCTCCCTCTTTGCCGCTTCGGCAAACCGGATGCTGGAAACACCCCCGAAGGAAACCGCATGACGCCCGTGTTTGATGGCCATAACGACATTCTCTACCGCATCCTGCAAGCGCCCGAAAAGCGTGAGGAAATTTGGCTGACGGGGGAGGGGAAAGGGCATCTCGACCTGCCGCGGATGCAGGCAGGCGGCTTTGCGGGGGGCTTCTTTGCGATCTATGTGCCGTCCCCCGTTTCGCATGACTTTGCGGAGGTCATGACGCAGATGGACAACCCGCCCTATGCGTTGCCGCTGCCCGATTTGATTGATTTTGAGGGCGGTCTTCCGGTGGCGTTTGCGGCGGCGGGGCATCTTTTGTGGATGGAGCGCGCCGCGAAGGGCGCGTTCCGGCTGTGCCGCACGGCGGGCGAGATCCGCGCCGCGATGGCTGAGGGGGTGATTGCGGGCCTGATGCATATGGAAGGGGCCGAGGCGATTGATGAAGACCTTGATGCGCTGCACAGTTTCCATGCGATGGGGCTGCGCTCGCTCGGCCCCGTCTGGTCGCGGCCCACGATCTTTGGTCACGGCGTGCCGTTTTGCTTCCCCTCCTCGCCCGATACTGGGCCGGGGCTGACCGAGGCAGGCAAAAGGCTTGTCAAAGAATGCAATGCGCTCAAAGTTTTGGTGGATTTAAGCCATCTCAACGAAAAAGGCTTTGACGATGTGGCGCGGCTTTCTGATGCGCCGCTGGTCGCCACCCATTCCAATGCCCATGCAATCTGCCCCTCGTCGCGCAACCTGACCGATCGGCAGTTGGAGATGATCCGTGAAAGCCGCGGCATGGTTGGGGTGAATTACGCGGTCAACTTCCTCAATGAAGATGGGCTGAAAGCGGCGGATCGCGGCTGGGTGCCCACCTTGCGCCACCTTGATTACCTGCTCGAACGGCTGGGCGAGGATCATGTGGGCCTTGGCTCCGATTTTGATGGGGCCGATGTGGCCGAGGTTCTGGGTGATGTGGCGGGGCTGCAAGGGCTGATTGGCGCGATGCGCGAACATGGCTATGGCGAAGAGCTGATCACCAAAATCGCCCATGAAAACTGGCTTGGCGTGTTGGAGCGCACCTTCGGCGCCTGATGCGGCACCCTGTCGTGTGGCGCAGCCGCCCGCATGCGCCACACTGCATCGAAGCGATGGAGGGCAGGATGGACAAGATTGGTGTGATCGGGCTGGGCCGGATGGGCGCAGCCATTGCCGAACGGTTGGCGGGGCAGGGGGGCACGGTTTGTGGCTGGACCCGCAGTGGTCGCGCGGTGGAGGGTGTGCCCTTCGCCGAGACCTTGGCCGATCTGGTGGCGCAAAGCACGGTTTTGGTGCTGAGCCTTTATGACGATGCCGCCGTGGGCGAGGTGCTGGATGCGCTTTTGGCTCTGCCGCTGGAGGGGCGGTTGATCATCGACACCAGCACCGCGAACCCGCAGGTGCTACAGGCCCGCGCCGCTGCGCTGGCCGCCAAAGGCGCGCGCGCGGTCGATGCGCCAATTTCGGGCGGGCCGGAACTGGTGCGCGCGGGCAATTGCGGCATTTTCATTGGCGGCACAGAGGCGGATGCAGAGGCCGCGCGCGCGGTGCTGACGCCGCTTTCCGCGCGCATCTTCCACACCGGGCCTTTGGGCGCGGGGCTGGTGATGAAAGTGATCAATAACGGGATGTTGCAAGCCTATTGGGCGGGCCTTGCCGATATGATGCCGCTTGCGCGGCGTGCCGGGCTGCCGCTGGAAACGGTGCTGAATATCTTGGCGGGTGGCCCGGCAGGTATGCCCGCTTTGCGCGACCGTCTTCCCAAAGTGCTGGGGGAAGATGAGGCGGTGGGCTTTCCGGCCCGTGGCGTTTTCAAAGACAACGCGCTTTTCCGCGCGATTGTGCAGGCGCATGGGCTAACGGCCCCCACGCTTGAACGGCTGGCAGCGGAGCAAGAGGCCGCCACAGAAACCGGGGTGATTGACCAAGACCTCGCCCGTCTGATCTGGCTCGCCTATGACCGCGGCGCGGAGAATCTGTCGCAGCCGTGAACGCTTGACTGAAACGGTAAATTATTATCCCTTGTGCGCGTTCAAGTTCCGGTGGGAGCCGGATGAAAAGGGAACACGGAACGGCCCCAAGCCGAAGCCGTGGCTGCCCCCGCAACTGTGAGCGGTGAGCGACATCGACATGCCACTGGGCAATGCCCCGGGAAGGCCGATGAAGCGACGACCCGTGAGCCAGGAGACCTGCTTGAGCGATCACCCTTTCCGGGCGCGGGGCGTGCCATGGAAGCGGCTTGATCCGCAGTGGTGACATGTCGCCGTCTGCGGGTTTTTTCCCCGCAGCATTCGCATTGCAGGCCCTTGGCCTGCGCTTGTCATGTCGGGCCGTTGGGGGCCCGGGGGGAATAGTCTATGACGTTCTATCCAGCGCTTCGGCGCTTTCTTTGCGTATCCACCTGCCTAAGCTTGCCGGGGCTTGCGGTGGCGCAAGACTTTATGATGCTTGATGATATTTTGGTGCGCGCCAATTTGGAGGCGACCGACCCGGACCGTTCGGGCAGCACGGTGCATGTGGCAACGGGCGAAGATTTGGCCGCGGCGCCTTACACGCGGCTTGGTGCAGCGCTGGCGCAAATGCCGGGGCTCAGCTTCAAATCCAACGGCCCGGCGGGAACGGCTTCGACCATCACTTTGCGCGGCGCGCCGGCGCAATATGTGCCTGTTTTGCTGGATGGGATCGACATGGGCGATCCCGCCGCAGGCAAGGGCGATTTTGACTTTGGCACTTTGGGGGTGGCAGGGATTGACCGTGTCGAAGTGCTGACCGGCGCGCAATCGGCGCTTTACGGGTCAAATGCGGTCGGTGGGGTGATCAACCTGACAAGCTTCCGCGCGCAAGAGCTTGGCACCGCGCAGCGCTTTGCGGTGGAATACGGCAGCTATGCCACGCAAAAGATCAGCTATGCCTATGCGGCCAAAACCGAACGGGGTGAGGTTTCGGTTACGCTGTCGCATCTGTCTTCAAACGGCTTTTCCGCCAAGGAGGAAAACGACGGGAATTTTGAGCCCGATGGTTTCCGTGCGAACCGGATTGGCTTCTTTGGGCAATATCAGGTGACCGATGCGGTGACGGTGGGGCTCAACGGCTTTTTTGAAGACAGCCGGGGCGAGAATGATGTGTGGTCGGGCGATACCGCAGCCAATATCGGCCAAGATTACACCGACCGCCGTGCCACCGGGTTGCGCGCTTTTACCGAAATCACCGCAGGCGCTTTCGACCATAAGATCGAGGCGAGCTATTACCGATCAGACCGGCAAAGCTATTCTTACGGGGCGACAGCGCCTTCGGATTTTGACGGCAAGCGGGTGAAACTGTCTTACACGGGGGCGGCCGATCTGGGCGCCTCTGCACGGGTGATCTTTGGGGCGGATCGCAAGCGGGAATCGGTGGAAGGCGAGGGCAGCGTCACCACTTTGGGCGTGTTTTCTGAGCTGAACTGGGCGGTGAGCGACCGGGCCGACCTTTCGGCCACGCTGCGCCATGACGATCACGAAACTTATGGCGGTTTCACCTCGGCGCGGCTCTCTGGTGTCTATCGGCTGCAAGAAGATCTACTGTTGCGGGCTTCGCTGGGGAACGGTTTCCGCGCGCCCTCGCTTTATGAGCTTTACGGCCCCTATGGCGATGCGGCGATGGCGGTTGAAAAAAGCACCAGCGCCGAGCTTGGGGTCGAAAAACGCTGGGGAGAGGCGGCCAGCCTGAGGGCCACCGCGTTTTGGCTTGAGGCGAAAAACCTGATTGGGTTTGATTATGCCGCGACCTCTTGCGGGCAGGCTTTTGGTTGCTATGCGCAAGTGCCCGGCACCACCCGGCGCAGCGGGCTAGAGCTTGAGGCCGAGGCGGCGGTGAGCGAGCCGCTCACGCTTAAGGGCAATTACACCTATACCCAAAGCGCGGGCACAGGCATGGCGGCCAATGCTTGGGCGGGCGTTGCGCGCCATGATCTGAACCTAAGTGCCGAAATGGCGCTGACGCCGGACTGGACCGGGCTTCTTACGGTTGAACGGGTGATCGACCGGCCCGGCACGCTGGCCAATTACACCGTCGCCAACGCAGGCGTCCGCTATGACTTTGGCGCCGGGAAACAGGCCTATCTGCATATCGAAAACCTCTTCGACGAAGAATATCAAACGATTAGCGGGTACGGCACCTCGGATCGGGCGGTGTATGTGGGCTTCCGTGCGCAGTTCTAGTTTGGCTTTTATGCTGGCGGCGGGGCTCGCCGCCAGTGTTCCCGCTTGGGCAGAGCCCGCGCCTGCGCGCGTGGTCTCCATCAACCTGTGCACCGATCAATTGGCGATGCTTTTGGCTGCGCCGGGGCAATTGCGCTCGGTCACGATGCTGGCGCGCGATCCCTCTGTTTCGGTGCTGGCCGAGCTGGCGCAGGGCTACAAGGTGAACCACGGCAAGGCGGAAGAGATCTATCTGGACCGCCCCGATCTGGTGCTGGCGGGGCGATACACCGCGCAAACCACCGTCAACATGCTGCGCGATCTGGGTATCCGGGTGGAGATTTTTGAACCCGCGCAAAGCTTTGCCGATCTGCGCGCGGATATCCTGCAGATGGGGCAGGTGTTGGGGCGTGACCGGGCCGCGGCGGAGATCGTGGCGGCTTTTGACACACGGCTGGCGCAGTTGCAGGCCAAGCAGCCCGAGGGGCCGCGCCCGGTTGCCGCGACTTGGTCGGCGCGGGGCTATATGTCGGGCAGCCAAAGTCTGGCGGCAGAGATCATTTCCACCGCCGGATATGATCATTTGGCGGAACGCTTGGGGCGCAAAGGGGGCAGTTTTCTACCGCTAGAGGCCTTGGTGCTGGCCGACCCCGATCTGGTGATTGAGGGGCATAGCCGCGCAGGTCATGCCCGCTCAGAAGAGGTCTTGGCCCATCCCGCGTTGCATGTGCTGACCGGGCGCAAGGCTGCGGTGCAAACGCCCGATTGGGTGTGCGGCCTGCCTGCTGTTTTGGACGCGGTCGAGGGGCTGCGCACTGGGCAGGAGGGCGCACAGTGAACCGTAAGCTTTTGGCTGCGCTGACCTTTGCTGTTTTGGCGCTGTTTCTTTTGTCGCTTTTGACAGGCGTTGCCGATGTTGGACCGATCCGCAGTCTGAAGGCGCTCTTTTGGGGCGGCGAAGGCCCGCTTGATATTGTGATGCGCGAAATTCGGCTGCCGCGCGCGATTTTGGCGGTGATGGTGGGGGGGAGCCTTGGCTTGGCGGGCGCGGCGATGCAGGGGCTTTTGCGCAACCCTTTGGCCGAGCCCGGGGTGATCGGCATTTCCGCTGCGGCGGCTTTGGGGGCGGTGCTGGCGCTGCAAACCGGGCTGGCCGCCACTGTACCGCTCGCTTTGCCGGGGGCGGCCCTTTTGGGCGCGCTTCTTGGCGTTGGCGCGATCTTGTTTTTGGCGGGCGCAGGCGGCGGCACTTTGGCGCTGATTTTGGCCGGGATCGCGCTTTCGGCGCTCGCCTCGGCGCTGACTGCTTTGGTGCTTAACCTCTCGCCCAACCCCTTTGCCGCGCATGACATCGTGTTTTGGATGATGGGCTCGCTTGCCGATACCTCTTTCACGCAGGTGGCGGTTGCCGCTCCGGTGATGGCGCTTGGCTGGCTTTTGCTGGCGCGGTCTGCGCATGGGCTTGAGGCGCTGACCTTGGGAGAAGAGGCGGCTGCCTCGATGGGGGTGAACCTTCGGCGGTTGCGGCTGGCAATCACCCTTGGCACGGCAGCCGCAGTGGGGGCGGCCACGGCGGTGGCGGGCACGGTGGGCTTTGTGGGGCTGGTGGTGCCGCATGTTCTGCGCCCGCTTGTTGGCGCGAACCCGGCGCGGCTTTTGCCAGCTTCGGCTTTGGGCGGGGCGCTTTTGGTGCTCGCGGCCGATATAGCGGTGCGCAAGGTGCTGCCGGGGCAGGATCTGAAACTTGGCGTCTTGATGGCTTTGGTCGGCGCGCCGGTTTTCTTTCATCTGATCTGGCGAATGCGGGGGGCAGCATGACCGATCTGGTGCTTGAAAACCTCTCTGTCTTGCGGGGCAAACGGCGCGTGCTCCAACAGACCAATTTGCATCTGCATCCGGGGGAGTTTGTTGGGCTGATCGGCCCGAATGGTGCGGGCAAATCCACGCTGTTGCGCGCGGCGCTCGGCTTGGTGGGGGCCGAGGGGCATAGCTCGCTTGCACGCCTGTCGCCTGCCGTGCGCGCCCGCATCGCGGCATGGCTGCCGCAGGCGCGCGAGATCGCTTGGCCGATGCCGGTGATTGACCTTGTCGCTTTGGCGCAAAACGGGCGTCGCGATGCGCCGCAGGTGCAAGCCGCGCTGGCACGAATGGATGTGGCGCATTTGGCCGAGCGGCCTGCCACCGCGCTTTCGGGCGGGGAACAGGCGCGGGTGCTGATGGCGCGGGCTTTGGCGCAAGACACGCCGATTTTGCTGGCGGATGAGCCGATCGCCGGGCTCGACCCGGCGCATCAGATTGCCTGCATGAAGCTTTTTGCCGCCCGCGCCGCAGAGGGGCGGGTGGTGATGGCCTCGCTGCATGATCTGGGGCTGGCGGCGCGGTTTTGTGCGCGGATCGTGGTGCTAGATCACGGCCAGATCGTTGCCGATGGTGCGCCCGAAAAGGTGCTGACGCCCGATCTGTTGGGCCGCGTCTTTGGCATTCATTGCCACATCGCCACGGTCGAGGGTGGTCTTGTTCTGCACCCGCTTGAGAGCTGTAACCATTTGACGTGGAAGGAGGGTTCCGATGCCGGTTGATATGATGTTGATCGCGGTTCTGGAGCGTTTAGGCCTAGGTGCCGTGGCAAGTGCCCTGCGCGGCGCGCAGGAGGCCGAGGCGCTCACCCCCTTGGCGATGTTCATGGCGGCGGGTGATCTGGTGCAACTGGTGATGCTGGGGCTGATCGCGGCCTCGGTTCTGGTCTGGGCGCTTTGGGCGGGCAAGCTGCTGCAGATCGCCATGGCGCGCCGCGCGCTGGCGCGGGATTATCGCGCGCTTGCCAAAGCGGGGCAGCTGCAGCTGGAGTTGCGCTTGCCGCGCGGGGGGATCGTGGCGCGGATGCTGACGGCGGCGCAGGCGGAAATGCACGCCTCGCAAGGGCTGCCCGGCGTCGGGGTGAAAGACCGCGCGGCAAGCGAACTCGCCCGTATCGAGGCAGGGGCCGCGCGGGCGATGCAATCTGGTGCAACGGTGCTGGGGTCTGTGGGGGCGACTGCGCCTTTTGTGGGGCTCTTCGGCACGGTTTGGGGAATTATGGGCGCTTTTGTGGGGATTGCGCAAAGCGGCTCTTCAAGCCTTGCCGTGGTCGCCCCCGGCATTGCCGAAGCCTTGATGGCCACCGCCTTGGGCTTGGTGGCGGCGATCCCGGCGGTGCTGCTTTACAACCATCTGACGCGGGCTTTGGGCGGTTATCGCGTCGCGCTCGCCGATTGTCGCGCGCTGGTTGAACAGCACTTGTCGCGGGATTTGGACCGGGCGCGGATGCTCGCCCGCCCCGCTGCGCTGCATCTGGTGGCAGAGTGATGGAGGACGATCTTTCTCCTTCGGTGGGGATCAACCTCACGCCGTTCATTGATGTGATGCTGGTATTGCTGATCGTTTTCATGGTGGCGGCACCGCTTTCCACCGTGGATGTGCCGGTTGATTTGCCCCCCGCTTCCGCCATACCCATGCCGCGCCCGGCAGAGCCGGTGCTGGTGAGCCTGCAAGAGGATGGGCAACTGATGCTGGGGCGGAATTTGGTGACCGCCGAGGACTTGCCGAAGCGGCTGGCCGAGGCGATGGCGCGCGACCCAGAGGCGCGGATCTACGTGTCTGGCGACAAAGCCGTGCCCTATGGCGAAATGATGCGCCTGCTTGATACCTTGCGGGCGGAGGGGTTTACCCGCATCGGCCTTGTCGGGTTGGAGCAGGCCCCGTGAGTTTGGCTTTGGGCGCAGAGCGGCCTGCGAGCGGTGGGCGGGTCGTGCTCTTGGGGCTGGGGCTTTCACTTGCGCTGCATGGGGCGGTGATGGCGGGGTTTGGCGCGCGCACCGTGGTGCCGGAGGGGGCCGAGGCGGCGGGCGCGGGCGGTGCAGAGCTTGCCAGCCTTGCCGCAGTGGCCTTTGTTGATTTGATGCCCGAGATGCGCTTGCCCGCGCCAGCGATGGTTTTGCCGCTTGCCCCGCCCGTGGTCGCCGCGCCCGATCCTTTGCGCCTGGCGGAACCTGCGCAGGAAGTGCCGCGTAAACCCATGCCAAAGCCCCGAGCAAAGCCCGAGATTCAGGCGGAAATGCGTGCTGAAAGTCGGGCTGCGGGGCAGGGCGGTGGCGTGCAAGCGGGGCGCAAGGCGCCTGCCGCCGCGCGCGCAAGCCTTGCGCCGGGGCAAGAGCAAAGCCTGTTGCGGCAATGGGGCGCAGAGCTGCGCGCGCGGATTGAGCGGCGCAAAAGCTACCCCAAAGCGGCAGGCCGCGCTTCCGGCCGGGTGGTGGTGCAGGTGACGGTAGGGCGCGATGGGCGGCTTATCGCGGCACAGGTCGCGCGCAGTTCGGGCCATGCGGCGCTGGATACGGCGGCGCTTTCTGCTGTGAAACGCGCGGGGCGGTTTCCCGCCGCGCCCAAAGGGCTGAGCAAGCCCAGCTACGGATTTGCCGTGCCGATCAGCTTTGCACGCTAGTCCTTGGCCCGGAGGGGAGCCCGGACCAAGGGGCGCAGCGGTGCTTAGAGCTTCATGTGGCGCACCCGCGCGCCCCATTCGATGGCCACGGCATGCAGCCGATCAATCGCCAGTTCAGAGCGGATTTCCTCAAGCATGCGCAATTCGGGCTGGTGCAAAATACCATCCGCCGCCGCAACATCGCAGGCGAGCGCATAGGCGGTTTCAAAGTATTTTTCGGGCAGGGCTTCGCGGACAAGGCCAAACAAAGCCTCTAGCCCTTCTTCTTCTTCAAACAGCGCATAGACCGTTTGTGCAACGACGCGGATGCGATCGATGTCGTAGCTGGCGAAAATCGGCATGTGGTTCACCATCCGCTCGATGGCGATCAGTTCCGAGGTGCGGATCGCTTCGTCGGAGACCGAGACCGCCACCATCACGGCGACGAGCGCATCTTGCGGCGAAAGCGAGGGAAGGGTGTCGGTCACGGGCGTTGATCCTTATGCTGTGTCCCCAAGAATTATTGACCTTCGCGCGCCCGTTCAATAGTGCAAGCGCGAGGCGCATGGGGCGCCTGTATGAGGATAGACCATGACCACCCTGCGCGACGCTGCGATGAACTCCAAAGCCTGGCCTTTTGAGGAAGCGCGCCGGGTGCTGAAACGCTACGAAAAGGAACCGCCCAAGAAGGGCTATGTTCTGTTCGAAACGGGCTATGGCCCGTCGGGTCTGCCGCATATTGGCACCTTTGGGGAGGTGCAGCGCACCACGATGATCCGCCGCGCCTTTGAGATTATCTCGGATATTCCGACCAAACTTCTGTGCTTTTCCGACGATATGGACGGGATGCGCAAAGTGCCGGAAAACGTGCCGCAGCAGGATTTGCTGAAAGCCAATATCCAAAAGCCGCTGACCGCCGTGCCGGACCCGTTTGGCGAGTTTGACAGCTTTGGCAACCATAACAACGCGATGTTGCGCCGGTTCTTGGATACGTTCGGGTTTGAGTATGAATTCGCGAGCGCGACCGATTACTACAAATCGGGCAAGTTCGATGACATGCTGATGCTGTGTGCCGAGCGTTATGAACAGATCATGGCGATCATGCTGAAATCGCTCCGTGAGGAACGCCAGCAGACCTATTCGTGCTTCTTGCCGATCCACCCGGAAACGGGGCGCGTGCTTTACGTGCCGATGAAGAACGTCGATGCGAAAAACGGCGAGATCACCTTTGACGATGAAGAAGGCCGCGAATGGACGCTGCCCGTCACCGGCGGCAATGTGAAGCTGCAATGGAAGCCCGATTTCGGCATGCGCTGGGCCGCGCTTGATGTCGATTTCGAGATGTATGGCAAGGACCACTCCACCAACACGCCGATTTACGATGGCATTTGCCGCGTGCTGGGGGGCCGTGCGCCGGAGCACTTTACCTATGAGCTGTTCTTGGATGACCAAGGTCAGAAGATTTCCAAGTCGAAAGGCAATGGCCTGACGATTGATGAATGGCTGAGCTATGCGGCGACGGAAAGCCTCGGTTATTTCATGTATCAAAAGCCGAAAACCGCGAAACGGTTGTGGTGGGATGTGATCCCGAAAGCGGTGGATGAATACCACCAGCAACTCCGCGCCTTCCCGACGCAGGACGTTGCCAAGCAAATCGACAACCCGGTGTGGCACATTCACGGTGGCCAGCCGCCCGAGTCGAATATGGTGGTGCCGTTTGCGATGCTGCTCAACCTTGCCTCGGTGGCGGGGGCGACGGATAAGGCCGGGCTTTGGGGCTTTATCAAACGCTATGCGCCCGAAGCCAGCCCCGAAACCCACCCCGATCTGGACGCCGCCGCAGGCTATGCGGTGCGCTACTTCCAAGATTTCGTGGCGCCGACGCTGACCTTCCGGCTGCCCAATGACCAAGAGCGCGCGGCGATTGAAGACCTGCTTTCCCGGCTTGAAGCATTGCCGGCGACCGATCTGCATGAGCAGTTTGAAGATCCGGCGGATGCGCTGCAAACGATGGTGTTTGCCGTGGGCAAAGACCATGCGTTTGAGCCGCTGCGCAATTGGTTCACCGCGCTTTACGAGGTGCTGCTGGGGCAATCCCAAGGCCCGCGTTTTGGCGGCTTCATCGCGCTTTATGGCGTGAATGAGACCATTGCGCTGATGCGCCGTGCTTTGGCGGGTGAGTTGGCGAATAAAGCCTGATCAGCGCGGCGCGGTTTCGCGCCGCCACAGCTTGTACCATTTGCCCCACCGCGCGGCGAGCGCCTCTGGCGGGTCGGCAAAAAGCCGGGCGCCGATGGCAAAGCTTTGAAGTTCCAAGATATCCTTGCGCGCGGTGATTGCCGCGCCAAGGGCTGCGGCCTCTGCTTCGGTCAGCGGGCCGGGGAGGGCGGCTTCCAGCGCGCAGAGGTCATGATGCAGGCCCAAAGCCTCGCCCAATGTGTCGGCAGCGCTGGCTTGGGCGGCCATCATCTCGGGCCAGATCGGCGTGAGCAGCCGTGTGTGATACCAGTGATGCTTGACCCGCGAGCGCCACGCATGCAGGTTTTCGGCCGTGGGGTGCTTGCGCGCCACTTTCATCCGGCGTTGCGCTTGATGCAGTGTGCGGGTGAGCCCTTGGGAAAGCAGATCCCAGCCCTCTGCCTCAAATTCCCACGATTTCACGCGCGATTGGATCGCCTCAACCTGTTCGGCAAATTGGATGATGGCTTCCGGGTCGGGGGCAGTAACCGACGCGGGCAAGGCGCGCGAGAGCTTGCGCGCGGCCGTGTCGGTTGCCGGATCGCCCATGAAAAAGCCGAGCGTGACATGCAGCACCTCTGCATCGCGCAGGTTTGAGATGCCCGCTGCCGCCTCCCGCAGGGCTTTGTTTTCGATGTCGAAATCCGAGAAGGCAGGGGCGGTGAGCCGCAACAGGCCACGGGTTTTCTTGATATGTTTGCGCAGCCGATGCAGCGGCGAGCTGTTCGGTTTGGCGTTGCGCGCGCGCTTGGCGGCAAGGGTCAGTTCCGTGCAGGCAAGGGCGCGGATCGTGTCGGAAACCGTGTGCGTATCGGGGGTAAAAACGAAGGCCATCAACCAATCCTTGGGTCTTTTGGCGCGACCCCATCATGACGCTGTGACGCTCATGTGACAAGCGCGCGACAGATGCGCAAAGGCCGCAGGCGCACGCTGGTCTCAGAAGTTCTTTAACCTTTCTCGCTAGTTCTGCTGGAGCCGAGGGCGGGGTGCGCCCGGCAAATTTCCAGATCAGATGTGGCCCAAAGGGCTGCGCGGGGCCCTGTGGCGCCGCGCTCGGAGCCGTTTGCCATTTGGCAAAGCCAAGCAAGAGGAGAGGCGGATGAATATTGCGATTACCGACGGAGTGACCCTTATGCCGCCCCTGTTTGAAGCGGGGCTTGATCACTGGTCGAGCGAAAACGGGACGGCGGGGTCGGCCACTTATGCCGGGGCGGCCAATGCGGCTTTGGTGGCGGCGGATGCCAATTTTGGCTCCTGCCTTGAGATGGTGAAGACGCAAACCACGCAAAAGCTACGCTACATGGGGCAAACGCCGATCCTGCCCGGCGTTTATTTGCGGATCACGGCCAAGGTGAAGGCGGTTTCGGGCAACCTTTGTTCAGTGCGGATTGCGGGCTATGCGATGAGCGCATCGGGCACCCATGTCAGCGGGCTGGATGAGGTGGGGCCAAGCGTCGATCTGACGGCCTATGGGCGGGTTGAAACGGTGAGCGCGATTGTCGGCACCGGCGCGCGCGGCGGCGTTGATATGAACTGGGGCACCGGGGTGGCTTATGGCCATTTTGGGCTTGATCTTACCGGGCTCAACAACGGCGTGGTACGGATTGAAGACATCGAGAT
Source organism: Rhodobacter aestuarii (assembly GCF_900156655.1). Lineage (GTDB taxonomy): Bacteria > Pseudomonadota > Alphaproteobacteria > Rhodobacterales > Rhodobacteraceae > Rhodobacter > Rhodobacter aestuarii. Next base: position 48,748 of record NZ_FTOG01000009.1, on the reverse strand, counting down.
TGAAGACATCACCGAGGCGTTTTTGCGCGAGATGATGGACTGGGTCGATGTGCGCGATTTTGGCGCTGTCGGAGATGGGGTGACCAATGATCGGGCGGCTTTTGCCGCCGCAGATGCTGCCGCCGCAGGGCGCGCAATTTTGGTGCCGGAGGGGAGCTATTACATCGGTTCGTCACTGTTTTTGAATGCGCCGATGCGGTTTGTCGGCACTTTGGTGATGCCCGATGCGGCGCGGCTTGCATTGGCGGGCAGCTTTGATTTCCCGACCTATGCGCGCGCCTTTGGCGATGAGGAACTGGCGCTGAAAAAGGGGATACAGGCGCTTTTGGGCTATACAGATCACAACAGCTTTGATCTGTGCGGGCGCCGGGTGGAATTGAGCGGGCCGATTGATGTGGCCGCGATCTGCCCCGATGTGACGAGTTTTGCGAACCGCCGGGTGATTACCAATGGCCAGATCAATGTGATTGAAGATCCGGCTTGGGTGTCGAGCGTTGTGACCTCGCAGGCCACCTATAACAGCGCGCAGGCTTATCAACTGACCGGGGTTGCGAATATCTCCAATATTCCGGTGGGGGCGCGGATCTCCGGCACTGGCGTTGGGCGCGAGGTTTATGTGCGGGCGCGCAATGTGGGGGCGGGGTCGCTCACCTTGTCGGAGCCGCTTTACGGCGGCTCGGGCACCCGGACACTGACCTTTACCCGCGACCGCTACATCTTTGATTTTTCCGGCTTTGATGCGCTGTCGCGCTTCACGCTCGATAATATCGAGTTTTTGTGCAACGGCTGGGCCAGCGTGGTGATGCTGGCACCCAATGGCGAAAACTTTCAGATGCGCGATTGCTGGGTGGTGCGGCCCAAAGACCGGGTGATTAGCTCGCCCGGGCGGGGCTGCCAGAACCTGACGGTGGATCGGTGCAATGTCCTGTCAAACGAGATGTCGGTGCCTGCACAGGACCGCACCAGCGTTGCGCTGAACGTCAACGCCAATGATGCGAAAATCCGCGAGTCTGTCTTTGTGCGCTTTGGGCTGACGATGATCTTCAACGGCTCGGGGCATTTGATCATCGGGAACCATTGGTTTCAGGGCGATGATGAAAGCAATGCCACCCGGCTGCCGGGGCTCGTGTTCGCCCAGACCAATGTGCAATCGGCGGTGACGGGCAATTACATTGACGACAACATCATTGAATGGACGAACGAATATGACGCCACGCCCGATCTGGGGACGGATTATTCCTTTGGCGGGCTGACGGTGACGGGCAACACCTTCGTGCATATCAACTGCGCGCCTTGGGTGACGTGGTTCTCGGTCAAGCCCTATGGGACCGGGCATTTCGTGCATGGGTTGAGCGTGACGGGCAATGTGTTCAAATCGCTCAATGGGGCGATTGACCGGATTGAGAAGGTCGATACCAGCTTTGCCACGCTCGACTATTGGCGGATGCGCAACGTTGTTTTTGAAAACAATATGTTCAACGCGGTGAACCAGATCACGGTGAACCCGGTCTTTGTGCAGACCACTGTGGCAAGCGTGCAGGCGGTTTGGACGGTGGATGCGGCGGCCTATTTGCCCTTTGGCGGTTGGGCGCGCAATGTCGAAAGCTTGGTGGCGGTGGGCGCGGTGACCAATGGGGCGAATGCGCGGGTGACGGCGATGCCTTATGTGACTGTGGAGCAAGGGGCGAACCATGATTTGGTCACCGTCACGTGGCCCGAGGCGGCGAAGGGCAAGATCAACACCGTGATCCGCATGGATACGCCGAATTAAACGGGCGAGATAATCGCGCAAGCGTGAGTTGTGCGTGCTTGACAAGGGCGGGGGCGGGGCGTTTGGTCCCGCCATCCTGAACGAAAGCACCGTCCATGCATACCACCCGTTCGCCTGCCAAGGCTGGGGTTGAGCCCCTTTTGCCGATGTCTGTTACCGCTTTTGCCGAGGGCTATGGGCTGGCGGCGCTGCGCCAGGACGTGGTGGCGGGGTTGACGGTGGCAATTGTGGCGCTGCCGCTTTCGATGGCGATTGCGATTGCCTCGGGTGTGGGGCCGGAGCGCGGGCTTTTCACCGCGATTGTGGGCGGATTTTTGATTTCCGCGCTGGGCGGGTCGCGCTTTCAGATCGGCGGGCCAGCGGGGGCGTTTATCGTTTTGGTGCTCGCCTGTGTGACGCAAACCGGGGTGTCCGGGCTGGTGCTGGCGACCTTTCTGTCTGGCATTATGCTGGCGATTTTGGGGCTGCTAAGGCTTGGGCAGACCATTCGCTACATGCCTTACCCGGTGACGGTCGGTTTCACGGCGGGCATCGGCGTGATTATTTTCGCAAGCCAAATCAAAGACATGATGGGGCTGACGCTGGCGGGCGGCGAGCCGGGGTCGATTTTGGAAAAGCTGGGGGCGCTTTGGGCGGCGCGCGATACCGTGACGCCCGCCGCGATTGGAGTCGCGCTTACGACCGTGGTGGTGATTGAGGCGATCAAGCGCTTTGCGCCGCGCCTGCCCAGCCTGTTGTTGGGGATTGCGCTGGTCACCGTGGTGGCGACGCTTTTGCATTTGCCGATTGAGACGATCCATTCCCGCTTTGGCGCCTTGCCGCGTTTGTTGCCCGCGCCGAGCCTACCTGATGTCAGCCTTGAGGCGTTGCGCGCCGCGCTGCCTTGGGCGGCGAGTTTCACGCTGCTGGGGGCGATTGAATCGCTTCTGTCGGCGATTGTGGCCGATGGTATGTCGGGCACGCAGCACCGTTCCAATACCGAACTTGTCGCGCAGGGCGTGGCCAATATGGGCGCGGCGCTGTTTGGTGGGTTTTGCGTCACCGGCACGATTGCGCGGACCGCCACCAATGTGCGTGCGGGCGCGCATGGGCCGGTGGCGGGCGTGTTTCATGCGCTGTTCATTCTCGCCTTCATGCTGATTGCCGCGCCTTTGGCGGGGTATATTCCGCTTGCCGCTTTGGCGGGGCTTTTGGGCATTGTCGCTTGGAACATGATCGAGCGGCATGAGATGGCGGCGTTGATCCGTTCATCGCGCGGCGATGCTTTGGTGCTGATCGTCACCTTCTTGGTGGTGACCTTCCGCGATCTGGCCGAAGGGATTGTGATTGGCTTCGCGCTGGGCGGGCTCGTCTTCATTCGGCATATGGCAGAGATGACGCTTTTGGCCGAGGGCGCGACCCATGCAAGCGATGCGGAGACCCAGCGCCCGGATGTGGTGACCTATCACCTGCGCGGCGCGGTTTTCTTTGGCTCGGTCGCGCGGCTTGGCTCTGTGCTGGATCGGATCGTGCAGCACCCGCGCGCGATTTTGCTCGATATGTCCGAGGTCGGCTTTGTCGATAGCACTGGGGCGCGGATGATCTTGCAACTGGCGCAAAAGATGGCGCGCAAGGGCGGGCATTTGGTCATTGTGGGCGCGGCTCCCGGGCTTGAGGCGGCGATGCGTGCGCAGGGGCTCGAAGAGCCCGCTTTGCGCTACAGCGCCGATGCCGGGGCCGCCTTGGCGCAACTCGACGGCTAGGGCCGAATCACCTGCGAATCTGCTGGAAAACCGCCACGCACCCCATAGGGGTTGGCCGGGGGCTGCGATACTGTGTTTGCCGCACATGCAGTGCTGCATCGCAGCGGTTGCGCTATCGACTTTTGCCACCCGTGAAGGGCGAAACGGCAAAGGGTTGAAACGCAATGCCAAATCTCTGTGCCTTTTCAAAAAATTTACAAGCTTATCGCCTTATCAGTCAATAAATTTACAAAAAAAGTCATTGCACGTAGGGGCTTACATGAACGCTCACAATTGGTTTACAGTGTGTGTGGGGTAGAGCGCCGCGGGAGTGACCTTGCGGCAGACGGCGGCCACGGGCCGCATCATCTTGGGAGGAGAGGCCATGAACACCCAGACGCAGCCCATCACCGCGCCCGAAATGCGCGAGGTTCCGGCAGGGTTCGAGAACGCGCATGCGGATCATCAGAAATACCTGGAGATGTATCGGGAATCGATCGAGAACCCGGACGCCTTCTGGGCCCGCGAAGGCAAGCGTCTTGATTGGATGACGCCTTACACCAAGGTCAAAAACACCGATTTCACCTTTGGCAAAGTCTCGATCAAATGGTTCGAAGATGGCGTGCTGAACGCCTCGGTGAACTGCATCGACCGCCACTTGAAAGACCGCTCGCTGCAAACCGCGATCATCTTTGAACCCGATGATCCGAATGAGCCCGCCCAGCACATCACCTACAAGGAGCTGTCCGAGAAGGTGAACCGGATGGCGAACGTGCTGCTCAGCCAAGGCATCATGCGCGGCGACCGGGTTGTGATCTACCTGCCGATGATCCCCGAAGCCGCCTATGCGATGCTGGCTTGCGCGCGGATCGGTGCGATCCACTCGATCGTGTTCGCGGGTTTCTCGCCGGACGCGCTGGCGAACCGGATCAACGACTGTAACGCGAAGCTGGTGATCACCGCTGACACCGCGCCGCGCGGGGGGCGCCGCACGCCGCTCAAAGCCAACACCGATGCCGCGCTGCTGCACTGCTCGGACAAGGTGCGCTGCTTGGTGGTGAAACGCACCAATGACCAAATTTCGTGGGTGCATGGCCGCGACGTTGACCTGCTCTACCTCATGGATCACGTCTCGCCCGAATGCCCGCCGCGCCCGATGAACGCCGAAGATCCGCTGTTCATCCTCTACACCTCGGGCTCGACCGGCAAACCGAAGGGCGTGGTGCACACGACCGGCGGCTATCTCGTTTATGCCGCGATGACGCATCAATACACCTTCGACTACCATGACGGCGATGTGTTCTGGTGCACCGCCGACGTGGGGTGGGTCACCGGTCACAGCTACATCATCTACGGGCCGCTCGCGAATGGTGCGACCACGGTGATGTTCGAAGGCGTGCCGACTTACCCGGATGCGGGCCGGTTCTGGGCCGTGTGTGAAAAGCATAAGGTGAACCAGTTCTACACCGCGCCGACCGCGATCCGCGCGCTGATGGGCCAAGGTCCGGAATGGGTTGAGAAATATGACCTTTCCAGCATCAAAGTGCTGGGCTCGGTGGGCGAACCGATCAACCCCGAGGCGTGGACTTGGTATGATACCTATGTCGGCAAAGGCAAATGCCCGATCGTCGATACCTTCTGGCAGACCGAAACCGGCGGCCACATGCTGACGCCGCTGCCGGGCGCCACGGCGACCAAGCCGGGCTCGGCCACCAACCCGTTCTTTGGCGTGAAGCCGGTCGTGCTGGACCCGCAAACCGCTGTGCGGATTGGCGAAGTCGAATGCGAAGGCGTGCTGTGCATCTCCGATAGCTGGCCGGGCCAAATGCGCACCGTTTGGGGCGACCATGACCGGTTCCAAGAAACCTACTTTGGCCAATATCGCGGCTACTACTTCACCGGGGACGGCTGCCGCCGCGACAAAGACGGCTACTACTGGATCACCGGCCGCGTCGATGACGTGATCAACGTCTCGGGCCACCGTATGGGCACCGCCGAGGTCGAAAGCGCGCTGGTGGCGCATCAGCAAGTGGCCGAGGCCGCCGTGGTGGGCTACCCGCACGACATCAAGGGCCAAGGCATCTACGCCTATGTCACGCTGATGAACGGCGTCGAACCGAGCGATGAGCTGCGCAAAGATCTGGTGAAATGGGTCCGCACCGAAATCGGCCCGATTGCCTCGCCGGATCTCATTCAATGGGCGCCGGGCCTGCCGAAGACCCGCTCGGGCAAGATCATGCGCCGCATTCTGCGCAAGATCGCCGAGAACGACTATGGCGCGCTTGGCGACATCTCCACCTTGGCCGATCCCTCGGTGGTGCAAGAGCTGATCGACAACCGTATGAACCGGGGCTGATCCGGTGGACGCACAGGCGACCACCAAACCCGCCGTGCTGATCTTGCTCGGGCCTCCGGGCGCGGGCAAGGGCACGCAGGCGCGGATGCTGGAACAGCGCTTTGGCCTGATCCAGCTGTCCACCGGGGATTTGTTGCGCGCGGCGGTGGCCGCGGGCACGCCCGCGGGCCTTGCGGCGAAAGCGGTGATGGAAGCGGGCGGGCTTGTCAGTGACGAGATTGTGCTCGCGATCTTGCAAGACCGCATGGCCGCGCCGGATGTGAAAGCCGGTGTGATTTTGGATGGCTTCCCCCGCACTGCGGGGCAGGCCGCCGCTCTTGACGATTTGCTGGCCGCTGCGGGGCAGGGAGTGACCGCCGCGATCAGCCTAGAAGTCGATGATGCGGCGATGATTGCCCGCGTGGCTGGGCGCTATACCTGCGCCATTTGCAGCGAGGGCTATCACGATCAATTCAAGCTGCCCGTGGAGCCGGGCACTTGTGACAAATGCGGCGGCACGGTGTTCAAACGCCGCGCTGACGATAATGCCGAGACGGCGCGGGCCAGGTTGGAGGCCTACCACGCGCAAACGGCGCCGCTGATTGCCCATTATCGGGCGCTCGGCGTTTTGGAGACGGTCGATGCGATGGCACCCATCGCGACGGTTGCCTCTGACCTTGGGTCGATCGTGACACGCGTCTCGGCCTGAATTGGGGAGGGATGGGCTCCGGGAGGGGGCCCGTCTGGAGAGATAAAAACAGGGAGTAACGCTCATGGCGGACAATTCTTCGTCCAATGCCTATTGGAAAGCGAACATCCAGACGATCTTGGTCTTTCTGGTGATCTGGTTCGTCTGTTCGTTCGGCTTCGGCATCTTGCTGCGCCCGATGCTCGCGGGCATCGGTATTGGCGGCACCGACCTTGGCTTCTGGTTCGCCCAGCAAGGCTCGATCCTCGTGTTCCTCGTGCTGATCTTCGCTTACGCGTTCCGCATGAACAAACTCGACCGTGAACACGGCGTGGATGAGTAAGGGAGGCTCGGAAACATGGATCAATTCGTTCTTAACCTGATCGTTGTGGGCGCGACCTTCGCGCTTTACATCGGTATCGCGATCTGGGCCCGTGCGGGCTCGACCGCTGAGTTCTATGCTGCGGGCCAAGGGGTTCACCCGGTGCTCAACGGTATGGCCACCGGTGCGGACTGGATGTCTGCGGCCTCCTTCATCTCGATGGCTGGTATCATCGCCTTTGGTGGCTATGACACCTCCGCCTATCTGATGGGCTGGACCGGCGGCTATGTGCTGCTCGCCATGCTGCTTGCGCCTTACCTGCGCAAATTCGGCAAATTCACCGTGCCGGAATTCATTGGCGACCGCTTCTACAGCCAAGCCGCGCGGACTGTGGCCGTTGTCTGCCTGATCATCGCGTCGATCACCTATGTGATCGGTCAGATGACCGGTGTGGGCGTCGCCTTCTCGCGCTTCTTGGAAGTGTCGAACACCACCGGCCTCTTCATCGGTGCGGCGATCGTGTTCATGTATGCCGTTCTTGGCGGCATGAAGGGCATCACCTACACGCAGGTTGCGCAATATGTTGTGCTGATCATCGCCTACACGATCCCGGCGGTCTTCATCTCGCTCAACCTGACCGGCAACCCGATCCCGGCGCTGGGCCTGTTCTCGAACGACGTTTCGACCGGTGCGCCGATCCTCTCGACGCTTGAGGGCCTTGTCACCGATCTGGGCTTCAAATCCTACCTTGAACAGTCCGACACCACGCTGAACATGTTCTTGTTCACCGTTTCGCTGATGATCGGCACCGCGGGTCTGCCGCACGTGATCGTGCGCTTCTTCACCGTGCCGAAAGTGGCCGATGCGCGCTCGTCGGCGGGCTGGGCGCTGGTCTTCATCGCGCTGCTTTATCTGACGGCTCCGGCCGTGGGGGCTATGGCGCGTCTGAACCTGATCAACACCTTCTACCCTAACGGGGTTGACGGCCAAGCTCTGTCGCTGGCGGAAATCGAAGCCGGTCAAGATGCTTCGGGCGCTGATCTGGAGTGGGTCAACAACTGGGCCAAAACCGGCCTGCTGACCTTCGACGACAAAAACGGCGACGGCCTGATCACCTATGTCGGCAATGCCGATGCCAACGAACTGACCGTGAACCGCGACATCATCGTGCTTGCTAACCCGGAAATCGCCCGTCTGCCGGGCTGGGTGATCGCGCTTGTTGCTGCCGGTGGTCTTGCGGCCGCTCTGTCGACCGCTGCGGGTCTGTTGATGGCGATTTCCTCGGCCGTGTCGCACGACCTCATCAAAGGGCAAATCAACCCCAACATCTCGGAAAAAGGCGAGCTTATGGCTGCCCGTGTCGCGATGGCGGTGGCGATTGCTGTGGCCACTTACCTTGGCCTCAACCCCCCGGGCTTTGCGGCGCAAACCGTGGCTCTGGCCTTCGGCCTTGCCGCTGCCTCGATCTTCCCGGCGCTGATGATGGGGATCTTCTCGAAGAAGGTGAACAACGTGGGCGCTGTGGCGGGGATGCTCGCCGGTCTGTTGACCACCGTTGTCTACATCTTCTTGCACAAAGGCTGGTTCTTCATCGCCGATACCGCCAGCTTCTCGGATGCGGACCCGCTGCTGCTTTCGATCAAATCGACCTCCTTCGGTGCCGTGGGTGCGGCGATCAACTTCGCGGTGGCCTTCATCGTGTCGTCGATCACCAAACCGGTCCCGGCCAATGTGGTCGAACTGGTGGAATCGATCCGCGTGCCGAAAGGCGCTGGCGCGGCCACCGGCCACTAAAAACCAAGGCGGGCGGGGCGTTTGCCTCGCCCGCACCCTCTACGAACGAATGCCTTTTCACCAAGGGAGCTGTCATGGAAACCGATCGTGCGGCCATCATCGCCTTTCTCGAAACGGTTCACCCCTACGACACCCTGCCGCGTGACGAGCTGGTCGATGTGGCCAGTTCCTTCCGCCGCATGGAATTCCGCCCCGAAGCGCTGATCTATGTTTATCAAACGCCGATTGGCGGGCTTTACCTGATCAAACAAGGCGCGGTTGAAATTACCGATGGCAATGGCGGGCTGGTCTCGCTGCTTGGTCCGCGCAACTCTTTTGGCGAGCGGGGCATCATGCGGGACGGCTTGGCCGCGACGCAGGCCAAAGCGACCGAGCAGACGGTTTGCCTTGTGCTGCCGACCCCCACGTTCAAACGGCTGATCGAGACCTATCCCTCGTTCGAGCGGTTCTTCAACCGCAAGCGCGGCGAAAAGGTTTCCAACGATATTGCCACGCAAAAGGTCGCTGACCTCATCGCCCGTAAGCCGCTGTCTTGCCCGCCGGAAACGACGGTTGTGAGCGCGGCGCAAATGATGCGCGATGCGCATGTGTCTTCGCTGGGCGTGGTTGGTGGCGATAAAAAGCTGCATGGCATCATCACCGTGCGCGACTTGGCCAATAAGGTGTTGGCGGGGGAAATGCCGGGCACGACGCCTGTGAATGCGGTGATGACGCCCGATCCGGTGAGCCTGCCGCCGACGGCTTTGGGCTCGGATATTTTGCACATCATGCTCGAGCGTCGTATCGGCCATTTGCCGATCATCGAAGAGGGGCGCTTTGTCGGCATGATTACGCAAACCGACCTGACGCGCTTCCAAGCCGTTTCTTCGGCGGTGCTGATCCGCGATGTGGTGAGCGCGGACAATGTATCGGAAATGGCGGCGGTGACCGCGCGCATTCCGCAACTGCTGACCCAATTGGTGGGCGGGCACCATAGCCATGAGGTGGTGACGCGGCTGATCACCGATATCGCCGATGCGGTCACCCGCCGCCTTCTGGTGATGGCGGAGCGTGAATTGGGCGCGCCGCCGGTGCCGTATCTGTGGCTTGCCTGCGGCTCGCAAGGTCGCCAAGAGCAAACCGGGGTCTCGGATCAAGACAATTGCCTGATCATTGATGATGCCGCGACGCCCGAGGATATGGAATATTTCCAAGCGCTTGCGAAGATCGTCTGCGACGGGCTCAACACCTGCGGCTATGTCTATTGCCCCGGTGACATGATGGCGACGAACCCGCGCTGGTGCCAGCCCGCCCGCGTTTGGCGCGACTATTTCAACGGCTGGATCAACACGCCCAACCCCGAGGCGCAGATGCTCGCTTCGGTGATGTTTGACCTGCGCCCGATCGGCGGTGGCGGCATTGCGATGTTTGAAGAGATACATGCGCAAACGCTTGGCATGGCGGCGAAAAATTCGATTTTCGTCGCGCATATGATCTCCAATTCGCTCAAGCATACTCCGCCTTTGGGCCTTATTCGCGGCTTTGCCACGATCCGCTCGGGCGAGCATCGCAATCATATCGACCTGAAGATGAACGGCGTGGTGCCGGTCGCCGATTTGGCCCGCGTCTATGCGCTGCAAGGCAAGCTGACCGAGGCCAACACCCGCGCGCGGCTCAAAGCCGCCGAAGCAACAGGGGTGATCTCAGCCTCGGGTGCGCGCGATCTGATTGAGGCTTATGATCTGATCGCGACGATGCGGCTGGAAAACCAAGCCACGCTGATCAAATCGGGCCGCGCGCCGGATAACTTCCTCGCACCCTCTGATCTGAGCGATTTTGAGCGCGCGCATTTGCGCGATGCCTTTGTCGTGGTGCGCACGATGCAATCGGCCGTGGGCCATAATAAGGCGGTGGTGAGCTGAAATGACCAATGATTTCATTATCATGCTCGCCGCAGGTGCGTTTGCGGGGTTGATGGCCTTTTTGATCCGCCATTCCGCGCGCAAGCTGCTACGCCTTGAGGTGCCGAAATGGATCATGCCTGCTGCCGCGGGCCTTGCGATGCTCGGCATCACGATCTGGGGCGAATATAATTGGTACGCGGCAGCCCGCGACGGCCTGCCCGAAGGCACGGTGGTGTTGCAAACCAACTCTGAATCGATGCCCTGGCGCCCGTGGAGCTATATTTGGCCGGTGACGAACCGTTTTGTTGCGCTTGATACAGCCAACCGGGCCAAGCCCGCCCCTGATGTTGTGGTGGCCAATCTTTACCTCGTGGCGCGCTGGCGGCCGGTCCAGCCTGTCACTGTTGCTTACGAGTGTACCGGCCACCGCCAAGCCATTCTGGGAGGAGAGGCGGCGGTGAACGCGGATGGGTCTTTGAGTGCAGGCGAATGGTTGCCCGCGCCGATGCCAGACGCGGGGTTAAATGCCGCCTGCACGGGAGGATAAGATGGCAGACGGGGGGAGAAAACGGCGCGTTTTGATTGTCGAAGATGAAGACAATATCGCGATTGCGCTGGACTATCTGATGAGCCGCGAAGGGTTTGAGCATGACCGGATCGCAAGTGGCCGAGGCGCGCTGGAACGCATTCGCACCGAACAGCCCGATTTGGTGCTGCTTGACGTGATGCTGCCCGAGGTGTCGGGCTATGAGATTTGCCAAGAAGTGCGCGCGGATCGCGGCTTGGCAGATGTGAAAATCCTGATGATGACGGCGCGCGGCTCGGCGATGGAGCGGCGCAAAGGCTTGGCGCTTGGGGCCGATGGCTTCATCGCAAAACCCTTTGAGCTCAAGGAACTGCGCGACGAGGTGCATAGGCTTTTGGACGCAGAGGGGGCGTGAGATGAACCTTGCCCGGCTGAGCCTGCGTCTGCGCGTGTTTTTGTTTTTCGCGGCGCTCGCCTTGGGCAATATTGCGGCGCTGGTAGCGGGGCTGGTCTTTGGCTTTGAAAAGCTGGGCGAGCCAGAGGCGCTGGATGGGTTCATCATTGGTGGCGTGGTGGCGGGCTTTGTGATCACCGGGCTGATCACCGCTGTTTGGTTCTTGTTCGATGAAAACCTTGCCAAGCCGATTGAGCGGCTGGCGGGGGGCATTCGCGCGCGCACCCATGCGCAGGTGGAAACCGAGCTTGATGCCGAAACCGCGCGCTATTTGGGCGATTTGGCCCCGGCAGCGGCGGCGATCACCCAGCATTTGAACGAAACGCGCTCTGCGCTGACCGAATCCGTGCAACGCGAAACGACGCGTCTTGCGCAGGAAAAAGAGCGGCTGGAAACGCTCTTGAGCGACGTGCCGGTGGGAGTGCTGCTTTGCACCGCCGAGCACCAGCTTGTTTTCTATAATGGCCAAGCGACCGATCTTTTGGGCGGGACCCATGCGCCGGGGCTTGACCGCCGGGTGTTTGATTATTTGCACCGCGCGCCGATTTGCCATGCCTATGAGCGGCTTTTGGAAACCGATGACCCGGATGCCGCCTCGGATCTTTTGTGTGCCAGTGTGGCGGATGGCAAAACGCTTGCCGCGCGGATGCGGCTTATTTCTGAGGGCGAAGACCATCACGTGACCCGCCGCGCGGGCTATGTGCTGACGTTGCGCGATGTGTCGTCTGACATGCGCGCCCATGCGAGCCGCGAAGCGCTGATGGATGAGTTGTTTGACCGCATCCGCCGCCCTGCCGCCGCGTTGCAATCGCTAACTGGCGTGTTGATTGCCGATGATGGCCCGACGGAACCCGAGGCGCGCGCGCAATTTCGTGGCGCGGCGCGGGCCGAAGCGGCCAACCTTGGCGCGGCGATCCACACGCTTTTTGAGCGGCACGAGGCGATGCGGGCCGATTGGTGGCCGCTTGCGATGATCCGCGCCTCCGATTTGGGCGAGGCGGTGCGCGCGCGCCTCGCCGCGCAAGAGGGCCCCGATCTGATGGCGGTGACCGCGCCCTTGATGCTGCGGCTTGAAGGGTTTGAGATGGTCTCGCTTTTGGCCATGCTGGTCGCACGGCTGGGGCCGGAGCGGGGCGATATGCGCCTTGAGATCACCGAAGAGGGCGCGGGTGCGTTGATCGCGCTGGAGTGGCGCGGCCCCCAGGTGCCGATTTCAGAGCTGGAAAGCTGGCTCGATGATCCGCTGCAAGTGGGGATGGAAGATGTCACCGGGCGGCGGGTGATTGCGGCCCATGCCTCTGAAATCTGGCCCGAAAATATGGGCGATGGGCGCGGGCGGATTTGCCTGCCATTGCGCGAGGCGCGCCGCGTGTCCAAACGCCCGCCGCCGGTGCCGCGCGCTGTGGTGTATGACTTTGACCTGCTTGGCCGCGCGCGCGAGGGCGAGGTGGCCAAGACGCCGCTGGAGAACCTGAATTTTGTGGTCTTTGACACCGAGACCACCGGGCTCTTGCCCAGCGAAGGCGATGAGATCGTGCAAATCGCGGCGGTGCGGATTGTGAATGGCCGCCGGGTCGAGACCGAGGTGTTTGACACTTTGGTCAATCCGGGCCGCCATATCCCCGAAGTTTCGACCGCGGTGCATGGCATTTCCGATGCGATGGTGGCCGAAGCCCCGGATATTATTGATGTTGGGCGGCGGTTTCACAAATTTGCCGAAGGCGCCGTGCTCATTGCCCATAACGCCCCGTTTGATATGGAGTTTTTGCGCCGCAAAGAGGGCGCGATTGGGCTGAGTTTTGACAACCCCGTGCTCGATACGGTGCTGCTTTCGGCGGTGGTGTTTGGCCAGTCAGAGGTGCATAGCCTTGATGCGCTGACCCATCGGCTCGGCATCACCATCCCCGAAGAGGCGCGCCATACCGCGATTGGCGATACCGTCGCCACGGCGGATGCGTTTTTGAAACTGCTGCCCGCGCTCAAATCGCGGGGGCTGTTGACCTTTGGCGATGTGGTGGCCGAGGTGCGCAAACACGGGCGCTTGCTGAAAGACCTGAACGGTTAGGGGCGCGGCGCCTTAAAGCCAGCGGTCGCGCCCGGTCCCCACCGCCTCAGACAGATTGGCAAAACCATCGCGGGCCAGCAGCGCATCAAGCCCGCGCGCAATATCGCCCGCAAGGCTTAGGCCGTGATAGACCATCGCAGAATAGATCTGCACCGCGCTCGCACCAGCGCGGATTTTTTCATAGGCATCTTCGGCTGAACCAATGCCGCCCACGCCGATGATCGGCAATTTTCCCTCGGTCAGTTTGGACAGCTGCGCAAGGATGCGAGTGGACTTTTCAAACAAAGGTGCGCCCGAAAGCCCGCCCATCTGGCTTGAATGTGCACTTTTCAAACCTTCGCGCGAAAGCGTGGTGTTGGTGGCGATCAGCCCATCAATGCCAGAGGCGCGCGCCACCTCGGCCACATCTTCCAATTCTGCCGGGGCAAGATCGGGGGCGATTTTCAAAAACACCGGGATCGGTTTGGCCAAACCATCGCGTGCGGTGATCACCCCCGCAAGCAGCGCGGAAAGCGCGTCTTTGCCTTGCAAATCGCGCAGTTTCTCGGTGTTGGGCGAACTCACGTTCGCCGTGGCAAAGTCGATCTGCGCGCCTGCGCGGGTCAGAACCTGCGCAAAATCGGCGGCGCGGTCGGCGCTGTCTTTGTTGGCGCCAAGGTTGAGCCCCACCGGGATGCCCGCAGGCCGCGCGGACAGCCGGGTGGCGATTGGCTCCACGCCTTCGTTGTTGAAGCCAAAACGGTTGATCACCGCGCGATCTTCGCTCAGCCGCCAAAGGCGCGGGCGCGGATTGCCCTCTTGCGCGCGCGGTGTGGCCGCGCCCACTTCCAAAAAGCCAAAGCCCGCGCGCATCAGCGCAGGCAGCGCGACGGCGTTTTTGTCAAAGCCCGCAGCAAGTCCCACCGGATTGGGCAGATCAAGCCCCGCAAGCTTGGTGGCCAGCCGCGCGCCCGTCACCGGGCCGGGCAGCGGCACCGCGCCCATGCGCAACGCCGAAAGGGCCAGCCCATGCGCGGTTTCCGGGTCGAACTGGTGCATCAGCTTGAGACCCAGTTTCTCGATCATGCTCATAGCAAGCCCTCGGGGAAAATATGGCCCGAGACGCCCAGCGGAAGCGCGGTATCCCATGCCACGTCTTCGCGGCGCAAGGCCCGGTAAAGATGGGGGAAAAGCGCGCCGCCGCGCGACACTTCCCATTTCAGCGCGGCGCCCAAAGGCTCAGCGGCGACGGCCACCAGAACCAGATCGCTTTCGGAAGCGAAATGTTTTGCGGCGGTTTCCACCACCTGCGCGGCGGTGGAGAAATGAATGAACCCATCGGCCAAATCAATCGGCGCGCCTAAGGTCTTACCTGCGGCGCAAAGGGCATCCCATTCGGGGCGGCGGAAGATCTTGTAGATCAGCATGGGCTTTTCATGGACCTTGCCTTGAAAATCGTCAATCCCGACGATGCATTGGGCAGCAGATGAAAAGGCAGGCAGTGGCTGGCACGGGCTTTGACAGCGCTGCGGCTTCACGCCACACTCAGCCCATTCCCAACTCCGGAGGATTTCATGACCCGCCGCCTTTTGCTGAGTTCCGCAGCGCTGGTGCTGATGGCTGGCACCGCGCAAGCCGATTACACGCTGCATGTGCTGCACACCAATGACCTGCACAGCCGCATTGAATCGATCAACAAATATGACAGTACCTGCTCGGCAGAAGATGAGACCGAGGGCAAATGCTTTGGCGGTATTGCGCGGGTGGCGGCCAAGGTGGCCGAGATGCGTGCGGACCTTGCGGGCGAGAATGTGATCTTGCTTGATGCGGGCGACCAGTTCCAAGGCTCGATGTTCTACACCACCTATAAGGGCAAGGACACGGCCGAGTTCATGAGCGCCATTGGCTATGATGCGATGGCGGTGGGCAACCACGAATTTGACGATGGGCCAGAGGCTTTGGCGGCCTTTGTGGATGCGGTGCCGTTCCCGCTGGTCTCAGGCAATTTGGATGTGAGCCAATCTGATCTGTTGAAAGACCGCATTCACGGCACATACGTGCTGGAGGTCGGCGGCGAGAAGATCGGCATTATCTCGGCGCTGGCAACCGATACGGTGGAGACCTCTTCGCCGGGGCCGAATGTGCTCTTTCAAGATGAGATTGAAAGCCTGAAGGCCGATGTGGCTGCGCTTGAGGCCGAGGGCGTGACGAAAATCATCGCCATCCCGCATACGGGCTTTGTGAAAGACCAAGAGATTGCCGCCGCCGTGCCGGGGCTGGATGCGGTGGTGGGCGGGCATAGCCACACGCTGTTTGGCGAGGGCGGCGAAGCTTACCCGACGATGGTGGGCGATGTGCCGGTGGTCTCTGCCTATGCCTATTCGAAATACCTTGGCCATTTGGTGCTGACCTTTGACGATGCGGGCCATCTGAAATCGGCCACGGGCGAACCGATTTTGCTTGATGCTTCGGTGACGCCGGACCCGGTTTTGGCGGCGCGGGTGGCCGAACTGGCGGTGCCGATTGCCGAGGTGCGCGAGGAAGTGGTGGCCGAGGCCGCCGCCGCGATTGAGGGCGCGCGCGAGGTTTGCCGTGCGGGCGAATGCGCGATGGGCAACCTTGTGGCCGATGCGATGCTTGACCGGGTGAAAGACCAAGGCATTTCCATCGCGATTGCCAATGGCGGCGGGCTGCGCGCCTCGATTGACGCGGGGCCGGTGACGATGGGCGAGGTGTATACCGTTCTGCCGTTCCAAAACACGCTTTCGACCTTTGAGGCGAAAGGGTCGGTAATTTTGGCCGCGCTGGAAAACGGGGTGAGCGAAATTGAAGAAGGCGCAGGGCGTTTTCCGCAGGTGGCCGGGCTGAAATACAGCTTTGACCCCGCCGCCCCCGCAGGCAGCCGGATCAGCGATGTGATGGTGGGCGCGGGCGAGGCTTGGGCGCCGCTCGACCTTGAGGCCAGCTATGGCGTGGTGACCAACAACTTCATGCGTGGCGGTGGCGACGGCTATAAGATGTTCGCGACCGAGGGGATGAACGCCTATGACTTTGGCCCTGATCTGGCCGATGTCACGGCGGAGTATTTGGCCGCGCATGCGCCCTACACGCCCTATACCGATGGCCGCATCACCCAGAAATAAGCCTTTCCAAAGGCTTGAAAGGCGGGGGCTTCGGCCCCCGTTTTTTGTTGCGGGGCGGGGCGCTTTCGTCAAGGCTGGTGCCAAGGAGGCCCCCATGAAACGCTCAGAAATCAATGAAATCATCCGCGATGCGGATCGGTTTATCCGTTCTTTTGGCTATATTTTGCCGCCCTTTGCCTATTTCTCGCCCGCAGAGATGCAGGCCCGGCGGGGCGAGATTGAGGGGATCGTCTCGGCCCGACTGGGCTGGGACATCACCGATTACGGGCAGGGGGATTTTGCCAATCTGGGGCTCTTTTTGTTCACCACCCGCAACGGGCGCGCGGAGGATTTAGCGCGCGGGTCTGGCATGTGCTACGCCGAGAAGATCATGATTTCGCGGCACAATCAGATCTCGCCTATGCATCGGCACGTTGTGAAGGCGGAAGATATCATCAACCGCGGCGGGGCCAGTTTGGCGATTGAGATGTTTGCCTCCGATGCCGCGGGGCAGATTGATCCGGGGGCCGAAGTTTTGGTGGCCTGCGATGGCGTCACCAAGCGGCTTGCGGCGGGGGAGGTGCTCTACCTGTCGCCCGGAGAAAGCGTGACGCTGATGCCCGGCAATTGGCACAAGTTCTGGGGCGAGGGCGGCGATGTGCTGATTGGCGAGGTTTCGACCGTCAACGACGACCGCACCGACAATATCTTTCGCGAGCCGATCGGGCGCTTTGCCCAGATCGAGGAAGATGAAGACCCGCTTTACCTGCTGGTTTCGGATTACGAGGCTTGGTTGGGCTAAAGTGCGGTTGGCCCGGACTGGTCGCCCGGGCCAATAGGTTTACCGCCCCAAAACACCGCCCAAACGGGCGTGGCGGTTGACGTCTTTGTAAAGCAGGTAGCGGAACGGGCCGGGCCCGGCGGCGTAACACGCCTGCGGGCAATAGGCGCGGAGCCACATGAAATCGCCGGCTTCCACCTCGACCCAATCGCGGTTGAGTTTGTAGACCGCTTTGCCTTCCAGCACGTAAAGCCCGTGCTCCATCACATGGGTTTCCTCAAACGGAATGAGCCCGCCGGGTTGGAAGGTGACGATATTCACATGCATGTCGTGGCGCAGATCGGTCGGGTCGACAAAGCGCGTGGTGGCCCAGCGGCCTTGGGTGTCGGGCATCGCCACCGGGGCAATTTCGCGCTCGTTCGTCACGAAAGCTTCGGGGGTCTCGATCCCCTTGACGGGCTCGTAGCGCTTGCGAAGCCAGTGAAAGCGCAAAGGATCATCGGCGCCGTTTTTCACCGCCCAGTCGCAGCCCGGCGGAATATAGGCATAGCCGCCCGCCGAGAGTTCATGCTCCTGCCCATCAAGGGACAGCCACATCGCGCCTGAGGTGATGAACAGCACATGCTCCACGCCCTCTTCGGTTTCGGGGCTGTCAGAGCCGCCATCGGCGCCCACTTCCATCACATATTGGCTGAAAGTTTCCGAAAAGCCGGTCATCGGGCGGGCGATGAGCCACATTTTCGTTTCGCTCCAACCCGGCAAGAAGCTGGTCACAATGTCAGAAAAGCAGCCCTTCGGGATCACTGCATAGGCCTCGGTGAAGACCGCACGGCCTGTCATCAGCGCGGTTTGCGGCGGCAGCCCGCCGGGGGGGGTGTAATAGTCACTCATGCGAAAACCTCTTTCAGGCGGTGCCAAGCGATGCGCTCCACTTGCGCGCAGGCCTCGGCAAATTCGGTGGCGCGGTCGTTTTCGAGCCGGCGTTGGAAGGCGGCAAGGATCGTGGCCTTGGTGTTGTCTTTCACCGCGATGATGAAGGGGAAGCCGAGTTTCGCGGTATAGGCGGCATTCAGCCCCTCAAAGGTGGCGCGCTCGTCATCCGTCAGCGCATCCAGCCCGGCGGAGGCTTGCTCGGCGGTGCTTTCTGCTGTCAGTCGTTTGGCCTGGGCGAGCTTGCCCGCAAGGTCCGGGTGGGCTTGCAACACGGCCAAGCGCTTGTCTTCGGGCGCGGCGCGGAAGGCACGGGCCAGCGCGCTCGCCACGCCTTCATGACAATCATGCGCGGGGCCAAGCTCCAACCCATGCGCGACCTCGGCCACCCAAGGGGAATGTTCGTAAATGCCGCCAAAGGCTTGGACAAAATCCGCTTGGCTCATTTTGCTGGGGCGGTCGAGCGCTTTGGGCGGATGGGTCGCGGCCCAATGGGCGGCAATCTCGCCGCGCGTGGCAAACCAAACGCCTTCATGGCTGCGGGCATAGTCCAAGAACCGCTTCAGGCCAGCCACTTTGCCGGGGCGACCAATCAGCCGACAATGCAGCCCGATCGAGAACATCTTCGCCGCGCCCGCCTCGCCCTCGGCATAAAGCGTATCAAAGGCGTCGCGCAGGTAGGTGAAGAACTGCTCGCCCTCAATATAGCCCGGGGCCGTGGCAAAGCGCATGTCATTGGCTTCCAGCGTATAGGGGATGATCAATTGATCACGGTCGCCGACGCGCTTCCAATAGGGAAGATCGTCGTCGTAAGTGTCTGAAATCCAATCAAAACCGCCTTCTTCGGCGGTGAGCCGCACGGTGTTGAAGGAACAGCGCCCCGTATACCAGCCGCGCGGGCGTTCGCCCACCACTTCGGCGTGCAGGCGGATCGCCTCGGCAATCTGGCGGCGTTCTTCTTCTTCGGGCATGTCGCGGTGTTCGACCCATTTCAGCCCGTGGCTGGCAATCTCCCAGCCCGCCGCTTTCATTGCGGCCACCTGTTCCGGGCTGCGGGCCAGCGCGGTCGCCACACCGTAAATGGTGATCGGAAGGCCCATCTCGGTGAACAGGCGGTGCAGGCGCCAAAAGCCCGCGCGCGCGCCGTATTCGTAAATCGATTCCATATTCCAATGGCGCTGGCCGGGCCATTGCGCGGCGCCCGCAATATCGCTCAGAAACGCTTCGGAGGCCGCATCGCCATGCGCCACGCAGTTTTCGCCGCCCTCTTCATAGTTCAGAACCAACGAAATCGCGACCTTTGCGCCCCCCGGCCATTGCGCATTGGGGGGATGGGCGCCGTAACCGCGCATGTCTCTGTCGTATCGGGTCATTGTTATCTCCACGGCAACCGCTTGCCGTGGCGAGGATTTCAGGTTTTTCTCGGAAAGGAAATCAACAGTTTGCGCTTGCGCGCGCAAAGGAGACCCAATGGCAGGATATCTGACAACGCATGTGCTGGATACGGCGCGGGGCTGCCCGGCGGCGGGGCTGCGCATCGTGCTCAGCCGGATCACGGAAACCGGGGCCGAGGTGTTGGCCGAGCGGGTCAGCAATGCCGATGGCCGCACCGATACACCGATTTTGCCTGCCCAAGACTTCGCCTGCGGGGTCTATGAGCTGATCTTTCATGCGGGCGATTACCTGCGCGGCAGCGGGCAAGGCGGGGCCGAGCCGCTGTTTTTGGATGTGGTGCCCATTCGCTTTGGCATCAATGATGAAGGGGCACATTACCATGTGCCCCTACTTCTCTCGCCTTACGGCTATTCGACCTATCGCGGTAGCTGACGCGGCTTAGAAATCTTCCCAGTTGTCCTCAGCCGGGGTGGATTTCACCGCCACAGCGGTCAGGCCACCGCCACCAGCGCGGCGCGCCGGTGCGGGCGGCGGCGGGGCCGGGGCCTTATTGGCC
The DNA here is from genome assembly GCF_900156655.1 of Rhodobacter aestuarii. Classification (GTDB taxonomy): domain Bacteria; phylum Pseudomonadota; class Alphaproteobacteria; order Rhodobacterales; family Rhodobacteraceae; genus Rhodobacter; species Rhodobacter aestuarii. Next base: position 28,426 of record NZ_FTOG01000009.1, on the reverse strand, counting down.
GGGGCAGGCGGTGCCGCCGGTTTGGCTGCCGCTGCTGCGGGGGCCGGAGCAGGCGCAGCCGCGGGCATTTTCGGCGTGTTCGCGGGCATCCCGACGTTGAACCGGCCCATCGTCATCGCCAGACCATCGGCCTCGCGCACCAGCGATTGGCTGGCCGCCGAGGTTTCTTCGAACATCGCGGCATTGTGCTGGGTCACCTGATCAAGCTGGGTGATCGCGGTGTTCACCTCGCTCAGGCCCGCCGATTGTTCGGAGGTGGCCGAGGTGATTTCCGACATGAAGGTCACGATCGAACCGACCGAGCCCTGAATGCCTTCAAGCGCATTGCCCGCTTGGCCCACAAGATCCACACCGCGTTTGACCTGCGCCGAGCTGTCAGAGATCAGCGCTGCAATTTCACGCGCCGCTTCCGAGGAGCGTTGCGCCAGCGCACGCACTTCCGAGGCGACAACGGCAAAGCCGCGCCCAGCCTCGCCCGCGCGGGCGGCCTCGACCCCGGCGTTCAGCGCCAGAAGGTTGGTTTGGAACGAGATTTCCTCGATCACCGAGGTGATTTTGGAGATTTTGTTCGAGCTTTCCGAAATCTCGCCCATCGCTTGCACCGCTTCGCGCACCACTTGGCCGCTTTCTTCGGTGTTGCGGCGCGCTTTCGTCACCATGTCATTGGCTTTGAGCGTGCGTTCGGCCGCCGATTTCACCGAAGCGGTGAGTTCGTTCAGCGCGGCGGCGGTTTCTTCCAGCGTGGCGGCCTGTTGTTCGGTGCGACGCGACAGATCATCGGCGGCGCGCGAGATGCTGCCCGACTCGGTGTGGATCGTTTCCGAGTTTTCCATCACGATCTGCATCGCATCGCGCAGTTTCGCGGTGGCTTCGTTGAAGTCGAGGCGCAGGGTTTCGTAGTCGCCCGGGAAGGCTTCCGCGATTTTATACGTCAGATCGCCACTCGACAGCGCATTGAGCGCGGCGCGCAGCTTCTCAACGACTCGGCGCTGTTCGGCCACGACGCGTTCGCGTTCGGCTTGGCTACGGGTTTCGCGCGCTTCCACATCGGTCACATCGGCGCCAATGCCAATGACACGCTGAATTTTGCCAGCGCGGTCACGCACCGGGGTCATGGCGCCGTTAAGCAGCACTTCGCCCATCGGCAGTGCCACTTTGAGGCGGCCAATCACGGATTCGCCGCGCGCAATCACCTCAAAGGCCGGTTCGCCCGTGGCGGCGACGGTGATTCCTTGCGAGAAGTCCTGCCCGATCAGCTCGGCTTCGTCCATTTGCGTCATCATGCACATGGCGACGTTGGCAGCGGTCATTTTGCCATCGGGGGTGAATTCCACCCGCAGCTGGGTCGCGTCGATCGCCTCGGTGGTGGCGGCGTTGCGTTTTTCTTCGGTGACATTTTTCCACTCCACCGCATAGCCGAGCACAGAGCCATCGGTATCCGGGATCAGGCTGATCGACAGGCTGTAAAAACCTTTGCCAATCGGGAACTCGCCCGACATCGGCATTCTGTCGGGATTCAGCGCCATATGCTGCTTGGAGCCTGCGCGGTGGAAATAGGTGAAGGGACGGCCCACCAGTGTTTCCGGGGCAAAATCCGGTTTGACGGAGCGGAAATCATCAATGTTCTCGGCAAAAAGCGCCATCAACGCGGGGTTGGTGGCTTTCACATTGCCTTCGCCGTCGAGCAGCATCATCGCCGCGGAGGAGTAGTTATAGGCCGCGCCGCGGAACAAGCCCTCGCGGCTGTCTTCCTCAGACTTGGCGAGTTTTTCGCGGAACGATTCGAGCGATTGCGCGATTTTGCCGATTTCATCCTTGCCGTTGGTCTCGGGCACTTGGGTTTGCAGCGCGCCCCCGGCGATAGAGGCCATGGCATTGGTGATCCGACCAAGACGGGTCGAGATCATCGACCGGAACACGAGCGAGGTGGCGACAAGCGCCACGACCAGAATCGAAATTGCCACGATCAGGCTGTGCCGTATGGAGGCAGAAATCGCGGCGACGGTCGGGTCATCCGACCAGGTCGAAGCGAAATAACCCACCGTGGTGCCATTGGGCAGTTTGACCGGATGGACGTTGGTCAGGTGATCGTCTGAGAAGATTTCCTCTCCCGTTGCGATCGATTCTTGGATCAAGGCGTGCATCGGTGCCAGATCGGAATCGTGGATCACGTAGCTGGCGAGTTCATTGCCTTCTGCATCGGTGGCAATCATCCCGTTCGCCGGGTTGGAGGGATCGTCGATCACCGAAGTGAAGATATTCGAGATTCGCTCGCCATCGCCGAAGCGCACGGGCGCGACAAGCTGCTTGATGATGATCTCGCTCGACCCATGCGCCTGATCTTGCAACTGGTGCATCGCAATATCGGTGGTCGAACGGAGGTTGAGCCAGGTCATCGCAACCACGATGGCCGAGGCCGACAGCAGCACCAGAAGGGCCGCTCGGAAGAAGCTGGAATTAAAGAACGGGACGGATCCGGTCGATTTGGCGCTCATCGCTGGCCTCATGTACTAGTTATTCGATCATTTCGGCGTTGAGGCCGACGGTCATGGCGCCGATGGGCGCGCCGGTTTCAGGGTCGTTGACGGTAAAGGAGGCCTGCACCTGATAAGTCTGCGTGGATTCATCGAATTCCACCTCGCTGACATGCACGGCACCGGCACCTTTCGGGTAGGTTTCTTGGAATTTCGCCTCATCGCCCTGCCAAAAGTCTGAGGTGGGCATGGCTTGCACGACGTTGAGGCCATTTTTGTCCATCACAAAGATTTCGGAGATATGGCCACGCGATGCATGCACCTTATCGCGCAGCGATAGTGACACCGGCAGCGCCAGAATCGCGTCGATCATCGGTTGTTCTGCCCCGTCAATCTCGGCGCGCCATGTTTGGTCGAGCGCGTCGATCTCTTCTTGCGGAATATCCCCGCGTTCGGCATTGGCGGCTTTGACGGCCTCAATCAAAGCGGGATCTTTGGCCCAGCCGCGAAGGTCTTTTTCGACGGTGGCCGCGACCTGCGCCGAAAAATCTTCGGCCAGTACGGGCGCCGCCACAAGGATCAGCGCAAGGGAGAAGAGACGGGTCTTCATGCAGTTGCTCCGGTTTGGGGAACGGATTCCCCGTGTAGAATTGTCGCACAGACTAGCCAGCAACTCTTTACGGGCCGTGAATCGCCAAGAATCATTCCAAAGCGGGGGAGCGGATGCGCTTTTCCTGTGGCCGCCCTTGCAGGGTGGGCGTGGCAACACTAAGACTCAGGTAAGTATCTCGCGCTAAAGCTGTGCGAGCATTATCAGGAGAGGCAGCAGATGAAAGATCCGGTCGACCTTTACATGAACACGCTCGTGCCGATGGTGGTCGAGCAAACCTCGCGCGGCGAGCGGGCCTATGACATCTTCTCGCGACTGCTCAAGGAACGGATCATCTTCCTTGCGGGCCCGTTCCATGATGGCATGTCGAGCCTGATCTGCGCGCAGCTTTTGTTCCTTGAGGCCGAGAACCCGTCGAAAGAGATTTCGATGTATATCAACAGCCCCGGCGGCGTTGTGACCTCGGGTCTCGCGATCTATGACACGATGCAATACATCCGCCCGAAAGTGTCGACGCTGGTGATTGGCCAAGCCGCTTCGATGGGCTCGGTGATTTCTTGCGCGGGCGAAAAGGGCATGCGCTTCTCGCTGCCGAATTCGCGGATCATGGTGCACCAGCCGTCCGGCGGGTTCCAAGGTCAGGCGACCGATATCATGATCCATGCGCGCGAAACCGAAAAGATTCGCCAACGTCTCTACGAAATCTACGTGAAGCACACCGGCCGCACGATGGAAGAAGTGGGTGAGGCTCTGGAACGTGACCGCTTCATGTCGCCCGAAGAGGCGCTGGAATGGGGCCACATTGATGAAATTCTCGCCGCCCGCCCAGGCTTGGATGGCGAAAAGTAACAGTAGGATGACCCGCCTTAACCGGAGTGGGGAATTTACGATTGAGAACAACGTGGGGCTGCCCTAGACTTTAAGGACAGCCCACCACAGCCCCTTGGGGGCATTTTGAGGATGACGATGGCGAACAATCAAGGCTCCGACAGCAAGAACACGCTCTACTGCTCGTTCTGCGGCAAGAGCCAGCATGAGGTGCGCAAACTCATCGCCGGCCCGACGGTGTTCATCTGCGACGAATGTGTCGAACTGTGTATGGACATCATCCGCGAGGAGACGAAAACCACCGGCCTGAAGGCCACCGATGGCGTGCCGACCCCGCGCGACATTGCCAAAGTGCTTGATGATTACGTGATCGGCCAAATGCATGCCAAGCGCGTGCTCGCCGTGGCCGTGCACAACCACTACAAGCGTCTCAACCACGCCTCCAAGCAGGATGTGGAACTGGCGAAATCGAACATTCTGCTGATCGGCCCGACGGGCTGCGGTAAAACGCTTCTGGCGCAAACGCTGGCGCGTATTCTGGATGTGCCCTTCACGATGGCCGATGCCACCACGCTGACCGAAGCGGGTTACGTGGGCGAGGATGTGGAAAACATCATCCTCAAGCTTCTGCAGGCGTCGGAATATAACGTCGAGCGGGCGCAGCGCGGCATCGTGTATATCGACGAGGTCGATAAGATCACCCGCAAGTCGGACAACCCCTCGATCACCCGCGACGTGTCGGGCGAGGGCGTGCAGCAGGCCCTTCTCAAGATCATGGAAGGCACGGTCGCTTCGGTGCCGCCGCAAGGGGGCCGCAAGCATCCGCAGCAGGAATTCCTGCAAGTGGATACGACCAACATCCTGTTTATCTGCGGCGGCGCTTTCGCTGGCTTGGATCGAATCATCGCGCAACGCGGCAAAGGCTCGGCGATGGGCTTTGGCGCGGATGTGAAAGATCCGGAATCGCGTGGTGCGGGCGAGCTGTTCAAAGAGCTCGAACCGGAAGATCTGCTGAAATTCGGCCTGATCCCGGAATTCGTTGGCCGTCTGCCGGTGATTGCGACGCTGGAAGACCTTGATGAAGCGGCACTGGTGACGATTTTGACCGAGCCGAAAAACGCTTTGGTCAAGCAATACCAACGTCTCTTCGAGATTGAAGACGTGAAGCTGACCTTCACCCCCGATGCGCTTAATGCGATTGCCGCGCGGGCGATCCAACGCAAAACCGGGGCGCGGGGGCTGCGCTCGATCCTCGAAGACATCCTGCTCGACACGATGTTTGAACTGCCCGGCATGGAAAACGTGCAAGAGGTGGTGGTCAACGAAGAGGCCGTCGAAGTGGGTGGCAGCGCCAAGCCGCTGTTGATTTACGCCGACGACGCGAAAAAAGAGCCGAAATCGGCTGGTTAAGCCCCGAAGCTTGGGGAAAAGGGCGGGGAAACCCGCCCTTTGTTTTTGCCGCCCGCGCGAGGGGCTGGACGTAATTGTCGCACCCGCTATAAGGGGGCAAATGCTGGGAGAGAGACGATGAAATTCCTGCTGCGCCTGCTGACCTGGTGGAACGACCAGACCCTTGGCACCCAGATCTATACCGCCCGCAACGGCGTGAAGGTCGGGGAAGATGCCGAAGGCAACCGCTATTTCCAAAGCAAAGACGGCAAGCGCCGCTGGGTCATCTACAATGGCGAATGCCAAGCCAGCCGCATTCCGCCGGATTGGCATGGCTGGATGCACCACACCTGGGACGAGCCGCCGACCACCAAGCCCTTGGCGCATAAGGGGTGGGAACTGCCCCACCAAGAAAACCAAACGGGTTTGGCCTCGGCCTATATTCCACCGGGGTCGCTGCGCCGCGCCGCGCCGGTGGAGCGCCGCGACTATGAGGCATGGCAGCCGGAGTGATCCGGCAACAGGATCTTTAAGATGAGCGAGAATCGCGTCGAAGTGCTGACCGGTGCGGCTGTTTTGGCCGTTGCGGTCGGCTTTTTTCTTTGGGCCGGGCAGGGGCATGGGCTCTCGACCGGGGCGGGGAGTTATCCGCTGAAAGCCTCTTTCCGCTCGGTGGAAGGGGTGAGCCTTGGCACCGATGTGCGGATGGCGGGCGTCAAGATCGGCACGGTCACCGATATCGCGCTTAACACCCAGACGTTTTTTGCCGACACCACCTTTAGCGTGCAAGACGGGATCGAGATCCCGGATGATTCCCAAGTGATCGTTGCTTCTGAGGGGCTTTTGGGCGGCGCTTTCGTCGAAATCCTGCCCGGTGGTAGCTTGATCAACCTTGGCCCCGGCGAAGAGGTGATCGACACGCAGGGCGCGGTCTCGACGCTCGGGCTGCTGATGAAATTTGCGGGCGGCGGCTCGGAGGACAGCCAATGATCCGCAAGGCCTTGATGGCGATTGTTCTTTCGGGCTCTGCGCTTTGCGCGCAAGAGGCGCCCGAGGGCTTGGCCGATGCGCCCGGCGCCTATCTGCGCGGGTTGGATAAAATCGCCGCTGCGGCGAGCGATATCACGCTCTCAGTGGGGGATACGGTCGATTACGGCTCGCTGTCGGTGCGCTTGGTGCAATGCCGTTACCCGGCAGAAGACCCGGCCTCAAACGCCTATGCCTACTTGGAAATCACCGACCGTTCGGTTGATGAGGTGGTGTTTCAGGGCTGGATGATCGCGCAAAACCCGGCACTTTCGGCGCTGGATCATCAGCGCTACGATGTTTGGGTTCTGCGCTGCAAGATTGACTGAACATCGGGGATCTCGGGCGCGGTGAAATCCGCTGTCACCGCCAGTGCCTCTGCCAACCGCTGGCGATAGATCGCCCGGGGGATTTCCACCCCGCCCATGCTTTTGAGATGCGGCGTCAGATATTGCGTATCAAACAGCACAAAGCCTGCGCGAAGCAGCCGGTCCACCGTATAGGCGAGCGCGATTTTTGAGGCGCTGCGGCGGCGCGAGAACATGCTTTCACCAAAGAAGGCCCCGCCCAAGGTGACGCCGAAAATGCCGCCCACGAGCGTTTCGCCCTCCCACACCTCAAGCGCATGGGCCGCGCCCATCGCGTGTAGCGCGTCATAAAGCTCAAACAGCGCGTCGTTGATCCAAGTTTCGTCGCGCTCCGCGCACCCTTCCACCACGGCGCGAAAGGCGGTGTCGGTGCGAATTGTATAAGGCATCTGGCGCATTTCGCGGGCCAGCGAGCGTGAAATGTGGAGATTGTTCAAGGGAATGATCCCACGCAGGCGCGGCTCAAACCAATGCAACTCGGTCGCGTCGCGCGCGGCCGCCATCGGAAAAATGCCCTGCGCATAGGCCGAGATCAGAAGGTCTGGGCTGAGCTTCACCGCCATTTGTTGCCAATTGCCACTGTTGCCCCTAGTCTTCCCGAAATAGACAGGAAAAAGCGGCAATACCATGGGATTTTTCAATTTTCTTCAGGGTCTCGACCGTTACGCCGAAGATAAGCCGGGGATTAAGCGGCTCAATCTGCGCCATGATTACCTGATCGAACCAATCCGCAAAGAGTTGCAAGGCGCACGTGTTCTGGACCTTGCCGCCCATGACGGGCGCTGGTCTTACGCTTTTGCCTCTGCGGGCGCGCGCGAGGTGGTGGGGATCGAGGGCCGCCCGCATCTGGTGGAGCGCTTTCAGCAGTTTCCCGAAGGGTTGGCGAAGGATCGTGTTGATCTGCGCGTCGGCGATATTTTCGAGGGGCTGGAAGCCGAGCTAAAGGCTGGCGAAGCCTATGATGTGATTGGGGTTTTGGGTATTTTCTATCACATCATGGACCATTTCCGGCTGCTGCAGTTGGTGACCCGGTTCAAGCCGAAGCTGATCGTGATTGATAGTGAATTTGCGCTGCGCCCCGGTCAGGTGATCATGCTGATCCGCGAAGACCCATCGAAAGACCTCAATGCGCTGCCGCAGACCGAGGGACAGGAAAAGGCGCTGATCGGCATCCCGAGTGTGACGGCGCTGGAGGCGATGGCCGATGTCTTGGGCTACACCGTGGAATGGGCCGATTGGGAACTGGTGCCGCAGGGCAAGCGCGGGCCGGTCTTTGATTATTACCGCCCCGAAACGAAGCGCCGCGGCACAGCGTATCTGCGCCCGAGAGCCTAAGAAAAACGCCCCCTTTCGGGGGCGCTTTCGTTAGCCGTAGGTGCGGGCGAGCCATTTCTCGAGCCAGTGGATCGAGTAGTCGCCGCCCTGAATATCGGGCTCTTCCAGAAGCTGGCGGAACAGCGGGATCGTGGTGTCCACGCCATCCACGATCAGCTCGCCCAAGGCCCGGTTGAGCCGCGCCAAAGCCTCTTGCCGATCAAGCCCATGCACGATCAGCTTGCCGATCAAGCTGTCGTAATAGGGCGGGATTTTATAGCCGTCATACAACGCCGAATCGATCCGCACGCCCAGCCCGCCGGGGGCATGGTATTGCGTGATCTTGCCGGGGCAGGGCGCGAAATTCGGCAGCCGCTCCGCGTTGATCCGCACTTCAATCGCATGGCCGCGGATTTGCAGGTCTTCTTGACGGAAGCTCATTTCCTCGCCCGCCGCGACGCGGATTTGCTCGCGCACGAGGTCCACGCCAAAGATGCCCTCGGTCACCGGATGTTCCACCTGCAAACGGGTGTTCATCTCGATGAAGTAGAACTCGCCATCTTCGAACAGGAATTCGATCGTGCCCGCGCCCGAATAGCCGAGCTCGCCCATCGCATTGGCGCAGATCATGCCGATCCGGTCGCGCTGTTCGGGGGTGATGCAAGGGCCGGGGGCCTCTTCAAACACCTTTTGGTGGCGGCGTTGCAGCGAGCAATCGCGCTCGCCCAAATGCACCGCGCGGCCACGGCCATCGCCAAAGACCTGCACCTCGATGTGACGCGGTTTTTGGAGATATTTCTCCATGTAAACCTCGTCATTGCCGAAGGCGGCTTTCGCTTCCGAGCGCGCTGTGCGGAAGGCGATCTCGATCTCATCGGCGTTGAGCGCGACTTTCATGCCGCGCCCGCCACCACCCGCGGTGGCTTTGATGATCACCGGATAGCCAATCTCGGCGGCAACTTTCTTCGCGGCCTCGACATCGGGCACACCGCCATCCGAGCCCGGCACAACCGGAATACCCAGTTTCTTGGCCGTGTCTTTCGCGGTGATCTTATCGCCCATGATGCGGATATGCTCCGCCTTGGGGCCGATGAAGGCGATGCCGTGATCTTCAAGCACCTGCACGAAGGTCGCGTTTTCCGAAAGGAAGCCGTAGCCGGGGTGAATCGCTTGCGCGCCGGTGATTTCACAGGCCGCCACAATCGCCGGGATCGACAGATAGCTTTCCGACGACGGGTTCGGCCCGATGCAGACGCTTTCATCAGCCATGCGGACATGCATCGCATCGGCGTCCGCGACGGAATGCACCGCGACCGAGGCGATCCCCATCTCGCGGGCGGCTCGGATCACGCGCAGCGCGATCTCGCCCCGGTTGGCGATCAGGATCTTGTCGAACATGGGCGCCTCACTCGACGATCATCAGGGGCGCGCCGAATTCGACGGGCGCGCCATCATCGACGAGAATGCGTTTCACCGTGCCCGATTTCGGCGCCGGGATGTGGTTCATCGTCTTCATCGCTTCGACGATCAAGAGCGTTTGGCCTTCTTTGACCGTATCGCCCACTTTCACAAAGGCGTCCGCACCCGGCTCGGGGGCCAGATAGGCGGTGCCGACCATCGGCGAGGTCACGGCGCCCGGGTGGTTGGCCGGATCATCATTGGCCGGGGCGGCCGCTGCCGCCGAGGCTGCTGCCGGAGCAGCGGCCACAGCAGGCGCGGCTGCCGGGGCAGCGTAGACAGGCGCCGGGGCGGCGACAACGGTGGCTTGTTTCACCACGCGCACCTCAAGGCTGTCATCTTCGCCGTATTCCCGCACCACCGCGATTTCGGTCAGTTCGTTTTGGTTCAGAAGTTCCGCCAACGCCTGGATGAAGGCGACGTCGTTTTCATGCGATTGTTTGGTCATGCGGTCCTCGAGGTCTCTCGGTATGCCGCGGTCAGCGCCAGCGGCGGTCTTCATTGGCCGCTTATACGCGAGGCGCGCAGGGGAGGAAAGCGCGAACGGATGACGCAGGGGCACTGCGCTGCCGTGGCACATGACATGGCAAAAGCCACTGCCGCGCGCCGAGCGCTGCAATGGGCACAAAATGCACGCGCGGTGACGTGGGGCGCGCCAACCGGGTGCGAGATACAAAGATCACGACAAGCCGCGCGATCGGTCGATCGGCGGCCACAGCAAACCAATCCGGAGGGACAGCCTCCGGGCAGGGCGCAAACGCCCTCGACACTAAGCGCGGCGACAAGCGTCGCGCTTAGCGGGTCACGTCAAGATGCGGTTCGGCGGTGTCACTGCCCGCTTGCCAGTCGGTGCTCGGCATCGGTGCAGGCGGCGCTTCCGGCGCGGCTTCCTTGGGGGCCGCGTCTTGCGTTGCGGCGGCTTCCGGTTCGGCTTCCGGGGCGCGCGTGTCTTCGCTTTCTGCGGTGTAGGCCACCTCAGTACCTTGACGCGGGACAGAACGCAGTTCGGCGGCTTTCGCCTCAAGCGGTGTCACGTCGAAGGTCGGCGGCGGGCCGGTCGGCGCATCCGGGTCAGGCATCGCCTGCGCGCGGCTTTGTGCGAGCACAGCCGTTTCCAGCGTCACGTCGCGGCTGCGTGCTTTAAGCTCTTGCACGCGTTGCGCTTGCGAACTGGTATCGACATCGGCGCCAAGTTGCGAATTGGTGTTCGCGGCGTTCGATGCCGGTTCAACCGTGGTTGCTGGCGGTTTTTTCGGTGCCACTGCGCTTAGCAGTGGTGACCATCCGGTTTGGGGCATCAGCCCCGATATGCGGTCCATTCCCCACTCTCCTCATTACTATACCCCCAAGGAAAACGATGCGCCCGACAGGTTACACAAAGGTTACCAAACAGGGGTTTTCACACGCAGGGTTAACAGCGTGCAAACTGCGCAAGGCGGGCCTTTTCCTTGTGGCACGGGGACATATCTTGAAGGCGCAGGAGGGATCATGCTGCTTGAACTTTGTGATGTGGTAAAGCGCTACCCCGGGGCCGAGGCTGCGGTGCTGCGAGGCGTGTCGGTGCAAGTGCAACCCGGTGAGATGCTGGCACTTACGGGCGAGTCTGGCTCTGGCAAAAGCACGCTTTTGCATTTGGCGGGCGGGCTGGATGTGGCCGATTCCGGGCGCGTTTTGGTGGCTGGGCAGGATCTGACCGGGCTGACGGATGCCGGGCGCGCGGCTTTGCGGCGCACCACGGTGGGGGTGATCTTTCAGCAGTTCAACCTGATCCCCTCGCTTGATGTGGCCGATAATATTGCCTTTCAGGCGCGCTTGGCGGGGCGGCATGACCCGGCGCGGGCGGCGGGCCTGGCGGAGCGTTTGGGCTTGGCGGCGCAGTTGCGCAAATATCCAGAACAGCTTTCGGGCGGGCAGCAGCAGCGCGTGGCGATTGCCCGCACGCTTGCCGCCGCGCCGCGATTGGTGCTGGCCGATGAGCCCACGGGCAATTTGGATGAAGCCACGGCGGATGCTGTGTTCGATCTTTTGTGTGATCTGGTGCGCGAAACCGGGGCAGGGTTGGTCTTGGTCACCCATTCGGAACGGCTTGCCGCGCGCCTGCCGCGTAGGCTGCATCTGCAGGCTGGGGTGGTGCGGTGACCCGCGCGATCTGGGCGGCTTTGTTGGGGCATTGGCGGCGCAATCCGCTGCAATTGATCACGCTGCTCGCAGGTTTGGCGCTTGGCACGGCGCTTTGGTCCGGCGTGCAAGCGATCAATGCCGAGGCGCGGGCGAGTTATGCGGCGGCTGCCGCCACTTTGGGGGAGGGGCAATTTGCAAGTCTTGCCCCGTCGCAGGGCGGGAGCATTGCGCAATCCACCTATATCGCCTTGCGCCGCGCGGGCTGGCTGGTCTCTCCGGTGATCGAGGGGCGCTTGCGGCACGGCGCACAGACGGTGCGGATCGTCGGGATTGAGCCGTTGAGCGCCCCTTCGGGCATTATCCCCATGCCCAATGGCGTGGCCCCCGATCCTTTGCCCTTCATGTCTGGCGCGGGCCAAGTTTTTGGGCGGGCTGAGGCCTTGGCGGCCTTGCCTGATACCGTGACCGCACAGCGTGTCGCGGTGCCCGAAATCGCTCCCAACACCGTGCTGACCGATATTGGGCTCGCGCAAAGGCTTTTGAACCGTGCGGGCGAAGTGGATCGGCTACTCGTCGCATCCGATCAGCCGCTGACGCGTCGCTCGCTTGCCGAGGTGGCGCCGGGGCTGAGCGAGGTCGCCCCACAGGCCGAGGCCGATATGGCGCGGCTCACCGATAGTTTTCACCTCAACCTCACCGCCTTTGGGCTTTTGTCCTTCGCGGTGGGGCTTTTTATCGTGCATGGGGCAATTGGGCTCGCTTTTGAGCAGCGCCGGGCCATGGTGCGCACGCTGCGCGCGCTCGGTGTGCCGCTGACGCGATTGATTGGCTTGATGGCGGCGGAACTGGCACTGCTGGCGATCGTGGCGGGCGCTTTGGGCGTGGCTTTGGGCTATGCGGTGGCGGCGGCGCTTTTGCCCGATGTGGCGGCCAGCCTGCGCGGCCTTTACGGGGCCGAGGTCTCGGGCAGCCTGTCTTTGCGGCCCGCGTGGTGGCTTTCGGGGCTCGCGATTGCTTTGGGCGGCACCGCCTTGGCGGGGGGTGGTGCGCTGATTTCGCTGGCGCGTATGCCGCTTTTGGCGAGCGTACAGCCGCAAGCCCGCGCCCGTGCGCGGCGTGACCCGTGGTTGGCCGCGCTTGCTGTGGCGCTTTTGCTGCTTGCGGGCAGTTTGGCGCTGTGGGGCCATGGCTTGCGCGCGGGCTTTGTCATGCTCGGCGCGCTTTTGTTGGGCGGCGCGCTGGCGCTGCCGCCGCTTTTGGGGCAGTTTCTGCGGCTTGCTCAATCCCGTGCGCAAGGCCCGGTGGCACAATGGTTTTGGGCCGATAGCCGCGCGCAATTGCCCGGCCTCTCGCTCGCGCTGATGGCGCTTTTGTTGGCGATGGCGGCGAATGTGGGCGTGTCTACCATGGTTTCGTCGTTCCGGCTGACCTTTACCGCCTTTCTGGACCAACGCCTAGCGGCAGAGCTTTATGTGACCGCCGCGACGCCCGAACACGCGCGCGCGATCGAGGCGCTTGGTCCTCCGGTGCGGGCGGTGTTGCCGTTGATGAGTGTGGAGACCGAAATCAGCGGCCAGCCCGCCACGCTTCACGGGCTGCACGATGATGCAACCTACCGGGATAATTGGCAGTTTTTGCGCGCTGTGCCGCAGGTTTGGCGGGCTTTCGCACAGGGCGAAGGGGTGCTGATCAACGAACAGCTTTACCGCCGCGCGGGGCTGGGTTTGGGCGACGCCATCCCCATCGCGCCGGGGCTGCGCCTACCCGTCTTGGGGATTTACGGCGATTACGGCAATCCGGTCGGGCAGGTGAGCCTTTCGGAGCCGCTTTTCCGCGCCGCCTTTCCCGATGTTGCGCCGCGCCGTTTTGGCCTGCGGGTGCCGCCCGATCAGCTGCCATCGGTGCGCAGACATCTGGTGGAGGAACGGGGCATCGCACCAGATGCGATGATCGACCAATCGGGGCTGAAGGCGCTCTCGCTCACGGTGTTTGAACGCACCTTTGCCGTTACCGCGGCCCTCAATGTGCTGACGCTGGCGGTCGCGGGGTTTGCAATGCTGATGAGCCTGCTCACGCTGGCCGCGATGCGCTTGCCACAACTCGCCCCGGTTTGGGCTTTGGGGCTGACGCGGCGCTCTTTGGCAGGGCTCGATTTGCTCCGCGCTTTGGTGTTGGCCGCGCTCACGGGCGTTTTGGCGCTGCCCTTGGGGCTGGCGCTGGCTTGGGCGCTTTTGGCGGTGGTCAATGTCGAAGCCTTTGGCTGGCGCTTGCCGATGTATCTCTTTCCTGCCGATTACGCGCGGCTCACGCTGCTCTCCTTGGGGGCTGCGGGCTTGGCCGCGCTTTGGCCCGCGTGGCAGCTTTCGCGGATGGCGCCTGCGCGGCTTTTGGGGGTGTTTCGCAATGAACGCTAAGGCTTTGCTTTTCGCGCTTTTCCTGCCTCTCCCCGCCGTCGCGCAGGGGTTTGCCGGGCTTGGGGCTGAGGCCGATGGCTTTGCCTACCCGCAGCCCGGAGTGGCCTTGACCTTCCCGCAAGATCATGGCGCGCATCCCGATTACCGTATCGAGTGGTGGTATCTCACGGCGAATATGACGGGCCCCGATGGCACATCCTACGGCTTGCAATGGACGCTTTTCCGTTCTGCCCTCGCGCCCGAGCCAGCAGAAGATCAACGCGAAGGCTGGCAGAGCCCACAGCTTTGGATGGGGCATGCGGCGGTTACCACGCCCTCCGCGCATTACGTGGCCGAACGGCTGGCGCGCGGCGGCATTGGGCAAGCGGGGGTGACTGCGGCCCCATTCGAAGCGTGGATTGATGATTGGCAAATGGCGGGGCCGGGGCTGGATGATCTGCAGCTCACGGCTTCGGGTCACGACTTCGCTTATGATGTCAGGCTGACTGCCCAAGGCCCGCTTGTCGAACATGGGCAGGGGGGCTATTCGGTCAAATCCGGCGCGGGGCAGGCGAGTTATTATTATTCCCAGCCGTTTTATGCGCTGACGGGGGAATTGACCTTGCCGGAAGGGCGCGTGCCCGTCACTGGCACGGCCTGGCTGGACCGGGAATGGTCCTCGCAACCGCTCGCAGCAGATCAAAGCGGGTGGGATTGGTTCTCGCTCAGTTTCAAAGATGGTGCGCGGCTGATGGGTTTTGTGTTGCGCGGGGCTCAGGATTTCACCGCCGCCACATGGATCGCCCCCGATGGCACGCCCACAGCTTTCAAAGATGGCGCGTTTCAGGCCACGGCGCTGAAACTGCACCGCGTGGCAGGGCGAGAACTGCCAGTTTCATGGAACATCACCCTGCCCGAAAAGGGCGTTGCCGTCACTGTGCAAGCCTTAAACCCAAAGGCTTGGATGGAGGTCTCGGTGCCGTATTGGGAGGGGCCGGTGACGGTCTCGGGCAGCCATGAAGGTGTGGGCTATTTGGAAATGACGGGTTACGGGAATTAGGCGCATTTGGGCCTGCGTCTTCGCGACGCGGGACGTTTTTCCGAGCCTTGCGCTAAGCTTCTGGCGCTGCCTTGCCCTGTTTGGCTGGGGCGGTATCTCCACGGCACTATCCCAACCCATGCACGCCCCGCCAATGGAGGCTAGGATGACCGAACTCCCCGTCTTGTCTGAAGATCGCAAATGGTGGGTGATTGAGAGCCTGCGCAGCAAAACCAGCAGCGGCGAGAAGTTTCGCGCGTTTCAGGTGGCGATTGGGCAGAACTCGAAAGAGGCGCTCGCCCATGTGCAAAAGGCCGATCTGGCGCAGGAAAGCGCTTTGATGGAACAAGCGATCAAATCGGGCCAGATCGAAGATGAATGGGCATGGGAGCCGCCCAGTTGCCTGATTTCGCGCATGCAAGTGGTGTCTGTGCGCAGCGAAGAAGAGATCGCCGCGCTTGACCCGGATTTGCTGAGCATGCTGAAAGGGCACGCATTCTTTATGCAGGACTTCGAAGCCGATCCCGCCACCGCGATTGGCGGGGGGATTTATCCGGCGTAAGCGGGGGCCTTTTCGAAGAAGTGGCTAGCGGGTCAGCGCGTCAAGCCCCTCATGCAGGGCCGTCACCATGCCCGCCCGTTCCATATGCTGGCGCAGGCCTTGGTTATAGCCGCCCTCGGTATTGAGCGACGCAAGCAGCTCCGCCCCCGGGCCTGCGGCAAGGCTTGAAGAGACCAGCATCCGCAAGAAGGCCTCGCCTCGCGCGGGGTCTTGCAAATGGGGCGCGAGCCAGTTTGCGGCTTCGGCCACGAGTTGCGTGGCGGGCGAAAGCACCGCTTGCGCAGCAAGGTAAGCGCCAAGCTCGGCCCGGTCGCGCAGGGCAAAGACGGTGTTGCGTGCGCCCAAAAGCGTTTCCACCAGCGCCGTTTCCCCAAGCACCATGATCGGCGTGCCGCCTGCGGGCAGGCTGGGGTAGGGCAGCATCACGGTTTTGACAGAGGCCGGGGCAACCAAAGTGGCCACTTGATCGAGCGGCACATCTGCCATGAGCGAGATCACCTGTTGCCCCTCGCGGAAGGTGAGCGTGCCAAGGGCGGCCTCGGCATGCTCAGGCAAGAGGCCGATCAAGATCAGATCGGCGGCTTCGACCACCTGCGCATTGGCGGCAACGGTGACATTGGCAAATTCTGCTGCCAGCGCCGCCGAATAGGCCCGCCCACGTTCCGAGACCGTAATCTCATGCCCCTCGGGCGCAAGCGCGCGCACCACGGCGCTGGCAATGCTGCCCGTTCCAATCACGCCAATGCGCATGTGATCCCTCTCTCGGTTCGTTTCGTTAGGCGGTGGCCGCGTTCGGCCCGCGTGGCCATTTTTGGCGGACGATGATCGGCGCAACCAGCGCAAGCCCCACCGCCGTGGCCCCAAGGTTGGGGGCGACCAGCAAGAAGGCGGCAATCACCAAAACGATCCGCTCAAACCAGTAAAGCGGCGCGAAAAGCCAGTTGGAGACTGCCGAGGCGAGCACCCAAATGCCCAAGACCGCGCCAGAGAAGGCGAGCGCGAAAGCCTGCCATGTAAAGCCATCGGTCACGATCAAAAGTGCCGGTTGGAAGGCAAAGACAAAGGGCACCAGCGCCTTGCCCATGCTGAGCCGGAACGCGGTATTGCCCGCCTTAAACGCATTGGCGCCTGCAATGCCCGCGCCCGCATAGGCTGCCATTGCCACCGGTGGTGTCACATCGGCCAAAACCCCGTAGTAGAAGACGAAGTAATGCGCCACCATCTGCTGCACGCCCAGCATGCCCAAGATCGGCGCGGCCACGGCCACCATGATGATGTAGTTCGCGGTCGTCGGGATGCCGCAGCCCATCAAGATGCAGACAATGGCGGTGAGGATCAGCGTGAAAAGCAGCGTCAGCCCCGCCACCGTCATCACTTCAAAGGGCAGGAAGGCCAGCGTGTCGTGCAGCGATACCGCCCAGCCCTGCGCAATCGAGGTGACCATATAGGCGATTTTGAAGCCCACGCCAGTGAGTGTCACAACGCCAATCACCACGCCCACAAGCGCGGCGGCGGCGGTGACCGAAAGCGATTGTTTGGCGCCCAGGATGAAGCCCTCAATCACACCATCAAGCGTGCCGCGCAGGCCCTCAAGCAGGCCCGATTTCATCACTTGCTGGATCGCCAGCACGATGATCGACGACGAGATCGACCAGAAAGCGGCGGCAAAGGGCGTGCGGCCCGAGAGCAGCACCGCGACCAGAACCGCGAGCGGCAGCACCGAGAGCCAGCCCTTTTTCAGCACTTTCCACGCATTGGGCAGTTCTGCCGCCGACAGACCGCGCAGGCCCAGACGGCGCGCTTCAAGGTGCACCTGCACCAGCACCCCAAAGAAGTGCATGAAGGCGGGCACAAGGGCGGCGGTCAAAATCGTGGTGAGCGGCACGCCCAGATATTCGATCATCAAAAACGCCACCGCGCCCATCACCGGGGGGGTGATTTGCCCGCCGGTGGAGGCCGCCGCTTCAACAGCGGCTGCGAAATGGCGCGGGTAGCCGATGCGGATCATCGCCGGAATGGTCAGCGCGCCGGTGGTCACGGTATTGGCAATCGAGGAGCCCGAGATCGAGCCCAAAAGCGCCGAAGAGAGCACCGACACTTTGGCCGGTCCCCCGGCGTAGCGCCCCGCAAGCGCCGAGGCGATGTCGATGAAAAGTTGCCCCAGCCCGATGCGCGTGGCCATCACGCCAAACAGCACGAAGTGGAAGACATAGGTCG
The DNA here is from genome assembly GCF_900156655.1 of Rhodobacter aestuarii. Classification (GTDB taxonomy): domain Bacteria; phylum Pseudomonadota; class Alphaproteobacteria; order Rhodobacterales; family Rhodobacteraceae; genus Rhodobacter; species Rhodobacter aestuarii. The sequence goes on along the minus strand of NZ_FTOG01000009.1, from coordinate 10,627 downwards.
CAATCACCCCCAGCGCGGTGCCGTAAATCCCCTGCGAGGTCAGATAAAGGTGGTTGACGATGTTGGACCAGCTTGCGCCCGGATGCACCAAAATCCCCGGCATGGATTTGCCGAAATAGGCGTAAGCGATAAAGAGAATCGCAATCACCGGCAGCGGCCAGCCCATTGAGCGGCGTACGGCCTCCAGCAACACGCCGATCAGCACCGTGCCCATGATGATGTCGATCGGCAGCGGGTTGCCCACCCGGAAGGCCAGATCGCTATAGATCCACGGCACGTAAAGTGCGGCCACCAACCCCGCGAGGCCCAAGAGCCAATCGCTTAACGGTAGCCCCCAAGGAGCGAACACGCTGGGCCGCAGGTGTTTGCGGCCAAACGCGGCAAAACTGAGGAAAACCAACAAGATGGTGACGCCAAGGTGGAAGCCCCGGTGCACCGTCGCCTGCGGAATGCCAAAACCCGCCGTGTAGTAGTGATAGCACGATAGCAAAAACAAAATGGCGGCAGAGGCCACCATCAAGGGGCGCGCTAGAACGCGAAACCGCAATTCAGGGTCGAATTTTTCCTCGATCGCCTTCAGTTCCTCGGCGCTCAGATGACGGATCTCTTCGCTTTCGCTGTTGCGGTTTTCGGCCATGGGCGCGCTCCTTCGCATTGGGCGAGGGGGGCGCGATGGTCTTCGCGCCCCCCTGAAGGTCATAGGGTCAAGGTTTGGGGCAGCTTATTGCAGCAGGCCCGCTTCCTTGTAGAATTTTTCTGCGCCCGGATGCAGCGGGATGCCGATGCCGTCAAGCGCGGTTTCGGCGGTGATCATTTTGCCTTTGGCATGGCCCGCATCCAGTTGTTTGCGGGTGTTGGCATTCCAAAGGGCTTTGGTGATCTCATAGATCAGCTCTTCGGGTTGATCGGCGCTGGTCACCCATTGCGCGCCCACCGACAGGGTCGCGACGTCATCGGGGTTGCCTTCATAGGTGCCGCCCGGAACGGTGTCGGGGGCGAAGAATTTGTAGTCTGCGCAGATCGAGGGGGCCTCGTCGCACGAAATCGGCACCAGTTTCACGTCGTGTTGGCTGGCAAGCTCGGCAATCGCGCCAGCCGGGTAGCCGCCCACAAAGAAGAACGCATCCATCGCGCCATCGCGCATCCGGTCGGCGGCTTGGTCGGGCTTGAGGAATTCTTCTTCGATCTCATCTTCGCTCAGGCCATAACCCGCGAGGATGATTTTCGCGTCCACCAGCGTGCCCGAGCCGGGTTCATCCAGCGACACGCGCTTGCCCGCAAGGTCCGCCACGCTCGAAATGCCGGAATCGGCGCTTGCCACAAGGTGGATGCTCTCGGGGTAGAGGTTGGCAATGGCGCGCAGTTTGTCGACCGCCGGTTTGCCTTCCCAGATGCCGGTGCCGGTATAGGCCCAGGTGGCGACGTCGGATTGCGAGAAGCCGGATTCGAGCGAGCCGCCCGCAATGGCGTTGATGTTGGCAACCGAGCCGTTGGCCGAAAGCGCCGAGGCGATCAGGCCGGGCACGCCGCACGAGCCGCCTTCATCGCAAGGGCGCGAGCCGGGCGGGTTGGAGATCGCATTCGCCAGCAGGCCGCCGATCGGGTAGTAGGTGCCCGCGGTGCCGCCGGTGCCGATGCGGAAGAAGGACATGTCTTGGGCTTGCGCGACCGGGGCGGCGAGGCCAGCGGCCAGCACAAGGCCAGCAAAGAGCTTGGTATGTTTCATTGGCAGATCCTTCCTGCTGTTTTTTAGATGGCGGATGCTACCGCTATCTGCGGCAAAACCGCAACCCGTGAAAGGCGGCTGAAAGGGCCCTCTGGGCCGAACAATCTCCGAAAAATTTGCGTTTTGACGCAAGCTTCTAGCGCGAAGGGCTGCAAGAAGAAGGGCCCCGTCCCGATCTGGGGCAGGGCCGTCTTGTTTTCGGAGGCGCTGGCTGGAATCAACTGCCCGGCGCGCGCCACATCGAGGTGGTGAGCCCTGCATCCACCAGCGCTTTTTGTGCGGCATAGGCCTGCTGCCAGCGTTCGCGCGCCTCGTCATAAAGCGCGCGGTTCGCGGCATTGGGGGTTAGCGTGCGATCCCAGCGCACAAAGGCGCGGCCCGCTTCGGCGATGTTGGAAAACTGGCCCACACCCGTTGCCGCAGCGGCGGCCCCCCCCAAAGCGGTGGCTTCGCGCACTTGCGGAATGTGGATCTCGCGCCCGGTCACATCGGCCAGAATTTGCGGCCACAGCACGCCTTTCGCCGCGCCGCCCGCCAAAATCAATGGCCCAGTGCCGCCCACGCCCGCAAACGCCTCCACCCGCGCAAGGTTCACCGCAGCGACAATGGCCGCATTTTCCTGAATCGCCCGGAAGATCGAGCCTTTATTGGCGACGGCGGGGTCAATCGACAGGTTCAAAAGCGAAGGCGCGGCGTGGTACCAATTGCCGAAATCCATCGCATCCGAGAAGACCGGGATGATGCCATTGGCGCCGGGCGGCACCTGCATCGCCAATTCTTCCATCAGCGCATAGGCATCGCGGCCCGTTTCAGCGGCGATCCGCATTTCTTCTTGGCAAAAGGCGTCGCGGAACCAGCGCGCGGTAAGACCGACAAAAAAGCTGATCGCCTCGGCTTGGTTCATATCGGGGAGCGCCGCGGCATTGACCCGAAGGCGCATCGTGTCATCGACCTTACCTTTGGGGATGTTCACCACCTGCTGCCAGAAGGTGCCGCCCAAAACGGCGGCAGAGCCAAGCTCCACCACGCCAAGCCCGATGGAGCCAAGCTGCACATCGCCACCGCCCGCAACCACCGGGGTGCCCTCGGCCAGCCCTGTATCGGTGGCAGCCGCGCCCGTGACATGGCCCACAATGGTGCCGGGTTCGACGATGCGCGGGAAGATCGCGCGATCCAGCCCTGCCTTGGCGATAAGCTCATCGGACCATTGCCGGGTGGCGAGGTCCAACAGCCCGTTGGTGGAGCCATTCGTCGGTTCCACCGTGATCTCATCCGTCAGCCGTTTCGCGATCCAGTCATTGACCATGGAAATCGCGCGAACCTGCGCAAAGATTTCGGGCGCGTGTTTGCGCACCCAATTGAGCCGGGGCAGGGCGCCCAAAGCAAAAGCCTCGCCCGAGACATCATAAAACTCGCGCTCAAAAGTGTCTGACCGCGCACGCAATTCCGCCACTTCGGCGCTGGCGCGGCTGTCCACGTTGGCGCAGGCCCAAATTTCTTGACCCTTGCCATCATAAAGCACAATCGCTTCGCGCATCGAGGTGGAACTGATCGCGGCAATATCGCTGCCTTTCAGCCCGCAGCTTTCCAGCGCGCCTTTGATGCAGCGGCGCAGCAAAGCCCAGCCGCCCTCGATATCAAAGGCCATCGAGCCGGGAACACCCTCTTCGGGCAAATGCCGCCACTCTTCCTGTGCCACGCCAACTTGGCGCCCTTCACGATCAAAAATCACAGCGCGCCCGGAGCCGGTGCCGGCATCCAGAACTAGCAGGTGAGTGGACATCATTTCCTCCGCAACAATTCCCTTGCTGTTGGTTCGTCGGTCACCAGAATATTGGCGAGCCTTCCGCGCAACAGACCAAGGATAGCTTCCACTTTCTCCGGCCCCGCCGCCGCGCCGATCACCGAAGGGATCTGGCGCAGGTCATCGGGCGTGACGGCCACAACATGGCGGTGCACATCAAGGTCGAGAATCTGCCCGTCACGGTCGTAGAAATAGCCCAGCACATCGCCCACCGCGCCGCGCCGAGTGAAAAGTTCGATCTCGGCACCGGTGCAGTAGCCATAGCGCACCAAGGTCGCCGAACGCGCCACCGACCCCACGCCGATCAGCGCGGTTTTGGCGGTCAGCGCCATATCAAGAACATTGCGCACATAGGGTTCAAGCCGCAGCATCTCGGCCAATTCGGTCGAGGAAACGCGCAGCGGCGTGGGGATCAGATGCGCAAAGCCCTGCGGGCCGTAAAGCCCGGTATTGCCGATATAGGCCGAGACGCCGCCCGTCAGGCTGACAAGCGAGATGTTATTTTGCGGAAAGACCGGCGCCATATAGCGCAAGGTGGTCGAAACCGCTTCGCCCCAGCCAATTGCCAGCAGATCATTGGGGCAAAGCCCTTGCGTGAGCAGGCTTGCCGCCGCGCGACCGATGCGCGGGCCCGCCGCCAAGCCCTCTGCTTGCGGCACAACACGCGCCTGCGTTAGCCCAAAAGCGCTGACAAGTTCCTCTTGCAGGCCAAGGCTGCCCTCATGCGGGGAGTTGATGCGCAATTCGATCAACCCGGCCTGTCGCCCCTTTTCCAAAAGGCGCGAGACCTTGATACGCGAAACCCCCACCAGATCGGCGATCTGATTTTGGGTCAGCCCATCATTATAATAGTACCAAGCGGCGCGACTGATCTGCTCGACCTCCTCGGCATCGAGCAAAAAGCCGTTGTCTTGTGGCGTAGAGACCTGGCTCATGGCTGCCTCCTCCTGGCGCACAAGGGATCATTTGATCGTCATTCTGTCAACCGCCAAGCATGGCCCGATGTGTGAATGCGCAATAATTTCCCTTATTTTGCAGGTGCAGAAAGAAATGTTAGCGCTTTTCGCTGCTTGACAGGTTTGTTCAAAAGGTTTTCCATGGAACAAATGATCGGCAAACGAGTCCCGGGCCGCAGGCCTGCCGCCGATCTTCCGGGGAGCCGGAAATTAGGAGGAGGGACTCGCATAAGGAGGAGTGCGATGTTCGTTCAACTTGTCCACATTCGGGTGAAACCGGGCTGTGTAGAGCGGTTTCTCGAAGTGTTTCGTGTCAATTTTGAAGGCACCCGCGCCGAACCCGGCAACTATCGGTTCGACGTGCTGCAAGACCCCGAGGACGATCATCACTTCGTCATCTATGAGGGCTTCGTGAATGAAGCTGCGGTCGATGAGCACCGCAAAACCGCCCATTACGCCGAAGTGGTGAAGGGCCTTGCCGAGATTCAAATCGGTGGACGCGAAAAACAATTCTTCCGCATGGTCATGCCCGATCACGCTGCGGCGCTGGCCGGGGAGTAAGTCCCATGGATAGCGTTGAGCGCGCTGCGCTACAGGCCCGTGCCAAAGGCATCGGGGTCGGGATCTTTGCTGCGCCTGCCATGGCGATCGGCGCGGCGCTTGAGGCGCTTCAAGCTGCCGAAGTGCTGCATTTCGACATTATGGATGGGGTCTGGGTGCCGCAATTCACCGGCGGGCCGGGCTTTGTCTCTGCGCTGCGGGGGCAAGGGTTCTTGGATGTCCATCTGATGGTGGCGGAACCGGAAAACCAGATTGATGCTTTTGCCGCAGCGGGCGCCGATTTGATCACCGTTCATGCCGAAGCGCTGAATGCGGCCGGGGCACTGGCTGCAATCCGGGCGGCAAGCGCCTGTTTGGAAAGGCCGATCCTTGCGGGGCTGGGCGTGATGCCCGGCACTTCGCTCGAAAGCTTGGCACCGCTTTTGGCGCAAAAGCCTGATGTGATCTTGGTGCTGGCGATTGATCCGCGCGATGGTGCGCCGGCGGATGTGCCCGCCGCGGCCGAGCGGTTGGCGCAATTGCGCGCGCTTTGCGCCGATTTCGCCCCCGTAATGGCGATTGATGGCGGCATCACCGCCGACAGCATCAAAGACGCCTGTGCCACCGGGGCTGATCTGGTGGTTTCGGGTTCTGCGATTTTCAAAGCTGCCGATCCTTCGGCCATGCTGGCGCAGCTTGAAGCGGTGCGCCAAGCCGGACAAGCGGCAGCGGAGCAAGCCAATGACTGACACAACTCCCCCACTTGTGGCGCTGCGTGGCATCTGGAAGGTGTTTGAAAGCGTCACCGTTTTGCGCGGGATCGACTTTGAAATCGCCCCCGGTCAGGTGCATGCGCTTTTGGGCGGCAATGGCTCGGGCAAATCCACCATCGTCAAAATCATCTCGGGCGCTTACACGCCGACCGCTGGGACGGTTGAGGTGAATGGCACGCCGGTGGCGCTGAAAAAGCCCTCCGATGCGCATGAAAAAGGCATCTATATGGTGCCGCAAGAGCCGCATATCTTCCCCAATCTTACGGTTTTGGAAAACCTGACCATGGGGCTGGCGGGCGACCGGGCGGAGAACGCGCGCCGGGCCGAAAAAGCCGCGCAGGAAATCGGGCTCGAGGCGGATTTCTCCGCCCCCGGTGGCGAGCTTTCAATTGCCAACCAGCAATTGGTCGAGATCGTGCGGGGGCTTTTGCGCAACGCCCATGTGCTGATTTTGGATGAACCCACCTCGTCGCTCACGCGGCGCGAAGTGGCGAGCCTTGCGGCGCAGATCAAACATCTGACCGCGCAGGGGATCGGCATCCTGTTCATCTCGCACCGCCTGAATGAAGTGCTCGATTTCTCGGATCGCGTCAGCGTTCTGCGTGATGGGCATTTTGTGCTTTCGCGTCCGGCCTCAGAGCTGACCGCCGAGCAATTGGTCGAGGCGATGCTGCCCGAAGATTTCACGCCCCATGATGCCGATGCCCGCAAATGCTACCGCATCGAAGGCGCGCATCCGGTGCTGCAAGTGCGGCATCTGTCGGGCCAAGCCTTCCGCGATGTCAACTTTGACGTCTATCCCGGTGAGGTTGTGGGGATTTCGGGCGTGGTCGGCTCTGGCCGCACCGAATTTGCCGAGGCGATCTTTGGCATTGATACCGAAGCCACGGGCGAGGTGGTGATTGCGGGCAAGCCCGCCCCCGAACGCTCGCCGCAGATCTGCCAAGAGATGGGTCTGTCTTACGTGCCAGAGGATCGGCACGCGCATGGCATCTTTTTGGCACTGCCTTCGGCGCAGACCATTTCTTCTGGCGTGATGTCGATGCCCGAAGGCCGCTTCATGTCGAGTGCGGAAGAACGCAACCTTGCGACCCGTTTTATCGACAAGCTGCGCATCAAGCTCTCGTCACCGATGCAATCGGCCAAAACGCTTTCGGGCGGCAACCAGCAAAAGATCGTGCTGGCCAAAACTCTCGCGCCAGAACCGCGCGTGGTGATTTTGGACGAACCCACCCGCGGGATCGACGCGCGCGCGCGCCAAGACGTTTACCGCATCATTCGTGACCTCACCGCCGATGGCGTGGGGGTGGTCGTGATTTCCTCGGAAGTGGGGGAAATCTCGGAGGTGAGCGACCGGGTGCTGATTATGAAACGCGGGCGACTGGTCGAATTGGCCGCCGGTGTCACGGGGGTCGAGCAAATCTCGGCTGCCACCTTCGATGCGACCGGAGGCGCAGGGGCATGATGAAAATTCTCAAAAGCCGTGAGCTTCTGGTTCTGTTTTTGCTGGTGGCGATGATCTTAGCCGTCGCCACGCAAAACAAAGCGGTGCTCTATCCGTTCACGCTGATCAATATCGTGAACTCGTCTTTGTTCCTGATGCTGATCGCTGTGGGGCAGATGTTTGTGGTGCAAACACGGGGCATTGACGTCTCGGTCGGTGCGATTGCGGGCCTGTCTGCCGTGATCTTTGGCTTTGCGCTGAATGCCGGGATGCCTTTGCCGCTGGCGATGATCTGCGCACTTATCACCGGGGCCTTGGCGGGCGCGGTGAACGCTGTGGGCGTGGTCTTCATTGGCATTCCGCCGATCATCATGACGCTTGGGACCTTAGGGGCCTATCGCGGCTTCATGCGGGTGCTGACGGGTGGCAGCTGGATTGAATCGATCCCGCAAAACATCAAAAGCTTCGCCGTGACCCGTTACATGAGCATTCCGCTGATGGTTTGGGCCGTGGCGGTGCTGGTGATCGTGGTGGCCGTGCTGTTGTGGCGTATCCGCGCCGCGCGCAACTTCTATGCCGTGGGCGATAATGCCGATGGCGCTTACCTGCTGGGCATCAATGTGAAGGCCACGCGCTTTGCCGCCTTCACGCTTTCGGGCCTTTTCGCGGGGGCTGCGGCCATCGTCTTTGTCGGCCAAATTGGCTTTGTGCCAATGCAGACCGGCAACGGCCAAGAGCTGAAAGCCATCGCGGCGGTGGTTTTGGGCGGGGTCAGCCTGATGGGCGGCACGGGGTCCATTTGGTCCGCCGTCATTGGCTCTCTGTTCCTCACGGCGGTCGATAGCATGATGATCTTCCTGCATGTGCCGGGAAGCTGGAACAATGCCGTCGCAGGTGCCGTGCTTCTGGGCATCGTGGTCTTTGACTACCTGATCCGCCGCACCGTGCATAACCGCCAACTGGCTGCCCGCGCTGCCGAAATGCGCCGCGCAGAGGCCGACCAAGACCGCTCCACCAACACCACCGAAACGCGGGAGATGGCATCGTGAAAGCTTCTGTCTTTAAAAGCTGGGAATTCATGCTGGCGGCTGTGCTGGTGGTGGAACTGATCGTGCTTGGTCTGATCAACCCGGCCTTCCTCAATATCGAAAACCTGCTCTTTTCCACCTCGGACTTTGTCCATGTGATCATCGCGGCCGTGGGGTTGACGCTGGTCATCATGACCGGAGGGATGGATATTTCGGGCGTGTCGATCATGGGGCTTGCCTCGATCGTGCTGGGGCTGTCCTTCGTGGCGGGCGTGCCGATCGGCGCTTGCGCGGTGCTGGCGCTTGCCGTTGGTGTGGGGGCTGGGGCTTTCAACGGCACGGTGATCGCGAAGACCGACGTGAACCCGCTCGTCATCACGCTCGCGATGCTCTTCTTCTACGCGGGTGTCGCCTCTGGCCTGCCCACGCTGCTCGATATGATGGGCTTTGCGGTTGCCGGGGCCGGGGGCTTTGAGGCTTACCAATATGAGGGTATCTCGGGCCTGCCGAAAAGCTTCACTTGGATTGGCACAGGGGCTTTGGGCTGGGTGCCGGTGCCGCTGATCATCACCGTGGTGATCGCGGCCGGGGCGACTTATCTCATGCACCGCACCCGCTTTGGCCGGTTTTTGAAGCTGATTGGGGTTAGTGCTGATGTGGCGCGCTTCACCGGCGTTCCGGTCACGCGCACGCTTGTCACCGTCTATGCGCTCAATGGCTTTGCGGCGGCTGTCGCGGGGCTAGTGCTGACGGCTTACTTCACCTCGGCGCGCTCTGACCTTGGGGCCGAGGCACTTTTGAACATCATCACCGCCGTGGTTCTGGGCGGCTCGTCAATCTACGGCGGGCAGGGCTCGGTGCTGGGCACCTTCCTTGCGGGGCTGGTGCTGGGCTTCCTGCGGCAAGGTTTGCTGGCACTCGGCATCAGCTCCGATGTGGTGCCGGTGATCGTCGGCGCGCTTCTGATCGGATCGGTCGCGCTGAAGATCGGCATGGGTGTGCTGGGCACCCGTCGCGCCAACCGCTTGGCCTATGAGACCGAGCGCGCGGCGGTCGCGAATGGCTAACGCCCGTGGTGGGCGTGGCTAAAGAGGCCGGGGCGCGCGGCGCCTCGGTGGGAAGAACTAAGTGGAGGAACTACCATGACTTTCGGACGTATCGTGACGGGGCTTGCGATTGCATCGCTCACCACGGCGCTCACCACTTTCGCGGCCAGCGCTGACGGTGCACGCGTCGCTTTCATTCCGAAACTGACCGGTGTCGGCTTCTTCGAAAGCGGTGGTAAAGGTGCGCTTGCGATGGGCGAACAGCTTGGGATCGACGTGAAATACGACGGGCCGAGCGAAGCCTCTGTCTCGGGTCAGGTCGAGTTTATCAACAACTTCGTCAACCAAGGCTACAACGCGATCGCGATTTCCTCGCTCTCGCCCGAAGGCCTGTGTGAATCGCTCAAACGCGCGATGGACAAGGGCGTCAAGGTTCTGACCTGGGACAGCGACGTGAACCCGGAATGCCGCAGCTATTACATTGACCAAGGCACGCCCGCGCAATTGGGGGCACTCTTGGTGCAGATGACGGCCGATCAAATGGATGATCCGACCGCGCCGAAGAAAGTGGCTTTCCACTATTCCTCGCCGACCGTGACCGACCAAAACCAATGGGCCGAAGAAGCCAAGGCGCTGATCGCGAAAGAATATCCGAGCTGGGAAATCGTCGCGACCGAGTTCTCGAACCAAGATGCGCAAAAAGCCGTGCAGGTGCCGACCGCGCTTTATCAGACCTATCCTGATCTTGACGCGATCATCTGCCCCGATGCGAACGCCCTTCCAGGCTCGGCGCAAGCGGCTGAAAACCTTGGTCTTGCGGGCAAAATCATCGTCACCGGCTTCTCGACGCCGAACACGATGCGCCAATATGTGAAATCGGGCACGGTTGCGCAGTTCGGTCTGTGGGACGTGGTCACGCAGGGCAAACTCTCGGTCTATATCGCCGACCAACTCGCCAATGGGGCGACGTGGCAAGTGGGCGACACGATCGACGTTCCCGGCATCGGCACCGTCGAAGTGAGCCCTAATGCCGTGCAAGGCTATGATTATGAAGCCGAAGGCAGCGGCGTGATCTTGCTGCCCGAACGCACCGTCTTCACCGCTGAAAACATCGACGACTACGATTTCTAAGCGAAACACACGCGCGCGCCCTTTTTGAAGGGCGCGCGTACTCAAGAAGGCCGGTGCTTTGGCGCCGGCGACAACGCGCCAGCGAAAGGAACCCCTCATGGCCGATCTCGACGACATCAAGGAAGGCAAGGATTTCGGGCTCGACCAGCCTGCCGACCTGCAAGGCTTCTACCTGAAAG
>NZ_FTOG01000002.1 GCF_900156655.1 Rhodobacter aestuarii | reverse complement strand
GACAACCTGAAGTTCGAAGTCGAACTGATCGCCCCGATCGCGATGGAAGAAAAACTGCGCTTCGCCATCCGCGAAGGCGGCCGCACCGTCGGCGCTGGCGTCGTCTCGAAAATCATCGAATAATCGATGTTTTACATCCGGCGGGTCTGCTCGCCGGATGTAAAAACCACGAAATTGAAAGGTGCGCCGTAAGGCGCGCCTTTTGTTCTTGACAGACTCAGGCCAGCCGCATATCCGGCGCGCCTAATCTGTAAAGATTGCGGTTCGATGCTGGCACCACATGCGGTGTTGTCAGCCTCTCAACCTGAAAAGCCCTGCGAAAAGGGAAAACCATGTCTGGTCAAAACATTCGCATCCGGCTCAAGGCGTTCGATTACCGCGTGCTGGACGCCAGCACCCAGGAAATCGTCAACACCGCGAAGCGTACGGGTGCCCAGGTCCGCGGGCCGATCCCGCTGCCCAACAAAATCGAGAAATTCACGGTTCTCCGTGGTCCGCACATCGACAAAAAGTCGCGCGACCAGTGGGAAATCCGCACGCACAAGCGTCTTCTCGACATCGTCGATCCGACCCCGCAAACCGTGGACGCGCTGATGAAGCTCGACCTCGCGGCTGGCGTGGACGTCGAGATCAAAGTCTGAGGAGTTAGCACATGCGTTCTGGTGTTATCGCCAAGAAGCTGGGCATGACCCGGCTGTTCCTCGAAGACGGCAAACAGGTTCCGGTGACCGTGCTGCAACTCGACAACCTGCAAGTTGTCGCGCAGCGCACCGTCGAAACCGATGGCTACACGGCTGTGCAACTCGGTGCGGGCGAGGCGAAAGCCAAGCGCGTTTCGGGTGCGATGCGTGGTCACTTCGCGAAAGCGAATGTGGCGCCCAAGCGCAAGCTCGCCGAATTCCGCGTTTCGCCCGAAAACCTGATCGAAGTGGGCGCCGAGATCTCGGCCGAGCATTACCTTGCCGGTCAGCATGTCGACATCGCCGGCACCTCGATCGGTAAAGGCTTTGCCGGTGCCATGAAGCGTCACAACTTCGGTGGTCTGCGCGCCTCGCACGGTGTGTCGATCTCGCACCGTTCGCACGGTTCGACCGGTCAGTGCCAAGACCCGGGTAAGGTCTTCAAAGGCAAGAAAATGGCGGGTCATCTTGGTGCCGTTCGCGTCACCACGCAAAACCTGCAAGTGGTCCGCACCGACGCCGAGCGTGGTCTGATCATGGTCAAAGGGTCGGTTCCGGGCGCCAAAGGCGGCTGGGTCACGATCAAAGACGCCGTGAAAAAACCGGCCCCGGCGGATCTGCCGATGCCGGCCGCGCTGAAATCCGCGGCGGCTGCCGCTCCGGCCGAAGAAGTCTCGGTCGAAGGGGGTGAAGCATGAAACTCGATGTGATCAAGCTTGACGGCGAAAAAGCCGGCGCGATCGAGCTCGACGAAGCGCTGTTCGGCCTTGAGCCGCGCGCCGACATCCTGCATCGCGTGGTCCGCTGGCAGCGTGCGAAGGCTCAAGCCGGTACCCACTCGGTGCTCGGCAAGTCGGAAGTGAGCTACTCGACCAAGAAGATCTACCGCCAAAAAGGCACCGGTGGCGCGCGTCACGGGTCCAAAAAGGCGCCGATCTTCCGTCACGGTGGTGTCTACAAAGGCCCGACCCCGCGTAGCCACGCCCATGACCTGACCAAGAAGTTCCGCGCCCTCGGCCTGCGTCATGCGCTGTCGGCCAAGGCGAAAGCTGGCAACCTCGTGGTGATCGAAGCGGCCGATATGGCCGAAGCGAAAACCTCGATGCTCGCCAAAGCTGCCAAGGAGCTGGGCTGGAAAAAGGTCCTGGTGATCGACGGCGCCTCGGTGAACGAGAACTTCGCGCTTGCCGCGCGCAACATTGATGGCATCGATGTGCTGCCGTCGATGGGCGCCAACGTCTATGACATCCTCAAGCGTGACACGCTCGTGATCACCAAAGCGGGTGTCGAAGCTCTGGAGGCTCGCCTGAAATGAGTGCGAAACCCGAACATTACGACGTGATCGTGAAGCCCATCATCACCGAGAAAGCCACCATGGCCTCGGAAGCTGGTGCGGTTGTGTTCCAAGTCGCCAAGACGGCGACGAAACCGGCGATCAAAGAGGCTGTTGAAGCGCTCTTCGGCGTGAAGGTGAAGGCGGTTAACACCACCATCACCAAAGGCAAAGTGAAACGCTTCCGCGGTTCGCTCGGCCAACGCTCGGACGTGAAAAAAGCCTATGTCACGCTCGAAGACGGTCAAACCATCGACGTTTCGACCGGTCTGTAAGACCTGACACATGACAAGAGAGGCCCTCGCGCAAGCGGGGGCCTTTTTGTTTTGGGGCGTTTGTAATTCAGGCTGCGAGCTGAGGCTTTACACTGAAACGATGACGACGAGCACAACGACGAGCAGGATTCCCAAAACGATAATCAGGTTAGCGATTTTCTCGGTTGAAGGGGGGGGGTCTGAACCTCTCGCATCGGCTTGGGCGTTGATTTTGGACCGTCTGCGATTTTTGTTCGTGCTGACAGGCCTGTTCCGGGAAGCCCCGTGTTTAGGTAAGTGCCCTTTTTGCCGATGTTCACAGAGGCACCCTTCGGGCCAACGGTGGTGCTGAGACCTGAGCGACTGACATTCAACTTGATGCCCGGGGCGATCTTTACGCGCTTATTGAAGCGTAAGGCCATTTTGCATGCCTCCATACATTGTTCGTGGGCGAAATGGATCTGGTAGAGAATGCGTGTGAACTTAGCACGTAAACGGCGTTGAAGCATTCGGCATAGCGCCCTGCAGCGGGAAAGAGCGCTGCGCTCTTATTCTTTGAGAGTGGGGCGTCTTTCTCTAGACTCTAATTTGTAACCCTGCTATGCCCCGCCAGTCGCTCGGCCCCGGATTCGTCCGGGGCTAGTGATTTTTGCACTCGGGGAGCTACGGCGCCCCTTACGTAACGGACCTATGGTCCAGAGCAACGGAAGACAGAGAGCATGGCACTCAAGTCGTATAAACCGACGACGCCTGGCCAGCGCGGGCTGGTTCTGATCGACCGTTCGGAGCTTTGGAAAGGTCGTCCCGTCAAAGCCCTCACTGAGGGTTTGACCAAGACGGGCGGCCGGAACAACACCGGACGCGTCACGATGTGGCACAAGGGTGGTGGGGCGAAACGCCTTTACCGCATCGTCGATTTCAAGCGTCGTAAGTTCGACGTTCCGGCCACGGTCGAGCGGATCGAATATGACCCGAACCGCACCGCCTTCATCGCGCTGATCAAATACAGCGACGGCGAACTGGCCTATATCCTCGCGCCGCAGCGCCTTGCGGTGGGTGACACCGTCATCGCCGGTGCGAAACAAGACATCAAACCGGGCAACGCGATGCCGTTCTCGGGTATGCCGATCGGTACGATCGTCCACAACGTCGAGCTGAAGCCCGGCAAAGGTGGTCAGATCGCGCGCGCCGCGGGCACCTATGCCCAATTCGTCGGCCGTGACGGTGGCTATGCCCAGCTGCGTCTTTCCTCGGGCGAGCTGCGTCTTGTCCGTCAGGAATGCCTGGCGACCATCGGTGCCGTTTCGAACGCCGATCACAGCAACCAAAACCTCGGCAAAGCCGGTCGTAAGCGCCACATGGGCGTGCGTCCGACCGTTCGCGGTGTTGCGATGAACCCGATCGACCACCCGCACGGTGGTGGTGAAGGCCGCACCTCCGGTGGCCGTACCCCGGTTACCCCGTGGGGCAAGGACACCAAGGGCAAGCGCACCCGTTCGAACAAGCAGACCGACAAGTACATCTTGCGGTCGCGTCACGCCAAGAAGAAGGGTCGCTAAGATATGGCACGTTCTCTCTGGAAAGGCCCTTTCGTTGACGCTTATCTGCTGAAAAAAGCAGAAAAAGCGCGCGCTTCGGGCAAATCCGACGTCATCAAAATTTGGTCGCGTCGTTCCACCATCCTGCCGCAATTTGTCGGCCTCACCTTCGGCGTCTACAACGGGCAGAAGCATATCCCGGTGAACGTCACCGAAGAGATGATCGGCCAAAAGTTCGGTGAATACTCGCCGACCCGGACCTACTACGGTCACGCCGCCGACAAGAAAGCGAAGAGGAAGTAAGCCATGGGTAAGGAACAGAATCCGCGCCGCGTGGCGGATAATGAAGCCTTCGCGAAAGCGAAGATGCTTCGCACCTCGCCGCAGAAACTCAACCTCGTTGCCGCGCTGATCCGTGGCAAGAAGGTGGACAAGGCCCTTATGGACCTCACCTTCTCGAAAAAACGGATCGCCGAAGACGTGCGCAAGTGCCTGCAATCGGCCATTGCCAACGCCGAAAACAACCACGGCCTCGACGTCGATAACCTGATCGTCGCGGAAGCTTGGGTCGGCAAAAACCTCGTCATGAAGCGCGGTCGTCCGCGCGCCCGTGGCCGGTTTGGCAAGATCATGAAGCCGTTTTCGGAAATCACCATCAAGGTGCGTCAGATCGAGGAGCGCGCGTAATGGGTCAGAAGGTCAACCCCATCGGGATGCGTCTTCAGGTCAACCGCACCTGGGACAGCCGCTGGTTCGCTGAATCGAAAGAATATGGCGACCTGCTTCTGGAAGACCTCCGCATGCGCGAGTTCATCCACAAAGAAGCCAAACAAGCTGGCATCGCCCGCGTGATCATCGAACGTCCGCACAAAAAGTGCCGCGTCACGATCCACGCCGCGCGTCCGGGTGTCATCATCGGCAAAAAAGGCGCCGATATTGAAACCCTGCGCAAGAAACTGGCGAACTACACCGACTCGGAACTGCACCTCAACATCGTTGAAGTTCGCAAACCCGAGTTGGACGCCCAGCTTGTGGCCGAGTCGATCTGCCAGCAGCTCGAGCGCCGTGTTTCGTTCCGTCGTGCCATGAAGCGCGCCGTGCAAAACGCGATGCGTATGGGCGCCCTTGGCATCCGTGTGAACGTCGCTGGCCGTCTGGGTGGTGCCGAGATCGCTCGGACCGAGTGGTATCGTGAAGGCCGTGTGCCGCTGCACACCCTGCGCGCCGACATCGACTACGCGCTGGACGAAGCCATGACTCCCTACGGGATCATCGGCGTGAAGGTCTGGATCTTCAAAGGCGAGATCATGGAACATGATCCGCAAGCCCGTGATCGCAAAGCTGCCGAAGCCCAAGACGGCCCGGCGCCGCGCGGTCCGCGTCGCGACCGCGACGCTCGCTGAGGAGTGACTTGAGATGCTGCAACCGAAACGGACGAAATTCCGCAAACAGCACAAGGGCCGCATCAAAGGCGAAGCCAAGGGTGGGTTCAACCTGAACTTTGGTTCCTTTGCGCTCAAGGCCACCGAGCCGGAGCGTGTGACGGCCCGTCAGATCGAAGCGGCTCGCCGCGCGATCACCCGTCACATGAAGCGTCAAGGCCGCGTCTGGATCCGTATCTTCCCGGATGTGCCGGTTTCGTCGAAACCGACCGAAGTCCGGATGGGTAAAGGTAAAGGCTCGATCGATTATTGGGCGGCCAAGGTGAAACCGGGCCGGATCATGTTCGAGATCGACGGCGTGCCGGAACCGATCGCGCGTGAGGCTCTGCGCCTTGGTGCGAACAAACTGCCGGTGATGAGCCGCATCGTGGCCCGCGAAGACTGGTAAGGTCTTCCCGACACAGGTTTGAAAACCCCCGCTTCGGCGGGGGTTTTTTCTTTGCGGAAATGAAATGCGCCAGATACACCTATCGTCAATAAGAACGTGAGGGTGCAGATGCGGTGGAGCCATAAAGAGCTCATTGAAAGAGAAGCCCAATTCCCAACCGGAAGCCGAAAAGGTTACGCCGGGTATCTGGAGGAGCTATCGCAGCTTCGGGGGGACTTTTACGCGGAATTCCTGAAGCAGAAGATACCGAAGCAGCCCTCGGTCGATGAGGTGATTGCCGCTTTTGATGCGCCGCCACCGGAGGCGTTTTCGGCCCCGTACGCGCTTTCTGAGGAAGCGATCGCGCAGCTGAGCAAATCAGTGCAGCGCAAATACGTTGTGCGTTTCAAAAATATCCGGCGCTCATGGCACCTTTTGCTGCAATACATGCCCGAACTGATGGTGGAGGAGGGCGCGCGGCAAGACGTGCTGGAGATGTCGAGCGCGCATGGTGCAACCTTAGAGATATTGCGCCACTTTGGGCATCGGGCCATTGGCAATGACTTCGCGAATTTTTTAGGGCGTGATGGCGGTCTTGATACTCGTTTCCGGGAGGCGAACGCGCTGGATTTGGCCGCAGCCGAGGATGACCACAAACTGAACCATGGGGATGGCGCCATTTTAAACTGGCCGTACAGACCGCTGATCGAGAGCAAGGGCTTGGATGTGCGGCTCTTCGATGCGGGGCATGTGCCTTACCCATTCGAAGACAATAGCTTTGACACGGTTCTGTGCTTCGATGCGCTCGAGCATTATTGCCACCCCAAGGATTGGCTTAAAATCGTGGGGGAGTTTACCCGCCTCGCACGTCGGTCGGTATTGTTGATCACCAACCCGGTACAAGCGCATTTGCTGAGCGATACAACCTATATGGAAACCTTCTACGCGTTCCAAAAAGCGATGCGTCGCTATCGGGACAATGGGTTCGCCTGC
Organism: Rhodobacter aestuarii; assembly: GCF_900156655.1. Lineage (GTDB taxonomy): Bacteria > Pseudomonadota > Alphaproteobacteria > Rhodobacterales > Rhodobacteraceae > Rhodobacter > Rhodobacter aestuarii. The sequence continues at coordinate 414,462 of NZ_FTOG01000002.1, read as the reverse complement.
GTCTATGCGGGGATCAACCGCAACCAGCTTACCGTCTACAAGTTGATGCATCTTGGCTGACGATCTGTTCGGTTTTGCGCGATAGGCCTTTGTGCGCGGTGCATAATGTGCTGACAGGGCCGCTGCATCTCCGTCTTGGTGCTGCGTAACGGTGTCACGTTCGCGTCACATGTAACGCTTCTATGACGCTTTTGGGTTGCGGCTCTGGGCACAGCACGAGAGAACGCCTGCGGGAGGAGCGTAAGCTCTGTAGGTGTAAGGTGCCGATTCGAATTGAAAAAGCCGCGGTGAATGGGGTCGCCGGGTGGCGTAAACGCGTTGAAGATGGGTCGTTGCGGCTGCGGCTGCAAAAGGGCGATCCGCGGCGTCTCTTTGAAGCTGAGCGGGAAAGCTACCATCAGGTGGCACGCGCGGGACTGCCGTTCCCGAAGCTTCTTGAAGAGGGGAAATCCCATTTCATCGTCGCTGATGCTGGGGTGACCTTACGTCATCTGGCACGCGCTGGCGCAGCGCATGCGGCCGAGTTCGAAACCGCGCTCATCGCTGCGGCCGAAACCTTGGCGCGGCTGCACCGCGCGGGTTTCAGCCATGGGCGTCCAAACCTGTGCGACATCTGCTGGGCAGATGGGCAGATCACCTTCATCGACCTTGAGAACTTTAGTTCGAAACGCAACACGCCCGATGGGCATGCGCGCGATCTGCTGATTTTCTTTTTCGATATTCTCGCCGAGCGGGGACGGGTGGATGAGGTGGTGCGCGCTGCGGCGCGGGCCTATCAGGCGCAAGACCGAATGAATATCTGGGGCCGCGCGCAAGCACGGCTTGATCGGTTGCGCCCCTTTGTGCCGGCTTTGCTGTGGCTTACTCGCCCGGTCGCGCATAAGCGCGATTTCCGTGGCATCCCCGGTTTTGTGTCCCTGTTTGACGCAAAAGCCTAAGACTCGCCGCTGCGCCAAACTTGGGGTTGCCCCGGGAGGCGCTTTCCTGTAGGGAGCGGCATCCGCGCCTCCGGTCCCTTCGGGAATCGGGTGCGGAAGACATAACCCACCGGGTTACGGGTCACCCCAAGCGTGCGTTTGCACCCAAGCGGGGCCTGCCGGTGCCAGACAAGGAACCATGGGATGAACGCCCAAGAACTCAAGGCGAAAACGCCTGACGAGCTTCGTGACGCGCTTGTTGCGCTGAAAAAGGAAGCCTTCAACCTCCGCTTCCAAGCGGCCACCAACCAGCTTGAGAACACCGCCCGCATGCGCGCCGTCCGTCGTGACGTCGCTCGTGTGAAGACGGTGCTCAACCAAAAAGCTGCTGAAGCTGCGAAGTAAGGAGACTTCCGATGCCCAAACGTATCCTGCAAGGTGTCGTGACCTCGGATAAGAACGATCAAACCGTGACCGTTCTCGTGGAGCGCCGCTTCAAGCACCCGGTCATGAAAAAGACCGTGCGTAGCACCAAAAAATACCGCGCGCATGACGCGCTCAACACTTTCAAGACTGGTGACACCGTCCGCATCGAGGAATGTGCACCGATCTCGAAAACGAAGCGCTGGACGGTTGTCGTCGAGGCCTGATTTTTTCAGGCCCGGCGATGAACTTTCAGTTCATCGAAACCCTGGGACGGCTGACTGCATAGCTGTTTCCAAAGGTCGGGAGTAACACTATGATCCAGATGCAGACCAATCTGGATGTCGCTGACAACTCCGGCGCGCGCCGAGTTCAGTGCATCAAGGTTTTGGGCGGTTCGCACCGCCGTTACGCATCCGTGGGCGACATCATCGTTGTGTCGGTCAAGGAGGCGATTCCGAAAGGCCGTGTGAAAAAAGGCGACGTGCGTAAAGCCGTTGTCGTGCGCACCGCCAAAGAAGTTCGTCGCGAAGATGGCACCGCCATCCGCTTCGACCGCAACGCCGCCGTCATCCTGAACAACCAGGGCGAACCGGTCGGCACCCGTATCTTCGGGCCGGTCGTTCGCGAATTGCGCGCCAAGAACTTCATGAAGATCATCTCGCTTGCGCCGGAGGTGCTGTGATGGCTGCGAAACTCCGCAAAGGCGACAAAGTCGTCGTGCTCACTGGCAAGGACAAGGGCAAGCAAGGTGAAATCTCCACCGTCATGCCCAAGGACAACAAAGCCATTGTCGACGGTCTGAACATGGCAATCCGTCACCAGCGTCAAACGCAAACCGCGCAAGGCGGCCGCGTTTCGAAGGCGATGCCGATCGACCTGTCGAACCTCGCGCTCGTCGATGCCAACGGCAAAGCGACCCGCGTCGGCTTCCGTTTCGAAGACGGCAAAAAGGTGCGTTACGCCAAGACCACCGGGGAGGCGATCTAATGCTCGACCAAGCCACCTATACCCCGCGTCTGAAAGCGCTTTACGCGTCGACGATCCGCGCTGCGATGAAAGAGCAGTTCGCGTATAAAAACGACATGCAGATCCCCAAGCTTGAGAAAATCGTTCTCAACATGGGTGTCGGCGAAGCCGTGAAAGACACCAAGAAAGTCAAGCAAGCCGCTGACGAGCTGTCGCTCATCGCCGGTCAGAAGGCTGTCATCACCAAGGCCAAGAAATCGATCGCCGGTTTCCGCGTCCGTGAAGAAATGCCGCTTGGCTGCAAGGTCACCCTCCGTGGCGACCAGATGTATGAATTCCTCGACCGTCTGATCAACATCGCTATGCCGCGCGTGCGCGACTTCCGCGGTGTGAAACCGAGCTTCGACGGCCGCGGTAACTTCGCTATGGGTCTCAAAGAACACATCGTGTTCCCGGAGATCGATTTCGACAAAGTCGACGAAGTTCTCGGCATGGACATCATCATCTGCACCTCGACCAACGTGGATGCGGAAGCGAAGGCGCTGTTGAAAGCTTTCAACATGCCTTTCAACGCCTGATCGCGGAGAGAATTAATGGCCAAAAAATCCATGGTTGAACGCGAAGTGAAGCGCGCGAAGCTGGTGAAGAAATTCGCCAACAAACGTGCCTCGCTCAAAGCGATCATCGAAGACCAGAACCTGCCGATGGAAGAGCGCTTCAAAGCGACTCTGAAACTGGCGGAACTGCCCCGCAACTCGTCGGCCGTGCGTCTGCACAACCGTTGCCAGCTCACCGGTCGTCCCCATGCTTACTACCGTAAGCTCAAACTCTCGCGGATCATGCTGCGTGACCTGGCCTCGTTCGGCCAGATCCCCGGCATGGTGAAATCGAGCTGGTAAGGAGGTCAGGGAATGTCCGTGAACGATCCCCTCGGCGATATGCTGACCCGCATCCGCAACGCGCAGATGCGCGGCAAGTCCACCGTCCGTACCCCGGCTTCGAAGCTTCGCGCTTGGGTTCTCGACGTGCTTGCGGCGGAAGGCTACATCCGTGGCTATGAGAAAACGACCTCGGCGGCCGGCATGCCGGAACTCGAGATCAGCCTGAAGTATTTCGAAGGCACCCCGGTGATCCGCGAGATTTCGCGCGTCTCCAAGCCGGGCCGCCGCGTTTATGCTTCGGTCAAAGAAATCCCCTCGGTCCGTCAAGGCCTGGGTGTTTCGATCGTCTCCACGCCGAAAGGCGTTATGACGGACGCGGCCGCACGCACTGCCAACGTTGGCGGTGAAGTGCTCTGCACCGTGTTCTAAGGAGGGCCCGATGTCTCGTATTGGTAAGAAACCGGTCGAACTGCCCAGCGGCGTGAGCGCCTCGCTGAACGGCCAGACCGTTGAAGTGAAAGGGCCGAAAGGCACCCGTAGCTTCACCGCCACCGACGATGTGACGATCACGATGGACGGCAACACCGTCACCGTGGCGCCGCGCGGCACCTCCAAACGTGCCCGTCAGCAGTGGGGTATGACCCGCTCGATGATCGAAAACCTCGGCGTCGGCGTCTCCACTGGCTTCAAGAAAGAGCTCGAAATCCAAGGCGTTGGTTACCGCGCCGCGATTCAGGGCAACATCCTGAAGCTGTCGCTGGGCTATTCGCACGAGGTTAACTTCGAGGTTCCCGCCGGTGTGACCGTCGCGTGCCCGAAACAGACCGAGATCACCGTGGAAGGCATCGACCAACAGCTGGTCGGCCAAGTCGCGGCGAATATCCGTGAGTGGCGTCGTCCCGAGCCCTACAAAGGCAAAGGCATCCGCTACAAGGGCGAGTTCATCTTCCGTAAGGAAGGCAAGAAGAAGTAAGGGGCTGAGAAATGGCGAACAACAAACGAGAGCTGTTCCTCAAGCGCCGCCTGCGCGTCCGGAACAAAATCAAGGCGATGGCCAATGGCCGCGCCCGTCTGTCGGTGCACCGCTCGTCGAAAAACATCAGCGTTCAGCTGATCGACGACGTCAAAGGTGTGACGATTGCGTCGGCTTCGACTCTGGAAAAAGAGTTCGGCGTCGTCGGCAAGAACAACGTCGAAGCCGCCACCAAAATTGGTGCGGCGATCGCCGAGCGGGCCAAGAAAGCCGGTGTCGAAGAGTGCTTCTTCGACCGTGGTGGCTTCTTGTTCCACGGCAAAATCAAGGCGCTTGCCGAAGCAGCCCGCGAAGGCGGTCTGAAATTCTAATGAGGTGGGGGGCGCTCGCGCCCTCCCGATGATCCGGGGGCCGTGCCTAGCGCGGCCCACTTGGATTGGACCAAACAGGCGTGACACCACGCCGTTCACGAAAGGAATGCCTTATGGCAGAACGTGATAACCGCCGGGGCCGCCGCGAAGAGCGCGAAGAAACCCCGGAATTCGCCGATCGTCTGGTTGCGATCAACCGCGTGTCGAAAACCGTGAAGGGTGGTAAGCGCTTCGGGTTTGCCGCGCTCGTCGTGGTTGGTGACCAACGTGGTCGCGTCGGCTTCGGCAAAGGCAAAGCCAAAGAAGTTCCGGAAGCGATCCGCAAAGCCACTGAGCAAGCGAAACGTTCGCTGATCCGCGTGCCGCTCAAAGATGGCCGCACCTTGCACCACGACGTGGCGGGCCGTCACGGCGCTGGCAAAGTCGTCATGCGCACCGCGCCGGCTGGTACCGGGATCATCGCCGGTGGTCCGATGCGTGCCGTGTTCGAAATGCTGGGCGTTCAGGACGTTGTTGCTAAGTCGATCGGCTCGCAAAACCCCTACAACATGATCCGCGCGACCCTCGACGGTCTGAAGCTGGAAGCCTCGCCGCGTTCCGTTGCCGCTCGTCGTGGCAAAAAGGTCGCCGACATCCTGCCGAAAACCGACGCTGAAGCGCCGGCTGAAGCCTGAGGAGACTGAGAGATGGCGAACAAAACCATCGTCGTGCAACAGGTGGCTTCGGCTGCCCGCCGCCCGGCCATCCAGACCGCGACCCTCAAGGGCCTTGGCCTGAACAAGATCCGCCGCACCCGTGAGCTGGAAGATACCCCGGCTGTCCGCGGCATGGTCAACAAGATCTCGCACCTTGTGAAGATCATCGAAGAGCGCGGCTAAGCCCGGTCTTTATGTGAATTGAGAAACGCCCCGGCTTGGTCCGGGGCGTTTTTCGTTGGATACTGCCAGCGCCAGACAGGAGGCCGCGATGGATATGAAGCAGCAAAAAGCCGAGACCGAGCAGATCTTTGCCGAGATTGCGAAGATGGAAGATCTGCCCGCGCGCGCGGTCGTGGCCTTTCAATTCGTGCCCGAGGATGGCAGCGCCGATTGGGATGCTTTCACCGAGGCGCTTGAGGCGCAGGGCTATGGCGTGGAGTGGTATGAGGCTGAGGATGACGAGGATGAAGACTGCCTTGAAATCACCACCCCCGAAATGACGCTGAACGTTGATGCGCTTTGGGCCGAGGAAGAAAAGCTGACCGTGCAAGGCGCGGTGCATGGGTTCTTGGCGGACGGCTGGGGATTTATGGGGGCGTGAGGGGGTTAATCGTGCTCTATGCCAGCCGTGTTATCCCGACGACCCAGTAACTCGGAGCGGATCCGCACGTGGCGTCGTTACACACTCTTCCGGACCCCACGTTGCCATATCTGGATTCGACGTGGGAGAATTGTGGATATCTATGTGCATAACGCGATTTATTGTGGGATCTGCGGTGTCCAGTCTTCTTTGATGTTGCCAGAGTTTCAAACGGGCCATTTAATATGAACCGGAGGGGAGAGACACACCACTATAGCGAGGAGTGTGTCCAGATGGGTCCCGACAATAAATCTTCTCTAACCGAAAAGTTAGTTGAGTTGGTCGCTCAGGCTGACCTGTCGTTTTGGTTCGTCAGCGGCAAAGGACTCGGAGCGGTCTTGCTGACGCTCATTGCGATCGTGTTCCTGACGAGGCCCAAATCTTCGATCGCAGCGATCATTTCTGCGGCTCGGGCGCATTTCCCTCGCAGCAAATGAAGTCGAATGCAAATCCTGTGCGCGGTTCGCTAAACGCTTGCGAGCTTGTCCGGTTGCGTCTATACGCCCCCGGTGGCCTCTCTCGGGGCCCAGAATCAACAAGAAATGCCGTGTGTGCTCCGGTTTCGCTTCCGGGGGCATTGTCCGGCAAAGGAGAAGCGATATGAAACTGAACGAACTGCGCGACAATTCTGGCGCCGCGACCAAGAAAAAACGCGTTGCGCGCGGCCCGGGTTCGGGCAAAGGCAAAACCGCTGGCCGTGGTATCAAAGGCCAAAAGTCGCGCTCGGGTGTGGCCCTGAACGGTTACGAAGGCGGCCAAATGCCGCTCTACCGGCGTCTGCCGAAGCGCGGCTTCAACAAGCCGAACCGCAAAGCCTTCGCCGTTGTGAACCTCGGACTGATCGAGAAATTCATCGGCCTTGGCAAACTCGACGCCTCGGTTGAAATCACCGAAGACGCGCTGGTTGCTGCTGGCCTGACCTCGCGCAAGCGCGACGGGATCCGCATCCTCGCCAAAGGCGAAATCTCCACCAAGGTCACGCTGAACGTGACCGGCGCTTCGAAAGCGGCTGTGGAAGCCGTTGAAAAAGCCGGTGGCAAACTGACCGTTGCTGCTGCGGCCGAATAATCGGTTGTGGGCGGGGCCATCCCCGCTTACATAAGCAACAGTTTTCCAGGCGCCGCCGACCGGAGAACGGTCGCGCGGCGCCTTACGCATGAAAGAGACGGGTATGGCTTCTGCTGCAGAGCAAATGGCGGCGAACCTAAGCTGGGGTGCCTTGGGTAAGGCAACTGAGCTGCGGGCACGCATCTTCTACACCATCGGGCTCCTGATCATTTACCGGCTCGGCACCTATATCCCGGTGCCCGGCATTGATGCCGACGCGCTGCGTGAGTTCATGGAACGCGCTTCCTCGGGCATTGGCGGCATGCTGTCGATGTTCACCGGTGGTGCGCTGGGGCGCATGGGCATCTTTGCCCTTGGGATCATGCCGTACATTTCGGCCTCGATCATCGTGCAGCTGATGGCATCCTTGGTGCCGGCGCTCGAACAGATGAAGAAAGAGGGCGAGCAGGGCCGCAAGAAGATCAACCAGATCACCCGCTATTCCACGGTGTTTTTGGCGACGTTCCAAGCTTGGGGCATGGCGGTCAGCTTGCAAAACGGCGGCTTGGCGCATCAGCCGGGGCTGTTCTTCCTTGCTGCGGTTGTGGTGACGCTGGTGGGCGGCACCATGTTCCTGATGTGGCTGGGTGAGCAAATCACCGCGCGCGGCATCGGCAACGGCATCTCGTTGATCATCTTCGTCGGCATTGTGGCGGAAATTCCGGCCGCGCTGGCAGGCTTCTTTGCGCAAGGCCGTGCGGGCGCGATTTCGACCCCGGTGATCATTGGCGTGATGCTGATGGTGATCGCGGTGATCGGCTTTGTCGTGTTCATGGAACGCGCTTTGCGCAAGATCCATATCCAATATCCGCGCCGTCAGGTGGGGATGAAAATCTATGATGGCGGCTCCTCGCACCTGCCGATCAAGGTGAACCCGGCGGGCGTGATCCCGGCGATCTTCGCCTCGTCGCTGTTGCTGCTGCCGACCACGCTGGCGACCTTCTCGGGCCAAGATACCGGGCCGGTGATGTCGGTGGTGCTGGCCTATTTCGGCCCCGGTCAGCCGCTTTATTTGGCCTTCTATGCCTCGATGATCGTCTTCTTCGCGTATTTCTATACCGCGAACGTGACCTTCAAATCGGACGAAGTGGCCGAGAACCTGAAGAACCAAGGCGGTTTCATTCCGGGCATCCGCCCCGGCAAGAAGACCGAAGACTATCTTGATTACGTGGTGGCGCGCGTTCTTGTGGTGGGCTCGGCCTATCTGACCGCCGTCTGCCTTCTGCCCTCGATCTTGCAAACGCAGCTGTCGCTGCCCTTCTACTTCGGCGGGACTTCGGTGCTGATCGTGGTGTCGGTGGCGATGGATACGGTCAACCAAGTGCAATCGCACCTGTTGGCACATCAATACGAAGGGCTCATTGAGCGCTCGCAACTGCGCGGCAAGCGCAAGTCCGGGGCAAAGACAAGAAAAGCGCCGACGCGGCGCTGAGGGGAGGGGAAGAATGGCCAATATCATCCTGCTGGGACCGCCCGGCGCCGGTAAGGGCACGCAGGCCCGCAAGCTGGTGGAAGAACGCGGTATGGTGCAGCTGTCCACCGGTGACATGCTGCGCGAGGCGAAGACCTCGGGCACCGAGATGGGCAAGCGCGTCGCCGAAGTGATGGACCGTGGCGAGCTTGTCACCGACGAGATCGTGATTGGCCTGATCGAAGAGAAACTGGCGTCCACCGAGGCCAATGGGTTCATCTTCGATGGCTTCCCTCGCACCTTGCCGCAAGCGGATGCGCTTGGCCGTTTGCTCGCCCGGATGGGGCAAAAGCTTGATGCCGTGATTGAGATGCGGGTGGATGACGCGGCGCTTGTGCGCCGTATCACTGGTCGCTTCACCTGCGGCAAATGCGGTGAGGTTTATCACGACGAAACCAAGCCGACGAAGGTTGAAGGCACCTGTGATGTCTGCGGCAGCCACGATATGAAGCGGCGCGCCGACGACAATGAAGACAGCCTCAAGACCCGGCTGATGGAATACTACAAAAAGACCTCGCCGCTGATCGGCTATTACTACCATGCGGGGGATTTGTTCTCGGTCGATGGTTTGGCCGAAATCGACAAAGTTGCCGCATCTATGGCTGCAATTTTGGATCAGCAAGCTTGATGCCTCTTGGCGCTTGACGTAGGGGGAAATTCCTTCTAGGTCACGGCGTCTCGCAAGAGAATCGCCCGAATCTCCGGGGTCCGGAGGTTTGGGCGTTTACGCCGTTCAGACTAATCTGAATATGTTGTGAAAAAAGGTTCTGGTGCTACGGAACCGCAACGAAAGGAAAGCACGCTTTGGCTCGTATTGCTGGCGTCAACATTCCGACCGGGAAACGCGTCCCGATCGCTCTTCAATATATCCACGGGATCGGCCCGATGTTCGCGAAACAAATCGTGGACGCCGTTGGCATCGACGATACCCGTCGTGTGAATGACCTCTCCGACGCCGAAGTGCTCGCCATCCGCGAATACATCGATGCGCATTTCACCGTCGAAGGTGACCTGCGCCGCGAAGTGTCGATGAACATCAAGCGTCTGATGGACCTTGGTTGCTACCGTGGCCTGCGTCACCGCAAGAACCTGCCGGTTCGCGGTCAGCGCACCCACACCAACGCTCGTACCCGCAAGGGCCCGGCGAAACCGATCGCCGGTAAGAAGAAGTAAGGGAGGGTAGCACATGGCTCGTGACAAGACTCGCGTTAAACGCAAAGAGCGTAAAAACATCGCCGCTGGCGTGGTGCACGTGAACTCCTCGTTCAACAACACCAAAATCCTGATCTCCGACGTTCAGGGTAACGCCATTTCTTGGTCGTCCTCGGGCACCATGGGCTTCAAGGGTTCGCGTAAATCGACCCCCTATGCCGCCCAGATGGCTGCCGAAGACGCTGCCCGCAAGGCGCAAGAACACGGCCTGAAAACCGTGGACGTGGAAGTGCAAGGCCCGGGTTCGGGCCGTGAGTCGGCGCTGCGCGCGCTGGCCGCTGTTGGCCTCAACATCACCTCGATCCGTGATGTGACGCCGATCGCGCACAACGGCTGCCGTCCGCCCAAGCGTCGCCGCGTCTGAGTGATTGTATTAAGCCGGGCCGCGCAGAGATCCTGCGCGGCCCGGTGTGTATCGTTTTTTCCTCGGGCGTTCCGGATTAGGGACATGGGTCCGGAACAAGAATGGAGGCAGAGCGCATGATCCACAAAAATTGGGCCGAGCTTATCAAGCCGACGCAGCTTGAAATCAAGCCGGGCAACGACCCTCAACGTCAAGCTACGGTTATCGCCGAACCGCTCGAACGCGGCTTTGGGCTTACGCTCGGCAACGCGCTGCGCCGCGTTCTGATGAGCTCGCTTCAGGGGGCGGCCATCACTTCGGTGCAGATCGACAATGTGCTGCATGAGTTTTCCAGCGTTGCTGGTGTGCGCGAAGATGTCACGGACATCATCCTGAACCTCAAAGGTATCGCGCTGAAGATGGATGTCGAAGGCCCGAAACGGCTGTCGATCTCGGCTAAAGGGCCGGGCGTCGTCACCGGCGGCGACATCTCGGAAAGCAACGGTATTGAAGTTCTCAACCGTGATCACGTGATCTGCCACCTTGATGATGGCGCCGACGTGTTCATGGAACTGACCGTCAACACCGGCAAAGGCTACGTGGCCGCCGACAAGAACCGCCCCGAAGATGCGCCGATTGGCCTGATGCCGATCGATGCGATCTATTCGCCGGTGAAGAAAGTCGCCTACGAAGTTCAGCCGACCCGTGAAGGTCAAGTGCTTGACTACGACAAGCTGACGATGAAAATCGAAACCGATGGCTCGCTGACGCCGGAAGACGCCGTGGCTTACGCTGCGCGCATCCTGCAAGACCAGCTGTCGATCTTCGTGAACTTCGAAGAGCCGGAATCGGCTTCGAAGCAAGACGCCGACGACGGGTTGGAATTCAACCCGCTGCTGCTCAAGAAAGTCGACGAGCTCGAGCTTTCGGTGCGTTCGGCGAACTGCCTCAAGAACGACAACATCGTCTACATTGGCGATCTTATCCAGAAAACCGAAGCCGAGATGCTCCGCACCCCGAACTTCGGCCGCAAATCGCTCAACGAGATCAAAGAAGTGCTCTCGTCGATGGGTCTGCATCTGGGCATGGAAGTCGAAGACTGGCCGCCGGAAAACATCGAAGATCTGGCCAAACGTTTCGAAGACCAGTTCTAAGTTTCGGGGGGCGGCAATGCCCCCCACCAATGCCCGGACTGCCGGGGAATTTTGGGCAAACGCCCCAACGACGACCTCCGCAACGCACGGGGGCCAACACAAAGCAAAACGCGACTTAGGAGATAGATCATGCGTCACGCTCGCGGTTACCGCCGTCTGAACCGTACCCACGAACACCGCAAAGCGCTGTTCGCCAACATGTGCGGCTCGCTCATCGAACACGAACAGATCAAGACCACCCTTCCGAAAGCGAAGGAACTGCGTCCGATCATCGAAAAACTGATCACGCTTGCGAAACGCGGTGATCTGCACGCCCGCCGTCAGGCTGCGGCGATGCTGAAACAAGACAAAGACGTTGCCAAACTCTTTGAAGTTCTCGGCCCGCGCTACAAAGAGCGTAACGGTGGCTACACCCGCGTTCTGAAAGCTGGCTTCCGCTATGGCGACATGGCGCCGATGGCTTTCATCGAACTGGTGGACCGTGACGTCGCTGCCAAAGGCGCCGCTGACAAAGCCCGCCTCGAAGCCGAAGAAGCCGCCGAGGATTGATCCTTTAGGCAGGCTTCCCTCGGGAAGTTTGGAAAACCCGCCTTCGGGCGGGTTTTTTCTTTGTGCGGTGCTTTCCGGCGTGCTGCGCGAAAATCCCACAGGCATAGACCCTTAGAGGTGGTGCGTTTCAGGGTCGGCAGGGGTTTGTAAAGTAAATTGATAATTTCAAGTTGATCTTTTAGGATCCGGCCTGTCTAAAAAGATATGCTTATTCACTCCGAGATCAGCAAACACCTGCGTGAGCTGTCCCGTCTGGCGCCGGACGGATACTTCATCGGTTTGCACATCCGGTTTGCGGCGCCGATCATGCAGTTCCAAACCTACCCCAAGGAATGGATCGACCATTACACCCAGCAAGGCTATGCGCTGCGCGATCCGACGATTGCTTGGGGCTTCTCGACGGAAGGGGCCTGCCGCTGGAGCGAATTCAATTTGCCCGACCCGTTTCATATTTTGGCCGAGGCAAAAACCTTTGGGTTGAATTACGGGGTCACCGTCTCTTGCGGCAAAATCGCCTCGCGGACGATTGCGTCATTCACGCTGCAGGACCGGGAATTTCGCGAAGATGAAATCGCGCAGATCTCTGATCTTGTGCATCGGTTGCATGACATCACCGAACCACCGCAGGAACTGACCAAAGCGCAGATCGAGGCTTTGCGCTGCGTGGCCGCCGGGGACCGTCATGCCGCTGCGGCGGCAAAGCTTGGGATCACGCAATCGGCGTTCAAGGCACGCCTTTTGTCGGCGCGCGAACGGCTGATGGCGCGGACCACGGCAGAGGCAATCCAGCGCGCGAAAGAGTATCGCTTGCTTTAAGCGCGGCCTCTTTCGTCTATCGGTCACGCCAGATAGGGTGGGGCCATCATGGCCGACCTTTTTGATACTCCCTCTCCGAATGGGGCCGAAGCGCCTCGCCCGCTGGCGGATCGCATCCGCCCGAAGCACCTCTCTGAGGTGATCGGGCAGCGGCATGTTTTGGGGCCTGAGGGGCCTCTTGGGGCGATGCTCGCGGCGGGGTCTTTGGGGTCGGTGGTGTTTTGGGGGCCGCCCGGCGTGGGCAAAACCACCATCGCCCGGCTCTTGGCGCATGAGACAGATCGTGCCTTCGTGCAAATCTCGGCGATCTTTTCGGGCGTGCCGGAACTGCGCAAAGTGTTTGAGGCCGCGAAACTGCGCTTTGCCCAAGGCAAAGGCACGCTGTTGTTTGTCGATGAAATCCACCGTTTCAACAAAGCCCAGCAAGACAGTTTCTTGCCGCATATGGAGGATGGCACGATCCTTCTGGTAGGGGCGACCACCGAAAACCCTAGTTTTGAACTTAATGCCGCGCTTTTGTCGCGCGCGCAGGTGATCATTCTAGAACGGCTGAGCCTTGCCGATCTGGAGCTTTTGGCACAGCGGGCCGAACAGGCGATGCAAAAGCCGTTGCCGCTCAAAGCCCCGGCGCGTGAGGCGCTCTTGGAAATGGCCGATGGCGATGGCCGCGCCGCTTTGAACCTGATTGAGCAGGTGATGGCGTGGAAGCTGGATAAACCGCTGGATACCGATGGCCTTTCAACGCGGCTGATGCGACGTGCCGCAAAATACGACAAATCCGGCGAAGAGCATTACAACCTGATTTCCGCTTTGCACAAATCGGTGCGCGGCTCGGACCCAGATGCTGCGCTTTACTGGTTTGGCCGGATGCTTGAGGGCGGGGAAGATCCGCGCTTTTTGGCGCGCCGTCTGACTCGGATGGCGGTGGAAGATATTGGCCTTGCCGATCCGCAGGCGCAAACGCACTGCCTTCACGCATGGGAAACCTATGAGCGGCTCGGTTCGCCCGAGGGGGAATTGGCGCTTGCGCAGGCGGTGATCTACCTTGCGCTCGCGCCGAAATCGAACGCGGGCTACGTGGCCTATAAAGCCGCGCGCGATGCGGCGCGCAAAACCGGCTCCGCGCCGCCGCCGCATCACATCATCAATGCGCCCACCAAACTGATGGCGGAACAGGGCTTTGGTGCGGGCTATCAATATGACCATGACGCCGAAGATGGCTTCTCGGGGCAGCATTATTTCCCCGATGGGATGAAGCGTCCGGTGTTTTACAGCCCCGTCGAACGCGGCTTTGAGCGCGAGTTGAAAAAGCGCGTCGATTGGTTTGCCAAGCTGCGCGAAAAGCGCGGCGGTTGACATTGCGCGCTAACGGCGCAAAGGAAACCGCATGATCCAGACCCTCCTCACCGTCGCGGCGGGCGGCGCGCTTGGCGCCTCGTTTCGCTATCTTGTCAACATCACCATGCCGCGTCTTTTGGGCCACGGGTTCCCTTACGCGACGATGGTGGTCAACGTCCTTGGCAGCTTCCTGATGGGAGTGATGGTCGTGGTGCTGGCCTATAAAGGCGGCACCCGAATGGCGCCTTTCCTGATGACGGGGGTTTTGGGCGGCTTCACCACCTTTTCGGCGTTTTCGCTTGATGCGGCAAAACTCTACGAATCGGGCGAAATCCTCACCGCCGCAGGCTATGTGATCGGCACGGTTGTTCTTGGTCTGGCCGCGCTCTTTGCGGGGATGGCCTTTGCGCGAGGGTTCTTTGCATGAGTGGTGTGCAGTTGATCAAGGTCACGGAAGACGAGGGCGAAAGCCGTCTGGACCGCTGGCTAAAGAAAAAGTTCCCGGTGCTGACCCAAGGCGCGGTGGAAAAGATGTGCCGCACCGGGCAATGCCGGGTGGACGGTGGCCGGGTGAAGGCTTCGGATCGGGTTGGTCCGGGCATGGAAGTGCGGGTGCCGCCGCTGCCCGAGGCGGGCGCGCAGGCCCCGGAAAGCCGGTCTGAAGCACGGCGCGAGCGCACCACGATTGCGCCCGCCGATGAAAAGATGATCCAAGAGGCCGTTTTGTGGCGTGATGAGCATATCATCGCGCTGAACAAACCGCCGGGCCTGCCGAGCCAAGGCGGCTCTGGGCAGGGGGATCGCCATGTCGATGGCCTGCTCGATGCGCTGAAGTTTGGCTATAAAGACCGGCCGAAAATGGTGCACCGGCTTGATAAAGACACCTCTGGTGTCTTGCTGATCGCCCGCACCGACCGGATTGCCCGCGCGCTTTCCGAAGCGTTCCGGCTCAAAACCACGCGCAAAATTTATTGGGCAGCGGTCGCCGGCGTACCGAGCCCGAAAAAAGGTACGATCCGCTACGGGTTGATGAAGGCCCCCGGCCATGGGCGCGGCGGCGAGGGCGAGAAGATGGTGTGCATCCATCCCGCCAAGATCGGCCAGCACCCGGATGCCAAACGCGCGACCACCGATTTTTCGGTGATTGAGGCGTTGGGGAGCCGCACTGCTTGGGTCGGCCTGGTGCCGATCACGGGGCGCACGCATCAGTTGCGCGCGCATATGGCCGAGCTTGGCCATCCGATCATTGGCGATGGCAAATACGGTGGTTCGGGCCAAGAAAACCTTGGCGATGGCTGGGGCGCGCAATTGGGCGGCGAGATCAGCCGTAAGTTGCATCTGCATGCCCGCACGATTTCCTTTGATCACCCGATCACCAAGAAACGCATCACCGTGACCGCGCCTTTGCCAAACCATATGGCGCGCACGTGGAAGACGCTGGGCTGGAGTGAAGCGGAGGCGCCGCTCGATCCGTTTGAGGACGCATAATGAAACTGGCTTTGTTTGATGTGGATGGCACGCTGAGCGATAGCCAAGCCCATATCCTTGCGGCAATGACGCAGTCGTTCAACGGGCAGGGGCTGCCTGTGCCGACGCGCGAAAAGGTGCTGTCGATCGTTGGGCTGTCTTTGCCGATTGCGATTGCGCAATTGGCGCCTGAGCAAGATGACACCACGCAGGCGGCCTTGGTCGAAGGCTATAAGCAAAGCTATTTCACAGGCCGCGCCGCTTCGCCCGCGCCGCTTTACCCCGGCGCGAAAGAGTGTTGCTTGCGGTTGGCGGAACGCGAAGACATGCTTTTGGGCATGGCCACGGGAAAATCTCGCCGCGGGGTGGAGGCGCTGATTGCGCATCACGGGCTAGAGGGGCTGTTCGTCACGCAGCAAGTGGCCGATGATAACCCCTCCAAGCCGCATCCGGGCATGGTGCTGGCGGCTTTGCGCGAGGCGGGGGTAGAGCCTGCCGATGCGGTGATGATTGGCGACACCACCTATGATGTGGAAATGGCGCAAGCGGCGGGTGTGAAGGCGATTGGCGTGAGCTGGGGCTATCACCCGGTCGAAGATCTGGTGGCGGCGGGGGCCGCGCAGATCGTGACCAGCTTTGCCGAACTGGAAACAGCGATTGCGGAGATTTTGCCATGAGCGGTTGGACGGCAAAACGATTCTGGAAAGAGGCGACGGTTGAAGAAGCCGAGGGCGGTTTTACCGTTAAGCTGGATGGCCGTGCCGTGAAAACGCCTGCCAAAGCCGCGCTGGTGGTGCCCACTCGGGCGATGGCGGAAGCGATTGCCGAAGAATGGCAAGCGCAAGGCGAGAAGGTCGACCCGAGCAGCATGCCGGTAACACGTTCGGCCAATGCCGCGCTCGATAAGGTGGCTGCGCAAAAGGACGAAGTGGCGGAATTGATCGCGGCCTATGGCGAAACCGATCTGCTGTGCTACCGCGCCGAAAAGCCCGAAGCCCTTGTGGCGCAGCAATGCGCGGCTTGGGATTGCTGGTTGGATTGGGCGGAACAGCGCTACTCCGCCCGGCTGAGCGTGACCCCCGGTATCGTGCCGATTTTGCAGCCCGCGCGCGCCTTGGTGGCGCTTGGGAAGCGAGTCGAGGCTTGTGATATTTGGGAGCTTGCGGCCTTGCACGATCTGGTTGGGCTCACCGGCTCGCTGATCTTGGGGCTGGCGGTGGCCGAAGGCGCTTTGGCGGGCGAAGCCGCTTGGGATCTGTCGCGCGTCGATGAAGAGTGGCAGATCGCCCAATGGGGCGCGGATGAAGAGGCCGCCGAACTCGCGGCGCTGAAAAAGCAGGCACTTTTGCATGCCGAGCGATTCTGGGGCTTGCGGCATTCTGTGTAAAACCCGCCCAGAGGGCGTGTGACAGGTCGTATTTGCGCGCCAGACGAGCATTTGCCCAATCACCGGGCGATTGCCGTTGCGAAAACCGTCGAGACGACTTGACCATCCGGACAGCATTCGCTCAAACTCGCCCATGCCGGGGCCGCGCGCGTGCCCCGAGACATGCCAGACCCGTGAAGGGCGCTCTCACCGCCGCTAAGGCGGCAACTCAGGAAGAGGTAAACATGAAAAAATCCGTATTCTTCGGTTCGCTGGTCCTCGCTGGCCTCGCGGCCGGTGTTGCGGGGGCGTCGACCCTCGACGACGTCAAAGCCCGCGGCGAACTGATCTGCGGCGTGAACCCGGGTCTGACCGGCTTTGCGGCACCGGATGCCAACGGCAACTACCAAGGTTTTGACGTTGCCGTCTGTAAAGCTGTTGCGGCTGCCGTTCTTGGCGACCCGATGAAAGTGAAATATGTCCCGCTGACCGGCGAGACCCGCTTCACCGCTCTGGCCTCGGGCGAAGTCGACATGCTGTCGCGTAACTCGACCTGGACCTTCTCGCGCGATACCGAGCTGGCGCTCGATTTCGTGGCCGTGAACTACTACGACGGCCAAGGCTTCATGGTGAACAAGAACCTCGGCGTGTCGTCTGCCAAGGAACTGGATGGCGCCACGATCTGCATTCAGACCGGCACCACCACCGAGCTCAACTTGGCTGACTACTTCAAAGCCAACAACATGAGCTACACGCCGGTGAACATCGCCGACGATGCCGAAGGCCAGCAAAAATTCCTTGCCGGCGCTTGCGACAGCTACACCACCGACGCTTCGGGCCTTGCCGCGTCGCGCGCCACCATGCCGAACGCCGACGAGATCGTGATCTTGCCGGAAATCATCTCCAAAGAGCCGCTTGGCCCGGCAGTGCGCCACGGCGACAACAACTGGGGTGATGTGGTGCGTTGGAGCTTCTACGCGCTGGTCGCTGCCGAGGAATATGGCGTGACTAAAGCCAACCTCGAAGAAGTTGCCGCCACGACCATGAACCCGGAAATCAAGCGCCTGCTCGGCCTTGAAGGTGACATGGGTGCCAAAATCGGCCTCGACAACGATTTCGCGAAACGCGCGATCCTTGCCGTGGGCAACTACGGCGAAGTGTTCGAAGCCAACATCGGCGCCAGCACCTCGATCGGTCTGGCCCGTGGTCTGAACGCGCAATGGACCCAAGGTGGTCTGATGTACGCGCCGCCGTTCCGCTAAGAACCGCTTTTCGGTGCGGCCGGGTCTATTGCCCGGCCGCATTGTCTTTTTTCAGCTCACGGGACCGCCAGGGCAATCGCCCAAAGAAAGTTGGCACAAGCCACGCAGGCGGACCGGACAGGGGATAACCATGACGCTCGCGAGTGATCCGCCGAAAGAGGGCTTTCGGCTCTCAATGCTCATTTATGACACGCGGTTTCGTTCGATCACCATTCAGGTGGTTGTGCTGCTGCTGTTTTTGGCCGGGCTGTTCTGGCTGCTCAACAATGCCTATGTGAACCTTGAGGCGAAGGGGAAGGACTTCAACTTCTCTTTCCTGTGGTCGCGTGCGGGTTATGATATCGCGCAAACGCTGATCCCCTACACCAATGACGACACGCATATGCGGGCCCTTGTGGTGGGGCTTTTGAACACGCTTTTGGTCTCGGTGCTTGGCTGTGTGTTGGCCACCCTCGTGGGAACCGTCGTGGGCGTGCTGCGACTGTCGCACAACTGGCTGGTTGCCCGGTTGATGACAGTCTATGTCGAGACCTTCCGCAACATCCCACTTTTGCTGTGGATCTTGCTTATGGGCACGATCTTGGCCGAAACGCGCCCGAGCCCGCGTGATTTCCGCTTTACCGATGCGATGCGCGAGGCAGGGCAAACGCCCGAAGCCTCGATGTGGTTCTTTGATACGATCGCCGTCACGAACCGCGGCACCTCGGTCGCGGCGCCGGTCTTTTCCAATTCGCTTGGCACCGTGGTGCTTCCGGGCAATATCCCCCTTAGCCTCAATGCGCTGGTATTGATGGTGGTGCTGGCGGCTTCGTTCTTTGGCTGGCGGCTCTTGATGCGCCGCGCCAAGGCGTTGCAAGAGGCCACCGGTGTGCGTCCTACCACATGGTGGCAAACGCCGCTTGTCCTGTTTGGCCCGGCGGCGGTGGTTTCCGTCTTGCTTGGCTTGCATCTCGATTATCCGACGATCACCCGCTTCGATTTTGAAGGCGGTTTCCAGATGCTGCACTCGTTCACCGCACTTCTGATCGCGCTGACCGTCTATACTTCGGCCTTCATCGCCGAGATCGTTCGCGCCGGGATCATGGCGATTTCCAAAGGCCAGACCGAGGCCGCCTATGCACTTGGTCTGCGCCCCAGTCGGACGATGAACCTCGTGATCTTGCCGCAGGCTTTGCGGGTGATTGTGCCGCCGCTGATTTCGCAATTCCTCAACCTCACCAAGAACTCCTCGCTGGCGATCGCGGTGAGCTACATGGATTTGCGCGGCACTCTGGGTGGTATCACGCTGAACCAAACCGGGCGCGAACTCGAATGCATGCTCTTGATGATGCTGATCTACCTGACGATCAGCCTCGTGATCTCGAGCGTGATGAACATCTACAACAAGTCGATCAAGCTGAAGGAGCGCTGAGATGAGCAATACCTCCTTCGTGCGCAACGAAATGCTGCCCCCCGCGCCGCCGCCGGTGTCGCAAACGGGGCTGGTGAAATGGCTGCGCGAGAACCTGTTTGCCGGCCCGTTGAACTCGGCGCTGACGGTGCTGGGGCTGGGCGCAGCGATCTGGCTTATTCAGGCCGCAGCGCCGTGGCTGCTGCATTCAGTCTGGGTGGCAGATTCGCAAAACGAATGCCGCGCCATCGTGCAAGAACGCTGGGGGCCGGATGCCACGGGCGCGTGCTGGGCGATCATTCGCGCGCGCTGGCACCAGTTCCTCTTTGGCTTCTATCCGATGGAGGAATACTGGCGGCTGTTCGTCACCTTTGCCGGGTTGCTCTTGGCGATCCTGCCGGTGCTGGCAACCTCGTTGCCGCGCAAGCTGCTTTGGGGCTCGGTGCTTTATCCGCTGGTGGCCTTTTGGCTGCTGTGGGGCGGCTCTGTCTGGGGGCCGATCCTGACGCTGGCGGGCTTTGGGCTTTGGGCGGCGGTGTTTTTGGCGCTGCAAGTGCGTTTGGGCGTTGTGGTCGCGGCGGGCGTTGGCCTGATCGTGGCGGCCGTCTTCTGGATCTACGGTGTTGATCCTATTGAGACGGGGCTGCAATCGGTGCTGCCCTTTGCCCTGCCTGAGGTGGATAGCGATCAATTCGGGGGCTTTCTGCTCGCGCTGGTGATCGGGGCGACCGCCATCGTGATTTCGCTGCCGCTGGGCATTTTGCTCGCACTTGGCCGCCAATCGGACATGCTGATCGTCAAATCGCTTTCGGTGGGCTTTATCGAGTTTATCCGGGGCGTGCCGCTGATCACGCTGCTCTTCACGGCCTCGCTGCTGCTGCAATACTTCCTGCCGTCGGATACCAAGTTCGATCTGATCTTGCGGGTGGTGATCTTGGTGACCTTCTTCTCGGCGGCCTATATCGCCGAGGTGATCCGGGGGGGCTTGGCCGCCTTGCCGCGCGGCCAATATGAGGCGGCGGATGCGCTGGGGCTGGATTACTGGCAGGCGCAGCGGTTGATCATCATGCCGCAAGCGCTGAAAATCTCGATCCCGGGGATTGTGTCCACCTTCATCGGTCTCTTCAAAGATACCACGCTTGTGGCCTTTGTGGGCCTGATGGACCCGCTCAAGGGCATCTCCACCGCCGTGCGCGCCGACATCAACTGGAAGGGCATCTATTGGGAGCCCTACATCTTCGTCGCCGTGATCTTCTTCATCTTCAACTTCAGCATGTCGCGTTACTCGATGTATCTCGAGCGCAAGCTGAAGCGTGACCACCGTTAAGGAGCGCCCCATGTCGGAGCCGAATACCCAAGCCGCCCGCGCGCAGATGCAGGTCAGCGACGAGGTCGCGATCCAAATTTCCAATATGAACAAGTGGTACGGTCAGTTCCACGTGCTGCGTGACATCAACCTTACGGTGCAGCGCGGCGAGCGGATCGTGATTGCCGGGCCCTCGGGCTCGGGCAAATCGACGATGATCCGCTGCATCAACCGGTTAGAAGAGCACCAAGCGGGCAAGATCATCGTGGACGGGATCGAACTGACCTCGGATCTCAAAAACATCGACAAGGTGCGTTCGGAAGTGGGGATGGTGTTTCAGCACTTCAACCTGTTCCCGCATCTGACGATTTTGGAAAACCTCACCCTCGCGCCGATCTGGGTGCGCAAAGTGCCCAAGCGCGAGGCCGAGGAAACGGCGATGTATTTCCTTGAGAAGGTGAAGATCCCCGAACAGGCCAACAAATATCCCGGCCAGCTTTCGGGGGGGCAGCAGCAGCGGGTGGCCATTGCGCGTTCGCTGTGCATGAAGCCGCGCATCATGCTGTTCGATGAACCGACCTCGGCGCTCGATCCCGAGATGATCAAGGAAGTGCTCGACACGATGATTGAGCTTGCCGAGGAGGGCATGACCATGCTGTGCGTGACCCACGAGATGGGCTTTGCGCAGGCGGTGGCGAACCGGGTGATCTTTATGGCTGACGGGCAGATCGTCGAGCAAAACAACCCGCATGACTTCTTCAACAACCCGCAATCGGAACGCACCAAGCAGTTCCTGAGCCAGATCCTCGGTCACTAAGGCGGTGGGGGCGCTGCCCCCACACCCCCGAGGTATTTAGACCAAAAAGAAAGGGCCGCCGTTTCGGGGGCCCTTTTGCATCTCGTTGCGATGGCTTCGCTTATTTGCCGCGGGTGGCGGGGGTGAAGAAGTCGAGCATCGAACCCTGACCGGGGGCGAGTTCGCTCCAATCCTCGATTTGGAAATCGACAATCAGCGTCGCGCAGGTCGGATATTTGCGGAAATCCGGGTCGTAATTCGGGCGCGAGGGCAGGCTGGCGGCCAGATCACCAATGCCGGGGTTATGCGCGATCATCATCACCGTCGGAGCTTTGGCTTTGCGCAACTCGGCCAGCAGCACATCGGGGCTGGCTTGATAGAGCGCTTCGACGAAATGCACCGGCGGGCGCGTTTCGATCACGGCCGAGGCAACGCCTTCCCAAGTTTCGCGGGTGCGCAGCGCGGTGGAACAAAGAACCTCTTCAGGTTCCAACCCACGCGAGGCGAGGAAATCACCCAATTCACGCGCGGCAATGCGGCCACGGGCGTTCAGCGGGCGGTCCTTGTCTTCGGTGTTTGGGTCATCCCAGCTCGATTTCGCGTGGCGGGTGAGGATCAGACGGCGGTGTCCGGCGGGGGTCATGTGTGAAACTGCCTCATGTGCCATGCGGATTGTGACGCCAGCCTGCCATAGCTTTCACTCAATGGGCAAGCCCGCCGCGCAAGGCATCCACCAGAAAGGCAAATTTCTCCCCCAGAAGTATTAAGGAAGTTGTGGCAAGCGGCGGTGTCATAGCCCCCCGCGCCGAAGGCATTCACCGGGCAGGCTGTGGCGCAAGGCGCGTCACATTTGGGGCAAGGGTTGGCTGCCGGAGCGGGCTGGGGGAGCCTTTCGGGCAGCGCCAGCGCCCCACGAAACGAGGTCCAAAGCCCCATCCGTGCATGCACGAGCATCTGCACCGGAGAGGCAAAAGCCTGCCCTGACCCCAGCGCCCATTGGAAAAACGGCGCATAGGGGGGCCCGTCAGAGGGGAGGATTGCCCGCCCGCCATGCGCCGTCGCCATGGCTTCAATCACCCGGCGCGACCAGCGGTCCAGCGGGTCCCGTGCGCCATCGGCAAACTCGGGCTGAGCTGTGACATGAGGCCAGAAGCCGGGTTCATCGGGGGCGAGAAGGAGGATCGTTTCCTCCCCTTCAAGCACCGCCCCCGCGACGAAAAGGCGCGCCGCGTCAAGGTCTTGCGTAAGGCGCTCGGGCAGGTTCACCGGCGGTGCGGCTTCACGCGCGGGACCGTCGAGCGGATCATCGAGCCCGCACCATGTTCGGTGAACAACTCTAGCAGGCAGGCATTCGCCACCCGGCCATCCAGAATCACCACGGCGCGCACGCCCTCTTTCACCGCTTGCAGCGCGGTTTCCACTTTCGGGATCATGCCGCCCGAGATCGTCCCATCGGCAATCAGCCCATGCACCTCATCGGGGGTCATCTGGGTGATCACCTCACCCTCTTTGTTCTTCACGCCCGCAACATCGGTCAGAAGAAGCAGGCGGTCGGCTTGCAACGCGCCCGCGATGGCGCCCGCTGCGGTATCACCATTGACGTTGAAGGTCTCGTTTTCATTCGGGCCGGTGGCCACTGGGGCAATAACGGGGATCATGCCCGCGCCGTAAAGATCGCGGATCACCTGCACGTTCATCTCGACCGGGCGGCCCACAAAGCCCAATTCCGGGTCATCGGCCTCGCAGACCATCAGATCATCGTCTTTGCCCGAAATGCCGATAGCACGGCCGCCTTGGTCGTTGATCGCTTGCACGATGCGTTTGTTGACCAGCCCCGAAAGCACCATCTCCACCACCTCGACGGTGGCCTTGTCGGTGACGCGCTTGCCGCGCACCCAATCGGATTTGATGCCGAGCTTGCCCAAAAGCTCGTTGATCATCGGCCCGCCGCCATGCACCACCACCGGGTTCATGCCGACTTGCTTCATCAAGACGATGTCGCGGGCAAATTCTGCCATGGCGTCATCGTCGCCCATCGCATTGCCGCCAAACTTCACCACCACCACGGCGTCGGTGTAGCGTTGCAGATAGGGCAGCGCTTCAGAGAGCGTTTTCGCGGTAGCGATCCAGTCACGGTCCATCGTCTGTTTTCTCATCACAAACCTCGGGAAAAGTCGCAACTTTGTTAGAACCAATCGCGTCCTATGCCAAGGGCATTGCCATTGCCGTGTCGGGGTTTAAGGGTAGGCGAAACGCAGGAGGGCGGCATGGACGGACGCAAAGTGATGCTTTTGACGGGTGCAAGCCGGGGGATCGGCCATGCCACGGTGAAGCGTTTTGCGCGTGAGGGCTGGCGCATTATCACCTGTTCGCGCCACCCGTTCCCCGAACAATGCCCTTGGGGCGGCGGGCGTGAAGACCATATTCAGGTCGATTTGGGCGATCCGGCAGCGACGATTGAAGCGATTGCCGAAATCAAGTCCCGCCTTGATGGGCGGCTCCATGCGCTGGTGAACAATGCGGGCATCTCGCCCAAGGGGCCGGGCGGATCGCGGTTGAACACGATCGACACCGATTTGCGCTCGTGGGGGCAGGTGTTCCATGTGAACTTTTTCGCCTCCATCGTGCTGGCGCGCGGGCTGAAGGATGAACTTTCCGCGGCCAAGGGGGCTGTGGTCAATGTGACCTCGATTGCGGGCTCACGGGTGCACCCCTTCGCTGGGGCCGCCTATGCGACCTCTAAAGCGGCGCTCAAGGCGCTCACGCGCGAGATGGCGCATGATTTCGGGCCGATGGGGGTGCGGGTCAATGCGATTGCCCCGGGTGAGATCGAAACCTCGATCCTATCTCCGGGCACCGAAAAGATTGTCGAAGGGCTGCCGCAACGCCGCTTGGGTCAGCCGCGCGAAGTGGCGGATGTGATCTGGTTTTTGTGTTCGGATGCGTCGAGCTACGTCACCGGCACCGAGATCGAGGTGAACGGCGGCCAGCACGTTTAGCCGTAGGGGAGGGGGCGCGTTGCGCGCGCCCCGCGCCTTAGGTCAGCGTGGCAATGATGGCGCGGAGCGTTTCGACCCCTTCACCCTTTTCGGACGAGGTGACGACGATTTCGGGATAGGCGGCAGGGTGCTTTTGCAACGCGCCTTTGACCTGTTCGATCACCTTTTCTCGCTCGGTCTTGGAGATTTTATCGACCTTGGTCAGCACCACTTGGAAGGTGACGGCAGAGCGGTCGAGCAGTTCCAAAATCTCGGCATCGACGGGTTTCACACCATGGCGCGCATCAATCAGCACAAAGGCGCGGCGCAGCGTGGCGCGGCCCGAGAGGTAGTTTTTCAAAAGCGCTTGCCACTTTTTCACTACCGCCACCGGCGCTTCGGCAAAACCATAGCCGGGCAGGTCGACCAGATAGGGGCCGTCTTGCGTGGTGAAGAAGTTGATCTCTTGCGTGCGGCCCGGCGTGTTGGAGGCGCGCGCAAGGTTCTTGCGGTTGGTCAGCGCGTTGATGAGCGAAGATTTCCCCACATTCGAGCGCCCGGCAAAGCAGACCTCAATCCGGTCGGCAGGCGGCAGGCCCGACATGGCGACCACACCTTTGAGAAATTCGACCGGGGCGGCAAACAAAAGCCGCCCGCGTTCGCGGCTGGCATCATCGGGGGCGGGGGCGAGGGTAAACTGCATCTGCATCATAGAACCTCCACTACGTCGCCTCGGGCGATTTCGCCACCCTCAATCACCACGGCATAAAGCCCAAAGTGCCAATCGCCGTTGAGTTTTTCGAGCCATTGCAGTGTCTCCAAATCTTCCGTGCCGCTCACCGGGTTCGCACAGGTCGCCCGGCAGCGGGTGATCGGCATGTCTACTTCTAGCACAGTCTCGCCAATGCGCAGTCGTTTGCCGATCAGGTTCCGTTCCGCCCAAGGGGCCCAGCCCTCGACCCAAAGATTGCCGCGAAAACGATGCCGCGAGAGTTCCACCCCGGCCGCCGCACCCAAAGCGGCGAGCGAGGCCATCGACAGAATAGAGATATAAGGCTGCGCCATGTCGGCCAAGGATTGCCCCTCAAGCCGCTCCACCGCGCGCGGGGCAGGGCGAGTCGCGGGCCAAAGCGGCTTGAGCCATTCGATCAGCTTGGCTTGGTCGGCGGGGCGGTCGGGGTCAATACGCAGGTGCCATAGATCAGGGTGGGTGAGTTCCACCGTGCCATCTTCATGCATCTGCGCTTGCACCGCCATTAACCCCGGTGCGGCCACACCGCGCACGAAGTTCATTTTCTTCGCCCATTCGGTGAGTGGGCTGTCGAACTTCGCGGCCTCATGCGAGATCGCCCAGGTGCGATCAAAAGGCAGAACGCGCCCCTGTGTCAGGGGCGCGCTGCGGATGTCTTCGTAGCCAATCGATTTGATCGGATGGCGAACGATATGGGCCAGATGACCGATCATTTCTTCGGCGCGGTTCCCGCGTCTTTTTTGCGGAAGCTCGCGACGATATTGCCAAACAGATCCGGCCTTTTGCCGTGCACGGTCATGATCGAATACTGCTGGATGAAGGTGATCGTGTTGTTCGCGATCCAGTAGAGCACGAGGCCCGAGGCGAAGCTGCCCAGCATGAACATGAAGATCCACGGCATCCAAGCAAAGATCATCGCCTGAGACGGGTCCGTCGGGGCCGGGTTCAGCTTTTGCTGGAACCACATCGAGATGCCGAGAAGGATCGGCAAGATGCCAAGGCTGAAGATGAAGAACATCGAGCCGGGTTCGGGCGTTGCGATCGGCAGAAGACCAAACAGGTTCAGGATCGACGACGGGTCCGGGGCCGAGAGGTCTTTGATCCAGCCGATCCAAGGTGCGTGGTAAAGCTCGATCGTGACGTAGATCACCTTATAGAGCGAGAAGAAGATCGGGATTTGCAGCAGAACCGGCAAGCAGCCCGCGGCGGGGTTGATCTTCTCGCGCTTGTAAAGCGCCATCATCTCGCGCTGCATCGCTTGCTTGTCGTCTTTGACGCGCTCTTTGATGGCTTCCATCATCGGCTGCGCCTCTTTCATCTTCGCCATCGAGATGTAGGAGGTCCGCGCCAGCGGGAAGACGAGCAGTTTGATGATCACGGTGAGCGCGATGATCGCAAAGCCCATGTTGCCGAGCACGGCATGGAGCCAGTGCAGCAGGCGAAACATCGGTTTCGTCAGGAAGTAATACCAGCCCCAGTCAATCGAATCGACGAAGCGGGTGATCTGCGGACGGCCTTGGTCGATTTCATCGCCAAGCAGGCTATCAAGCCAGCCGGGGTTGTTTTGATAATGGGCAATCGCTTCCCATTCTTTCGCTCCAGCAAAGAGCCGCGTGGTGACCGAGGTGGTCGCGCCAGCGGCCACTTCGGTGGCGGGCAGGCGGGTCTCGGTCTGGTAAAGATCGTTCGAGGCGACGTATTTCACCACCGAGGTGAAGCGGCTCGCTTCGGGGATGAGGGTGGTCATCCAGTATTTGTCGGTGAAGCCGGTCCAACCGTTCTCGGTGGCTTGCAGAATCTCGGCCTGACCTTCCCCCGCGACATCATCCAGCTTCGGGATCTTTTTGTATTTGATCTCCTGAAGTTGGCCGTCGGTCATCCGCACAAGGCCCTCGTGCAACACATAGACACGCGGCGTTTCGGGAATGCCGTGACGGGCGATGATGCCCCACGGCGCAAGGCTCACGGCGGCGGCACCATTGTTGGCAACGGTATCGGTCACGGTGAAGAGGAATTCCGGGTCAACCGCGATGGTGCGGGTGAAGATTTGGCCCGCACCGTTGTCCCAGGTCAGGGTGAGCGGCGTTTCCGGGGTCAGTTTGGCCCCTTCGGGCGCGGTCCAAAGCGTTTTCGGCCCCGGCACTTGCGACGGCGTCAGGCCGGCCACGGGCGACCAGCCGTAAAGCACGTAATAGGGGTTCGCGTTTAGCTCGGTGCCGCCCACGGGCGACAGCAGCCGCACCATCGGCGAGTCGTCCGACAACTCGACATGATAGCTTTTCAGCGAAAGATCATCGAAACGCGCGCCCATCAGCGAGATCGAGCCGGTGAGTTCCGGTGTGTCGATGCTGATCCGCGGGGCGGTTTCTACTGCGGCTGCAGGCGCTGCCGCTTCGGGCAATGCCGGGACAGCCGTCGCAGCGGCCACCGGGGGCGTTGCGGTTGCTTCGCTCGTCGCCGTGGTCGCGGTGGTCTCACCTTCCGGCTCCACCGGGGCCGGCGGCGGGAAGAAGACCGTCCACACGACGATGACCAATGCCGACAGCACGGTCGCGAGCATGAGGTTCTTGTTCTGATTGTCCATAGGCGTTGGATTCCCCTGCCGATCCGGGTTCGGTGCGGTTCAACAGAAGGGGCGGCCAAAGGTCAAGCGCTTTCGCGCCCGATTTGGGCCTGTGGTTCCTCGCGCGCGGCCTTGCAAGCGAAGGTGTCGCGCGCGTGCATCATAAAGACAAAGAGGGATTAGGCGCCCCGGCGTTTACCCGGCTTGGGGAGAGAAGACAGCCGCGCGTCATGGCGGTTGATCCAGTTGGCGCTTTCTTCGAGCGGCAGCGGTTGGGAAATCGCTTTACCTTGCACATGGTTGCAGCCCAACTGTGCCAGCATCGCATGTTCGCCAATGGTCGAAACGCCATCCGCCACGGTTTGCAGACCAAGCCCCTCGGCAAAGGAAACGATGGCGGCGACAAGGCGCTGCTGTTCCGGGTCGCGGTCCACATTGGTCACGAAAGAGCGATGGATGCGAATCCGCTCTGCCCCGGTGCGACGAAGCGCAGCGACCGAGATCGGCCCAGTGCCAAAGCCCGCGAGTTCGATCTGGCAGCCGATTTTGGCGCAGCGCGAGATATTGCGCAGGATCACCTCATCATCAAGCTGCCCGGTCACTTCTTGCGCCAGCACGAGCCGTGTGCGCTCCGGATCAATGTCGAACCGCTCAAACTCCCATTTCAGACGGTCGAACATTTTCGGGTCGCTGACATGTGCCATGCCGAGCGGCAAGCTGACCGGCCCGGGGTCGGTGGGCAGGCGTTCCCAGTCGCGCAGCGCATTGAAACACTGAAACATCATGACTTCTGCAAGACGCATCTGCATGCCTGCGGCCGCAGCGGCAGGAATGATCTCGGCCTCGGTCAGCACGCCGCGATCCCGGTCAAGCCAGCGCGGCAGCGCCTGCATGCCGGAAATTGCCCCGGTATCGGTGCAGATTTGCGGCTGGAAATAAGCGACGATCCGACCCTCTTCCAGCGCGGGGCCGATATCGGCCGCAAGCGCGCTTTGGGTCGAGCTGGATTTGCCGATCTCTGGGGTGAAAGCGCGGATCGCGCCGGGGCCATTGCGTTTGGCTTCATCCGCAGCGGCTTCGGCGGCCGCCAGAATCGCGGTGCCCGTCGGTTCTGGGGCGCGGCTCATCAGGCAAAAGCCAACATGACAGGTGGTGTTGACCGAGCGTGCGGAAATGGAAAACGGCGCATCGCAAGCGGCTTGCAGGCGCGCAGAAAGCTGGATCATGCTTTCAAGATCAGGGCGCTGGGTCGGCGTTAAGATGACGGCATAGCGCTCCCGTTCGATCAACGCGATTCGGTCCGAATTGCGCAGCACTCCCCGCACTCGCTCGGCAAAGGCTTGCAGGAATTCATCGAATTCGCTGCGGTTCATTTGCCGCATCAGCGCTTGGCTATCATCCAGCCCAATCACAAGGCAGGCGGTGCCGCGCCCAGAGTCGAGCGCCTCTTGCAGGGTCGAATCGAGCATTTCCACCGCATCGGCGCGCTGCGGCACCGGGCGGTCTGAGGTTTCGTCAGGCTCTTCGGGCAGCACTTCGGGGCGGCTCATCCACGCGACGATAAGGGCGGTAATGCCCACGAGCGTCATGCCTTCAAGGTTAAACCACAGCCCCGCCAAAGCCGCGGCAGGCAAAAAGGCGACCATCTCGCGACGCAGCAGAATCGGTCCGGCGTGTTTGAGACGTTGTTTCTTCGCGGATTTCGACGGCTTGGCAGAAACCTGCCTCCCGAATTTTTTCATTTCGGCCCTCGGTGAATGCTGGGAAGGGAGCCCCCCTTCTTTCGCGCCCAAGCTAGGCCGGTTTGGTCAGCGAGTGGTTAAAACGGCTCTTTCAAGTTGGGGATGTTTTCGCTCAAATCCGAAACAGAATCTGTGCCGCCCGCTACCTTTGTCATATCGCGCATCAATCCCGCGAAATCGAACACGCGCGGGTCGCACAAATGCGAGGGGCGCGTGTTCATCAATGCGCGGAACATCACCTGCCGCCGTCCGGGGCTGCGCGCTTCCCAGCTATCAAGGATTTGCTTCACCTGCACACGTTGCAGCCCGTCTTGGCTGCCGCACAGATTGCAGGGGATGATCGGGTAATTCATGCCGCGCGCGAATTTCTCGCAATCGGCCTCGGCCACGAAGGCCAGCGGGCGATAGACGAACAAGTCGCCCTCTTCATTCAAGAGCTTCGGCGGCATCGTGGCAAGCCGCCCGCCGTGAAAGAGGTTCATGAAGAAGGTTTCAAGAATATCGTCGCGGTGATGGCCAAGCACGACGGCCGAGCAGCCCTCTTCGCGGGCGATTCGATAAAGATTGCCGCGCCGCAGCCGTGAACACAGGCTGCAATAGGTTTGGCCCTCAGGGATCTTTTCTTTCACCACGGAATAGGTGTCTTGATACTCGATCCGGTGTTCGACCCCCATCTTGGTCAAAAACTCGGGCAGCACGGTTGCCGGAAAGCCCGGTTGGCCTTGGTCAAGGTTGCAGGCCAGAAGCTCCACCGGCAACAGCCCGCGCCATTTCAACTCGGTCAGAACGGCCAGCAGAGTGAAACTGTCTTTGCCACCCGACAGGCACACAAGCCAGCGCGCGCCGGGCTCGATCATGCCATAAGTTTCAAGCGCTTCGCGGGTTTCGCGCAAAAGGCGTTTGCGCAGCTTTTTGAATTCGGTGGTGGAGGGCACGCCGGCCAAAAGCGGCGGCAGCGCGGCGTCGTCTTCGTCAAACATCTGAATGGTCCTTGCAGCCGCAGCGCGCATCATGGTCGGGGTCGGACCCCGGCACCGGGTCATAGCCACTGCCGCCCCACGGGTTGCAACTGAGAATGCGCTTGGCCGCGAGCCAGCCGCCTTTCAGCGCGCCATGTCGCTCAAGTGCCTCAAGCGCATAAGAGGAACAGGTGGGTTGGTAACGGCAATTGCTGCCCAATAGCGGCGAGAGCACGAGCCGGTAAAACCGCACCGGCAGCGCCAGCACAAAGGCCACCGGGCTCATTTTCCCCTCCGGCGGCCCTTTTGGCCAGGTTGGGGCGGGCGCGGTTTCATCGTGCGACCGGCATGAATATCGGCGATCGCTCTGGCGAAATCGGCTTGCAGGTCCGCGAATGTCCGGCTGGCAGTCACCTCGGGCCGACCTACAAGCACGTAGTCCCAACCGGGCAGGCCCAGGCTTGGCAGGCCAAGCCGCGCGACTTCGCGCAACCGCCGCTTGGCGCGATTGCGCGCCACCGCATTGCCGAGCTTTTTCGAACAGGTGAAGCCAACGCGCACAATATCGGCGGCAACAGGCTCGCCGTCGCTCCGTTTGCGGGCTTGCAGCAAAAAGCCGGGCGCCGCGAGCCGTTGGGCCGAGGCGGCACGCAAAAAATCCGCCCGTTGCTGCATGACTGCGATTCGCAGTATGCCAGCACTTGGCGGACAAACGGAAACCGCCGGGGCGCTTCCCGCACTCCGACCAGTGAGGTCAGTCGCAGGAGCCTCCGGCGGTGTCATGCTTTCAGGCCGTACTGCCTTACGCCGACAGAACCTTGCGGCCCTTGGCGCGGCGAGCGTTGAGGACCTTGCGGCCGCCTTTGGTCGCCATGCGGGCGCGGAAGCCGTGGCGGCGGGCGCGCACGAGTTTCGACGGCTGGTAGGTGCGTTTCATCGCGGTTACTCCGGTTGTCTGTCGGGGGGGCATCCTGAAACCGGCCGGATTCGGCTGCCCTTTCATTCGAAGCCCGTCCTTTAGGGGCATCGCCTGCACAAGTCAATTCTTCCTTGCGGTTTTTTCTAGGGCCTGTGCGACATGGTGAAAAGCCTGCATCGGCGCCCTTCCGCCCAAGCCTTCGCGCCCCTATGTATTGCGCGAATGCTTTGGTATTTCATAGAAATGCCGATTGCTTTCGGTAGGGGATCGAAAGGGCCCCCAGGCGGGCGGCCCGCCAATTCGGGACAGGATGAAGATCAACACTCTTTCTGGGCGGTTTCTGGTGCTCACGACGGTCTTCGTCGTGCTGGCGGAGATGCTCATCCTGTTGCCGGGGTTGGCGAACTTCCGTGAAGACTATCTGCTGACGCGACTGGAGCGTGCGCAGATCGCCTCGCTTGCGCTTTTGACCACCGACACGATGATCGAACCCGATCTGGAGCAAGAACTGCTCGATAATGCGGGTGTCTATAACGTGGTGTTGCGGCGCGATGCGGCGCGGCAGTTGGTGCTGTCTTCGCCGATCCCGCAACCGATTGCCGCAACCTATGACCTGCGTGAAGAACCGTTTTGGCGTTTGGTGCGCGATGCCTTGGTGGTTTTGGTTGATCCCGAAAACCATGTGGTGCGGGTGATCGGTGATCCGGTGCAAAAGGGCGGGTTGGTGATCGAGGTCACGCTGTCCACAGCGCCCTTGCGGCTTGAAATGATCGAATACGGGCTGCGGCTTTTGGCTTTGTCGGCCATTGTCTCGGTTGTGACGGCACTTTTGCTGTTCTTGCTGGTGCGGCGGTTGATGGTGGTGCCGATCAAGCGCGTGGTGGCGCATATGGCCGCTTATGCCGATGCGCCGGAAGATGCGCGCACGATCATCGCCCCCCAGGCGCGAATCGAAGAGTTGCGCGTGGCGGAAGAGGCCTTGGCTTCTATGCAGCATCAACTCACCGCGTCCTTGCGGCAAAAAGAACGTTTGGCCCAGCTTGGTCAGGCGGTGGCAAAGATCAGTCATGACCTGCGCAATATTCTGACCACGGCGCAGCTCTTTGCCGACCGTATGGAGGATTCGGAAGATCCCGCAGTGCAGCGCGCAGCGCCGAAGCTGATGAACTCTATTGGCCGCGCCGTGAACCTTTGCGAGACGACGCTTGCCTTTGGCCGTGCCGAAGAGCCGCCGCCGAAGCTCGCGCCGGTCGATCTTGGGGCGCTGGTGGCCGAAGTGATTGAGGGCGAGCAAGCGCCAGCCAGCGCCGCGCAGGTGGATTTTGTTACCGATGTGCCCGAGGGGCTGATGATCCGCGCGGATCAAGAACAGCTTTACCGCGTGCTGTCGAATCTCGCGCGCAACGCCCGTCAAGCGATTGAGGCCACGAACCAGCCCGGCACGATTGAGTTTGGTGCCGGTCAAAGTGCTGAGGGCTGGTGGATCAGGGTGCAAGACACCGGACCGGGCCTGCCCGAAAAGGCGCGTGAGCGGCTATTTCAGCCGTTCTCGGGGGGCGTTAAAAAAGGCGGCACGGGGCTGGGGCTGGCAATCTCGGCAGAACTTGTGCGCGGCCATGGGGGGCGGCTGGATCTGGTGCGGACCGATGCGACAGGCACTGAATTCCGCCTGACCTTGCCGCGGGCGCTGGAACTCACTCAGGCCGAACTCCCGGGGTGAGGCGCTTTCGCGTGGGAAAACGCAGTTTCTTGGCTGTGGATAAGAAACTTTGATTTTTCTTCGCTTTCCCCCTTGCATTGCCCGCAACGCGGGGCTAAATCGCCCCCCACAGCGGACCCGTAGCTCAGCTGGATAGAGCATCAGACTACGAATCTGAGGGTCGGGCGTTCGAATCGCTCCGGGTCCGCCATTTCCCAAACACGACTGTAATGTGACACGCCAGTGTCACGCTAACCGCTATCATGTGGCGTCAGGTCCTGTTTCAGGAGCAGGGCTTGGAGAGTACCGTGGTAGGGCTTTCCGTAATCGATAAAAATCAGAAATACTATTTCCTCGCCGAATCGTCACAAACTTGGCGTTAGGCGCCCTGACACGAGTTATTACGATTACGCTTCGTTTCCCGAACCGAAGACCGAAGCGCTGGGGGTGAAAGTGGCAGAGTGTAAGAGGTCTCGTTCAATGGCATTGTGGCTCTCGGTCGCTTATGCGGTCATGGGCGTGCTCTATGTGTTGACGAGTGATTGGATCTTGGGGCGCATCGTCCCCGATCTGACGAAGTACCAAATGTTCCAAACGGTGAAAGGCTGGACCTTCATCGCGCTGACAGCTTTGGGGCTTTGGGTGATCTTGCGCCATGTCTTGGGCCGGCTTGAGACCTCGCTGGCCGATGCAAATCTTGCGGAAAGCCGATTGCGGGGCGCGCTGATCGCGGCAGGCGGCTCTATTTGGCGGACCGAGAAAAAGCCGGATGGCGGTTTGAATGTCTTTGCCCGCGGCAGTTTGATGCGTGGGGTCAATGCCGCGACACGCGTGACATATGATGATGTCCATCTGCGCAGCCGCATCCACCCCGAAGATCGCCCGATCTATGATGCCTTTTCTTCGGCGATTTCCCATGGTGACGCGGAGTTGCCGACAGTGATCTGGCGCGTGCGCACCGATGGTGGCGAGTGGCGATGGGCGAAAATTGTTCCCGATCTAGAAAGCCTAGACCGAAATGCGCCTGGCTCGGTTTATGGGGTGTCGCTCGACATCACGGACCTGAATCAGACCACCCAAGCGCTTACAGATGTGATCGCCGGGGCCGAATTGGGGACTTGGCGGCATGATTTGCGCAGCGGGTCGTTGCAGGTGAACGCCCGATGGGCGGAAATGCTGGGCTATACGCTGGAAGAATTGAACCCTCAGGTGATCGACGATTGGCGGGCCTTGGTTCACCCGGATGATATGGCGCATCTTGCGCCGATTCATGCGTGGCAGTTCGAAAATCAGGAGCATTATTTCGGTTTCGAATTCCGCATGCGTCACAAGAACGGACACTGGGTCTGGATCGTGTCGCGCGGGCGCGCCGTGGAAATTGACGACAAAGGCAATGCTCAAATCTTGTCGGGCGTGCATATTGATGTGTCGCGGCGCAAGGCGCTTGAGGCCGAGTTGCGCGAGCAAAGTGATTTCTTGCAGCGGCTGACCGAAACCTCTGTCTCCGGCATTTTGGCGCTGGATGAGGCTGGCGTGGTGGTCTTTGCCAATTTCGAAGCCCAGCAAATTCTGGATACGACAGGTGCCGGGCTGGTTGGACGACGCCAAGATGAAATCGGTTGGATGCAACGCGGAGCAGGGCCTTCTGGGGCCGGGGTTCCGCTGGGGCGATTGCGCAAAGAGCGCGCGGTGCTGCGCGATTTACGGCTCACTTTGCCTCTGTCCGATGGCACCGAACGCGAAATTTCGGTCAATGCGGCGCCGATGGAATCGCCCGATGGGCGGTTGCAGGTGGTTTGCTCGGTGTCGGATATCACGCAGCGTCTGATTGATGAACGGCTCTTGGCGCAAGCGGCGGAAGAAGCGCGCTTTGCTGCGCGCCACGATGCCCTGACCGGGCTGCCAAACCGCGAATTGTTCGGCGCGCATGCCGAGTCGATGGTGCGGCAGGCGCGCACGGACGGGCGGCTTGTGGCGCAGGTGTTCCTTTGTGTCGATCAGTTCCAGCAGGTGAAAGATCGGTTCGGTCCGCTTTTGGGTGATCGGCTTATTTGCCAGATCGCGGAGCGGCTTGATGGTCTGCGCGACGGGGCCAAGGTGCTGGCGCGGGTGGGCGCGGCGGAATTCACCTTCCTTGATCGTCTGGATTCGATGGAAGAGGCGGCACGGCTGACGGCAAGTATTGCTGTCGCGTTTGAGACGCCGTTTGAGCTTGATGGTCAGACGATCTACCTCAACAGCTCGATGGGTGTGTCACTTTATCCGATGGATGCGATGAGCGCCGAGGAAATGTGGATCAATGCTGATCTTGCCATGTACGAGGCGAAGGCGCTTGGCGGTAACCAATGCGTGGCCTTTACCGCCAAGCTGCGCGATCGGATGGCACGCGAAGCGCTGATTGGCCAATCTTTGCAGCGCGCCATTCGTGAGCGGGCCTTTGAATTGGTCTTGCAGCCGAAAGTGAACTTGCAAAGCGGCAATACGCTCGCCGGGGCAGAAGTGCTGATACGTTGCACCGACCCGGACCTTGCGGGCATTGGCCCGGCGGAATTTATGCCGGTGGCGGAAAAGACCGGGCTGATCCGGCAGATCGACCTTTTGGTGATCGACCTTGCGGGGCTCTTTATGGCCGATTTGCATGGGCGTGGTTTGTCGCTGCATCTCTCGATCAACCTATCGCCCGAAAGCCTGCGTCAGGCGGGGTTTGGGGCAGAAGTTTTGGCGCATATGGCAGCGGCGGGCCTTGGGTCAGAGGATGTGCAGTTTGAACTGACAGAAGGCGCGGTGGTTGACCTCAAATCTGACGCGCGCGGCGCGATTGCGCTTTTGCTGGAAGCCGGATTTGAACTCTCTGCCGATGATTTCGGCACCGGCTATTCTTCGATGAGCTATCTGCAAAGCCTGAACCTCAAGGAACTCAAGATCGACCAGAGCTTTGTGTCGCGTCTTGGCTTGGATGACGGCGCTGCGGATGCGATCGTTTTGGCCACTTTGGCGATGGCGCAAGCGCTGGGGCTACGCAGCGTGGCCGAGGGGATTGATACGCCCGCGCAAGAAGAATGGCTACGTGCGCATGGATGCGATGTGGGGCAAGGCTATCACTTTGGCCGTCCGATGCCGCTGGAGAAGTTCGTCGAAACCTATCTGGCCACCCCCAAGCTGCGCGAAGCCGCCGTGGCGCGGTAATTTCGCAAGATCGGGGCCAAGCGTCACGCTGCGTTGCCCCGACGGGGCCACTATGATCCCCTTGCCGCGAAGGGGGACGAGATGCGCACAAGTGAGACCCATCCATTGCAGATTGCCGAGGTTTGCGCCGGGCCGGGGTTTGGCCGGATTGGCCTGACCTTCTGCCCCGGCAAGCATGACCGGGCCGCTTATTCCGGCGCTTGGGCGCGTGATCTGACCACAGATATGGTTGCCATTGCCGCTTGGGGCGCGCGGGTCGTGGTGACTTTGGTGGAACCCGCCGAACTTATTGCGCTTAAGGTGCCGGATTTGGGCGATGCGGTGCATGCGCATGGCATGATCTGGCGGCATTTGCCGATTGCCGACTATTCGATCCCCGATGAAGCGTTCGAGGCGCGCTGGGCTGCGGAAGGGCGCGCCTTGCGTGATACTTTGCGTGCGGGTCAAGATATTTTGGTGCATTGCAAGGGCGGGCTCGGGCGCGCGGGCACGATTGCCGCGCGGCTTTTGGTGGAATTGGGAATAGAGCCCAAAGCGGCGATCCGCGCGGTGCGGGTGGCCCGCCCCGGTGCGATTGAAACGCCAAGGCAATTGGCATTGGTGCGCGAGACGGTGGCCGTGAATGAGCCCGCCATGGTGGATACCGCAAAAATGACTCGCATCGGTGGGCAGTTGGGCACCAACCCTGCCGGAGTTTGGGATGATGGCGCGGGGCGGCGCTATTACGTGAAAGAGCTCGAAAGCCCGGCCCATGCGCGCAATGAAAATCTGGCGGCTGCGCTTTACCGGCTCGCGGGGGCGCCGGTGCTGACCTATCTGCCCGCAGCCCAGCCCGAACAGGTGGCCACCCTTTTCATGCCGCTGGAAAAGACCTGCCTCGCGCAACTCAGCGAAGCGGAACGCCAAGCCGCCCAGCACTGGCTTGGCGTGCATGCGTGGCTGGCCAATTGGGATGCGGCGGGGTCTTTGGGGGACAATCAGGGCCTGATCCATGGGGTTGTGACCACGCTGGATGTGGGCGGCGCGCTCGATTTTCGCGCCTCGGGCGACCCGAAGGGCCGCGACTTTGGCTCCGAGGTGGGCGAGATCGACCGGCTGCGCACCGACCCAGACAACTCACAGGCGGTAAAGCTTTTTGGGGATATGGATGCGGCAGCGGTCGCAGCGGCTATTCGCGTCGTCACCCGCTTGCCCGATGCGGCGATTGCGCGTGTGGTCGCAGAATATGGACGCAGCGAAAAGCTGACCGCGAAGTTGATCGCCCGCAAAGCCGATCTGGCGCAGCGCCTTACAACGCCAGAAGCTTTGGCACCTGATCGGTGATTTCGTCCTGCACTTGCGTGTCCAGAACGGCAAGCCAGCGCATCGGTAGCGACTCAAGCCCCCAAAGCGCGCCGGCTAACATGCCGACCAAGGCGCCGGTCGTGTCTGCATCGCCACCTTGGTTCACCGTGGCCACAACCGCTTCTTCAAAGCTGTCGGCGGCCAAGAGGTGATGCAGCACGGTCTGCATGGTTTCGACCACAAAGGCCGAGCACAGGCCGCGATAAGGCTCAAAGCGGAAGATCCGATGCTGTTCCACAAGCGCCGCGCCCGCGCGTTCCACCGCGGCCTTGCCCTCGCCGACGATCAGACCTTGCACCATCCGCACCAGCGCCAAGCAAGCGGCATCTGAGAGCGGGTTGTTGTGCGTGGTATGCGCCTGCACCCGCGCCCATTCTTCGGCCCTGTCGGGCACGCCGAGCGTGGCGAGCGCCACGGGCAACACCCGCATCGCCGCGCCATTGCCCGCATCATCTTCCATCTCGAGCCCGGCAACTGAGCCATCGCGTTGAAACCGCTTGATGCCCCGCCGACACGTATTGCCGACATCGGCGGGCTTGGTGGCGAGCCAAGCGGAAAATTCCTCGCACAGATCACGGGCCTCCAGCCCACCGCAGCGAATGAGCGAGCGCCCAAGGGCAAGCGACATTTGCGTATCATCGGTTACTGCGCCGGGGCGTAGCCGCAGCCAGCCGCCGCCGGTGATGTCGCGGTGCACGCCCAACTGGGTGGCAATCTCGCGTGCGGTCATGAATTCGGTCGTGGCCCCCAAGGCATCGCCCAAAGCAAAGCCCAAATAGGCGGCCAAGGCCCTGTCTTGGCAATCAGACATCGTCGATCCTCACCCGGTACGCCCCGCCGATGGCAAGGAATTCGCGTTCGCCCTGCAAAAGCCGCGTGGGCAGCAGGCCCGGATATGAGAGCACTTTTACAACCGGAACTTCAACCGTCAGGATTTTATCGCCAAAGCAATCCGCCACCTCGCGCTCGGAGGAAAACGAGACGAGGTTGTTGAGCCTGATCACCGCCTCACGCTTGCTGGGCCGCTCCAAAATCGCATGTTCTTCTAGCGCATTGCTGCCGCGATACAGCGTCAGATGGCTTTGGGCGGGAAAAGCGAAGCGCCGCGCGACCCATTGCGCGGCCTCATACAGCAAATCAAGCTGGGTCCAGATCGCATTGCCATGAAACCGGCTTTGCATCTTTTCGCTGGTATAGACCTGCCACGCCGGGCAGGTCATGCAGGTCAGCACCTCTTTATGAAAGCTGGGCGCAATGCCAAAGCGGCTTTCCACCCAGCCCTTCAGCACCGCGCCTTCCGGCCCATTGCTGTTAAAACTCCACCCTTGCAAAAGCCGCAAGAATGAGGAGCGAAAGGGCCGCTTGCCGCCCGGCGCCTCTTGCTGCTCGGGGTCAATGGAAAACATCGCCTGCATATAGCTGAGCAGCGCTTCACCCGCCTCGGCCCCGCTTTCGGCCTGCTCGAACATGGTGAAAAGCGCGGGGTTCATTTCCCGCACGCCGTGGATTTGCAGCGGTTCGGGGGCGCTGTTGAAACGCGCGCTCGCCAACAGGTCCGGCGACCGCCCGACGCGGTTCGTCGAATGGCCAAGCCCCGGATTGCGCTGTGCAACGGTGTCGCTCATGGCGCAGATCATGCGCTGCCAAAACCGCGCTGTGAAGGCGACAGAAATGCAAACGGGGGGCCAAGCCCCCCGTTCAGCCCTTTCGGGACGGCTTGTCTGGCTCAGATCAGCCCGGCATGCGCCATCGCGGCGTCAATCGCGGCTTTGGTGCCATCGGTCAGTTCGGTCAGCGGCAAGCGCACCTCTGCGCTGCACAGCCCCAGTTTCGACATCGCGTATTTCGCGCCCGCCACGCCCGGTTCAAGGAAGATCGCGATATGGAGCGGCAGAAGCTGGTCTTGATAGGCAATTGCCTTAGCGTAATCCCCAGCCAGCGTGGCCGCTTGCATCTCGGCACAAAGTTTCGGCGCAACGTTTGCGGTGACCGAAATGCAGCCCACGCCACCCATCGCGTTAAAGCCCACAGCGGTCGCGTCTTCGCCCGAAAGCTGGATGAAATCGGCGCCACAGGTCATGCGCTGTTTCGCGACCCGGCTCAAATCGCCGGTGGCATCTTTCACGCCCACAATGCGCGGCAGTTTGGCCAATTCGCCCATCGTTTCGGGCGACATATCCACGACCGAGCGGCCGGGAATGTTGTAGATGATGATCGGCAGTTCGCAAGCATCATGCATCGCGGTGAAATGGGCGACCATGCCGCGCTGCGTGGGTTTGTTGTAGTAAGGCGTCACGACGAGCGCCGCATCGGCACCATTCTCTGCGGCATGGCGGATCAGTTCGATCCCTTCCGCCGTGGCGTTCGAGCCTGCGCCCGCAATCACCGGCACCCGGCCTGCAGCGGTTTCCACCACCACGCGGACGACTTCGTTATGCTCGTCATGGCTCAGCGTCGGGCTTTCGCCCGTGGTGCCCACCGGCACAAGGCCGTTGCTGCCCTGTTCAATATGCCATTCCACCAGCTTCTTGAGCATGTCCCAATCGACTGCGCCGTTCGTGAACGGCGTGACGAGTGCGGGGAAAGACCCTTTGAACATGACACGCTCCTGAGTGTTTTGGCGGATTCGCCGGTTGGAAAATTGCGCGGACCATAGGCGAGGCTTTCGAGCTTGCCAACTTGTGAATTGCATCCGTTACAACGAGCAGGCAGGTAATAAAAAACACGCGAGCAGAGCCATGACCTTTCAACGTGCCGTTGCGGCCCTCGTGGCTGCTTTTCTCTCTCTTTCTCCGCCGGTTGCGGTGGCTGATGTGCCCGAGGCCCTTGCCCGCGCGCTGGATGCCGCGCAGGCGCAAGATTGGCCCCGCGCGGCGGCAGAGGCGCGGGCATCTGGGCCGCTCGCTTTTGATATCATTGAATGGCAGCGGCTGCGCGCGGGCGCGGGGCGCTTTGCCGATTACGCGGATTTCACCACCCGCCGCGCTGCTTGGCCGGGGATGCCGCTGTTGCACGAAAAGGGCGAGGCGACGCTGGAGGGTGTGCCGCCTGCACAGGTGATTTCCTATTTCGCGACGATGGCACCGCAAACGGGAACGGGCGCGCTGGCGCTGGTGGCGGCGCATCTGGCGCAGGGCAATTCTGCAAAAGCGGCCAGCGTGGCGGAAGCCGCATGGCGCAGCCTTGATCTCAACCCGCAAGAGCAGGCCGATTTTCTGGCGCGTTACCCGGAGCTCGTCGCCCCGCATCATGGCGGGCGGATGCAGATGCTTTTGGAGGCTGGTAAGCTCGATCAGGCCCGCGCAATGCTGGACCTTGTAAGCCCCGGCACGCGCGCCGTGGCGGCGGCTCGGATTGCGCTGCAAGCGCGCGAGGCGGGGGTGGATGATCTGGTTGCGGCGGTACCCGAGCGGATGAGCGGGTCTTATGGTCTCGCGCTCGACCGGGCGTGGTGGCGCTGGCGCAATGATCTGGAGGTGCCCGCCGCCGATCTGATGCTGGAGTTTTCTACCGATGCTGACAAACTGGGTGACCCGGCGCTTTGGGCCGATCTGCGGTCGCGGCTTACGCGGTTTTTCCTGCGGGCAGGCGATGCACGGTTGGCTTACAAACTCGCTGCGCGACATCGTTTGCCGCAAGGCGGCGGCGATTGGGCCGAGTTGGAATGGCTTGCGGGCTATGCCGCGCTGAAATTGGGCGACGCGCCGACTGCGCTTACGCATTTTGAAACGGTCGAAGCTGGGGTTTCGAGCCCGATCTCGCAATCGCGGGCCGATTACTGGCGTGGTCGTGCGCTCGAGGCTTTGGGGCGCACGGGCGATGCGCAGCGCGCCTATGCTGAGGGCGCGCGCCATCAAACCGCCTATTACGGGCTTTTGTGTGCCGAACGCGCGGGCGTGCCGCTTGATGCCCGCTTTGCTGCAGCGCCCCCTTTGCCGGATTGGCGCGGCGAAAGTTTTACCGGGTCACCAGTGTTTCAGGCTGCGCTCTTGCTGCATCAGGCAGGAGATACCGCGCTGGCCGAGCGGTTCATTCTGCATCTGGAAGAAAGCCTGCCCACGGCGCAGATCGCGCCCTTGGCCAAGCTGGCTGAGGAATGGGGCAACCCGCATTTGATGCTGAGCCTTGGTAAGCGCGCGGCCTATGCGGGGCAGGTTTTGGTGCGCGCCTATCATCCGGTGCCGGAATTGCATCCCGAGAAGCTGGAGGTGCGCGAGGAATTGGCGCTGTCGATCGCGCGGCGCGAAAGCGAATTTGACCCGGTGGTGGTCAGCTATGTCGGCGCGCGCGGGATGATGCAGTTGATGCCGGGCACCGCGAAGATGATGGCCGAGCGCGAGGGCGTGCCCTATGAGCTTTCTCGCCTGACCTCGGACCCAAGCTATAATGTGCAACTCGGTGCGGCCTATCTGGCGGTGCTGGAGGAGGAATTTGGCGCCTCACCTGTGTTGGTGGCCTCTGGCTATAATGCCGGGCCGGGCCGCCCGCGCCGCTGGATCGAAGAACGCGGCGATCCGCGCAACCCTTCGGTCGATGTGGTCGATTGGGTCGAGATGATCCCTTTTGACGAAACGCGGACCTATGTGATGCGGGTGGCGGAAAGCCTGCCCATTTATCGCGCGCGGTTGGGCCGCCCCGATGCCGGGGTGCTGCGGTTCACGGATGAGTTGC
This sequence comes from Rhodobacter aestuarii, assembly GCF_900156655.1. Classification (GTDB taxonomy): domain Bacteria; phylum Pseudomonadota; class Alphaproteobacteria; order Rhodobacterales; family Rhodobacteraceae; genus Rhodobacter; species Rhodobacter aestuarii. The sequence continues at coordinate 372,201 of NZ_FTOG01000002.1, read as the reverse complement.
GCGGGCGCTAACCCGCGCGCGCTTCCAATTTTGCCTTGGCGTGGGCCCGTGTGCGCCAAAGCGTGAAGAGCCCGGCGCAAACCACCACGCCCGCCCCAAGCGCCACATTGGGGCGCAACGTGTCATTAAAGACCAAAATCCCCAGCGCCGAGGCCCAGACCAGTTGCAAATAGGCGAAGGGCTGGATCGCCGAAGCCTCTGCCACCTCATAGGCGCGGATCAGCAGGAAATGCGCAGTGACTGCGGTAATGCACAGCGCCGCCATCCAAAGCCAATCGGCAAAGATCATCGGTTCCCAAAACCAAATCCCGAACGGGGTCATCACCACCGCACCCACAAGCCCGGTCCAGTAAAACGAGACTGCGGCGGCATCTTTGCGCGCGGCAAAGCGGGTGAGCAGCGAATAAAGCGCAAAGAGCAGTGCACAGACGAGGGGGATCACCGCCTCGGGCTTAAAGACCCCAAAGCCGGGTTCCAAAATGATCACAATCCCGGTGAAACCAATGCCAATGGCCATCCAGCGGCGCCAGCCAACCTTTTCACCCAAAACCGGGCCGGAAAGCGCGGCGACCAAAAGCGGGTATGAGGCAAAGACCGCATGGCTTTCGACCAGCCCCAAGATCACGAAGGCTTGGATCATGATGACGATCTCTGCCACCAACACCAGCGAGCGGAAAATTTGCATCAAGGGCTGGCGGCTATAAAGCGCGCGCACCAAGCCCCCTTCGGACCGCGCCGCGACGCTAAGCGTGAAAAGCGCAAAGAACCAATAGCGGATCGTGATCACCATATAGACGTTGTACGTCCCCGCGAGGTGGCGCGAGATCCCGTCTTGCATGGCAAAGATGAAGGTGGTGACCACCATCAGCCAAATGCCCTTGCCGATGTTTTGCTCCACACTCATGGCTTCTGGCCTCGGCTCATATGGCGTTTGCCCGCATGGCCCGGCACGCGCTCAACCGTAAAGCCCGCTGCCGAGAGGCCCCGGCGCACAAAGCCCGCGGCCGTGTAGGTGGCAAAGCTGCCGCCGGGGGCTGTGTGGCGCCCCACCGCGGCCATCAAATCCTCGCCCCACATTTCGGGGTTTTTGGCGGGCGAAAACCCATCCAGAAACCACGCATTGGCCTCTTCACCCCATTGTGGCAGGGTTTCGCGCACATCGCCCAAGATGAGTTCGACCGAAACACTGCCCAAGGTGAAGCGGGTCTCGCCGCGTGTCATCGCATCGACCAACGGCGCAGCGAGCGGAGCGGCTTCCGGGAAGGCTTGAAGCGCGCGCGCCATTTCATCCCCAGACATCGGAAAAGCCTCAAAAGTGGTGAAGCGAATGGGCAGCTCGGTCGCAAGGGCGGTGGCGATCAGGTTCAGCCCGGTGCCAAAGCCCAGTTCTGCCACATGAAAGCCCGGGCAAAACCGCGCGGGCAGGTCATTGCCCGCCAAAAACACATGGCGCGTTTCGGCCAAGCCGCCTGCAAGGCTGAAATAGGGGTCATCGAAGCGCGTGGAAACGGGCGTCGATCCGTCGCGCCAAATCAGCGCGGCTGGGCTCTGGTCTGAAGATGTCATAGGGGGTAGTGCCAAGTAAGTTCGCGGTAACACTGACGAAAGGGGCGCGCGATGGCAAGCACAGACTGGGTAACGGTGCGCGGTGGCGGGGTGTTCGGTTTGGCCTGCGCCTATGAAATCGCCAAGCGCGGCGTGAAGGTGCGGTTGATCGAGCGCGCGCGGATCGGGGCAGGATCGTCTGGCGGCACGGTGGGGATGCTTTCGCCGCATGTGCCCGAGCAGTGGAACGCGAAAAAACAGTTCCAATTTGAAAGCCTCGTGATGGCGCAGGCGTATTGGGACGATGTCAAAGCCGTGGGCGGGCAGGATGCCGGCTTTGGCCGTGTGGGGCGGCTGCAACCCATCGCGAATGAAGCGGGCGTAGAACTGGCGCAAGCCCGTGCCGCTGGTGCCGCCGAACATTGGGGGGGCGATTTCATTTGGCGCGTCGCCCCGGTGGAAGACTTTGGGGATTTTGTTCCGGTGACGCCGACGGGGCTGGTGATCCATGACACGCTCTCAGGCCGTGCTTCGCCCCGCCGCGCGGGCGCTGCGCTTGCCGCAGCGATCGAGGCTTTGGGCGGAGAGGTAATCATCGGTGAGGCGGAAGAACGCGGCCCGGTGCTGCACGCCACGGGGCTTGCCGGGCTTGAGGAACTGACCGCCGCCTTTGGCAAAAGCGTCGGCAATGGGGTGAAGGGGCAATCCGCGATCCTTGCTCATGATGCCGGTCCGGTGCCGCAAATCTTTGCCGATGGGGTGCTGGTGGTGCCCCATGCTGATGGCACGGTGGGTGTGGGCTCCACGGCGGAGCGCTATTACGACGACCCGGAAAGCACCGATGATCAGCTCGAAGACGTTCTGACCCGTGCCCGCGCTTTGGTGCCCGCGCTGGAGGGGGCTGAAGTGGTGGAGCGCTGGGCCAATGTGCGCCCGCGTTCAGTGACCCGCGCGCCGATGCTGGGCGCGTGGCCGGGCCGCGAGGGGCACTTCATCGTCAATGGCGGCTTTAAAATCGGCTTTGGTATGGCCCCCAAGATCGCCGTGGTGATGGCCGATCTGGTGCTTGAGGGTGTGGATACGATCCCCGAAGGGTTCCGGGTCGAAGACAACCTTTAAAACGTCGGCGAGCCGCGCTTACCAACGGGTCAGCGCGGTCTCGTCGCTTTCTTTCGCTTCGACCCAAGCTGCGCCGGTGGCGGTGATTTCTTTCTTCCAAAACGGCGCGCGGGATTTGAGGTAATCCATCAAGAATTCCGCGGCTTCAAAGGCCGCTTGGCGATGCCGCGCGGCGGTGGCAACCATCATGATCGGCGCGCCGATCTCTAGCCGCCCATAACGGTGGATCACCAAAGCATCGGCCAAGGTCCAGCGGGTGCAAGCTTCCTCGACAATCGCGCCAATCGCGCGTTCGGTCATGCCGGGGTAATGCTCAATCTCAAGAGCTTGCATCTGCCCGGTGTCGTCGCGCACAAGCCCGGTAAAGCTGACCACCGCGCCCACATCGGCACGCCCTTGTCCAAAGCCCGCCAGTTCGGCGCTGGGGTCAAAGGCGGCGTCTTGAACAGCAATCCGCATCAGCCGCCCGTCATTGGCGGGAAAAAGGCAACTTCGCGCACGCCAGCGAGGGGGACGGAAAAGTCGGAAAGCTCTTGATCCAGCGCCACCCGCACGGCGGAGAGGTCGGCAAAAGCGGCCTCATAGCGCGGTTCGCGGGTTTTGAGTTCTGCGATTAGGTCTGAAACGGTCGCGGCTGTGGTTTCCACCTGTTCGCGCGGCACGCCAATGCGTTCGCGCAGCCAAGCGAAATAAAGCACCTCAACCATCTTTGTTCTCGCGCAAGAAGGGGAGCGATTTGCTGAAATAATCCCATCCGGTAATGGCCGTCAGAATTGCAGCAATCCAGATCAGGGCAATGCCCAAATGGTTCGCCAGATCGGCCAAGCCAAGCCCGGTGGGCAGATCGCCTTCGCCCGCACGTGGCGCACGGCCTTTGGCAAGGTAATCAAGCCCGGTGCCAAGGAACAGCGTGGCAATCGCGACCATCTGTGCCGTGGTCTTCCATTTCGCAAGTTTGGTGACCTTCAGCTTGCCCGCATCGGCGCCCATAAATTCGCGCAGGCCCGACACAAAGACCTCGCGGAACAAGATTACGGTGGCGGGCAAAATGAGCCACGGGTTCATGCCGGAATAGCCCGTCAGCACGACCAAAGCGATCACCACCATCGCCTTGTCAGCGATTGGGTCGAGCATCGCACCGAATTTGCTTTCTTGCCCCCAAGCGCGGGCCAGATAGCCATCAAACCAATCGGTGACAGCAGCGCCAATGAACAAAGTCAGCGCAAGCCAATCCGCCCAAGGACGGTGGAAATACAAAAACATCACCGCCACGCCGGGCGCGGCGAGAAGACGAAGCACCGTAAGAATATTCGGTAGGTTCCATTGCATGCGCGCACAGTATCCGCCGCCGCGCAGAAGGAAAAGAGGGGGAATCGCCTCAGTGTGTTGGGTCCACGTAATCGTGTGTGCGGCCTTGCCAATCGGTCACATGCCACAGGCCGGGCTCTGCGCCGGGGGTAAAGTGATCGGCGGTGATCGGCACCTTGCCAAAGCCGCCGGGGATGTCGAGCACATAGCTGGGCAGCGCTGCCCCACTCAGATGCCCGCGCAGGCTTGCGATCAGCGCGCGCCCCTCGGCAATCGTGGTGCGGAAATGGCTGGTGCCGGGGGCCAAATCGCAATGGTGCAGGTAATAGGGCTTTACCCGCAGATCTTGCAGGGCGCGGAAGAGGTCAATCAGCGCCTCGCGCGTGTCATTCACGCCCCGCAGCAGTACGGATTGTGACAGCAGCGGCACGCCCGCATCGACGAGCCGCGCAAGCGCCGCGCGGGCAGGCGCGGTAAGTTCTTGCGCGTGGTTGGTATGCACCACAATCCACACCGCCGGGCGCTGGGTGCGCAGAAGTTGGGCAAGCTCTGTGGTGATCCGCTCCGGTGCGACCGCGGGCACACGGGTGTGAAGGCGTATCGTGGTGATGTGTGGAATGGCGGAAAGCCGCACCAGCACCGCTTCAAGTCGCCGGGGCGACAGCGTCAACGGGTCGCCGCCTGTGAGGATAATTTCACGCAGCGCAGGCGTGGTGGCGATGTAGTCCAGCGCTTGCGCCAGATCTGCCTCGGGCAGGGGGCCCGTTTCGCCCACTGTTTCGCGCCGAAAGCAAAAGCGGCAATAGACATCGCAGGTTTTGGTGATGTGCAAAATCGCCCGGTCGGGGTAGCGATGCGTGAGCCCCGGCACCGGGGCGTGGGTGCTATCGCCGATCGGGTCGACCAGTTCCTCGGGCCGTGTGTGCAGCTCTGCCGCCGTGGGGACGAATTGCGCGGCCACCGCATCGCCCGGGCGCGCGATCGCGGCGCGCATCGCCGGGGTGATGCGGATGCGGAAGCTTTCCTCCACGCGGGCAAGCGCGGACAGTTCGGCCTTTTGCACAAGGCCTTCGTGCAAAAGCGCATCGGGGTGCGTGAGCGCAGGTTTGGGCGGCAGGGCGGTCATGGCGCGGCGCTACTTGGGCGCGCGCTTTCGGTCAACCCCGATCATTGAAGAAGTTCCAGATCGTCTCGGCCATTGCGGCGGAAATGCCGGGCACTTCCATCAGGTCATTCTGCCCCGCGCGGCTCACCGCTTTGGCCGAACCAAAATGCGCCAGAAGCGCGCGCTTGCGCGTGGCGCCGATGCCGGGGATTTCATCCAGCGGGTTGGCAAGCGTTGCTTTGGCGCGTTTTGCCCGGTGCGCGCCAATTGCCCAGCGGTGCGCCTCGTCGCGCAGGCGTTGGATGTAGTAAAGCACCGGGTCTTGGCGCGGCAGCGCCATTGGCCGCTTGCCAATGCGGTGGAATTCTTCCTTGCCCAGATCGCGGTCGATGCCTTTGGCCACCCCCACCATCGGCACGTCTTCGACGCCCAATTCGAGCATAATTTCATGCACCGCAGAAACTTGCCCCGCGCCGCCGTCAATCAGCAGAAGATCGGGCCATGCATCGCTTTTGCGCTCCGGGTCTTCGCGCAAGAGCCGTTCAAACCGACGCGTCAGCACCTCTTTCATCATCCCGAAATCGTCGCCCGGGGTGAGTTCGGAGTTCTTGATGTTGAACTTGCGATAGGCCGATTTCATCAACCCATCAGGCCCCGCTACCACCATGCCGCCCACCGCATGGGCGCCTTGGATGTGGGAGTTGTCATAAATCTCGATTCGCTTGGGCGGGCTTGGCAGATCAAACGCCTTGGCGACCCCGGCCAGAAGCTTCGCCTGTGCGGCGGATTCGGACATTTTCCGCCCAAGGCTTTCGCGCGCATTGCGCAAGGCGTTTTCGACCAGTTCCGCCTTTTCGCCACGCTTCGGAACGATCATCTCCACTTTGCGGCCCGCGCGGGTGGAGAGAAGATCGATCATCAGATCGTCGTCTTCGATGGCATGGCTCAGCAAGATCGTTTTGGGCGGTTCTTTGGCATCATAGAACTGCGCCAAGAAGGCTTCCAAAACCTCAGCCTCTTCCACATCTACCCCCGCGCGGGGGTAGAAATCGTGGTTGCCCCAGCTTTGATGCGCCCGAATGAAGAACACCTGCACGCAGGCTTGGCCGCCTTCCATATGCACGGCGATCACATCCGCCTCGGCCACACCGCGCGGGTTGATGCCTTGGCTTTGCTGCACTGTGGTCAGCGCGCCAATCCGGTCGCGCAACGCTGCCGCGCGTTCAAATTCCAGCGCTTCTGACGCCGCCATCATTTCGGCGGCGAGTTCTTTTTGGATGCTGGAGGTCTTCCCCTCCAAGAACCTTTGCGCATCGGCGACGGTGCGCCCGTAATCTTCTTCCGAGATTTTGCCGACGCAGGGGCCGGAACAGCGCTTGATTTGAAACTGCAAGCAGGGCCGGGTGCGGGAGGCAAACATCGAATCCGAGCAATTGCGCAGCAAAAAGGCGCGTTCCAAATGACTCAGCGTTCGGTTTACCGCGGCCGCGCTCGCAAAGGGGCCAAAATAGGCGCCCTTTACGCTACGGGCGCCGCGATGCTTGCGGATCATCGGGAACGGGTGATCTTGCGCGATCAGGATATAGGGGAAGCTTTTGTCGTCGCGCAAAAGCACGTTGTAGCGCGGCTTGAGCTGCTTGATCAGGTTCTGTTCCAACAGCAGCGCTTCCGTTTCGGTGCGCGTGGTCAGGAACATCATATAGGTGGTTTCAGAGATCATCCGCGCGATCCGGGCCGAATGCCCGGTGGTGCGCGCATAATTTGAAACCCGCGCTTTCAGATTGCGCGCCTTGCCGACGTAAAGAACCTCTTGGGCGGCGTTCAGCATCCGATAGACCCCCGGCGAGCCATCCAGCCGGGTCACATAATCGGCGATCAGCGCATGCCCTTTGAGCCGCGGTTCTTGCGGCGATGCAGCGTCATTCGGGGGGAGATCAGCGTTGCTCATGTCGAGAGTGTGATTCTGCCTGCGGCTGCAATCTTACAGGGGGGAGTTCAAGAGAAAAGCTGTCCACGGAATCTGTGGATAACCTTGTTGGAAAACTTTGGGGATGCGCGATTTTCCGTTGAATCCGGCCCATTTTCACGTCCTGCCTGTTTTTTGAGCGATTTTGCAGGGCATTGAAAAATAAAGATAAAAAATTTCGGCTAAGGCAAGTGACTGAAAAAATTAGGACTTTTGTAACTTTTTCCTGACGCTTTGCGCTCAGGTGGACAACTCCGGCCCCGTCGCAAAAAATGCCCCATGCGCAACTCATCTTTAAGGCGAGTTCAGGTGAAGGATCTGCCCCATGACGCTAGTCGCCACTGAGAGGAAAGACAGCGCCTGCGCGAGCGATTCTGCGCGCTCCAATTGTGCAGGATGGGGCTGTGATGGTTCCCATGCAGATTGCCATGGCGCGGGTTCGGGGCGGCGGGAGCCCATATGCAGCGCATTGAGCCGCAGATCTGGCGCATGGGCGAGGGCTTCAGCCTGAAGAACACCCGCTAGGGTTGTGGCGCTGCCCGCGGGCATCAGCCAAATCGCCAGCACCTGCGCGCGCAGATCTTGCCCAACTTTGGCTGCGGGGGGCGGGGCGATCCGGGCGAGTTCTGCTTTGGCGGTTTCTGCATCGGGGGCGTAAAAAATCCAGAGCGGCGCGGCAGGCGCGGTCTCTGCCGACACCCCCTCGACCCCGATTTGCGCAAGCGCTTCGGTCACGGTGCCAGAAAGCTCGTCGGGAAGATTGGCAAGAACGGCTTTCATGCCACGCCCCCAGACAGACCGAACCACAGCAAAACGACCGTGTAGAGCACATAGCCCAAAAGCAGCACGATGCCGGAGCCGCGCCCAATATCGCGCCGCCAAAAGACAAAGGGCGCAAGCGCCAGCGTGGCTGCCAGCATCACCCATAGATCGAAGCGCAGCATTTCATCGGGCACCGGCATCGGGGCAATGACTGCCGTGGTGCCCAAAATGGCCATCAGGTTGAAAATGTTCGAGCCGATCACATTGCCCAAAGCCACATCGGCCTGTTTGCGCATGGCGGCGACGACCGAGGTCACCAGTTCCGGGAGCGAGGTGCCAATGGCGACGAGCGTCAGCCCGATCACCGTTTCGCTAAGCCCGGCGATGCGGGCCACAGCCACGGCGCCATCCACCAAAAGGTCCGCGCCAATCGCCAAGCCAATAAAGCCCACGCAGATGAAGCCGATGATCTTCCACCACGCCATATGTGGATCGCCCAGATCATCTTCAGGCGGTCGGGCGTTGCGATGCGCGCGGGCAGAGCGAACATTGTCCCACAAGATCAAGATCAACCCGCCCAAAAGCACGAGCCCCTGCCAGCGCCCAATCGTGCCCATGAAGGCGAGCCCAATCACCAAAACCGATGCGGCCAGCATCATCGCATAGCTGCGCCGCGTGTCGATTTGGCTGGAGTGGATGACTGCAATCAGCGCGGGCAGGCCCAAAATCACCAGCATGTTGACGACGTTGGAGCCGACCACATTGCCAAGCGCAAGGCCCGGCTGGCCGCCAAGCGCGGCATTGACCGAGACCAGAAGTTCTGGCGCGGAGGTGCCAAAGGCAACGACCGTCAGCCCGACAATCAGCGATGGGATGCCGAGCCGCAAAGCCAAGGCGACAGAGCCTTTGACCAAAAACTCCCCCGCGCCGAGCAGCAACAAAAGGCCCGCCAGAATCTTCACGATGTCGATCAGCACTCAGGCATCTCCGTTTCGGGTGCAGGGGCAGGGGCCCGGTCCAATTTTGGGGCGCCCGCAGCGAGGGCAGCTTTGGTTCAGGCGCGGGCGCTTTGGCCCCGGCAGGCGGAGGCGGCCAAACAGCGCCAGCGCCACCATGGCAACCAAAAAGAGCGACATGATTTTGATCAGCATGCGCCTAAAGCCCAAACCGTGCCCACAAGGCACGTTCCTCAGCAGCACTTACAAGCGCTTGCGCGGCTTCTGCCGAGAGGCTGGCGCGAAAGCGCCGCAAAAGCGAGCGGCGCTGGCCATAGGGCACGAGCTTGACGTCTTCCCCGTAAAGCTCGCGCAGTTTTTGCAGCGGATGGGCGACCCCGTCGATCAGCCCGCTTTGAAGCGCGCGCGTGCCGGTCCAAAACTCGCCTGTGAACAGGTCTTGGTCTTGCGCGAGCTTGTCGCCGCGCCGCTCGGTCACCCATGCTTTGAAGCCGCGGTGAATGTCTTCAAGAAGCCCTTCGAGCCGCGCAACATCTTCGGGCTTTTCGGGTTTGAACGGGTCGAGTGTGCTTTTTGACGTGCCTGCAGTATGCACGCGCCGCTCAATCCCATAGCGCGCGATCAGATCGGCAAAGCCAAACCCGGCCGAGATCACGCCGATGGAACCGATGATCGAGGCTTCATCGGCCCAAATGTCATCTGCTGCGCAGGCGAGCCAGTAGCCGCCCGAAGCCGCCACATCTTCCACAAAGGCGTGAACAGGCAGGCCCGTTTCTTCGGCAAAATGGCGAATGCGCCGCCCAATCAGCGAAGATTGCACGGGCGAGCCACCCGGCGAATTGATGATCAGCGCCACCGCCGCAGGCTTGCCTTTGGTGAAGGCGCGCTCAATCAGCGGCGCAAGCCCGGCGTCGGACAGGCCTGAGGCACCGGGGCGCACCGCGCCAATGGCACCATGCAGCCGGATCACCGCCACTTTCGGCGGGCGCGACAGGAAGGGAAGCTTGGGAAGGCGAGGCATATCCATGCGCTCGATGTAGGCGCTGGTCGGCACAGGGGCAAGCGGGCAAGGGCGAATTAGGCGCGGCGTTTCTGTGTATCGGATTTCGTTTCCCGGCGATGGGGTGTCGGAAATCGTCTTGCCAGATGCGACGCTTCGTCTCAGTCTTGGCGCCGGGAGGACCACATGACCGATTTAGCGCGCCTGCGCGCCATCCTGACGGCCCACGAAGGCCGCGAGGGGGCGCTTTTGCCGATCCTGCATGACGTGCAGGCAGACTACGGACATATCCCCGATGCCGCGCTGGAGCCGATTGCGAAAGCACTGCGGTTGAGCCGGGCAGAAGTGGCGGGGGTTGTGGGCTTTTATCACGATTTTCGGCGCAGCCCGGCGGGCAAGCATGTGATCAAACTTTGCCGCGCCGAGGCCTGTCAGGCGATGGGCGGGGACGGCGTGCAAGCGCGGCTTGAAGCAGCGCTGGGGCTCAAGCTTGGGGAAACCAAGCACGACATCACTTTGGAAGCGGCTTATTGCCTAGGCCTGTGCGCCTGCGCGCCCGCGGCGATGGTGAATGACGCGCTCGTCGGGCGGCTCGATGATGCAGCGGTGGATACGATAGCGGCGGAGGTTCGGGCATGAAAATCTGGGTGCCTTGCGATGCCGCAGCCAAAGCCTGCGGCGCCGAACGTGTGGTGGCTGAAATCACCGCGCAAGCGGCCGCGCGCGGCGTGTCGGTCGACATTCGCCGCAACGGCACGCGCGGCATGGTGTGGCTTGAGCCGCTGGTTGAGGTCGAAACCGAGGCCGGGCGGGTGGGCTTTGGCCCGATGACGCCAGCCGATGTGCCTGCCCTCTTTGAGGATCTGGCGGCTCATCCCAAAGCGCTGGGGCTGGTCGAAGAGATTCCCTTCTTCAAGCGCCAGACGCGGCTTACCTTCGCGCGTTGTGGCCGCAATGAGCCGTTGTGCCTTGATCAATATGAGACGACCGGCGGCTGGGATGGGCTGCGCAAAGCGCTCGCCATGACGCCCGCCGAGGTGGTGGAAGAGATCATCTCCTCTGGGCTGCGCGGGCGCGGTGGTGCGGGTTTTCCCACCGGGATCAAATGGCGCACGGTTTTGGGCGCCGCGGCGGATCAGAAATACATCGTCTGCAACGTGGACGAGGGCGATAGCGGCTCTTTCGCCGACCGGATGTTGATTGAAGGCGACCCCTTCTGCCTGATCGAGGGGATGGCGGTTGCCGGGCACGCGGTCGGCGCAACGCGCGGCTATGTCTACATTCGCTCCGAATACCCCGATTGCATTTCTGTGATGCGCGCGGCGATCATTTTGGCCGAGCAATCAGGCATTCTGGCGGAGGCGGGCTTTTCGCTGGAGGTGCGCGTCGGTGCGGGGGCCTATGTCTGCGGCGAAGAAACCGCGATGCTGAACTCGATCGAGGGCAAACGCGGCACGGTGCGCCCGAAACCGCCGCTGCCCGCGCTCGAAGGGCTTTTTGGCAAGCCGACGGTGGTGAACAACCTCCTTTCGCTCGCCGCTGTGCCATGGATTTTGGCGCATGGCGGCGCGGCATATCAAAGCTACGGCATTGATCGGTCGCGCGGCACGATCCCGCTGCAAGTGGGCGGCAATGTCAAATATGGCGGACTTTTCGAAACCGGCTTTGGCATCACCTTGGGCGAGTTGGTGATGGATGTCTGCGGCGGTACCGCCTCGGGCCGTCCGGTCAAAGCGGTGCAGGTGGGCGGGCCTTTGGGCGCCTATCACCCGCAAGCCGATTTCGACCTGCCGTTCTGCTATGAACTTTTCGCCGGGCAAGGCGGGCTTGTGGGGCATGCGGGGCTCGTGGTGCATGATGATCGCGCCGATATGCTTAAACTCGCGCGGTTTGCGATGGAGTTTTGCGCGGTGGAAAGCTGCGGCACCTGCACGCCGTGCCGCATTGGCGCGGTGCGTGGCGTGGAAACGCTTGACCGGATCGCGGCAGGCGATGCCGCCGCGCTGCCCCTGCTCGATGACCTTTGTGATACGATGAAATACGGATCGCTTTGCGCTTTGGGCGGCTTCACCCCCTATCCGGTGCAAAGCGCGATCCGCCATTTCCCGCAAGATTTCCCCGTGCTGAGGGAGGCCGCCGAATGAAAGACCTGATCATTCCCCCGCTTGATTGGACCCAAGACATGGGCACGCCCGCCCGCCACGGCGCGCCGGTGACGCTGACGGTCGATGGTGTTGAGGTCACCGTTCCGGCGGGCACCTCGGTCCTGCGCGCGGCGGCTCAAGCCGGGATTTCGATCCCGAAGCTTTGCGCCACAGATAGTGTGGAGCCAGTCGGCTCGTGCCGCCTGTGTATGGTGGAAATTGAGGGGATGCGCGGGATGCCCTCGTCTTGCACCACGCCGGTGGCGGCGGGGATGCAGGTGCATACGCAAACCCCGCAGTTGCAAAAGCTGCGGCGTGGTGTGATGGAGCTTTATATCTCAGATCACCCGCTCGATTGTTTGACCTGCGCGGCGAACGGCGATTGCGAATTGCAAGATATGGCGGGGGCGGTGGGCCTGCGCGAGGTGCGCTACACCAAGGGCGAGAACCACTTTGAGGTGCGCCAAGGCGGCGAGGCAAACCCCTGCTACATCCCGAAAGACACCTCAAACCCCTATTTCAGCTACGATCCCGCGAAATGCATTGTCTGCATGCGCTGTGTGCGGGCTTGTGAAGAGGTTCAGGGGACTTTCGCGCTGACGGTGGATGGCCGGGGGTTTGAGGCCCGCATCTCGCCCGCAGCCGATAACTTCTTGGCGTCTGATTGTGTTTCGTGTGGTGCCTGTGTTCAGGCTTGCCCCACCGCGACCTTGGTCGAAAAATCGGTTGAGGAAATCGGCACGCCGGAGCGCAAAGTGGTCACCACCTGCGCCTATTGCGGCGTGGGCTGTAGCTTTGAGGCCCATATGCGCGGCGAGGAATTGGTGCGCATGGTGCCGTGGAAGGGCGGCGCGGCAAACCGGGGCCATAGCTGCGTGAAGGGCCGCTTCGCCTATGGCTATGCCACGCACCGCGACCGGATTTTGAAACCGATGATCCGCGAAAAGGTCTCCGATCCTTGGCGGGAAGTCAGCTGGGAAGAGGCGCTTGGCTTTACTGCTGCGCGGCTCAACGCAGCGCGCGCAACGCATGGGGCCGATGCGCTGGGCGTGATCACCTCGTCGCGCTGCACCAACGAAGAAACCTATCTGGTGCAAAAGCTGGCGCGCGCTGTTTTTGGCACCAACAACACCGATACCTGCGCGCGGGTGTGCCATTCGCCCACCGGCTACGGGCTGAAGCAGACCTTTGGCACCTCGGCGGGCACGCAAGATTTTGACAGCGTCGAAGATACCGATCTGGCACTGGTGATTGGCGCGAACCCGACCGATGGCCACCCGGTCTTTGCCTCGCGGCTGCGCAAGCGGTTGCGGGCTGGCGCGAAGCTGATTGTCGTTGACCCGCGCCGGATCGACCTTTTGGAAACGCCGCATATTGGCGATAGCTGGCACCTGCCACTGCGCCCCGGCACCAATGTGGCCGTTCTGGTCGCGCTTGCGCATGTGATCGTCACCGAAAAGCTTTATGACGCCGCTTTTATCTCGGAGCGCTGCGACGGTGATGAATGGGCCGATTATGCTGAGTTTGTCTCCAACCCCGAATATGCACCCGAAGCGGTCGAAAGCCTGACTGGCGTTCCGGCGGATACGTTGCGAGAAGCCGCCCGGGCCTATGCGGCGGCCCCCAATGCGGCGATCTACTATGGCCTTGGCGTGACCGAACATTCCCAAGGTTCGACCACCGTTATTGCGATTGCCAACCTTGCGATGATGACGGGCAATATTGGCCGCCCCGGCGTGGGGGTGAACCCGCTGCGCGGGCAAAACAACGTGCAGGGCTCGTGCGATATGGGCTCTTTCCCGCATGAATTGCCGGGTTATCGCCACGTGGCCGATGACGCCGCGCGCAGCCTTTTTGAAAAGGCTTGGGGGGTGGCGCTTTCTTCTGAGCCCGGTCTGCGCATCCCGAACATGCTCGATGCCGCCGTGGCGGGGCAGTTCAAGGCGCTTTACGTGCAGGGCGAAGACATCCTGCAATCAGACCCCGATACCCGCCATGTGGCGGCAGGGCTGGCGGCGATGGATCTGGTGATCGTGCATGACCTGTTCCTGAACGAGACCGCCAATTACGCCCATGTCTTTTTGCCCGGCTCTAGTTTCTTGGAAAAAGACGGCACTTTCACCAATGCCGAGCGGCGCATCAACCGGGTGCGGCGTGTGATGCGGCCTAAGAATGGCTATGCCGATTGGGAGGTGACGCAGCTTTTGGCCAATGCGCTGGGGGCGGGCTGGGCTTACACCCATCCGCGCGAGATCATGGCCGAGATTGCCGCGACGACGCCTGGCTTTGCCAATGTCACCTATGAGATGCTGGATGCGCGCGGTTCGGTGCAATGGCCCTGCAATGAGGCAGCGCCCGAAGGCTCGCCCATCATGCATGTCGATGGTTTTGTGCGCGGTAAGGGGCGGTTCATTCGCACGGCCTATTTGCCCACGGATGAGCGCACCGGCCCGCGCTTCCCGCTTTTGCTCACCACCGGGCGGATTCTCAGCCAGTATAACGTGGGCGCGCAAACCCGGCGCACCGAAAACGTGGCGTGGCATGCGGAGGATCGGTTGGAGATTCACCCGACAGATGCCGAAAACCGTGGCATTCGCGAAGGCGATTGGGTGCGGGTGGCGTCCCGCGCCGGGGAAACGACCCTGCGCGCGACGGTGACGGATCGGGTGAGCCCCGGTGTTGTTTATACCACCTTCCACCACCCCGATACGCAAGCCAATGTGGTCACCACCGACAATTCGGATTGGGCGACGAACTGCCCCGAATATAAGGTGACGGCGGTGCAGGTGGCGCCCTCCAACGGGCCCTCGGCATGGCAGGAAGACTACACTGCCCAAGCCACGGCTGCGCGGCGGATTGAGGCGGCGGAATGAGCCTGCCGCCCGGCGCGGTTGAAATTGCTCTGCCCTCGGGCGGGGCGGCTGTGTTGGCCGAAGAGGTGCCGGTTGCGCTTGTGTTCGAGGGCGTGACGCAGGCGGTGATGATGGCAACGCCCGCCGATTTGGACGATTTTCTGCTGGGCTTTGCGCTGACTGAGGGGCTGATCACAGCCGCTGCGGACCTTCAGCGCCATGAGGTTGTGGAGCATCCACGGGGGCTTGAGGTGCGGGGCTGGCTTTCGGCCCCGGCGGCAGAGCGTTTTCGGGCGCGGCGGCGCGCGATGGCGGGGCCGGTGGGCTGCGGGCTTTGCGGGATTGAAAGCCTTGAAGAAGCGCTGCGTCCGTTGCCGAAGGTTGCGCCAGCTGGGCGGTCAGGCTTATCGCTGCAAGCCCCTGCTGCAGTGGCAGAGGCCGCGCTTGCTGCTTTGCGTGCGGCCCAGCCCTTGCAAGATGCGGTGCGCGCCAGCCATGCGGCGGGCTTTTGGGCCGAGGGTCAGTTGATTTGCGCGCGCGAAGATGTGGGGCGACACAATGCGCTTGATAAGCTTGCGGGCGCTTTGGCGTTTGGCGCGATGGACCCCGCACAGGGCGCTATCGTGATGACCTCGCGCCTCTCTGTTGATTTGGTGCAAAAGGCCGCGATGATTGGCGCAGGCGCGCTGATTGCGCCTTCTGCCCCAACCGCTTTGGCGGTGGCCGAGGCGCAAGCGGCGGGGCTTGCCCTTATTGCCCGCGGCCCCGATGGCCCGACCCTGTTTACACGTTTTGAGGAACCGGCATGAGCGATGAAAAACTGATCCGCATGGCCAACCAGATCGCCGCCTTTTTCGCGGTGCAACCCGCCGACCGGGCCGAGGGCGTGGCCGCGCATATTTCGGACAATTGGGCCGCGCCGATGCGGGCGGCGCTGCTGGCGCATATTGCGGCGGGCGGTGCTGGGCTCGATGCGCTGGTTGTTGATGCCGCGCCGCACATTCGCCCGGCGGGCTGACAGTTCCCTTAGCGCCCCTGTATCCGCTCGATATAGGCGCGCAGTTCTTCGGCCTCATGGCGGGCATCGCGCAGCCCGTCCATTGCCGCGCGCAATTCTGCCTCGGTCTGGTTGATCTGGTTCACCAACTCAGATTCGCGCGCCTCGACATAGGCAATTGCCTGATCGCGCACATCCTCTGCCTCATGCAGCGCTTGGGCCATTTGCTCCAATTCGCCCATGTCCGCCGCGGTGACGCGGGTCAGGCGATGGATCAGCCAAGAGGCAAACCAGCCAAGGCAGAAAGAGAGGAAAAGGATGATCGCCGTGGCGATGACGAATTCGGTTCTGTTCATGCGCGGCTCTCCTCAGTTTCCAGCCGGGCCAAGGCCTGCGGGGCGCGGTTTCGGGCGCCCGGGCGACTCGGCCGCGGGACGGACGGGAATTTCAATTTCCGGTTCGGCGGTTTCTTCAGGGGCCGCTTCTGCGGGGGCGGTCTCGGTGGCCGGTTCGGCGGCCTCTGTCGTCTCTTCCACCTCGGTCACAACGTCTTCGGGGGCGGTGTCTTCCGGGCTTTCGGCGGGCGCGACCTCTTCCACAACCTGCGCATCTTCTGCAGGTGCGGCCTCTTCGGTTGCCTCGGCGGCTTGCTCGGTCACGGGGGCGCTGTCATCGGCAATAGAGGTCTCAGCTTCAGGGGCAAGACCCTCTTCGTCCGCCTCTGGCATCGGCTCGCCATGCGCGTCTTCCATCGGCGCTGCGTCCTCAATCGCGCTCTCATCAAGCATCTCTTGGGGCGGGTCTTCGGTGGGTTCTTCGGCATCAAGCGCGCCTTCCGACAAAGGCAGGATGACCGGCTCAGGGACATTCACAGGTTCCGCATCTAGGAGCACAAATTCGATTCGGCGGTTCGCTTCACGCCCCTCTTCGGTCTCATTGTCGGCAATGGGCCGGGTTTCGCCATAGCCTTTGGCGGTCAGATTACCCACCAACACACGGCGCGCGCGCAAGGCGTCCAGCACCGCCTCGGCGCGGTTTTGGCTCAGCCGCAGATTGCCCTCTTCGCCGCCTTGGCTGTCGGTATGGCCCGCCACTTCCATGCGGAAGTCTTGGCATTGCTTCATGATCCGGGCCAGCGCATCCAGTTGCGGTGCGTTATCTTCCGGGATCTTTGCGGAGGCGGGCTCAAAGGTCACTTTGCTGGCGGTCAGGATCGCGTTGAGCTTGGCCACACATTCGGGCCCATCGGGCAGCGCGAGCGTTTCATCCAGCCGTTGGTCATATTTTACCGACAGCTCAATCCGCGCGTCCTCCCCTAAGCGTTGGGAAAGGATGCGCGCGGCCTTGTCGGTGGCTTGCTTGTCGCCCGTCAGACCGCTCAGGCGGATCAGTTGCGGGGTGACGGTGACCGAGCCGCTGTTGAGCATATCAAGCGCTTCCAGCGCGGTCATGGTGCGCAGCGGCCAGCCTTGCGGCAGATCGGCATCGACCAAGGTTGCTGCATAAATCGCATCGGCCCCGAACTGGGCGCGGGCGAAACTCTCAAGCGCCTCGCGCGAGCGTTCTGAACTGACCCGACCGCGCAGTTCGACCCGCCCATCTTCGCCCAAAAGCGCGGTAAATTCCGGCACAGACCCGGCAGCCTCCGCCTTTTTCGTCAGTTCCGCCTTGAGCGAGAAAACCGGGGGCAGGTTCGATTCCAATTCGCCCACGATCTTGTCGTAGCTGGCTTGGGCGACAGTATCGGCGGCAACGAGCGAGATATCGGCATCGGAAATCGTCACCGTTCCGGCGCCAAGTTCGCCAAGCGCGCCCAAAGCCATGCCCACAGCCTCGCCCCATTGCGGCGAAGGCGCGCCCATGCCCACGGTGCAATCGAGATCCCCCATCGCGCCCGCTTTGCGCGCGGCGGTCAAGATCGTGGCCCGGCTGCGGACAGTATCGGCCGAGCAGGCATCAAACCGCGCGCCCTCGTCATCAATCAAGAAGCGCAGGGTGAACGGGGTAATCACCGGGCGGGGGGCAGAAATCTTCGCATCCAGCCGCACGCCAGAAGGGCGGCTGCGGTTCAATTGCGCCTCAACCGCGGCCTTTTCCTCGGCGCTGTCCGTGATGGCCTCTACGCCCACAGCGCCGGGGTCGATCGACACTTTGGCGCGGGGCAGCTTTTCCAGCGTGGCAATGCCGAATTCAAAAGCCGGGCTCCAGCCCTTTGGCACGGGATATTCAGCGCTTTCGAGCATGTCGGTGACATTGCCCTCACCCGCCAAGGCGGTGAGCCGCTTCATCAGAGCTTCGCGGTCGGTCCCTTTGGGCACGAGGCCGATCAGCGAAATGCCCTCGTCATTGCGCAGCAATTGCAACGAAAAATCGGGCGGCGCGATCGCCTTGGCCACCACGGCATCTGTGTTGTCGACGATGCGTGAGCTGTCGACCACGGTCGAGACGAGCGTCACCGTGCGAAACCGCTCCGCTTCAGAGGGGGCGGTGCCGAGCAAGATCACTTGCAACCCGTCGGTATGCACCTGCGCCCAAGAATGGCCATTGGCCTCCAGCACAAGGCGCACCGCTTTACGCGAGCGTTGCTCAATGATCGTCGCCGAGCCACCCGCAATGAATGCGCAAAGCACCAGTGCAGACACGAAAGCGGTGGCGGTCAAGGCTGTGGTGCGGGCGCGCATGGATCCTTGGTCTCCTCCCCTTGGGGTGGAACCGTCTTAAGGGTATGAGATTGCAGGATCAATCAAACGATTGCCGAACCGGCAAGAAACAGCGCAGCCAAAAGGCCCGTGTTGCGGCTTTTGCGGAAGAGATCGAGGCAGATATCGGCATTGTCGATATCCAGCTGCCGCAACTGACCCAGCATGTGCCAGCCCATCGCCCAAGGGGCGGCAAGGCCGATCACCAGCACCAGCGGGTTGCCGAGCGGCAAGAGCGCCAGCAGCACCGAACCGGTCATCAAAATCACCGTGAGCACAAGGAACAGGCCCAGCCAGCGCGGGGTATTGGTGCCAAAGAGCCGCGCGGTGGATTTGACGCCAATCAGTGCATCGTCTTCCTTGTCTTGGTGGGCATAGATCGTGTCGTAAAAGAGCGTCCAGACAAGGCCCGATAGGTAAAGCAGCACCGCCGCCCAAGACAGGCTGCCGGTATGCGCCACCCAACCCAAAAGCGCGCCCCAGTTGAAGGCAATGCCCAAAAAGACCTGTGGCCACCATGTGAAGCGCTTGGCGAAGGGGTAAATCGCCACCGGGGCGAGGGCGAGCACGCCCATGCCAATGGCGGCCCAGTTGAAGGTGAAGAGGATGAGCGCGGCAACGCCGGTTTGCAGCACCATCCAGCCGAGCGCTTGCTTCACCGTCACTTGGCCCGAGGGAATCGGGCGAGAACGAGTGCGGGCCACTTGGCCGTCAAAATCGCGGTCGGTGATATCGTTCCAGGTGCAGCCTGCGCCACGCATCAGGAATGCGCCAATCGCGCAACCAATCGCCAGCCACAGATCAAAGAGCCGCAGCCCATCGGTCGCCGCAGCAAGCGAAATGCTCCACCAGCAGGGCAGAAGCAGAAGCCATGTGCCAATGGGGCGGTCGGCGCGCGACAGCCGCAGATAGGGCCGAGAAAAGGCGGGGGCCGTGTGGTCCACCCAATTGCCACGATAGGCATCGGCCACTTGGCCCGTGATCTGCGCCTCTGGCGTTTCGCTGTTGCCGGTCATAAATTCGCCCCATGGAACGTGCCAAGATACGACTCTGTGTAGAGCACCCGCTGGGGGAGGGGCAAGCCGTGCCCCTGAACGCCGATCAGGCGCATTACCTGTTTTCGGTGATGCGGCTTGCTGTTGGCGCGCGGGTGGCGCTCTTTAATGGCCGCGATGGCGAATGGACGGCTGAGGTGGTTGAGGCGGCAAAAAAGGCGGGTTCTTTGCGCTGCCTTGGACAAGCCGCGCCGCAGTTGAACCCACCTGATCTGTGGCTGATCTTTGCGCCGATCAAGAAAGAGCGGACCGATTTCATTGTCGAGAAAGCCGCCGAGTTGGGCTGTGCGAAAATCTTGCCCGTGCAGACAGAATTCACCAATGCATCACGCATCCGGCAAGACCGTTTGCAGGCCCATGCTTTGGAAGCGGCGGAGCAATGCTTGGGGACTTATGTGCCCGAAGTCAGTGACTTGCAGGCATTGCAGGCCCTTCTGAAAGGTTGGGATCCGGCGCGCCGCATCCTATGGGGCGATGAATCTTTGGTTGGCCCGGCGCAAACTTTGGCGGGGCTGACCCCCGGCCCTTGGGCGATTTTGGTGGGGCCGGAAGGCGGATTTTCTGAGGCAGAGCGGGCGCAATTGCGCGGGCTTGATTATGTTACCCCGGTCTCTTTGGGGCCGCGTATTTTGCGGGCCGATACCGCCGCTTGCGCCGCGATCACCTTGTGGCAATCGGCCTTGGGGGATTGGATGTGATCCGCCCAGAGCTGCGCGATCACCTAACCCATCATCGTGAGACCTATATCGCAGGGCTATGCGTGGCGGGGTCAGCATGGGTGGGAACGCGCGGCGGTTGGTTCCTTGCGGCAATCGGCCTCGCCCTTGGTGTGGTCTGCGCGGTCTGGATGTTGCTCGCGTGGCGGCGCACCCGTTTTGCCCGCCCGGTCTCTGAACCCGGTCTGGTCGATCTCGATGAGGGGCGTATTGGCTATTATGGGGCCGGAGGTGCGGTGCTGGGGGGCTATATCGCGCTTGAGGATTTGGCAGAGATTCGGCTCCTTTCGTTGCGCGGGCAAAAATTCTGGCGGCTCAAGGCCGCAGATGGGCAGGCGCTTTTGGTGCCGGTGGCTGCATCTGGCTCGGAAAAGCTCTATGATGCTTTCGCAACGCTGCCGGGCATCGAGATGGGCGCGCTCACTGCGGCGCTTTCTTCGAGCGCCACCGCACAAAGCCTGTGGCGGCGGCGCGTCTGATCTGCCTTGACTTAGGTCAGGTCAAAGGCCACCTGTGACACCGACACAACAAGAGGTGCCTCCCCATGTCTATTCCCCAGCAGGGCGGCGGCCCGATCGAGGATTTCGCGCAACTGGCGGAATACTTGGCTTCGGGCGAGAAACCCAAAAAAGACTGGCGCATCGGCACCGAGCACGAGAAATTCGGCTATTGCAAAGATGCGCTGAAGCCCTTGCCCTATGAAGGCCCGCGCTCGATCCGAGCGATGCTTGAAGGGCTGGCGCAGGTCTTTGACTGGGAGCCGGTGCTTGAAGACGGCCATATCATCGGGCTTGTGCGCAATGGCGCCAATGTCAGCCTTGAGCCGGGCGGGCAGTTGGAGCTTTCGGGCGCGCCGCTCGAAAACCTGCACCAGACCTGCCAAGAGGTGAATGAACACCTGACCGAGGTGCACCGCATCGCCGACCGGATTGGCGCGCGGTTCATTGGCCTTGGGGCGGCGCCCGAATGGTCCCATGAAGAAATGCCGATGATGCCCAAGGGCCGCTATCGGTTGATGACGAGCTACATGGACAGCGTCGGCACCATGGGCAAAACCATGATGTATCGGACCTGCACGGTTCAGGTGAACCTCGACTTCGCGTCCGAGGCTGACATGGTGCAAAAAATGCGCGTGGCTTTGGCGCTGCAACCGGTTGCGACGGCGCTGTTTGCGAACTCGCCCTTCCTTGATGGCAAGCCCAATGGGATGAAATCGTGGCGCAGCCACATCTGGCAAAACTTGGATGCCGCGCGCACGGGGATGCTGCCGTTCTTCTTTGAAGATGGCATGAGCTATGAACGCTATGTGGATTACGTGCTCGATGTGCCGATGTATTTCGTCTACCGCGACGGCAAATACATCAATGCGCTGGGCCAAAGCTTCCGCGACTTCTTGAAGGGCGAGTTGCCCGCGCTGCCGGGCGAAAAGCCCACGCTGTCGGATTGGGCGGACCATCTGACCACCGTTTTCCCCGAAGCGCGGGTGAAGAAATACATCGAAATGCGTGGGGCCGATGGCGGCCCGTGGCGGCGGCTTTGTGCGCTGCCCGCGCTTTGGGTGGGGCTGATGTATGATCAAAGCGCGCTCGATGCGGCTTGGGATCTGGTCAAAGGCTGGGATGAAGAGACCCGCGAGGGGCTGCGCCGTGTGGCCGCGAAAGATGCGCTGCAAGGTGAGGTGAATGGCATCAAGATGCATGACCTTGCCCGCGAAGTGGTGGCGATCTCCAAATCGGGCTTGGCCGCGCGCGGTATTGCAGGGGCGGGTGGTCTGATCCCGGATGAGACCTATTTCCTCAACGCGCTGGAAGAGAGCATAGACACCGGCATGGTCCCTGCCGACAAGCTGTTGGAGAAATACCACGGCCATTGGCAGGGTGATCTGAGCCGGATTTACGGCGAATACAGCTACTAAGAAAAAGGGGGCCGCTGGGCCCCCTTTGTTTTTCTGATTACGGCAGCGGCGGCGGGCCACCATTGGGCGAGGCGCCAAATTGGTTCGGCCCTTGTTGCGAGGGCTGAACGTAGAAGAACAAAAGCACCAACCCGCCAATCAGCGGGATCAGCCCAATCAAGATGAACCAGCCCGATTTGCCGACATCGTGCAAACGGCGCACGGTGACGGCGAGCATCGGCAGGACCATTGCCAAGCTAAAAAGCACCGTTAGCGGGCCGCCGTTCGACTGCCACTCATATCCGCCATCCACATGGCTGACTTCACCAATCCCAAAAACAGCGGTTTCAATGGTGGCCAGCACCACAGAAACAAGGAAGAAGAACAGGATAAACCACCAAAATTCCGAGCGCGGCGCGCGGCCTCTGAAAGTGGCGTAATTTCGAAGACAGGTTTTGACGGCACTGATCAAATTCATTTCGGCCTCCCAGCAAAAACACCCTTATCAGGCGCCGGTAGGCTGTAGAAATCAACCCTTCTTGCCGATTTTTGGCTCCGTGCCTGCGAAGATGCGGGCGATATTGGCGCGGTGACGCCAGAAGATCAGCACCGCCATCAGCGCGCAAATCGGCATCAACATCTGATCGGACATCGCCCAAGCAAGCGGGACCGAAGCCGCCGCAGCGACCAAAGCCGATAGCGACGAAATCCGCCCCACGGCGGCGGTGATCAGCCAAACGCCGCAAGCCGCAAGGCCGAGAACCCAATGCAGCGCGATCAAGGTGCCAAGGAAGGTGGCGACCCCTTTGCCACCACGAAACTTGAGCCAAACCGGGTAAAGGTGGCCCAAAAAGGCCGCGCCGCCCGCCACGATGGCCGCGGTTTCATTGCCCAAGATGAGCCGCGCCAGCAGCACGGCCACAGCCCCTTTGGCGCCATCCAGCACCAGCGTTGCGGCCGCGGCAGCTTTGTTGCCGGTGCGCAGCACATTGGTGGCACCAATATTGCCCGAGCCGATCTGGCGAAGATCACCGAGCCCCATCAGCTTGGTGATCACCACCCCAAAGGGCACGGAGCCCAGCAGGTAGCCCAAGCCTGCCACTGCCAGCAGCAGCGCCGCCCCCGCATGAAGATCTGCCATCACCCCTCGCTCGTCTCTTATGAGTCTTTATTGCTCCACCTGCCCGAAAACCTGCACCCCACCGACGAAAGTGGCAAGCACCTTCCCGCTGAGGCGCGCCCCGTCAAACGGGGTGTTCTTGGATTTCGAGGCAAGGGCGAAGCGGTCCAGCACAAAGGGTGCATCCGCATCAAAAAGTACCAAATCGGCCGGTGCACCCTCGCAAATACGGCCTTGCGGCAGACCCATCAGCTTGGCCGGGTTCAGCGAGAGCGCGCGGAAAAGTTGCGGCAGGCTGAGGCTGCCCGCGTGATAAAGCCGCAGCGCGGCGGGCAGGAGCGTTTCAAGCCCGACTGCACCCGCAGCAGCCTCTTCAAACGGGAGCCGCTTGCTTTCTTCATCGGCGGGCGTGTGCATGGAGCAGATGATATCAATCACCCCTTCCGCTACCGCCTGCACCACGGCAAGCCGGTCATCTTCAGACCGCAAAGGCGGGGTCATTTTGAAGAAGGTGCGGTAATCGCCCACGTCGAATTCATTCAGCGTCAGGTGATGGACGGAAACCCCGGCGGTCACCTTCAGCCCATTGGCCTTGGCGCGGGCCAGCGCGGGCAGGGCGCGGGCGGTGGTGATTTGATCGGCGTGGTAGCGCACGCCCGTCATCTCGACCAAGGCCATATCGCGGTCAAAGCCCATCCGCTCGGCCATGGCCGAAACGCCCGGTAGGCCGCGCAGGCTGGCGAATTTGCCCGAGGTCGCGGCAGCGCCTTTGGAAAGCCCCGGCTCTTGCGGATGGCAAATCACCAGCGCACCAAGGCTTTTTGCGTAGGTAAAGGCGCGCGACAGCACCTTTGTATCGGTGGTGACATGGTCAAAATCGGTGAAAGCCACCGCACCGACATCCATCAAAAAGCCGATCTCTGTCATTTCGCGGCCTTCGCGGCCTTTGGTGAGCGCCGCCATATGGCGGATACGCACCGGGGCCTCTGCAGCGCGGCGCGTGACGAATTCCAGCACCTCGGGCGTGTCAATCGCGGGGGAGGTGTCGGGCCGGGCGATCACCGTGGTCACACCGCCTCGCGCCGCTGCTTGGCCTGCGGTACGAAAGCTTTCGCGGTGCCGTTCGCCCGGTTCGCCGATCTTCACACCAATATCGACAATGCCGGGGGCAAGACATTTGCCACCGCAGTCAATCACCTCAGCGCCCGCAGGGGCCTGCATCTGGCCGATGGCCGCGATGATCCCACCATCAATAACAAGGTTGGCCTCGGTTTCCGTTTGCGCCTCAGGGTCGATCACACGGGCGTTTTGCAAAAACAGGGTCATTGAAGCGCCTCCCGGGCGTGTTTCATCAGCGCAAAGACCTCGGGGGCCTGTGCGATATCAAGAAAGCCGATATTCTTGGTGGAGTAGCCGTTTTTCGTTTTTACCCGTTTCGTGGCAAAAATCACATCGCCCGCCTTGTCACCGCCGCCAAGCCGGATCGGCATATCCGCCGTGATCGGATAGGTGTCGAGGATCTTGCCCTTCCACCAATGCCGCCGCGCGATATAGGCCGCGCGGTCGGAGAGCGTGAACCACGTGTCGCGCAGCCGCATCCGCTCATCCAGAATGGCCACCGTGACGAAACCCGCGCCCACCGAGAAATGGATCAGCCCGAACATCCAAGCAAAGCCGCCATCTTGCGCGGCCATGATCATCCAAAAAAGCGCAAAGCCCGCAAAGAAGGTGCCGAAAAGCGAGGTGAAGATCAGCTTGATCCATTTGATCCGGCGCACCGGCTTGCCGCGCCACAAGATGCGCTCCCCCGGCTGCATGATCCCTTCCCAGCCTTCGGGCACGGCATTCGAGGGCGTTTCAGGCTCCACTTGCGGAAGCGGCGGCGGGGGCTCGTGTAAAACCACGGGCTCTTTGTCGCGCTCAGCGCGTGGGAGCGGGCGCGGCGGTCTCATTTCACCACCTTCGCGCGGCGGGTCTTGGCCGCTTCGATCGCGGTGACCACGGGGGCGGCATCTGCCAAATGGCGGATCAGATGCTTGGCCCCGGTTTTGGTGACGATCTGCACATCGCCCATCAGCGAGCGCACCGTCTCAATTTCCAAAAGCATCACCTGCCGCCCTTGCGGGCCAATCAACCGCCGGTCGGTGAGTTGCCAGCGCCGCGCAAACGCTTCGGACCGAAAGTAGATCGCGCGCAGCGCCATGCCGACGATGATCGCAATCACCGCAACCAGCACCTGATCGTATTTTTCGAGCCATATCAGCACCGCCGAGACCAGCACCGCGCCAATACCGCCCAGAACAAGGTGGTCGTAATAATACCGCCGCTGATCCGCCAAGAAGATCTGCGCGACACGCTCGCCCGGCTCCAGCGGCAATTCGCTGTCTTTGCCGGGGCGATAGTTTAAAACCTCGTCGCGCTGCATTTTAGACATCGGTGCCCGCCTCCAGCGCGGCGCGGCCCCGTTCGGCGCGCAGATTTTGCGCCAGAAGGTCCATCACCGCCATCCGCACGGCGACGCCCATTTCCACCTGTTCCTGGATCACAGAGCGGTTGATGTCATCGGCAATCGTGCCATCAATCTCCACGCCGCGGTTCATCGGGCCGGGGTGCATGACGATGGCGTCATCTTTCGCATAGGCGAGCTTTTCCGCGTCCAGCCCATAGCGGTGGAAATATTCGCGCTCAGACGGAATGAACCCGCCATCCATCCGCTCGCGTTGCAGTCGCAGCATCATCACCACATCGGCGTCGCGCAGCCCTTCGCGCATGTCTTGGTAGACCTCTGCCCCGATATTGTCGAAGCCAGAGGGCATCAGCGTTGGCGGGCCAATCAGGCGCACGCGGTTTTCCATTTTGCCGAGAAGCAGCAGGTTGGAGCGGGCCACCCGGCTATGCGCGACATCGCCGCAAATCGCCACGGTGAGCCGCTGAATGCGGCCCTTGGCGCGGCGGATCGTCAGCGCATCCAATAGCGCCTGCGTCGGGTGTTCGTGCTTGCCGTCGCCCGCGTTCACCACCGCGCAATTGACCTTTTGCGCCAGCAGATCAACCGCGCCCGAGGAACCATGCCGCACCACCAGCAGGTCGGGGTGCATCGCGTTGAGCGTCATCGCCGTGTCAATCAGCGTTTCGCCCTTTTTCACGCTTGAGGTCTGCATCGACATGTTCATCACATCGGCCCCAAGCCGCTTGCCCGCCAGTTCAAAACTGGACTGGGTGCGGGTGGAGTTTTCAAAGAACATGTTGATCTGCGTAAGCCCCGCCAAGGCATCGGTGCGTTTGACCGTGCGGCGGTTCAAATCGACATAGCGGTCGGCAAGGTCGAGGACGGTGCGAATATCCTCGGGGGAGAGGTGCTCGATCCCCAGAAGATGGCGGGCGCGGAAAGCCATGACTTCCTCCGATGTTGTCGGGCCTGCTTATGGCAAAAGGGGGGGCGTGCGTCTAGCGGCTTTGACCCGCCCCGGGGCGCATGTCATAGAGAAATCATGCAGACTCACCCGCCCGCCGATCTGAGCTATGATGCCGCGCTTGCCGCGCTTGAATGGATGTTCGAGCTTGGGGTGACCGCGCCGGTGGGCGATGCGCCGATCAACGCCTATGAATTGCCCGACCGTTTGGCGATGCCAGAGCGTGCACCTGCACCAGAAGCGGCGCCCGAGCGCCCGGCTCGGCCCGTGCCGGTGGCGCGGGTCGAAGACAGTGTGGATGTGGTGGCCGTGGCGCGCGCGGCAGCCACCAAAGCGAAAACGCTGGAAGACCTGCGCGAGGCGATCATGGGCTACGGGCATTGCGCGCTTAAACAGGGCGCGCGCAACACGGTCTTTGCCGATGGCAACCCCAAGGCACGGGTCATGTTGATTGGTGAAGCGCCGGGCCGCGATGAAGATCAGCAAGGCAAGCCCTTTGTGGGGCGCGCTGGGCAGTTGCTGGATAAGATGTTGGCCGCCATTGGGCTTGACCGAGCGTCGCCTGACCCGTTGGCCTCCGTTTACATCACAAACGTGGTGCCGTGGCGCCCGCCCGCAAACCGGGAACCGGAGCCTGCAGAAATTGCGCAGATGCTTCCGTTTTTGGCGCGGCATGTCGAGTTGATCGACCCCGATCTGATCGTGCTGATGGGCAATACCGCCTGTTCTGCCGCCTTGGGCAAGCGTGGCATCACCCGGTTGCGGGGCAATTGGACGGAAGCCTTTGGCCGCCCCGCATTACCGATGCTGCATCCCGCGAATCTCTTCCGGGCGCCTGCCAACAAACGCCTTGTCTGGGAAGACCTGTTAGAGCTTCGGGCGCGACTGAATGCCCCGTAAGGCGCATTTGATTGATAACAGTTCCATGAAATCTTCGTGATATGCGACGGGATCACGTGGCAAGCACGTATCCTTGCTGCAAACCCTTGTGAAACCCGCCCGCCTTCATACTTTCGGATGATCCACGACCGGCCTTGGCCCTCGACTGTAGGACCCTGATATGCGCTTTCTTTTTCGTTCCCTGACGGGGCTTTTCCTCGCCGCTTTGACCATCGCGCTTTTGGCTGCTGGTGGCTTCACGATGAAATCGGCGATTGATGCGCGTAAAGAAGCGCCGGGGCGGATGCGCGCACAGCAGGAACGTGTCTTTGCGGCCAATGTGATCGCCCTGGAATTTGGCGCGCGGCAACCGGAACTGACCGCCTATGGCGAGGTGCGCACCCTGCGGGAATTGGAATTGCGCGCGCCTGCGGCGGGCACGCTTTTGGAACTATCTCCGAATTTCGTGGAAGGTGGGCAGGTTGTGGCGGGCGAGCTTTTGGCGCGGCTGGATCCGGCAGAAACGCAGGCGGCACGGGATTCCGCTGCCGCTTCAACGGCAGAGGCCGCGACGCAATTGGCCTTGGCGGAACGCACGCTGGTGATTGCGCGCGATGATTTGGTGGCTGCGGAACGGCAGGTTGCCTTGCGGCAAAAGGCGCTTGAACGGGCGCGGTCGATTGGCGAGCGGGGCTTTGGGGCGACCGTCGATATTGAAACCGCCGAATTGGCGGTTTCATCGGCGGAGCAAGCGGTGTTGACGAAACGCTCGGCGCTTTCGTCGGCAGAGGCGGGGCTTGATCAGGCGCGCAATGCGCTGCGCCGCGCCGAGATTGCGCTGTCTGAGGCGGAACGCAAGTTGGCGGAAACCGAGATCCGGGCGGATTTTGCGGGCCAGCTTTCGGGGATTGATACGGTTGCCGGGCGGCTTGTTTCCAACAATGAAATTCTGGGCACGCTGATTGACCCGGCGACGCTGGAAGTCTCGTTTCGGGTGCCTACAGCGCAATTCGCGCGGCTGACCGACGAAAAAGGCCAGCTTTTGCCGCTGCAAGCGAAGGTGACGCTGGACCTCGGCGCCGACCATATTGCCGTGCCTGCCACGCTGGAGCGTGCCGGGGCGGCGGTGGAAGAGGGGCAAGCGGGGCGGTTGCTCTTTGCGCGTCTTGAAGCTGTGCGCGGGCTGAAGGCGGGCGATTTCGTAACGGTGACGCTGTCGATGCCCGAATTGGAAAATGTCGCGCTTTTGCCTGCCGCCGCTGTTGGGCCGGATGGCACGGTGCTGCGGCTTGATGCCGATGAACGTCTGCGCGCGGAGCGGGTCGAGGTGGTGCACCGCCAAGGCGATGATGTGCTGATCCGCGCTGCCGCGTTGCAAAGCGGGGTCGAGGTGGTGGCCGAGCGTTCGCCGCTTTTGGGCGAGGGGCTAAAACTGCGCCCATTGCGGCCGGGGGCCGATGGTGCGGGCCTCGTGCCGCAAAAACCTGCGCAGGTGACGCTTGATGCCGGTCACCGCGCCCGGCTGATTGCAGCGGTCGAGGGCAATACCCGGATGCCAGCCGAAGCCAAGGCGCGGATGCTCGCCACTTTGCAGCAAGACCAAGTGCCCGCCGATCTGGTGGAGCGGATCGAATCGCGGATGGGGGGCTAAGCCATGACCACGCCAAGCGAACGCGACCAGCTCAATGCCGCGGCCGCGGCTGTTGTGATGGCCGAGGGGGAATTTGCCCGCCCGGGTGAAGAGCTTCCGAAAGCGCATGGGATTATTGCGCTTTTTACCCGCCACAAAACGCTGGCAAACCTGCTTTTGGTAATTTTGCTGCTCGCAGGTGCGGTGACGCTGCCGAAAATGCGCGCGCAATTCTTCCCCGATTCAATCGAGGAATCGGTCACCGTTTCCGTCACATGGGATGGTGCCGGCGCAGAGGAGGTCGACCGGGCCATCGTGCAGGTGTTGGAACCTTCGCTGATCGCTGTGGAAGGGGTGAGCGAGTCTGAAAGCCGCTCGACCGAGGGGGCGGCGCGCATTTCGCTCACCTTCGAAGATGGTTGGGATATGAGCCGCGCGGTCTCTGAGGTGGAGCAGGCGGTGACGACGGCGGGCACTTTGCCCGAAGGGGCCGATGATCCCGAAATCAAGCGCGGCGCTTGGCGGGATACGGTGACCGATGTGGTGATTACCGGTCCGCTGTCCGCCGAACAGATCGGTCGTTTGGCAGATGAATTGGTCACCCGCCTTTATGCCGAGGGCGTAACGCGCACCACGATCCAAGGCTTCTTGGCGCCCGAAACGGTGGTAGAACTGCCCACCGTGCAGATGATGCGCCACAATGTGACGCTTTCTGAAATCGCCACCGTGATCTCGGCAGAGGCCGCGACCTCGCCCGCTGGCGATGTATCGGGTGGCGCGCAGCGGGTGCGCACCGGCGAAGAACGGCGTGATGCGCTGTCTATCGCTGATATCGTCATTCGCGAAGAAAGCGACGGGTCGCTGCTGCGGGTGGGGGATGTGGCCGCCATTCGTGTAGAAGGTGGTAACCGCGAGCGCGCCTATTACGTGGGCGACAACCCGGCCATTTCGATCAACGTGTCCCGCTCTGCCGAGGGCGATGCCATCGCTTTGCAGCGCAAGGTGCAAGAGGTGGTGGCGCAAATGCAGCCCACCGTGCCCGAAGGCACCTCGATTGACCTGATCCGCTCCCGCTCGGAAGCCATTCAAGCGCGGCTCGATCTTTTGAAAGATAACGGGATTCAGGGGCTTGTGCTGGTTGTGGTGCTGCTGTTCCTGTTTTTGAACGCGCGCACGGCCTTTTGGGTCGCGATGGGCATTCCCACCGCCATCGCGGCGGCTTTGTTCGCCATGTATATGGCGGGCATGACGCTCAACATGATCTCGATCTTTGCGCTCATCTTGACGTTGGGGATCGTCGTTGATGATGCGATTGTGGTGGGCGAACACGCCGATTTTCGATCGCGCGATTTGGGTGAGCACCCGGTTTTGGCGGCGGAGCAGGGCGCGCGGCGGATGCTGTCGCCCGTGATGGCCTCCTCGATGACCTCGATCATTGCCTTTGGCGGCCTCACGATGATGGGCGGGCCGATGGGGCGGATGATCTCTGATATCCCTTGGACGGTGATTGCGGTTCTGGCGGCTTCGCTTCTCGAGTGCTTCCTGATCCTGCCCAACCACATGGCGCATGCGCTTGCCCATACCGCGAAGGAGCGTTGGTATGATTGGCCCTCGCGCAAAGTGAATGAGGGGCTTGATTGGTTCCGGCTGAACATCATGCGGCCCTTCATGCGGATCGTGCTCACGGCGCGCTACGCGGTGCTTGCGGGGGCTTTCTCGCTGATGCTGGCCTCCGTTGCTTTGGTGGTGGGCGGCGCAGTGCAATGGCGCTTCTTTAGCCCGCCCGAAAACGCAATGGTCTCTGCCGCTTATTCGATGCTGGCAGGCGCGCGGCGCGAAGATACGATGGCGCAGATGAAGGCGTTGCAAGAGGCTGCGAATGAGGTCGGCGCGCAATATGAAAAGGAATTTGGCACCAATCCGGTGACCTATGTGGTGGCGCAAATTGGCGGGGCGGTGGGCCGCTCGCTGGCTTCGGCGGATAGCAAAGACGCTGATCTGTTGGGCGCCATCACCATCGAGCTGATCGACCAAGACTACCGGTCCTATTCTTCGGCCGATTTCCTTGAGCGGTTTCAGGCGGCTGCCGCGCGTCACCCGTTGATTGAGGAACTCAGCTTCCGGTCCTTCTTTGCGGGTCCGTCCTCTGATGGCATTTCGGTCAAATTCGCGGGTGCCGAAAGCCGCGTTTTGAAAGAAGCTGCAGAAGATCTGAAAACCGCTTTGGCGACCTTCCCGGAGGTCTCGGCGCTTGAGGATAACCTTGCTTATGACAAGCAAGAACTGATTTTGAACCTGACCCCACAGGGGGCGGCGCTCGGGTTTGATATTGATATGCTCAGCCGTGAATTGCGTGCCCGACTCAATGGGATTGAGGCCGCGACCTTCCCCGATGGTACGCGCGAAGCTTCTATTCAGGTGGAAATGCCGGAAAGCGAACTGACCGCCGATTTCTTGGATCGGATGCAGATGCGCACGCCTGCGGGCAATTGGGTGCCGCTGTCCGATATTGTCTCGGCGCGCACGCAGGTGGGGTTTTCGACGATCCGGCGCGAAGATGGCATCCGGTCTATCGAGGTGACGGGCAATATCTCCGAAGACAATGCCGAGCGCGCCAATGAGATTGAGCGGCAGATGACAGAGGTGATCTTGCCCCGTATTTCCGAGGAACGGGGCGTGACATGGAGCCTTGGCGGCGCGGCAGAACGCGAGCGCGAATTTATGGGCGACGCGATCCTTGGACTCGTTCTGGTGCTGACCGGGATTTACCTGTGTCTCGCGTGGATTTTCTCGTCTTGGAGCCGCCCGGCGGTGGTGATGTCGGTCATTCCCTTTGGGCTGATTGGTGCCTTTTGGGGCCATTGGCATTGGGGCGTGCCGCTTTCCATGTTCTCGGTCGTGGGGCTGATTGGGATGACGGGGATCATTATCAACGACGCCATCGTGCTGATTTCAACTGTTGATGAATATGCCGCCAAACGGGGTATGCGTCCGGCGATTGTGGATGCGGTGGCAGACCGTCTGCGTCCGGTGTTGCTGACGACACTCACCACCGTGCTGGGGCTTGGCCCGCTGCTTTACGAGCGTTCCTCCTCGGCGCTGTTCCTCAAGCCCACGATCATCACGCTGGTCTATGGGCTTGGCTTTGGGATGGTGATTGTTCTGGTTGTGGTGCCTGCAGCCTTGGCCGTGGGGCAAGATTTTGGCCGCGCGATCCGGGCGTTTAAGCGTGGATTGCGGGGTGGGCATGGCGCTGGGCGTGGGTTGCAGATCGCCTTGGGCGCCGCGACGGCTGCGCTGGTGGTTGGCTTTGCTGCCACCTTGGGGCGCGCACTTTGGGCTGGCCAAGGGGTGGGTGGCGCGTTGGGGGTGTTTATCGCGCTCGCCTTCCTTGTGACGGTGGCCACCGCTTTTGTCGCGCCGCGGCTTGCCCGCGCGCGCGCCTTGCCGCCCGCGGAATAGGCTTAGTTCGGTGGGCAGCCATCAATCTCGATGGCGCCTGCCGCACTCACCACCGTGATGCGCAGATCATCTTGATCAAGATCGAAGGGTGCGCCGGTTTCGGGCACGAACTCTGCGCTGGCAAGAAGTGTGCCTCCCTCGCGTGCGATCATCGGATCAGAGACCCACATCGGGCGCGCGCGCAGTTCAAAAAGTGCAACCTCGCCCGGCGCAGGCGGGGTATCAATCCGCGCTTCGACCCGCATCCCGTCGCGGATCGGTTCCACCGCGCACCGCGCAAGACCGGGCCGGGGCACCGGTTGCGCCTCAAGCGCGGCGGCAATGGCCGGGTCGGGGGCGCCGGGGCCAGCGAGCCAAGCGGTCAGGTCAAGCTGCACTGGCACACAAATCTCGTGGCAGATGCCAAAATCGAGCCGAGCTTCCAGATCAATCGGAACGCCTGCTTCGCGCGGTGTTAGTTCCAGCGGCAAAATCAGTTCGTCGTGGTAGCCCACGGTGCGCATTCCATTTTGTTCAAAAACGCTCGGGGTCGGCCAAATCACCTGCATATGCGCGAGATTGCGGGAGCGGGCAAAATGCAGCACGGGCGGCACACCGGCTTCGCCAGGGACCCGCCAATAGGTTTTCCAGCCCGGTGCCAATTGCAAATGTAGTGCCGCGATGCGGGTGCCGTTTTGGGCCTCCCAGCCAGAGCGAATTTCTGCCCCCAAAAGCCCCTCGGGCAGGGGGGGCTGTGCGCCCACGGGCACCGCCAGGGCAAGAATACAGGGCAGGGTGGCAAAGATCATCCGCATACTTTCCGATAGCCGTAGCAAGGGGGGCGTTCCAAGTCACAAAAGCGCCAACCGTTGGATGCGGGGCGGATTTCGCTGCGCGGGGGTTGATTGCAGGGCCGCGTCGCGCCACCTTGAAGGGGGGCGCTTGTTGCGCGAAAGGGGGCCGCGATGGATCTCACCGGAAAACTGCTGATTGCCATGCCGGGCATGGAAGACCCGCGATTCGAGCATTCGGTGGTGGTGATGTGCGCCCATTCGCCCGAAGGCGCGATGGGGTTGATCGTCAATAAACCCGTGCCGGAACCCGATGTGGGCGGGCTTTTTGAGCAAATCGGCATTCCGCTGACCGCAGGTGGCCGTCGTGAAGACGCGATTTTGTTTGGGGGGCCTGTCGAAACCGGGCGCGGTTTTGTGCTGCATTCGGCGGATTGGTTTGCCGCAACGATGCCCGTTGGCGAAGGGCTGGCAATGACGGCAACGCGCGATATTTTGGAAGAGTGGGGCGCGGGGCGTGGGCCGGCGCGGGCCATGCTGATGCTGGGCTATGCCGGTTGGGGGCCGGGCCAGCTTGAGCAGGAAATCTTGAACAACGGCTGGCTGATTGCCGAACCAAATCCAGAGCTTGCCTTGGATGCGGCCTATGCCACCAAATGGTCGCGCGCGCTTGGCACGATGGGGATCGACCCGCGAACCCTTTCTGCAGCGGCGGGGCACGCTTGATATGCGTTTGAGGCATCAAATGCGTTGAGCGCGCCGCCCTGCGACGATATGGAAGCGCAAATCGGGTCGGAATGGAATCGCGTTATGGAAATCACCGCTGACAGGATCGGTAAGGCCGCCATCATGGCCGCCATCAGCAGCCGCGAGGAAGAAGAACGGATCAAGGAGCAAATCGCTGCGCATCCGAATTGGCGTGTAGGGATCACTTTCGTGACTGGTAAGCGCACCGAAATTGAGCGTGGCTTTGTCAAATCGATCGTCGCTTGTGCACTTAACGCGCAGGTGGTGCGGCATCGGCCAGACGAGATTCACGGCGTGATCCATGCCGGGCTAGAGTGCTTGCATGGGGTGAGTTCTTCGGTCGTGGCCGAGTCGAACCTGAAACTGAAGGTGGCGCTGGTCTCGGATGGGCATTGGGTTGCCGTTGCGGCGCATGGCGAATCGGCTTTTCACCCGATTACCAACCATGAACGCATCGGATTCGGCGTAATGCATATCTGAGTGGCAAAATTTGCATGGCCCCGCTTCGGGGCCTTGTTTTCCCCTTAAAAACACCCATATGCGACATCCTGTCGAGTGCCCGGCCCCAATTTGGGGCTGGGCTTTTTCTTGCAGTGAATCTTACCTGCATAATTTCCTATCCGCATGAATAATTTGGGTATTATCCTGTCAATATGCACATGATGTCGCATTTATCGGGCGGTCAAAACGAAGACTGGACAAGCTGAAAAACTAGGCGTATCGATCACGTCAACCCCGGGGCGACACGCTTTCACGCAAAGTTGACCGAGGCCGCCCGAGCCCTCTGAAGGCCGGGCCGTGACGACTGTGATGAGCCTTGCCGCCAGCTGTGCGGTAGAGCTGACAAGCCCAAAGCACCGCGTGCGCAAGTGACATTCGTGTGGTGCATTCCCGACGGTTCTCCGGACCGGATGTAATCCCTTCATCTGGCCATGGATAGCAAGCTGTGACGCCCGTGGGCGCGCCGCTCCCCGTCGGTTATGCGGGATGAAACCCATGAAATACGCCCTGCGGCGGACACTTGACTGGTACAGCGACATGTCGCTGTGGCCGCAGTCAAACGCCTGGTCGATTGGTTCGGCCTTTCTGACTGGCGCGCTTCTGGAAATCTCCACACATCCGAAACCCGGTCTTGTGACGCCCCGTTCCAACGGGTCGCATGAAGACATGAACATCCAGACCTTTATGGTCTCCTCGGCGGTAATTGCACCCTGCCTTTACCAATGTGCCGAGCTCGGTTTGGGCCATAACGGCCCTGCCTGGACACTGCTTGCGCCTGTGCGCGAAATCGGTGCCCGTTACGAGTCGCGACTGCTCGCCGCGACGCAGGGAGTCAACACGCAACGTGGCCTGCTGTTCTCGGCTGGGATTTTGAGCGCTGCCGCCGGCAGTGTGATGCGCCTTCAGCCGACCTGCACCGAGCAAGACCTGTTCGCAACCGCGACCGATATGGTGCGTGGGATCTGCGACCGGGAATTGCGCAGCCTAGGAAACCGGGCGCCCCGCACTGCCGGAGAAAAACTCTACAAAGAATACGGTGTGTTGGGCATTCGCGGCGAGGCCGAGGCCGGTTTCCCGACCGTCCGCAGCACCGGCCTGCCGGCGCTGCGGGCGGCCCGTGATATCGGTGCGCCGCTTTCGGCGGTGCTGCTCGATACGCTGCTCGCGCTAATGACAGAGACCGAAGACACCACGCTTTTGTGGCGCGGTGGCCCGGAGGCTCTGGCTTTCGTACAGGCCGAAGCGCGGCGGATCCGTGCCCTTGGCGGGGCGCTGACCGAGGCGGGGATGGAGGCCATCCATGCCTTCGACGCCGCCTGTATTGCCCGCCATCTTTCGCCCGGCGGTTCCGCCGATTTGCTGGCCGTGACCATTGGCGTCGATGCGCTGCTTGGTGGCCAGCTTCCCCCTGCAACTTCTGAGCACGGCGCCTCCCCCGCCGCGGCTCCCCAACTCTGAGGATCAAGATGAACATCATCGTCTATGCCGCGACCAGCTACCTGATCACCGCGGTCATCTCTTTCGCCGTGATCGGCGTCATCGTGGGCATTTCCAAGCTCTTGTCCGACTCCAACGCCTGAGGATCTCCCAATGCTAGAAACCCTCTTCAACGTGTTCCCGGGGATCGGGACGCTCTTTGTACAGGAGCCGCTGATCGCTTTTGCGCGGCTTGCCTTTATCGGGCTTGGCTTCCTGCTCGCCTACCTTGGTTTCAAGCGCACGCTTGAACCGCTGATCATGGTCCCGATGGGGCTGGGCATGATGGCCGTCAACGCCGGTGTCATGATCCTCGAAGGCGGCCAAATCGGCACCTTGATCATTTCGCCGCTGGTGTCTGACACTGACGCGCTGATGAACATCATGCAGATCGACTTCCTGCAGCCGATCTACAACTTCACCTTCGTGAACTCGCTTGTGGCCTGCATGCTGTTCATGGGCATCGGCACGATGGCGGATATTTCGTTCATCTTGGCGCGTCCCTGGGCCTCGATCACGGTTGCCGTTTGCGCTGAGCTTGGCACCTTCGTGACGCTGGTGATCGGCTACTACATGGGCCTCACCCCGAACCAAGCCGCCGCTGTGGGCACCATTGGTGGTGCAGATGGCCCGATGGTTCTGTTCGGCTCGCTGATCATGGCCAAAGAACTGTTCGTTCCGATCTCGATCATCGCTTACCTCTACTTGTCGCTGACCTATGCCGGTTACCCCTACCTTGTGCGCTGGCTGATCAAAGAAGAGCACCGCGGTATCGAAGTGGAATACGATTTCCCGGACGTGACGCCGCAAGCGAAATTCGTCTTCACCGTTGCTGCTGCTGGCCTGCTTTGCTTGCTGCTCCCGGTTGCTACCCCGCTGATCCTGTCGTTCTTCCTCGGCGTGGCGATCAAAGAAGCGGAAATCGAGCCCTATCAAAAACTGCTCGAAAACACCGTGACCTATTCGGCGACGCTGCTCCTTGGTCTGGTTCTTGGTGTGCTGTGCGACGCTGGCACCCTGCTTGATCCGCAAGTGGCCATCCTCGTGGTCCTCGGCATCACCGCGCTGGCTATCTCGGCGGTGGGCGGTATCGGCGGCGGCTACCTCGTGTGGAAGCTCTCGAACGGCAACTACAACCCCGTGATCGGTATCGCTGGTGTGTCCTGCATGCCCTCGACCGCGAAGATCGCTCAACGTGAAGCCTTCGCTGCCAGCCCCCACGCCATGATCATGCCGCTCGCTATGGGTGCCTCGATCTGCGGTGTCATCGTCTCGGCCATCGCTGTGGGTGTGTTCGCCTCGACCATCGGTCTTGTGAACTAAGCCTTCGAACCGGAGCAAAACAATGAACGCGCATCCGACCCCTCAAGCCCAAGCCTCCGAGCTTCCGTGCACTGCGCGGCCTCAGCGGCCGCAAGCCGGGGTCGGGTGTGTGATCCATCATCTTCCCGTCGTCGACTCAACCAATCGGTACCTCTCCGATCTCGCTGCCGGCTCCTCCCCCGCGCTAACGCGCACCGGCACGGTGATTGTCGCCGACGCACAGACCGCGGGGCGTGGCAAATACGACCGTGAATGGGCGTCCCTCCCCGAAAGTAGCCTTACATTCTCGGTTTTGCTGCGTCCCGCGCGTCCTGTCGAAGACCTGGCCCAGACCACGCTCGTGATCGCCGTTGCGATTGCTGAAGCGATCTCGCAATTGGCCGGTCTCGAAACTTCGATCAAATGGCCCAATGACCTGATGGTCGGCGGGCGCAAACTGGGCGGCATCCTGTGTGAGTTGGTGCTGAACGACGACGGTGATCCCGCCCATATCATCGCGGGTGTCGGCCTGAACCTTCATCACCGCGTCAGCGATTTTCCGTCTGCCCTGCAAGGCTTTGCCACTTCGATCGCGCTTGAAACCGGGCGCAAGATCGACCGGCTCGAGATGCTCAATGAAGTGCTGGAGCAACTCGAAGTGTGGCTCACGCATTGGGAGCGCGCAGGCTTTGAACCGATCCGGCAAGCTTGGAGCGCACGCTCGTGCACGCTCGGCAGCCAGATCACCTTGAATACCAACGGCCTGCCCCTGCGGGGCATCGCCATCCGGCTTGAAACCGACGGCAGCCTCACGCTGCGCGACGCGGACGGCCAACTTCACAACGCCATCTGCGGCGAAATCGGTTCCCCCCCGGAAATCATCACTCACGGCGACCTTCCGAGGAATGCACCTGCAAAGGAGGAAAACGAAAGCAAATGACCCAACACGACACGCGCAAAGATTGGCGCACGCGAGCGGCCGATACCGCCGCGCGGAAAGAAGCGGCAGCGCCGCTCTTCGCCAAGGGCAAAGAAGTTCTCGCCAAAGATACCGTGGCGCTGCTTGAAGCAGTGATCCGGGCAGGTGACGTCATCAACATTGAAGGCAACAACCAGAAGCAAGCTGACTTCTTGGCCGATTGCCTCAACCAAGTCGACAAATCGAAGATCCACGATCTGCACATGGTGCAATCGGCGGTGCCGCTGAAATCGCACCTCGATCTGTTCGACAATGGTATCGCGAAAAAACTCGACTTCGCTTTCGGCGGCCCGCAAGCCGCGCGCGTTGCCGAATTCATCGACAACGGCAAAATCCAACTCGGTGCGATCCACACCTATCTGGAACTCTTTGGCCGCTACTTCCTCGACCTGACGCCGCGCGTCTCGCTCGTTTGCGCTTATAAAGCGGACCGCAAAGGCAACCTCTACACCGGCTTCAACACTGAAGACACCCCGGTGATCGTGGAAGCCACGAAGTTCAAAGACGGCATCGTGATCGCGCAAGTCAACGAAATCGTTGACGAACTGCCGCGCGTCGACATCCCGGGCGACTGGGTGGATGCGGTCATCGAATCGCCCAAACCCTTCTTCATCGAACCGCTGTTCACCCGTGACCCGGCCAACATCACCGACAACCAGATCCTTCTGGCGATGATGTGCCTCAAAGGCATCTACGGTGAATACGGCGTCACCTCGATGAACCACGGCATCGGCTTCCTGACCTCGGCGATCGAGCTCATCTTGCCGACCTATGGCGCAGAACTTGGCCTGAAAGGCAAAATCTGCACCCATATGATCATCAACCCGCACCCGACGATGATCCCCGCGATCGAAGAAGGCTGGGTTGAAGCGATCCACTGCTTCGGTGGTGAGTTGGGCATGGAAGACTACGTGGCATCGCGCCCCGACGTGTTCTTCATCGGCCCCGATGGGACGCTGCGGTCGAACCGCGCTTTCGCGCAAACGGCCGGTCACTATGCGGCCGACATGTTCATCGGTGGCACGCTGCAGATCGACAAATACGGCAACTCCTCGACCGCGACCGCTGGTCGTGTGGCGGGCTTCGGCGGTGCGCCGAACATGGGTTGCGACCCCAAAGGCCGTCGTCACCCGTCGGGTGCCTGGCTCAAATGCGGTGAGGAACTGCCCTCGCTTGACTCGCTCACCGGCTCGGTGCCGCGCGGCAAGCGTCTGGTGGTGCAAGGTGTCGAAACCTTCGGTGAAGGCCGCAAACCGGTGTTCGTGGATGAACTCGACGCGTGGAAACTCGCCAAGAGTGCCAACCTCGATATCCCGCCGGTCATGATCTATGGCGACGACCTCACCCACATCGTGACGGAAGAGGGCATTGCGTACCTCAACCGCTGCAAAGACATGGAAACCCGCATGGCGGCGATCCGTGCTGTGGCTGGTTTCACCGAAATCGGTCTGACCGCCAAACCCGAAGAGACGAAAGCCCTGCGCGAGGCCGGCATCGTCAAGACCCCGTCCGATCTGGGCATCGATCCTTCGCGTGCGACCCGCGACCTGCTCGCGGCGAAAAACATGCGCGATCTCGTGACCTGGTCCGGCGGCCTCTACAACCCGCCCGCGCGTTTCCGCAACTGGTAAGGAAGGCTTGAACAAATGGCTTTGCATACTCTCGAGCTCACCCTCGAACCCGCAACGGCCGCTGGCCCGGTGAAAGCGCCGACCCATATCGGCGTCACCGGTTCGAGCGATCTGGAAGTGCTGATCCAACCCGAAGACCTCTCGGGCAAGGTGTCGGTGAAACTTGTCACCCCGGTGACCGGTTTCGACGCCCTGTGGGAGCGCGTCCTGCGCAAGTTCATCGACGAAACCTCGCTGTCCGACACCCGGATCGAGATCAACGACAACAACGCCACTCCGGCCGTCGTGCTGCTGCGCCTGCATCAGGCCTACACGGCAGCGAACGCGGCCTGAGGCGGAGGGTAAACCATGACCAACTGGCAAAATCTTCAACCCCGCAGCTTCCTTGAAGCCAGCGCGCGTGACCGGGCCATCGGCCTGGTCGACGAGGGCAGCTTCACCGAGCTTGCCGGTCCGTTCGATCGGGTGACGAGCCCGCATCTTGAGCTTCTGGGGGATGCCGTCGCCTTTGACGACGGGATCGTCACGGGCATCGGGCGGATCGGTAAGACCCCCGTGTTTGTCATCTCGCAAGAGGGCAAATTCATCGGTGGGTCCGTTGGCGAAATCGGCGGCGCGAAGATGGTCAACACCATCAAAACCGCGATCGATTTCCACGACGATCTGGTCGCCAAATACCCCGACCTGACCGACGAAGAAAAACCCGTTGTGGTGATTTCGTTCGAAACGGGCGGTGTGCGTCTGCACGAAGCGAACGCCGGTCTTCTGGCCCACGCTGAAGTGATGGACCAGCTGCAAAAAGCCCGCGGCAAGGTTCCGGTGATTGCTGTCATCGGCTCCAAAGTCGGCGGCTTCGGCGGCATGGGCTTCGTGGCGGCAGCGACTGACGCGATCATCATGAGCGAGTTCGGCCGTCTTGGCCTGACGGGCCCGGAAGTGATCGAGCAAGAAATGGGCAAAGAAGAGTTCGACGCATCGGACCGCGCCCTTGTCTACCGCACCACCGGTGGCCGTCACAAATACATCATGGGTGACGCCAACTTCCTCGTGCAAGACACGGTCGAAGCCTTCCGCAAGCAAGTCGCCGAACTGGCGCCGCTGCCGGTGGCTGACTTCGAAGCGATGCGCCGCATCGGCTCGCCCGAGAAGGTCGAAAACCAACTGCGCTTGGTGGCTCTGGCCGCTGAAATGCAGCCCAAAGACGCCGTCGATGTCTGGGCCAAAGCGGGCAACGAAAACGCCGCCGGTCTTCTGGACGTGCCGTTTGCGGAATTCATGAGCACCGTCAAACGGCTCTCCGTCTGACCCCCGAAACACAGGAGAAAATCATGGAGATGCAAGAAAGCATGATGGGCCGGGGGCGTGACGCGATCGATATGATCGTGGACCCGGAGTCCTTCCAAGAAAACACCGTTGGCGCGCAAAGCTTCGACGATCCCGAATTCGGCCCCGGCGCCGTTGTGGGGACCGCCACGCTGGACGGCAAAACCACCACGATCATCGCGTCGGATGGCAATGCGTTCAACGAGAAGTTCCCGGTCGTCTATGCGGGCATCATCGGCATGGAAGAAGGCTACAAGATGGCGCAAGCCGTCTATGCCTCGATCGCAGCCGATGCCGACAAGCCGCTGGAAGAAAAGCGCGCGCTGGTGCTGATCGTCGACACCCCCGGTAACGGTCCGGGCAAAGTCGAAGAGATCTTCGGCATGAACAAGTCGACCGCGGCCTACCAGCTGGCGCTGGCGGAAGCCCGTCTGAAAGGTCACGCGATCATCGCTATGGTGATTGGCCGCGCGATCTCGGGTGCCTTCCTGTGCCACGGTCTGCAAGCCGACAGCATCCTGTCGCTCGACGCGAACTACGGCACGATGATCCACGTGATGCCGCTGACCTCGGTCTCGCGGATCATCAAAAAGCCGCTCGAAGTTCTCGAAGATCTGTCGACGAAAAGCCCGGTCTTCGCGGCGGGTCCGCGCTTCTTCTACTCGCTGGGTGGCGTCGGCGCTCTGATCGACAACGTCGACGGTATGCGCCCCGCGCTCATCGAGCGGATCGCGGAAGTTCAAAAAGCGAAAGCGGAAGGCAAACAGGACACGCTCGGCCCGTGGGGTCGTGGTGCGCTGGGTGCTGAGCGCGGTGGCCGGGTCGCACGCCCGAAAATCATCGAGCTGATGAACCGTGAATTCGCGGCTGTGGCGGAGCAATACGCGCCCGCTCGCTAAGCCTCGAACAGAGCCCTGAAAGGAAGTCAGATATGTCGGATGAACTTAAAGCGATCGAAGATGCCCTGGAAATCTTCGGTACTGTGCCGACTCTCGATGAGATGCCGCGCCGCAACCTTGCGGATAAGGGTATCGCTGGCCCGACCGCGGCCCATGTCATCGAAGAGGTGCATACGCCGTTCAACCTGGCCTATCTGACCTTCACCACGGGCTCTTCAGCCTTCCAAAATATCGTGGGTGTTACACACGCGGAACTCCCCGACCGCAGCGCCGTTGCTCGCGAAATCTTTGGACGGCTGAACCTGGAGGGGGGGGCTAAGATGCTCGTCACCTACCCCCCCCTCGTCAACGTCTTTTCCAAACAGGCGCTGGAAGACAGCGCTGTGACCTGGAGCCACCTGAAACGGTCGAGCCGCGACGCGCTGTTGCTGGCCGCTTGTAAAGAGCAACCGCAGGTGATCCTTGGTGAATCCTCTTTCCTGCGCGCCAGCCTTGAACAGGCGGATGCGTTGGGGCTGCGCGCACAGATGCCCGAGGGCTGCGTGCTTCTGTGCGCCGGCACCCCCCTTGACGAAGAGCTGATCGCGCGCGCCGCCAGCTTTGGCTACACCGTGCATGACCTTTACGGCTGCCAAGAATTTGGCTGGCTGGCGCTTGATGGTCGCCCGCTGCGCGACGACATCTCGCTTGTGCCTTCGCCGCGCGGCGACGCTTGGCGTGAGCTCGTGGTCGGCGGCCTGCCGATGGGCGATAGCTTTGTTGTCTCGAAAGTTGGCCATGTCTGTGACCGTGAAGGTGAGATCATCACCTATCGCCGGGCGCGGACTTACCCAGAATATGAAGTGGTGGTGACCCACACCACCGCCACCGCTGCCGATACGATTGAAAAGGCCGCCCGGACGATCCTGCGGATCAAAAGCCGCGTGGTGAAAATCTCGCCCGATCTGGTGACGGGCGCCGAAACGACGCGGCTCGAACTGGTGCCCGGCGTGGTTGGCGGAACTGCCGATGCGGCTGAGAAAATCGTGATCGAAGGGCCGCAGGCGACCAAACTCTTTGAAGCCATGGTGCAAGCGCAGCGCGATATGAGCAGCCACGCGAAGACCGATCCGGCTTGGGTGAAAGGTCGCTAAGATGCTGAGCACCCGCCATACGCTGGTTTATGTGGACGATGCGGCGCGCAAAGTGCTTTTGCCCGCGCTGCTCGACTCGCTGCCAGCCCCGATGCGCTACCCTGCGCTTGAGGCGCAGGTGGGCGGTATCTTCCTGAAAGACCGGATTCCGGGCATTGCCTGTCGTCCGACGGGCCCGGTTCCCAAAGGTGGCGGCCAGCTTGGCTTCTCGTTCCCGATTCGCTTGGAAGAGCAGCGGGTGCGTGCCGCGGTGGCTGTTTCGGTCGATCAAGTCACCGCTGGCGTCACGCCTTGGGAGGTGATGGGCTTGGCTGAGATGCTGGGTGACACCGCGCATCCGGTGATTCCCGCGCTGTCCGCGATTTGCGACGAAACCGGGTGCAAAATCGGGCTGATCGGCTCGCTTGCGATGCAGGTTGTGACGGGGCTGCGCTATCTGCGCCCCGGCTCCGATGTCGATATCGTCGTTCGGGGGAAAGCCCTTGATAGTCTTATGGATTTTCACGCTGAACTGGGCGCTTTGAGTGCGCGTACGGGGCTGAAAATCGACGCCGAAGTGGAACTCTCTGGGTCCATCGGTGTGAAATTGTCCGAGCTTGTTTCCAGTGCCGATCAGGTGTTGGGCAAAACAATTTCGGGCGTGGAATTGATTTCGCGCAATCG
This sequence comes from Rhodobacter aestuarii, assembly GCF_900156655.1. GTDB lineage: Bacteria > Pseudomonadota > Alphaproteobacteria > Rhodobacterales > Rhodobacteraceae > Rhodobacter > Rhodobacter aestuarii. Next base: position 328,155 of record NZ_FTOG01000002.1, on the reverse strand, counting down.
ATTGAGCGAGATCATGTCGCCTTCGCACGGTAGCGCTAAAACCGAGCGAGAATACGAGAACCCCTAGAATCATGCCGCAAAGGAGAAGGCTATGGATGTGAAAGTTAAGATGCCGTCGGTCATCGTGTCGTTGGAAGTCGCTGAAGGCGCGACCGTGACGAAAGGCCAAAACGTCGCCGTGATCGAAGCGATGAAAATGAAAAACAACACCCCGGCGCCCTGCGACGGCGTGGTGAAATCGATTGCCGTGCAAGTTGGCGACCGGGTGAAACCGGGCGCGGTTGTCATGACCATCGAATAATCGATCTGCCGTGGGGCGGCAGGGTCGCCGCCCCATGGTTCCAAGATCAAGGAGGACTGAAAATGCTTATTTATGGTGTCGCCCTGATGGGTGGCTGCATGCTCGTAGGGACTTTCATCGGTCGCACGATCGGTTGGCTCGTCGGCCTGAATTCCGACGTGGGTGGCGTGGGTATCGCCATGCTGCTTTTGGTTGTTGTCTCGCGTTACCTGATGGATCGCGAGAAATTCTCGAAACTTGCGCAGGACGGGATCAAGTTCTGGGCGGCGATGTATATCCCGATCGTGGTGGCCATGGCCGCCAGCCAAAACGTCGTCGCGGCGTTCAACGCGGGCGCGCTGGCCTTCATCGCCGGTCTCGGCTCGGTGGCTGCTGGCTTCTTGCTGATCCGTCCGATTGCGGCTCTGAGCCCGAAATCGGCTGAACCCTCGCTCGCGGAGTAACAAGATATGCTCGACATCCTTTACACCACGCTGAACAAGGTTCCGCTTATCACTGCGTTCGTCACGGTTGGTATCATCATGTGGGCGGCCTATGCGCTCGGCAAAATGACCAACAACCGGATTCACGGTTCGGCGATCGCCATTCTCATCGGTCTGATCCTCGCCTACATCGGCGGCACCATCACCGGCGAGAAAAAAGGTATCTCTGACATCACGCTGTTCTCGGGCTTTGCCCTGATGGGTGGCGGCATGCTGCGCGACTTCGCCATCGTGTCGACGGCCTTCGGCGTTAAGCTCGAAGAACTGAAAAAAGCCGGTCTCGCTGGGGCTGTTGCCCTTGTCGTGTCGGTTGTGATCGCGACCGTTCTTGGTGCGGCGACCGCCTATGCCTTCGGCTATACCAGTGCAGTTGACATGGCCACCATCGGTGGCGGTACCGTGACCTTCATCGTCGGCCCGGTGACTGGTGCTGCGCTCGGTGCGTCCTCGGAAGTGATCGCGCTTTCGGTGGCTGCTGGTGTGGTGAAATCCATCGCCGTGATGATCCTCACCCCGTTCCTCGCCAAAGTTGCTGGTCTTGATAACCCGGCGGCGGCGGCTGTGTACGGTGGTCTGATGGGCACCACAAGCGGCGTCAGCGCGGGTCTGGCCGCGACCGACCCGAAACTGGTCCCTTATGGTGCCCTGACCGCGACGTTCTACACGGGCTTTGGCTGCCTCGTGGTGCCGTCGGTCGGCTACATGGCCCTGCTTGCTCTGTTTGGCAACTGATCTCCGGCAAGAGCTCACAAACAGACACATCTGAAATCATGCAACCTTATGTGAACTAGGCCGACAAGATGATCCGTTCAAGTGTTGGACATATGTTTCCCCGGTTGCATGGTGCCGCAGGCAGCGTCAGCGTCCCTTCGCTGCCTGCGGCCCCCGGTATCGAGATCGCTGAGGTCTCGCATCGGTTTGGCGACACCGAGGTGCTGCGCAACGTCAGCGTAACGCTCACCGAAAGACGCATTGCGATTGTTGGCGCGAATGGCTCCGGCAAAAGTACCTTTTCAAGACTTCTCAATGGGTTGTTGGTTCCCGAACGCGGCCGCGTAACGGTGGATGGCCATGATACGGCCAATGCTGCCAAGGCGGTGCGCCGCAAAGTCGGCTTTGTGTTCCAAAACCCCGACAACCAGATCGTCTTCCCCACCGTGGCGGAAGATGTGGCCTTCGGGCTCAAAGGGCAGAAACTTTCTGCCGACGAGCGGGCCGAACGCGTGGAAGAAATTCTCGCCCGATATGGGCTCGAGCACCTGCGCGACCGCCCCGCCCACAAGCTTTCCGGCGGGCAGAAGCAACTGCTTGCCTTGGCTGGTGTGTTGATCACCCGGCCTGACTATGTGGTTTTTGACGAACCAACGACGCTTTTGGATCTGCGCAATGCGCGCATGGTGGGCCAAGTCATTAATACGCTGGCGCAAACCGCGATTGTGGTCACCCATGACCTGCCGCTGATCGAGGCGTTTGATCGCGTTTTGGTCTTTGATCAAGGCCGGATCATTGCCGATGACGTGCCCTCGAAAGCGCTGTCTGAATACGTCAGGCGGATGCAATGAGCCGCTCGATCCTGCATCGCTTGCCTGCGGGGCTCAAACTCACCGCGCTGGCCGCTGCGGGCAGCGCCGTGATCTGGGTCTCTGACTGGCGGGTGATGGTTGATCTGTTGCTCCTCGTCGCGCTCGCTTTCCCGGTGGCACGGTTAGGGCGTGGCGCTTTGGTGCAGCAACTCCGCCCGTTATTGCCGATGCTGGTGGTGCTGTTTCTCGCCCAAGGGCTGATGGCTTCATGGACCGAAGCCGCGCTGGTGATCGCGCGGATCGCGACGCTGGTGCTGATGGCGGGGCTGGTTACGCTGACCACCCGCACCGAAGATCTGATCGCCACCGTTGAACGCCTGCTCACACCGCTTGCGCCTTTGGGCGTGAATCCGGGCAAAGTGAGCCTCGCCTTTTCTTTGGCGCTGCGCTTCTTGCCGGTGATCGCCGAAGAAGCCGAGCGCGTGCACGAGGCACAATCTGCACGCGGTCTTGGCAACTCGCCCCTTGCGCTCGCGCTGCCGCTGATCGTGCGGGTGCTCAAATCTGCCGAAGATATCGCTGATGCCATCGAGGCGCGCTCGGGGCACGACGACCCCGATTGCCCTCAAGAAAAGCCCCAGCGCCGGGCCCGGTTCAACCCGCTGGCCGCGCTCAAAACAGTGAAGGAATGATCGCTATGTCCACCAGCCTCTCGACCCGCGATATTGTCTATATCGCACTTTTCGCGGCGCTCACGGCTGCGCTTGCGCTGTTTCCGCCAATCACCATTCCGTTGGTGGGCGTGCCGATTACCGCGCAGTCGATGGGGCCGATGCTGGCAGGCGCGATCTTGGGGGCCAAGCGCGGCGCGCTGTCGATGGTGCTGCTGTTGGCGCTGGTGGCGATTGGTCTGCCGATTTTGGCCGGTGGCCGAGGTGGGCTTGGGGTCTTTGCTGGGCCGACGGTGGGCTTCTTGCTTGGCTGGATTCCCGCCGCTTGGGTGGTGGGGCTGCTGCATGAACTGGGCTGGCGTAAGCTGACTGTGATCGGCTCCTTCACCCATGCGATGATCGGCGGGATCATCGTGCTTTATGCGATTGGCGTGCCGGTGCTGGCGGTGCATGCGAGCCTGCCGCTCAAGACGGCGCTTTTCGGTTCCGCCGCCTTTATTCCCGGCGATCTGATTAAGGCCGCCTTGACCGGGGTGATTGCGATGGCGGTCAAGCGCGCCCATCCGATCATCGAGGTCCGCCAGAGCCAGCCTGCCTAACGCGAAACGCGCAAGAGACTGTCTCGGACGGGCCTTCCATCGGGGGCCCGTCTTGTCATATCTGCAAGGCCTGAAAGCCACAGGAGAGACCATGCACTTCCTTAGACGTCTGGGCATCGACACCTACATGCTTTTGTTGATCGGCATGGTCATTTTGGGGGTGATTATTCCGGCGCAGGGCTTTGCCGCCGCGACGCTGAAGCAGGTCACCTATTGGGCGGTGTCGCTGTTGTTTTTGCTCTACGGGCTCAAGCTGGACCCGTCCTCGGTGCGCGCAGGCTTTTTGAACTGGCGCTTGCAAGGGCTGACGCTGATTGCCACCTACGCGATGTTTCCGATCTTGGGGCTCGGTTTTGCACAGGTCTTTGGGCCGCTTTTGGGCGCACAGGTCACGCTTGGGGTGCTGTTCCTCGCCGTGCTGCCCTCCACCGTGCAAAGCTCCATCGCTTTTACCAGCATCGCAGGCGGCAACGTGCCCGGTGCGATCTGCGCGGCTTCTGCATCGAACCTGCTTGGCGTGGCACTGACGCCCGCATTGGTTGCGGTGATGCTGCAAACGGGCGGCGGCGAGGTGCGGCTGGATGCGGTGCTGCGCATCGGCACGCAGATTTTGTTGCCCTTCATCCTTGGGCAAGTGCTGCGCCCGTGGCTTGGCGCCTTCATCGCGCGCCACAAAAAGGTGACGCTCTACGTTGACCGCGGCTCAATTCTGCTGATCGTCTATTCCGCCTTCAGCGCGGGTACCCGCACCGGCCTTTGGGATACCGTGCCGCTGCCGAAACTGTTCACGCTTTGGGTTGTGATCTTGATCTTTTTGGCGATCAGCATGGGGCTGATGATTGCGGCGGGCCGTGGCTTCCGGATGGATTACCCCGATCGCGCCGCGCTGTTCTATTGCGGCTCGACGAAAAGCATCGCCACCGGCATTCCGATCGCCTCGGCGCTCTTTCCGGCGGCGGAGGTGGGGGCCATCGTGCTGCCCGCGATGATGTATCACATCACCCAGCTTTTGATCTGTGCCTTCGTTTCGCAGCGCGCCCAACGCAATGCGTCGATGTGAGGTTTAGAACGGGCAGGGGGCGGTGAAGGTCATGTGATGCCCACCATCGGGGTGGCGCAGGCGCAGACTTTCTGCATGCAGCATAAGGCGCGGAAAGTCCCGCGCCGCGCCCTCTGCATATAGCGGGTCGCCCAAGATCGGATGCCCCAGCGAAAGCATATGCACCCGCAACTGATGGCTGCGCCCGGTGAGCGGCGTCAACCGCACGCGGGTCGTGCCATCCTCGTCATGGCGCAGCACCCGCCAATCGGTCTGTGCGGGCTTGCCCATCTCGTAGTTTACATGCTGGCGGGGGCGGTTCGGCCAATCGACACAAAGCGGCAGATCAACACGGCCCGTCTTCGGCTCCAAATGCCCCCAAAGCCGCGCAAGATAGTGCTTCTTGGTTTGCCGATGTTCAAATTGCAGCCCCAAATGCCGTTGCGCATGGGGCGTCAGCGCAAAGACCATCACGCCAGAGGTGTCGGCATCGAGCCGATGCACCAAAAGCACCTGCGGAAAGGCGCCCTTAAGCCGCTCGATCAGACAATCGGCTTTGTGCGCGCCTTTGCCCGGCACGGACAAAAGGCCCGATTGCTTATCAACCACGAGAATCTCGTGATCGGCGTGCAAAATGCGCGGCGGCTCATCGGGCGGGGCATAGGCATGTTCGCTCATGCCCCTCGCATGGCGCGGCGGGGCGGTGCCGTCAAGGCTTGAGCGTGTGAAGGGTTTGTCGTCGCGAAATATCCGGCCGCGGCGGCGCTATTCTTTCCGGTGGATACCGATTGGTAAGTTTTCGCTCTTAGGCTGAGCCAAACGTTTCGACGCCGGAGAGGCAAGATGAATCTTTACGCTGAAGCGAGGAGCGGTGCCCTCGTGGTTTCGGTCAAGGAAGAGCGGCTCGACGCTGCCATTGCGATCCGGTTCAAAGACCGGATGCGCGAGGTGACGATGCAGCCGGCTCAACGAGTGGTGCTTGACCTCTCTGAGGTTGAGTTTCTGGACAGTTCGGGCCTTGGCGCCGTGGTGGCCGTGATGAAAGCGCTGGCACCAGAGCGGCAACTCGAGCTCGCGGGCCTGCGCCCCAATGTTGAAAAGGTGTTCCGTCTCACACGGATGGATTCGGTTTTTTCGCTGCATGAAGATGTGGATGCGGCGCTGCGCAAGGGGTTGCGCCATGTTGGCTGACGGATCGCAACCGGGCTCCAACGGGAACGAACAAGCTCCCGTCCGCCCTGAAGCGAAGATTTTTCATCATTCCTTTGCGGCCACGCCAATCGCGGTGCGGACGGCGTTGCGCACCGCTTTGGCGCGATTCCTGCGCCAGCTTTCGCCGGATGAGGCGGGGACGCTGGAACTGGTTTTGGCAGAGGTTCTCAACAACATCGTCGAGCATGGCTATGGCGAAACCGGGCATGGCACGATTTCGCTGTCTTTGGTGCGTGACCATCGCGGTTTAAGCTGTTCAATCAGCGATGACGGGGTGGAACTGCCGCCAAGCTGCTTGGCGCGTTCGGTCGATGACACGCATCGTCCCGAACCGGAAAACCTTCCCGAGGGCGGTTTTGGTTGGTTCCTGATCCATGACCTGGTCGAAGATCTGGGCTACCACCGCGCGAACGGGCGCAACCTTTTGGCTTTCCGCCTGCCGCTGCCTCCGGTTCAGGTGAAATAAGGGCGCTTAGTTCAGTTGGAATTGAAGCGGGTAGCGCCCGTCTTCGAAATCCCCAAAAAGGTCTTCCAGATCCGGGTGAGTCACAGGCTCACCCGAATAATCTGCCACCAGATTTTGCTCGGAAACATAAGCGACGTAATAGCTTTCGTCGTTTTCGGCGAGCAGATGGTAGAAGGGTTGGTCCTTGTCTGGGCGGCTTTCCTCTGGGATCGCCTCATACCAAGCTTCGGTGTTGGAAAAGATCGCATCCACATCAAAGACCACACCCCGGAACGGGTGTTTCTTGTGCCGGACGATCTGGCCGATATGATATTTTGCAAGCGTCGTCTGCATGGCATCCCTCGTCCTCGGTAACTAAACCCTGAAATCCGTGATGTCCATCATTTGCCCGGTCGCACCGGGGAAACAGACTGTCGAATCCCGCCAAACAGTCGTTTTCTGGGCGCTGACGCTGCCGTGAAGCGGTTTCTCTTTCGCCGGGCGCTGGAATTGCGTAAACTGGGCATAACAATGCCGAAACGGCAAGAACCAGAGCAGATACAGGCAGATTCGCCATGAAAAAATACCTGTTGTTGGCCTCCATCTTGATTCTGGGGTCATGCGGGGGGGCGTCCCAAGCGCCGCGCAACCTTGATAACGCTTGCCTCTTGGTGCGCGAAAAACCCTCCTATTATTCGGCGATGAAACGCACAGAGGCGCGCTGGGGCGTGCCTGTGCATGTGCAGATGGCGACGATCCACCAAGAATCGCGCTTCGTGGCGAATGCGAAAACCCCGCATCGCTATGCGCTTGGTGTGATCCCGATCGGGCGGCAAAGCTCGGCACGGGGCTTTAGCCAAGCGCTGGATGGCACATGGGAGGAATACCAACGCGACACCCGCCGCTACGGCGCCAAGCGTACCCGTATTCAGGACGCGACCGATTTCATGGGGTGGTATATGGACGGGTCGTCAGAAAAGCTCGGCATTTCCAAATATGATGCGCGGGCTCAATACCTTGCCTATCACGAAGGGCGCACGGGCTATGCGCGTGGCAGCTACCAGTCGAAGGGCTGGCTTCTCGCCGTTGCGGATAAAGTGCAGGCGCGGGCTGAGATGTATCGCGAACAGTTGAGCCGCTGCGGACGCTAAGCTTTAGCGCTTGCGCCGTTCGGTTTCGAACACAATCGAGAATTTGGAGGGGCCGATCTTCACCCCCTCTTGCAGCCCGTCCAAAAGCACGGCGGTGCGCTGACCGCTTTGGTCGGTGATGGTCCAGCGCTTGAGCGCGACCGGATTGGCAGAAAAGACCATGCGGATCGTGCCGTATTCAGGGTGTTCCGGGTCTTGGGCGACCACGACGGTATCGCCATCTTCCTCGGTATGGCCAATCACCATACGCGCCTGCCCAAGGTTCACTTTCGCGGCCAAGATCAGGTTCAGGGGCGTGCGCTTGAGCGGATATTGCTCGGCCACTTGGTTCGACTTCGGGTCAAAAATCGCCACTTGGCCGCCAGATGCCAGAACCAGAAGGTCATTTTCGGCATATTCGAACCGCATCCGACCGGGGCGCTGAATATAAAGCATGCCCTTCGCGCGCGTCCCATCTGCGTTGATCTGGGTAAAGGCTGTCTCAGCGGTTTTGATCCCGTTGAGATAACCAGAAATCACCGACAAGGGCAGTTTCTCCGCCAGCGCAGGCGCGGCGAGAGCAAGGACAAAAACGGGCGCAAGGGCGAGACGCAATAGGTTCATGAGGCAAATCTAGCGGAACGTGCGGGAATAAAAAGCCCCGCATGATCACGTCATGCGGGGCGCTCATCACTTTCAAGCGGGCAGGCGCTTTATTGCTCGGGCACCAGAATCTCGCGTTTGCCGACATGGTTGGCCGGGGTCACAACGCCTTGATCTTCCATTTGCTCCACAAGACGCGCCGCCTTGTTGTAGCCAATGCCCAATTTACGCTGGATGTAAGAGGTGGAGCATTTGCGATCTTTGATCACAATCGCCACCGCTTGGTCATAAAGCGCATCTTCGCCATCGGTGTTGCCACCAAGGCCCAGCACCGCATCAATATCGGATGCCACCTCGTCATCGGGTCCTTCAACCACACCCGACATATATTCCGGCGGGCCAAAGCTCTTGAGGTGGCTGACGATCTCTTCCACCTCTTCATCGCTCACAAATGGGCCGTGAATACGGGTGATCCGCGAACCGGCGCCCATATAAAGCATGTCGCCCATGCCCAGAAGCTGCTCGGCACCCATTTCGCCCAAGATCGTTCGGCTGTCGATTTTCGAGGTCACTTGGAACGAGATCCGGGTCGGGAAGTTTGCCTTGATCGTGCCGGTGATCACATCGACCGAAGGCCGCTGCGTTGCCATGATCAGGTGAATGCCCGAGGCCCGTGCCATCTGCGCCAAGCGTTGGATGCAGGCCTCAATCTCCTTGCCCGCCACCATCATCAGGTCCGCCATCTCATCAACGATGACCACGATATAGGGGAAGGGCTGGGGCAGGAATTCTTCGGTCTCAAAGACCGGTTCGCCGCTATCCTCGTCAAAGCCTGTTTGCACGGTGCGCTTGAACATCTCGCCACGCGCCATCGCCTCGCGGACGCGGCCATTGTAGCCCTCAATGTTACGCACGCCCATTTTGGACATTTTGCGATAGCGCTCTTCCATCTCGCCCACGACCCATTTGAGCGCGACGACCGCTTTTTTCGGGTCGGTCACAACGGGGGAGAGCAGATGCGGAATGCCGTCATAAACGGAAAGTTCCAGCATCTTCGGGTCGATCATGATGAGCCGGCATTCCTCGGGGGAAAGCTTGTAAAGCAGGCTCAGGATCATCGTGTTGATCGCGACCGATTTGCCCGAGCCGGTGGTGCCCGCAATAAGCAAGTGGGGCATTTTCGCTAGGTTCGCCACCACGGCTTCCCCGGCGATGTCTTTGCCAAGGGCCAGCGGCAGGCGCATGTTGCTATCGCCAAAATCGCGCGCGGACAGGATTTCGCGCAGCACCACCTTTTCGCGATGCGCGTTCGGCAATTCAATGCCGATCACCGAGCGTCCGGGCACGGTCGAAACGCGCGCCGAAAGCGCCGACATCGACCGGGCGATGTCATCGGCAAGGCCAATCACGCGGCTCGCTTTCAGCCCCGGCGCGGGTTCAAGTTCATACATGGTGACAACGGGGCCGGGGCGGACCGAGACAATCTCCCCCTTTACACCGTAATCATCGAGCACGCTTTCAAGCATGCGGGCGTTTTCTTCCAACGCTTCATCCGAAAGCTGGTGGCGCTGGATCGTGTTGGGGTTGGTCAACAGGCTGAGCGGCGGCGTTTCATAGGCCGGGGTCTCGGGCGTTTCAAACCGCAGCGTCGGTTGTGCCTCTGCCAAAGCTTGTTTGGAGGGCGCGGGCGGTTTGCGCGGCGGCGCGACCACGCGCCGTTCGGGGGCAGGGGGGACCACCGCGCGGTTCAGCACCGGGCGCAGCTTGGGCACCACAGGTTCGGGCATTGGCGGAATGTCATCCTCGTCCATATCGGCAAAGACATTGCGCATGTCCGGGCCAAGATCGTCGAGCGCTTCATCGGCGGTTTCAAAGGCTTCGACAGCGGCGGCCCAGCTGTCTTCATCCACCTCAACCGTCGGTTCAAAGCTGAAGTCGGTCTCGTCATAAGCCTCCGCCTCGGGGGCGGCAAAGGCCATCGGTTCGGGCGCGGGAACAACCGGGGCAGGGGCCGCGCCGGGCATAAAGCGGGGGCGCGCTTGCAAAGGCGGTTCCGCGCGCAGAAGGGGGGCAGGTGCGGGCTTCGGGCCGCGCGCAAGGCGCGCGGAGACGGCGGCCAGAACCGAGGCCGGGGTCGTGGGCGCAGGCGGCGGCGCGGGCTCCTCCATCACCGGGTCTTCCCAGGTGGGTTCGGGCGCTTGCAGCATGGGTTCGGCGCGCAAGATCGGCTCTGCCGGGGCCTGCGCGGCGCTGCGGGTTTTCACCGCTTGCTGGATGCGGGCCTTGATCCGATCTTCGGGCGGGGCCTCGGCGGGAATATCCCAAGCCTGCATCGGCTCCACGAGCTCCGGCTCGGGGGTATAATCGCTATAGCCAAAGTCCATTTCCGGCTCGGGCGCACGGCGCACGCGCGAGGCAAAGGCCGGTTGCGCGGCGCTTGCAGGGGCGGCTTGTGCCATCTCCCAAGCTTGCTGGGCCTGCCATGCGGCCTCTTGCGCGGCGCGTTCGGCTGCGGCAGCTTTGCGGGCGCGTTGCGCTTCGGCGGCCCCTTGCGCCATACGCACAGAGGCGGTTGCCCCCCGTCCAGCGGCGCGCAGCGCCATGTCGTAAAGCATCACCATGCCCAGCATCAAGAACCGCGCGGCGGCACGCAATTCAGCACGGTCAAACCCGGTGGCAAAGAGCCCCGCGGCCAAAGCCGCACAAGCCATCACCACCGTCATCAGCTTGAGCCCAATCGAGCCCGAGATCGGCGAAAGGCCCAAAAGAGAGCCTGCGATCATATCGCCGAAATTGCCGCCAAGCCCGTAAGCCTGCTGCCAGCCCTCGCCCGGCACCAAAAGCGCGGCGTAAACGGCGGCGACGGCAATCGCGATCGGCAAAAACACCATCCGCGCCATCGCGCGTTCGGCGCCACGATGCAGCAAATGGCGCAGCCCCCAGATCACAAAACCAATGGGCAATAGCCAAGCGCCCCGGCCCACAATCACGATGAGCGGCGAGGCGATCCCGGCCCCAAACCGGCCTAGCCAGTTTTGCACCGGGGCATCTGAAACCGCCATCCAGCTTGGGTCTTCGGGCGCGTAAGACACGAGCATCATTGCCACCAGAACGCCCAAAAGCACAAACCCGCCGCCCAACAATTCGCGCCCGCGGCGTTCCAGCACCGCTTGCGTGTCTTGGTCCAGAAGCGGGTCGCGTTGCCTTGCCTGATAAGATGCCATGCCGAACCGTCCTTACTTGTGCAAGCAGTCGCGCAGCTTGATCAGCCCGCGCTGCGTTTCTTCTCTTGGGGCGACAAGGGCCACCCGAATGTAATTTTTGCCGGGGTTTTGCCCGTTCACTTCCCGCGCGAGATAGGCACCGGGCAGCACGCGCACCCCGGTTTCGCGCCAGATTTTGAGCGCCGCGGCCTCGCCATCATCAACCGGCAGCCACAGGAAAAAGCCGCCATCGGGCAGCCGGAAGCTGTTCACGCCCGAGAAAATCTCCGCCACATCAGCGTATTTCTGCATGTAAAGGGCGCGGTTTTCTTCCACATGGGTTTCATCGGCCCAAACGCGTTCCGAGACGCGCTGAATCGGTTGCGGCAGCGGAGAGCCGGAATAGGCGCGCAACTGACGGATTTCTTTGATGTTGCTCGGGCCAGAGGCACAAAAGCCCGACCGCAGACCGGGCAGGTTCGAGCGTTTTGAAAGCGAATGGAACACCACTACGCGCTCGGGGTCGGCCCCGGTGTCTTGCACCACTTCCAACATGCCAGGCGGCGGCGCAATGCGCCAAATTTCCGAATAGCATTCATCCGAGAAGATCTTGAAATCATGCTTTTCGGCCAAGGCCAAAAGCCGGGCGAGGTAATCGCGCGGGGCGACCGCGCCTTGCGGGTTGCCGGGGGTGCAAAGGTAGGCAATCGCCGTGCGGTCCAGCACCTCGGCGGGCAGGCTCTCAAAATCGGGCAAGAAGCCGTTTTCCTCGGTCACTGGCACGAAAACGGCCTCGGCCCCCACGGTCGCGGCGGCAATCGCATAGACTTGGTAAAACGGGTTCGGGATCAGCACCACCGGGCGCTTGCCGTTCTTGACCTCGGGGCACAGCGCGACAGCGGCGTTAAAAAGCCCCTCGCGCGTGCCATTGAGCGCCATGATCCGGTCTTCCGACACCTGCGCCTTAAAACGCCGTGCGAGCCAGCCGGAAATGGTGCTTAGCAGTTCAGGGGTGCCGTCATTTGCGGGATATTTGCCAAACTCTGCCAAATTCGCCGCCAGCACCTCGCCCACGAAGGGGGGCATCGGGTGACGCGGTTCGCCGATTGACATGGCAATAGGTTCGCCGCCGGGTGCATGCGCATCCAACAGCCGCCGCAAACGCGGAAATGCGTATTCGGGCAGGTTCGCAAACCGCTCGGGATAGTCCATCTGTGCCTCATTTTCGGGGTCGTTGCGCCCCGTTTGCGATTAAAACTACTCAAGCGCGGCGGCTGCGTCCACCAAAAGCACACTCTTAGAGGGAGTGCCGTGCCTGATCTGTGACTTTTCAGCCAAGCGCGGCTTCAACCGCCATGCCCAGACGCAGCAATGCCTCTTCCCGCATCGGCTTGCCCATCAGCGACAGCCCGCACATCGGCTCACCCGTTGGCAGCGTCAACGCGCAAAGGCCGAAGATATTGGCAAGGCGGGTGTTGCGCAGCGCAAGCAGGTTTTCGGTTTCAAAATACGCGGCATCGGTCAAAAGCCGCAAGGCATCGGGCGGCAAGATCGGCGCGGTGGGCACCAGCACCGCATCATACCCGGCAGTGGCGGCATAAAATTCCGCGCGATAGCGGGCCAGATCATCCCAGCCCTTCACATACACAGCCGCGCTGACCTGCGCGCCGCCCCGGAAGCGTTGCAAAATTAGCGGATACATTTTCTCGGGCGCGGCTTCGATGGTGTCGTGCCACAGCCCATAGGCCTCGGGCGCGAATAGAAGGCCGGAAAGGTCCATCGCCGGGCCAACCATTGGCAGCGCCATATGCTCGACCGTCGCGCCTGCGCGCGCAAGTTTGGCCACGGCACTTTCAAAGCCCCGTGCTGGGGCCTCCCGGATACTGTCAAAGGGTAGGCCATCCAGCACCAAAAGCCGCGCACCATCGAGCGTTGCCCCGCGCAAATCGGGGGCCTTGCTGCCTTCCAAAGCGGCGAGCACCAAAGCGCAATCTTCCACCGTGCGGGCCAGCGGACCGACCGTGTCAAACCGCTTGCACAGCGGCACCACCCCGCGGGTGGAGACCCGCCCGTGTGTGGTTTTAAGCCCGACAATATCGTTCCATGCCGCCGGAATGCGCACCGAGCCGCCGGTGTCAGACCCTACCGCCGCCGCCGCCAGCCCCAGCTTGACCGAGACCGCCGCGCCCGAGCTAGATCCCCCCGGGGCCAAGCCGCGCGTCACCGCATTGGGGGGCGTGGCGGTGTTGGGGTTTAGCCCAAGGCCGGAAAAGGCCAGTTCGGTCATATGCGTTTTGCCCAAACAAACCGTGCCCGCCAGTGAGGCTTGGCGCAGCACCTCGGCATCTTCGTCGGGCACGCGCCCGGCCAGCAAAAGCGAGCCTGCCTCTGTCACCGTGCCGGCACTGTCAAACAGGTCTTTCCAGCTGAGCGCCACGCCATCCAGCGGGCCGCGCCCCAAGCCGTCCAAAAGCCGTGTGCGCGCGGCCATGGCCTCAAACCGCGCGCGATCCGCGGTCAACCTTGCGTAGACATCGTGGCGGGGTTCGGCTGCCTCCAGATAGGATTCCGCCAATTCGACCGGGTCCAGCCGCCCCTCGGCCATCGCCTGTCCTTGTGCTGCCGCCGACCAGAACCGCTCTAGCATTCCCGCCTCCTCGCCCACAGGGTGTATTCTTCGCAAGCTAGCCCTCGCTTGGGCAATGGACAATCCCGCAGCACGCGCCATATTGGGCGCATGACACAGGATTCCGACGTTCTTATCGCTGGTGGCGGCCTAAATGGCCCCGCGCTTGCCTTGGCCCTTGCGCAAGCGGGGCTGAGCGTGACCGTGATTGACGCGGCGCCCGCAACGCGCCGCGCCGAGGATGCATTCGATGGCCGCGCCTATGCGCTGGCACTTGGCTCGCAAAAGCTGCTGACCGCGCTTGGCCTTTGGCCCGCGGTCGCCGCCAAAGCGCAGCCGATCAATGATGTGAAAGCCTTTGACGGTCGCCCCGGCGAGGGGGTGGCCCCGTTCTTTTTGCATTTCGACAGCCGCGAACTGGATCAAAAGCCCGTCGGCTACATGCTCGAAGATCGGTTTCTCTATCGCGCTTTGATGGCGGCAGTGGAAGCCAATCCGCAGATCACGCTGATCTCCGAAACCTCGGTTGTAGCGCAAGAAGAACTGCCCGGCGGCATTAAGGCGACGCTTTCTGATGGTCGCAGCCTGACGGGCAAGCTTTTGGTGGGAGCCGATGGGCGGCGTTCTGGCGTGGCCGAGCGTGCGGGCATCACCCGCGAGGGTTGGGGCTATGGCCAAACCGCGCTTGTGGCTGCGATTGAACATGAAAAGCCGCATGAAGGCATTGCCTATCAGATGTTCATGACCTCGGGTCCGCTGGCGATCTTGCCGCTGATGGGCAATCGCTCTTCGATTGTCTGGAGCGAGCGGGATGAAAACGCCGCCGTGGTGCAAAAGCTTGATGACGCGGATTTCATGGCGCTTGTTCGCCCGCGCTTTGGTGATTTTCTGGGCGAAATTCGGCTCGCCGGGCCGCGCTTTAGCTATCCGCTCAATCTGACGCTTGCGAAAGCCTATGTCGCGCCGCGCGTCGCGCTGATCGGCGATGCTGCGCATGGGGTGCACCCGATCGCGGGGCAGGGGCTCAACCTTGGCCTGCGCGATGTCGCTGCTTTGGCAGAAGTGGTGATTGAGGCGCTGCGCCGGGGCGAAGACTACGGCACGACCTTCGTGCTCGACCGGTATCAAACTTGGCGGCGGTTTGACTCCACCGCGATGGCTTTGGGCATGGATGCGGTGAACCAGCTTTTTTCGAATGATAACCCGGTCCTTCGCGCGGGGCGCGATTTGGGCATGGGGATCGTTCAAGCAATTGGCCCGCTGCGGCGCGGCTTCATGCGACAAGCCGCAGGGATTGCTGGTCCCTTGCCCAAACTGATGCAGGGTCGCCCGGTCTAATCGTTACTTCAGCCGCCGCGCCTCATCGGCGAGCAAAATCGGAATGCCGCCGCGGATCGGATAAGCGAGCCCGGCGGCTTTTGACACCAATTCCTGCCGCTCGGCATCATAGCGCAGGGTGGTTTGCGTGAACGGGCACACCAGCGCCTCCAGCATCCGCCGATCAAACCCACCGCGCTGCGATTCTGGCACGACGGCGGGCAGGTTTTCGGCCTCTGCCTCGCTCATTGCTTGCGCTCGTCGCCGCCACCGTGGAGCACAAATTCCAACAGCGTGATCAGCGTTTCGCGCCGCGTGGTCAGGCTTGGGGCCTCAAGCAAGGCTTGCTTGTCTTCGGGTTCGAGCGGCAAGAGCATCGAAAGCGAGTTGATCAGCAACTCATCTTCCGCATCTTTTAGCGCTTCCCAATCGGTGTCCAACCCTTGCGCATGGAAATAACGCGCGAGCGTTTCCAAGAAGGTTTCGCGGTCAAATTCCGGGTCATGTTCTGTCATGCCCAGATCGCGCTCAAAATGCGCCCAACTCACTTCGGCGCGCCGATAGGGGGTGAATCCCTCAATCTCTTTGCCAAGGCGAAAGCGCGAAACGCCTGAAAGCGTGATCATATAGCGACCATCTTCAGTTTCCGAAAAACCGGTGAGCCGCCCGGCGCAGCCAATTACGGAAAGCCGCTCTTCGCCGTCGCGCCCCTTGCAAGGTTGGATCATGCCAATCAGCCGTTGCGGCGTTTTCAGGCAATCTTCCACCATCTGCAAATAGCGCGGCTCAAAGATATGCAGCGGCAACCGCCCCCGAGGCAGCAAAAGCGCCCCGGGCAACGGGAACAGCGGGATCTGGTCTGGCAGGTCACTGGGCTTGATCATAAGCATCAAATAGCCCGCCTCTCGCCTCAGGCAAATATCATCGACGAGAGCCGACGGCGCCCTTTGGCAACAATCGGATCGGTCGGTTTAAGCGCGTCAAAAATGGTGAAAAGCTGCGTTTTCGCGGCGGCCTCGTTCCATTCGCGGTCACGCCGGAAAAGCTCCAACAATTGCTCGACCGCTTCTTCTACCTGACCCGCCGCATGAAGCGCGGTGGCATAGTCAAACCGGGCCTGATGATCGTCGGGGTTGGCCTCAATCTTGGCTTTCAGATCATCAAGCGGGCCAGCTTCAGCGGCTTGTTTGGCAAGCGCGAG
This sequence comes from Rhodobacter aestuarii, assembly GCF_900156655.1. Classification (GTDB taxonomy): domain Bacteria; phylum Pseudomonadota; class Alphaproteobacteria; order Rhodobacterales; family Rhodobacteraceae; genus Rhodobacter; species Rhodobacter aestuarii. Next base: position 311,803 of record NZ_FTOG01000002.1, on the reverse strand, counting down.
TTGCGCGCGCGCGGCTTCAACCGGGGCGGCGGTGGCAATTTTTTCAGGCGTCGCGGCAAGCAGTTGCTCGGCTTGATCCAAATTGCCGGTGGCCAGATGCGCCCGCACCAGCCCGCCATAGGCTTCCGCGTTTTCCGGCTCTTCACCCAAGATTGCGGCGAAGGTCTCGGCAGCATCAACGGCCGCGCCTTGGGCCAACATTTCCTCGGCGGCGGCAATCGCTTCACCAAGCCCGCCATCTCCCGCAAGTGCGGCGAGTTTTTCAACGAACGCCTTCACCTGCGAAGCGGGCACCGCGCCTTGGAACATATCCACCGGGCGGCCTTCAAAGAACGCCACAACGGTGGGGATAGATTGCAAAGGCAGGCCCTGTTGCGCCAAAGCTTGGGCGAGGCGTTGGTTGTCATCAACGTTGATCTTGGCCATCAGCACTTTGCCCTTGGCGGCATTCACCGCCTCTTCAAGCATCGGGCCAAGCTGTTTGCACGGGCCGCACCAAGGCGCCCAAAAGTCAACAATCACCGGGGTCGCCATCGAGGCATCGACAACCTCGGCCATGAAATTCGCCTCGGTGACGTCTTTCACATAGCTTTGCGCTGGGGTGGTTTCGGTTCCGAACATGGAAATCCTCTTTCGCGGTCTTTGCCCCTATATGCGGTGCCACTTGCACCACGCCAAGGGGCCATATCTCAAAGATCGAATGTGGCGAAGACGGGCGCGTGATCCGAGGGCTGTTCCCAACCCCGCACCGCGCGCAGAATGCGGCTGGAATGCGCGGCGCTCGCAATATCGGGCGTGGCCCAAAGATGGTCGAGACGGCGTCCCTTATCGGCCCCATCCCAATCGGGTGAGCGATAAGACCACCACGAATAAAGCCGCCCCTCGGGGATGTCTTTGCGGGTGACATCGACCCAATCGCCCGCTGCTTGCACCTGCGTGAGATGCTCCACCTCAATCGGCGTATGCGACACGATCTTCAAAAGCGCCTTGTGGTTCCACACGTCATCTTCGCGCGGGGCGATGTTCAAATCCCCCACGAGGATCGACTTTTGCGGTTTGGCGGCCATGAAATCATCGCGCATATGGGTCAGGAAATCGAGCTTTTGGCCAAATTTCACGTTTTGCTCTCGGTCGGGCACATCGCCGCCTGCGGGCACGTAGAAATTGTGGATCGTCACCCCGTTTTCGAGCTGCCCGGCAATGTGGCGGGCGTGGCCGAGGTTGGCGTAATCTTCTGCCGCGGCCTCTTCCATCGGCAGTTTCGACAAGATCGCAACGCCGTTATAGCCCTTTTGCCCACGTGCCACCATGTAGCGGTAGCCCAAGGCTTCAAAGGCCGCGAAGGGGATCTTTTCGACCGGGCTTTTGCATTCTTGCAGGCATAAAACGTCGGGGGCTTCCTCGGTCATCAAGCGGCACACCAGCGCCTCGCGCAGGCGGACCGAGTTGATGTTCCAAGTGGCGAGGGTGAAGGTCATGCGTCTCTCCTTTGGGCGCGCGAGAATGGCCCGGCATGGCCAAAAGGGCAAGGGCGGGGCTTACTCTTCCCAGCCCGAGATCGACTTCACCTCACAAAATTCTTCAATCCCCCAGCGTCCGCCTTCGCGCGCACGGCCCGAGGCGCGCACTCCGCCAAAGGGTGCCCCGGCGCCACGGCTTTGCCCGTTCATCTCTACCATGCCCGCGCGCAGGGCCCGCGCCAGCCGATTGCGCCGTGTGCCATCTTGCGATTGCACGTAATTCGTCAGCCCATAGGGCGTGGCATTCGCGATGGCGACGGCCTCTTCTTCGCTGTCAAAGGGCATGATCGAGAGCACAGGGCCAAAGATTTCTTCGTTCATAAGGGTCATCTCTGGCGTGCAATCGGCAAAGACCGTGGGGCGGATGTAAAACCCCTTGTTCAGCCCTTCGGGGCGGCCAAGCCCGCCCGCCACAAGCCGGGCACCTTCTTTGATCCCGGTTTCGATCAGGCTTTGGATTTTCTCAAATTGCGCTTCATTCACCACCGGGCCGATATGGCGGCCCGCCTCATGCGCCGAGCCAACACGGGTTTGTGCGGCGACTTCGGTGGCAATGTCCACCGCGCGGTCATAGGCGGCGCGCTCCACCAGCATCCGCGTTGGCGCGTTGCAGCTTTGGCCGGAGTTTTGGAAGCAATGCCGAACCCCGCGCGCGACCGCCTTTTCATCGGCATCGGCAAAGATCAGGTTCGCGCCCTTGCCGCCCAGTTCAAGACAGACGCGCTTCAATGTCTCTGCCGCCGCTTTGGAAATCGCGCGCCCCGCACGGGTGGAGCCGGTGAAGGAGATCATTTCCACATCTGCATGCGTGGAAAGCTGCGTGCCCACGCCCAAACCATCGCCGTTCACAAGGTTGAACACACCGGGGGGCACGCCCGCCTCATGCACAAGTTCCGCGAACAAAAGCGCGGAAAGCGGCGCCTCTTCCGAGGGTTTGAGCACCATCGTGCAGCCCGCAAGCAGCGCCGGGATCACCTTGAGCGTGATCTGGTTCATTGGCCAGTTCCAAGGGGTGATCAGGCCCACCACGCCCACCGGTTCATAAGCGATCATCGCGCCGGAGGTGCCATCGCCCAAGGGGTGCACCCACTCAAAAGCTTTGGCGGCGGTGATGAAGTTGGTGATATGCCACGTGCCCGCCTCAACCTGAGAGGCCAGCGCCATATCAATTGGTGCACCCATCTCAAGGCTGATCGCGCGGGCCATTTCCTCCGCGCGGGCTTGGTAGAGGGTAAGGAGCCGTTCCACAAAGGCCAGCCGCTCCGCCGGGGGCGTGGCGGCCCACCCCGGCCCGGCCTTGCGCGCGGCGGCCACGGCGGCATCGGTATCGGCCTGATCTCCCAGAGAAATGATCGCGCAGGGTTCTTCGGTCGAGGGGTCGATCACGAAATGGTCGCGCGGCATGGCGGGGGCGACCCAATGGCCGCCAATGTAGAACTCGCGTTTTTCGATCATGGCTCCCTCCCTGATCGGGCCAGCGTGACAGGGCACAGAGTGCAACACAAGCCATCACTGTCAGGGGTGCTTTGCACAATGTTTGCGCTATCTGGTAACAAGACCTTACCAGTCATGCGCTTTCTGCATTGCGGCAATTCCGGATCGCCGTTTGTGCGCGCGCCTGCAAAGCACTAGGTTAGCGTTATCGGGAGGAAAACTTTAAACCAACGAGGCTCACATGACCTTCGCCGCTTCCCTAGCTCTGCCCCGGCGCCTGACGCTGGAACCCATCGCCCGCAAGATCGAACAATTCCGCGCGGCCCGTGCAAAGCACAGCAAATATCTTGCGCTGCTCGACGAGTTGCAAAACATGAGCAACCGTGACTGGGACGATATCGGTCTGTCGCGTTTGAACGCGCATGAAATTGCCCGTCAAACCGTCTACGGCCGCTAAGAAAAGCTGAAGCTCTAACGCAACAGCCCCCGCCGATAGCGGGGGCTGCGCTCATTTTTAGGCTTGGTCAGATCAGCCCTCGGGCTGCTCTTCCTTTTTCTCGGCCACGATCTCTTCGCCGGTCTCTTGGTCGACCATCTTCATGCCAAGGCGCACCTTGCCACGATCGTCGAAGCCCAGCAGCTTGACCCAAACTTCTTGGCCTTCTTTCAGCGCTTCGTTCGGGTGGTTCAGGCGTTTGCCAGCGATTTGGCTGACGTGCACCAGACCATCGCGCTTGCCGAAGAAATTCACGAAGGCGCCGAAATCGACGAGCTTCACGACTTTGCCGCGGTAGATTTTGCCTTCTTCCGGCTCAGCCACGATCGAATAGATCATGTCATAGGCCTTCTTGATGGCTTCGGCATTGGCCGAGGCGATCTTGATGATGCCGTCGTCATTGATGTCGACTTTGGCGCCCGACACTTCAACGATCTCGCGGATCACTTTGCCGCCCGAGCCGATCACTTCACGGATCTTGTCGGTCGGGATCTGCATCGTTTCAATGCGCGGGGCATGGGCCGAGAATTCTTGACGGCCAGCCGAAAGGGCTTTGCTCATCTCGCCAAGGATGTGCATCCGGCCATCTTTCGCCTGCGCAAGCGCCTGCTCCATGATCGCCGGGGTGATGCCCGCAACCTTGATGTCCATTTGCAGCGAAGTGATACCGGCTTCGGTGCCCGCCACTTTGAAGTCCATGTCGCCAAGGTGGTCTTCGTCACCCAAGATGTCGGTGAGCACGGCCCATTTGCCGTCATCTTCCAAGATCAGGCCCATCGCCACGCCAGCCACCGGGGCTTTGAGCGGCACGCCCGCATCCATCATCGAGAGCGACCCGCCGCAGACCGAAGCCATCGACGAGGAGCCGTTCGACTCGGTGATTTCCGACACCACGCGGATCGTGTAGGGGAAGTCGGTCGCTGCGGGCAGAACCGCTTGCAGCGCACGCCACGCCAGTTTGCCGTGGCCGATTTCACGACGGCCGGGCGAGCCCACACGGCCCACTTCGCCAACCGAGTAGGGCGGGAAGTTGTAGTGCAGCAGGAAGTTCGAGCGGTAGTTGCCGTTCAGCGCGTCGATGATTTGTTCGTCATCGCCGGTGCCGAGCGTGGTGACCACAAGGCCTTGGGTCTCGCCACGGGTGAACAGCGCCGAGCCGTGGGTGCGCGGCAGCATGCCGACTTCCGCCACGATCGGGCGCACGGTTTTGGTGTCGCGGCCGTCGATACGGGCGCCACCATTGATGATGTCACCGCGCAGGATGCCCGATTCCAGCTTTTTGATCGCCGAGCCGAGGTTGATGTCGGCCAGATCGTCTTCCGACAGTTTCGACTTGATCGTGTCGACCGCCGCCGAAATCGCGTTCGAGCGCTCTTGTTTGTCTTTGATCGCAAAAGCGGCGCGCATTTCGGCTTCGCCAGCTTCTTTCACCTTCGCATAGAGATCCGAGTAATCGGGCGGGGTGAAGTCGAAGGGCTCTTTCGCGGCGTCTTCGGCGAGCGAGATGATCAGGTCGATCACCGGTTGCATCGCGTCATGGCCGAATTTCACGGCGCCGAGCATTTCTTCTTCGGTCAGCTCATAAGCTTCCGATTCCACCATCATCACGGCGTCTTTGGTGCCGGCGATGACAAGGTCAAGGCGTTGCTCGGGGTTGTCGCGCAGCTTGGTCATGTCGTCCATGGCCGGGTTCAGCACGTATTCGCCGTTCACAAAGCCCACGCGCGCGGCGCCGATCGGCCCCATGAAGGGAACGCCCGAGATGGTGAGCGCGGCGGAAGCGGCGATCATCGCCACAACGTCGGGGTCGTTCACGAGGTCGCACGACAGAACCGTGGCCATCACCAGCACTTCATGTTTGAAGCCCGGCACGAACAGCGGACGGCACGGACGGTCGATCAGGCGCGAGGTCAGCGTTTCCTTTTCGGAAGGACGCGCTTCACGCTTGAAGAAGCCGCCGGGGATTTTGCCCGCGGCATAGTATTTCTCTTGGTAGTGCACGGTCAGCGGGAAGAAATCCTGCCCCGGCTTCGCCTCTTTGGCGAAGGTCACGTTGGCCATGACCGAGGTCTCGCCCAAAGTGGCGATCACCGAGCCATCGGCCTGACGGGCAACCTTGCCCGTTTCCAGAGTGAGCGTTTCTTCGCCCCACTGGATCGATTTTTTCGTAACGTTGAACATCAGCGTATCCTGTCTGGGAGCACGCATGGGCCCGTCCCATGTCTCCCGGCATATGGCGGCCCCATTGCCGCCGCCCCCTATCCTTCGCATGTGTCCCGGGGGCGTGGACTCACGTCGCAGATGGGGCGCGCATACAGGAAAATAAGGCGTTTGGGAAGCATGGAGTTTGAAGGCGGTGCTACAACCTTGGGTTTTGCGGTGATTCGCTGGTGCATCCTGAGGTGTTTCGGCGCGCGGGCCGCATCACCGCCCCTCTCATCGCCAGAAATCCTTTTGCACAAAGAAAAAAGCGGCCCCGATGGGACCGCTTCGCATCATCTCTGCGCTTAGGCTTAGGCCAGCGCGAGGTTGATCGCCGATTCGCGACCGTCACGACCTTTTTCGAGGTCGAAGGTCACCGCTTGGCCGTCATTGAGGCCACGCAGACCGGCGCGTTCCACCGCCGAGATGTGGACGAACACGTCCTTGCCACCGGTTTCCGGGGCGATGAAGCCGAAGCCTTTGGTTTGGTTGAACCATTTCACGGTGCCGTTGGCCATCCGTCGTCTCCTTTTACATGCCGCCCGCGAAATTGCGGCGGCCCGGCTCAGTCACGTCACGATCGAGAACTACTGAAGCCGGTAACGGAGCAGGTCGTCGAGCTAGCGCGTTGCGCGGGAGTTGTATGCCCGCAAACGCACCGAAAAAGCAAGGAAATTGCAATGGTCATTGGGACGCGGGGCATTTTGGCACGCGACATTGCGGCCTATGGGGGGATCAGACGATCCGCCCCCAGAGGTCATAATCAGAGGCTTCTTCGACCTCGACGGTCACCATATCGCCGGGGCTAAGCCCCTCGAAATCTTCGTCGATGAAGAGATTTCCATCAATTTCGGGCGCATCGGCGCGGGTGCGGCAGGTGGCGCCCTCATCATCGACGGCATCGACCAGAACCTGTTGCAGGCTGCCCACTTTGGCTTCGAGCTTCGCTTCTGAAATCGCTTGCGCTTTTTCCATGAAACGGTCCCAACGCTCTTGCTTCACCGCGTCAGGCACATGGTCGGGCAGGTCGTTGGAGCGCGCCCCGGCCACGTTTTCATATTGGAAGCAGCCCACCCGGTCGAGTTGCGCCTCATCCATCCAATCAAGCAGATATTGGAACTCTTCCTCGGTCTCGCCGGGGTAGCCGACGATAAAGGTCGAACGCAGCACGATCTCGGGGCAATCGCGCCGCCACGCCGCGATTTCATCAAGCGTTTTGGCCGAAGCCGCGGGCCGCGCCATGCGTTTGAGCGTATCTGGGTGGGCGTGTTGGAACGGAATATCCAGATAGGGCAGCACCAGCCCCTCCGCCATCAGCGGGATCATCTCGCGCACATGCGGGTAGGGGTAGACATAGTGCAGCCGCACCCAAGCCCCCGAAGGCTGCGCGATTTGGCCCAATGCGCGGGTCAGGTCGGTGATATGCGCGCGCACCTCGCCTTCTTTCCACGGGCTCGCTTCATGCTTGCGGTCCAGCCCATAGGCGGAGGTGTCTTGGCTGATCACCAACAACTCCCGCACGCCCGCCTCCACCAGCTTTTCCGCCTCGCGCAGGACTGCATGGGCAGGGCGGCTCACCAGCTTGCCGCGCATATCGGGGATGATGCAGAATTTGCAGGCGTGGTTGCAGCCCTCTGAAATTTTCAAATAGCTGAAATGGCGCGGCGTCAGCTTCACCCCGGTCGGCGGCAGCAGATCAACAAACGGGTCGGGCTTGGGCGGCACGGCCCCATGCACAGCATCGAGCACCTGTTCATATTGCTCGGGCCCCGTCACCGCCAAAACCTTGGGATGCACCCCGGTAATGAACTCGGGCTCCGCGCCCAAGCAGCCGGTCACAATCACCTTGCCGTTTTCCGCCAAAGCCTCGCCAATCGCCTCAAGGCTTTCGGCCTTGGCGCTGTCAAGGAAACCACAGGTGTTCACAATCACCGCCTCGGCCCCTTGGTAAGAGGGCGAGATCGCATAGCCCTCGGCCCGCAGGCGGGTGAGAATGCGCTCACTATCCACCAGCGCCTTGGGGCAACCAAGGCTGACCATGCCAATGGTCGGCTGGCCGGGGCGCGGCGCATCAGTCAATTGCGCTTTGGGCGCAAGGTCGGGGCGAAGATCGGGCGGGTTCTGGCTCATGGCAGCGCTATACACCGGGAACCCCTGCGACGGGAAGCACCTTGCGCGAAAGCTGGTGACTGCGCACGATGGCCCGATATTGGAGGGGCTCGTATGGCCGGTAATGATTTGAGTGACCCGTTTGAATGGGCGGAGAAGCGACTGGAGCGAGAGCTTTGGCCACGGGAGCGAGAGTTTATCGTGTCGGGGGGGTGGGCCCGCAGCAACGATTTAAATTGGGCCGACCTGAGAAGCCCCGAGGTCGCGACCGACGAAAACCGCTTTGACGCACGGCTTATCCGCTGGCTGCTGACCAAGGACCTGCCCGGCGTGACCTGCCGCCACGAAGGGGTCGAATTGTGGGGACTCTGGATCGGGAACAAACTTGATCTGGAGGAAGTGGACTGCGGCCGCTCGCTAAAAGCAAACGCTTGCGTTTTCGAAGCGCCCCCGCTGCTGCAAGATGCACACCTGAAACACCTGTTCCTTCAGGGATCAATACTGCCGGGGCTGAATGCCCACAGGCTGACTTGCGCGGGAAATGTGTTTCTGCGAAAGGGCCTCGAGTCGAACGGCCTGGTCGATCTGGCAGGGGCGCGCATAGCTGGCACTTTGGACTGCATCGGCAGCACCCTTTCGGTGACTGAGGGCCGCGCGTTGAATTGCGATGCCGCCGTAATCGGGGCGGCCGTGTTCCTGAGCGACGGTTTCACCGCCACGGGCGAGGTGAACTTCGTGGGGGCCAAGATCACCGGGCAACTCTCTTGCGATGGCGGCAGTTTCTCGGCACTGCAGGGTCGCGCCTTGAACTGCGATAGCGCCGTGATCGGAGCGAATGTGTTCTTGCGCAACGGGTTCACCGCCACGGGCGAGGTGAACTTCGTGCGGACAGAGGTGACAGGAAATCTTCGTTGCCGATCAGCAAAGATCGAGGGGGTTTTCGACGCCGAGGGCGCAAAGATCGGCGGCGGATTCTTCTGGGAAGAAATCTCTGGAGCCGTCGAAGCTCTCGACCTCACCGAAACCAGCGTTTCCCGCTTGACCGACGACACCGCCTCTTGGGCCTGCGTCGAAACCGCCAAACTCTCCGGATTCCGCTACGACTCGATTCAAAGCGATATGACGGTGCAGGACCGCCTCGCTCTCTTGGCGCGGAAGGGGGAGCGGACGCTTACTTCCCCAACAACAAAACCTTCAACGCGAAGAGATTTCGACCCGCAGCCTTATAGTCAGCTTGCCAAGGTTTACGAAAGCATGGGCCACCGTATTGATGCGGCCAAGGTGCGGTTTGCCCGCGATGAACGGCTGATGTGGGCGGCCTTCGCGCGTGCCATGGCGCAATCAAAGCCCGATACATTTGGGAAAGGGACCGCTATCCTTTCCCTTATTTGGGGCCGGATATATCGAGATACCTTTGGCTTTGGTCACGCCCCATTCAAAGCCTTGCGCACAGCGCTGTTGATCCTGATTGCGACGTGGTGGCTCTCCGATCAAACCTATCAACGCGGGGAATTTGCCCCCGCCTCGCCCGTGGTGCTAACTTCGGCGGAATGGCTCGATGCCTCTCAGCAGGGGTGCAAAGCGCAACAAGTTGAAGGTTGCACCATGCCGTTGCAGCTTTGGGAGCAAAGCACCGCCTACCGCGATTACGAGACCTTTTCGCCCGCGCTTTATGCTCTTGACCTGTTCTTACCGCTCGACACATTGGGGCAGGAAGATGCTTGGGCGCCTTCCAAAGATCGGGGCGCGTTTGGCCTAACGCTTTATTGGGCGCGTTGGGCTGTGCAGCTTTCGGGCTGGTTGCTTTTGGCCACGGCGGCGGCGGTGTTCACCGGGGTGCTAGGCAAGAAAGACTGAGCCTTCCCGCCCCAATCACTCAGTGAAAATGAAATATATGATTTAGATCACGGAAAGTTTATGCTCGCTGTGCAGAAGTCACGATGCGCGGGGTCGGGCCGGGGGCTTCGTGTGTCGGGAAGACCCAAAGCCCCTCTCCGGCGCTGATGGAGGACCCTATGAATTTCTCTGCGAAATCCCGTTTGGCTGGGGGCGTGGCGCTGTGCCTCTTGGCCGGGCTTCCCTTCGCGGCGCAGGCGACCGAAGGCTATTTTGCTCTTGGCTACGGCACTGCGCAACGCGGCGTGGCGGGCGCAGGTGTGGCCTTTAGCCAAGATGCGATGTCCGGCGCGATCAACCCGGCTGCCGTTGCCTCGGTCGGGCATCAGATGAATATGGGCGTGGAGCTGTTCGCGCCGTTTCGGGAATATACCGGCACGGGCACCATGATGATTGCCCCCGGCACGGTGAAAAGCGACCAAAACATCTTTCCGGTGCCGAACTTCGCCTATAACCGCCCGCTCGCCAATGGCGCGGTCTTGAACTTTGCCGTTTATGGCAATGGCGGCATGAACACTTCTTATCCGGCTGTTGCGAATAGCGCGCTCGGGTGTGGCGGGGGCACCGGGGTCTTTTGCGGCGGCGAAGCGGGTGTGGACCTGACGCAGCTTTTCATTTCGGCGACCTATGCGAAAAAAGACGGGGCGTTTAGTTGGGGGATTGCGCCGACGCTCGCCATTCAAAGCTTTGGGGCAGAGGGGCTGGGTGCTTTCGCTGGGATGTCTGTCAACGGGGCAAACATGACCAATATGGCGCATGAGATGTCTTATGGCGTCGGGCTACGGCTTGGGATGCAATATGAGGTGAGCCCGCAGTTGACGCTTGGTCTGTCTGGGCAAACCCGGTTCGATATGTCGAAATTCGACAAATATGCCGGGCTTTTTGAAGATGGCGGGGATTTTGACATTCCGGCCTCGATCACCGCTGGTTTGGCGTTTAAGGCGCGCAGTGATCTGACGCTGCTTTTGGATGTGCAGCGCATTTTCTATAGCGATATCGGTGCGGTCGGGAATGCGACCGATGCCGGGGCCTTTGGGGCTGCGGGCGGCGCAGGCTTTGGCTGGGATGATGTGGATGTCATTCGCATCGGGGCCGAGTGGCAGCAATCGCCCGATATGACGTGGCGCGCAGGCTATGCCCATGCCACGAACCCAATTGGGCCGGAAGACGTCGCGCTGAACATTTTGGCGCCCGGCGTGGTCGAAGATCACTTCAGTGTCGGGGGCTCCAAACGGCTCAATGATCGCGATCAGCTTGATTTCTCGGTCAGCTACGTCTTGTCGAACAGCGTGTCGAACCCGTCGATTCCACTGGCAATGGGCGGCGGTGCAGTAGAGATCAAGATGCACCAAGTTTCTGCCGCGATTGGCTGGACCCGGAAGTTCTAAGCCTTTCTCCAGAAACAACAAAGGGCGCCACGCGGCGCCCTTTTTGCTTTGATTTTTGTCGCACTTAGCGACGGCGGTCGCGGCGGGCGCTCATCGGTTGGAATGCGACCGAGACATGCGCCTCGCAATAGGGTTTGCCAGCTTGCGCGGGCAGGCCGCAGAAATAGAAATTGTCCGTTGCCGGGTCGCCGATCGGCCATTTGCAGGTGCGCTCGGTCAGTTCCATCAGCGAGATTTTGCGCGAGCGTTTTTCCACTTCGCGGACCGAAGCCAGCGTCTCAGGGCTGATTTCATTGAGCGAGGGCTGCGGCGGCAGCGGTTGGCCAGCGGGCACAATGCCCGGTTTACGCAGCGCAGGTGCCGGGGCCGCCGTGGGGGCGCTAGGCGCAGCAGCGGGCGCGGGCGTCGGGCGCGGGGTTGCGGCGGCAGCCGGGCGCACGGGCTCGACTTCAACCTCGGGTTCCGGGCGCGCGGCAGGGGCCGCAGCGGCGGGGGCGGGCGTGGGTTCCGGTGCGGCGGGTTTGGGCGCGGGCGCGGCGGCAGGGGCCGCAGCGGCGGCACTTGCGCCCCCTTCCACCCGGTTCGACAAGCCCAGCCGGTGAACCTTGCCGATCACGGCATTGCGGGTCACCCCGCCCAGTTCCTTAGCGATCTGGCTGGCAGATTGCCCCTCGGTCCACATCTTCTTGAGAAGTTCGACGCGTTCATCGGTCCAGGACATCGGCATACCTTCGTTGGCGCCCTTCGGGGGCGGTCTTGACCCATTCTAACCGGGACGTGGCGAGATACAACCGAAGACCCGGAAATTCAAGGCCTCGCGCGCGAGTTCGCCTAGAACCGGGCTGCGGGGCGGCGCGACGAGAGCTGTAGGTTCGTCTCGGTGCGGCTGACACCCTCAAGACGGCGGATTTGCAACAGTGTCTCGTCCAGTTCCGCCAAAGACCGTGCGCCAATTTCCGCGATCAGATCCCATTGCCCATTGGTGGTGTGCACGGCTTGCACCGGCGGCAGACCCAAAAGGCGCGTGACGATCTTTTCGGTTTGCCGCCCGTCGATGGCCAGCATCATCAGCCCGCGCACCGGGGCGGTGGCGACATCGGTGCGGGTGATCACCGTGAAGCCCGAAATTTCCCCCCGGTTCATCAGCCGCTCAATCCGCGCGCGCACCGTGGCGCGCGACAGACCTAAGTGCCCGGCAAGGTCAGAGACCGCCGCTCGCCCGTCGCGGCGCAAGGCCGCGATCAGGCGTTGGTCGGTGGTATCCAGCCGCTCAGGCCCGTGCGGTGCCTCGCCCCACATCGTTTAGCCCTTTGCCGCAAGGATCGAGGCTTCAAGGATATCAAGCGCCTCGTCAAAGATTGCATCGGGGATGGTGAGCGGCGCAAGGAAGCGGATCACATTGCCATAAACCCCGCAGGTGAGCAGGATCAGGCCGCGTTTCAGCGCTTCTTCGCGGATGCGGTTGGTCATTTCGGGGTTCGGCGTCTCGGTGCCGGCGACGTTGAATTCGACCGCATTCATGAAGCCGGGGCCGCGGATATCGACGATTTCCGGCACCGCGTCTTGCATCGCCGCCAAGCGTTGTTTGAGCCGTGCCCCCAAGCGTTCGGCGCGGGCGCAAAGGTCTTCTTCTTCGATCACATCCAAAACCGCATGGGCGGCAGCCACGGCAATCGGCGCACCGGCATAGGTGCCGCCCAGCCCGCCGGGGTTCGGGCTGTCCATAATTTCGGCTTTCCCGGTCACCGCCGAGATCGGGAAACCCCCGCCCAGCCCCTTCGCCATCGTGGTGAGGTCCGCCGCAACGCCGTGGTGTTCCATCGCGAAAAGCTTGCCGGTGCGGGCAAAGCCAGTCTGCACTTCATCGGCAATCAGCACGATCCCATGCTTGTCGCAAAGTTCGCGCAGCTTGCCCATGAACCCTTCGGGCACCGGGTAGAAGCCGCCTTCGCCCTGCACGGGTTCAACGATAATCGCCGCCACACGGCCCGGTTCGATATCCGCTTTAAAGAGCCGCTCCAGCCCCGCGACGGCCTCTTCGGCGCTCACGCCATGCAGCGGGCAGGGGAAGGGCAGGTGCCAAACATCATTCATCATCGGGCCGAAGCCCGCTTTATAGGGCGCGACCTTGCCGGTCAGCGTCATGCCCATGAAAGTACGGCCATGAAAGCCGCCCGCAAAGGCCACAACGCCCGCGCGCCCGGTATAGTGCCGCGCGATCTTCACGGCGTTTTCCACCGCTTCCGCCCCAGTGGTCGCAAAGATGGTTTTCTTCGCAAAATCCCCCGGCACCAGCGCATTCAGCCGCTCGGCCAGCGCGAGGTAGTTTTCATAAGGCACGACTTGGTGGCAGGTGTGGGTGAACGCATCCAATTGCTTCTTCACCGCCTCGATCACCTTTGGGTGGCGGTGCCCGGTGTTCACCACCGCGATGCCCGCCGCAAAGTCGATGTAACGGGTGCCGTTTTTGTCCCAGATCTCCGCATTCTCTGCCCGTTCGGCATAGATCTGCGTCGTCATACCAACGCCCTTGGCGATGGCGTCTTGGCGGCGTGCGGTGAGTTCCGGCGAGGTCTGGACAGTCATGGGGGGCTCCGATTCGAGATGCCCCATCCTTCATCACTTTGCATTTTTTCTGCAAGAAAATTCTTGTCAGTTTCGGTGGCAGGGCGCATCTTCTGGGCGTAAGGCTGCAAAAATGACTGATCCATTGCCCAAACCTGTTTCCTCCGACACGGAACCCGATGCGCCGCCCCCGCTGTTTCGGGTGACCGAGGCGGCACGCGCGGCGGGGGTTGCGCCCTCCACCTTGCGGCTGTGGGAGACGCAAGGCTTGGTGACACCGCAGCGCCGTGCCTCTGGGCAGCGGCTTTACGCGGCGGCGGATGTGGCGCGGTTGCAGCGCATCGCTTATTTGCGGCGCGAGGCGGGGTTGAACCCGGCGGCCATTCGGGCCGCGCTCGAAAGTGAAAACAGCGCACCCACTGAGGCCGCGATCACCAACGAACCGCTTGGCGCGGCTTTGCGCCAATTGCGCCAAGCGCGCGGCGAAACGCTGGAGGCGGTGGCGCAGGCCGTTGGGGCCTCGGCCTCTGGGCTCAGCACGCTTGAGCGCACCGGGGCAGGCGTGTCCTTCAAGACGCTTGCCGATCTCGCGCAATATTATGGCACCACGGTCTCGCGCCTCTCTGGGCAGGAGGAAGAGGGGCATCCCGTTGTGCGCGCGGGCGCGGCGCGGATTTGGCCGATGCCGGTCGAGGGCGTGCGGGTCGAAGTTTTGGCTGAGGGCGAGCGGCAGATGGATTGCCACCGCTTCATTCTCGCCCCCGGTGCCGCGTCTGAGGGCGGCTATGGCCATGCGGGCGAAGAGTTTATCACCGTGATTGAGGGGCGCTTTCGCATCACCCTAGATGGCGATGAACTGCACGAACTTGGCCCCGGCGACAGCATCTATTTTGAAAGCCGCCGACCGCATGCTTGGGCCAATGCCGCTGACGGGCGCACGGTGGTGATCTGGGTGAACACGCCGCCCACGTTCTAGGGCACACCTTTGCGTGAGGCGGCTTGCGTCGTCGTCTGGGCAAGCGCAGTCTCGTCCAAATTGATGGAGTGCCCATGCGCCCGAGCCTGCTGCTTGTTCTGGTCCTTGCCCTTGCCGCCTGCAAGGAAGAGGTGCCCAAACCTTTGACCGATCCGCTGAACCTGCTCGATCACGCGAGCCAATGGCATGTGTTCGATATTGCGGGCATGGTGGTGCCCGATGGGATCGCGGTCACGATGACCGCGCCTGAACCGGGGGTGATTGCGGGGCAATCTGGCTGCAATCGCTATTCTGGCCGGGTCGAGATGCGTGAAAACCTGTTGCATGTCGGCGCGCTGAGCGGCACCCGGATGATGTGCCCGCCTACGGAGATGGAGGTGGAGCAGGCCTTCCATTCCACGATTGGCCGCGCCAAGGGGCTGCGGCTTGTGGGCGAGACGCTGGAATTCACCGATCTTGAAGGCAAGCCGCTGATCCGTGCACATAAATGAGCCCCGCTTGACGCCGCCACAGGTTTCCGAAAGGCTCGCCTCATGTTCCCGATCCGCGATCACAACCCGTCGAACCGCACGCCTTGGGTCACTTGGGCGATCATTGCGCTCAATCTTATCATCTATCTGCTCACCGTAGATTGGGGGGGCAATATGCGCGGGCTGTGGCTGCAGGGCGCGCTGTATCCCGAGGCGGTCACGCATGGCGTCTGGCTGCAT
Source organism: Rhodobacter aestuarii (assembly GCF_900156655.1). Taxonomy (GTDB): domain Bacteria; phylum Pseudomonadota; class Alphaproteobacteria; order Rhodobacterales; family Rhodobacteraceae; genus Rhodobacter; species Rhodobacter aestuarii. Next base: position 296,507 of record NZ_FTOG01000002.1, on the reverse strand, counting down.
GGGCTGTTCACCTACATGTTCTTACATGCCGGGATCATGCATATCGGCGGTAATATGCTGTTTTTATGGGTCTTTGGTGACAACTTAGAAGACCAGCTTGGCCATTTTGGCTTTGCGATCTTTTACCTGCTGGGCGGATTGGCTGCTGCGGCCGCGCAAATCGCGCTTGAGCCCCATAGTTCGGTGCCAATGGTTGGGGCCTCTGGCGCGGTGGCGGCGGTGATGGGGGGGTATTTGCTGCTCTTCCCCCGCGCCCGTGTCGATATTTTGGTGATCTTCATCATCATCTACAAAATTTTCACCCTGCGCGCCTTTTGGGTGCTGGGGGCATGGTTCGCGTTTCAGCTGTTTAACAGCCTTGGCGCGGGCAGCGATGGCGTGGCCTATATGGCGCATGTGGGGGGCTTCGTGGCGGGCGTTGCGATGATTTTGCCGCGCTTTTTGCGCCTTGGCGGCCCGGCGTTTTGGGGGCAAACGCAGGGCCAACCGCCCCATCCGTCCATCGACTATCAAGCGACCTCGGTGCCGATCGTGCCACGCAGGCGGCGCTAACCGCCTTTGCGATCGGCGCGGATAAAGGCCGCCGCGCGTTCCGCAATCATGATCGTTGGGGCATTGGTATTGCCGCTGACAAGCTGCGGCATGACCGAGGCATCAACCACCCGCAGCCCTGCAATGCCGCGCACCCGCAGTTTTGGGTCCACCACGGCCTGCTCATCGGTGCCCATCCGGCAGGTGCCAACGGGGTGATAAACGGTGTCGGCGCGGGCGCGGATATCGGCCATGATCGCCGCATCTGATCCATCATGCGGGTACAGCCGCTCGCCCCGCCACGGCGCCAACGGCGCTGCTGAGGTGATCTTTTCCAGCACCTGTCCGGCCCGCAGCATCAGCGCTTCATCGCGCGCATCCGCCAAAAAGGCGGGGTCAATCAGCGGCGCTTTGCGCGGGTTTCTTGAGGCCAGACGCAGCGTGCCGCGCCCATGGGGCCTCAGGGCACAGATATGGGCAGACCAGCCATTGGCCGTATGCATCTTGCGCATGTGCTGATCGACGATGCCGACAACGAAATGCATCTGTAAATCCGGGATCGGCTCTTGAGGCGAGGAGCGCAAGAACGCCCCGCCCTCTGCCATGGGGGAGGCAAAAAGCCCCTCGCCATGTTTGCGCCAGCCCCCTGCGGCGCGGGCAAGCCGCATCAGCCCGCCGGGGTTCAGCCCCACCACATCGCGCCGGGGCGAGGTATAGGAAATGATGTAATCAAGGTGGTCATGCAGGTTTTCACCGACACCGGGCAGGTTATTTCGCACCGCAATGCCAAGGCTTTGCAGATGCGCGCCGGGGCCGATGCCCGAAAGCATCAAAAGCTGGGGGGAGCCAAAGGCGCCCGCCGACACAATCACCTCTGCCCGCGCCTCAACCCGCAACCGTTTGCGGCCTTGGCGCACCAAAGCGCCCACCGCGCGCCCATCCTCAAGCAGGATCTTGTCGGCGCGGCTGCGGGTCAGCACGGTCAGATTGGGGCGCTGCATTGCCGGGTGCAGATAGGCGGCAGCCGCCGAACAGCGCTCGCCCTTGTGCGGCCCATCCCAAAATTGCGTGACTTGGTAGAGCCCGGCGCCTTCTTGGTCTGGCCCGTTGAAATCCTCATTCGGTGCGCAGCCGACTGCGCCGCAAGCCTCGATAAAGGCTTGCGAGATTTTGCGCGGGCGGCGTTGATCGCCCACTTGCAGCGGCCCGGCATCGCCATGCAAGGCGCACGCCCCGCGCATATTGCGCTCGGACGTTTTGAACCACGGCAGGCAATCCCCCCACGCCCAGCCCGTGGCGCCCATTTCGGCCCAGCGATCATAGTCTGACGGGTGGCCGCGCACATAGAGCATCGCGTTAATGGCCGAAGAGCCGCCCAACCCCCGCCCACGCGGCTGGAACCCCCTCCGCCCGTTGAGCCCCGGTTGCGGAACGGTGTGCAGCGCCCAGTTATGCGCGCGCAAATAGCCCGGCACCAAAGCCGCCACCAATGCGGGTGCTCGCACCAAAATATCGCGCGCCTCGTCTCCCGCCTCGACCAAGCAGACGGATATATCGGCATCTTCGCTGAGCCGTGCCGCCAGAACCGCGCCCGCCGAGCCGCCGCCCAAGATCACATAATCGAATTGCAAAAAGGCCCCTCCCGGATGGGAGGAGCCTAACCTGTTTTTGCCCTTTGCACAGCGTGACTTGCGTCACGCGACGCGCGGTTATTTGCGTTGCGTGCCGCCGGTGGCTTTAGTGACCTTATCGACCACCTTTTGCGCCACGGCCTCAATCTCGGCATCGGTCAGCGTTTTGTCGCGCGGTTGCAGCCGCACCGAAAGCGCGATCGACTTTTTGCCCGGGCCCATCTGTTCTTCGGCTTTCGCGCCGGTGAACTGGTCAAAGACCGAAACCGCCTCGATCAGCGTTTTATCGGCGCCGTAGGCGGCGTTTACGGCGGTGATCGCCTCGACGCCCGCATCCACCACAAAGGCGAAATCGCGCTCCACGGCGTGCAGATCACTCAGTTTCAGCGCAGCGCGGGTGGGGGTTTTCACCTTCGGGAAGGGCACGGCAGCGATATGCAGCGTGAACGCGACTGCCGGGCCTTTCACGCCCATTTCGCGCAGCACTTTCGGGTGCACTTCGCCAAAGCTCGCCATCAGGTTCGGCCCAAGCGCGATATTGCCCGACCGGCCCGGATGGAACCAGCCCGCGACCTTGCGGTTGATTTGCGCGCGTGCAGGCGCACCGATGGCGCTCAGCACGGCTTCGACATCGGCCTTGGCGTCATAAACATCCACCGCGCGGCGCGAGCCCCACGGGTCGCGCGGGGCGGATGCGCCAACCAAAAGACCCGCCGCTTGCAGCACTTGGTCGCCCGGTTCGCCGCCGGTGAAGGCCGGCCCAACCTCAAACAGCGCTAGATCGGCAAAGCCACGCGCTTGGTTGCGGGCGGCGGCTTGCAAGAGCCCCGGCAAAAGGTCGGGGCGCAGATGGGTCATTTCCGAGGAGATCGGGTTTTCCAGCCGCGTGGCCTCGGCCCCGCCGCCAAAAAGGGTGGCCGATTTCGCATCAATGAAGCTGTAGGTCACGCATTCATTGTAGCCAAGCGCGGCAATCGTGCGGCGCACCGTGCGTTCGCGCACTTGCAGCGGCGTCAAAATGGCATCGGGCACGCCCGTGGTTTCACGCGCCATCGGCTTGCCTTCAAGCTTGGTGAGCGAGGCGATCCGCGCCACTTCCTCGACCAGATCGGCTTCGCCCAAAACATCGGGGCGCCAGCTCGGCGGGGTGGCCATATCGCCCTCAAGCGTGAAGCCAAGCGCGGTGAGCGTTTCGCGTTGCGTCGCTTCCGGGATATCCATCCCAACAAGCGAAATCACGCGGGCCGGGTCGAGCTTATAGGCGCGGGTGGTATCCAGCGGCGCACCATCCGAGACCACGTTCGAGGCTTCACCGCCGCACAGATCCAGCACCATTTGCGTCGCCAGTTCCAGCCCCGGCAGCGTGAAGGCCGGGTCCACGCCACGCTCAAAGCGGTAGCGCGCATCGGAGTTGATTTTCAGCGCGCGGCCCGTGGCGGCAATGGTGATCGGGTCCCAATAGGCGCTTTCGAGGAAGACGTCGACCGTGTCTTCGGTCGCGCCGGAAAGTTCGCCGCCCATGATGCCGGCCAAGCTTTCGGGCTCTTTGTCGTCGCAAATCACCATTTGGCCGGTGCTGAGCGTGTAGGTCTTGCCATCCAGCGCCAGCAGTTCTTCGCCGCCCTTGGCGGGGATGATCCGCAGATTGCCCGCCACTTTCGCCGCGTCAAAGACGTGGAGCGGGCGGTTCAGATCATAGGTGAAGTAGTTGGTGATATCGACCAAGGCCGAGATCGGGCGCAGGCCAATCGCCATCAGTCGCGCTTGCAGCCATGCGGGGGAGGGGCCGTTCTTCACGCCACGGATCAAACGCCCGGTGAAATGCGGGCAGCCTTTTTCTTTCAGCGCCGGGTCGATTTGCACCGAAATCGGGCTCTCAAATCCGCCCGGCACCGCCTCCACTTCGAGCGGTTTCAACTGCCCAATACCGCGCGCGGCCAAATCCCGCGCCACACCGCGCACGCCCAACGCATCGGGGCGGTTCGGCGTGATCGCGATTTCAATCACCGGGTCCACCGCTTCGGGGCGGTTTTCGGCCAGCCAGTCGATGAATGTGTCCCCGACCTCGCCCGAGGGCAGTTCGATAATGCCGTTATGCTCGTCCGACAGTTCCAACTCGCGTTCGGAGCACATCATCCCGTGGCTCTCGATGCCGCGAATTTTGCCCACGCCAAGGGTGACATCAATGCCCGGCACATAGTCGCCCGGTTTCGCCAAAACGACGGTGATGCCTTCACGCGCATTCGGCGCGCCGCAAACGATGACCTTCTCGCCCTCGTTCGTCAGCACTTTGCACACGCGCAGCTTATCCGCATCGGGGTGCTTTTCGGCATGCAGCACTTTGGCCAGCGTGAAGGTGGCCAGTTTCGCCGCAGGGTTCACGACTTCCTCAACCTCAAGGCCAAGGTCGGTGAGCGCTTCAGCGATCTCGTCCACCGAAGCGTCGGTGTCGAGATGGTCTTTCAGCCAGGAGAGGGTGAATTTCATAGTGGACCCCTATTTTCGGCGTTCGGCGATATCGGCATAATCGCCCATGCGCAGCAGTTTCAACTCGCGCACAAGGCGCAGGGTGGGTTTGGCGGCAAACAGGATCGACCCGATCAGGAAGAGCCATGTGCCGGGAAAGACGAGTGTGTCGTAAAAGAAAAAGACCGAGCCCACGATGAAACACAGCGCCGCCCCGAAATCGACCAAGGTATAGGCAATCTCAAACAGCGCATACAAGCGGCGCTGCTCGGTCGAGCCTTGACGGTGATCTGTTTCAAAAAGCGAAGACATGCGGTGATGCGGGTGGCCAGGTCAAGGGTGGGGCCGGGCAGAGGGCGCTTAACGCCGCCACGCCTGCCCAGCGGGTTGTGGGCTTCTTAGTCCACTCCCGCCAACTGTGAAACGATGAAATGCAGGCGAAAAGGTCACTTTTTGCTGGTCCAGCGCTCTGCCAGCGCCTGAAACTCGGCATAGATCGTGGGCACGCCGGTGCGCTGCCGGATCGTATCAATCGTTGCCTTGGCTTTTTGATAGTCGTTCACAAGGCTGCTGCGGAACCAGCGTTTGTAAAGCGCCTCGTCCAAAATGCCTTCGCGAATGCCGATCGAGATCATTTCGTAATCGTTCAAGATGGAGCGGATCACGGTGATCTGGGGCGAATCCTTATGTTCCTCGGCGGCCCAGAACTCGAGCGGCGGGTGCGAGAGCTTGAGTTTGTTGAACTCGGCCCGGATGCGGATGTAATCGCCATCCCATTCGCGGTGCGAGATCAGGTCCAGCGTGGCGCGGCGGCGCGCGATCTTGCGCTGTTCGGCAATGTTGCGCAGCGCAATGATGCCCGCCACGATGGCCGATACAAGAACGGCCCCCGCCGAGATGAGAGGGCCGTAGCTGATAAAGACATTTCCGCTGGCCATCACGGCTTGCGGGAGCGGCTCCGTCACGGATTAGCCGCCCCAACCTTCACGCGGCAGGTCAACGGTTCTGCTGGTCTTCATGGGCTTACCCCTTTGTGGTTGCCGTTAGAGACAATATGGGGGCCAAGCATGCAGGCGTCAAATGAAAGATCAGTTAGCGCGGGGTGGGGGCTGTTAGTGAGAGAGGTGAATTATTGTGATTGTTACTCTTCGTCGCCGAGTGCAACTGGAATCGAACTCCCCGCCAATAGATCTTGGCGCATAGCGGTAAGAAGTTTCTGATGGGCAGTAGCATAAGTTGCTCGCGAAGCCTTTTCTTTTTCGATCAGTTCCGCGAGTTCGGCACCCTCGGCTCGCTTTTTCATCCCAAAGTCTAGGCCGATAAAGAAGACTGTCCGAATGAATTCTTTTGACGCGTCTAGGACGGGTTTCGGAGCGATCAGTGTCAATTCCTCGTGGAAGCGCATGGCAGGTTTTGCAGGATCAAAACCGCCTACTTTGAACATTTCTTTTTCCGCTTCCGCCACCTCAAACAAGTATTTTCCATACACTTCTTGACGAAGTCTTCTGAGATCAGCGTCTCTGTCGAGGCGCACTTTGTTGAAGTAACTCCAACTCGCCCATACTATTGCGGCGGCGGGGGCCACATCTACGATCCCTTCCAAAATCGTAGGTATAGCGCCAAGCCACGAGAAATCCCGGCATATTTCCTGACATGCCGTAATTTCTTGCATTACTTACTCAAGCCCCCAAACACCGTCGGCAAATCCAGCGCCGCAAAGCCATAGTGGCGCAGCCAGCGCAGGTCGCTTTCAAAGAAAGCGCGCAGGTCGGGGATGCCGTATTTCAGCATGGCCAGACGGTCGATGCCAATGCCGAAGGCAAAGCCTTGGTATTCGTTCGGGTCGATCCCGGCGGCGCTCAGCACTTTGGGGTGCACCATGCCCGAGCCAAGGATTTCCATCCACGAATTGCCCTCGCCAATCTTCAACTGGCCATTGTCCCACGAACAGCGAATATCCACCTCGGCCGAGGGTTCGGTGAAGGGGAAGTGGCTGGCGCGGAACCGCAGTTCGACCGAGGGCACCTCAAAGAAGGTCTTGCAGAATTCCTCGAGCACCCATTTCAGGTTCGCCATCGAGATGTCTTTGCCAATCGCCAGACCCTCGACTTGGTGGAACATCGGGGTGTGGGTTTGGTCCATATCCATGCGGTAAACACGGCCCGGCGCGATAATGCGGATGGGCGCGCCTTGCGCTTGCATGGAGCGGATTTGCACCGGGCTGGTGTGGGTGCGCAGCACATGCGGCGGGCGCGGGTCGGCCGCGTCGCGCGCCATAAAGAACGTGTCATGCTCTTGGCGGGCGGGGTGTTCGGGCGCGATGTTGAGCGCGTCGAAGTTATACCAATCGCTTTCCACCTGCGGGCCTTCGGCCACGGCAAAGCCCATATCGGCAAAGATCGCGGTGACTTCATCCATCACTTGGGAAACCGGGTGGATCGTGCCTTGGCGGCGCGGGCGGCCCGGCAGCGTCACATCCAGCCATTCCGATTGCAGGCGCGCTTCAAGCGCCGCATCGGCAAGCGCCTCTTTCTTCGCGCGCAGGGCGGCGTCGATCTCGTCTTTCAGACGGTTCAGCGCGGCGCCGGTGGTTTGACGCTCTTCCGGGGTCATTTTGCCCAGTTCGCGCATTTTCAGGCTGATCTCGCCCTTTTTACCCAGCGCGGCCAGCCGCAACTCTTCCAGGCTCGCCTCATCGGAAGCGGCCTCGATGCCTTCGAGATATTTCGCTTTAAGCACATCGAGCGCGGTCATGACGTCTCTCCTTGGGGTGGTTGCGCTGTTCATACCGCGCCGCGCCCCGATTTCAAGCAGATCAAAGAAAAACCCCCGCGAGGGCGGTGCCGCGCGGGGGTCAATGTGTTCCCGAAAGGGGAAATTAGGCAGCGGCCGCGGCAGCCTTCGCCTTTTCGACGATGGCACCGAACGCTTCCGGCTCAGCGATCGCGAGATCGGCCAGAACTTTGCGGTCCACTTCGATCCCGGCGAGCGCCAGACCGTTGATGAAACGCGAATAGGTCATATCGGCGTCGAACGCGCGCACAGCAGCGTTGATACGCTGGATCCACAGCGCGCGGAAATTCCGTTTGCGCTGTTTACGGTCGCGGGTGGCGTATTGGTTCGCCTTGTCGACGGCTTGGGTCGCGGTACGGAAGTTACGCGAACGGGCCGAGTAGTAGCCTTTCGCTTTCTTCAGAACTTTTTTGTGCGAGGCGTGAGTCACCTTGCCGGATTTAACGCGGGACATGTTTCAGGCCTCCTGATCAGCGGTTGTAGGGCATGTATTTTTTGACGATCTTCGCGTCCGCATCGGACAAGATCATCGTGCCCGCGCTGTCGCGGATGAACTTGGTGGTGCGCTTGATCATGCCGTGGCGCTTACCAGCCGGACCAGCAATAACTTTGCCGGACGCGGTGAATTTGAACCGCTTTTTGGCGGCCGATTTTGTCTTCATCTTGGGCATTTTCATCTCCTTTTCGAGAGTGAACGCACGACTCGGCATGCCACTATTGGCCGGCCGCGCGGGGTAGGTGGGGGCCTTTAGACTGCCCCGCAGCTTTTGGCAAGGGAAAACCGACCTTTTTCTATTGGTTCAGGAGCCAAGCCAGAACGCGGGTGAAGGCGGCAGGGATCTGGTCGGGCGTGTAGCCGCCCGGCCGTGAGATGAAGGCGAAGAGGATCAACCCGCCGCCCACCAGCACCGCAATCGCGGCGGCGCGGGGCGGGCGGCTATCGGAAAACGCGGAAATCACCGCCGGGATCGCAAACGCGGCCACGATGATGCCCAAAACAAGATAGAGATCGGCGCTATGCATCGTGGCCTCCGGAGTCTTCGTTAACGAAGGTTACTCCGGGTCGGTGCGGTAGATCAATCGTTCGTCACAAGGCGCGACGCGCAAGATGTTGGTGGTGCCGGTCACGTTGAAGGGAACACCGGCTACAACGATGATCTGGTGGCTTTCATCGGCAAAGCCATAGTCGCGCGCCGCACGGGCGGCATTGACCACGGCTTCTTTGAAGCGGCTCACCTTATCGCAGCGCACCGCATGCACGCCCCAGTTCAAGCACAGCTTGCGCAGGGTTTGCGTGATCGGCGACAGCGCAATGATCGGCACACGCGGGCGTTCGCGGCACACCAGGCCCACGGTTTTGCCCGATTGGGTGTAGCAGCAGATCGCCGAAACATCGGTGGTTTCGGCGATTTCGCGCGCCGCAGCCACGATGCCATCGGTCACCGTTTGACGCACCGCCGAGCGGCTGGCTTCGATGATGTCGCGGTAGGTGCTGTCGCTTTCGACCGATTGGGCGACCGCATTCATCGTCTGCACCGCGTCAATCGGGTAGCGCCCGGCCGCGGATTCCGCCGAAAGCATCACCGCATCGGCGCCTTCATAGATGGCCGTCGCCACGTCCGACACTTCGGCGCGGGTCGGCATCGGGCTCTCGATCATGCTTTCGAGCATCTGCGTCGCCACGATCACCGGCTTGGCGGCGGCGCGGCATTTGCGGATCAAGCGCTTTTGGATCGGCGGCACAGCCTCAACAGGCAGTTCCACGCCCAGATCGCCCCGCGCGACCATGATCCCGTCGGAGACCTCAAGGATTTCGTCAAAGGCGCGCTCTGCCGAGGGTTTCTCGATTTTCGAGAGCACCATCGCGCGGCCCTTGGCCAGCTCCTTGGCTTCGATCACGTCTTCGGGGCGCTGCACGAAGCTGAGCGCAAGCCAGTCGGCCCCCAGTTCGCAGGCAAATTCCAGATCAACGCGGTCTTTGTCGGACAGTGCGGCCAGCGGCAGAACCACATCAGGCACGTTCACGCCCTTGCGGTTGGAGATCGTGCCGCCCACCATCACTTCGCAATTGGCGTAATCGGGGCCGCAGTCCAACACTTTGAGCCGGATCTTCCCGTCATTGACGAGCAGCCGCGCGCCCGCTTCGAGGGCGGCGAAGATCTCCGGGTGGGGCAGGCACACACGGTGGCTGTCGCCCTCAGTCGGGTCGAGATCGAGCCGGAACATTTGGCCTTCTTCAAGCTCGGCGGCGACGGCGGCAAAGGTGCCGACGCGCAGCTTTGGCCCCTGAAGGTCGGCCAGAACCGCCACCGGGCGCCCGGTATCGGCCTCGATCTGGCGGATGATGTCATAGCGCACGCGGTGTTCGTCATGCGTGCCATGGCTCATGTTGAGCCGGAACACGTCTGCGCCCGCCTCAAACAATGCGCGGATGGTTTTGTAATCAGAAGATGCGGGGCCAAGCGTGGCCACGATCTTGACATTGCGAAGGCGTCTCATGCGTCCTCGGGTGTTCGTGTTGCTGTCATTTCGTGGGCCGCGTTCTCTATGCCGTAAAACTTTGCTCAGGGCAACTGGCACTCCGCCTGCGGGCCGTCTAAATCTTCAGTGCAACATAATGACGAAGAAACCATGACTGTGGATGCACCTTTTCATCAGATCACCGAAAATCGTGCCGCGCGCTGGCTTGTGACGGTGGATCACGCCACCAATCGTGTGCCCGATTGGGTGGGGGGCGGCGATCTGGGGATCGCGCCCGCCGAGATGGGGCGCCACATCGCCTATGACATCGGGGCACTTGGTCTGGCGCAAAAATTGGCAACGCATCTGGAGGCGCCGATCATCTGGTCCGATTTCTCGCGCCTAGTGATCGACCCGAACCGGGGTGAAGACGATCCCACTTTGGTCATGCAACTCTATGATGGCACAGTGATCCCTGCGAACCGGGGCATATCGGCGGCGGGCGTGGAGGAACGCCTTGCGCGGCTGCATCGGCCTTATCACGACGCGTTGGAGCTGTTGGCGGCGCGTTCCTCCGATACGGTGATTTGCGCCATCCATTCGTTTACGCCGCGGTTGCGCGGGCGTGCGCCGCGCCCGTGGGAGGTCGGCATCCTGCATTCGCATCTTGATAGTCGTTTGGCGCTCCCGCTGATTGCGGCGCTTGAGGCAGAAGGGATCTGTGTAGGCGACAATGAACCCTATGCCGGGCATTTGGTGGGCGACAGCATCGACCGCCACGCCTTGGGGCTGGGGCGGCCAAATGTGCTGATTGAGCTGCGTCAGGATCTGATTGAGACCGAATCGGGCCAATCTGATTGGGCTGCGCGGCTCGCCTTCATTCTTATGGCAACATTGAGGCAGAGCGGCCTTTGAGCGCGAAACAAATGCCGTCTGCGTGCCGCATTGTTTCCATAATTTCCCAATTATCATCCAAGGTTTAGGGTCTTCTTGCCAAAAGTATGGCTGGAAGGTAGCGATTTATTAACGTGTATTTATTGGAGCGTGCCATGGGCAGTCTCATTCTTCTTTCGATGTTCCCTTTCTTGCTCGCTGGTTTGGCCTTCGCGGGGGGCGACGATGACGACGATGGTTCCTCGAACAACGAACAGTCCAACACCGGTCTCGGCGTAACGATTTTCGGCGACGACGACGACGAGGAATTCATCGGCACCGACGGCAATGATTATATCGACGGTGGCCACGGCAATGACTCGATCCTTGGCGGCGCGGGCAACGACGTTCTGCGCGGCAACCTCGGGGCGGATGAGCTGATTGACACCGCGGGTTCTGACACGCTGCATGGCGGCTATGGCAACGACTTTGTTGCAGCCGTTGATCTGGACGGCAGCGGCGCGGACCTTATTCAAGGCGGCGCGAATAATGACACGCTGGTTGGCGATGATGGCGATACGCTCGTTGGCGGTGATGGCAGTGACCTCTTTGTGTCTGTTTGGCAAAGCGGCGATGACCCTGTCATCGTTTCCGATTTCACGCCGGATGAGGATCAGGAGTTCATCCTCGGCGTGAGCTCTTACACACCCGGCACGCCCTTCACCTTGCAAGATGTCGATGGCGGCGCGTCGCTCAGCTTCGGCGGGGAGACCGTGGCCTTCTTTGATGGCGGTTCGGCCGCCGATCTGGATGGGCAGGTTTCGCTAACCATCGAAGATGATGACACAACCGTCATCTATCCGACTTTGGTTGGCGCACAGCAGCAGGCTGGCCTGCAAATGGTTGGCACCAACGGGGCTGACAGCCTGACCGGCACCGAATTCGATGATGATATCGCAAGCTGGCTTGGGGCCGATTTCATCGAGGGGCTTGGCGGCGATGACCTGCTCAATGGCGGTTATGGCTTCGACACCCTGTTTGGCGGCGATGGCAATGACACGCTTTTGGGCGGCGGCAACGGCGATACGCTTTACGGCGAAGCAGGCGATGACAGCCTCGAGGGCGGTGACGGCGATGATTATCTGATCGGCAACACCGGCAATGACATCTTGGACGGCGGCGCTGGGGATGACAACCTCGATGGGGGCAGTGATACAGACCTCCTTCTCGGCGGTGCTGGCAATGACCTGCTCAATGGTTACACGGGTGGCGATCTTCTCAACGGCGGCGATGGCGATGACACGCTGAACGGCGGCGCTGACAATGATGTGTTGGTCGATACTGCCGGGAACAACTTGCTTGATGGCGGCACAGGCAATGACTCGCTTGTTGCGACGGGCGGGATGAATACGTTGCTTGGCGGCGATGGCGATGATTTCCTTGGCGCGCTTGGCGAAGCGTCTGCATCCGGTCCGTCGATCCTTGATGGCGGTGCGGGCAATGACACGCTCGCCGGTGAGGATGGGGCGCTGTTGACGGGGGGGAGCGGGAACGACACCTTCCTGGCCGCAACCGATGAGCCTGACACCTACGATCTAGTCCATGTGACTGATTTTGAGGTGGGCAGCGATGCTGTCGAAGTGCTGACCGATAGTTTGGCTGGCACGGTGACGACCTCGGCTTATGGCAGCAATAGCACGCTGATCAGCTATAACGGCAAAGCGCTTATGGTCATCGACGGGGTCGACCCGGCGCAATTCCCGGTCACGAGCGTCAACGTGCGCTTGGTGGAATCAGCCTGAGGCTTTCGCGCTTAGGGCATTACCACAGCCTCTCGCGCCTTTGGTGCGAGAGGGGTTTCAAAGCGATCTGTCTTTTGCGATCTGTCGGTTGGGTGTCCGGTCGATCTGAAACCTTGCAAGGAGGACAGGGTCAATGTTTGCACTGATCCTCTCTTTAAGCTGCGCAATCGTGATTGTGCTTTGGGTCGAGTTGCGGCGGCTGTTTGCACGGCGTGCTGCACAGTATCAGGCGTTTGAACCCCTCGAGCCCTTGAAGCCACGGCGCAGCGCGCGTCTCAGAGCAGCTCCATCGGCGCGGCGTGTTGAGGATGTGCCGCTTGAGGCCTTGCCGCGGATCACGGGCTTTCGGCCGGGCGATGAGATCGAACTGGCGATCGAAGGGCCAGTGCCCCGCGCAGAGGATTTGCAATTTGAGCAAATCGGGCGCGATGTGCGTTTGCTGATCGAGGGGTTTCCCGCTGTGATCGTGGAAGCCACGCACGCAGCCTTGCTGCATCCCGCCGTGATCCGGTTTCGCAGCGCCTAGGCGCGCTGCCGTATCTCCATAAAAAAAGGGGCAGCTCCGTCAGGAACTGCCCCTTTCTTGTTGTCGCATCGGATTAGCTGTCGTGGCCGATTTGCGGCACCGGGTGGTAGATGTTGTTGCGGTTTTCATGGTTGAGCAGGAAATGCTCCGCATTCCGGTCGCCATCGCGACGGGCATCGCTGATTTGGGTGAGTTCTGCGGAGGTGAAGGCCGACGCATCCAGACCAAGCTGCGCGGCAAGCTGCGATTTGCCATCCGAGGCGGCGGCATCTTTGGCGAGGTCGCCACGCTCAAGCAGATAAGCGTAGGTCGATTGGTCGCCGGCATCGCGCGCGGCCAGAAGTTCGTGCAGTTCGGTCGCGCTATAGGCGCCCGCATCAAGGCCAAGGTAGTCGGCAATTTGTTGCAGGCCTTGGCGCGGTTCGGCGGCGCTGGCAAAGCTGGTGCCAAGTGCAAGGGCGACGGCGGCGATGGCTACGGTGTTACGCATGATGTTCTCCAGTTCTCTATATCTATCAGTGTGTTAGGTTTTTTTGACGGCTCGTTTCGTCTTCATGAGGAAGATATAGGACTGTGCGAATGGACTGTAAATTTATCTAATTAAGCCAACTAATGTGCAAAAATGAACCAAAATCGCACGTTTGTGAGCGATGGTATACGGAACCAACTCGGGCCGCTTCCGTTTGGGTGCTCGCCTTCGTCAAGGTGCGGGAGGGGCGTCGCCGCCTGAGGCCTCATAGGGCCGCAATAGGCAGAATGGCGCGGAATGCACTGCCTAGGCGGAGGCAGCTTCTGTCTGCAGGTGGGTAGCAATCTTTCATCAGGGAGGAGAGGCTTGGCCCTGGCGACTCGCCTGTCACCAGCGCTCAAGCGGCGCGGTGCGGGGATCGGTGTGGAATGCGTCGCGCATGCGGAGCGCACTCGTCACGGCAATCGGATCTGCGCTGCGACGCTTGAGCGGAGGCTTCGCACCATGATTGAGGTATTGCGCTTAGCCGCGATCCGGCTTCGGAGCGCTGGGAACTATGGGGCTAAATGCAAAAAGGGCAGCCCCGTGAGGAGCTGCCCTTTTGGTTGTCTGTGATCTCAAATCAGCTGTCGCGGCCGATTTGCGGCACCGGGTGGTAGATGTTGTTGCGGTTTTCGTGCTTGAGCAGGAAGTTTTCCGCATTCCGGTCGCCATCGCGGCGGGCTTCGCTGATCAGCGTCAACTCGTTCGAGGTGTATTCCGACGGGTCAAGCTTCAGCTGCGCCGCGAGTTGGGATTTACCCGCCGAGGTGGCCGCATCTTTGTTCAGGTCGCCACGCTCAAGCAGATAAGCGTAGGTCGATTGGTCGCCGTCTTTGCGCGCCGCGAGCAGTTCGTGCAGTTCGGTCGCGCTGTAGGCGCCCGCATCCACGCCCAGATAGGCCGCGATTTGTTTCAGGCCTTGGTTCGGTTCGGCGGCGCTGGCAAAGCCTGCACTCAGAGCAAGGGCGGCAGCGGCAAGGGCAACAGTGGTACGCATGATATTCTCCAGTTCTCTATATCTATCAGTGTTTTAGGTTGGGTCGGCGGGTTGTTCCGTCGTCATGAGGGAGATATAGGCCTGTGCGCTTGGTGTGTGAATTCATCGAAACGCACCATCTATTGTGCGCTGAAAAACCATTGTCGCGTGGATGTGAACTGGAAAAACGGGAACTTTTTTGCCACCGCAACGACCCGTTGCAGCGCATCAATCTGGCAGCGATGGGAAAGGTCAGGTGTAGCCTTCGGTGTCGATATGCACGATCGTGCCGCAATGCTTGCAATGCACCGCATCGGCATCATGCAGCTTGAGCCCGCAGGTGGGGCATTCGTATTTCACCTTGGAGGGGCGAAAGAGCACCTGTGCCAGCCGCAAAAACAGGGTCACGCCAAAGATCATCACCGCCACAGCCAAAAGCCGACCCGAGGTGCCTTGCAGGGTTATGTCGCCAAAGCCGGTGGTCGTGAGCGTGGTCACCGTGAAATAAAGCGCGTCGGCATAGTTTTGGATCTGCGGGTTCGAGGGAAACTGCGTTGCATAGATCAGCCCGGTCATCACAAACAGGAAGACCAGCAGGTTGATCGTGGCCAAAATCACCTCTTCATGGCGGCGAAACGCGCTGAAATCCTGCCGTAGGCGGCTGAGCATCTGATAGGCGTGCAGGAGCCGCAGCGTGCGCAGCACCCGCATGAAGCCAAAGCTTTCCCCTGCCACGGGCGCGATAAACGACACCAAAGCCACAAGGTCGGCCCAGGTGGAGAACCGCGCCCAGAACATCAGCTTGCGCGGCTCAATCGCGAAGCGGGCCAGGAAATCGAGCACGATCACCACGCCAATCACCTCATCGGCCGTCTCAACCGCCGCAGTGTGGGGAAAAAAGGAGGTGGTGATGACAAAGACCACCGTCAGCAGGTCAAAGGCCAATAGCCCGTAGCGAAACGCATGGGCGCGTTTCGAATTGCCAAAGTAGAGTTTTCTCAGTGTCTTCAGCATGCCCACCTCTGAAGACAGGCTAAAACACCCTTGCGCAGTTGCCAACTGCGCCTTTCCGCCCCTTCCCCCGAAGGGCCATTTCCCCTATCTAGCCACCAAACCCTCATTCCCAAAGGTGCGCGCATGGCTTCCTATCAATATGTCTACCACATGGATGGTGTCTCCAAGACCTATCCGGGTGGCAAGAAATGCTTCGAAAACATCCGCCTGAACTTCCTGCCCGGCGTGAAAATCGGTGTGGTCGGTGTCAACGGCGCCGGTAAATCGACGCTTCTGCGCATCATGGCGGGCTGGGACAAGGATTTCTCCGGCGAGGCTTGGGCCGCCAAGGGCGCCAAGATCGGCTACCTGCCGCAAGAGCCGCAGCTGGATGAAAGCCTGAGCGTGCGCGAAAACGTCATGCTCGGCGTCGCGGAAAAGACCGCGAAAATCGCGCGCTACAATGATCTGGCGATGAACTACTCGGACGAGACCGCCGAGGAAATGGCGCAGCTTCAAGACGAGATCGACGCAGAGAACCTGTGGGATCTCGACAGCCAGATCGACGTGGCGATGGAAGCCCTGCGCTGCCCGCCCGATGATGCCAATGTCGCGACGCTTTCGGGCGGCGAACGCCGCCGGGTCGCTTTGTGCAAGCTGCTTCTTGAAGCGCCCGACATGCTGCTGCTCGACGAACCGACCAACCACCTTGACGCCGAAACCATCGCCTGGCTGCAAAAGCACCTGATCGAATACAAAGGCACGATCCTGATCGTCACCCACGACCGGTATTTCCTTGACGACATCACCGGCTGGATCTTGGAACTCGACCGCGGCCGGGGCATCCCCTACGAGGGCAACTATTCGAGCTGGCTGGAGCAAAAGGCGAAACGCCTTGAGCAGGAAAGCCGCGAGGATAAAGCCAAGCAAAAAGTGCTGGCGAAAGAACTTGAGTGGATCCGTGCCGGGGCCAAGGCCCGTCAGGCCAAGTCGAAAGCCCGTATCTCGGCCTATGAGAAAATGGCCGATCAATCCGAACGCGACCGGATTTCGACCGCGCAGATCATCATTCCGAACGGGCCGCGCCTTGGCGGCAAGGTGATCGAGGTCGAAGGTCTGGCTAAGCACTACAATGACCGCCAGCTGATCGAAAATCTGTCCTTCAGCATCCCGCCGGGGGCGATTGTGGGTGTGATCGGGCCGAACGGCGCCGGTAAATCCACGCTTTTCCGGATGATCACCGGCCAAGAAACCCCCGATGCCGGCGACATCAGCTATGGTGACACGGTGAAGCTCGCCTATGTGGACCAGTCGCGCGACGCGCTCGATGCCAATAAAACCGTTTGGGAAGAGATTTCCGGCGGGGCGGAACTGATCGAGCTTGGCGACGCGCAGGTGAACTCGCGCGCCTATTGTGGCGCCTTCAACTTCAAAGGCGGCGATCAGCAAAAGAAAGTGGGCCTTTTGTCGGGCGGGGAACGCAACCGCGTCCATATGGCAAAACTGCTCAAATCGGGCGGCAACGTGCTGCTGCTCGACGAACCGACCAACGACTTGGACGTGGAAACCCTGCAAGCGCTGGAAGCGGCGATCGAAGATTTCGCCGGCTGCGCGATCATCATCAGCCACGACCGCTTCTTCCTTGATCGTCTGTGCACGCATATCCTTGCCTTTGAAGGCGAGGCGCATGTCGAGTTCTTCGAGGGCAACTTCGAAGATTACGAAGAAGACAAAATCCGCCGCCTCGGCCCCGATGCGGTGGAACCGAAGCGGGTGAAGTATAAGAAGTTTACGCGTTAATAGATTTACTCGTATCTTTTATGATAGTAGCCTTCGCGCCACAGGTGCGGAGGCTTTATTTTGGTTAAATCACTATTCATATTCGGCAATGGCTTGGGGCGTTCTATCTCAAACGATTTCTTCGATTTGAAACGTGCGTTGGAACATGCTTGGAACGTTGAAGATGGCTTGACGGAACATCAAAAAGAACTGATTCGTGCGTGTTTGCCGGATGAGGTAATTGAAGATGAAGACGCGGATGCTCCGCAGAGAGAGGACCAACTAGAAGAGTTACAGCGCATTCTATCCGCCTGTGACATTATATCCAAAACTGAAGACCGCCTTGGAAATGGCGCCGGAGAAGGCTGGTTGTCAGGCCATGGGCGTGAGTTTCCTGCCGCAATCCGCAGATATTTTCACCACGCAGCATGCTATTTTCTGGATCGGGATTCTCTTAAGGTTGAGGGGCTAGATTCGGAGGTCAAAGCCGATTTTTCTGAATGCTTGCGTGATCACATTCGCTCGCATGGTGCTCACATTGCTACGTTGAATTATGACGATCTTCTTTACGAAGCATTTTGTGGTACGGATATTTTTAATAGACATCTTCTAAGAGATGGTTTTTTTAAAAAGGGAAAGTTTGATTTTTCGATGGCCGAAGGCTTCTACGATGCTGAAAAGGAGGGCTGGTTCCTACATCTTCATGGGTCGCCGCTGTTTGTTGATGAAGATGGTGAGCCACGGAAAGTTACGCGTGCGCAACTCGCAGATTATCATGGACATGGCAGCACGCACCTTGTGCTGACGAGTGTGAAGTTTAAACGTTACATAATACAAAGTTCCGAGATTCTTAGGCAGTATTGGGGAAAATTTAGAGCTATCGTTCCGAGATCCAATAATATTATTTTGCTGGGTTATGGAGGTGAAGATGTTCACCTCAACGATTTGCTCTCTAAGAAGGCTCCCGCGAACTCTATCCGCATTGTCGAGTATCGTGGAGAAGATGCCGATCTAGAGCGCGACAAAAAATGGCGCGAGGCATTGAATCGCGATGATTTCAAAATAGTTCGTCTGGAAAACATTCAAGAGTTTCGAGAGTGGTATTGTCCTGCCGTAGGTAAAGACTGATCTGAGTGGTGGGATCCTCGCGGGTTCGAAACCTGAATGTGCAGCTTGCCGTCTGGTTAAGCTTTCTGCGGCTGAAACGGTTATCCACTTCGTTGCCCCGACATCATGCCAAAAGCCGCGAGGGGAACCCTTCGCGGCTTTTGTGCGTTTGGGTGGAAAGATTAGCCAAGGGAGAGACCCGATGACCAAGATCGCAATTCCGCTGCTGGCCATTTTTGCGCTGACCGCTTGTGAAACCGTCAAAGGCGCCGGGCGCGACATGCAAGCCGCCGGCTCCGCCGTGACGAGCGAGGCCGCCGAGGCGCAAAGCGAGATGTAAATTCGTTCATTTGCCAAGATGCGCGATGCCCCGGCCTTGTGCCGGGGCTTTTTTATTCTGGGTGGTCGCGAAATCGGACGGGGACTGGTCTTCCAGTCGATGCCCCTTAGCCTACTCCGCCCAATCCCAGGGCACGGTGAATTGCCCCAAGACATGGCGCAGTTTGGTCTCGTCCAACTCGCCGGTGGTGGCGAGTTTCGCGACAAGGCCGCGCTTTTTGTCTTCGACCACCGCCACCACATGCGCGGCCACTTCACCCTCGGCCAAGGCGACGTTCAGCACCCGCGTGATCGCGCGTTTGCGCAGATCGGGTTTGAAGATTTTGCCCACAGCGGTTTTGGGCAGTTCCTCCAAAATCTCGATATGTTTGGGCACGGCGGCGCGTTCGTGGATGTGACGTTTGGCATGGGCGGCCAGCTCGTCCAGCGTGACGCTTGCACCTGCCACCAGCTCCACATAAGCGCTGGGCAATTCGCCCGCAAAAGCATCGGGCTGGCCAATGGCGCCCGCAAAGCTGACCGCCGGATGGCTCAGCAGCGCCTCTTCAATCTCGGCGGGGTCGATGTTGTGGCCGCCGCGAATGATCAGGTCTTTCGCCCGCCCGGTGATCCACAAATAGCCATCGGGGTCGAGCCGCCCCAAGTCGCCGGTGCGCAAGAAGCGTTCTTCGGCGAAAAGATCGTGGTTTTTGTCCACCTCGGTATAGGTCGAGCCCTCAAACACGCCGGGGTTGGCGACGCAAATCTCACCCACCTCATCCACGCCGCATTCGTCAAAGCCGGTGTCTGTCCGGCGCAAAATCCGCACATGGGAATAGGGCAGGGGCAGGCCGACCGACCCCACCTTTTTCACGCCATCGACCGGGTTTACGGCGACCAAGCAGGTGGCTTCGGTCAGCCCGTAACCTTCGCAGATTTCGACCCCGGTCGCCTCTTTGAAGCGGTTATAAAGCTCTATCGGCAACGGGGCCGAGCCAGAAATCGCCGTGCGCAGGCTTGAGATATCGGCATCCACCTTGCGCTGCATCAGCGCGGCAATCGCGGTGGGCACGGTGATCAGGAAGCTCACTTGCCAGCGCTCCACCAGCTTCCAGAAATTGTCAAAGACCCCCTCACCACGATAGCCCGCAGGGGTGGGGAAGACGACATGCGCGCCCGAGGCAATGGCAGACATCAAGATCGGATAGGCTGCAAACACATGGAAGAGCGGCAGCGGGCAGATCATCACGTCTTTATGGTCAAACAATAGCGTGCCGCCGAGCCAGCCGTTATAGACCATGCCCGAATATTTGTGCTGTGCGACCTTGGGCATGCCGGTGGTGCCGCCAGTGTGGAAATAGGCGGAAACACGGTCGCCCGTGGCATCGTCAAACACCAGATGATCAGCGGGCATGCCATCACAGGCGATATTGAAGCAATAAACGTCAGCATGATGCTTCAGATGCGTTTTCGGGCGGATAAAGGGCACGATTAGCTTTTTCGCCCCGGTCAGGTAGCGGTTGAGGTCGACCTCCAGCACCACTTTGACGTTCGGCGCGTGTTTCACCGCCTCTGCCGCCTTTTGTGCGACATCGGTTTTGGGGAAGCTTTTCAGCGTTACCAGAACTTTGGCCTTGGTTTCGCGCAAGATCGCGGCGACCTGTTCAGCCTCCAAAAGCGGGTTGATCGGGTTCACGATCCCGGCGACCGAGCCCGCCAGCAACACCACCGCCGTTTCAAGGCAGTTGGGCAGCAGGTAGGCGACGGTATCATCTTCTTGCACGCCAAGGCTACGCAGAAGGTTCGCGGCTTGCGTCACACGGGCATGCACCTGATCCCATGTCCATGTCACCGCCGGGTCTTTGGGCCCCGAAGTGATCTGGAAGGTCAGCGCCGGGCGCGCGCCATGCTGCGCTTTCACCCGAGAGAGGAAATCATACATCGTGAGCGCGCGGTCACGTTCTTCCCACGGCATCTGCTGCTCGACGCGGTCCCGGTCGGCCACGGTCGCAAAAGTCTCTGTCATGATCTTCCTCCCCGGCCCGTTCCTCTGCGGACCTTGAACCCAGAATGCCGGAAAAACGAGCAATTGGGCAAGGGTGGGCGGCGGCAAAACGTCACGTAATCACCCGATGACGCGGCGAAAACCTGTTTTCGGCCAATCGCAAAAGGGCGTTACTCTTCACCACCTTGGGTGAATTGCAACCGCGCGAGCCGCGCATAAAGCCCGCCTTCGGCCACCAGCGATTCATGCGTGCCTTGGGCAATGATCTCGCCTTGGTCAAAGACCACGATCCGGTCCGCTTTCTTCACAGTGGCCAGACGGTGCGCCACAATCAGCGTGGTGCGATCGGCGCGCATTTCGTCAAAGGCGGCCTGCACCGCGCGCTCCGAGGCGGCATCCAGCGCCGAGGTCGCTTCATCAAGCAGCAAGATCGGTGCATCGCGCAAAATCGCCCGCGCAATCGCGATACGTTGCTTTTGCCCGCCAGACAGCATCACGCCACGCTCGCCCACATAGGTGTCAAAGCCCTGCGGCAGGGCCGAGAGGAAATCATGCGCATGGGCGGCGCGGGCGGCTTCCTCCACCTCGGCATCCGTCGCCTCGGGGCGCCCAAAGCGGATGTTTTCGCGCGCCGTGGTGGCAAAGATCACCGGGTCTTGCGGCACAAGTGCAATGGCCCGGCGGAAATCAGCGCGTTTGAGGCTGCGCAGATCTTGCCCATCAATCAAAATGCGACCCGTTTCGGGGTCATAGAACCGCAAGATCATTTGAATGATCGTCGTTTTCCCCGCGCCCGAGGGGCCAACCAGCGCCACCGTTTCCCCCGGTTCAATCGAAAGATTGACCGTGTTCAGCGCCGACATTTCCGGCCGCGACGGGTAATGGAAGGTCACATCGTCAAAGGTGATCGCGCCTTTTGCGGGTAAGGCCAGAGCTTTGGGCTCAGCCGGGTCTTGCACCGAATCCTCGGAATTGAGCAGTTCCACCAGCCGCTCGGTCGCGCCCGCGGCGCGCAAAAGCTCGCCCCAAATCTCGCTCAGCGCACCCACAGCGGCAGAAACCATCACCGCATAAATGACGAACTGGACCAGTTCGCCCACCGTCATTGCGCCCGCACGCACATCGCGCGCGCCGATCCACAACACCCCAACGATCCCGGCAAAGACCAAGAAGATTACCAGCGCCGTCATCACCGCGCGCATCGTGATCCGGGCCGAGGCCACGCCAAAGGCTTTCTCTGTCACATCGGAAAAGGCGGCGCGGGTGCGCGGCTCATGGGTGAAGGCTTGCACCGTTTGCACCGACAAAAGCGCCTCAGAGGCGGAGCCGGAAGAAGAGGCGATCCAATCTTGGTTTTCACGGCTCAGCTTGCGCAGCCGCCGCCCCATGATGATGATCGGCACCACCACAAGCGGCACGATCAAAAGCACCAACCCGGTCAGTTTGGCCGAAGTGAGCATCAGCATGATCAACCCACCGATCAAGATCAGCAGGTTGCGCAGCGCGACCGAAACGGAAGAGCCGATCAGCGATTGGATCAAGGTTGTGTCGGTGGTGATCCGCGAGATGATCTCGCCGGTCAGGATCTTTTCGTAAAAGGCGGGCGAAAGGCCAATCACCCGGTCAAACACCGCTTTGCGAATATCGGCCACAACCCGTTCGCCAAAACGCGACACAAGCCAGTAGCGCACCGCCGTGCCAAGCGCCAAAAGCGCGGCAATGATATGGGCGGCGAGGAAATATTCGTCGAGCAGTTCACCGCCCGATTGGAAGCTATCCACTACGCGACGCACCGCCACTGGCAAGATCAGCGTCACGCAAGCGGTGGCCACAAGGGCGGCGAGCGTGGCCACGGCCATCATCTTGTAGGGGGCAAGGAAGGGCGCAAGGCCCCTTAATCCGGCGACGCGTTTGGTCTTAGGACGGTCTTCCAGCGGGGCTTGCGGACTGCGGGCCATCGTCTCTCCCTGATGCGTTTGATCTCGTTTAGGAGCGGCTTGACCACAGGGCAAGGCTCTTGTCGGGTCACCCGTCGGGCACACGCAGCTGTGAAAGGCAAAACGGCGGGAAGGAAAGTGGTGCGGGCGGCCGGACTCGAACCGGCATGGAGTTACCTCCCAGGGAGTTTAAGTCCCATGCGTCTACCATTCCGCCACGCCCGCGTGCGCCTTGCCTAGCGCGCAAGGCGCGCGGGGGCAAGTCTATCGGGCTTACTTGCCCCGGAAGGCGGGGGCGCGTTTGTCCAAGAAGGCTTGAACCCCTTCGCGGAAATCCTCCGTCTCGCCCAAGGCGCCTTGGAGTTTTGCCTCCAAAGCCAATTGCGCGGGCAGATCATGGTCAAAGCTTGCGCGCAGAGCCTGTTTCACGGCTTTGAACGCTTCGGTCGGGCCCTGCGCCAGATGCATCGCACGGGCGCGCCAATGGTGTTCAAAATCCACATCGGGCACGGCTTCCCAGATCATCCCCATCCGCGCGGCTTCTTCGGCGCTGATCTTTTCGGCAAAAAGCGCCAAGCCCATTGCGCGTGCGAGCCCCACTTGGCGCGGCAACGCCCAAGTGCCGCCTGCATCGGGCATCAGGCCAATCCGGGTGAAGGCTTGCATGAAGGCGGCGGAATGGGTGGCAATCACCAGATCCGCGCAAAGCGCAAGGTTCGCCCCTGCGCCCGCTGCCGCGCCATTCACCGCGGCCATAACCGGGACCGGGCATTCGGTCACAGCGGCGAGCATCGGCTCATATTCTTCGCGCAAAATCCGCTCAAGATCCGGGCCGGTTAGGGCTGCCCCATCGCCCAGATCTTGGCCCGAACAAAAGGCGCGGCCTGTGCCCGTCAGCACCACCGCGCGGGCCTCGCCCGCCGCTTGTGTCAGCGCTTGGGTGATTTCGGTGCGCATTTGGGTGTTGAGCGCATTCATCACCTCGGGGCGGTCAAGCGTAATCACCGCAAGCGCCTCGGTTAGGTCATAGCGGATCGTTTCAAAGTGCATTGGCGGCGCCTCCCTTTGCGGCCAGTTTGCCCCGGCTGAGGGACGCGGCAAAGCAAAACCCCGCGTCACGGTGAAGGCGCAGTATGAGGGCGGGCTTTAGAAAAAAGCCTATGCCCGGAGCAGCCGCGCGAGCGGCCCGGGCAGCGCCCGACCGCCCCCTCGGGCGGGCGCTTTGCAATGGCAGTGCTCAACACGGGCGTCCGCAGACCTTGCACCATAAAGCGCGAAAGACCTATGGCAGACGCCCACCCGGCGGTCGGGCGCCGCCCTCAGGTCTTTCTTAGTCCTGCAACAGCTCTTTCAGCCGCGCCTCTTCCTCGGCACTCAGCGCCACAGCGGCGGGCATTTCTTCCTTGCGGCGTGACCGCAGCCAGAAGAACACGCCGCCCAAGGCGATGATCAACACCCCCGGCCCCATCCAGTAAAGGATCAGGTTCGCCCCAGTGCGTTCGGGTTCAAAGAGCACATATTCCCCAAACCGGTCCTTGATATAGTCGATCACTTGGCTGTCGCTATCACCCGCCACCAGCCGGTCGCGCACCGCCAGCCGCAGATCGCGCGAGACCGAAGCGTTCGATTCGTCGATATTTTCGCCTTGGCAAACCGGACAGCGCAGCACTTGGGAAATTTGCCGCGCGCGCGCCTCAAGCGCGGCATCGGGCAAAACCTCATCGGGCTGCACCGCATAGGCAGGCGCGGCGAGCAGACACAGCAAAAGAAGGCGTTTGAGCATGGCTTACTCCGCAGGAACAGCGTTGATAGGGGCTGTTTTACGCGCCCCCGCCGCCACACGATAGCGCCGATCGGTGAGGCTAAGCAGCCCACCGAAGGACATGATCAGACAGCCCGCCCAAATCCAGTTTGCGAAGGGCTTGATATAGGTGCGCACCGCCCAGCCACCGCCGTCTTGCGGATCGCCAATCACCAGATAAACATCACGCCAGAAGCCATTGTCGATATCGGCCTCGGTCGTGGGCATGGCTTGCACGGGGTAGATGCGTTTTTCCGGGTGCAGCGTGGTGACAAGCTTATCGCCGACCCGCACTTCCATCGTTGCGCGTTGCGCGCTGAAGTTCGGCCCCGGCACGGTTTCGACGCCGACAAGGGTGATTTCATAGCCTGCAACGGTGAAATGATCGCCCGCTTTCGCGACGCGAATATCTTCAACCTGACCGGCCATCAAAAGCCCGATCCCGGCGATCACAATGCCCAAACCGCCGTGTGCGAGCGCCTTGCCCCAATCGGCGCGCGGCAGGCGCGCGATACGGGCGGGCGTGCGGCCCGCGCGCTGCCAAATCTCGGCCAGCGCACCAAACACAAGCCACGATCCCAAACCCGCCGAGGCGAGCGCCAGCACCGGGCGGCCCGTTGCCATCGTCCAAACCAGTGCCATTACCGCAAGCGACAAGATCGCGGCAGGCAGCAGCGGGCGGATGAGCTTAGAAAGGTTCGCCCTTTTCCACGGCATCATCGCGCCAATCGGCAAAAGCAGCGCCAAGGCGACCATGAAGGGGGTGAAGGCCTTTTCAAAGAACGGCGCCCCGACCGAGAGCTTGCGGTCCCAGAACAGTTCCGCCACCAGCGGCCAAACGGTGCCAGTGAACACAACCAGCGCCGAAACGGCGAGCAGGATGTTGTTCATCACCAGCGCAGATTCGCGGCTGACCATCGAAAAGATGCCCTTGGCCTGCATCTCGCCCGCGCGGGCGGCATAAAGCGTCAGCGCGCCGCCGGTGAAGAACGCGAGGATGAAGAGAATGAACACCCCCCGCTCCGGGTCATTGGCGAAGCTATGCACCGAGGAAATGACGCCCGAGCGCACCAGAAAGGTGCCAATCAAGCTGAAGCCAAAGGCCATGATGGCAAGCAGAACGGTCCAGCTTTTGAGCGCCTCGCGCTTTTCAACGACAATGGCGGAATGGAGCAGCGCTGCCGCCAAAAGCCACGGCATGAAGGACGCGTTCTCGACCGGGTCCCAAAACCAAAACCCGCCCCAGCCAAGCTCGTAATAGGCCCACCAAGAGCCAAGCGCGATGCCGATGGTCAGGAAAATCCACGCCGCCAGCGTCCATGGCCGCACCCAGCGCGCCCAAGCGGCATCCACCCGCCCCTCAATCAGCGCGGCCACAGCGAAGGAAAACGCCATGCTGAGCCCCACATAGCCGAGGTAAAGGAACGGCGGATGGAAGGCGAGGCCGGGGTCTTGCAGCAGCGGGTTCATGTCGCGCCCGTTAAAGGGCACATCAATGATCCGGGTGAACGGGTTTGAGGTGAAGATGATAAAGGCCAAAAAGGCGAGCCCGATCGAGCCTTGGACAGACAGCACACGCGCGCGCAGCCGTTCGGGCAAAGCCCCGCCAAAAGCCGCCGCCGCCGCGCCAAAGATCGCCAAGATCATCACCCACAAAAGCATCGAGCCTTCGTGGTTGCCCCAAACGCCCGAGACTTTGTAAAGCATCGGCTTATCGGTATGCGAATTGGCATAAACCAATTGCAGCGAGAAATCCGAGGTCACAAAGGCATAGGTCAGCGCTGCGAAGGCCGTGGCAATCAGCAAAAACTGCGCAAGCGCCGCGGGCGCGGCGACCGCCATCCAGCCACTCCAGCCCTTTTGCGCGCCAATTAAGGGCACGGTGGTTTGCACCAGCGCCACAAACAGCGCGAGGATCAGGGCAAAGTGCCCGGTTTCGACGATCATCCGGCGGGTCCTCCTCAAGTCGGGCGGATCATAGGGGCGCACGCGGCCTGGGCCAAGCGGGATGCGCATTTTCAATGCACCTTTCGCAAAAGCGTGAAGAGCCCGTGCAATTGTTTTGACAGCCGCATCTGTCAGCGCTAAGCGCAACGCATGATCACTCGGACCGCATATATCGCCCGTTCGCGACGTCGCCGCTTTAGCGCCTGACGTCTGATCTGCCGTGGCGTGCTGCCACATCCTTCCACAAAACCGTCCCCTTTGGCCCGAAGCCGTTGACAGCGCGCCTGCGCCGTTGCACCCCTTGGCCTTCCTTTTTCGGAGCTTGACATGATCGCTTCCATCTTGCCGACCTATTCGCGTGCGCCCCTTGCCTTTGTGAAGGGCGAAGGCTCTTGGCTCGAAACGGCGGATGGGAGCCGATATTTGGATTTGGGCGCGGGGATCGCGGTCAATGCTTTGGGCCATGCTGCGCCCGAACTGGTGGCCACGCTGACCGAGCAAGCGGGCAAGCTTTGGCACGTCTCGAACCTCTACCAAATTCCCGAGCAGCAAAAGCTTGCGGATCTTTTGGTCGCGAACACTTTTGCCGATACCGTCTTTTTCACCAATTCGGGCACCGAAGCCTGTGAGCTCGCCGTGAAGATGGTGCGCAAATATTGGTATGAGAAAGGCGCACCCGAGCGGGTGGAGATTTTGACCTTTGCGGGCGCTTTCCATGGTCGGTCTTCTGCGGCCATTGCCGCGGCTGGGTCAGAAAAAATGGTCAAAGGCTTTGGCCCGCTGCTTGAGGGCTTTGTGCATCTGCCGTGGGATGACATTGAGGCGGTGAAAGCCGCAATCACCGAAAACACCGCCGCGATTATGATTGAACCGATCCAAGGTGAGGGCGGCATCCGCCCCGCCTCGGATGCGTTCCTCAAGGCACTGCGCGAGATTTGCGATGAAACCGGCGCACTTTTGGTCTTTGACGAGGTGCAATGCGGCGTGGCGCGCACGGGCAAACTTTTCGCCCATGAATGGGCCGGGGTGACGCCGGATGTGATGATGGTCGCCAAAGGCATTGGCGGCGGCTTCCCGCTGGGTGCGGTGCTGGCAACCGAAAACGCGGCCTCTGGCATGACGGCGGGCACGCATGGCTCCACCTATGGCGGCAACCCGCTGGGCTGCGCGATTGGCGCGAAGGTGATGGAAATCGTCACCGCAGAAGGTTTCATGGAAGAGGTCAGCCGTAAGGCCGCCTTCTTGCGCCAGCGGCTGGAAGGTCTGGTGGCTGCGCATCCTGACATTTTCACCGAAGTGCGGGGCCAAGGTCTGATGCTCGGGCTCAAATGCAAACCTGCCCCGGTGGAGCTGGTGCAGGCGGCCTATGCGCAAAATCTGTTGACCGTGCCTGCGGCGGATAATGTGCTGCGGCTTTTGCCTGCGCTTACCATTTCTGAAGACGACATGGCCGAAGCAGTGCGTCGCCTCGACGCGGCTGCTTTGGCGCTCGAATCCAACCCGGCCTAACTGCGACTGGCCCCAAAAGACCTCGGGAGCCCGGGGGAGACCCCCGGCCATTCCGAAAGGACAAAACAAATGACCCATTTCCTTGATATCCACACTACCGATCCGGCCGAATTGCGCGCGATGATCGACAGTGCCCGCGCGATGAAAAACGCCCGCCAAGGGCGCCCGAAAGGCGCGCCCGATGATGACAAGCCGCTCGATGGCTGCATGGTGGCGCTGATCTTTGAAAAGCCCTCGACCCGGACTCGCGTGTCTTTTGACGTTGGCGTGCGCCAGATGGGCGGGCAGACGATGGTGCTGTCTGGCTCGGATATGCAATTGGGCCATGGTGAGACCATTGCCGATACCGCCCGCGTGCTGTCGCGCTATGTGGACCTGATCATGATCCGCACGTTTGAGGAAGAAACGCTGCTGGAGATGGCGGAATATGCCTCGGTCCCGGTGATCAACGGGCTCACGAACCGCACCCACCCCTGCCAGATCATGGCCGATATCATGACCTATGAAGAGCATCGCGGCCCGATTGCCGGGCGCAAGGTGGTCTGGTCGGGCGATGGCAACAATGTCTGCGCCTCGTTCCTGCATGCGGCGGGGCAGTTTGGCTTTGATCTGACCTTCACCGGCCCGCAAACGCTCGACCCCGAACGCGAATGGATCGAATTCGCGCGTTCCAAAGGCGTGAATGTAGCGATTGAGCGGGATCCGGCAAAAGCGGTTGAAGGCGCCGATCTGATCGTCACCGATACTTGGGTCAGCATGCACGACCCGGAATCGGCCAAAGAACGCCGCCACAACCAATTGCGCGCCTATCAGGTGAACGAGGCGCTGATGGCGAAAGCCAAGCCCGATTGCCTGTTCATGCATTGCCTGCCCGCGCACCGCAATGACGAGGCCACAAGCGCGGTGATGGACGGCCCGCATTCGGTGATTTTTGACGAGGCCGAAAACCGTCTGCATGCGCAAAAAGCGATCATGCGCTGGGCCTTGGGCAAGTAAGACAAACACCTTCAGCGGGGGGCAGGTCTGCCCCC
Source organism: Rhodobacter aestuarii (assembly GCF_900156655.1). GTDB lineage: Bacteria > Pseudomonadota > Alphaproteobacteria > Rhodobacterales > Rhodobacteraceae > Rhodobacter > Rhodobacter aestuarii. The sequence goes on along the minus strand of NZ_FTOG01000002.1, from coordinate 267,511 downwards.
TGTTTGCTATCCTTATCCTCTCTTGACGCAGCACGGGCGACGGCGCTAATGGCGGCGTTCCCTTTTGGTAGCCCCCACATGCGTCAGCCTCTGTCGTAGCCCGTTCCTGAACCCCGGTTTTCCCAGCGTTCAGGAGCATCATGTCCACGATCCAGTTTTCTTCCGGCGATTTGGTCGCCGACCGTCGCGCCGATTACGCCGAGGGGCTCTTGGCCTCTGGCGATGCGGTGGCCGCCGCCGATCTTTATACCCAAGCCTTGGCACTCGCCCCCGGTTGGGCGGCGGGTTGGTTCCGGCTTGGCGATATCCGCGCCGAACACGGTTTGCCTGAGGCAGCAGAGGCTTTTGCCGAAGCCCTGCGTTTGGACCCTGCAGACCAAATGGGCGCGGCGTTGCGGCTTGAGTTGCTCAACGCGCGGCCCGAGGCCGAAACCATGCCCTCGGCCTTTGTGGAAACACTGTTTGACCAATATGCGCCGCGCTTTGATCACGCGCTTGTGGACACGCTCGCCTATCGTGCCCCGCAATTGCTTGGGGCGCAGATCACCGGTCCGTTTGGCCGCGCGCTGGATTTGGGCTGTGGCACCGGGCTGATGGGGGCCGAGTTGCGCCCTTTGTGCGACTGGCTCGAGGGCTGGGATATTTCCTCCCAAATGCTGCATGAGGCCGGGGCGAAGGGCCTTTATGATGCGCTTTCAAAATGTGACCTCTCAGATTTGCCCGCGCCCGCCCAACAATGGGATTTGATCACCGCAGCGGATGTCTTTGCCTACCTTGGCGCGCTGGAACAGATCATCGCTTGGGTCGCGCTTGCCTTGGCACCGGCGGGGCGCTTTGCTTTCACGACCGAGGCGCATGAGGGGCCTGAACCGCTCGTTTTGCGTGAAAGCTGCCGCTATGCGCATGCGGAAGCCTATTTGCGCGATCTGCTCACACAGGCGGGCTTTGCGGCGCAGATCAGCCGGGCGGAATTGCGCCAAGACCGTGGGCAGCCGATCATCGGTTTTGTGGTCCATGCCGAACGCATCGGCTCGGCCGCGCGCCGTGAATCCGATGGGGAGGATATGGCGCTGGCTTAAGTGCCGCGGGGTTTTGCGCGCGTCGTCGGGTCCGCTTCACGCGGATTTTCCGGCCAAGGGTGGCGCGGGTAACGGCCGCGCATTTCCTTGCGCACCTCGGCGTAAGAGCCATCCCAAAATCCCGGCAGGTCCATCGTGACCTGAATCGGTTTATTGCCGGGCGAGAGCAGGGCAATCCGCAAAGGGTGGCGCTTCGGCCCCACGCTGGGGTGGATGGTGAGGCCATACATCTCGGGCAGTTTGACCTCGATCGTCGGCACCTCTGGGCCATAATCAATCGGCACGCGCCGCCCCAAGGGCGTTTCAAAATGGCCCGGCACAAGGCGGTCAAGCTCTTCCATCTGGCTCCAGTCAAGCTGGGCGCGCAAAGCCTCGGTCAGGTCAAGATTGCGCAGATCGGCTTCGGTCCGGGCGCGTTTGAGCCACGGCAGCAGCGCTTCGCTCGCAAGGAGCGCTTCATCAGACAAATCAGGCAGATCGCCCCCATCGCCGCGCAAAATATCGACCCGCGCGCGAAACCGTGCCGCGCCGGGGCTGAGCGTCAGCCCGATTTGCCGCAACCCGTCGAGCGCACCACGCGCCAAAGCCTCTGGCGGGGCATCGGGCCAATGGCGGTCTTCCAGCACCAGCGCGCCAAAACGCTCTTGCTTGCGCGCCACCACGCGGCCTTCGCGCTTGGACCAAGCGCAGACATCCTGCCAGCCGATCTGATCGCCATAAAGGCGGCGCAGTTCGGCATCGGCAAAAACCAACCCTTGGCGCACGCGGGCCTCGCGCGGATCGCCATCTAGGTCCGACGCGATGATCAGCCGATGCTTGCCGAGCCCATCGGCCTCATCCACCACCGCGCCCTTGCCGCCAGACAGCACATAACGTGCGGCATCGCCCTTGCGGCGCAGGCCGATCCGGTCGGGGTAGGCCAGCGCCAACATCTCGGCGGGGCTGTAGCGCTCGGGCACGTCGCGCACCATCCGCGCAAGCCGCTTCGCCTCGGTCTTGATCCGCTCAATCGTGCCGCGATGAAGCTGGCCGGGGTGGTTCGCCTCATAGCGGCCCGGATCGCGGATCGCCGCCAGTCGCAAGCTTAGGTCTGCCGGGGCCCCCCGGATTGGGTCGCGCTCTTCCAAAAGCGCTGCCAAGGGCGCGGCCTTGGGGCCTGCGGTGACCAGCATATGCGCCAAGCGCGGGTGGACAGGCAGCGCAGCCAGCGCCTTGCCATGCGCGGTGATGCGCAGCCCATCGAGCGCACCAAGGCTTTGCAAAAGCGCGCGCGCTTCGGCCAAGGCGGGCGCAGGCGGCGGGGTTAAAAAGGCCAAATCCGCGCCATCGCTGCCCCAACTGGCCAATTCTAACGCAAGCCCCGCCAAATCGGCCACCGCCATTTCTGGCGGCGCAAAGGCGGGCAGCGCGCCTTCCTCGCCCTTGGTCCAAAGCCGGTAACAGGTGCCTTCCGCCACGCGCCCGGCGCGGCCCCGGCGCTGTTCTGCCTCCGCACGGGACACGCGCTCGGTCACCAGCCGCGCCATGCCCGAGGCCGGGTCAAACCGCAGCCGCCGCGCGCGGCCCGCATCCACCACCACGCGAATATCTTCAATGGTCAGCGAGGTTTCGGCAATGGCCGTGGCCAGCACCACTTTGCGCCCCGCCGCGCAAGGCGCGATTGCGGCGCGCTGGGCGGCAAAGTCCATCGCGCCAAAAAGCGGGCGCAGGGCAACGTCTTTGGGCAGACGGTCACGCAACAGCGCCTCAACCCGGCGAATCTCACCCTCGCCGGGCAAGAAGACCAGCACGCTACCGGGGCTTTCTTCTAAAGCTTGGCTCACAAGCCCCGCCACGGCGGCCTCAAGCCGCATCCCTTGCGCAACCGGGCGCGGCAGCCAGCGGGTTTCCACCGGATAGGCGCGCCCCTCCGAGCGCAGGATCGGCGCCTCGTCCAAAAGCGCGGCCACCGGCGCGGCATCCAGCGTGGCCGACATCACCACCAGCGCTAGATCTGGGCGCAGCGCGCTGCGGGCCTCCCATGCAAGCGCAAGGCCCAAATCGGCATTGAGCGAACGTTCGTGAAATTCGTCAAAGATCACGCAGCCCACGCCCGACAGCTCTGGGTCGGATTGCAGCATCCGGGTCAAAATGCCCTCGGTCACCACTTCGATCCGGGTGGTTTTGCAAAGCTTCGCTTCGCCGCGAATGCGGTAGCCAACCGTTTCCCCGACCTTTTCGCCCAAGGTCTGCGCCATCCGCTCTGCGGCGGTGCGCGCGGCCAAACGGCGTGGCTCCAGCATCAGGATGCGGCCTGCCACCTGGCCAAGCAGCGCAAGCGGCACACGGGTGGTTTTACCCGCGCCGGGTGGCGCCATCAGCACAATACGTCCTGCCGCAGCAAGCGTGCGGCACAGTTCGGGCAAAATGGCATCTATGGGCAGTTGGTCTTTCACCCGGCCCTTATCGCCGTTTCAGGCGGCCTTTGCCAAGGATCGTATCGGTGGAAATTTCCACCACCTGCAAGCGCTGCCCATCGGGCGTGGGCGCATAGGTCAGGGTGAAGGGGAAGCGGGTCTTTTCCGCCATGTCCTTGTCTGAGAAACCGGCCAAGCGGCGGTATTCGCCCGAACAGACCACACCATCCCCCGCCGCCTGCGGGGACGAAAGCGCAACTTGCGAGCGTTTCGTGCCGTCAAACATGGTCACCTTGAGCTTGCAGGCCTCGTCCCGGTCGACATCGCGCAGCACGGCGTAAAGCGCGGTCAGCGGGTCGATCGTGCCGCCTTGTTTGGCGGGGTCCACATCGCTGCTGCGGGGTGTGCGGGGCGGCTCATGGATCACCGAAGAGGGCACGCCAGCGTTATAAATGACTGCGTTCTTGGAACGCGAATTGCCGCGCTGCGCGGACACCGCAGTGCTGCGCGGGCTGAACCGGCCGCGTGAAAATGTCCCATCGGCGCTGGCATCGTAGCGGATTTTCTTGATCGCCCCGGCAAGGCCCGTGGTCTGCATCACACCGCGCACGCCATAGCGATTGCCTTGGATTTTGCCATCAATCACCAATTCGCCTGCTTTGATCCCTTTGAGAACGACATCAAAAGCAATGTGATCGGTTTGATCTGCGGCAACCGGCTGCGCCAAAGCCCCGAGCAGCGCAAAGGTCGTCATTATGCGGAAAGGTCGGTTCATCGGTGCCCCTTTCATCGATGGCCTAGCCTCTGGACATACACCGCCTGAAAAGGGCATGAAACCGAAACAGTTCGATGACCCGATGACAGGCTTGTCAAAAGCCCGTGTATATGAAGGTGACCATGACGCTGATGACCGATCCCGCCGCCGAGCTTGCCCCCCGGATTTTGGCCGGAGAACGCAGAGCCTTGGCACGGGCGATCACCTTGGTGGAATCGGGGCGTGCCGATCACCGCGCCCAAGCAACCGCGCTTTTGGAGCGGCTTGCGAGCGCGGGCAAACAAGCCTTGCGGATCGGCCTTTCGGGCACGCCGGGGGTGGGGAAATCCACCTTCATCGAGAGCTTTGGCATGATGCTGGTGAGGCAGGGGCTTAAGGTCGCCGTTCTGGCGGTGGACCCGTCATCGGCGCGTTCGGGCGGCTCGATCTTGGGCGATAAAACGCGGATGGAGCGGCTTTCGCGCGAACCCAATGCCTTCATCCGCCCCTCGCCCAGCCAAGCGCAATTGGGGGGCGTGGCGCGCCGCACCCGCGAGGCGGTGAGCCTGTGCGAAGCGGCGGGCTTTGACGTGGTGTTGATTGAAACCGTGGGTGTGGGGCAATCCGAAACGCTGGTGGCGGAGATGACCGACCTTTTCATTCTGCTGATGGCCCCTGCGGGGGGCGATGAATTGCAAGGCGTGAAGCGCGGCATCATGGAAATGGCCGATATGATTCTCGTCAATAAAGCGGATGGGGATCTGAAGCCCGCCGCTTTGCGCACGATGTCAGATTACGCCGGCGCGCTGCGGCTCTTGCGCAAACGCCCGCAAGACCCCGAAGGTTTCCCGAAAGCCGTTGCGGTCTCGGCCTTGGCGGAAGAGGGGCTGAAAGCCGCTTGGGAAGATATGGGCGCGCTGACCGCATGGCGCCGCGAGAACGGGCATTTTGACCGCCGCCGCGCCGAACAAGCCCGGCATTGGTTTGAAACCGAGGTGCGCGAGGGGCTTTTGGCCCGGCTGCAAAGCGACCCTGAGATTCGCGCGCAAATGCAGGCGCTGGGCTCTGCCGTGGCCGAGGGGCAAACCGCACCCGCCGCTGCCGCCGCGGAAATGCTGGCAGCCCTACAACGCTGATTGCAAATGCAAAAAGCCCCGCCGAGGCGGGGCCTTGCACAGATCAAGGAAGCGATCAGGCCGCGGCTTGCGCCTTCAGGATGGCTTTCTTGATTTTCAGCGCGTTCGAGGAAAGCTCGGCATCCGAGGCTTTCATCAAGAAGGCGTCGAGGCCACCACGGTGATCGACGGTGCGCAGGCCAGCGGCCGACACGCGCAGCTTGAACGATTGGTTCAGCACGTCAGAGATCAGGGTGACGTCATTCAGGTTCGGCAGAAACCGGCGACGCGTTTTGTTGTTCGCGTGGCTGATGTTGTTGCCCGACATCGGGCCTTTGCCGGTCAGTTCGCAGACGCGCGACATGGCGATGTTCCTTCGTTTCCTCGGGCACTCGCGGCCCACTTCCAATACTGCGAGACCCGCTAAGCGCGGTTCCCGGAAATCCGTTCGCGGGGCATAAGGGCAAAGCCGCCCGGCGTCAAGCGATTCATCTACCCCTGCGCCAGCATCTCGCGCACCCAAGCCGGAACCACCTGCGTGGCGGGGCCGTGACGGGCCTCGTCAAACATACGCGTCCCGGTCGAGGGCTCAAGGTTCAATTCCAGCGTCGGCACGCCCGCATGCATTGCATCAGCCACAAAGCCCGCCGCCGGATAGACATTGCCGGAGGTGCCAATCGAGACAAACAAGTCCGCTCGGCGCAGCGCAGGCCAGATTTCCTCCATTCTATAAGGCATTTCGCCAAACCAAACGATATCGGGCCGCGTTGCGGGTTTGCTGCAAGCAGGGCAGGGGTCTTTGGCGCTCATTTCTTGGGGCGCGGGCCAGCGATGGCCGCAAGCCGCGCAAAGCGCCCCGGTCAACGTGCCGTGCATATGGATCAGGTTTTGCGTGCCCGCCCGTTCATGCAGGTCATCGACGTTCTGCGTCACCACCAAAACCTGATGCCGCCCATCAGCCTCCAACTCGGCCAAAGCCAGATGCGCGGCATTGGGTTGCGCCGCTGCGGCCGCCGCTCGGCGGGCATTATAGAATCGCTGCACCAAAACCGGGTCGCGCGCGAAGCCCTCTGGCGTGGCGACCTCTTCGATTCGATGCTCTTCCCAAAGCCCATCGCTGGCGCGGAAGGTGCGAATCCCGCTTTCTGCTGAAATCCCCGCTCCGGTGAGAATCACGATTCTAGCCATGCGTTCGATCCTTCGCTAAAACAGCCCCATGCGTATCTTGTTTCTTTGCCTTGGCAACATTTGTCGTTCCCCCGCAGCGGAGGGGGTGTTTCGCAAAATGGCGCAAGACGCCGGTTTTGCGGTGGCGATTGATAGTGCCGGAACGGGGGGCTGGCATGTGGGCGATGCGCCCTATGGCCCCATGCAATCGGCAGCGGGTCAGCGCGGCTATGACCTGTCTGATCTGCGCGCGCGGCAATTGGCGCCGGCCGATTTCTATGAGTTCGATCTGATTCTAGCGATGGATCGGCAAAACCTGCGCGATGCACAGGCGGTGATGCCGACAGATGCCACCGCCCGGCTGGAAATGTTCTTGCAAGGGGCGCAGGGCACGTCAGAGGTGCCCGACCCTTACTACACTCGCGATTTCAACGGCTGCCTCGACATCATCGAGGCAGGGTCAAAAGCGCTGCTCGCGCGGCTTCAGGGGGCGCAATAAGCTTCGGCGGTTTCTGCAAAGCCTTTGTAGCGCAGCCAGAAATCTTCATCCGCCGCGCGGCTCGACATGCGGACTTCTTGCGCCATGTCGGGTTCGGCAAAGAACTTCGCGGCGCGGCGCTGGTCCGATTTCGACAGCACATGATCGGCCACTTGCTGAATACAGCCGCACAGCGCGCGGTCCGAGGTGCGCCCAGCTTTCAAGCAAGCGGTGTCAATCGGCCCGGCATGTGCCATGGCTGTCCCAGCCAGAACAAACGCCGTAGCGGTGAGAAGATGTTTCATCTGCTGCCTCTGATTTGCGGGAGGTTCGGTGCCAAATCCCTTGAATTTGACGCTATTTCTAAGGGATCTGGCAACAGGGCACAATTGTCTCGGCAATAAATTGCCAAGTTCAAAAGGTCAGGTCAGATGTTGCGGCAGCGACGCGATATCCCCCAACCTATTGAGTCAGGCGATCACCTCAGCCTCATAGCCCGCCGCTTTCAGCGCCGCGAGCACGGTTTCTTCGGGCAGGCCATTCACCTCGACCTCACGGTCTTCAAGGCTCACCAATGCGGTGCCACCCACTTCGGTGATGGCGTTTTCAACGGCCGATTTGCAATGGCCACAGGTCATGTTCGGGACGGAAAGGATCATTGGGCACCTCCGGGGCTTCATGGCGCGATTGATCCGCGAAGCGCTTGGCATGGTCAATGGCAATTTCGCGTCATCACACGCGTGCATGCCCCCTTCCCGGCCCCTTTATTTGCGGCTATATGCGCCGCATGAACAAGCTCGATCACATCCGCAATTTCTCCATCGTGGCGCATATCGACCACGGCAAATCCACGCTGGCCGATCGTCTGATCCAGATGACGGGCACAGTGGCGAGCCGGGAGATGAAAGAGCAATTGCTCGACAGCATGGATATCGAGCGCGAGCGCGGTATCACCATCAAGGCGAACACCGTGCGGATCGAATATCCGGCGAAGGATGGGCAAACCTATATCCTGAACCTGATCGACACCCCCGGCCACGTTGACTTCGCCTATGAGGTCTCCCGCTCGATGCGCGCCGTCGAAGGCTCGCTTTTGGTGGTTGATGCTTCGCAAGGTGTGGAAGCGCAGACCCTCGCCAACGTCTATCAAGCGATTGATGCGGGCCATGAGATCGTGCCGGTTCTGAACAAGATCGACCTGCCCGCCGCCGACCCGGAGGCTGTGAAAAGCAATATTGAAGACGTGATCGGCATTGACGCCTCGGATGCGGTGCCGATCTCGGCCAAAACCGGTCTTGGCATTCCCGATGTGCTTGAAGCCATCGTGCAGCGCCTGCCCGCCCCCGAAGGGGTGCGCGATGCGCCGCTCAAAGCGATGCTGGTCGACAGCTGGTATGATGCCTATCTTGGCGTCGTCGTGATGATCCGCGTCATGGATGGGGTGGTCCGCAAGGGCGACCAGATCAAGATGATGCAAACCGGTGCAGCCTACCGCATCGACAAGCTTGCTGTGCTGAAGCCGCGCATGGTCGATATTGCCGAACTTGGCCCGGGCGAGATTGGCGTGTTCACCGCCTCGATCAAGCAGGTGCGCGATACCCGCGTGGGCGACACGATCACCCATGAGAAAAAGCCCTGCGACAAACCCCTGCCGGGCTTCAAACCCGCGCAGCCGGTGGTGTTCTGCGGCCTGTTCCCGGTCGATTCCAACGATTTCGACGCGCTGCGTGACGCGATTGAAAAGCTGGCGCTGAACGACGCGTCCTTCAGCTATGAGATGGAAACCTCCGCCGCGCTCGGCTTTGGCTTCCGCTGCGGCTTCTTGGGGCTATTGCACCTTGAGGTCATCCGGGACCGGCTTGAGCGCGAATATGATCTTGATCTGATCACCACCGCACCGAGCGTTGTGTTCAAGCTCTACATGAAAGACGGCGAGGTGCGCGAATTGCACAACCCCGCCGATATGCCCGACCTCACCTATGTCGACCATATCGAAGAGCCGCGCATCAAAGCCACGATCATGGTGCCCGACGACTATCTGGGCGATGTGCTCAAGCTTTGCCAAGACCGTCGCGGCATTCAGCTCGACCTCACCTATGCAGGCACCCGCGCGATGGTGGTTTATGACCTGCCGCTTTCGGAGGTCGTGTTCGACTTTTACGACCGGCTGAAATCGGTCACCAAAGGCTATGCGAGCTTTGACTATCAGTTGGCCGAATATCGCGAAGACTATCTGGTGAAAATGTCGATCCTTGTGAACGACGAGCCGGTGGATGCGCTCTCGATCATGGTTCACCGCGACCGCGCCGAAAGCCGTGGCCGCGCGATGGTGGAAAAGCTCAAAGACCTGATCCCGCGGCACATGTTCAAAATTCCGATCCAAGCCGCCATTGGGGGCCGCGTGATCGCGCGCGAAACGCTTTCCGCCATGCGCAAAGACGTGACGGCGAAATGCTATGGCGGCGACGCGACCCGGAAGAAAAAGCTGCTCGAAAAGCAAAAAGCCGGGAAGAAGAAGATGCGCCAGTTCGGGAAAGTGGAAATCCCGCAATCGGCCTTCATCGCCGCGCTTAAAATGGACGAATGATCTCAGACCCCGCCCTTGGCGGGGTCAAGTCTTTCTGGAGCACTTTCGGATTAGGGCTGCGTTCCCAAAGACAACAGTTCTTGCCGGAAGCTGGGTTCGCTCAGCACCACTTCACCGGCGCCCAAGCCCTCCGCATGGGCGAGTGAGCGGCCCACAAGCTTCTGCGCCATTTCTACCGCTTGCGGCAGGCGCATCCCACGGCCCAGCCCTGCAACAATCAGCCCGGCAAACAGATCCCCAGTGCCGGGTTTGGCGATCGGCAAATATTCGGCGGCAAGGCGCGTTGTGCCCTCCGGGCTCAGAACCACGCTCTCGATCTGCCCCTTGGGCGTGTCTTGCAACCGGCAGCCGGTGGCGACCAGATGCGCCGCTGGGGCCAGCGCCAATTGCGCGCGCGCCGCTTCAAGGTCTTTCAGATGGGTGATGCTTTGCCCCGTCAGCCAAGCCAGTTCAAACGGGTTTGGGGTGGCAATATCGGCCAAGGGCAAAAGCCGATCCCGCAGCACATCGGCGATGGTTTCGGGCACATAAAGTCCCGGCCCCTCATCACCCAGAACCGGATCGCACAGATAAATCAGCTTTGGGTTCAGCGCTTTCGCCTCGGCAACAAAGGTGGCCACCTGCTCGGCCACATCGCGCGACCCAATATAGCCGGTCAGCAAGAAATCCGCGCGTTGTGGCAACTCGCGCTCATGCGCCCCGCGCAGCAAATCGGCAAAGAACTCTGGCGGCAAGGCTTGGCCGCGCAGGGTGGGGTAGTCGGGGGTATTCGAGAAGACGACCGTCGGAATCGCCGCCACCTCCAGCCCCGCCGCCTGCATCGGAAACAGCGCCGCCGAATTGCCAACATGGCCAAAGACGACTTGGCTCTGAATCGAAATCACAAAAGGAGGCTGCATCATGCGCGAAGCTCCCGCGGGCTTGAAAACCAGAAAAAGGGGTTCCCTCGCCATAGACCCGTGGGCACGGCGGTTCAACCACGAGGTTGGGGCTTCTTCTGGGCTTTAAAGCCGCTTGGCATCCGGCAAACCACCGAAAAGCGCCCATGGTGCGCGCCCGCCATGCAACGGGCGGGCGCACAATCTTCAGCGCTTCAGATGAGGTCAGCCGATCTCATACATACCCGCAGCGCCGTCCGGTGCCTCGCTTGCGTTCAAGAAACGGTAAGAACGCGAGTGTCCGGTCGCGAGCACATCATTCACGCCGCTAAGATTGAACAGCGGCGCATAGCGAAGCGGGGCATCTGCGACAGAGCTGTTATCATGCGCGAGCGTCATGGCGCTGCCGCTTTGGTTCATGATCTGCAACACCATCCCCGCGCTCGGGTTGCGCACTTCGTTGACAAAGCCCCCCGGCGCGCTGCGAATCTGGCAGCGCATGAACGCCCCGATATCCGTAGACGTACCCACATAGACATCTGGTTTGTTGCCGTCCGAAATAAGCTCAGAATAGTCCACATCGCTGTCGCCATTCGGCCATTGGGCCAGCGTATCCATGTGGCAATTCGTGATCACGCCTTTGATCTTGAACCCCGTCCGGGTGAGCGAGTTGATCCGGGCCCCGGATACCGAGCCCGTAAAATCAAGATTGCGCCAATCAATACTGCGCGCGTCATCATCTTTCTGTGCTTGGAACTCAAAGGCAACGTCAGAGCTGTTGGCGTTTCCGCCGCCGTGCCAGATGTGGTGACGATCGGAAAGAACGATCACCTTTTTGCAGTTGTCAAATTTGACGTTGTAGAACTCGATCGGTTCGGCCGTGCTGTCACCCGTGACGTAAAGTGGGATCGTGTTCGGGCTGTCCGACATATGCAGCCCATCAAAGACAATCCGGTTAGGGTTTGTAAGCCCTTGATAGCCATCTACGATCCCGGTTGAGGATTGCAGCCCAATCACGCGGCCATTCATCAACACGGGCTTCGGGAAGACGAAAGCATTCATCCCCCCAGACGGTGCCCCGAGGCCGATCAAATCCCACCAGTTTAATACGGTGTATCCCTGTACGGTGACGGTTTCACAGCCATAGAATTCTAGCGCCGACCCTTTCGGGCTGCCTTGGCGACATTCGACGCGTATGTTCTCCAGCACCACATCGCCGCAACGGGCGATCTCAATCCCGTCACCGGCCATCTGGAAATCTTCGTCGAGGACGTAGCAGGGTGTTCCCGTCACCTGATCAAAACCTGCGATCTCCGGCCCCTCACCGCAGTTGGTATAGGTGATCTGGCCGAAATGAACGCTCCCGCCGCGCGCTATTGCGGCGCTAATGTCGATGGGGTTTGAAAAACAATCGCCAATCGTGCCGGTGCCCACAAATTCATAGCGGCCACCGGGCGTGCTGCCCTTGAACAGCACGCAGCATCCCCCCGCACCCGCTTGGGAATAGCCCCCCGTCCAACCGGGCTGGCCGTTTTTGTTATTCGAGATGGTCCCATCCACCTCAAACCGGATGCCAGAGCGCGCGACATCACCTGCAAACAGATAAACTGGGCCCGTCGCGTCGGTCTGCGCACCATCAGAAAGTTTGAGCGTGGCGCCGGGGCCAACGATCACGGTTGTTTTGTCGGAGGTCATGTCGACGCAACATTTGCCCGCGCCATAGGGGTTGTTTTTGCTCACGCCAAAATCGTAAGTGCCCGGCGCCGAGAACACCAGCGCCGCACCACCGACGCGCTCAATCGCCGCCATCGCCAAATTGGCAGGAGGCGAGTTGTCGGCCACGGCGGTCCCGCCGCCAAATTGCTCTATGCTCAAGGTGCCCTTGTCAGGCAAAGCATAAAGCTTGACGGCGTAAGACAGGTCGGCGTCGGTCGCGCCAGATGCCGCGACGGTGTAAGCTCCGCAGCCGATCACGTCGATCACATCGCCCGCCGTCACGGTGATTTGGCCAGCCGTTGCCCCGGAATACACAAGCCGTGTCGCCAGTTCGGCAAAGCTTGCGAGCCGATACGGCGAGCCAGCCAGCGCCAGGTCACGCGCCGCCGTGATCTGCGCGATCAGCCCGTCGCCAGAGATGGTTTCAATCGGAAATGAGGTGATCGCCATATCACTGCGCCTCCAAAACATATGCCGCACCCGCGGCGTTCACGACGATGGCGCCGTTAACGGTCAGGACACGGAGGAATCCCGTCGGTGTGCCGGTGCTATTTGGGCGGGTTGCGAGGCCGCCCAGCCCAAGGCCGCCCAGCCCGATCATGCGTTGCATCCTTGCCCCCTGATCTGCTGGCCGGGGGCGGGGATTAGGGGGCAGCGCTGCCGATTGCGGCAAGTAGGCCCCACCTGTTCTGCCGGTCCTGCGCTGGTGCACAGAGTGCTCTGAAAGCGGTTGCTCATCATCAACTCCTTGGGTCGTTGGGAAGGAAAGCTGACAGAGCCAGATTGATGCTCTGCAAACGCACCGTTCGGAGCTTTGGTCACGAAAGAATAGGTCTTTAATTCAGAGCCTTGAGCGTAAATTCGGGAGGTCTGGGGATCGGCTGGCAAGAGCCGCACGCGCGCTACGAATCGCGCTAAGTCATCACAGAAGCCGACGCGGGCAAAAGGCCAACGGAACGGGAACGCGCAATTCAGCGCGTGAACCGATTTTTGCCGTGTCCGAGAAATGCTTGGGAGATTTGGAGGCGGGTACCGGAATCGAACCGGTCTTCACGGATTTGCAATCCAGCCTGTTTCGCAAGAAAATCAAAGGGGAACTGTTTCAAAACAGGCCCAGACAAAGCGTGAACTTTCGGAGAAAGTTTCAAGTGCCCATCTGACCGGCGCAAATGAAAACCCCGGTGCGCGTGCAGGCGCAACCGGGGCCAAAAGCTTGGGTCAAGAAACCACTGGCAAAAGATACCGCAGCCCGTCCCGCAACGCAATCTCTGCCTTTGCCAAGCCCGCGCACAAGAGCGCCTCGAAGCTTCTCGGCTATGGCCTGATCCTCGACACGCCCGAGGCGTGGCAGGCGGTGGCAAGCGTCTGGGCGGTGCGGCTGACCACGGGCGAGCGGGCGGCAATTCTCATGGCCGCGCTGCACTCTCTCAAGCCTGATCAAGCTGCGGCGATCATCGACCACGCTTTTGCGGGGGTGCTTTCGTGATTGCTATCGAGGAACTCGAAGCCCACGGGGTGCGCGTCTTTTGGGTGACATTCTGCGGCGACTTCCTGCGCGAGTTTGCGACCCGTCGCGAGGCGATTGAATACGCCCGTGCCTCGACCGCAGGCGTTCCCTATCTGCTTCATTCCGCCAAGGTGCTGCCCTTCGCCAAGCGGGGGGCCGCGTGATGGAAGACGGCATCTTCAACACGCCCGAGGCACGGCAGGCGCTCGAAGACTGGCGCAATGAGCGCGACCGCCGCGAGGGTGTGACCTCGACCCGCGCGCCGCTGCGCCAAGTCCACCCCCCACCGGATAGCACCCCGGCAGGCTGCGACGATGTTCCTCTGACCCCGCTGGACGCTTACGGCGACATGGGCGAACCGGCGCGGGGTGAGGCCAAGGGAAGCCGGTTCAAATGTGCCGCTGACCTCGAAGGGCTTGAGGTGCCGGAACGCAAATGGCTGGTGCGCGACTTCATTCCGGGCCGCGAAGTCACCCTGCTTTATGGCGACGGCGGCACCGGCAAATCTCTGCTCTCTGCGCAACTGGCCTGCGCCGTCGCCCTCGGGCGTCAATGGATCGGGCGCGGTGTGACCGAGGGCCGCGCGGTGTTCCTGTCGGCAGAAGACGAGCAAGACGAGCTGCACCGCCGCTTCGCTGACATTGTGCGCAGCGAGGGCGCTACGCTGGCCGACCTCCAACGCCTGACATATGCCAGCCTTGCGGGCGAGGATGCGCTTCTGGCGCGCGCGGATGGGGCAGGAAAGCCGCTTATCCCCTCGGGCCTGTATGATGAGATTCGGGCGATCCTGACCGACCTCAACCCCGCGCTTCTGGTGCTCGACACGCTGGCCGATCTGTTCCCCGGCAACGAGAACGACAAGGCGCAAGTGCGGCAATTTGTGGGGATGCTCAAGAAGCTTGCCCTACAACATGACTGCGCAGTTGTCATGCTTGCGCACCCGTCGCTTTCGGGCATGGCGAGCGGTTCTGGCACCTCGGGCAACACTGCTTGGAACGGAAGCGCCCGTTCGCGGCTCTATTTCCAGCGCGTCATGGTAAACGGCGAGGAAGCCGACGAAGACGCCCGCATTCTGAGCAACAAGAAGCTGAACTACGGGCGCAGCGGGGCCGAAATCGCGGTGACGTGGCTCGACGGTGTTTTCGTGGCCGATCCGAGCGAAACCGGCCTCGACCGCATGGCGAAGGCGTCTAAGGCGGAACGGGTGTTCATGAAGCTGTTGCGCATGTTCACCGAGCAAGGCCGGAAGGTGAACAGCAACAGCGGGCCGTCCTATGCGCCGTCTCAATTCGCCTCGCACCAAGACAATGAGGGGGTGACGAAGGACGGCTTCAAGAGGGCGATGGATAGCCTCTTGAATGCCGGAAAGATCGCCATTGAGGCGGGCGGTTCGCCGTCCAAGCCGACCACCAAACTCGTTGAGGTGGCGAAATGAGCGGCCTTCATCTCCCCTTCATCTCCCCTTCATCTCCGGTTTTGGGCTGCTTCATCTCCCCTTCATCTCCCTTTCAATCCTGCTTCATCTCCCCTTCATCTCCCCTCCCCCTCTCTCCCCCTTACTACGTAAGGGGCTTTTGGGGCGCCCTTGGGGCGCGCCCCAACGCCTTGAAGGACACCCACCAATGACCCTCGCAAGCATTCAGCTTTCCCAAGCCAAACTTGTTGCCCGTGTGGATGGCGACGACGAAGACGCAGCGTTGATGCAGATGCTCGAAGCCGCTCAGGGCGATGTGCTGGCCGCTGCCAACTACACCGCGCCCGAGGATGGCGCGCTGCCCGATGATCTGGCCTTCGCGATCTATGACCAATGCTCGATGCTTTACGACAACCGGGGCGGGGCGACCGAGCGGGATAGGCCGCTTGGGCTGTCGCTGGCCGCGTCTCGCATCTGCGCGCGCTATCGCGGTGTTTCGCTGGGCGAGGTGCCGGAATGACCGAGGCCGCGACCAAGCGCCCGAGGGGGCGACCGCGCAAGAATGGTCCCAATGCCCCGGTTTCTGCCGAGGCCGGGACCGGCGGTCTGAGTTTACAATTCTCTCTCCTGAAAAAAATCCGGGGGAAAAATCGGGCGAACCGGGCGCTTGCCTTCCTTGCACAACTGCGCATCCCCGAGGGCCGCACGGCGGGAAAGCCGCTCAAGCTGGCCGGGTTTCAAAAGCGGTTCGTGCGCGGTGCGCTGGCCGATGGCGTCATGGTGGGCCTTTTGTCGATCGGTCGCGGCAATGCCAAAACCGCGTTGAGCGCTGGCCTGTCGCTGGCCGAGCTGGTGGGCGCGCTCGATGCGAAGCCCCAGCCCAAGCGCGAAATCCTCTTTGCGGCCCGCAACCGGGACCAAGCCAAGACCGCGTTCAACTTCCTTGTCGGCTACATCGAAGGCTTGCCCGAAGAGGATCAAGCGCTTTTCACGATCCGGCGCGGCTCAAAGCTGGAAGTTGAGTTTGAGGGCAACGGCGGCGGGCTGGCCCGCGTCATTGCTGCCGATGGCAAGTCGATCTTGGGCGGCGCTCCGACGCTGGCGGTTCTCGATGAACGGGCGGCATGGGAACCGGCCAAGGGCGAGACACTGGAAAACGCGATCCTGTCGGGCCTTGGCAAACGTGATGGCCGCGCGCTGATCATCTCGACCTCTGCGCCCGACGATACCAACGCCTTTTCCCGGTGGCTCGATGATCCGCCCCCCGGCACCTATGTGCAGGAACACCGGCCCGCCTTTGGCTTGCCTGCCGATGATCTGGAAAGCCTGCTCGAAGCCAACCCCGGCGCGACCGAGGGCATCGGCTCAACGCCCGATTGGCTTGTGGCACAGGCGCGGCGCGCGATTGCGCGGGGCGGTTCGGCGCTGTCCAGCTTCCGCAACCTGAACCGAAACGAACGGGTTTCGAGCGAAAGCCGGTCTGTTTTGGTGACGGTTGACGAATGGCTGTCGGCGGAAGTCTCGCCCGATGAACTGCCCGAGCGGGCGGGGCCTTGCGTGCTGGGCGTTGATCTGGGCGGCTCTCGCAGCATGTCGGCTGCGGCGTTCTACTGGCCCGAGACGGGGCGTCTTGAGGCCGTGGGCACCTTCCCCAGCACCCCCAGCCTTGCCGATAGGGGCGCGGCTGACGGCGTGGGCGAGCGCTATTCGCAGATGTTTGACCGGGGCGAGTTGACGGTTCTGGGCGAGGCGACGGTTCCCCCCGGCGCATGGCTGGCCGAAGTGGTGCGCCGCCTCGATGGGGTGCAACCGGCCTGCATCTGTGGCGACCGTTTCCGCAATGCCGAATTTGTTGAGGCGATGAACGCGGCGGGCCTGTCGCGGGTGCCGTTCATCTGGCGCGGCTTCGGGTGGAAAGACGGCTCCGAAGACATTGAGCGATTCCGGCGCGCGCTGTTTGACGGCGAAATCTTTGTTGCCCCCTCCATGCTTCTGCGCAGCGCCTTTTCGGATGCAATCACGCTGGTTGATCCGGCAGGCAACCACAAGCTGGCGAAGGCCCGAAGCCTTGGCCGGATCGACGCGGCGGCGGCATCGGTGCTGGCCGTGGCGCAGGGCGCGCGCATGAAGGCCACACCCGAGCGCAAGCCAAGGGTGGCATGGCTATGAGCAAGCGCAAGGAATATGCGCGGCACTCGAAGCGCGTCACCTCAACCCGCCGCTGGCAAGTGCTGCGGCACCAAATCCTTGAGCGTGACGGCTGGGCGTGCCGGTGCTGCGGTGAACGACGCCGCCTTGAGGTGGACCATATCCAGCCGGTTCGGCTGCGGCCTGATCTGGCCTTTGATCCGCGCAACCTGCAAGCGCTCTGCCCGCGCTGCCACACTCGCAAAACCCGCATCGAATGCGGGCACAAAGAGAAATCCCCCGAGCGCAAGGCTTGGGCGACTGCCGTTGCCGATCTGGCAGCGGAAACCCTCCCCCTCAGTGAAGGAAACGACCATGCTTGAAAGCGTGAAAATTCAGCGTCGGCAATCCGAGATCCGCCAAGCCCTTGCGGGCCTTGTCGGCAAGGCGACCCCGACCGAAGACGAAACCCGCTCGATGGAAAGCCTCGATGCGGAATATCGCACCAACGAAACCCGCTTGCGTGCCAGCCTCATTGCCGAGGATACCGAGCGCCGCGAGGCCGGGGCCGATCTGGAAACCCGCGCGGGCCGCGAATGGTCCGACCTGATCGCGGGCTTTCAAATGCGCCAAGTGATCGGGGCCTTGAATGAAGGCCGCGCGCTTGAAGGGAAAACCGCCGAAGTCGTGGCCGAGCTGCGCAACGCGGGCGGTTATCGCGGCATTCCCGTGCCGCTCTTGGCGCTCGAAGCGCGGGCCGGTGAAACCGTCTCGACCGGCACGCCCGACCCGATGCAAACGCGCCCGATCATCGACCGGCTTTTCCCGGCGAGCGTGGCCGCGCGCATGGGTGCCCAGATGATCGCTATCGGTTCCGGTGCTGTCGAATGGCCGGTTTCGACCTCTGCCGTCACGGCGGGCTGGGCGAACGGCGAAACTGGCAACATTCCCGACCCGACCGCCTACGGCACCATCGACAAAGCGCTAGCCCCCAATCAGACGATGGGCGTTCAAATGCGGGTCACCCGCAAGGCGCTCTTGCAATCGGGCGAGGCTCTGGAAGCGGCGATCCGGCGCGACATGAACGGGGCGATGGGCGCGGAACTTGATCGCGCGATCTTCCTCGGCACCGGCGCGGATGGGCAACCGCTGGGCGTGATCACCGGGGCGGCGACCTATGGCATCACCTCGACCGCGGTTGATGCTGCGGCGTCTTGGGCGACCTATCGCAGCGCCGTGGTGCGCTTCATGGCGCGCAATGCCGCCTCGACCCCCGCCGATGTGCGCGCGCTGATCCGGCCCGAGGTCTGGGACTTCATGGAAGACCAATTGACCGCGACCTCTGCGCCGAAATTCGAGTTTGACCGCATGGCGGAAAAGATGGGCGGCATTGCCATGTCTTCGACCGCGCTGGCGGCTCCGACCGGCGACCCCTTGGCCTGCACTTCGCTTCTGACCACCTCGGCGGGCGGTGTTGCCCCGGTATTCGTGGGCATGTGGGGCGCGGTGGACCTGATCCGCGATCCGTTCAGCGATGCGGCCTCGGGTGGCCTGCGCCTGACCGCGCTGACCACGGTTGACACGACCGTCGCGCGCGGTGCGCAACTCGAACTCCTGACCGGCGTGCAGGTGGCGTGATGCTCTGGGGCGGAAATCTCGGGACGCTGGAAATTCGGGCGGAAGGTGGGGCAACTCACCTTTCGGCGCGGTTCCCCTATCAAGCCGAAACCGAACTGGCACCGGGGCGGCGCGAGGTCTTCGCCCCTCACGCCTTCCGGGGACGCATCGAAGCGGGCGAGGAAATCCACCTGCTTGCCCAGCACGATTACACCAAGCCTCTTGCCAGCACGGCGGCGGGCACGCTGCGGCTTCGCAGCACTGACCTTGCCGTAGAGATCGAAGCGACGGTTGACGCCTCGACCACCTGGGCGAAGGACTTCCTTGCCGCCCATCGCGCTGGGCTGATCCGGGGGCTTTCCCCCGGCTTCCGGGTGCCGAGCGGCGGCGACAAGGTGGAACGGCGCGGCGCTGATCTGGTGCGCACGGTGACACAAGCGGCGCTGTTTGAAGTCTCTGCGGTCACGGTCCCGGCCTATCCCTCTGCGCAGATCGAGGCGCGGGCATGGGAAACCCATCAAGATCGGCAGCCCTACCGGGGCGCGGTGAACCCCCTCAATCGGTGGAGGCTCTGACATGTGGCCTTTCAAACGCAAATTGGAAAAGCGCGATGTGGCGACCGGCTACACGGCGGCGATCTTGGCGGCGCGCGAATCCTATATCGCGGGCGTCTCTGGCATCGCGGAACTGACGGCGACGGTTCAAACCTGCGTCACGCTCTGGGAATCGGCTTTCGCTCTGGCCGATGTGACCGGCACCGACCTTCTGGACCGCAAGACGATGGCCCTCATTGCCCGCTCTGCGGCGATCCGGGGCGAATCGGTGTTGCTGATCCGGGACCGGCTTATCCCCTGCGCCGATTGGGATTTAAGCACCCGCGACGGCATCCCGCGCGCCTATCGCGTCTCCATCTCCGAAGCGGGCGGCTCGACCTCGCAAACCGTCTTGGCGGGTGAGGTCATTCACTTGCGGCTGGGTGTTGATCCGGTGGCACCTTGGACGGGGCAAGCGCCGCTGCGGCGGTCCAGCCTCACGGCGAGCTTGCTGCAAGAGGTGGAAACCGCGCTGCGCGATACATGGCAAAACGCGCCGATGGGCTCGCAGATCGCGCACATGCCCGAGGGCAGCGCTTCGGATATGGCGGCAATGCGGGCTGCGCTTAAGGGGCGGCGCGGGGCTTCGTTGGTTGTTGAAGGGGTGGCGCAGGCGACGGCGGCGGGCATGAACCCGAACGCTGGCAGATCGCCCGACCAACTCACGCCCGATCTGCAACGCGCCATGCCGGCCGAAACCCTCGAAGCGGCGCGGGGCGCGATCTGTGCGGCCTTTGGCGTGCTTCCCGCGCTGTTCAGCCAAGCCGCTCAAGGGCCGCTGGTGCGCGAGGCGCAACGGCATTTGGCCGGGTGGGTGCTGCAACCGATGGCCGAACTCTTGGCCGAGGAATGCCGCGAAAAGCTGGGGTCCGATGTTCTCATTGATGTGGGCCGACCGCTGCAAGCCTTCGATGCAGGGGGCCGCGCGCGTGCGCTCTCGCAGCTGATCGAGGCAATGGGCCGTGCCAAGGAATTGGGGCTTTCCCCCGACGAACTGGGCGGCGCGCTCAAGGCTGTGAACTGGGGCGGCGGCGACTCGCTGGCGTGATCGAATAGGGGGTGACGCCCCGGCGTTCGCAGTTTGCGCCAAAACGTCCCGTTACTCGGTGAGTGGGTAAACCCCGAGATAGCGCGGTCCCTATCCTTTCATCTCGGGGGCGCGGCGCAGATCGGCACGGGTAGCACCGGGGCCGATCATAAGGCCGGGGCCGCGCGCGCTGTCCCGGCCTTAGTGAGCCCTCGCCGTGATCTTCCGAACATACTCCGCATCATTCAGGCGGTCTTCGAGATCATCAATCGTGAGGCAGTGCTTTCCGTTCTGGTCATAGCCGTCAAGAAGATTGCTGCGGTTGTAGTCTGACAGAATCCAGAACTTGCCATAGTCCGGCGCCATTTCGTCGCGCACGCGAGATTTTTCGATTCGAAGGCCGATGCGCTCCGCTTTGCGCCTAAGTTTGTTTTCCCGCACTTTGTCCTCCATGCAAGGCCGCTCCTTATGCTGGAAATGATGCTTGACGTGATTCTGGAAGTCAAGCTAGGAATGATGCTGAAAGCTATACTCAAACAGTGGAGAAAATGCAATGACCGAACAACGCGCCTGCGCGACCGATGAAGTTTTGCACAGGATCAACGATGCAAGGGACGCCCTGCACGACGTTCGCAGCATCGTCACCCTAGTAGAAATGGCAACGGAACATAACCCGACCGACGAAAACAACGCCATTTCATTTGCTTGCGCTCAGGCTGTTAACAAGGTTGACGACATATGCGCCCGTCTCGCCCTTGTTGCCGATCTGGTGAAAGGCGGTGCCCAATGATCACGCTCGACCAACTGCGCACCGCTGACCCGCGCGATATTGCCGAGCCTCTGGCCTATACCGTCTCGGCTTTGATCCGCACTGCGCGCCTTGCCCTCGAAAACGAGACAAGCGGGGAGGATGCGCGCCATGAAGCGGCAACCGTGCTGGGGCTTGCCGAGGAACTTTCTCACGCCCTCGGGAACAGTGCCGAGGGACTGCAACGCGAGACTAAGCGCGGGGCGTGGGCGGTGCAGCCAGAGGCGGCGGCGTGATGGAACTTACGGAATGCGCCCGGCGTTACCCGGGCGCATGACCTTAAACGCGATCAAGCGGGCTGGGATCGGCCAACTCAATTAGCAGGGCACAGTTTTCGTGCCCGTTGCCGTAGATATGGAAATGCCGCTGCGTCACGACATAAACCCTATCGCCGGTTCTACCTTCTTGCAGTCGGTCCCCAACCGCAGGAGGGCAGTAGCTATAGTGGTCGAACTGATGAAGCGGCGCCGGGTCGTAGGCCCCGCCGGGGTTGTCAATGAAGCAGCGGACAAAGAAGGGCTGCACTTTTTGGGTCGTCATGATTCGTAGTCTCCGTCATTTGTGGCAATCACGAATGAGGCTTGCATGATCACGCCATTCGGTCTAGTCTCAAATGGAAATCTGGAGATCGAGACATGACTACCCCCGGCGAAATGGTGAAGTGCGCGGCGACTACCCTCGGGGTTCCTGAGGTGACCTTGACGCAGATCGACCGTGAACTTGTATCGCATGGCATGCGGACCAAGGGAGGGCGCGGCAAGAGCGCCGCAAAAATGGGCTCGAATGATGTAACGAACCTGCTGATCGCAGTTTTGACCGGCGCCCTCATCAAAGATGTTGCCGAGATGGCAAGAGAATATTCTGACCTCCCCGTTTCCTCTGGCGATGGGAAATGGTCTCTTGCCGACTTTCCGCTTCCATCTGTTCAGTCGCTTCCACCCGATCACACTTTCGGGCAGGCGCTGCGGGCGTTCATTGATGCGGAAGTGAACCGTGAAATTGACGCGGCTCTCCAAGGAGTGCAGCCATCAAAAGTTGGCGATTATGTGATGCCGCGCCACTTGCATCTTGAATTTCGTCTGCTGACCCCTCTGCCGAGTGCCGCGATTACCCTCATCGTGGGGGGCGAGTTCAGAGAGGAGCACCACTATAGCTTGAATGTTCCTAACACTACGGACGAGGCAATACTCTGGGCAGAAGGCTTCATAAAGCAAGGACGCGGTGGCGACATGCGTCGAATGCAATGGTTCTCGTGGCGAACAATCAAGGCGATGGCGAAGTTTCTCCGGGGGGAGGAATAAGCCCACATGGCGCGTCACCCCCAAACTCAAGCCAGACAGAATGCGGTGGCATTGATCCAAGCCGCGCGTGAGGCGGGGTGGGCGCGTGCGCGATTTGAGCTCAAGCCAGATGGCACCACGGTCATTGATGCCTCGATGGCCGAACCGGACGGCGGCGATGACTTCCTGAGTGGCGACTTGAGGATGGGCAAATGACCAAGACCGACCTGCCCAAATACGTCTACGCGGATCGAGGCTATGTGAGATTCATTCGTCGGTCCCGCGGCCAATCCGTGATGATGAAAGAAGAGCCCGGAACGCCGGAGTTTTACGAGCACTACAACCGCCTTTTGAGGGGGCGTGAGCCGGTTTCGGCAAAGCGGAACTTCGAGGCGCTAATTCTCAGTTATTTTGAAAGCGAGGCTTTCAAGAAGCTGAAGCCGCGCACCCAAGCGGATTACCGCAAATACATCGAGCACATCCGCAGGATCTGGGGCACGAAAGACCCGGCCAAAATCGAGCCGCATCACATCTATGAGCTGCACCGCGCCAATGCCGAGCACTGGCGGCAGGCGAATTACCTGGTGCAGGTGATGGTTGTCCTGATGAACCACGCGCGGCTGATCGGCTTTCTCAAGAAAGAGCACGGCAATCCGGCCAAGGGAATCCCGCTGTTCAAGCAGGAAAGCGACGGTTGGGAGCCGTGGCCGGATGATGTGCGGGCCGAGTTTGAGGCGGTGGCGTCACCGCGCGCACGGCTGGTCTATGAACTGTGCATCGGCACTGGCCAACGGATCGGGGACATACTCAAAGCGCGCTGGGGGCACTTCGAGGGCGGGTGCTACGACCTGACCCAAGGTAAGACCGACAAACCGATGTGGATACCGCTCACCAACCGCCTCAAGGCGTATTTGGCGACGGTCGAAAAGCGGGGCCTTGCCGTCGTCACCGATAGAGCTGGGCGTCCCGCCAATTATCGCGCGGTGAACGACGAAATGCTGGCCGTGCGGGCCAAGATGCAGCACCCCGACAAGGCGAAGTATGTAACCCACGGTCTGCGGAAGAACGCGACAATCGAGCTTTACTTAGCCGGAAACGACGACGAGCTGGTGAAATCAGTTACCGGACATTCGAGCGTGGAAATGCTCAAGAAGTATGGAGGGCAGATCCGGCAGCGGGAGCTTGCCACGCGGGCGCAGGAAGCCCGGAATCGCATGGAACAGAACAAGCCCGGAACGTGAATGTTTCAACGGGTGTTTCAAAAAGCTGTCGAAAGGACGAGCAGGATGGCGCAAGTATTTGAAAGTATTGGAGGCGGGTACCGGAATCGAACCGGTCTTCACGGATTTGCAATCCGCTGCGTAACCTCTCCGCCAACCCGCCGAGAGCTTGGTCTGATTAGTTATTTCCGAGGGCGCGGTCAAGCGGTTATCAGGCCGGTTTTCGCTTGGTGCGCTGTTCTCGCAGGGGAAAACGAAAAGCGCGCGGGAAGATCCCGCGCGCCAAGGGGCTCTGCCCGATTAGTTCGCCAGCCAAGCGTTGAAACGCTCGTTCAGCTCGCTGTCATTGTCGACCCAGAAGTCGAGGTTGGTTTCGAGCGCGTTTTCCATGTTGGCCGGGTAGGTCGGCAGGTGCGGACCCATGACGGTTTTGCCATCTTTGAAGATGATCTCGCCAGCGTTCGACGAATAGCGGGTCGGGCCGTAGGAGATGTATTGCGCTTGGCGACGCAGGCCTTCGGTCGAGGTCGCGAATTGCACGTATTTCAGCGCGTCTTCCAGATGCGGCGCGCCTTTCGGAATCACGTACATTTCGTGTTCGTAGACTTGGCCATCCCACAGCACGACGAGCGGTTTGCCCTCTTCAATGGCGGCGTTGAAGATACGGCCGTTGTAGGCGGTGGTCATGACCACTTCGCCATCGGCGAGGAGTTGCGGCGGTTGCGCACCGGCTTCCCACCAGATCGCGTGATCTTTGATCGTGTCGAGTTTGGCGAAAGCGCGGTCAAGGCCTTCATCGGTGTCGAGCACGTCATAGACTTCCGCAGCCGGAACGCCATCAGCCATCAGAGCCATTTCAAGCACGGTTTTCGGGCTTTTCTTCACGCCGCGGGTGCCGGGGAATTTCTCGAGGTCGAAGAAATCAGCAATCGAGGTCGGTTTCTCGCCGGGGAATTTCGAGTCGTCATAAGCCACAACGTTGGCCCAAAGGTCGGTCGAGATGCCGCAATCCATCACCGCGCCGGGCAGGAAGTCTTCTTCCGCCGGGGTGCCGTCGTCGCCGGGCAGCAAGATCGCCGGGTCGATTTCTTCGAGCAGGCCTTCGTCGCACAGGCGCACAGCATCGGCATATTCGAGCAGGGCGACATCAACCGAAACGTTGCCGGATTCGGTTTGCGCTTTCACCGGGGCGGCCGGGTTGTCAGCGTCGATCATCGTGGTTTTGATGCCAGTGGCTTCGATGAACGGTTTGACGTGAGC
The DNA here is from genome assembly GCF_900156655.1 of Rhodobacter aestuarii. Lineage (GTDB taxonomy): Bacteria > Pseudomonadota > Alphaproteobacteria > Rhodobacterales > Rhodobacteraceae > Rhodobacter > Rhodobacter aestuarii. The sequence goes on along the minus strand of NZ_FTOG01000002.1, from coordinate 242,488 downwards.
TTCGACTTCGGCTGCGCCATAGGCGCCGCCCCAGCTCAGAACCACGACTTCGGCCTGGGCGCTCACTGCGAAGCAGGAGGCAAGGACCGTGCTGAGAAGGAGTTTTTGCATCGGTTTTTAGTTCCCTGTGTTTCGAAAAGGGGCGCGATCAAGCCGGGGAGGAGTATGCGGTCTGATCAGTGCCGCTTGCCAACCGGCCCCTTACAAATCCCGGATAATCGGAAGGCTCGGGGTGTGGGTGCGTGCAAAGCGACGTCGAAAGGGTCGTTTGCGGCCTTTCGGCGATCTGCGTTTTGTAGCCCGTTGTATACATTGGCCGGATGCTGGCGGATGGGGCGAAATGCCTGAAATTAGGGCGAATCTAAAACGCCGCAGCGCTGCGGCGCGGGAGACGGGCGAGGCATTCTTCGGCGCCCTGCGACGATAAGTCCCTGCTGTGCCCCTGTTTGCAGCACCGATCCTGTGCACCATGGTATGCAAAAGCGCCGCATCTGGCCGCTGCGCCGTTGCCCCGTCCTGGTTTCTGTGGCAAAACCGCGCAACAAAACCCCAGACCGAGAGTTCCCCATGCAGGATTTCGCCACCCGCCGCACCATGATGGTCGACACCCAGGTCCGCCCGAACGATGTTACCAAATTCCCCATCATCGAGGCGATGCTCACGGTTCCGCGCGAAGATTTCGTGCCCGCAGGGCGGCGTGAGGCAGCCTATGTCGGCGAGAATATCGAGTTGGAAAGCGGGCGTGTGCTCCTAGAGCCGCGCAACTTCGCCAAGATGCTTGATGCGATCGACATTCAGCCCGCCGATCTCGTGCTCGATATCGGGGCGGGCATGGGCTATTCGGCGGCGGTGATCGCGCGGATGGCCGAAGCCGTTGTCGCGCTTGAAACCGAAGAAATGGCGCCGAAAGCCGAGGCGCAACTCGCGATTCATGATGTCGACAATGCGGCTGTGGTCGCCGGGGTGCTGTCCGAAGGCGCGCCGCAACACGGGCCTTATGACGCGATCGTGATCGAAGGCGGTGTCGAGACGGTGCCTGCCGCGATTGAGGCGCAACTCAAAGAAGGTGGCCGGATCATCGCGATTTTCATGCAAGACGCGCTTGGCACGGTGCGGCTTGGGCGCAAGATCGACGATGTGGTAGTGTGGCGCGATGTCTTCAATGCCGCAGCACCTTTGCTCGAAGGCTTCACTTTGGCGAAAGAATTCGTACTCTGATTGCAAAACGGTGTTAACCGGGTCATATCGTGGGAGTTGAATATTTCCCGATAGGTACGCGGTCGCGCCAGAGCATATCCCGCCGCGGCAGTGGTCAGGGCAAAAATGAGGACGAGCGAGATGCGCAAGACACTGAAACCCCTTTTGCTGGCTACGGCTGCGGGGCTGGGGCTGATGGCCGGAACCGTTGCCGCAAGCGCGGAAACCTTGGCCGATGCATTGGTCTCGGCCTATCGCAACTCGCATCTGCTCGAAAATTACCGCGCCACTTTGGCCGCTGCGGATGAAGATGTCGCGCAATCGGTCGCCGCGCTGCGCCCGGTGGTGCAATGGGGGCTGGATTTCGCCACCTCGCGCTGCACCTATCCGAGCACCGCGACCTGCACGAGCGACTGGACGGATATTTCCGCAACGCTGGCCGTCAGCGCTAGTTGGACGCTCTATGATTTCGGGCGCACGCAGCTGAGCATCGGCATGCAAAAGGAAACGGTGCTTGCCACGCGTGAGGCTTTGCGCTCGACCGAACAAGATGTGCTGTTGTCTGCCGTGCAAGCCTATGCCGATGCGAAAGCGACGGCCGAACAGGTGGCGATCAACCAAAACTCCGTGCGTGTGATTTCGGAACAACTCAAAGCGGCGCAAGATCGCTTTGATGTGGGTGAGGTGACCCGGACCGACGTTTCGCAGGCCGAGGCTTCGCTTGCTGGGGCGCGGGCATCGCTCGCCGCTGCGGAAGGGAATTACAAGGCGGCGCGTGAAGCGTATAAAGCCGCGATCGGCCATTATCCGACCCGCCTCTCGGCTTTGCCGCGTGCCCCGAGCCTGCCGAAATCTGTTGAGGCCGCGAGCACCACGGCATTGCGTCAGCATCCGACGATCAAACAACTCCAGCATCAGGTCGCAGTGACCGATTTGGCGGTTTCGCTGGCCGATGCGCAGCGTTTGCCGACGATCACCGGCAGTCTTTCGTTCTCTGACCAAGATGGTGTGGGGCATTCGGGCGCGGCGGGCGTGAGCATTGGCCAGACGATTTATTCGGGCGGCAATATCTCGTCGCTGCGCCGCCAAGCGGTGATCCAGCGCGAAGGCACGCGGGCCAGCTTGCGTCAGGCGGGGGTGTCGGTGGCGCAGGGCGTGGCCAATGCCTATGCAATGATCGAGGTCTATCGCGCGCAGATCCGCGCCTATGATCAACAGATCCAAGCGGCCGACATCGCCTATCGCGGCGTGCGTGAAGAAGCGACGCTGGGCGCGCGTACCACGCTGGATGTGCTTGATGCCGAACAGGACCTGCTGGATGCCCGCGCTTCGCGGATTACGGCAGAAGCTGATTTGCAAGTAGCATATTATCAACTTTTGTCGGCTATGGGTCTTTTGACGGTAGAAGACCTCAAGCTCGGGATCCCCACCTATGATCCCGCAGCCTACTACAATGCGGTGCAGAACGCGCCTCTCAGTGTTCAAGGCGAGCGCCTTGATCGCGTCTTGCGGGCCATTGGTAAGCAATAAGCTTGCCTGAGGGGCGCGTTATGGGTGCCGACCTGCTTCGTTCGGGCAACAGCCCGGATATGAGGGATTCTGCTTACACCAAAAGGCTGGGCAGACGTGCAGTCGGATCGCAGGATTGAGGGCATGATGTCGGAAACCGAGACGAATATCGAAATCGAAGATGTGCTGGCGTCGATCCGGCGGCTGGTATCGAGTGACGTGAGCCCTTCACGCTCCTCGGCTGTGCCGCATCGAAGTGCCGCCGTCGCGATGCCCCTTCACGCGCCGGACCCGGAGCCTGTTGCCGAACCCGAAGTGATGGCCGAGCCGGAAGCCGCGCCGGAACCGGAGGTTGTGTCTGAGCCCAAGGCGGTGATGGACGCGGTTGCCGAAGAACCGGTGGAAGATGTAGCGCCCGAGCCGCCGATGGTTCTGGAAGCCGCGCTTGAGCTGCCCGAGGCACCGGTCGAGCCCCTTGTCGACGAATTCCCCGAGCCGGAGATGCCCACGTTTGAACCGGTTGTCGATGCGGTCGCAGATGTGTCTGAGGCCGAGGTTTCGGAAGCGACGGATCAAGCCGACGACTTTCTGGTCCTGAGCCCGGCGTTGCGGATTGATGAGACCGATGCAGAAGAACTGCCCGACACCGGGCTTGCGGAGCCGGACCCCATGGCTGACGATGCCCCCGTGATGGCGGAGGCGCCCGTCGAAGTCGCGCCGCAACCGCGTGTGTTGACCGAGGCAGAGGCCCTTTTGGCAGAGGCGGAGGCCGCGCTGGAAGGCTCTGGCGCGCTGCTTGAGGCATCTGCGGTGCTTGATGGCGCGGATGATATGGACGCCGACGTCGCGCTGCCCGAGGCTCCGGCCAAAGACGATCTGGGCGATGAACTTGCGCGTCTGGAAAGCACAATTGCCGAGCTTGAGGCCGCGGTGGCCGAAAGCGACACCGAGTTTGAACCCGAAGAAGGCCACCCCTTCGTGGCCGAGGGCGCGGCGCCTTTGACGGAACTGCCGGAAGCCTTTGACGAGGCCGCCTTGGGCACGCAGGAACCGGCCTATGAGGCCGAGCTGGAAGCCATCTTGGAAGAGGCACCTTCGATCAGCGAAGACGAGGCCGATGCCGCGTTTGCTGCCGAACAAGCCGACCCCGATCTTGAGGATGCCGCTTGGGCGGAAACCGAGACGGAAAGTGTGGGCATGGATTGGGCGGAAGCGACGCTGAACCTTGCGCGTGGTGCCGCGCCGCGTCGGCTCAGCCTCGAAGATGCTGAGGAAGTCGAACAGCATGTTTCGTCGCGCCGCTCTACCTATGACAGCCTGCGTGAAGAACTGGATGCGGATGCCGCCTATTACGATGCGGATATGATCGAGGATGACACCCAGTTTGCCAGCGATGAACGGCTGCTCGATGAAGCCGCGCTGCGCGACATGGTGGGCCAGATGGTGCGTGAAGAATTGCGGGGCGCGCTTGGTGAGCGGATCACGCAAAACGTCCGCAAACTTGTGCGCCGTGAAATTCAGCGTGCGCTGATGGGGCAGGGCTACGAATAAGCGGCGGCCCCACCGCTTTCCCTTTGATGCACAAAAAGCAAACGGCGTGTCCGAGGGAGGACACGCCGTTCGCTAATGCCATATCTGGCTGGGGCTTACGCCGCTTCGGCTTCTTCCGCCGCCATGCGCCGTTCGCTTTCTTCGCGCGAGAGCGCAACAGAAGTCCGCACACCTTTGGTGACGAATTCCATCAGGCCTTTCACCACGCGCTCGTTCGGGTCGATCCCGGCGCAGGACAGCACTTCGCGTCCATCGCGCGACCGCGCCCAACGGGCGATCTGCTCGGGGCCGTTGCCGTATTTCTTGTCATCGGCAATCGCATCATCGAGCGCGGCGAGCACGACGGCGGCAAAAAGCTTCCGTGCACGTTGGCCTTGCTCATAGTTGAATGCGGAGCCGTCAACGAAATCGCGCATTTTCTGTCCTTTTTATTGCTCTTGCGTTTCCTGGCGTGGCGGCCATCTACGGCGCTTGGGACGTGATTCGATATGCCCCCAAACACATGGCTGCCATGCGTTGAATGCATGGGTGGGTTCTCGTGGCCCCGGATTTAGCGCCTGTTAACGAGAACAACCGGCCATATATGGTCAGTTTGACCAAGCGTTCAAGGTTCTTTTCCGCAAAACGCGTGCCGGGTGCTTGTGTTTCACGTCATCTTGTGTTCGCGCATCGCAACGCCTTGTTAGGGCTGATAGCGCGCGGCTCGCGGTCTTGTGAAGGCGGTTAGGCCTCCGTGGCGCTCAGTTCCGCATCGCCTGCACGCAGCGGACCCGCGAGCGCATCATGGCGGATCTGGGCCAAAGCGAAGCCCTGCGCTTGGGTATAAAGCGTGCCGACCGTTTTCCCCTCGGCCTCAATCGGTGTGCCAACAGGCGCGGCGCCCACAATTTTCAGCCGCACCAGCCCTTTGCGCAATTCGGTCTTGTGCTTCATGCGCGCGGTGACCTCTTGTCCAACATAGCAGCCCTTGCGGAAATCCACGCCATTGAGCCGTTCAAACCCGGCTTCAAGGATATAGGTCTCGGGCGTCAGTTCGATCCCGGTTTCCGGGATCATATGGGCAACGCGAAGCGCGTCCCAATCGGTGCCATCATCGCCCGCCTCTGAACCGTAAAGCCGCCAGCCAAGCTCTGGGTGGCGCGGGTCTTGCACCGCGCCTTCGGGCGCGGGACCGGTGCCGCGCGCGACTTGCAAATCGGTCGGGGTAATCGCCACATCGGCGCGCAGCTTATACATCATCAGCCGCTTCACGGTGGCCTCAGCCAAACTGGCATCAATGTCCAAAAGCACGCTGTCGCCTTGGGGCACCAAAAAGAAATCCGCGAGATACTTTCCCTGCGGCGTCAACAAAGCCGCATAGATCGGCCCTTCGGAAAGCTTCTTCACATCGTTGCTGACAAGCCCTTGCAGGAAATGCACGCGATCCGGGCCGGAAATTTCATAAATACTGCGCATGGTTGCCTCCTTCCCCCGATATGGGCGGGGACTGTCATTCGACAAGTTGCATCTTGCACAGGGTGGCATAGGCACCGCCTTGTGCCATCAGCACATCATGCGTGCCTTCCTCAACAACCTGTCCTTCGTTGATCACGACGATTTTGTCAGCATCACGCACAGTGGAGAGGCGGTGCGCAATCACCAAAGTGGTGCGGCCTTCCGAAAGCCGCGAGAGCGCTTGCGCCACCTTCGCCTCAGAGGCGGTGTCGAGGGCCGAGGTGGCCTCATCCAACAGCAAAATCGGTGCATCGCGCAGCACCGCGCGGGCAATCGCCACCCGCTGACGCTGGCCGCCAGAAAGCGCCGAGCCGCGCGGCCCTGCGGGCGTATCAAGCCCGGCGGGCAGCGCATCGACGAATTCGGAGACATAGGCCACATCAAGCGCATTTCGCAGCTCTGCCTCGCTGATATCGCTGCGCCCAAGCAACACGTTTTCGCGGATCGTTTCGTCAAAAAGCGCCGCGTCTTGGCTGACCGAGGCAAACATCTGCCGCAGCGCCACCAGATCCACCGCTGTCACCGGCACGCCGCCCACGGAGATCGTGCCCGATTGGGCGTCGATCAGGCGGGTCAGCAGGTTGAACACGCTCGACTTGCCCGCGCCCGAGGGGCCAACAAGCGCCGTGGTCTTGCCCGCCTCTGCGGTGAAGGACAGCCCGCGCAAAACCGGTTTCGTCCCATAGGAAAAGCGCACATCGTCAAACTGCACTGCGGTGGTTGCGGGCTTGGGGAGCGGCGCGGCGGGGGTTTGCACCGAAGGCTGAATGTCAAACACCAGATAGAGCCGCTCAAGGCTCGCCGCTGCAATCTGCCATGTGCCAGACAGTCCGCCAAGCCGGCGCAAGGGTTGGAAGGCCAGCGCCATCGCCGTGAAGAAGGACATGAACTCGCCCACGGTGCGCTTGCCCTCAACGATTTCGGGAGCGCCTAGTACCAGAACGGCAAAGAAGCCAAGCCCGGTCACAAGGTCGATCAATGCCGGGATCGTCGATTGCGAAAGCGTCATTTTGACGAGCGCTTTGCGGATCGCGACCACCAGCTTTTCAAACCGTTCCGTCTGATAGGCTTCCATCTGGTAGAGCTTCACAGCCGAGATGCCGTGAAAAACCTCATCCAGCCGGGTGGCGCGGTCGCCCGATTGCGTGCGCATTTGCTGGGTTTTGCGCCGAATATAGCGTTGTGCCAGCGCGATCGGGGCTACCAGAAGCGGTGCGCCGACCAGCGCCGCCAAAGTCCAGCGCCAGTCGATGGAAACGGCCACTGTGAAAAGCGAAATCAGCGCCACCGCGTCGCGCCCGGCGCCGGTGATAAACACCTGCCACACGCCTTGCACGGCCATCGTGTCGCCTTGCACCCGCTCGATCAGGGCGCCGGGCGGGTTGTCTTGAAAGAAGCTTTGATCCAGTCGCAGGATATGGCGCAACAGGTCCACTTGCATCGCGCTCGAAGAGCGTTGGGCGACATCCGTCAGCAAGCCGCGCGCGCCGACCGAGGTGACGGCACGGATGGCGAAAAGTGAAAAGATCACCCCGCCAACGACCCAGATCAAGCCCGATTGGCCGGCGGCGAAAACCTTGTCGAAAAGCGGCTCAAGCATCCAACTCAGCACGCCAAGGCAGGCGCCTTCGACCGCCATCAAAAGCCCGGCCAGCGCCATTTTCGGCCAATGCTCACGCAGATAGCCGCGCCAGATGCGCCCAAAAAGAACGCGCGAACTGTAGGCCGCCTTCGGCGCGGTATCTTTTGGCTGGGTCACGCGGTCCTCTGACGGATGAATTCTGGCTAGGTTTGGGATAGCGCGATTGCCCTTTGGCGGCAAGGCAGGCGGGATTTGTGACCGTTACAAGCCCAAACGTTGACCACCCCCGCGCGGCTTACTACCGATAGTGCGTTCAAGCCCGGAGATCTGTCATGAGCCTTGCCCACGGTCGTTCCTATCTTGCCATTCCCGGCCCTTCGGTGATGCCCGAACGCGTGTTGGCGGCGATGCACCGCTCGGCGCCCAATATCTATGAAGGCGATCTGGTTGATCTGACCGGGCAGGTGGTGGCCGATCTGCGCCGTGTGGCGCTTAGCACGAGCCATGTCGCGATTTATATCTGCAACGGCCACGGCACGTGGGAGGCGAGCATCGCCAATATCTTCAGTCGGGGCGACAAGGTGCTTTCTTTGCAAACCGGGCGCTTTGGGCAGGGCTGGGCCGCGCAGGCGGAGGCGATGGGGGTGACGGTCGAGGCGCTTGATTTTGGGCTCACCACGCCGGTGGACCCGAACCGGGTCGAGGCCGCTTTGCGCGCCGATACGGGCCATGACATCAAGGCCGTGTTCCTCACCCATGTCGATACCGCGACCTCGATCCGCAATGATGTGGCGGCGGTGCGTGCGGCAATGGATGCGGCGGGGCACCCGGCGCTTTTGGCGGTCGATTGTATTGCCTCGCTGGCTTGCGATGCGTTCCGGTTTGATGACTGGGGCGTCGATGTGATGATCGCGGCCAGCCAAAAGGGGCTGATGGTGCCGCCGGGGCTCGGCTTTGTCTGGGTGTCCGATAAGGCGCTGGCGGTGAGCCGCAGCGCCGATCTGCGTACGCCGTATTGGGATTGGGCGCCGCGCATCGCGCCAGATTTCTACTACCAACATTTCTGTGGCACCGCGCCGACGCATCACCTTTTCGGCATGGCGGAATCGCTCAAGATGATCTTGGACGAAGAAGGTCTGCCGCATGTTTGGGCGCGCCACCAGGCCCTCGCACGCGCTGTGGCGGCGGCCTTTGAGGCTTGGGGGCAGGGCGGAGATCTGGCGCTCAATGTCGCTGATCCGGCGTTCCGGGCGGGCTCTGTCACCGCCGCGCGGATCGGGCAGGGCGGGGCCGAACGGCTGCGCCGCTGGTGCGAGGCGGAAGCGGGCGTGACGTTGGGCATTGGGCTTGGCATGGCGGCGATGGGCAGCGCCGAGGCCGATGATTTTCTGCGCGTCGCGCATATGGGCCATGTGAACGCGCATATGACCCTTGGCGTGCTTGCGGTGATGGAAGCAGGGCTTCAGGCGCTCAACATCTCGCATGGCGCGGGTGGCATTCAGGCGGCAGCCGCAGTGGTGGCCGCGGGCGCTTAAGCCTTAGGGCTGGCCATGCTTTTCGAGCCAGCCCATCAGCCATTCAATCTCGGCTTGATCTTGGGCCGCCATCGCCTCGGCGCGGTGGCGCAAGTCTGGATCGGCGCCGTTCTCAACAACAATCTGCGCCATATCCACGGCGGCTTGTTTTTGTGGCAGCAGACTGCGGACAAAATCCAGATCGGCATTACCGGTATAGGGGGCGGCCATATCGGTGGCCATTCGCGCCTTTGCCGCCTCAAACGCTGCGGTTGAGGGGGCCGCATCGGCGGTGGCGGTGGCTGCGCTGCGCATCATCGGTGCGGGCAGATCATCGGCATAGGCCCCAAAGGCCAGCGCGAAAGCCAAGGGGCTGAGCAAAGCGATATGACGACGGGTACGGGGGGACATGGACGACTCCTTCATCGGTGCCGTCACAGTGGCGCGCCAGAGCGGGCGCATCAAATCAAGGCCGCGCGAGAGACGCGTGAGCCCGCCCCAAAAGGCGCAGGCTCGCAAGGTGTTGAAGTCTTAGGCTTTCAGATCGGCAAGCGATTTGCACCAAGCTTCCATTTCCTTCGTCGCCAATTCCATCGGCGGCTCAAGGAAGGTCAGGTGGAACGCATCGCCCAGATCGGCCACGCCAATCGCGCGCGGGCGCACGGCCAGCACATGGGCATTGGGCAGCGCAACGCCAAAGCAGAAAACGATGTTCTGCGCGGCCAAGATCGAGCGGTCGATCGTGCCTTCGATCACGGTCGTATGCGCGTAATGGTCGAAGGTGGCGATATAGGCGACCTTGGGGTGGGCGTCGATTTTCTCTTTCAGCTTGGCCATCACGTCATCGACGGTGGCACAGCTGGTTTCTGCCTTCGGCAGGGTCAGATCGAAGACCGGATATTTCTCCATCAGCAAATACTGTTTCATGTCTGACCTTTCCCTTGGATGTATCTTTTCGAATGGCTGCACAGGGTTGACGAGCGGGTCAACCGGACGTTCTGTCGCGGGCGCGTTTTAAGGCGCTAGGCAGCGCGGTGGCGAGGGCTTTCATCTCAGCCTCTGGGCCGCAAGAAATGCGGATGCAGCGGTCTTGTGGGGCCACGGCGGGCTTGCGGACAAACACATCGGCGGCGGCCAATTCTTCCAAAACCGCTGTGGCAAAAGCCCCGTCTTGCCCGCAATCCACCGCCACGAAATTGGTGGCCGAAGGAAGCGGCGTAAGCCCATTGTCGCGTGCGATCTGCGCGATGGTTTCGCGCGCGCCGTCCACCAAGCGGCGCATATAGGCCAGCCATGTCGTGTCAGACAGCGCGGCCAGTGCGCCCGCTTGGGAAATACGGCTCATGCCAAAATGGTTGCGGATCTTGTCAAAGGCGGAAATCAGATCGGGGTGGCCAAGCGCATAGCCCACCCGCGCGCCCGCCAGCCCATGTGCCTTGGAAAAGGTGCGCATCCGGATCACGCGCGGGTCATCGGCGTCAATCGGGGCTTCGGTGCCCTCAGGTGCCAATTCGACATAGGCTTCATCCAGCACCATCAAAGTGCCCTCGGGCACCTGCGTGACCATCTCGGCAATGGTTTGGCCGGGGTGATGCGAGGCCATCGGGTTATCGGGGTTGGCGATATACATCAGCTTGGGGCGCAGCGCGATGGCCTTGGCCAAAAGCGCCTGCGGGTCTTCATGATCGCCTAGGTAGGGGACCGTGTGCAGCATCCCGCCAAACCCCGCGACATGGAAGTTGAAGGTCGGATAAGCCCCTTCGGACGTGACCACCGGGTCACCGGGTTCCAACAGCAGGCGGCAGAGATAGCCCAAAAGCCCGTCGATCCCTTCGCCAATGACCACGTTTTCGGGGCGGCAACCGTGATGCGCGGCGAGCGCTGCCTTCAGGTCATGCACCTCCGGGTCGCCATACATCCACGCATCGCCTGCGGCTGCGGCCATAGCCGCAATCGCGCGTGGCGAGGGGCCAAAGCCGTTTTCATTTGCGCCAAGCCGTGCGGCAGAGGGGCGGCCACGGGCACGCTCCTGCGCTTCAGGGCCGACAAAGGGCACGGTGGCGGGCAGGGCGGCAACAAGCGGGGTGTAACGGGGCTGGGTCATAAGCCTTATGGCTAGGGGCAAAGCGCTAAGCCGTAAAGCATGTTTCGCAGCGTCATGCGCGCGCGGGGGCGGGCTTTGTGCTTGGATGGGGCAAAGCGGAGGGGATGATGAACCGGGTCAGTGTAAAACGCGCGGGGGGCGTGGCCGTGGTGCGGCTCAACCGCCCCGAAAAGATGAATGCGGTCGATTTTGAGATGATCGACGCGGTGATCGCTGTGGCGGAGGATTTGGCGGCCGACCCAGCCCTGCGCGCTGTGGTGCTTACGGGCGAGGGGCGCGCCTTTTGCGCGGGGCTTGATGTCGCGAATTTCTCGGCCCTTGCTTTGGGTGACCCCGAGGGGCTGATCATGCCGCGCAGTCATGGGGCGGCAAACCGGTTTCAGCAGTTTTCACTCGCTTGGCGGGCGCTGCCGGTGCCGGTGATTGCGGCGCTCCACGGCGTGGCTTTTGGCGCGGGTCTGCAACTGGCTGCGGGGGCCGATTTGCGCATTGCCGCGCCGGGCACGCGGCTGTCGATCATGGAGATGAAATGGGGCCTTGTGCCCGATATGGGCGGCATGGTGACCCTGCCCGAGATTTTGCGCGCCGATCATCTGCGCCGCATGACATGGACGGCAGAGGAAGTGAGCGCCGAAGAGGCGCTGCAAATCGGTCTCGTGACCGAGATTGCCGAAGATCCTCTTGCCCGTGCAATGGCGTTGGCGCAGGTGATTGCAGGCAAATCTCCCTCGGCCATTCGCGCGGCGAAGCGGTTGATCGAGGTCGCCTGTACCGCGCCCGAGGCGGAGGTGCTGGAGCGCGAAAGCCGCGAGCAGACCGATCTGATCGGGAAACCCGATCAGATGGAGGTGATTGCCGCGAATATGCAGGGCCGCGCGCCAAGGTTTGACTAGGCGCGCGCCAGTCTGCCGTTAGATCGACATTTTCTTGAAGATCGGCTCCGGGATCGCGCGGATCACCATCATGATGAAATACCAGATCCGCGCGGTGTAAAGCACATTGGCGCGCCGTTCGATGCCGCCCATGATATCTTCGGCCACTTGCTCGGGTTTGGCCATGAAGGGCAGTTTCATTCCCTCCGTCATGCGCGTTTCCACCGGGCCGGGTTTCACCGTCATCACATGCACGCCCTTGCGGCCAAGGCGGTTGCGCAGGCCCGAAAGATAGGTCGCAAAGCCCGCCTTCGCGGCACCATAGACATAGTTGCCCACGCGGCCACGGTCGCCCGCGACCGAGCCCACGCCCACAATCACGCCCTCGCCGCGCGCTTCCATCACGGGCGCAAGCAGCGACAGGAATTTGGCCGGGCCGGTGAAATTGTCGGTCACCACCTCGTCGATCAGCATGGGGTCGGCATCAATTGCGCTTTGCTCGGGCATGGTGCCGACAAAACAGGCAAGGTTCAGCACGCCTTGCGTGGCGGCGAGTTTGTCGATCAGCGCGGGGAAGGCGGCGGTGTCGCGGATGTTGAAGGCAATCACCTCCACCTCGGCGGCGCCACGCAATTTGCAGTCTTTTGCGAGCGTTTCCAGCTCTTCCATATCACGGCCCGCCAGCATCAGCCGGGCGCCATCAATGGCCAAGCGGCGCAGGAAGGGGCGGGCCATGCCAGAGGTGGCCCCGAGTACGATCCAGTTTTGCATGCCTCAGGCACTCCTCAGGTTCAAGCGTCTCACAAGGTCGGTTTGATAGGCGCCGGTCGGGTCGGCGCGGGCGACCTCTTCCTGCCAGAGATTAAGCTCTGGATACATTGTGCGGATGCGCGCACCCTCGGCCAAAGCGTCTTTGGCAAAGTAAAGCCGCCCGCCCGCTTCGGCGGTTTCAATCTCTAGCGTGCGGATCAAATCGCGCGCCGCGGCGCGGTTTGGAAAGTCGATAGCGAGCGTATAGCCCTCCATCGGGAAGCTGAGGTAACCGGCGCGTCCCGCCCCCATGCGCTTGAGCACCGCCAAGGGCGAGGCAAGGCCCGAAGTGGAGATCCGCTCCATCATCGCGCGCAGCGCACGGGCCGAGGAAAGCGGCACCACGCATTGAAACTGGTGAAAGCCGCGCCGCCCATAAAGGCGGTTCCAGTCGTGGATTTTATCGAGCGGAAAGAAGAAATCCGCCATCGGGCGCGCAATGGTGCGGCCATGCGCGGGCACGCGGTGGTAATAGGCTTGGTTGAAGGCGCGCACGACGGGCGAAGACAGCGCAAAATGCGGCGCATCAAGCGGCACTTTCGCGGTGCGCTTGCGTTCTTTCACCAAGCCTTTGCCGATTTCGCCTTCTTCGACAATGCCGCGCCCCATCGCGGGGCCGGTCGCGGTCGCATCAATCCAGCCGACGGTATAGCTGGCTTCAGAGGCATCCAAGAACGCAAGATGCTCTTCCCAATTGCGCGCGCGGCGTTCGGTGACTAGCATCAGATTGCCATCGCAACGCTTCAGCCGCAGCGTGGCGCGCAAAATCACCCCGGTTTGGCCAAGCCCGCCAACGGTGGCTTGAAACAGCGCCGTGCCGGGGGTGGCGGTCAGTTCGACCCCATTTTGCAACAGTACAATCTCGGTCACATGCGCGCCAAAGCTGCCAACGTGATGATGGTTCTTGCCATGCACGTCTTGCGCGATGCAGCCGCCCACGGTGGCAAAGCCGGTGCCGGGCATCACCGCCGGAATCCAGCCTTGCGGCACGAAGGCGGTGGCAACATCGCCGATCCGGGCGCCTGCTTCAACGGTGAGGCAGCCGGTTTCCGGGTCAAAGGCCAGAAACCGATCAAAGCCGCTCATATCCACCATCGCCCCGCCTGAATTGAGCGGCGCATCGCCATAGGAGCGGCGCATCCCAAAAGCTGGCGTTGGCGGCAACTCTGCCAGATGGCGGAGTTTCTCGGGGCGGGCGACCGGGCCTTTGGCGCGCAGCGCGCGGCCCCAGCCGGTATAATGGGTGTCTTTGGTCATTGGCCGCCTCCTTGCGGCGCGTGGAGCGAGGCGCGCTCGGCGAGCGGAAAGACCGCAAGCCCGATCGCAATGGCGAACCAAAGCGTGGTGAGCCGGATCACCGCCGTTGCGGGGACAGAGACCTCAAGCGGGACGCCATCAAGGCTGAGAAGGGCGACCATCGCCGCCTCGGCCCCGCCAAGGCCACCCGGTGCGCCCGTGAGGCCGCCCGCGAGCGTGGAAAAGACAAAGATTGCAACCGCTTTCCAAAGCCCGATGTCGGCCCCCATAAAGCCCAAAAGCAGATGGAAGGCATAGCCCTCTGCCATCCAACCCGCAAAGCCAAGCGTGAGCGCAAGCGTCAGCGTCGGGCCGTGGCTGAACCGTGCAAGCGAGCGCGCGGCCTGACGGGCGCGGGCAAAAATGCGCGGCAAGCGGCCCAAGGCGCGATAGGCGAGCGTAACAAGTGCGGCGAGGAGTTTGGGGCGCGTGGCGACCACCGCGGCAGCAAGCGCAAGCACCGTCACCGGCAGCGCCCCCGCAATCCCGCCTGCTGCGAGCGAGATGGCCAGTGCCAAGATCAGCCCCATCACCGCCAGATCACCGGCGCGGTCCATCAGCACCAAGGGCGCGGTGCGTTCGACCGCCCAGCCGGTTTCGCGTTTGAGCCAGCGCATCCGCACCAATTCCCCCACCCGGCCCGGCGTGACCGACATGGCAAAACCGCCAAGGTAGTGGCGGAAATCTTGGGCGAGATGTGTCGGCAGCCCCAAACGGCGTGCCAAAATGTGCCAGCGCAGGCCGCGCATCCCGTAATTGGCAAGCGACAGCCCCAAAAGCGCGATGATCTGCCAAAGATGCAGGCGAGTCAGTTGCGCCCAAGTTTCTTCCCAGCCCGTGGCCGAGGCAAGACCCGCAAGCCCAAGGCCCACCAGCGCCAAAAGCCCGAGGATCAGCGCTTTGTCGCGCCAACGGCGGAGGGAGGAGGGGGCAGGGGGCGTATTTTGGCTCAGGCTCATCATTGCCCTGCATCTAGTGGTTAATTGGGGCAGGAATATGATGTTGTTGCGGGTTCGCGAACAATTTTAACGAAGAAAAGCCCCGCGCTGGGCGGGGCTTTTGCGGTTTGCTCAGTCGACGATGGTGGCCTCGGTTGCGGCGCGCAACTCTGCCTCGGTCACGCCATCGGCGAGTTCCACAATTTTCAACCCGCCCGGCACGACATCCATCACGCCAAGGTTGGAGATGATCCGGTCCACAACCGCTTTACCGGTGAGCGGCAGGGTGCATTTGTGCAAAACCTTGGAATCGCCGTGCTTGTTGGTGTGATCCATCACAACCACCACGCGCTTGACGCCAGCCACAAGATCCATTGCCCCGCCCATGCCTTTGACGAGCTTGCCGGGGATCATCCAGTTCGCCAGATCGCCCTCTTCGCTGACTTCCATCGCACCCAAAATCGCCATCGCGATCTTGCCACCACGGATCATGCCAAAGCTGGTGGCACTGTCGAAATAGGCGGTTTGCGGCAGTTCGGTGATGGTTTGCTTGCCCGCGTTGATCAGGTCGGGGTCTTCTTCGCCCTCATAGGGGAAGGGGCCCATGCCCAGCATGCCGTTTTCCGATTGCAGCGTGACCGAGACGCCCTCTGGGATGAAGTTCGGCACCAAGGTCGGAATGCCGATGCCAAGGTTCACATAGGTGCCGTCTTTCAGCTCTTTCGCGGCGCGCGCCGCCATTTGGTTGCGATCCCACGCCATGATCACGCCTCCCCTTTGTCGCCGCAGCCGCCACCGGCCCCCGCCGGGGTGGTGGCATCCGCGCGTTTGCGCGTGGTGCGCTGTTCGATGCGCTTTTCATGCTGGCCCTGCACAAGGCGGTGCACATAGATGCCCGGCAGGTGGATGTGGTCGGGGTCAAGGCTGCCCACCGGCACGATTTCTTCAACCTCCATCACGCAGACCTTGCCGCACATCGCGGCGGGCGGGTTGAAGTTGCGCGCGGTCTTGCGGAAAATCGCGTTGCCCGAAGTGTCGGCCTTCCACGCTTTGACGATCGAGACATCGGCGAAGATGCCGGTTTCCAGAATATAGGTCTCGCCGTTGAAGTCTTTGTGCTCTTTGCCCTCGGCAATCACCGTGCCGACGCCGGTCTTGGTGTAAAAGCCCGGAATGCCGTGGCCCGCCGCGCGCATCCGCTCGGCCAAAGTGCCTTGGGGGTTAAACTCCAGCTCCAACTCACCCGACAGATATTGCCGCATAAATTCGGCATTCTCGCCCACATAAGACGAGATCATCTTCTTGATTTGCTTGGTGTCGAGCAGCTTGCCCAGACCGAAGCCATCGACGCCGCAGTTGTTCGAGGCGATGGTGATATCCTTCACTCCGCTTTCGACCAGCGCATCAATGCAAAGCTCCGGGATCCCACATAGGCCAAACCCTCCCGCGGCCAGTGTCATCCCGTCGAACAGAAGCCCCTCAAGGGCCTCTTTCGCCGAGCCATATATTTTGTTCATCTAAACCTCCCGAAATCCCTTCGGAAAGTTGTGACGAAGCCCGGGGCGCAAGTCAATTGCCGCGTTGCGGCGTTGGCTCAGCCCTCAATCACGTCATCGCCGGGCGTTGGCTCGGCTGCTTTCTTGGGCGCTGCCTTTTTGGCGGGCGCTTTTTTCGCCGCAGTGGTTTTGCTGGCGGTTGTTTTCTTGGCAGTGGTCTTTTTCGCTGCCGTCGTTTTTTCGGCAGCCGCCTTTTTCGCGGGCGCTTTCTTGGCGGCGGGCTTTTTCGCGGGCGCTTTCTTGGCGGCGGGCTTTTTGGCGGTGGCTTTCTTGCCGCCTTTGCTGGCTTTCGCCTCCAGAAGCGGCAGGGCGATTTCCATCGTCACATCGGCGGGTTCAACGTCTTTGGGAAGCGTCGCATTGACCTTGCCCCATTTGACGTAGGGCCCATAGCGCCCCGGCATCACCTGCACCGGCCCGCCATCGGGGTGTTCGCCCAAATCTTTGAGCGGTTGCGCCGCAGCCCCCCGGCCCGGACCTCGGGCGAGTTTTTGCGCCAACACCTCAACCGCGCGGTTCATGCCAATGGTGAAGACCTCTTCGACATCGGGCAGGTTCGCATAGGTTTTGTTGTGCTTCACATAGGGGCCAAAGCGGCCAATCGCGGCTTCAACGGGTTCACCATCTTCGGGGTGGGCCCCGATTTGGCGCGGCAAGGACAAAAGCATCATCGCGCGCTCAAGGTCGATGCTTTCGAGCGACCAGCCCTTGGGCAGGCTCGCGCGGGGGGGTTTGGGCACTTCTTCGGAAGCTTCGCCTTTTTGCACATAAGGCCCAAAGCGGCCAATGCGGAGCGTGATGTCTTGCCCTTCGTCTTGGCCAAGAACCTTGCCATCAAGGGCGGCGGTTTCATCATCGCCGGGGGCAGAGAGCGGTCGGGTATAGCGGCATTCGGGGTAGTTGCCGCAGCCAATGAAGGCCCCGCCCGAACGCGCGGTTTTCAGGTGCAAGCGGCCCTCGTTGCACAGCGGGCAGGCGCGCGGATCGCCGCCATCGGCGCGCGGCGGGTAAAGGTGCGGGGCCAAAACCTCGTCGATTTTGGTCAGCACCTCGCCGATGCGCAGATCCGCCGTTTCGCCAATCGCGGCTGAGAAATCGCGCCAAAACCGGGCAAGCACCTCTTTATAGTGGCGATCCCCGGCAGAGATGTCGTCGAGCTCCGTCTCCATATCGGCGGTGAAATCATATTCCACATAGCGGCGGAAATAATTGGTCAGGAACGCCGTCACCAGCCGCCCGGTGTCTTCGGGAATGAGCCGGTTTTTGTCTTTGCGGACATAGCCACGGTCCACGATCGTTGTCAGGATCGAGGCATAGGTGGAGGGCCGCCCAATGCCCAATTCTTCCATCCGCTTGACCAGCGTCGCCTCGGTGTAGCGCGGCGGCGGCTGGGTGAAGTGCTGCTCGGGCGTGATCTCGCCCTTCTTGGCAGGCTCGCCTTGCATGATTTGCGGCAGGCGCGCGCCGTCTTCGCCCTCATCATCATCGCGGCCTTGGTCGTAGATTTTGAGAAAGCCGTCAAAGGTCAGCACTTGGCCGGTGGCGCGCAGTTCCACCTGACCATCGGCGGAGCCCACATCTACCGTGGTGCGCTCCATCATCGCCGCCGCCATTTGGCTGGCCAGCGTGCGCTTCCAGATCAGGTCGTAAAGCTTCCACTGATCATCGGCCAGTTTCAGCTTGTCGGGGCTGGTGCTCATATCGGTGGGGCGAATGCATTCGTGCGCCTCTTGCGCGTTCTTCGCTTTGTTCTTGTACATGCGCGGGCTGGAGGGAACGTAATTGTCCCCAAAGCGGCGTTTGATCTCGTCGCGCGCGGCCATCACCGCTTCTGGCGCCATATCAATGCCGTCGGTCCGCATATAGGTGATATGCCCCGCCTCATAGAGCCGCTGCGCCGCCGACATGCAGGCCTTGGCGCCCATGCCAAATTTACGGCTGGCCTCTTGTTGCAGGGTCGAGGTCATGAACGGCGGGTAGGGGTTGCGGCTGGCGGGTTTCGCCTCGACCGATTTCACCGTCAGATCGCGGCTTGTGACCGCTTGCACGGCGAGTTCCGCATCCGTCGCGGTGCCAAGGTCAAACTTATCGAGCTTTTTGCCGCCCAAAACTGTCAGACGCGCGGTGAAGCTCTGGCCGCGCGGCGTTTCCAGAACGGCGCTCACCGTCCAATATTCGCGCGCCCGGAACGCCTCGATCTCCATCTCGCGTTCCACGATCAGCCGCAGGCAAACCGATTGCACCCGGCCTGCCGATTTTGCACCGGGCAGTTTGCGCCACAAAACGGGCGAGAGATTGAAGCCCACCAGATAATCGAGCGCGCGGCGGGCAAGATAGGCCTCGACCAGCGCCTGATCCACCTCGCGCGGCGCTTTCATCGCCTCGGTGATCGCGGATTTGGTGATCGCGTTAAAGGTGACGCGGGACACCTTCTTCTTTTTCAGCTTGCTCGCGAGCGCCTCTTGCAGGTGCCACGAAATCGCCTCCCCCTCGCGATCAGGGTCGGTTGCGAGGATCAGTTCGTCATCGGAGGCCAATGCCTCGGCAATCGCGCGGATGTGCTTTTTCGAGTCGGAGGCAACCTCCCATTTCATCTCGAAATCATGCTCGGG
This sequence comes from Rhodobacter aestuarii, assembly GCF_900156655.1. GTDB lineage: Bacteria > Pseudomonadota > Alphaproteobacteria > Rhodobacterales > Rhodobacteraceae > Rhodobacter > Rhodobacter aestuarii. The sequence continues at coordinate 223,453 of NZ_FTOG01000002.1, read as the reverse complement.
ATCGACAGAACCATCTTTGGGCGGCAGATCGCGCACATGCCCAAAAGAGGCCAGCACGGTGTAATCATTGCCCAGATATTTGTTGATTGTCTTGGCCTTGGCGGGAGATTCGACAACGACAACGGCCATGACTTCCTCGTTCTTACGCTTCTCAATTCGCTGAGGGCGGACCATGCGGGGCGATTGGGGGGAATGTCAATCCGGCATGAAACCCGCCTTGGCACGGCAGATGCGGGCTATCCGCGGCTTACCATGCCACCCGGATGACGTGTGACCGTGCCCTCAATCTCTAGCGCAAGGAGTTCGCGCGAGAGCGTGGCGGCATCGGTGCCAAGGTCACGAATGACCGCATCTTCGGGCGTGGGGGCGGGGCCCAAAAGCGCGAGCAAGCGGTTGCGCAGGCTGGTTTTGGGGGCTGTTTGCGGGGGAGGTGCCGGGGCAGCTGGGGCCGGTGCTGGGCTGTGGGGCGCGGTTTTGGATTTGACGGGTTTTATGGTCTCGGGCGGCGCGCCAAGCGCCTCCAGCACATCTTCCGCACCGCGAATAAGCGTGGCGCCATCGCGGATGAGCATATTGCAGCCAGAGGCGCGTGCATCCATCGGGTGGCCCGGCACCGCCATCACCTCGCGCCCGTAATCAAGCGCCATGCGCGCGGTGAGCAGGCTGCCAGAGCGGGCGGCGGCCTCCACCACCAAAGTGGCGCGGGAAAGCGCGGCAATGATCCGGTTGCGTTGTGGGAAGTGGCGCGCTTGTGGCTCCACCCCCGGCGGCAGTTCGGAAAGCCGCAGGCCCATTTTGGCGATTTTTTCGGCCAAGGCTTTGTTTTCTTGCGGATAGATCACATCAATGCCGCCCGCTGTTACGGCGATGGTGCCGGTGGGTAGGGCCGCTTCATGCGCGGCGGCGTCAATGCCCCGCGCAAGGCCCGAAACGACCGTGAACCCCTCTTTGCCCAATTCTTCGGCAAGCTTGCGCGCCATCCGAAGACCAAGCGATGAGGCGTTGCGGGCCCCGACGAGCGCAATCCGGGGGCGGTTGAGTAAAACCGGGTCACCCAGAGCCCATAGGAGCGGGGGCGCGTCAGGGAATTGCAGCAGATCTTCGGGGTAATGCGCTGTTCCGGGCAACAAAAGGCACGCACCTGCGCGATGCCCTGCCGCCCATTCCGCCTCGGCCACGGAACGCGGGCAGGGGCTATAGCCGGTGGCGCCAGCGGCCCGCGCCACATCGGGCAGGGCGTCCAACGCCGCCTGTGCGGAGCCATGTTCTGTCAGCAATCTGTGGAAAGTCGTGGCCCCGACACGACGGGAGCGAGCGAGGCGGAGAAACGAGAGCTCGTCTTCTTCCGTGGTGGGTGGGGTGAAGGGGGTGGGGTAAGAAAACAAACTTGTTTTCATCCGTCCCTCCGCCTCGTCGCACCTTCAATTTGCCCCGTTAATCTTAACAAAATATTACCGAGAAAACCTTTCTCCCCTGAGTTGAGAAAAAATTTCAAAAAAATCGCAAAAAATGAGCTTGGATTACAGACCGCCCCTCCGGCCTTTCTGATTCTGGCGTTTGGGGCGTCGAATCAAGCGGCCGATCCGCCGACCGTCAGGCCCGAAATCAGGAGCGTCGGTTGGCCCACGCCCACCGGCACCCATTGCCCGGCCTTGCCGCAATTGCCGACACCGGGATCAAGCGCCATGTCACTGCCGATGGCGCGGATGCCCTTCATCGCGGCCGGGCCGTCGCCCACCAAGGTCGCGCCCTTGACCGGGGCGCCGACGACACCGTTTTTCACCCGATAGGCCTCGGTGCAGTTGAAGACGAATTTGCCGTTGGTGATATCCACCTGTCCGCCGCCAAAGCCCACCGCATAGATGCCATCTTTCAGATCGGCGAGAATCGCCGCCGGGTCGGTGGTGCCGCCCAGCATATAGGTGTTGGTCATGCGCGGCATCGGCGGATGGGCGTGGCCCTCGCGCCGCCCGTTGCCGGTGGGGGAGACGCCCATCAACCGCGCATTTTGCCGATCCTGCATGTAGCCCACCAGCACACCATCTTCGATCAGCACATTGCGCGCCGAGGGGGTGCCCTCGTCATCAATGGAAATCGAACCGCGCCGGTCGGGAATCGTGCCATCATCCACCACGGTCACGCCTTTGGCGGCGACCTGCGTGCCCATCAGCCCGGCAAAGGCGGATGTTTTCTTGCGGTTGAAATCGCCCTCAAGCCCGTGGCCCACGGCTTCATGCAGCATCACACCGGGCCAGCCGGGGCCAAGCACCACATCAAAGGCCCCCGCGGGGGCGGGTTCGGCGACAAGGTTCACCAGCGCAATCCGCAGCGCCTCGCGCGCCGCGCCTTGCCAATGATGCGGTTCCAAGAGCCCCGCGAGCCCAAACCGCCCGCCGCCGCCGTGGCTGCCGCTTTCGCGCCGCCCGTTTTCTTCGACGATGACCGAAACATTGAGCCGCGCCATTGGGCGAATATCACTCACCAGCCCGCCTTCGGGGCGCAGAATGAACACCTCTTGCAGGCTTGCAGCCATGCTGGCGGTGACCTGCACCACCCGCTTGTCCAGATCGCGGGTGAAAGCATCAATCTCGCGCAGCAGGTCAATTTTCGTGGCAAAGGGCGCATCCGCCATCGGATCGGCGCTGCCATAAAGCGCGCGATTGGTGCGCGAAGGCGGCGGGGCCATCACGCCCCCGCCATCGCCCACGGCCAGACGCGCGGTTTCTGCGGCGCGTTTCAGCGCGGCTTCCGAAATCTCCGTCGAATGGGCAAAGCCCGATACCTCGCCCTTCACGGCGCGCAGGCCAAACCCTTCTGAGGCATCATAAGAGGCGTTCTTGACCCGGCCATCATCAAAGACCAGCGCTTCTGAACGGCGCCGCTCAAGGAACAACTCACCGTCTTCGGCGCCTGCCGTGGCCTCGCGCAGCACGCCCAAAGCTTTGGCCTCGTCGATATGGCTCTCGAAAGGGGCGAACTGGTCTTGGCTCATCGCGGGCTCCTGTGGTGTCATGGTTCAGAAATAGGGGCGAGGGGCCCGAAAGGGAAGCCAATCACGCGAATGCGCGCGGATCGGTCGGATTGTGGCCATTTGCCTTGCATCCTTGGGCGTGACACTCCCGACGATCTCGCGTATCACGCGGCAACGCAAGAAAAGGGCGAACGATGCGCTATATCTCCACCCGGGGTCAGGCCCCGGTTCTGAGCTTTGCCGAGGCGATGTTGACCGGGCTTGCCCGCGATGGCGGCCTTTATGTGCCTGAATGGGTGCCGGCGATGAGCCCCGGAGAAATCGCAGACCTTGCGGGGCGCAGCTATGAAGAGGTGGCGTTCCGGGTGATGTCGCCCTTCGTTGGCGCCGCTTTCACCGAGGCCGAATTGCGCGGCGCGATTGAGCGTGCCTATGCGGGCTTTGGCCATGCCGCCCGCGCGCCCTTGGTGCAATTGGCGCCGGGCCATCACTTGCTGGAACTGTTCCACGGGCCGACGCTGGCGTTCAAAGATTTTGCCATGCAGATCATTGGCCAGCTGTTCCAACTGGCTTTGGCGAAAGAAGGCAAACGTATCACCATCGTCGGTGCGACCTCGGGCGATACTGGCTCGGCGGCGATTGAGGCGTTCAAAGGCCTTGAGAATGTCGATGTCTTCATTCTGTTCCCGCATGGCCGGGTATCGGAAGTGCAGCGCCGCCAGATGACGACGCCTGCGGAGGAAAACGTCCATGCTTTGGCGCTGGATGGGACCTTTGACGATTGCCAAAACCGTCTCAAAGACATGTTCAACGATTTCGCCTTCCGCGACGAGGTCGGCCTTGCGGGCGTGAACTCGATCAACTGGGCGCGGGTTTTGGCGCAGGTTGTCTATTACTTCACCGCCGCTGTCAGCCTTGGCGCGCCGGAGCGTAAGATCAGCTTCACCGTGCCGACGGGCAACTTTGGCGACATTTTCGCGGGCTATATCGCCAAGGAAATGGGCCTGCCGATCGACAAACTGGTGATCGCCACGAACCAAAATGACATCCTGCACCGTTGCCTGACCACGGGTGACTATCGGATGGATGGGGTGAAACCCTCGATCAGCCCGTCGATGGATATTCAAATCTCGTCGAACTTCGAGCGCGCGTTGTTCTTTGCTTATGGCAAGGATGGCGCGGCCGTGGCGCAACTGATGGAAGAACTGAAGACCCAAAGCGGTTTCAGCGTCTCTCAAGGGGCGCTGCAAACCCTGCGCGAGATTTATGCCTCGGGCAGCGTGTCGGAAGCCGAAACCAGTGCGACGATTGCGGAAGAACTGGCCCGGTCGGGCGAGCTGTTGTGCCCGCACTCGGCGGTGGGCGTGCGCGTGGGCCATACCCATGTGCATGCGCCGGTGCCGATGGTGACGCTGGCCACCGCGCATCCCGCGAAATTCCCCGATGCGGTCGAGGCGGCCACCGGCATTCGCCCGCCGCTGCCCGCGCGCATGGCCGATTTGTTTGAGCGTGACGAGCGCGTGACCCGCGTGCCGAATGACCTTGCCGCACTTGAGGCGCTGATCCGGCAGGAGCGCCGCGCATGATCAACCTGACGACGCTGCCCAACGGTTTGCGCATCGTCACCGAGCGGATGCCGAGCCTTGCCTCGGCCTCCATTGGTGTCTGGGTGCAAGCGGGCGGTCGGCATGAGCGGCCCGAGCAAAACGGGATCGCGCATTTCCTTGAACATATGGCGTTCAAGGGCACGAAAACCCGCAATGCGCTGCAAATTGCCGAGGCGATTGAGGATGTGGGCGGCTATATGAACGCCTACACTTCGCGCGAGACGACAGCCTATTACGCGCGGGTTCTGGGCGATGATGTGGCGCTGGCGCTCGACGTGATTTCCGACATCGTGCTCAACCCGGTCTTCGATGCGCGCGAGATTGAGGTTGAGCGCCATGTGATCTTGCAAGAGATCGGCCAAGCGCTCGACACGCCCGACGATATCATTTTTGACTGGCTGCAAGAGGCCGCTTACCCCGATCAGGCGATTGGGCGCACCATTTTGGGCCCGGCGGAGAAAGTCTCTAACTTTGGCCGTGCGGATCTGTCTTGCTTCGTGGGCGAGCATTATGGCCCCGACCAAATGATCCTGTCCGCCGCGGGCGCGGTGGACCATGATGCGGTGGTGAAACAGGCGGAGGCTTTGTTCGGTCACCTCTCTGCGATCGGCAAACGCGATGTGCAAAAGGCAGCGTGGTCGGGCCATGAACGGCGCGAGTTGAAAGACCTTGAGCAGGTGCATTTCGCACTCGCGTTTGAGGGGCCATCCTACCAAGACGCCGATCTTTACACCGCGCAGGTCTATTCCACCGCGCTGGGCGGGGGCATGTCTTCGCGACTGTTCCAAAAAATCCGCGAAGAGCGGGGTCTGTGCTATTCGATCTTCGCGCAAGCGGGCGCTTATGACGATACCGGCATGATCACGATCTATGCAGGCACTTCGGGCGAGGAAGTGGCCGATTTGTGTGGGCTCACGGTGGATGAACTCAAACGTGCCGCCGAGGATATGACCGAGGCGGAGGTCGCCCGCGCCCGTGCGCAAATGAAGGCGGGGCTGTTGATGGGTCTTGAGAGCCCCTCCAGCCGGGCCGAGCGGATGGCGCGCAATATCGCTATTTGGGGCCGCGTGCCGGGGCTTGATGAAGTGTCGAACCGCATTGATGCGGTGAGCGTGGAAGCCGTGCGCGACTATGCGGGCCGGATGATCTCGCAAGACCGGATTGCGCTTGCGCTTTATGGCCCCGCGCAATTGGCGCCTGATCTTGAGGGGCTGCGGCGGAGGCTCGCAGCCTGATGTTCATGCGTCGTCGGAAGCCATTGGTCGAGACCGAGCGGCTGACGCTGCGCCTGCCAATGCATTCCGACTACCGTGGCTGGGCCACCTTGCGCGCGGAAAGCCGTGATTTTCTTACGCCTTGGGAACCGGCTTGGTCTTCGGATCATCTGGGCCGCAAAGCCTTTGCCAACCGCGTCTATTGGGCGGCGCGGGCAGAGGCTTCGGGGACCGCGCTGCCGTTTTTTCTGATCGAGACCTATTCGGGCACAGTGCTGGGCGCGATCACGCTTGATAACATTCGCCGTGGCCCCGCGCAGGCGGGCACCTTGGGCTATTGGGTGGGGGAACGCTACGCCCGCCAAGGCTATATGCGCGAGGCGATTGCGGCGGTGGTCGACTATGCTTTTGGTCCGCTGGATCTGAGCCGGATTGAGGCCGCTTGCCTGCCCGAAAACGCCGCCTCGCGCGGCGTGCTGGAGAAATCGGGCTTCAAATATGAAGGCGTCGCGCAAAGCTATTTGCAGATCAATGGGCGCTGGCGCAACCATGTGCTTTATTCCAACCTGCGCCTTGACCGGCGCGGGCGTACCGATATTGGCTAGGTGCTGTCGGTCGTAAGCTCAAAAGAAGAGGGCAGGATGCTGAACCCCGCCGATGATGCCTTTGTCCAAAAGCTGGCCGAAGCTGTGCCCGATTTGTGGCTGGGCGCGCCCGAGCCGCGCTATCTGGAAGAGCCGCGCGGGCGCTGGAAGGGGCAGGCGGGGGTGCTGGCGAAACCCGCCACGACCGCGCAAGTCTCGGCGCTGATGGCCTTTTGTCATGCCGCGCGCGTGGGCGTCGTGCCCTATGGTGGCGGCACCGGGCTTGTGGGCGGGCAGGTCTGCTCGGATGGCCCCGCGCCGGTTCTAGTGAGCCTTGAAAAGATGACCGCGTTGCGTGCGATGGATGCGCAAAGCTTGGTGATTGAGGCCGGAGCCACGCTTCAAACGGTGCAAGACCATGCGGCAAGCGCGGGGCGGCGCTTTCCGCTGACGCTCGCCTCCCAAGGGTCCGCGCAGATCGGCGGGTGTCTCGCCACCAATGCGGGCGGCGTGAATGTGCTGCGCTACGGGAATGCGCGCGCGCTGTGCTTGGGGCTGGAGGTGGTGCTGGCCGATGGCACGATCTGGCACGGGCTGAAGCGGCTTGCGAAAGACAACACGGGCTATGATCTGCGCGATCTGGTGATTGGGGCAGAGGGCAGCTTGGGGCTGATCACTGCTGCCAGTTTGCGGCTTTATGAGCCGCCTGCGGTGGAAGGTACGGCGGTTTTTGCCGTGACCTCCCCGCAAGCCGCGGTGGAATTGTTGGGGTTGGCGCAGGCGCGTTTTGCGGGCTGCGTGAGCGCGTTTGAACTGATCTCTGGCTGGGGGCTTGGCTTCTTGCGCGATGTTGGGCCAGAGGTGCATCTGCCCTTTGCCCAAGACCCAGACTGGTCGGTGCTGATCGACCTTGGCCTGCCTGCGGGGATGGAGGCAGAGGCCGCCTTTGCCGATCTTTATGAGGCGGCGGGGGATCGCGTCACCGATGCCGTTGTCGCGCAATCGGCGGCACAGGCGGCGCAACTTTGGCAAATGCGCGAGTCGATCCCGCTGGCCAACCGGCGCATTGGTGCGATTTCCAGCCACGATATTGCCGTGCCGGTGGCCGCGATCCCAGACTTTATTGCCGAGGCCACTGCATTGCTGAACGCGATGGGCGACTTCCGGCTTAATTGCTTTGGCCACGTGGGCGACGGCAATTTGCATTTCAACGTCTTCCCTGCCGAAGGGCGCAGCCGTTCGGACTATGACGCGCCGCCGGTGATGGAAGCGGTGCATAAGCTGGTGGTGGAGCGGTTTGATGGCTCGATCTCGGCCGAGCATGGGATTGGACGGCTCAAGGTTGGGGAACTTGCGCGCACCGCGGACCCGGCGAAATTGGCGATGATGCAGGCGGTGAAAACCGCGCTTGATCCGCGCGGAATTCTGAACCCAGGGGTGATTTTGCCCGCGCCGCAGAAGCCCTGAAATGGGTGCGCCCTGCCGGGGTGGGCAGGGCGCTGCGCTTTTGGTTCACGTGTTTGCAAGCAGCAGAACCATCAGGCCCGTTCGGGGTAGCGCGATTCGGGTTACCGGAAGGTTAATCGCATTAACTCTGGCCGGTTTTCTTTTGTAATCGGAGACACTTGCCGTGTTCGAAGAGTGATGCCGCCTATTGTTTGGGCAGGATTTCCCAATGCGTCCCTTTCCAGCCGAACACATATTCTGAGACCGGGTAAGGACGGGCGCGACCGCTTTCTTGCGCGAAGATGGCCAACTCTTGCACTGCCGCCGGATCGCCGCTGGCATCAATCACCACCGCGTCACGGCTGGGCACGACCATGATGATCTCGCCTTGGTCTTCGGCCATGCGCCGCCACAACTCGCTCTCAAGCAAAAGCGAGCTTTCATAATAGCCATCGAGCACCAATCCCCACCGCTTGGGGCCAAGCGGCTCGAAGCGCGGGCTAAGGGTGCTCAGATTGGCCAGCGCCTGTTTCTTGGCGGTCTCAAAATCCAACCCTACCGCCTGCATCCGGTCATTGCGCAGATAGGCGGTGGAGCTTGGCGAATCTTCGACCAGATAGATCGAGAGCCCTGCAAACCACGGCTCAGAAGCCACCGATTTGGCATCGGGGATATGTTCGGCAAAGGTGCTGGGGCGGATGATCGGCATCAGGCTTGCCGGGTCGAGAACGCCCGTATCAAGCTGCAAGATATCGTCGAAAGCGGCGAAATAGGTATCGACCAGCTTTTGCCGCTCCGCATCGCTCGCCGCCTGTTGCATCTCCATGAACAGGTTGTGCGGATCGGCGATCAGCGCGGTGCCGTTCCACGTCAGGTAGAGCTTGTCGTCACGGATCTGCACCTCGGTCGCGTCGCCTGTCGCGAGGGCGGCGTTTTGCAAAACGGCCAGAAGCGTTTCAAGGTCGCGCGGGCGCGCCACATCGGCTGTGGCCGCCCCCGCGGAAAGCAGCAGCGCAAGAAGGAGCGCGGCGCCCCTCATGCCCCTTCGAATTCGCACAGGACGTTCACGTCCATGCCCAAATCGCCCAAAAGCTTGCGCCCGCCGAGTTCGGGCAGGTCCACAATGAAGGAGCAGCCAACAATGTCGCCGCCGAGCCGCTCGATCAGTTGGATCGCCGCGCCGCAGGTGCCGCCGGTGGCCAGAAGGTCATCGACGATCAACACCTTTTCGCCCGGTTGAATGGCATCGTCATGGATCTCCATGATCGCTTCGCCATATTCAAGCTTATAGGCTTGGCTGAGCGTTTGCCCCGGCAGCTTGCCCTTTTTGCGGATCGGCACGAACCCCTTGGAAAGCTGGTGCGCAATCGCGCCGCCCAAAATGAAGCCGCGCGCCTCAAGCCCGACGATCTTGTCGATCTTTTCGCCCGCCCAAGGGTGCAGCAGTTGGTCAATCGCCATGCGGAAGCCGCGCGGATCGGCAAAGAGCGTGGTGACATCGCGGAACATGATCCCTTCATGCGGGAAATCGGCGATGGTGCGGATATAGTCTTTGACGGTCTTCATCTCTTAGCCTTTCAGAACCCGGCCCATCACGGGCATCAGACGCGCGATCACTTCAGGGTCGCGTTTCGCAGGCGCGGTCATGATCGCGCCATCCAGCACATGGGTGCAGCCTTTTTCGCAAGCCTCTGCCGGGCCTTTCAACAATGCGGGCAGCGCCGCCACAAGGCTGCGCGCCTTATTGGCATTGGCGGTGGCGGTGGCGATCACTTGGGCCACATCGACCGCATCATGGTCGGGGTGCCAGCAGTCATAATCGGTCACCATGGCGACGCAGGCGTAGCACATCTCGGCTTCGCGGGCGAGTTTCGCCTCGGGCATCCCGGTCATGCCGATGATGTCGGCCTTCCAACTGCGGTAGAGTTCGCTTTCGGCTTGGGTGGAAAATTGCGGCCCTTCCATTGCGACATAGGTGCCACCGTCATGCACCTTCACGCCCACCGCGCGGGCGGCCTCGGCGCAATGGGCCGACAGGCGGCTACAGGTCGGATGCGCGACCGAAACATGGCCGACGAGCCCGGTGTCAAAAAAGGTCTTATCGCGTGCGAAGGTGCGGTCGATATATTGGTCGACCACGACAAAATCGCCCGGCGCATAGTCTTCGCGCAGCGAACCCACGGCGGAAACGGCAACAAGATCCGTCACGCCCATAATCTTCATCGCGGCAATATTGGCGCGATAGGGCACGGTCGAGGGCGTGTAGCGATGGCCGCGCCCGTGACGCGGCAAGAACACCATTTTCACGCCGTCATAGCTGCCCACCAATAGCTCATCCGAGGGCGCGCCAAAGGTGGTTTCGACCGCCTGCCATGTTGCGCCTTCCAGCCCGTCGATGTCATAGACACCCGAGCCCCCGATCACCCCGATCACCCGTTCTGCAGTCATGGCCTTCCTCTCGCGCTTGCTTATGCGGCAGGGCGAGATTAGGCCGGGGGAGCGGGTGTGGAAAGGGCGTAGGGCCCTTGCTTCCCGCGTCATATTTTCACCCGCTTGGGAGAGCGGCAGGGAGAGCCAATGGAAAATCTGCGCGGCGCAGTGCTGATGGTGGTCGCCATGGCGCTTTTTGCGCTTGAAGACATGTTCGTCAAACGCGCGGCGGGGCATTTGCCGGTGGGTGAAGTGCTGATGCTGTTTGGCGCGGGAGGCATGGCGGTCTTTATGGCGTTGGCTTTAGGGGCGGGGCAGCCGCTGTGGCATCGCGCGGTGGCGAGCCGCTTGATGCTGGTGAAGGCAGGGTTCGAGATTGTCGGGCGGCTGGGCTATACACTCGGCATTGCGCTGACGCCGCTTTCCAACGCCTCGGCAATTTTGCAAGCCACGCCTTTGGTCGTGGTGGCGGGGGCGGCGCTTTTCTTCCGTGAACGGGTCGATGCGCGGCGCTGGGGGGCGATTGCGGTGGGCTTTCTGGGCGTGTTGGTGATTTTGCGCCCCGGTTTGGAGGGGTTTGTGCCCGCCGCACTGTGGACCGTTTTGGGCCTGTTGGGCTTTGCCGGGCGCGACCTTGCCACGCGGGCTGCGCCCAAAGTGCTGACCAATTTCCAGCTTGGGGTTTATGGCTTTGCCGCGTTGATCCCTGCGGGGGCGATTATCTTGGCCGTTACCGGCGGGGCCACGACCCCGCGCCCGATCGCGTTGTTGCCGATTGCGGGGGCAGTGGCTTTTGGCGTGGCCGCCTATTGGGCGCTGACGGCGGCGATGCGCACGGGCGAGGTCTCGGTCGTCACCCCGTTCCGCTACACGCGGCTGATTTTTGCGCTGATCTTGGGCGTTTTGGTCTTTGGCGAAGAGCCGGATCTGGCCACGCTTCTGGGTGCGGCGCTGGTGGTGGCTTCGGGCGTCTATACGCTTTTGCACAGCGCGCGGCGCTAAACGCCGGAAGGCACCCGCTTTGATTTGAACCTGTCTTCTCCGCGTGTTAGGCGCGGGCCAAGATAAGACCTGGGGGCGGCATGTATCAGCTCGAGGAAGAGACAGAGGCGGATTGGTGGGAGGTAGAGGCGCTTTATGACCTCTGCTTTGCGCCGGGTCGTACGGCGCTCTCTTCCTACCGACTGCGCGAAGATGTGCCCCCGGTGAGGGCCTTGTGCCTGACGCTGCGTGAAGATGGCGTCTTGGCCGCGGTGATCCGCTATTGGCCGGTTCTGGTGGGCGGGCAAAGGGTGTTGCTGCTCGGCCCCGTGGCGGTGCACCCCACCCGCCAAGGCGAGGGGTTGGGCGGTCTTTTGATGCGCGAAAGCCTGTCAGAGGCGCGCAAGCTTGGCTGGGAGCGGGTGCTTTTGGTGGGCGACGCGCCCTATTACCAGCGCTTTGGCTTTGAGCGGCTTGACGATGTGGAAATGCCACCGCCGACGAACCCGGAACGTGTTTTGGGGCTGGAATTGCAACCCGGCGCTTGGGCGGGGGTGCGCGGCGCGGTTGAGAAATTCACGCCCTGATCTTTCGATGCCCGGTCTGGCTTCCCATATTTGGGAAAACAGGGGGAGCCGATGCAGCCTGAAATCCTTCTACCCGTGACCGATCCGGGTCTGACTTCGCAGTTAGAAGACTTGGCCAAGCGCCACCGCGCCGCCTCTGGCCCGATGATGCAGGTGATCACCTTTGTCGGCGGCACGACGGAAAGCCTGCTGGGGCGGTTGCCGCCACCGGTGCGCGATGGGCTGCAATCTGCGACCGAGCGCGGGCTTGATGCCGCGCTAGAGGCCGCAAGCCGCTCGCGTGGCGTGGTGTCTGATCGGCCCGACTGGGTCAACAAGGTGCTGACAACGGCTTTGGGCGCAGCGGGGGGCGCGGGCGGGCTGCCAAGCGCCTTGGCGGAATTGCCTTTCACCATCACCATGCTGTTGCGCGCGATCCAAGGGATTGCCGCCGAACATGGGTTTGACCCTGAAAGCGATGAGGTGAAGTTGGAATGCCTGCGCGTCTTTGCCTCTGCGGGTCCGCTTGAGGCCGATGACGGCGCGGATATGGGCTTTTTGACCGCGCGGATGACCATCACTGGGGCGGGGCTGCATGGGTTGGTGGCCAAGGTCGCCCCGCGTTTGGCCGCAGCTTTGGGGCAAAAGCTCGCCACGCAAACGGTGCCGGTTCTGGGGGCTGTAGCCGGGGCGGCGGTGAATTACGCGTTCACCAGTTACTACCAAGAAATCGCCCGTGTGCATTTTGGGCTCAAGCGGTTGGCGCGCGACAGCGGCGAGGATGAGGGGCTTTTGCGTGAGGAATTGGTGATGCGGCTGAGTGGGGCCGCGCCGCGATAAGGCGGCGCTTGCCCAAAGCTTAAGCCCTCAACCAGCCTTCGATCTTCGCGGCTTCGGGCAGACCGCCAGTGTGAACCAGCTTGCCATCAATCGCAATGCCGGGGGTCGACATCACCCCCGCCAGCGCAATGGCTTTGGGATCGGTGACTTTCTCCACATCAACAGCGATGCCCAGTTTCTCGGCGGCCTCTTTCACCATGGTTGCAGTGGTTTCGCAGCGCTTGCAGCCCGGACCATAGACTTTGACGGATTTCATGGAGCGTCCTTTCAGAAAAGCAGGTTGAACAAAAAGCCGACAGCGAGGATGCCGCTGGCCACCACGCCAATGAAAACGGCGATCAGGCGCAGGGTCAGCACCTGCCGCAAGATGATCATTTCGGGCAGGCTGAGCGCGATCACGCTCATCATGAACGCGAGCACGGTGCCAAGCGCAGCGCCCTTGCCCAAAAGCGCTTCGACAATTGGGATCACGCCAGCGGCATTTGTATACATCGGAATGCCCATCACGACGGCGGCGGGCACCGACCACCACGCATCGGCGCCCATGATCCGGGCCATCAGCTCCTGCGGCACATAGCCATGGATCACCGCCCCCATGCCGATGCCCAAAATGACCCACAGCCAGACCTTTGCCAGAATGTCCCGCACCGCTGTGATGCCTTGGCGGTAACGGTCCACCAAAGTCAGGGGCGTGTCTGTAACGGTGGCGGGGCTGCTGGCCCCCGAATGCAGATCGCGCACCCAATCTTGCAGCCAGCCTTCCAGCCGCAGCTTGCCAATGACCCAGCCCGCCACAACGGCGATGGCGAGCCCGAAGCCAAGATAGGTGAGCGCGACCGGCCAGCCCACAAGACCAAAAAGCAGCACCAAGGCCACCTCGTTCACCATTGGCGCGGCGATCAGGAAAGAAAAGGTGACGCCAAGCGGCACCCCGGCCGACACAAAGCCCAGAAACAGTGGCACAGCCGAGCAAGAGCAAAACGGTGTCAGCACCCCGAGCCCCGCCGCCATGATATTCCCAACACCTTCGCGTCGGCCCGAAAGCGCAGCGCGGGTTTTCTCGGGTGAAAAGAAACTGCGCACCACCCCCATCGCGAAAACGATCAAGGTGAGCAGGAACAGCACTTTCGGCACGTCATACAGAAAGAAGGCAATCGCCTCGCCTGTATGGCTGTGCCGCTCCACGGGCAGGAGGCTTGTAAGACCCTCAGAGAGTGGCTGCAATTGTTGGTAGATGAGGGCCCAAAGGATCAGGAAGGCGACCACGCCCAGATGCCAGCTCCAGCCATGACGCGGGGTGGAGAGGGGGAGTTCGGTGCTCATGCGGCAACCTCCCGCATGCGTGGCGCGGCCTCGACCACAGCGGCGAGAACACGCGCGATTTCGGGTGGCATCGCGGGGTTCATCGAATAGCGCACCCATTGCGCATCGCGCCGATCCACCACAAGCCCAGCTTGCTTGAGCACCTGCATATGCCGCGACATCCGGCTTTGCGTTGCCCCAAGCTTGCGCATCAATTCACAGACGCAATGTTCCGAGCCATCAGAGAGCAATTGCATCGCTTGCAGCCGGGTGGGCTCGGCAAGCGCAGAGAGGGTGATCAGGATCATCGGTGCGTGCCTCCTTATGCGCATTTGCGCATAAGCGGGGGCGCTTGCCTTGATCTGCATCAGTTTGGGCGGGACGGGGCGCGTGAAGCCAAGGTTTTATCGCGCAGGAGCGTGGGGCGAGCCCCTTCGCCCGGCCTATTGTGTTTGCCTGCGGGGAATCAAATCTCTTCTTGCGCGAGTTTTACGGCCAGCATCCGGCGGCGGATTTTTCCAAAGCCGTCGCGCGGCAATGCCTCGCACAGACGAAAAACCTTTGGCGTCTCTGCCCGGCTGAGATGCTCCGCGCAAAAATCATGCAGGGCGTCGACAGAGGGGCACGCGCCGGGTTTTGCAACCAAGACGGCGACGACCTTCTGGCCCCATTCGCGGTCCTCAATCCCGAAGGACACCGCGTCGGCGATTTGCGGATGGGTCAAAAGCACCGCCTCGATCGTTTCGGGGTGAACTTTGACGCCACCGGTGTTGATCACATCGTCGCGCCGCCCGCTGAGGTAGAGATACCCTTCCGCGTCCAGCCAACCCAGATCGCCGATGCTTTGGAACCCATCCCCATCGCGGCGTGGTTGGGGCGCGTCGGGGCCAAAGTAATTGCTGCGCCCATCGGGATCGTCAGGCCGCATGAAAATCTCACCCACCTCGCCGGGGGGGAGGATCTCGCCTGCCTCGCCATAGATGCGAATTTCGGTCTCAAATCCGCAACCGACCGAACCGGGATGGCGTAGCCATTCGGCTCCCGAAATCACTGTCTGGCCGGTGTTTTCGCCCGAGCCATACATCTCTGTCACCCGCTCTGGGCCAAGCCGATCAATCCAAGCCTGTTTGAGCCAGCGCGCGCAGGGGGCGCCGGTGTGATAAAGCGCATGCAAGCTTTCGAGCGTTGCCCCGCTTTCTTCGAAGTGGTCGATCATCCGGACCATCATTGTCGGCACGACCATCGCAAAGCCAATCTCGAAACGGTCAATGGCCTGCAACACTGCCACCGCATCAAAGTGCTCCAGCAGCACCAAGCGGTTCCCTTCGAAAAGGCCATTGTGCGCCCAAGTGAACGGCGCGTTGTGGGACATCGCGGCACAAACGAGTTGGGTTTGCTCACACCGAAAGCCAAGGCTTGGTGCCACGCGACCCCAACTTTGGCCGGGGATGCGCGCGAAGGGGCGGGTGTCGCACATCATCTTGGGCAGGCCGGTCGAGCCGCCCGAAAGTACGATTTTACCCGGAACCGAAATCTGGTCTTCCACAGGCGTGCGCGGAAGGCCATCGGCCAAGGCGATGAACTCCGCGAGGGTGATATCGCCTTGCCCTGCCTCCCGCCCAATCACGAGTGCCGCGCCGCTGCGCGCCTTCATGGCTTGGGCGGTCTCGGGATGAATGCCGGGGTCGAGCACCATCGTGGTGGCGCCCACGCGCCAGATCGCCAGCGCCAAGGCCAGATGCGCCGGAATGTTGGGCAGCGCGAAGCCAACAATAGCCCCTTGCGCCACCCCGCGCGCCGCCAGCGCGCGGGCGAAACGGTTAGTCATTGCGTCAAGCTCCGCCCAGCTTAGGCTCTGCTCCTCGCCGCGAGCGGGCAGGAAGCGCACGGCCTCTGCGGTGCCGCGCTCGGCGGCCAACTGGCGCAGCCGTGCACCGTAACTGATCGGATCTTGGGTCAATGGATGGCTCCGGCGTTCAGTAGCGGCTCAGACTTCCTCAAAGAGGATTTCTTGCGCGCCTTCCCACAGGACCTTTGGCCCGATTTCGGCAAGCTTGTCCAGATTAGAGGTCAGCGTGATGAAGTGGTTGCCCGCCAGTTGCCCCATCTTCGATTTGAAATGCACCCCGCCATAGGCAAGCAGGATTTCAGTCTCTGAGATGCCACCGGGATAAAGGACAAATTGGCCGGGGGCGGGGAAGCTGGTGTGGTTTTCATAATCGACGCCGAAATCGGTCTCGCCGAGCGGAATCCAGACGCCTTCGCCACTCCAGCGCACATGCACCACTTGGCTTTTGTAGGGCAGTTGGGCGCGGAAAGCGGCGACGGTTTTGGGGGCGGCCTCTTCTTCGAAACGCGCGTCGAATTCGATGCCGGAGATTGTCACTTTGAGTTTGGTCATGGGCTTTGCCTTTGAAGTTTTAGTCGATGAGCCCGAAAAGGCGCGGCAAGAACAGCGACAAATCGGGAATGAAGGTCACCGCAATCAGCATCAGGAACAGCCCCGCCAGCGGTAGGCCGAGACGGCGCGACACCTGCATGACGGAACGGTTGGCAACGCTGGAAGCGACGAAAAGCGAAACGCCATAGGGCGGCGTCACCGTGCCGATGGCGCAATTGACGATCACCAGCAAAGAGAAGTGGATCGGGTCCACCCCCATCTGCGCGGCAATCGGCGAGAGCACCGGCACGATGATCAGAATCGCGGCGATGGTCTCTAGGAACATGCCAACGAACAGGAAGAGCAAGTTGGCGATGATCAGGAACACGAACTTGTTTGTGGAGACGGCAGCGATCCATTCACCCAGCATTTGCGGCACATTGGCATTGGCAATGAGCCAGGCAAAAACGCTGGCGGTGCCAATGATCAACATCACCGCCGAGGAAAGCGAGACCGTGCGCAGCACAAGTTGCGGCAAGTCAGAGAGTTTGAGTTCGCCATACACAAACAGACCGACGAGAAGGCCGTAAAAGCCGGAGACGGCGGCCGCTTCGGTCGGCGTGAAGACACCCCCTAGAATGCCGCCAAGAATAAGGAACGGCATCCCCGCAGCGGGCAGCGCGGCCCATCCGGTGCTCCCGAGGCGGGAAATTGAGAAAGGCTCGGTTTCGCGGTAGACATGGCCGCCCTTGCTGGCGCGCCAATAGGCGACGCCCATCAGCATCAAGATGCACATAAGGCCCGGCAGGACGCCGGAAATGAAGAGCGCTCCGATGGAGACGTTGGAGATCACGGCCAAAACGACCATGGTCAGGCTTGGCGGGATGACCTGTGCAATAGAGCCCGCGCAGGCGATCAGCGCGGCGCCAAATTCCACGTCATACCCCTTTCGGCGTAGCTGGGGTTGCATGATGGCGGAAATCGCCGCGGTGTCCGCAGAGCCCGAGCCCGAGATTGCCGCAAGCCCCGCCGCCGCCACGCAACAGACTTGATACAGGCTACCAACAACCCAGCCGATCAGCGCTGAGGCGAATTCGACGATCCGCTTGGAGATGCCGCCCGCATCCATGATCACGCCCGCAAAGACGAAAAACGGGATCGCGGCGAGGGTGAAGGAGTTCAGCCCGGCAAAGACGCGCTGGCTGACAATCGCGACCGGCACATCGGTCGTGGTGACCAGCGCGGTCACCGCCGAAACGCCAAGGACGAAGACCACCGGAACGCCCAGCGTCAGCAAGATGATGAAAGCGAAAGCAATAACCAGCATGTCAGATGGCCTCCTCATGCGGGTCAACTTGTTCGCTGGGGAAGGGGTCGTGCCAGCGCTGGATCACGGCAAGCACCATTTCGAGCGCCATATAGGCGGCCCCAGCAGGCAAGCAGAAATACATGTATTTCATTGGGATACGCAAAGTCGGCGAAGTCTGAAACGCGCCCATCTTGATCAGCGGCAGGCTGCCATAGGCAAGCACGGCCAGAAACGCGATGGAGATGCCAGAAATGGCCAAAAGCGCGAGGCGCGCCTGCGCGCGAGGCAACATCGCGGGCACCACATCAATGGCGACATGCTGACTGCGCGAGACCGCGATGCCTGCGCCAAGCAAAACCAGCCAAATCTGCGAAAAGGTCGCGATCTCGGAGGCCTGCGCGATGGAAAAGTTAAAGATGTAGCGACCAGCGACCTGCACGAGGACAGAAGTCATCATCACTGCAAACAGCAAGATGACCACGCCCGATATGACGCGGCGCAGCAGCAGGCAGAGGAGTTCCAGAAGGCGGACCATTCGCAAGCTCGGACAGGGAGGGAGAAGAACCCGGCCACGTGAGGGGGGCGTGGCCGGGCAGATCGGATAGGGTGAGAGATTACTCGACCGCTTTCAGCAGGTCGAAGATTGCCTTTTGGGTATCCGTTTCGAGGTATTTTTGCTGCACGGCGGCGGCGGCCTCGCGGAAGGGAGCGGCATCCGGATGGGTGATCGTCACGCCAACCGCCTCAAGATCGGCAAAACGCGCATTGTCGGAGGCCAGATAGGCTGCACGTTCGGCTTTGCCTGCTTCAAGCCCGGCTTGGTCGAGCGCGACTTTCACGTCATCGGGGAGCGCTTCATAGGCGGCTTTGCCCATGACCACCGGAGCCACCAGTTCGAGCCAGCCAAGCACCGCCCAGTCGGGGGCGACTTCATAGAACTTTTTGGCGTAGAAGTTGGTGTTGGCGGCTTCTGCGCCATCCACCACGCCGGTTTCCAGCGCGCCGTAAAGCTCGGCATAGGCGATCGGGGTCGCATTGGCGCCGAAGGCGTTGAACGTATCGACATGCGCCGGGGTTTGCATGGTGCGGATTTTCAGCCCCGCCATATCTTCCAGCCCGTTGATCGGCTTTTTCGTCATGATGTGGCGCGTGCCCGCCGAAAAGACCGCGAGCAGGTGGAAGCCTTTCGCATCCAGCGCGGTTTCGATCTCGGCCAGAACCGCCGGGTCGCTCAGCGCGCGGTCCATCTGCTCGGCCCCGTCGAAGAGGAAGGGCAGCGAGAAGACCGACAGATCCGGCACGAAGTTCGCCAGCGTCGAGTTTGCCGTGACCGCGATATCCACGGTGCCCATCTGGGTGCCTTGGATGCTCTCCATTTCGTCGCCAAGCGTGGCGTTGTCATAGACCTCGATGGTGGCTTTGCCGCCGGTTTGCTCTTCGAGGATCTCGGCCATCTTGCGCATACCAACGCCATAGGGCTCCTCGGCATTGGCGTTGTGGCTGGCTTTGAGCGTGATCTCTTGCGCATAGGCCTGCGGCGCAAAGAGGGCCGCGCCAAGGGCGAGGGGGAGGGCAAATTTGGTGAATTTCATCTAGCGTTCCTGTTGGCTCTGTTGTGGGGAGGAGAGAGATGGCCCGGCGCGGGCCGGTTTCAGGCTTCCACTGGCAGCCCGAGATACTTGAGAATGGTTTGGAGTTCAGCCGCCTTGGCCGCCGGCAGCGGCAGGCGCGGCGGGCGCGGCGCGCCAACGGGGCGACCGATCATCGCCATCGCGGCCTTCGTCGCAGAGACATAAAGATCACCGGCCAAGGCGTTGATAAGCGGCAGGCTCTTTATGTAAAGCGCGCGGCCCTCGTTTGAGCCGTCCACCGTGCGATCAAAGGTCTGGGCCGAAAGCTTCGGCATGATATTGGACATCACCGAGCTATAGCCCTCGGCCCCCGCCAGATAGCTTTCCCACGGGTAGTAACCGGCAAAGACGGTCATCCGGCCTTGGCAGGCCTCAAGCAGCTCGGTGACGCGATGGACGTTCTTTGACGTGTCCTTGATGTAGGAGATGTTGTCGACCTCCGACAACCGGCCCACCAGCGCTGCCGAAAGGTCGACATTGGCGGTGAAGGGGTTGTTGTAGAGCATCACCGGGATCGAGAGCGCCTCGGCCACGCGGGTAAAGTGCACGATGAGTTCCGCATCGGTCGGCGAGGAATAATAGGGCGGCACCAGCATCACGCCATCGGCGCCAAGCGCTTCGGCTTCCCGGCTGATGGCGATCGCCTCGTCGGTCCATTCTGCGGCGGTGCCGATCAACACCGGAACCCGGCCTGCGGCTTGGGTGATCACCGTCTCGGCCACGGCGGCGCGTTCTTCGCGGCTCAGCGAGAGGAATTCGCCTGTGGAGCCCAGCGGAATGAGCCCGTGGACGCCCTCGTCAATCTGCCAATCGACATAGTCGCGCAGGGTAGGAAGGTCGACGCCGCCCTCGGCGTCAAAGGGGGTGATGCAGACTGTGTAGCTGCCGCGGAAGGTCATGGCTGTTGCGCTCATCTCTGATCCAAATTCGTTGTATTGAGAATTTTTGAGATCAGATTATGAGTCAACTCGAACGGCGCCAGCAGGCAAAGCCCTGCCCAAAGCGAAAGGACCCAGCATATGCCCTTCATCGAAGTCATCGACTGCGTATCAGACGAAGAAAAACGGGAGGTTGCGACCCGCAGCATGACCGAAGCGCTCTGCGGCGCTTACGAGATCAAGCCCGAAATCGTGACCTGCTATTATTTTTGCCTACCTGACTATTCCTATGGTCATGCTGGAAAACATGGCAAAAATGCTGAAAAATTCCGCGTATTCGTAAAAGTCCACGCCTTTCCACGACCGCAGGTATTGAAGCAAAAAGCTGCAACAGCCCTGACAGAGGCGCTTGTTGCGGCCTATGGGGCCGCCCCGAAGGACGTGATTGTCTACTTCATCGACCGCGACCCGTCCGACGCGTTCCACGGCGGGACTGCCTCGGCTTGACCCGTTTGCGAAGCCGTGTGTAGAAGTTGATCGGATAATACCAAAATGAGCCAAATGGAGATCACATTGGATCACTTCTTCACCGAGGAGCAGCGCATGGTGCGCGAAACCGCGCGGCGGCTCTCTGATGACGTGGTCGCCCCGGCGGCGGCGGCCATCGACCGAGACGACGTTTTTCCCCGCGCGATCTACGAAGCGCTTGCGGAACAGGGGCTTTTCGGGGTCGCGCTTGCGGAAGAAGCGGGCGGTGTGGGGCTTGATGCCGTCGCCGCCTGCATCGTCATGGAAGAGATTGCCCGGGGCTCCGGTTCGGTCGGCAATGCCTTCGCGATTCCGGTCGAGGCGGCGCTCTTTCTTCACCACCACGGCAGCGCGGTGCATCACGCGCTGATTCCCGGCATTTTGGATGGCAGCGTGATTCCCGCCACCGCCGTCACTGAACCCGATTACGGCTCGGATGTTGCGGCGATGAAAACCACCGCGCGCCGCGACGGCGACGACTATGTCATCAAAGGCACCAAGGCTTGGGTCACCTTTGGCCAAGTGGCCGATGTGATCTTGGTCTTTGCCAAGACCGATCCGGAGGCAGGCCATCGCGGGATTTCGTGCATCATGGTCGAAACCAACCGCCCCGGTGTGATCCGCGGGAAGTCCGAGGATTTGATGGGGATGCACGGCTTGGCCGAATGCATGGTCATCTTTGACGAGGTGCGCGTTCCGGTAACGAACCGCCTTGGGCCGGAACACGGGGCCTTCAAAATGGCGATGGAGAATTTCAACTTCTCGCGGCTGATGATGTCTTCAATGGCGCTCGGCATGGCGCAAGCCGCGATGGAAGATGCGCTTGCCTATGCGCAAGACCGCAAGCAGTTCGGCAAGGCGATCTTTGAGCATCAAGCGGTGCAATTCATGATCGCCGATATGTCGAAGGATATTGCCGCCGCCCGGCTGCTGATCCACCATGCGGCCAAGCTTTATGACATCGGCCAGCCGATCGCGATGGAGGCGGCGCATGCCAAGCTCTTCACCACCGATATGGCGCAGGTGCATATTTCCAATGCGCTGCAAATTCACGGCGGCAACGGCTACTCGCGCGAATATCGCCTAGAGCGGCTTTTCCGTGACGTGCGGCTGAGCCAGATCTATGAGGGCACCAACCAGATTCAGCGCATGATCATCGCGCGCCAAGTGCAAAAGGCCTACGGATGAACCTGTTTTTCGAAGATGTAGAGGTTGGTGCGCATTATGTGACGGATGCGCATGAGATCACCTCCGCCGATATTGCGGATTTCTGTCGGCTAACGCGCGACCACCACCCGCTGCACACCGATGAAGCCTATGCCAAAGCGGCGGGTTTCGGCGGTATCATCGCGCATGGGCTTTACGGTCTGTCGCTGATGGAAGGGTTGAAGACCGAGTTGAAGCTCTACGAGGAAACCTCGATCGCTTCGCTGGGGTGGAACAATGTGCGCTTTGTGAAGCCGATCTTGGCGGGCGATACCGTCCGTGTGGAAATGGAGTTTACCGCCAAACGCGCGAGCGCCTCGCGCCCGGCGGGGGTGATCACCGAGGCGGTGCGGCTGATGCGCGGCGATGAGGTGGTGATCGACGCCGAGCATATCTCCTTGATCCGGCAAAAGGGCTAAGGGAAGCGCCGCGCATGACAAATGATGACCTCTCTTTCGAGACCGCTCTCAATTCTACCGAACAGGCCACACGCCAAATTCGCGAAGATATCCTCTCCGGGCGGCTCGCGCCGGGGGAGCGTTTGAAAACGGCAGAACTGGCCAAACGGCTGGGGCTTTCAACCATGCCGCTGCGCGAGGCGCTTCGGAAGCTTGAGGGCGAAGGGTTGGTGGAGATCGAGCCGCATCGCGGCGCGACGGTCCGCCAACTCGACCGCGCCTATATCACGGACCTTTTCGATCTGAATACAGAATTACGCATCTTTGCGCTGCGCCGCTGCATAACCACAATGACGTTGGAGCGGCTGCGCGCTTTGGAGGCTTTGGCGACAGAATATGCCGAGAAGCTTGCTGCCGGGGAGGACCTTGCCGCCTTGGATGCGAACCGGCGTTTCAGTGCGCTGCTGGTTGAATATGGCGGCAACCGTGAGGCGCTCCGGGTCTTCCAGCGCGGCTGGGACACGATCTTCGCTTTTCGCCGCAGCTACGGTTACGGGCCGGGGCGCCGCAGCGTTATGGCCGAAGAGATGCAACTGCTGATCCAAGCTTTGTGGCGGCAGGATATGACTGCCGCCGAGGCGATCTTGCGGATGCAGAACGCGGCGATGATGGAAGACCTTGTCCAACGCATCGCGCCCGAGGGCTGATTAGCCCCCGAACGCTTGGCTGGTGCCACGCTCCAGATAGGCGCCAGTGCCGGGGGCACCAATGACGTCCCCTTCGCAAAAGATCGTCTGCCCGCGCAAGATCGTGCGCACGGGCCAGCCCGTCACCTCAAACCCTTCGTAGGGGGTGTAATCGCAATCGTGGTGCATCAGCGCTTGCGAGATCACAACCTCACGGCTCGGGTCCCAAAGCGTGATATCGGCATCCGCCCCGACCGCGATGGAACCTTTGCGCGGGTAAAGGCCGAACAGCTTGGCCGGGTTGGTCGCGGTCAATGCCACAAAGCGTTCCAGCGAAATCCGCCCTTTCGAAACCCCTTCCGAAAATAGGATCGGCAGCCGCGTTTCAATGCCGGGGATGCCATTTGGCACCCAGCGGAAGGAACTGCGCGCGCCCTGCACGTTCTTGCCCTTCGGATCGTCGAAGCGGAACGGGCAATGGTCCGAAGAGAAGATGTCAAAGGTGCCGTCGCGCAGCCCTTCCCAAATCGCCTTTTGACTATCGAGGTCGCGCGGCGGTGGGGAGCAGACATATTTCGCCCCCTCGAAATCCATATCGAGCCCTTTCAGGTCTTCGGCTGTCAGCGCGATATATTGCGGGCAGGTTTCGGCGAAGATGTTCAGGCCATGCTTCTTAGCCCATTGGATTTGCTCCATCGGCTCGCGGCCCGAGACATGGACGATGGTGATCGGCACATTGGTCAATTCGGCGTGGCTGATCGCGCGATGCGTCGCTTCACGCTCCACGCTCTGCGGGCGGCTTTCGGCATGGTAATAGGGCGCGGTCTTGCCTGCCTCTTCTAGACGGCGTGCCATGTAGCGGATCGCGTCATAGCCCTCGGCATGGACCATCACCATGGCTTTCTCGCGCCGCGCCAGATCGAAAACCTCGATCAATTGCGCGTCGTTCAGCACCATATCGTCATAGGTCATGAAGACCTTGAACGAGGTGTAACCCGCCTTGACCAAGGCCGGTAATTCTTGGCCGAGAACCTGCGGCGTCGGGTCGGTGATGATCAGGTGAAAAGAGGTGTCGACGTAGCATTTGCCTTTGGCGGCAGCATGATAGGCTTCCACGGCTTCGCGCAAAGACTGGCCGCGCTGTTGCAGCGCAAAGGGCAAAACGGTCGTATTGCCCCCCGCCGCAGCCGAGCGCGTTCCGCTTTCAAAGCCATCGGCCATGACCACGCCGCCACCTTGCGGCTGCTCAAGATGGACATGGGCGTCAATCCCCCCCGGAAGCGCCAAAAGACCCGTGGCGTCGATTTCTTCGCGGGCAGGGCCGATATCCTCGGCAATGGCTATGATGCGCCCATCCTTGATGCCGATCTCGGCCTTTGTCCGGTCGGCGGCGGTGACGATGGTGGCATTGCGAATGGCGGTATCAAGCATGACCGACGGGTCTCCGAGAGGGGGAAGATGGCCCGCGCCACCAAATGGGCGCCGCGGGCCTGCGGGTATAACCGTGAGTGGGTTATTTCGCGGTCAGCGCGTCAAAGAGCGCCTTTTGACCATCGGTGGTCAGTTGGCTTTCATAGAGCGGCTGCGAGGCTTCGATGAAGGGCGCGGTGTCGGGCGTGGTGATCGTCACCCCATGCGCCGCAAAGCTGTCGAGAAGCGGCTGCTCCATATCGACAACATATTGGCGCTGCCAGGTGGCGGCTTCGGCACCGGCTTCCATCAGCGCGGTCTGGATCTCTGCGGGCAGGGCGTCGAACGTGTCTTTTTTCATCGTGATCGGCGCGGTCATGTTGAGCCAGCCAACCAGCGCGAAATCGGGGGCGACTTCGTAGAATTTCATCCCGTCATAGCCGGTCGAGGCACCCTCGGCCCCGTCGACCACGCCCGCTTGCAGCGCGCCGTAAAGCTCCGAATAGGACATCGGGGTCGGGTTGGCGCCATAGGCGCGGAAGGCCTCAACATGGATCGGGTTTTGCATGGTGCGGATCTTCATGCCCGCCAGATCTTCCATGCCGTTGATCGGTTTCGAGGTCATCAGGTGGCGGATGCCCGAGGAAAAGATGCCGATCAGTTGGAAGCCAGACTTGTTGGCAGAGGCTTCCATCATGTCCCAATTGGCATCGACTTTCTCGCCAAGGGCCGGGATCGACGGGAAGAGAAACGGCAGATCGAAGACTTTGTAATCTTCGACATAGTTCGACAGCATCGCGTTCGAGGTCATGCCCATGTCGAGCGAGCCGAGCATCACGCCTTCCACCGTTTGCTGTTCGTCCCCGAGTTGGCCGCCGGCATAGATTTCAAGCGTGGCCGCGCCATCGGTCTTGGCTTCGAGCAACTCCTTCATCTTCTGCAGGCCCATGTCCTGAACCTCGTTTGCCGCATTGGTATGGGCAACTTTGAAGGTGTAGTCGGCGGCGAGTGCCGGGCCGGTGGCGGTGGCAAAAGCTGCGAGGGTCGCAAGGGTGGTAAGAAGTCTGTTGGACACGTGAGTTTCTCTTTCTTGTGGTTGAGGGAGGGGAGAAAGGGGGAGGGTGCGGCTCTTTAGAGAAGCACCGAAGGAAGCCAGAGCGAAATCGCCGGTACGAAGGTGACAAGCATCAGCACCACCAACATGCACAGCAGGGGCAGCCATACCCGGCGCGAGACCTGCTCGATCCGCCGCCCGGCCACCGTGGCAGAGACGTAGAGGCAGATCCCGTAGGGCGGCGTCACGAGGCCGATGGACAGGTTGAGCGCGGTGATAATGCCGAACTGGACCGGGTTGATCCCGTAGCTTTGCGCGATGGGCAGCAGGATCGGCAGCAAGATCAGCACCGCCGAGATGCTTTCCATGAACATGCCGACGACCAGCAGCAAAACGTTCACCAAAAGCAGAAAGACGACCGCGCTGTCTGTGACGCCGGTGAGCCAGTCACGCAGCATCGCCGGGAAGCCTTGGGTGGCGATGATCCATGTAAAGACCGAGGCGGTCGAGACGATGATCAGCACCGTCGCCGAAAGCGAGATGGCGCGCAGGAAAATACGCGGAAGGTCATTTAGGCGGAGTTCTTTATAAACGAAGATGGTGATGACCAGCGTCGTGAAAAGCGCCACGCAAGCGGCCTCGGTTGCCGTGAAGATACCGCCGACGATACCGCCAACGATGACAACGGGAACAAGAAGGCCCGGCGCAGCATCGACAAAGCTGACCCAGAGGCGGCGCAGGGTGAAGGCTTCATGCTCGCGGTAAGCGTCGCCGCCACGCCGCGCAAAGAGCCAGCAACCGAGCATCAGGCCCACCATGACCAAGAGGCCCGGCCCGATCCCACCGAGGAACATGGCTCCGATCGACTGGTTTGCGGTGATCGCGATGATGATCATGATGATCGACGGCGGGATGATTGCGGCGAGCGCGCCAGAAGCGGCAATGACAGAGGCGGCAAGGTCAATGTCATAGCGGCGTTTGCGCATCTCGGGTGTCATCACCGCGCTAATGGCGGCCGTATCGGCAGATCCAGAGCCCGAAATCGCCGCCAGCCCGGTGCCCGTCACAATAGAGACGAGATAGAGGCTCCCGGTGATCCAGCCGACCAGCGCAGAGGCAAGGTTGACGAAGCGCCGCGCAATGCCTCCCGCTTCCATCAAGAGGCCCGCGGCCACGAAGAAGGGGATCGCCATCAGGGTGAAGGAACTGATCCCGCCATAGATACGCTGTGCCACGATAGAGATCGGGGCATTCGTGGTGAGTTCAATCGCCAAGAGGGCCGCGATGCCAAGGGCCAGAACGATCGGCGTGCCAGAGACAAGAAGAATGAGAAATCCGCCAGCCGCCCAGATCATGCTTCGGCCTCCGCGATCTCTGCGCGTACTCGGGCGGGGTGCACTACGCGGGGCAGGGTCGCCACGGCGAATTCCAGAAGGAAGTAGCTAAAGCCCACCGGCAAGGCCATGTAAGGCACCGCCATCGGGATTTGCAGCGCCGGGGATTTGACGATGAAGCCGATGGCGAGCAGCGACAGCGAGCCCGTCACCACGACGCCGAGGAACCAGATCCCGAGCAGGAAGCCCGCGCCATTGCAAAGCCGTTGGATCGGGCGAGATGCCCGGAGGAGCAAAAAATCGACCGCGACATGCTGGTTGAAACGCATGGCGATGCCCGCGCCAAGGAGCGTGAGCCAGACCTGTGCGAAGGTCGCCGTTTCCTCGCTCCAAGCGATGGAATAGTTGAAGAAGTACCGCCCGATGATCTGCGCAAGGATCGCACAGGCCATATAGGCGATGAGCAGAAGCGCGATGACATCGACCACCCGGCGCAATACGACCAGAGCGATTTTCAAAAAGGCCGCCGGGGCAATCAGCCAACGAGGCATGCCAGAGCCCTTCGCTCCGGTTTCATCGGTGGTCTGCCTACTCATCGCGGTCTCTCCATTCTTCCTTTTTCGTGCGATCTGCCTGAGCGGCGCCCGCAACGGTGCTTTTGGGAAAGGTTATCGGCAAAGGCGCGTGTAGGAAGGCGAGGAGCTATAAATTTCTTTATAGGAAGTATTCGATGCGCCGTTTTCGCGAATATTCCCAGAGTGTCCGCTTGCCTTTGAGGGGGCACCGTTCGCATGGCGAACAAGAAGCAGGCATATTTTGGATCAGCGACCAAAATCAGGTCAGAATGTTAACGCCCACATTTGGGAAAATCGACCCCAAACCCGCCTTTCGACGGTGTGTTGGTAAGAATCGCTTCGGGGAATTTTAGGAAAGGCGCCGCTTTACGCGCTGCTCAGACGGTGCCAGAGCGTTGGCTGGCCAGCCTGACTTCGGCAATGCGCTCCACCACGCGCTTGCCAAAAGCATTGATGAAGCGCTGGGTCTGGCGCGACGGGGGGCGCGACTTCGGCGTCGCGGCCAGCAGGTCAAAGCGCAACTCTGGTGCATAGGGGCGCACGACGAGGCCGGGGCGCATCGCCGTGAAAGCCGATAGCTCATCGACCAGCGCGACCCCCCATCCCTCGCTTGCGATCCGCGCGGCGGTGTTCATGAAACGGGTTTCGATGTTGGGGCGGTAGTCGTAACCGGCGGCTTGAAAACTGTCAGCCAGTGTCAGCCCGACCCGGTTGGCAACCTGCGGCCCAACCAAGGGGCGATCAACAAGGTCACGCGGCGTGACCACGTCCAGCTTCGCCAGCGGGTCTTGGGCATCGCAAAGACAGACGGTGCGCAATTCATCGACGGTTTCGAATTGCAATCCTTGCCGTTCATAGGCGGAGATCATGAAGGCAACGTCGGCGACGCCGTTTTCAACCACCTGAAGCACACTGTCGAGCGGGCGGGTCTCGACCGAAATTTGCACGCGCGGAAATTCGCGCCCGTAATCGGCAATCAGGCTTGGCAGCACCGCTTCGCTGAGTTCTGCGGTTGTGGCCACGCGCAAACGGCCGATTTTGCCCATCCGCAGGTCTGCCGCGCGCTGGTTCACCGCGTCGCGGAGCAAGAAAAGCGGCTCGGATTCCTCAAGCAGGATAAGCGCCTCTTCGGTCGGGGTGAGCCGATTGCTCACCCGTTCAAAAAGCGCGAAGCCAAGAAGGGTCTCGACATGACGGATGGTGTTGGAAATCGTCGGTTGCGACATGCCCAGCGTTTCCGCTGCCCCCACGGTGGTCCGATATTGCACCACGGCTCGAAGGATTTCGAGCTGCCTGAGATTCAGCATGTCGCCTTTGTCGTCCCCATTTGCACCGACCGTATCAGCTGCGTGTCAGACGAATTCGCCGGAAATTACGCACCTTTTCAGTGAACGGCCCAAAGCCTTTGATAGCATTGAATTCGGGCGTTTCATAGGCCTCTGGACCGGTGATCGTGTAGATCGCGACATGGCGCGGACCACCTTCAAGGCATTTCTCGCGCCGCGCATCCAGCCAGCCCGGGCAGGCAAGGATATCGGGCAGATGTTGGTCTTCGTACCATGCGTCGAAGGCGGCCTCGTGTTCGGGGTCGATGTCGACGAAGACGATATGTGTCTGGCTCATTCTGGGGCCTCCAAGCAGGGGCGCAACGCGGCCATCAGGGCGTCGAGTTCTGCGGGCAAAATACGCGGTGTGGGCGCGCGACAGGCTGGGGACTCAATGCGGCCAAGTTCCGCAAGGCAGGCCTTAAGACGCGCGGCGGCAAGGTGCCCCGGCGCCGCGTAAACCAAACGCGCGAGGCCAAAGAGGGTTTCGTGAATGGCACGGGCCGCGTCGATCCGCCCGGCGCGGACATGGGCATTCAGCGCGGTAATCTGTTTGGGCACAAGCGCCGAGAGGCTTACCGCCGAGCCATCGCTGCCGATCATGAAACAGGGGAAAAGATGCTCGTCGCCCGAGGCCATCACCGCCACATCGGGGCGCATTTCGCGCGCGATGCGCCGGGTCACCTCGTAGGATTTGGTTTCCCAGCTGCCCTCTTTGATGCCAACAACCGCTTCGATTTCAAGCAATTGGCGCAAAACATCGGGCGTATAGGCAAGCTTGCCGGAGCCAACCGAGCCTTGGAAAAGATAAATCTCCGCCCCGGTGGCTTCGGCGATCCCGGCATGATGGGCCACAATCGCGCGCGGATCGGCGCCAAGCGCCCAAGAAAAGGGCGCAAAGACCATGATCGCATCCGCCCCCGCCCTCAGCGCGGCTTGCGCATCGGCGGCGGCCGTGGCGGTGGTTTCGGAACTGACGGCGGCCAGAATACGGCGAGAGCCAGCCACAGTGCGGGCGATGCGGACCACCTCGGCCTGCTCGTCGCGCGTCATATGGATGCCTTCGCCCGCATGGCCGTTGAGCAAGAGCCCCGCTTGACCGGGGTCGGCCAAAACGGTCTCAAAGTGCCGCTCAAGGCTGGCGCGATCAAGCGCGCCAGTCTCGATCATTGGGCAGATAGTCGCCGCGTAAAGCCCACCGCGCGCAGCAAGGGGCATCAGAGAACCTCCGCCGCGATCAGCGCTTTGCGGACGCCTTCGCGGACCGCTTCGGATTGCGGCAGAAGCGGAAGGCGCGGCGTGGCATTTTTGATCACGCCCATCATCTGCAGCCCGTCTTTCATCCGGGTGTGCATGTCGACCACTGGCGCGGGGCCATAGATCGCCCGGACCACCGGGTAGAGCCGGTCATTTGCGGCGCGCATCTTGGCAAGGTCCATCTCTTCCGAGGCTTGCCAAAGATCGGCCAAAAGCCCGGGCACAAGGCTTGCCAGCCCCGACAGGATGCCGTCGCCGCCAAGCGCCACTTGCGAAAAGAACCAATGAAAGTTCGAGGGCAGGATCGCGGTCTCGGGAGAGGCGGCTTTCACCGCGCGGCGGTTTTCATCATAGGCGAGCAGCGTTGCCGAGCCTTCCTTGATCGCGACAACCTCGGGGATTTTCGCGATTTCGGCCAAGACGTCGGTCGAAAGGCCGAAGCCAGACGCGATCGGGAATTGGAAATGCGACAGCGGCATTTGCAATTCGCGGGCGAGCTTTTCAAAGAGCTTCACCGCCGCAGCCGTATTGGCATTGCCGCCGCCAAGCGCCTCGACCGGGAAGATCACCGCCACATCGGCGCCCGCTTCGCGCACCATCTCGGCTTGGCGCAGCGCATCGGGAATACCCGTGGCAACGACACCAGACAAAAGCGGCTGGCTCGGCGCGATTTGCGCACGGGTGCGTTTGATCACCTCGATCTTTTCATCGTCGGTGAGCGCGGTGGCTTCGCCCGCATGGCCATTGACGAAGACGCAATCGGTGGTTTCGGGCTTGGCGCAATGGTCGAGCACGGCGGCATAGCCGTCCCAGTCAATCGCGCCCGCCTCATCAAAGGGAAGCACAGTGGCAACGGTAATGCCGCGCAGGTCTTTGCCGGTCAGGGTCATGATGTCACTTTCTTTCGCGGGAATTTCAGCGTCGCATCGGCTTTGAGCACTTCAACGCCGTCTTCGTTTTTTGCCGAGGCCTGCCAGTCCACGGTGCGGTTTTCTTCGTCCTTGGCGGAGATCCAAATTTCGAAGGTGATCGTGTCGCCGTAGCGCACCGCCCCGGTGAACCAAAAACTGTCACGGATCGAGACACCAAGCGTGCCAACCAGTTCGGCGGTCAGCACCGAGGTGCAGATGCCCGCGACCAAAATTCCGGGCGCGAGCCGCTCGCCAAAGCGGGTGTCGGCGGCATATTCCTCGTCTACATGCACCGGGCCAAAATCGCCCGTTGCGGCGATATACATGCCGCCATCAACCTCGGTCACCGTTTTGGAGACAGTGACCCGGTCGCCAACATTCAGCGCATCGATGGGGCGAATATCATACATCGGCACAAACGCGCGCCATGCGCGCCGCGCCCTCGATCACGGTTTCATCGCCAGCCGTCCCGGTGAGGGTGAAGGCGAGGCTCTCACCGACCTCGGTGACGGTTGCGGTCGCGGCCAGCGTTTCTGCCAGAACCATCGGCCGCAAGAAGCGGAAGGAAATTTCGGAGATCCGCCATTCCGGCCCCGCTAGCCGCGCGAGCGCGGTGGTGAAAAGCGCACCTGCGGCGAGTTCAAACACCGCCATATCGGCCAGACCTTGAGCCTTGGCCTTGGTCCTATCGACATAAAGACCGCCAAGATTGCCAGAGATTCCGGTGAAGAAGCCTTGTTCGGCAACGCTGAGCGTTTTGCGGAAGGTGATGGATTGGCCTTGTGTGGGAAAGGTCATGATCTTCGCTCCGCTCACAGGGTCAGGCCGTGCTTGATCACCGAACGGGCGATCAGCATGCGGTGAATCTCAGAGGTGCCGTCGTAAATCCGGGTCACGCGGGCGTCGCGGTAGATCCGCTCCAGCGGCAGTTCTTTGGTGAAGCCATAGCCGCCAAAGACCTGAATGCCGCGATCCGCCACCCGGCCCAACATCTCCGAGGCCTGCACCTTGACCATCGAGACCTTGTCGCGCGGGTCCATTCCTTGATCGACTTCCCAAGCGGTGTTGAGCACCATCATCCGCGTGGCAAAGATTTCCATCGCGCTGTCAGCGATCATCTGCTGCACCATCTGAAAATCGCCAATCGGTTGGCCGAATTGCTTGCGCGTGGCGGCGTGCTCGCGCATCAATTCCAACACGCGGCTCGCCATGCCCACGGCGCGCGCACCGATATGGCCAAGCCGGATGCCGCTCACATTGCCCATCATCACCCGGAAGCCATCGCCGACCGTGCCAAGCACATTGCCCTTGGGCACGCGCACATCGTCGAAGACCATCTCCGCATGCCCGTAACCGCGATGCCCCATCATCGGCTGGCTGCGCAGGACCTTGAAGCCCGGCATATCTTTATCGACGATCAAGAGAGAGATACCGCCGCGCGCGCCTTTCTCGGGGTCGGTCAGCGCCATGACGATGACGTAATCGGCAATATCGCCATCCGAAATGAAGTGTTTGGTGCCATTGAGCACCCATGCGTCGCCATCCAGCCGCGCATTGGTTTTGATCGCCGCCGCATCCGATCCGGCCCCCGGCTCGGTGATCGCCATCGCGCAGATTTTCTCCCCCCGCACGGTCGGGAAGAGGTATTTCTCGCGCAGCTCGCCCTCGAACAACTCTAGCATTGGGTAGACTTGGCCAAAGATGCGCCGGATCAGCGCGTCCGACGTTTGGCCGAGTTGCTCTTCGACCAAGCACATATCCAGCACGCCCAGCCCGCCGCCGCCGACCTCTTCGGACATGTTGAGCGCATAGAAGCCAAGCGCCTGCGCTTCGGCCTTTACAGCGGCGAGCTTTTCTGGCGGGATCTTTGCCGCCTCTTCGGTCGCCTGCTCAAGCGGTTGGACCTTTTCGCGCACGAAGCGTCCGACCGCTTCGGTGACCATTCTCATTTCGTCTGAAACGGTGAAATCCATTGGGGTTCGGCTCCTGTTGTCTCGGGGATGCGCTCAGTTGCGCATCTTGTCGGTTTGGGCGACCACGCCTTCGGCGATCAGCCGCGCGATCTCCTCCTCCCCGAGGCCCGCATCTGCCAAAATTTCCCGGCTTTGCGCGCCAAGAGCGGGCGGCGTCAGCCGCACCGGTAGCGTTTCCCCGTCGTAGCGCACGGGGCTTGCCAGCATCGTCATCTTCGTCCCGCTGGGCGAGGTGACATCCAGGAAGGCGCCCAGATGCTTGACCTGCGGGTTTTCGCGCAGCGCATCGTAATCTTGCACAACCTCATGCCAGACCCCGGCGGCGGTCAGCTTTTCTACGGCTTCGGCCGTGCTGAGGGCCGCCATGCCGGCGCGCACCCCAGAGGAAATCTCGCCACGCCTGTCGAACCCGTCTTTGGCGGTGAAGTCGAGGAATTCGGGCAGATCAAGCGCACGCGCCAGATCGGCGGGCGTCGACATGGAAATCATCACATGGCCATCGGTGGTCGCGTAGACGCCATAGGGGGCCGGGCTGAACCAGTTGGCCATGCCATTCGCGCCGCGCGGACCCGCATGATCGGCCCCGTTCATCCAAGCGGTGATCGACTCGCCTTGCATATCCATCGCCGCTTGCAACATGTTCACGTCAACGCGGCGGCCTTTCCCGGTGCGGGTCCGTTCAAACAGTGCCGAAACAATGCCAAAAGCGGTTAGCGCGGCGGCGTGGTGATCAATCGGCACCGAGCCGATGGCGACCGGGCCGCTTTCCATGCTGCCAGTGTGGGCGGCAAGGCCGGACATCGCCTGCAGCAAGATGTCTTGCCCGGGGCGTTTCATATAGGGGCCATCGACGCCGTATCCGGTGGTCGTGGCATAAATGATCGTCGGGTTGACCGCGCGCATCTCGGCTTCCGAAAGGCCAAGCTTATCAAGCGTGCCGGGACGGAAATTTTCCATCACCACATCCGAAACCGCGATCAGCTTCTTCACCGTGGCGATCCCTTCGGGCGATTTCAGGTCAATCGCGATCGAGCGTTTGTTGCGCCCTGTGGTGATGTGATTGACCGAGGTGTCATCGACGAAATGGTTCGCCACGGCCCAATTGCGCTGGAACGCGCCGGTCAGCGGCTCCACCGAAATCACATCGGCGCCAAGGTCGCCCAGATGCTGGGCGGCCGCAGGGCCCGAAAGGAAGTGGTTGAGGCTCAGTACCCGAATTCCGTCAAGCGCGCCCATGTGCCGTCCCGTCTTTGTCAATGAGAAGGTGAGCCTAGGTCAGAGCAGGATTCTTTGGAATATAGCTTACTATGCTATTATCGGCGCCATGAATTCGTTTTTTAAATAGTCACGGCATCTCGATGGCGGTCGTATCAGCCGATACGAGGAGTCACTGAATTTATAGACGCTGCGCTTGAGTGGGGCGCAATGGCGCTTGGTGTTGCGCGCGGTTTCGGTCGGTGAGATGGCCAAGCGCTCCCAGGTCGTCCTTAAAACAATCCAGGCAACGGGGAAAAGGGGGAAGTCACGCGGAAGTCTTTTCGGACTTCTTGCTTGCATCGCTTGAATTTATTGGAAAAGTGGCAGCCCGTAGGGCCGCCATAGTATGTGCCGGGAAATTCCGAAAAATCCCCAATATATCAGTCTTCATTGATCGCGAAGCACCTTCCCTAGTCCGATAAGTTCCGGCATAATCCGCTTTGTTCTCTGTTTGTCTGGGGGACATGGAGGGGGATAAATGATACCTGAACGGAAAAGGAACATGCTCACGGCGCGCTTTGTCGATACTGTAGCGATCCCCGGAAAGTATCACGACGGGGGCGGAACGGGTCTTTTCCTTCGCGTGCTGCCAAGCGGATCTCGCCAATGGGTGCAGCGCATCGTTATTCACGGCAAGCGGCGGGAGATCGGGCTGGGTAGCCCGCCTGCTATCAGCCTTGCCACGGCGCGGAAACTGGCGATCGAAAATAAGGGCAAGGCCATGTTGGGTGGCGACCCTCTGTCCGAGAAACATGCCGAGAAGGTGAAGCGCCTCACCTTCGCTGAATGTTTGACAGGCTATGCCGAGGCAAAGCTGTCCGAATTTCGGAGCGAGAAGCACCGCAAGCAATGGGTTTCTTTGCTTGACCGGTTGGCGCTTCCGGTTCTTGGGCGGATGCAAGTTCAGGACATAGGCACAAAAGATGTTTTGCGAATGCTCGAACCGCATTGGCAGGAACGCACAGTCACGGCCAAGAAATTGCGCGGGCAGGTGGAAGCGGTGCTGACATGGGCGACGGTCAAGGGCCTGCGCGAAGGTGACAACCCCGCCGCGTGGCGCGGTAACCTAAAGGAATTGCTTCCGGCCCCCGGCAAGGTGGCGAAGGCTGAACACCATCCGGCCTTGGCGCTGGGCGATGTGGCGCGTTGGTGGGCAGCCTTGAGCGAGCGCGAAGGGATGGCGGCTCGGGCGCTTGAATTTTTGACGCTGACCGCAGCCCGATCGGGAGAGGTCCGGGGGTTGACATGGGATGAAATCGACTTCGGAGAGGCTGCGACTTCCGCGACTTCTGCGACACCGAAACCGCTTTGGACCGTTCCGGCTTCGCGGATGAAAAACGGCAAGCCGCATCGCGTGCCCCTGACCCCCGAAGCGGTGGCCGTGCTGCGTGCTTTGCCGCGACTAGATGGAAGCCCTTATGTGTTCTTTGCCCCGCGCGGCGGGATGCTTTCGGATATGACCATTTCCGCCGTTATGCGCCGGATGCAGGAAGCCGAGGAAAAGGCGGGCCGTTCGGGCTTTCTTGATCCGCAAAGCCGCAAGGCGGCGGTGCCGCACGGGTTGCGATCGACTTTCAGGCAATGGGCGGCTGAACAGGGCTACCCGCGCGATATGGCGGAACTTGCGTTGGCCCATTGGCAAGGCAGTGAAGTTGAGCGGGCTTATCAGCGCTCGGACATGTTAGAGCAGCGGCGCGCAATGGCGGCGGCTTGGGCCGCGTTTCTGCGTGGTGATGTGGTGCAAGCGCAGAATGTTGTGCGGCTGAACGGGCCGTGAGCCGGTTCTAAATCGTCTGCAGAATTAAGCTATGACCCATCATAGACGACGGAATGTCCGCAAAACTCTTGTGCGGGTGATTCCTGCTGCTACCATGGATGCACTAGTTGACCGGCCCATTAGACCCATGTCGCTTACCCGCGAACATCTGGTTGGGATCGCAGATCACTTAGTTTGAAAACGAAAAGGAAAAGGCCCCCGAGCGCGGCAACGCTCGAAGGGCCCGGGTTGTGAAAGTTTGCATCCTCACACCCCCTTTTTGAACAGAAACCGGTTCCAAGCGCAACTTTTTTGCTGCGCTTTGGCAAAAAAAGGGGCTGTCGATGACAGGCAAAATCCTTCGCCGCCCAGCGGTCGAAGAACTCACCGGGCTTAGTCGCTCGACCATTTACGAGTGGATGAGGCTTAACAAATTCCCCCGCCCTGTTGCGCTTGGTGCGCGGCTGGTTGCTTGGCGCGAGTCTGATATTCAGGCTTGGCTCGAAGCGCGCGAACCGAAGGCGGGCTAACTCATGAGGAATGTTCAAAATGCTAACCCGGTGGAGCCTTCCACCGGGCGGGAGGGGCTTTGCCACCACGAAACCGCCGATCATTACAGGGGCCTTGTTGCGCGGCTTAGCGACCGCTGGCGGGTGATCGTTTGCAAGGGCAATTTGCAATGGGTTTTGCAAAAGCGCGACGCTTCAAGGGCCGGTCGGGCGCGCTGGACGGGCGTGCAATACTTCTTGACCCGAGAGGCGCTTTTGCGTGCCAGCCGGGCCGCCTGTGGCCGGATTGACCCCGCCGCGCTTGCCGCCTTGGCGGCGCTGCCTGAGAAATTTGGGGGGGTGGCATGACAGACGCTCAAACTCTCACCCAAACTCTAGGCGGGCGCTGGCATCGCCGCTATGGAACTGCCCCTTGTCCGATATGCCAACACGAAAGGCGATCGGGGCAAGACGCCTTGACCTTGGCGGATGGCCGTTCGGGCCTTTTGCTACATTGCAAAAAATCGGGCTGCGCTTTTGCCGATATTCTTTCAGCGGCGGGCCTGCGTGCGGGTGACTATCGCGCCCCAGATCCGGCCCTAATTGCCCAGCGCGAAGCAGAAGCAAAGGCAGAAGCGAAACGTAAAGCGACACAAGCCAAGCGGCTTTGGGATGAAGCCGACTCGATCGAAGGCAGTTCTGCGGAGATGTATCTAAGGGGGCGGGGCATTACCTGCCAACTTCCGGCAACGGTGCGTTTTCATCCTGAGGCATGGCACGGCGCAACGGCCCGCCGCTACCCTGCTTTGGTGGCGCTTGTGGAAGGGGGCGAAGGCTTCGCCGTGCATCGGACCTATTTAGCGGCTGATGGCTCTGGCAAAGCACCTGTCGAACCCGCGAAGGCGATGCTTGGGGCCGTCACCGGTGGCGCTGTGCGGCTCTCTGGTGGGCCGGGGCCGCTTGTGGTGGCTGAAGGTGTCGAAACCGCGCTTTCGCTTCTGTCGGGCCTTTTGCGCGCACCGGCAGAGGTTTGGGCCGCGCTTTCAACTTCGGGCCTTCGCGGGTTGCGCCTGCCGATCAAACCGGGGCGGCTGACGATCGCAACCGATGGCGACCCACCGGGCCGTGCAGCGGGGCACGCCTTGGCCGAACGTGCGCAAGCGCTGGGCTGGGATGTGTCAATTTTGCCCGCGCCCGATGGGCGAGATTGGAATGATATTTTGCGAATGAAAGGCGGTGCAGCATGAACGCGCCCGAACCGATCCCCTTTCAATCCGAGGGGCCGCAACCGCTGGTGCGGGAAATCCCCCCCGGCGAAGTCTACCCTGTAGATGCGCTTGGGCCATTGCGCGCGGCTGTGGAGGCCGTGCAGGGCATAACGCAAGCCCCGCTTGCGATCCCGGCGGCATCGGCTTTGGCCGTGGCATCGCTCGCCGTTCAAGCCTTTGCGGATGTGGAAACGCTGGGCGGAACGCGGCCCTTGTCTCTTTTTGCTCTGACCATTGCGAAAAGCGGGGAGCGTAAATCAAGCTGCGACGCGCCTTTGATGGCGGCTTTGCGCGATTATGAGCGGGAGCAAGCGAAAGCCCAGCGCGATGCGGTAGCAAGTTGGCAAAACGCCCATGCGCTCTGGAAGGGCGAGCGCGATCGCATCTTAGCCTCTGCAAAGAGTGGGAAGAGCGAAAAACGGGTCGCTGCCGAAGCCGACTTAAACGCTTTGGGAAAGGAACCGGCTGCACCCCCTTCCACCGATCGAACCGTAACGGAACCCACATATGAAGGGCTAACGCGGCTTTTTGCCGAGGGGCAGCCTTCACTTGGGCTGTTTTCGGATGAAGGCGGGCAATTCTTAGGCGGGCACGCGATGAACTCGGACAACAGGCAAAAGACTTTGGCCGCGTTGAATGACCTTTGGCAGGGCAACCCGATCCGCCGCACCCGGCAGGGCGATGGGGCTTACACGCTTTATGGGCGAAAGCTTGCGGTTCACCTTATGGTTCAGCCCGCTGTGGCGCGTGCCTTTATGTCCGATCCTTTGGCGGTTGATACGGGCTTTTTGCCCCGGTTCCTGATCTGTGAACCGCTTTCGACCATTGGAACAAGGATGCACGCAAACACGCGGCGCGATGATGCGGCGCTTGCAGCCTTTGAGGCGAGGCTTCGCGCGATCCTTGAAACCGATATGCCGATGGACCCGGAGACGCGGGAACTCACGCCGCGCACCTTGCAGCTAAGCCCTGAGGCCAGAAAGCTTTTGGTTGGCTTTTCCGATGCGATCGAAGCCGCGCAAGGCCCCGGTGGTGATCTCGCCCATGTTTCGGGCTATGCCTCTAAAGCGGCGGAACAGGCTGCGCGCATTTCTGGGGTGCTGACGTTATGGCGCGATCTGGATGCCGCGAAGGTGGAAGCGGGCGATATGGCCGACGCTATCAGCCTAGCGCAGTTTTACCTTTCGGAGGCTTCACGTTTGGCGAGCGCGGCCACGGTATCGGCTGAAATTGACCGTGCCGAAACGCTGCGAAAATGGCTGATTGAAAGCTGGCCGCATCCGAATGTCACGGTGCGCGATGTGGTGCGGCTGGGGCCAAACCCCTTGCGCGAAAGCCCAAAGGCTCGGGCTGCGCTGGGCGTGCTTGAGCTGCACGGGTGGTTGCATCGGCTCGAACCCGGAACCGTGGTGCGAGGGACCGCGCGCAAAGAGGCTTGGGCGATCGTGAGGGCCTTCGATGTGGTTTGATGCACGCGCGAAACTCTCAGAAATCATGGCCGAAGCCCCTGCGCAGTGCGTGACCGACGCCCGCACGGTGCCCGATGCGTCGCAGAAGTCGCAACTGTCGCAACCGGCCCTGATCGCACCCGCACGGCCCCGCGTCGCAGGTGTCGCGAGTGTCGCAAGCCCCCAAAGCCCAAAAGTCGCCCCCACCGGGGGCGGCTTCCCCTATGGCACCGCCTGCGATCTGGGGCTTTCGCCGCTTACTTGGTCTGGGCGGGTGGTTTCGCTGGATGATTGGCGGCGGCTTTCCAAATGGGAAAAGCACGGCCCGCAAGGCAAGCATTGGAACGGCATCACCCGGCAATGGGAAACCCCCGGCTAGAAAGTCGCATCTAAATTTCTTTATTTGTGCACGTATCCGTTGCAAAAATAGGCGCACGGCCTGTTTTTGGGGTGCGTGTTTTGAATATCGAAGATTTCATTGACCGTTGGAAACATTCTGGCGGAAGCGAGCGAGCCAATTTCCAAACCTTCGCAAATGAACTTTGCGAAGTTCTCGACTTGCCCAAACCTGACCCCGCGAAGGAAGCAACGCGCGCCAATTCCTATTGTTTTGAACACCCGGTGACCTTCATTCACACGGGCACGCAATCGCGCGGCTTTATCGACCTTTACCACGCGGGCCATTTCGTCATGGAGGCCAAACAAGGCACCGATGGCGCTGCCCCCGAGGATGACGCGCAACCGGCTCTGATCCCTGATTTGCCCAGCGCGACACGCAAGGGGCACGGCACACGCGGCACCCGCCGTTGGGATGATACGATGTTGCGCGCACGCAATCAGGCCGATGGATACGCGCGCGCCGTATCGCGCACCGATGGCTGGCCCCCGTTCCTTTTGGTGGTGGACGTGGGCCACGTTATCGAGGTTTACGCCGATTTCTCGGGGCAGGGGCAGGGCTATACCCAATATCCCGATGGTAACCGCTACCGCATCACAATGGAGGATTTGCGCGACCAAGAAACGCGCGATCGGCTGCGCGCGATCTGGACCGATCCACACGCGCTAGACCCCGCCAAGATTTCGGCCAAGGTCACCCGTGAAGTTGCCGATCGCTTGGCCGCGCTTGGCCGATCCTTTGAAGGGCAGGGGCACGAATCCGAAGCCGTGGCCCGCTTCCTTATGCGGTGCCTTTTCACCATGTTTGCCGAAGATGTGGACCTGATCCCGATGGGCAGCTTTTCCGATCTTCTGGACCGGCTGCGCGGGCACCCGGAACATGCGGCCCCCACGCTGAAAGCCCTTTGGGATACCATGAACACCGGGGGCTTTTCCCCGGTGCTGACCGCCGATCTAAAGCGCTTCAACGGGGGGCTTTTCAAAGATGCCGAGGCGCTGCCCCTGTCTGAAGTGCAGCTTTCGCTTTTGATTGATGCCGCCAACCGTGATTGGCGCGCGGTGGAACCGGCGATCTTTGGCACCCTTCTGGAACGTGCGCTTGATAAGCGCCAACGACACAAGCTGGGCGCGCATTACACGCCGCGCGCCTATGTGGAACGGCTGGTGGTGCCCACGATCATGGAGCCGTTGCGCGCTGATTGGCGCGATGTGCAAGTCGCAGCCGCCACGCTCGCCAAGCAAGGCAAGCAAGAGGAAGCCCGCGAAACCGTGCGCGCCTTCCATTTGCGGCTTTGCGAAATCAAGGTTTTGGACCCGGCTTGCGGATCGGGCAACTTCCTTTATGTCGCGCTCGAATTGATGAAGCGGCTAGAAGGCGAGGTAACAGCCCTTTTGCACGATCTGGGCGAGGAACAAACCGCCCTTGCCTTGGCCGGTCACACGGTGGACCCGCACCAATTCCTTGGGCTGGAAGTGAACCCTTGGGCGGCGGCGGTGGCCGAATTGGTGCTGTGGATCGGTTACCTTCAATGGCATTTCCGCACCCACGGCAAGGCAAGCCCCGCCGAACCCGTGCTGCGCGATTTCCAC
This sequence comes from Rhodobacter aestuarii, assembly GCF_900156655.1. Taxonomy (GTDB): domain Bacteria; phylum Pseudomonadota; class Alphaproteobacteria; order Rhodobacterales; family Rhodobacteraceae; genus Rhodobacter; species Rhodobacter aestuarii. The sequence continues at coordinate 182,454 of NZ_FTOG01000002.1, read as the reverse complement.
AATATCGAATGCCGCGACGCGCTGATGACATGGGCCAGCACACAACCCCGCCTTGATGAACGGGGCGAACCGGTAACGCGCTGGGATGGCATTGGCACCATTTTACATCCGATCACGGGCGAGCGCGTGCCTGACCCCGCCGCAAGGGTGGCTGTGCTGGACTATATGACCCCGGCCCCCGCACAATGGCCCGAGGCCGATTTCATTGTGGGCAACCCGCCTTTCATCGGTGCAAGCCGGATGCGCGACGCGCTGGGCGATGGCTATACCGAGGCGCTTTGGGCGACTTACCCCAAGATGCCGCAAAGCGCCGATTTCGTCATGTTCTGGTGGCACAAGGCAGCGCTTGCCGCGCGCGGCTTCAAAGCCGCAAGTGGTAAGGCAAGGGCCAAGGGGGCGCGGCGCTTTGGCTTTATCACCACCAATTCTTTGCGCCAAACTTTCAACCGCAAGGTTTTGGAACCGCATTTGAATGACCCGAAAACACCCCTGTCCCTCGCCTTTGCGATCCCCGACCACCCTTGGGTGGATGCGAGCGACGGGGCGGCGGTGCGCATTGCCATGACCGTGGCCGAAGCGGGCAAAGCGCCGGGGCGGCTTTTGACGGTGACCGAGGAAGCCAAGGGCGAGAGTGAAGCCGAGGGGCGACCGGTAAAATTGCAGATGGAAAAGGGGAAGCTCTTTTCAAATCTGCGCATCGGGGCCGACGTGGCGGGGGCAAAGCCGCTTCGGGCGAATGAGGGGCTTTCCTCTCCGGGAGTCAAGCTGCACGGCTCGGGCTTCATCGTCACGCCTTCAGAAGCCCGCGCGTTGGGGCTAGGGACGGTGCCGGGGCTGGAAAACAATATCCGGCATTATCGCAACGGGCGCGACCTGACCGCCACACCACGCGGTGTTATGGTCATTGATCTTTTTGGCCTGACCGAGGCCGATGTGCGCAGCCGTTTCCCCGCCGTTTATCAGCATGTTTGGGATAAGGTGAAACCGGAAAGGGACCAAAACAACCGCGAAGGTTACAAGCGGAATTGGTGGATACATGGCGAGCCGCGCAAGGATTTGCGCCCAGCGCTAGCTGGTTTGCCCCGGTTCATTGCAACAGTTGAAACGACCAAGCACCGGGTTTGCCAGTTTTTAGATGGGGCGACGCTGCCCGATAACATGCTGATTGCGGTCGCTCTCGATGACGCAGCTTGGCTTTCCGTTCTTTCGTCGCAAGTTCACGTCATCTGGGCGTTGAGCGCTGGAGCGCGGCTCGGTGTTGGCAACGATCCGCGTTACACGAAGTCCAAATGCTTTGACCCTTTCCCTTTTCCTGCCCTGACAGAGGCCCAGAAAATCCACCTGCGCAGCCTTGGCGAGCAATTGGACGCGCACCGCAAGGCGCAACAAAAGGCCCACCCCAAGCTGACCCTGACCGGCATGTATAACGTGCTTGAAAAGTTGCGCGCGGGTGAGCGGATCGAAGGCAAGGACCGCGAAATTTACGACCAAGGGCTTTTGGGCATCTTGCGCGCCATTCACGACCAAATCGACACCTCCGTGGCCGAAGCCTATGGCTGGCCTGCCGATCTGTCCGAAGATGGCATTTTGCACCGGCTGGTGGACTTGAACCGCGAACGGGCAGCCGAGGAAGCGCGCGGCGATGTGCGTTGGTTGCGCCCCGAGTATCAAAACCCGCAAGGCCGCGCGGCTGTGGGCAAGGGCGAGCAAGCCGCAATGGAGATTGGCCCAAGCGATACCACGCAAAAAGCACCTTGGCCGAAATCTTTGCCCGAACAAATTGCCGCTGTGCGTGCCGTGCTGAATGACATGGGCACCGCGACCCCGGAACAGGTGGCCCGCACCTTCCAACGGGGCCGCGCGGCATCGGTGCAACCGCTTCTGGAAAGCCTCACCGCGATCGGGCAGGCAAGGTTTACCGAAGATGGCCGCTTTGCCGCCTGACAGAGGGAGCGGCGCGCAGGTGGGTTTCACCGATTTATCGGGGGTCATTACGCGGGCAAAGCAACCAATACGCGCACGCGCGCGTAAGGGGGCCGATTTACTTCCTGTCACCTCACAAACGGGTGCCTTTTATATACCCTAGACCGATGGGGCGAATTTTTGGAACCATGCGCGCGTGCGAAGTCACCGATTTATCCGAAGTCACTACGCGAGCGATAGAACTACGCGCGCACGCGCGAGGGCCGATTTATTTGAAGTCATTACGCGAGGGCGAGAGATGGCGCGCGTTCCCTTTCCCCCGCCGATCGGCTGCACCCAAAATTCAAACGCGGATTTTTTCCGTCCGTGAAAGGGACGTCCGGTCTGGGGGTTCGGAGAGGGGGAAGTTTTTAAGCCCCCCCTGCGGACTTTTCGATCAAGCGCTTGACCCGTCTGTGGCCCCTGCGAAAATCAAATTTGCCCGTTGCAAGAGGTGCCCTGAATGCCTGCCCCCGATCCTTTCGGCATTGCGCCAAGCCTAGCTAACCCGATTTCAGTTTGGGTGGATACTTGGCCCAATGGGAATGTGAAGCACCGAAAAGCCCGCGCGGTGCGAATCGTGCGCAAGATTGCCAGCCCCCTTGGCTGGACCTGCCCCGCGTGCGGTGACCCGGTGCCCTTCACGCGCCGCGCCGATGCGATCTATTGCCGTGAGGCTTGTCGCAAGCGGGCCAAGCGCGCGCGGGCGTCTGGGGAGCCGATTTAAGTGAAGTCACTTGGGGTTTTGCATTACGCGCGCGCGAGGGCGGCACTTTCACCGGAACAGCTTTATTCCGGCACGTTCCGGTTCAGTCCAGATTAACGTGGGGGGCATTGTGGGGGATAACAGATCAAGAGACTTTAAATCTCTGAACCTTATCAGTCATTTAGGGAACTTAAGTGGCAGCCCGTAGGGGAGTCGAACCCCTCTTTTCAGGTTGAAAACCTGACGTCCTAACCGATAGACGAACGGGCCACCGTTGCCGCTTTGTTGCGTTGCCGCGCGGCGTGGAGCGGTGTTTAGGCCAGCCGCGCGTGACTCGCAAGAGGGTTTTTGCAGTTTTTCCAAACTTTCTTTCAGATCGCGTAAGTTTCTGAAAAAATGTTTTGTGGCAATGGGTTGTGAGGGGGCTTAGGCGCGCGCTGCATCGTCAAGGCGCAGTTGCACCTTGTTGCGCCCGCCCCAACTGTTGATTTCAAGCTTTCCGGCAAGGTGAAACCGCCCCGCGCCGCCTGCCGAGAGGATGTCGCCAAGCGGTCCGTCAAAGGCGCCAAAGGCGATGGCGTCGATTTTGGCACCAAGCCCGTCCCCGAACGAAAACCGCAGATGCGTTTCACCGATCCGCCGCGCGCCAGAGATCGCCATATCGGCAAAGGCAAAGCGCGGTGCGGGCGCGCCTTGCCCGAACGGGCCAGCGCGGTCGAGGTCTTCCACAAGCGCGGTGCTGGCGGCTCCGGGCATCAAAAGCCCGTCGAGCCGCAGATCGGTTGGGCCCCCTGCGCCCGCACCTTGCCGTTCCAAAAGTTCGGCCAAACGTGCCATCGCGGGGTCTAGCTTTTCCGCCTCGACTGTCAGGCCCGCCGCCATTCGGTGGCCGCCGCCCTTGAGCAAAAGTCCCTCGGCGGCAACGCGCTGCACAGCGGCCCCAAGGTCGACGCCCGCCACGGAACGGGCCGAGCCTTTGCCGATGCCGTTTTCAAGCCCAATCACCACCGCCGGGCGGTTCGTGGCTTCCTTCAGGCGTGCGGCGACAATGCCCACCACGCCGGGATGCCAGCCCTCGCCTGCGGCCCAAACCAAGGGGCCATCAAGGCCACGGCTTTCCGCCTGTGCGAGCGCAGCTTCGCGGACGCGGTTTTCAATATCGCGGCGTTCAGAGTTGAGTCGGTCCAGCCGTTCGGCCAGCGCTTCGGCCTCTGCCTGTTGATCGGTGGCCAGAAGCCGTGCGCCAAGGTCTGCGGCGCCGATGCGCCCGCCTGCGTTCACGCGCGGGCCCAAGAGGAAGCCCAGATGATAGGCAGTGGGTGGGCGGTCGATGCGCGCCACGTCCGACAGCGCGACAAGCCCGGGGCGTTCGCGCCGCGCCATCACCTTGAGCCCTTGGCGCACCAGCGCCCGGTTCACGCCGATCAGCGGGGCGACATCGGCCACGGTGGCAAGCGCAACAAGATCCAAAAGCGCCATCAGATCAGGGCCTTTGATACCCTCTGCCCGTAATTGGCGATTTGCTTCCACGAGCATCAAGAACACGACCGAAGCCGCGCAAAGATGCCCCAGATCGCCGCTTTCATCTTGGCGGTTGGGGTTCACGCAGGCCACGGCGGGGGGCAATGTCTCGCCGCCCAAATGGTGATCCAAAATCACCACATCGGCGGGTTTGGCGGCGGCCACGGGCTCGTGGCTGAGCGTGCCGCAATCCACGCAGACGATCAGCCCATGCGTGCGCCCGAGTTCCTGCATTGCGGGGACGTTCGGGCCATAGCCCTCGTCGATCCGGTCGGGAATATAAAGCGTGGCAGAGGCGTTGAACTGGCGCAGCCATGTAAGCAGGAGCGCGGCAGAGGCGCCGCCATCCACATCATAATCGGCAAAGACTGCGATTTTCTCGCGCGCTTTGATTGCGCGCAGGAACCGCGCAGCGGCGGTCTCCATGTCTTTGAGGTTATGCGGATCGGGCAGCAGGTCACGCAAGGTCGGCTCAAGGAAGCCTGCGGCCTCTTCTGGCGCGACACCCCGCGCCACCAGTACACGAGCGAGCGGCAAGGGCAGGCGGGTGGTTTGCGCCATCGCCTCGGCCAGCCGGTCCGCCTCAATCGTGGGGCCGACCCAGCGCCGCCCGGTCAACGACATCTCGACATTCAGGAACGCATTCATGGCTTTCGCATAGCGAAAATCGCAAACGCCCGCCAGTGGCGGGCGCAGCGAGATATGAAACTTTGCAGATCCAAGATCAGCGGATCGGGTTACGGTAGATCATATGGCGCACCGAGCCGGTTTTCGAGCGCATCAGGATCGTTTCCGTTTCCAAGAATTTCGGGTTGCGCTTCACGCCGCGCAGGATCGAGCCATTGGTCACCCCGGTGGCCGCAAAAATTACATCGGCGCGGACCATGTCGTCGCGGCCATAGATTTTGTCGAGATCGGTGATGCCCGCCTTTCGCGCCCGGCCGCGTTCGTCATCGTTGCGGAACAAGAGTTTGCCCCACATTTGCCCGCCCATGCATTTGAGCGCCGAGGCAGCAAGCACGCCTTCCGGCGCGCCGCCCGAGCCCATATACATGTCGATGCCGGTCACATCGGGTTCGGCGCAGTGGATGATGCCAGCCACATCGCCATCGGTGATCAGGCGGATCGCAGCACCGGTGGCGCGCACTTCCTCGATCAGGTCTTCGTGGCGCGGACGCTCCAGAATGCAGCAGGTGATGTCGCGATTGGTGCAGCCTTTGGCTTTGGCCAGCGCGTTCACGCGCTCGGTCGGCGTCATGTCGAGGCTCACTACGTCTTTGGGGTAACCCGGGCCGATGGCGAGTTTGTCCATGTAAACATCGGGCGCGTGAAGCATGGTGCCGCGCGGAGCCATGGCGATCACGGTGAGCGCGTTGGGCATGTCTTTCGCGGTCAGTGTCGTGCCTTCAAGCGGGTCAAGCGCGATGTCCACCGCCGGGCCTTCGCCGGTGCCGACTTCTTCGCCAATGTAAAGCATGGGCGCTTCGTCGCGTTCGCCTTCGCCGATTACCACCACGCCGCGAATGTCGAGCGCGTTGAGCTGTTCGCGCATCGCGTTCACGGCGGCTTGGTCGGCGGCTTTCTCGTCGCCGTGACCGATCAGCTGAGCCGAGGCATGGGCCGCGGCTTCCGAGACGCGGGCGAGGCCAAGGGAAAGCAGACGGTCATTGAAATCGGTGGGGACACTCATAGCGTTTCCTGTGCATGAAGATGGGTTGGGCACAGCTAATCCGTCGCACCACCGGGTGACAACCCTGTGAACGCTAACGCGAAATTCTGTGTCAGATGGCGTCGGCGGGAGGCCGCTGCACGCGCAGGTAGAGTTGCAAGATCATTCCGATCATCGCGCCATTGAGCAGGTGCCACAGGAAATGCGTGCCTTGGGGCAGGCTGGTGCAGATGTCGCGATCCAGCGTGCGGAAGGTGAGCGAGAGTAAAAACGTCCCAGCTGCCGCCGCGAGCCACCAGCGCTCTGGATGGCGGCGACGAAACATGATGATGCCGAACACCGCCATCGCGATGACCGCCGGCGCATATTGGCCAGAGCCGTTGAGCGGGTCGGGCTTGGTGGGGACTTCGGGCAGGGTTTCAGGCGGTGCACCTTCGCCCATCGCCAAAAAGATCAGCGTGGCGACGGCGGCCAAAGCGATCGCGGCGACAAGCACGGGAGGGGGCGGCTTCCTTCGGAGTTTTGCCGTGAGCGCAATGATATAGACGGCGACGAAGCTCCAGATCGGCAGCACATCGGCCAGTTCAGACCAGCGGTTGGCAAAGGTGTGAAACAGGAAAGACCCGACCCCAATGAGCGCCGCCATCACAATCAGCACCCAGCCCATAAGGTCGGTGCCCCGCGTTCGTGCGGTGAGTGCGGCAAGGGCCGCGAACAGCGGGAAAGACAGGTTAGAGATCGCGTTCAACGGCTCGGCCCAAAAGCCCGGACCAAGCCGTTCGCAATAGATATCGACGGGGGTGAACCAGTCCATGCGCTTCTCCCGAGGGTCGGGAAAAGCCTGCCTTAGACCTCTTCGATACGCAAGGCGACGGGCGCACCATCCACCACGCCGGTGCCGGGCAGCGCGGCAATCGCCACATCAATCGCATCGCGGGTGGTTTTATGGGTGACGATCAGCACCGGGGCGGTGGTGTCGGCGTGGCCATATTGCCGCATCCGCGAAATGGAGACGCCCGCATCGCCCAAAGCGGAGGCGATTTTTGCCAGCGCGCCGGGTTTGTCGACCAGTTGCAGGCGCAAATAGAAGGGCGCCGGGGCGGAAACCGCCGCCGGAATCGGATCTGCCAAGCTGGTCGCAGGTTGGCCAAAGGTCGGCAACCGCAGCCCGCGTGCGATATCGAGCACATCGCCCATCACCGCGCTGGCGGTCGGGCCTTCGCCCGCGCCTGCACCACGCAGCACGATTTGGCCAACCGAGTCGCCCTCGATCACCACCATATTCGTGCCGCCTTGCAGCTGGCCCAAGGGCGAGGCCGCCGGCACAAGGCAGGGCGTCATACGTTGTTCTAGGCCGCGCCCGGTCATCTGCGCGACACCCAGCAGTTTGATCTTATAGCCCATATCGGCGGCGCGGCGGATGTCATCAATCGAGATGCAGCCGATGCCTTCCAGCACCACATTGTCAAAGCTGACCTTGGTGCCAAAAGCGATCGCGGCGAGGATCGAAAGCTTATGCCCGGCATCAATGCCGCCGACGTCTAGGTTCGGGTCAGCTTCCAGATAGCCCAATTGCCGGGCCTCTTCGAAGACCGTGTCATAGGGCAGGCCCGCGGTTTCCATGCGCGTCAGGATGTAGTTGCAGGTGCCGTTCATCACGCCCATGACACGGCGGATCGCGTTGCCCGCCAAACCTTCGGTCAGGGATTTGATCACCGGAATGCCACCGGCCACGGCGGCTTCATAGCGGATCACGCGGCCTGCGCCTTCGGCCAATTCGGCAAGCTCTTGGCCGTGATGCGCCAAAAGCGCTTTGTTTGCGGTGACCACATCTTTGCCCGCATTGAGCGCGGCAATGGTCGCGTCTTTTGCCGTGCCTTCATGCCCGCCCATCAATTCCACGAACACATCGACATCGTCACGCGTGGCCAGCGCCACTGGATCGGTTTCCCATGCATAGGCCGAAAGATCCGCATCGCGGTTCTTCGTGCGGTCACGCGCCGAAACGGCCGTGATCGTGACGGGGCGACCGGTGCGCGCGGTCAGCATTTCTGCGTGGCGCTGCACAATCTTCACCACGCCGATGCCGACGGTGCCAAGTCCCGCGATGCCGAGGCGGAGCGGTTGGGCGGGGGCAGACATGGGAACCTCGTGCGATTGACGGACTGTTGCGCTCTGTTAGCCGTTTGCCGTGGCGCTTGCAACGCGCCCGTGCGGTATGGCCGCGCGTAGAGTTATGGCGTCGCCGAGCGCAAGGCCGCCGCGCGGGCTTTCAGCGCGGCGGCGCGCGCTTCTAGCTCCGGTGCGGGGGAGGGGGAAAGCGGCTCTTCGATCAGCAGCGTTTCTGAGGGCACGAGGGCAGGATAGGGGCTGCTTTGCGGGCCACCGCAGGCGGCGAGTGCCAGCAAGAGCGCGGTTAGAAACAGCGGGAACGTAGGGGTGTTGCAGGGCATGCGGCATCGCTCTGGTTCGGATCGGCCCACCATAGGCGGGCCGGGCAGGCGGCGCCAGAGTGCTTTGCAGTTGAATTCTGAACGGGTGTTCAGTTACCTTGGGCTATGGCACGCAAGACTGGCTCACATGCAGAAATCACCGGCCCGCGGATTCGTGCGGAGGCCAGCCGCCTGTTTGCGCGCCACGGCTTTGCCGCTGTTTCAATGCGCCAGATCGCGGCAGCAGTGGGCGTGCAGGCCGGAGCGCTTTATCTTTACACCCCCGATAAAGAGGCGCTGCTTTTTGATCTGCTCAAAGGGCACATGGATGAATTGCTTGCCGCTTGGGCGCAAGAACCGCGCGGCACAGACCCGCTTGCGGCACTTGAGCGTTTCGTGCGCTTTCACATCCGCTTCAATCTTGAACGCGCTGAGGCGGTGTTTCTGAGCTATATGGAATTGCGTAACCTGTCAGAGCCGAATTTCGCGGTGATCGAGGGGCTGCGGAAGCGATATGAAACCGAGCTTGAGGAAATTTTAAAGGCGGGGCAGGCGGCGGGTGCCGTTTCTGTGCCCGATACCAAGCTCGCAACCATGGCGATTATCGCGATGCTGACGGGGGTGAACACCTGGTATCGCGAAGGGGGGCGGCTGAGCCGCGCCACCGTCGAAACGATCTACTGGGATATGGTGCGAAAGGCGGTTGGGGCCTGATCGGCCGGCCCAAACCTATTTCGTGTCGTTCCAGACGGTGCGCGGGCCGCGCGGGCGCGTGACAACAAAATTCGACATCCTGATCCGGCTACTTAGGCCCTGCCGGGTCCAGTTTTGACCGTCGAGCTTCAAGGCCTTGTCGCCAATCGAGAAGATCGGGAAGAAGGTATAGGAGGTCTCGAGGACCACCGCTGTGTCGCCTGCGGCCATCATCGGAATCCGGTCGGCCTCGGCATTGATCGAGGATTGGGTATGGATCGCGACCCCGCTCGCGGCGGTGTAGGACTTTTCAAGCGTGAATTGCTTGTTGGTGCCGTCGCAGGCGCGCAGATCGGACGTCGTTGCGCCGCAAGTAATGATCGAGAGCCGCAGCCAAGTGTAGTTTTCATTTGGCGCAAAGCTGATGAAATCGAAAATCTGCTTCAGGCCAGAAACATAGTTCGGCCCAATCGCATCGCGCTCGCGCGAGACCATATCGGCAATCGTGTAGCTTGCGCGCAGCGCCTGCGAGCGCATGCGGAAAGCTTCGTAAAATTGGAAGGCAATCACGAACCAGCCCAGAACGAGCAGCCCGCCAAAGAGCCCCTCGATTGCGACTGAGCCCTCCTCACGTTGCCGGAATTTTCTGAAAAATTTAATCATTTTACGACCCGGGGCGAGGTTCGTTAATGAAGACGCTGCGGGCAATCAGCGGGAAGGTCCCGTTCGGGCCGCTGCCCAAGACCATGCCAAGCGGGTTTGCCTTCATCATCGGTTCCATTTCAAGGCAGGCACGCACCAGCATCGGTTGGTTGGTTGCCCCCCGCAGAACCTGCGGGGTTGGATAGTTCGCGATGTCTTTTGGGCAGAGCGCGGGAACTTGTTGCGGGGCGGTCCAAGGGGTGCCGGTCGTGATGATCGGCACCACCTCGACCGAGAGCGTTTCCATGCAATCGGGAATGAAGGCGATATTTTCGCAAATCGAGCGCTTAAGCTGTTCGCGTGTTGGCAGATCGGCGATGCCAAGGCGCAAGATGCGCACGCTCATGTCAACGCCCCGGTCAAACAGGGTTTGCTTGATCGTCGTCACCCCCAATTCAACCCCAGCTGCCATGATCATCAAAAACAGCGGGAGCCAGAAAAGGGTAGGGATCGTCACCGCGCCCTCTTCGGAGCGGCGCAACTGGCGCGGCAGATTGATGTGAAGCCCCCTGATTTTCATTTTTCTGCTCAGTTCGTTAGCCGCAGCGAGTTGATGGCCGAAGCAATCGAGGCGAAGGCCTCTGTTAGATCGAGCGCATCAACCTCATAGGCATAGGTTTCCGCCGTCGCGCATTCGCTCAGAACTTCTTTGCCCGCATCCGGAGCGTCCACCGCGACGGTAAAGATCACGATATTGCGGTCTTCGTCCTTAGCCGCTTCGCACAGGCTGATAAGCGCGGAGTCCTTGGTCGAAAATTCCGATTGTTCTGCCATCGTGTCATAGATCGCAGTTTTGCTCATGCCATAGGCTGCCCCGGCTGCGCGCCCGCCGAACTGGTCGATGAACCCTTGCAGCGTGTAGCCTTTGCCCCAGATCGTTTGCCACGTGATGTTGTATTTCTGGCTCGGCATTTGCCAAGAATAGAGCCACGCGCCATCACGCATCCGGTAGTAGGGTTTATAGTAGGACGGCACGTAGTAATAGAGGTTGTCCCAATCGGTGCTGTTGGTCGAGAAGGCAGACGAGTTGCGCGTCGAGACAAAGCCCGAGTCCCCGGTGCGATAGGCGGTCTTGGTGGAGTAGGAACGGGTGTTTTGACCGTCCGTCATCAGGACCATGACTTTCATCGCTGTGTCGTCGACATCCTTCGTACCGTCATCGTAATCGAGCGGGCGGCCCGCTAGATCGTTCGATGCCCAGCCTTGCGAGATCATCGAGGTCAGGGCCGGACGCGCTGCCGGGTCCAGAAGTGCAAGCCCCCAGCGGGCGCCGACGTCAATTGCGGTGTCGCCACCGGGGGTCAACCCCGAAATCTTGTCCTTGATCGTTTGCTCATCGTTACCGTAGGCCAGAACCGAGGCGAAGCTTTCGTTCGGGCAGTTCATGATCCCACTAGAGGTCGTGCGCACGAGGCTGAAGTTGTTGCCCCAATAGTCGAAGCTATCGCCATACATGGTGCGTTGGAGCGTCGTAGAGGGGGAGATGGCAATCTGGCTCGTCGGCAGTTTGAAAACATCGGCGCAGGTGTTTTGCGTGTGCTCCGTCGACAGGCTGAACACCGAACCAACGCGCGAGCCGAGCGTCACTTGCTGGTTGTAAGGCACCACCGAAATCGACAAGCGCCCGGCGGGTGCGCTGGCCGGTTGCACGGTATCGAACATCTGCTCAACAAAATTCAATGCGGCCGGGCGCAACTGGTCCATGCGCGTCGGGTAGACGCCGTTCCAGCGCGAGTCATCGTCATGATAAATGTTGAAGTTCATCGAGCCAGAAATGTCGAGCACGAGCGAGATTTCGACGTTGCCGATGGACTCTGTCGCTTGGCTGTTGCCCGCGGTGTAAAGCTCATTAATGCCCATCAGCGGGCCAAACAGGGTGGGCATCCGATCCGTCGCGCGGATCGTGACACGGCGCCACTCTTTGAAATTGCCCTCTTCAACCGTGGTGTCCACATCAAGATAGTCGAGCCCGGCCTTCGCCAGATAGTCGTCAATCACTGCCTCAGGCTCGAGGTCTTGGGAGAGGGAGGCCGCTGCAAGCGCCGCGCGGTCCAGCGTGTTTTGGATAACGGCGCGTCGATCCTCGACCCGCACGAAGTCGATGGCGATGCCGGTGCAGACCATCATCAGAATGAAGATTTGCAGAGACAGGATGATGAGTGCGCCATCTTCGTCGCGTATGAACTTCGCAAGCCAGCGCTTTGCGCAGCTTTGTGAGGCGTCCGTTCTGTGCCGCTTCTGTTGCATTCCACCACTCCGCATCGGTTTGCCCCCGGGGTGTGAGGGCAACCGGAATATAATTTCCCGTCCCTCTTATCCGGGGGGATAGGGGCGGAAATGAGGCGCCACGAGGGCAGCGGGGCTGTATTGTCTTAGGATTTGCAACGGTTTGACGCTGCGCAGCAGCTTGGTTTCTGTGAAATTAACAGTGTGACACGAAAATTCCGTGTAGCTTATGCATTTGGATATGGGCGTTAAGTCTTTGGGCGTAGCGATTCGCAGAAGGGTGCGGCGTGTCGGCTTGTATTTGGGGCTCTCGACTCCGGCGCGGCGAAGCCCGATATTAGCGCCATGTCGCTGCCCCCCGGATTCCTTGATGACCTGCGCTCGCGCGTGACCTTGTCTGACGTTGTCGGGCGCAAAGTCATGTGGGATCAGCGAAAGTCGAACCGGGCGAAGGGCGATTATTGGGCGCCGTGCCCGTTTCACCATGAAAAAACCGCCTCTTTCCATGTCGATGACCGCAAGGGCTTTTACTATTGCTTTGGCTGTCACGCGAAGGGCGATGCGCTGGGCTTCATCAAGGAAACCGAGAACGTCTCCTTTATGGAAGCGGTAGAGATTTTGGCGCGGGAGGCGGGCATGCCAATGCCCGAGCGCGACCCAAGGGCGGTAGAGCGGGCCGACCGGCGCACCGAACTGGCCAATGTGATGGAAGAGGCGGTGAAATATTTCCGCCTGCAATTGAACACGCAGGCAGGTGCGGGCGCGCGGGATTATTTGGCGCGGCGCCGCTTTCCTGCTGCGGCGCTTGAGCACTTTGAAATTGGCTTCGCGCCCGACAGCCGCCAGGGGCTGTTTCAGGCGCTGACCGGCAAGGGGATTGCGCCCGACCTGATTGTGGATGCCGGGCTTTGCATTCGCCCAGATGACGGTGGCGCGCCTTATGACCGGTTTCGGGGGCGGATCATCTTCCCTATTCGCGACGCGCGCGGGCGGGCGATTTCGTTGGGGGGCCGGGCAATGGACCCAAATGCCCGCGCCAAATACCTCAACGGGCCCGAGACCGAGCTTTTTGATAAGGGGCGAAACCTCTATAACGTCGGCCCCGCACGCCAAGCCTGCGGCAAGGGGCAGCCGCTGATCGTGGCTGAGGGCTATGTCGATGTGATTGCTCTGGTGGAGGCGGGGTTCACCGGGGCCGTGGCGCCTTTGGGCACGGCGATCACCGAAGATCAGTTGCGGCTGATGTGGCGTATTTCTGACGAGCCGATCATTGCGTTGGATGGCGATGCGGCGGGTCTGCGCGCGGGGATGCGGCTTGTGGATGTGGCCATGCCGATGCTGGAAGCGGGCAAAGGGCTGCGCTTTGCCATTTTGCCCGGTGGCCAAGACCCCGATGATTTGATCCGTGCCGAAGGGCGCGAGGCGATGGAAAAGGTGATCTTGGGCGCGCGCCCGATGGTCGATCTTTTGTGGCGGCGCGAGACTGAGGGGAAGGTGTTTGACAGCCCCGAACGCCGCGCCGCGCTGGATAAAACCCTGCGCACCACCTTGCAGCGGATCGTTGATCCATCGCTGCGCAGCCATTACGGCGCCGAAATTAAGCGCCTGCGCGAAGAGTTGTTCGGCCTTGGTCCCGTCGCTAATGCGGGTTGGCAGCCGCGCCCGCGGATGCCGTGGAAACCGGGTAAGGGGCCGGTGCTGCCACTGAGTTCAACGCGCTCCACGCTGCTCGCCGCTGCCGCAGGCGATGCGGTGGCCGAGCAATTGCGTGAAACGATGTGCCTCGCGATCTTGATCACGCATCCCGCGCTGGTGGCCGAGTTTGAAAGCCAGATGGAGCGTCTGCATCTGTCAGATGCCGAACTGGATGCGCTTTTGACGCTGATGTTGACCCATGCCCACGATATGCCCGAGGCGCTGGGTGAAACCCTTGCGCGTGAAGCGCCCGCTGCGCTTGAAAAGCTGCTGAACCACCCCCATGTGAAGACCGCCCCCCCCGTGTTGCGCCGGACCGATACCGACTTTGCTCGCATGTGCTTGGCAGAGGAATTGGCAAAACTAACGGCAGCCCGCGCGGTGAAGGCAGAAACGGAAGAAGCCATCGAAGCGCTTGAAGGTCTGGCAGACGAGGGCGTGACGTGGCGAATCACTCAAGCGACGAAGGCCTATCACCATGCGGAAAAGTCGAAAATCAACGACACATCCGACCTTGGCGAGGATCGCGCGGCGATGTCGCAATTCCTGCAATCCCTCCTAGATAAGCATTCTGGGGGCTAAACGCGTCAAAACCGATTCGCCCTCTGTGATTCGCCGTTCTGATTCGATAAAACGGCGGGAAACGATTCGATTCCGTTGCGCACGGCCCCGCGTAACGAAGTCCAGCCCGATGAAGCCCGAGCAAGGAGCGCCCATGGCCGCCAAGGACATCGACGACAGCAAACCCGATACCGCCGCTGACGAGGAGACCTCCTTCGACATGAGCCAAGCCGCTGTAAAGCGGATGATCGCCGAGGCGAAGGAACGTGGTTACATCACCATCGACCAGCTCAATGCGGTGATGCCGCCCGAACAGGTTTCGGGCGATCAGATCGAAGATGTCATGTCGATGCTTTCGGAAATGGGCATCAACGTCGTCGAAGGCGAAGAGGCTGAGGAACCCGAAGGCGGGCAGGTTGTCGAGACCGGCTCCGGCTCGCGTGAGGTTGCGGTTGCAGGCTCCACCTCGGAAACGCTTGATCGCACCGATGATCCGGTGCGGATGTATCTGCGCGAAATGGGCTCGGTGGAGCTGTTGTCGCGTGAGGGCGAGATCGCTATCGCCAAGCGCATCGAGGCTGGCCGCAACACGATGATTGCGGGTCTGTGCGAAAGCCCGCTGACCTTCCAAGCGATCACCATCTGGCGCGACGAACTTCTGTCGGAAGAAATTCTTCTGCGCGACGTGATCGACCTTGATGCCACCTTTGGCCGCTCGATCGACGGCGAGGATGACGAGGAAATGGAAGGCCCGGTCGAAGGCATGACGATGGAGGGCGGGGATAACACCAACGCCCAACCGCGTCCTGCTTCTGACGAGCCCGAATACGATGCCGATGGCAACCCGATCGCCCGCAATGACGACGATGACGACGATGATGACTCGTCGAACATGTCGCTCGCCGCGATGGAAGCCGCGCTCAAGCCCAAGGTGCTTGAAACGCTCGACCTGATCGCACGCGACTATGCGAAACTCGCTGAGATGCAAGATCAGCGGATGTCGGCTACGCTGAATGAAGACGGCACCTTCTCGGTTGCCGAAGAAGCCGCCTATCAAAAACTGCGCTCTGAGATTGTTCTGCTGGTGAATGAACTGCACCTGCACAACAACCGGATCGAAGCGCTGATCGACCAGCTTTACGGGATCAACCGTAAGATCATGTCGATCGACAGCGGCATGGTGAAACTGGCCGATGCGGCCCGTATTCCGCGGCGCGAATTCATCGACGAATATCGTGGCTATGAACTCGATCCGACGTGGATGGACCGGATGGCTGCGAAATCGGGCCGTGCTTGGGCCACGCTGATGGAAAAAAGCGGCGACAAGCTGGAAGATTTGCGCGGGCAAATGGCGCAGGTTGGGCAATATGTCGGCGTGGATATTTCCGAATTCCGCCGCATCGTGAACCAAGTGCAAAAGGGCGAAAAAGAAGCCCGTCAGGCGAAGAAAGAGATGGTCGAGGCGAACCTGCGGCTCGTGATCTCCATCGCCAAGAAATACACCAACCGTGGTCTGCAGTTCCTCGACCTTATTCAGGAAGGCAACATCGGCCTGATGAAAGCGGTCGATAAATTCGAATATCGCCGCGGTTACAAATTCTCGACCTATGCGACGTGGTGGATCCGTCAGGCGATCACCCGCTCGATCGCGGACCAAGCGCGCACGATCCGTATTCCGGTGCATATGATCGAAACGATCAACAAACTGGTGCGGACCGGGCGGCAGATGCTGCATGAAATCGGCCGTGAACCGACGCCGGAAGAACTGGCCGAAAAGCTGCAAATGCCGCTTGAGAAGGTCCGCAAGGTGATGAAAATCGCCAAGGAGCCGATCTCGCTCGAAACGCCGATCGGCGACGAGGAAGACAGCCAACTGGGCGATTTCATCGAGGATAAGAACGCCGTTCTTCCGCTCGATAGCGCGATTCAGGAAAACCTGAAGGAAACGACGACGCGGGTTTTGGCCTCGCTCACGCCGCGTGAAGAACGCGTGCTGCGGATGCGCTTTGGCATCGGCATGAACACGGACCACACGCTGGAAGAAGTCGGCCAACAGTTCAGCGTGACCCGTGAACGGATCCGGCAGATCGAGGCGAAGGCGCTGCGCAAGCTCAAGCATCCGTCGCGCTCGCGCAAGCTGCGCTCCTTCCTTGACCAGTAAGATTTGAACAGATCGCCGCAAACGCCCCCGCAAGGGGGCGTTTTGCTTTGGCTCACGCGGTTAGTAAGCGGCGCGCCGAAAGCCAACTGGCTGCGGCCATAACCCCCGCAGTGGCAAGGCACAGCGCCAGCCCGCCGATTTGGTAGCTAAGCCCCGAAAGCAGCGTGCCCATCAGCCGCCCCGCCGCATTCGCCATATAGTAAAAGCCCACATCACGGGTGATCCGCTCTGCCGATCCAAAAGCCAAAATCAGATAGGAATGTATCGAGGAATTGAGTGCGAAAACCGCCCCAAAAAGCAAAAGTCCCGCCACGAGCGTTACGGTCAGCCAAGGTGCAGGGGCTCCCGCCAGCGCAACCGCCAAGGCGAGCCCAAAGGGGATCGGCACCAACCGCCCGGCCCAAGTGATCGCTTTGCGGGTGATGGCGGCTTCGGGCTGTGCTTTGGCCCCCAAAAGTCGGGGCGCAAAGCCCTGCACCGTACCATAGCCAATGATCCACAACGCCATAAAGCCGCCTGTCAGGAAAAAGGCCTCGCGGTTCCCTGCCGCTGTGCCATCGGCCAGCACCGCGTGGAAATAGACCGGGATGCCGACCACAAACCAAACATCGCGTGCGCCAAAGAGGAACATCCGCGCAAGGCTAAGTCGGTTCACACGCGGGTTTTGCGACCGCCAGCCGCCCCAGCTTTCGGCTGATTTCATCCGCCCCGGCAGACCCTTTGGCAAAAACAGCACCACGGCAGCCAAGATCAGCGCCAACACGCCGGCCATGCCCCAAACGGCGGGTTTGAACCCGGCAAGCGCCAAAAGCGCCGCGCCAAGGAAAAAGCCAAGCCCCTTCACCGCGTTCTTAGAACCCGTCAGCGCCGCCACCCAGCGAAAAAGCGCGCCATCGGCACTTGGCGCCAGCAGTTTGACGGCGGATTTAGAGGACATTTTGGCCAAGTCTTTCGCCACGCCCGAAACGCCCTGCACCGCCATCACAAAGATCACCGAGGCGGTCAGGCTCCACGCCGGGTCCAACTGCGCCAGCGCCACGAGCGCAAAGATTTGCAAACCAAGCCCGCCATAAAGCGTCGCCGCCAAGCCAAAGCGCGCGGCAAGCCAACCCGCACCAAGGTTGGTCACGATCCCCGCCACCTCATAGAGCAAAAAGAGCCATGCCAGATCGACCGGGCTGAACCCCAGCCCGTTGAAATGCAACAGCACCAGCATCCGCAACGCGCCGTCGGAGAGCATGAAAGCCCAATAGGCGGCGGTCACGGCGGCATAGGCGCGGATCGGGTTTTGGCTCATGGCATGTCCTGCGGTCAAAGACTGTGCGCAACCATGCGGACAATATCTGCCAAGCGGCAGGCATAGCCCCATTCATTATCATACCAAGCATAGAGCTTCAGTTGCGTCCCGTTGATGACCATGGTCGAGGGCGCATCAAGGATCACTGAGCGCGGATCATTGGTGAAATCGCTCGAGACCAAGGGCCGCGTTTCCACCCCCAAAATCCCCTTGAGCGGGCCTTCGGCCGCGGCGGTGAAAAGCGCGTTGACCTCCTCTGCTGTGGTGGGGCGCTCCAGTTCAAACACGCAATCGGTGAGCGAAGCGTTGAGCAGGGGCACCCGCACCGCATGACCATTGAGGCGGCCCTTTAGCTCCGGATAAATCAGCGTAATCGCCGTGGCTGAGCCTGTGGTGGTGGGGATCAGGTTTGTCAGAGCGGATCGCGCACGGCGTGTATCTTTCGCCGGGCGATCCACAATGGTTTGGGTGTTCGTGACATCATGCAACGTGGTGATCGACCCGTGGCGAATGCCAAGCGCTTCATGCACCACTTTTACCACCGGGGCGAGGCAGTTCGTGGTGCAAGACGCCGCCGTGATCAGCCGTTGGCTGCCATCGTAAAGCTTGTGGTTGATGCCATAGACAAGGTTCAGCGCATCGCCATCCTTGACGGGCGCGCTCACGACGACCTTTTGTACCCCGGCGGCGAAATAGGGCGCAATCTTCGCAGCGGTCTTAAAGACCCCAGTGCAGTCAATCACCAGATCAATGCCCATCTCGCGCAGCGGCAGCTCTTCAATCTTTTTGGCCTGCGTCAGGCGGATCAACTGGCCATTGAGTTCCAGCGCATTCGCAACCGCGCGCACCGGGGTGGGCCAGCGGCCATGCACGGAATCAAATTCCATCAACAGCGCGAGTTGGTCTGCATCCCCCGCCGGTTCGTTGATCAACACAATCTCTCCGCCCGCGCCCGCATCCATCAGGTTGCGCAGGGCGAGCTTTCCCATCCGTCCAAGACCATTCAGGGCGATGCGTGGCATGGGTTACTCCGTCTTCGTTTGTTGGGGGAGGGTATCAAGGCGCTTTTGCAAGGCGCGCCGATCAAGGTTTTCCAGCGGGAGCGCGACAAAGGCTTCGATCCGGCGGCGCAGCTGCGCGTAGCATTCGGCAAAGGCGAGGGCTTTTTGCGCGCCTGTGCCCTCTGCCCGCGCGGGGTCTGGCAAGCCCCAATGCGCGCTGATCGGCTGGCCGGGCCAAGGGGGGCAGTCTTCGGTTGCGGCCACATCGCACAGCGTGAAGACAAACTGCATTTGTGGGGCAGCAGCCCGCTGGAAGCCGTCAAGCGGCTTTGAAAACAGGTTCTCGATTGCATGCCCGCTGCGCGCCAATACCTCTAGAGCGAAGGGATTGGGGGCCGGGCCGGGGCGCGTGCCAGCGGAATGGGCGATGAACCGCCCCGCGCCAAGGTCGCGCAGCAGTGCCTCTGCCATGACCGAACGGGCCGAATTGCCGGTGCACAGAAACAGCACATGAAAGGGGGCGCTGACTTGGGGCGGCTTGCGCAAAACTTCTGGCATAAGATCGGCGCGGGCATGCCCCAGATCGAGCGCCAGATAGCCAATCAAGCCCTCGGTCATGGTCAAATCTGCCGCGTAAAAAAGCGAGCGGCCTTGTCGGGTAACCGTCACCAGCCCCGCGGCGGCCAGATCGGCCAAGTGATGGGATAGCGTGTTGGGCTTGATATGGAGCGCATCCGCAATCTCGGTCGGGCGCACGCCTTTGGGCGCAAAGCGCAAGATCAGCCGTAGCGCCGCAAGGCGGTCCGGATGGCCAAGGGTGGCAAAAGCGCGGGCAGCGGCGTCATGTTCCATAATTCATGATTTATCGAAATATAGCGACGCGCGCTAATGAAGCTTTTGTTGCGGTTTCATGACGGGCGGCGCCCCTGTCGTGAAATCGTCATGCCTTTCCGGCATAAGGTGCCATCCATCCAGAAATGCGTTTTGAACCATGCTGCCCCGCTTTGCTGCCTTTTCTGCCCTCTCTGTGATCTGGCTCGTGGTCAGTTTAGGTCCTGCTACGTCCTTTCCGCTGCCCAAAGGCGAGGGGCTCAAGACCTTGCGCAAAGAATGCACCCGCTGCCATTCGCTGATGCAAATCTCCAATGCCGATGGCCGCTCGCGCCCCGAATGGGAAAAGCATGTGGTCGATATGACCGATATCGAGCGCCGCCCCGAGGCGATGCGGGAAGTGGTGGATTATTTGACCGAGCATTTCCCGCCCGGCTACTAAGCTTTGCCTAGACGAAGCGTCGCCTGTTATCAGCGTCAAAATGCGCTAGAAGAGCGCAGACGGCCTTTCGGCGATTTGCAGCGGGAGTGGACTGGTGAGCGAAGAAACACAGCGCTTGGCCCTGACATGGGCGACGATCCTTGGCATGGCGGCAGCGGCGCTGTGTCATTGGGTGCTGCCGGGCTATGCGGAAAGCTGGACCGAGGCAGCGGCTTTGGGGCTGGTTTTCCTCACCGGGGGCGTGCCTGCGGCTTCGCGTGCGCTAGAAGCGCTGATCAAGGAACGCACGCTCGATATTGATCTGTTGATGGTCATTGCGGCCGTGGCCGCTGCCGCCGTGGGCGCAGCGCTGGAAGGCGCGGTTTTGCTGACGCTGTTCAGCCTGTCCACCACGCTCGAACATCGCGCGATGGGGCGCACGCGCCGCGCGATTGAGGCGCTGATGGAACTGCGGCCCGACCGCGCACTGAAGCGCGTGGGGGAGAGCACGCAAGAGGTTCCGGTGGACAGCCTGATCCCCGGCGATGTGGTGATGTTGCGCCCCGGCGCGCGGGTGCCGGTGGATGGGGTGATTGTTGAGGGCGAGGGCTCGGTCGATGAATCCACCATCACGGGCGAGTCTGTTCCGGTGCACAAAGCCCCCGGCGCGCAGGTGTTTGAGGCGACGGTGAACCTGCATGGCGTGCTCGCGGTTGAAGTGCGCAAGCCTTTGTCTGAAAGCACCGTTGCGCGGATGATCGCCCTGGTGACCGAGGCGCAGGCCGCCCGCGCGCCCTCGGAGCGGTTCTCGGATTGGTTCGGGCAGCGCTACACGATTGCCGTGCTGGCGGGGGCGATTTTGGCCTTTATCGCCTTTGTCGTGCTGGGCCATGGTTGGCACCAAGCGCTGTATAAAGCGGCGACGCTTTTGGTGGCCGCCAGCCCCTGTGCCATTGTGATTTCTGTGCCGGCGGCGATCTTGTCAGCGCTTGCGGTGTCCGCGCGCGGTGGGGTGCTATTCAAAGGCGGTGCGGCGCTTGAAACGCTCGCCTCTGTCTCGACCTTTGCCTTTGATAAAACCGGCACGCTGACCACCGGGCGGCAGGAATTGGTCGAGATCCATTGCGCGGGCGATGAAAACGATTTTCTCGCCCGTCTTGCCGGGCTTGAGGCGCATTCCGAACACCCGATTGCCGAGGCGATCCGCCGGGCTGCTGAGGCGCGGGGGCTTAGCCCCGTGACCGTGCGCGAGGCGCGCGCCGTGCCGGGCGAGGGAATGGTTGGCGTCGATGAGGCGGGCGTTTTGTGGGCGGGCAATGCCCGTTTGGCCGCGCGCATGGGCGCGAAAGCCGAGGTCGATGCCGCGCAAGCCTTGCCCGAGGCGGTGCAAGAGGCCCCGCGCACGCTCGTTTTGCTCGGGCGCGGCGCGCATTACATCGGCTCTGCCACCTTTGAAGACCAAGCGCGCAGCTCTACCCCTTATGGCTTGGCGGCTTTGCGCGCCGGGGGCGTGCAACACATCGCCATGCTCACGGGCGACCGCCGCGCCGTGGCCGAGCGGGTGGGGGCAGAATTGCATATCGCTCCCAAAGCCATTCACGCCGATCTGCGTCCCGAGGATAAGGTCGCCCTCGTGGCCGATATGGCGGGGAAAGGACGCGTCGCCTTTGTCGGCGATGGGGTGAATGATGCGGCTGCGCTGGCCCGTGCTGATGTGGGTATTGCGATGGGCGCGGCGGGCTCTGAGGTTGCGCTTCAGGCGGCCGATGTCGCACTGCTCTCTGATGATATCGCGCGACTGGCCGAGGCGCATCGGTTGGCCAAACGCACGGCGACGATCATCCGGCAAAACCTGATCTTTGCGATGGGCGCGATGGTGGTGCTGGTGACCTCGGGCCTCTTCTTCTCGCTGCCGTTGCCAATTGCGGTTGTGGGCCATGAAGGCGGCACGGTGCTGGTGGTGCTGAACGGTTTGCGCTTGCTGACCGACCCGATCCGCAAGCCTACCGCTTAAACCGCCAAAAGCGGCAAGATAACGCCAAGCACCCAAGCAAGGCTCAGCCCCGCGCCGAGCCCGGCGGCCGGGGCCCCCGCGCGCCGCGCCACCCAGCGTGCGAGCAGCCCGTGCACGAGCCAAAACGCCAAAAGCACCGGTAGCGCCATAATCACAAACATCCGGTCGTCATCGCCCAGTGCGACGGTGGCGCCAAGCGAGGCAAGCACCGCAAAACGCGCCAGCACCCGGCGCCAAAGCGCACCGCGCCCGGCCTCTGTCACCAAAGCATCCCCCAGCATGAAGGGCAGGGTGCCAAGCGCCAAAACGGCAATCAGCAAAGCACGCTCCGGCGAGGGCCAAAAATTGGTGAAATAGCGGTCAATCGCAAAGCCAAAGACACCGATGCCCCAAAGCACAAGCGCCCCTGCCGCTGCCCAATGCAACCGATCGCGCAGCCCCACGCCGTGCAACAGCGCGATTTGCAGCACGCCATAAAGCGCCAGATGCGCGGTCAACGCGCTGATCGCGGTCACAGGCAGGGGGTTGGTATGGAAGGCAAGCAGCGCCAGCGGCGTGACACTCGCAGGCACAAAAACGGCGAGGAGGAACCGTTTTAGCGGCACCTCACGCGGCCCTGGCCCCTTTTTCAAAAGCGCGACCATCGGGTGGAACAAAAGCACAAGCCCGGTCAAAAGCGTGCCGATCCAAACGCCCATCGCGTCAATGGCGCCCGTGCTCGTGCGCCCGAAGGCACGGTCGAGCCAGTCGCGCGCGGCGGTGATCGCTATGGGGCTGTAAAGCACGCCCACATGGCCCACATGCGGGGCCACCACGGCGCGGCGCTCCACATCGCCCACCACCGCCAAATCGCCCTCTTGCGCGGCGGGGTCCACCTGCGCCACAGCTTTGCGGGCGAAGTCGCGCAACATCCCCTCCCACGCGCCCGAAATGAGCAAAAGTCGGGGCGGCGCGCTGGGTGTAATCGCCTCGGAAAAGCTTGAAATTGCAATCACAGCGGTGATCGGCGTGCCTGCCGCGGCCTCTTCCTCAGCGGCGCGGATGATGATGTCGGTCGCCATCGAATGGCCCAAAAGCGCGACGCCCTCTACCCCCGGCAGCGCCCGCGCGGCGGCAACCACCGCGCGCGTCTCGGCCATCAGGTAAACCGTTGTGCCCTCGATCTTCGTCACATCGCCGCGCATCGGCGTAGGGTTGCGCCCTTGTCCTTCGTAATCGAAGGCCAAGACCCGATAGCCCGCCTGCGCCAGCCGCAAAGAATAGCCGAGCATGATCTGGCGCGAGCCCGCGAACCCATGCGCCACCACCACCGCAGGCCCATCGGCCCCCGGCATCTGGTATAGCGTCACCGGCGTTGTGCCCACCGCAAGCGGCGTCATTTCTACGCCCATCCGCTCGCGTTCCAGCATCAAAACCGAAACAACAACAAGGATCAGGGCAAAGAGGCCAAGGGCGGCATGGCGGATCGGGTGAGTCATCGGGCTCTTTCGGCGGGCGTTTTGCTGGAATGCGACTAGGGTCGCGTGAAACCTGCGCGGGTGCAATGGCGGCGGCAACAGGTCGCGCCGGAGCTGTGCAAGAAACGGCCCCCGCGCGCAATATTCCGAATGTTGATGGCAAATTTGCCGCAATCATTTCGCAAATGGGGGTGGGGCAGAATGTCAACCTTCGAAAGAGTTGAGTTAATGCGCGGCTTCTGGATTATTAAGTACAAAGTATAACGCATCGGCGCGCGTGGCCGGGCTGTCTGTTTTGGTGCCCATTTTGAACCGGGCAGGCGGTCGCTGTCGGTCCGCACGGTGGCGCTTCAGCCACTGGCCGATCCATTTGGATATCGGGGACCAAGCCATGGCGCTGCAGACTGTGAATTTTATTGACGGCCACCAAACCCGCCGGGCGCAATTCGCGGCGCCCAAGCGGTTGCTGCAAAGCACAGCATTGGCGCTGGTGCTGGCCGCGATGCCAATGAGCCTCTCTGCGCAAGTGATTTGGGATGGGAGTTCCGACACAAACTGGGACACTGGCACGAACTGGGTTGGGGATGCAGCCCCCGGAGGGGGGGACACGGCTGAGTTTAGTGATAACACAGCGGTAAACCAGCCCACCTTGAACAGCGATCAATCCGTTGCCGCGACGACGATTTCGACGGGCATTCTCACCATTCCCAACCACCTGACGTCGCCCACCGTCGTAATTTCGGGAACGGGGACCGTGACGGTGGATACGGCGAGCGGCATCCTGACCTCCGTCACCGGTGTTACCATCACGGATTCGGGCACGTTCAATCTCGTCAACTCTAGCACCTTGCAAGGAAGCGTCACTTTGAGTGCGGGAAGCTCTGCGACCTTCACGCTCAACGGTGGCCTGGTCACGAACGATCTTACCATCAATGGTGGCACGGCGAACCTGACCAATGGGGTTGTGAGTGGAACGACCTCCGTGGCCGCACCGGTCAGCGTCACGAACAATGCAACGCTTTCTGCGGTGTCGAATGCGGGGACGTTCGTCAATGCGAGTACAGCGGGGGCCGTAACGAACTCTGGCGACGGGACGAACGACGGAACGATTGCGAGCCTGTCGAACACGGGTGGCACCTTCACGAACAATGATACGATCACTGGCGGGGCGCTCGTTTCGGGCGGGGCGCTCGATAACGCGGGGCAGATTGCAGGTGATGTGTCTGTGACGGGGGGGGCTTTCACCCTGAGCGACGGGTCGTCGGTGACTGTGGGCGCTGCCTCTGGCGATGTCACGATTGGGAATGACAGCGGTGCCGCGACGTTCGTTGCGACGGGGACGAGCAGCATTGCCGGGGCTTTCTCGGTGGGGGCGCAGGGTACGGCAATAGTGGGTAATACCGATGCCACGCCTGATCAGTTGACGGTTTCTGGAACGACGGATGTGACTGGGTCTGGCGGCAATGCTGCGGCGCTGTCGGTTGTTGGCGGCGCGACGTTCAACACCGGCAATGTGACGGTTGGGTCGGATGGCACGCTGACGGTTGGGGATGCGGATGCGCTGACGCTTGAGAACATGAATGTTGGCGGTGGCAGCGGAACCACGGATGTGTCTGCTGGCGGCACTTTGGATGTGCGTGAAGGCGCGACGCTTGCAAGCGCAGTGACAAGCGCATCGGCGGTGACAAACGCCGGGACGATCAATGGAACGCTTGGGCTGAGTGGCGCCGGGAGCCTTTTGCAAAGCACAAGCGGTGTTGTGACGGGGACTGCGACGCTCGCTTCTGGCACGCAAATTACCAGTGACGGTTCTTTGGCAGACGTGTCGAACAGCGGCACCTTCGTGAACCAATCAAACGGTCAAGCGGGCACGGTCACGAACCAAGGCACGGGCACGGGGTCGAACGCGGGCACGGTGGGCGCGCTGATCCACAACAGTTCGAATAGTTTCGCGAACACTGGGGACATCACCGGCGCGGTGAGCGTGTCGAATGGGACGGTGACGAACACCGGGACGATGGATGCGGGGGCGAGCGTTACGGGCGGGACTTTGACGAACTCTGGCCAAGTTGCAGGCGATGTGTCTGTGACGGGCGGTGACTTCAATCTCTCGGGCGGGACGGTCGTTGATGGAAGCGGTGCTGGCGCCGGTCCGGGTGATGTGACGATCGGCGATGATACCGGTGCGGCGACGTTCGTTGCGACGGGGACGAGCAGCATTGCCGGGGCTTTTTCGGTGGGAGCGCAGGGCACGGCGACGGTTGGAGATAGTGTGACGCCCGTGGCCACTGCGCTGACGGTTTTGGGGACGACGGATGTGACTGGGGCTGGCGGCAATGCGGCGGCGCTGTCGGTTGTTGGCGGCGCGACGTTCAACACCGGCAATGTGACGGTTGGCTCCGATGGCACTCTGACGGTTGGGGATGCGGATGCGCTGACGCTAGAGAACATGAATGTTGGCGGGGGCAGCGGAACCACGGATGTGTCTGCGGGCGGCACTTTGGATGTGCGTGAAGGCGCGACGCTTGCAAGCGCAGTGACAAGCGCATCGGCGGTGACAAACGCCGGGACGATCAATGGAACGCTTGGGCTGAGTGGCGCCGGGAGCCTTTTGCAAAGCACAAGCGGCGTTGTGACGGGGACTGCGACGCTCGCATCTGGCACGCAAATTACCAGTGACGGGTCTTTGGCAGACGTGTCGAACAGCGGCACCTTCGTAAACCAATCAAACGGTCAAGCGGGCACGGTGACGAACCAAGGCTTGGGCACCGGGTCGAACGCGGGCACGCTGGGCGCGCTGATCCACAACAGTTCGAATAGTTTCGCGAACACCGGGGACATCACCGGCGCGGTGAGCGTGTCGAATGGGACGGTGACGAACACCGGGACGATGGATGCGGGGGCGAGCGTTACAGGCGGGACTTTGACGAACTCTGGCCAAGTTGCAGGCGATGTGTCTGTGACGGGCGGTGACTTCAATCTCTCGGGCGGGACGGTCGTTGATGGGAGCGGTGCTGGCGCCGGTCCGGGTGATGTGACGATCGGCGATGATACCGGTGCGGCGGGTTTCCTTGCGACGGGGACGAGCAGCATCGCCGGGGCTTTCTCGGTGGGGGCGCAGGGTACGGCAATAGTGGGTAATACCGATGCCACGCCTGATCAGCTGACGGTTTCTGGAACGACGGATGTGACTGGGGCTGGCGGCAATGCTGCGGCGCTGTCGGTTGTTGGCGGCGCGACGTTCAACACCGGCAATGTGACGGTTGGGTCGGATGGCACGCTGACGGTTGGGGATGCGGATGCGCTGACGCTTGAGAACATGAATGTTGGCGCTGGCAGCGGAACCACGGATGTGTCTGCGGGTGGCACTTTGGATGTGCGTGAAGGCGCGACGCTTGCGAGCGCAGTGACAAGCGCGGGGGCAGTGACAAATGCGGGCGCCATCACTGGCGCAGTGAGCGTATCCAGTGGCACGGTTACGAACGCGGCGACGGGCGCGATGAATGGCGGGGCGCTCGTTTCGGGCGGGGCGCTTGATAACGCGGGGCAGATCGCGGGCGATGTGTCTGTAACGGGCGGGTCTTTCACGCTGAGCGACGGGTCGTCGGTGACGGTGGGAGCGGCCTCTGGTGATGTGACGATTGATGGTGTCGGCACCCAGTTCGATACGACCGGGACGAGCAGCATCGCGGGCGATTTTGCATTGCTCAACGGTGGTCAAGCGACGATTGGCGATGGGGTCATTGCGACGGATCTGACGGTGAGTGGCGCTGGCGGTACGACGGTCGATGGAACCTCTTCGCTCACCGTGACCTCGAATGCGACCCTGTTGAGCGCGGTCAGCAATACCGGGACGATCAATTTTGAAAATAGCGCGCTTGTGACCGGGAGCATCACGGGCGCGGGGCTGCTGAATGTCTCGGGCAATGCGACGGTTGACGGGTCGATCTCTTCGGCAAACACGATTTCTTTGGCCAATGGGACGACGGGGCAGACCTTCTCGGTCACCGGAGACTTGGTGGGGGTGAGCAATACGGTGCTCGCTTTTGACGTGGATTTGGCGGACAGCGCGGCAGATATCGACCTGATTGACGTCACCGGTGAGGTCTCTGGCTCGTTCCTTCTGAGCTTTGCGGATGCGACCTCTGCAAATGCGGATCTGCCGGCCTCTGATTTGACGTTCTTGCTTTGGGGCAGCGAAAATGCACCGAGCTTCACCTATGATTTCACCGATCTTACGCAAAACAACCCAAGCTATGATTATACGGTGGTGCCGGAGAGCGGTGGCAGCGGTCTTGCCCTGCATGTCGCGATCGACCAAGACGTGGGAGCGCTGGCGGGCAGTGTGGCGCTGTCGCAAAGCTTGATCGGGGCGCTTGTGAACCGCCCGACCAGCCCCTTCACCGTGGGCCGTGCGATCCCCGAAGAGAAAAACTGTGCACCCGGTGGTTGGGGCCGGGTGACGGGCGGTAACGTCGATGCGTCGGGCGATACGACGGATTCGGGTGGGATGCAAAACGGCTCGAATGTCACCGCGACCTATACCGGCGTCCAGCTTGGCGGCGATTTGTCCTGCTTCAACGGCTCCATCGGCGGCTGGGATATGGCGTTCGGGGGCTTCCTCGGGTTCAACCGTGGTTCCGGCACAATCTCCACCATTTCGGTGGCGAATTCGACCGCGACCAGTTCGCCGACAGCGAATGATTTCCAACAAAGCTATGGTGGCGTGTATATGACCGCCTCTAAGGGGAACCTTGTTGCCGATCTTCAGGTCCGGACGGAAAAAACCGATTTCACGCTCAACAACGCGTCTATTGCAGGCACGGCCTTGAGCGATGCGACCTTTGCGTCGCGCGCGACCACGGTGTCTGGGTCTGTCTCGGCAAGCTTCCCGCTGAAGGAAACCGGCTGGAACCTCGTGCCGACCGCAGGTTTCATGCTGTCGCGGAGCAAAACGGACACCATCACCTTTGACCTTCGCTCCGGAGAAACGCAGCCTGCCACCCTGCAAATTGATGATCACACCACCAAGCTTGGCTTCTTGGGGCTGTCGGCATCGAAATTGCGGATCGCGGAAACGGAGGATTCCGCCAAGAGCTACTTCATCACGGGCACCTATTACCGTGATTTCTCGGAAGATCTGGCCAGCCATTACGCGGACCCGGAAAACGCGATCCAAGGCAGTTTGGCGTCAGAGACGCTTGGCTCCTTTGGCGAGATCAGCATCGGCATGAGCTATTTGAAAGTGTTGCAAACCAATGGTCATGGTCTGCCCGCCAAGCAGTTCAACGCCTCTGTCCGCCTTGATGGCCGCTTCAGTGGCTCGATGAACAGCACCGCCCTGACCGCACAGGCGCGCTGGCAGTTCTGATCGCGCCGGATTGGGCCCTTGCTGCGACGGTGGGGCCCGGTTCGTGAAGCTTGACCGATCCTCGGTCGGGCTTCACTATGGCGTCACTTCAACGGGCGGGGTCGTGCGCGCTGCGCGGCGGGAGATATAAAGCAATGTCTTTGTTCAGCAAGGTTGCCTGGAAGGAAGGGCTGTTCCTGCAACCGCAGCATTTGCAGCAGTCAGACCGGTATATCGAACATCTGATGGATACGCGGCTGCGGCGCCTGCGTCCCTATATCTGGGGGTTCACCGATCTGGTGATCGACCGTGACATGGCGCAGCAGGGCAAGATCGCGCTGCGCCGCGTGAGTGGGATCATGCCCGATGGTTTGGTGTTTGATGCGCCTGATGCCGGGCAATTGCCGCAATCGGTGGTGTGCCCGGAGGATGCGGCGGGGCAATTCATTTGGCTGACCGTTCCAGAGGCTTCGCCCAATGGGCGCGATATTGGCCCCGATGAGGCCGATGCCTCGACCCGCTATCGGCTGTCTTCGGAAAGTGTGGCGGATAATGCCGCTGGCGCGCGCATCGAGCAATTGGTGGAAATTGCGGTGCCGCGGTTGGAATTGGCCATTCGGCGCACGCCGCGCCCGGGGTATCAGTGTCTGCGCATCGCTCGTATTCATGAAATGCGCGACGGGGTGATTGCGCTGGATGATACGGTGCCGCCGCCCGCGCTGATTTTGGGCACCCATCCTGTTTTGGGCGGTTACCTGAGCCGGGTTCTTGGCTGGGTGGAAGCCAAACTTGAAACCCTTGCGCGCTATGCCGCAGACCCGTCCTCGGGCGGGGGGATGCAGGCGTCAGATTATCTGATGTTGATGACGCTCAACCGTGAAGTCACGGTGCTGCGGCATATGAGTGCATTGGATTGTGTTCACCCCGAGGAACTTTATCGCCGTCTTATTGGGTTGGCGGGGGAATTGGCGACCTTTGACAACGGGGCGCGGCTGGCGCCGCAATATCCGCCTTATGATCACGCCGAGCCGAAGGAGAGCTTCACCCCGGTGGTGATGGATATTCAGCGCGCATTGTCGCGCGATGTGGGGCGTGCGGTGCGCTTGCCGCTGCGGATGGTGCGGCAAAATTCCTATTTGGCCGAAGTGGCCGACCGCAATCTGTTCCGCGAGGCGACCTTTGTCATTGAGGTGGAAAGCGCCAAGCCGCTGGCGCAGGTGATGATGCAGTTCCCGCAACTGTGCAAAGTTGGCCCCAACACCCGGATGAGCGAGATCGTCAAGAACAACCTGCCGGGGATTGGGCTTGTGCACTTGCCGAACCCGCCGCGGCAGATCCGTGTCGTGGCCTCAAACGTCTATTTCTTGCTCGACCGGAACACGCCGCTTTGGTCCGAATTTTCGAATGCGCCCGCGATCGGGATGCATTTTGCGGGCGATTGGCCGGAGTTGAAATTGGAATTCTGGGCGATCCCTGAAAAGATCTGAGACGGGGGGATCTGACGGGGCATCGCTCGGGGAGGAATGAGTGCCGCAAGCTGCGAACCGGGGCAGAGGCGGCGCGTGAATGGGGAGGGCCGGGCCATGGCGCATGGCGATGATCGCGATAAGACGGTGATCGGGGGCGCGCTTCCGCCGCGACCCGATCCGAACCAGCCGCCCCGGCCCGTTGTGGCCCCGAACCCGGATGACCCCTATGCGCTGCGCCAGCCCCCCGCACAGGCGCCGCAAATGCCGGGCACCGAGCGCACGGTGATCGGCGGTGCCTTCAATCCGCCCGATCTGGCCATGCCCGGAGGCGGACAGGCACCACATCCCGGCGCCCCTCCCAATGCTTACCCCGGGCAAGCGTCCGGATTTCCGCCCAATGATATGGGGGCCGGGCAAAGCCCGGGGGAAAACACATGGCTGGGTGGGGGGCTGCCAGCCGCGCAACCCGGCCCCGGCATGATGCCGCAAACGCCGCCGCCAAGCCCCTATCCCCCGCAAAACCCTTATCCGCAACCAAGCGCCTATCCATCACAACCGCAGCCCTCTGCATGTCCTTCGGCGCCCCCGCCGCAACAGGGCTATGGTGCGCCACAGCAGGCGGGCTTTGGCACGGGACTTGGGCAGGGTATGGGCAGCCCCTTTGGGGCCGGCGCCGCGCAGGGCTTTTTCCCGGATGTTTCCACGCCGCCGGTGCAAACGCAAAAACGGGTTACAGCCCGGATTTCCTTGCAGCAGGCATTGCAGGCGGCGCGCCTTGGGCGCGGAAGTTCCACCAACCCGCTGATCGCGGCAGCGACCAACCTGCTGATTTTGTTTGGACGTTTGCGCACGGGGCTTGTCGATATGCAGGCGATGCCGCTGATGGAGCATGTCGCACGCGAAATCGACACGTTTGAGCGTAATGTCCTTTCGGCTGGCGTTGGCCCGCAAGAGGCGATGGTCGCCAAATATCTGCTGTGCGGCACCGCCGATGATATCGTGCAAAACCTGCCGGGCGCGGATCGCGGCGTCTGGGTGCAATATTCGATGGCTGCGCGCTTTTTCCAAACCCGCGAAACTGGGGTGGGCTTCTTCCAAGAAGCGGAGAAGGCGATGCAGTCTCCGCTGCAATATGCCAACCTTTTGGAACTGATGCTGACCTGCCTGTCGCTTGGCTTTGAGGGGCAATACCGCACCGCCCCCAATGGCGGCATGCAGCTCGCGCAAATTCGGCGCGCGATTTATGAAACGCTGCGCCGGGTGAAACCGCGCCCGAACGAAGATTTGTCGGTGCGCTGGTTGCCGGTGCTTTTGGGCGGACGGCGGCGGTTTGGGGGGGTGCCCGTTTGGGCCGTGGCGGGGATCGCTGCGGCGCTGGTGGTGGGCTTCTTTGCCACGCTTTCGACGCTGATCAACCGTGACGGGGCGATGGCGGCAGAGGCGCTCTACACCCTGCATCCGACCGAGGGCAAAATCGCGCTGGATGTGAAAACGCCCGACAAGCCGCTGGTGCCCTATGTTGCGCCCACCGCACAAAGCCAGTTGGAGCGGATGCGCGGGGCTTTTGCGCCAGAGATCGAGCAGGGGCTGGTCGATGTGGTGCTCAAAGGCGATGCCATCGCGATCCGGGTCGGCAACCTCTTGCTGTTTGAGAGCGGCAAAGCGGATGTGAAAGCGGAATTCGCGCCGCTTGCTGCGCGTATTGCCGAAGAGATCGAGAAGGAAGAGGGGCCGATCAAGGTCTGGGGCTATACCGACAGCATTCCGATGTCGGGCCGGGGGCGGTTCAAGACCAATCTGGAACTGTCCCAAGCGCGCGCGCAAGCGGTGCGCGATGTTTTGGCCAAAGGGCTCTCTGACCCAGGCCGGATCAGTGCCGAGGGCAAAGGCGAGGCCGATCCGATTGGGGATAATGCCACCGCCGAAGGGCGCGCGCAAAACCGCCGCGTGGAAGTGATGATCGCCAGGGAGGGCACGTTTTGAAACTCTTTGGTGTCAAACTTCCCAAAGCCAAGGGCAATCCGTGGATCTCAATCCCGCTGACGATCTTGGGCCTTGCGGGCCTTTGCGCGGCGATTTGGTTCGGCTTGCCGATGACGGGCCGCGAAGACCTGTCTACCGTCACCTTCCGTGCCGCGTTGATTGGCGGTGTGCTGGGCCTCGTGGTGCTGATCTGGCTGATCCGGTTTATCTTGCGCCGCCGCGCCGCGCGCAGGCTTGAAGCTGCGGTCGTGCCCTCTGGACCTGTGGGCGATGGCGAGGTTTTGTCAGAGCGCATGGCCGAGGCGTTGGAAACGCTCAAGAAATCGGGGGGGCGCAACTATCTTTATGACCTGCCGTGGTATGTGATCATTGGCCCGCCGGGGGCCGGCAAAACCACGGCCTTGATGAATTCGGGCATCGAATTCCCGCTGGCTGGGCAAGAGGGCGGTGCGGTCGCGGGCTTTGGCGGCACGCGCTATTGCGATTGGTGGTTTGCCGAAGATGCGATCTTGATCGACACCGCAGGCCGCTACACCACGCAAGACAGCGATGCCTCGGCCGATAGTGCCAGCTGGAATGCGTTCCTTGAATTGCTCAAGAAAACGCGCCCAGAGCAGCCGATCAATGGCGTGCTTTTGGCGTTTTCGGTTGAGGATATGCTCAACGCCGATGAAGAGGCCCGCGCCCGCCATGCAGAAATTGTGCGCGCCCGTTTGGCCGAAATTCATGAGGCGTTGAAGGTCGATTTCCCGGTCTATGTGCTTTTCACGAAATGCGACCTGATCGCCGGGTTCCGCGAGTTTTTCTCGAGCTTCAGCTTGGCGCGGCGCAATTCGGTTTGGGGCTGCACCTTCCAAAGCCGCGAGCGCAAGGCGCTGACCCATGAGGCGGTGCCCGAGGAATATGACCGCCTTGTCGCGCGCCTTTCGGATGAGGTGATTGATCGTCTGACCGAAGAAGGAGACGCCACCGCGCGCATCGCGATCTTTGGTCTGCCGGGGCAAATGGCGATGCTGCGCGAGCCAGTGGCCGATTTCCTGCGCCGGGTGTTTGAGCCGACGCGCTATGCCACCAATGCGATTTTACGCGGCTTCTATTTTACCTCAGGCACGCAAGAAGGCACGCCGATTGACCAAGTGTTGGGGGCGGTGGCACGCGCCGAGGGGGCTGTGGGCGGCATTGCGCCGGGCTTCATGTCGGGCAAGGGGAAAAGCTTCTTCCTGCATGATCTGCTGACCCGTGTGATCTTTGAAGAACGTGATTGGGTCAGCCATGACCGGGGCGCGGTGCGGCGCGACCGGATCCTCCGGGCCTCTGCCATCACCGCTATTCTTTTGGCGACGGTCGGGCTGATCGCGGGCTTTGGCATCAGCTATTGGCGCAACGCCGCGCTGATTGCCGTGGCGCAGGCGGAAACCGACGCTTATCGGCGCGGCGCGGGCGATGAATTGCGCCGCGATCTGATCGAAGATCCCGCTTTGGATGGCATCGTGCCAATTTTGGATGACATTCGCTCCATGCCGACGGGCTACGGGGTGGAAAGTAAAGGCGGGCTGCTGGATGGGCTTGGTCTGGGGCAATTGGGTCGGCTGTCGGTCGCGGCGGACAGCGCCTATTCGGATGCATTGGAGCGAATGCTTCGCCCGCGACTGTTGCTCTCGGTCGAACAGCAATTGCATGAACTGACCGACAACGCCGACGCGACCGGGGTGTACCGCGCGCTCAAGGTCTATTTGCTTTTGGGCGGGCAGGGCGAGCGCAATGATGATGCGACGATTGAAAGCTGGTTTGCGCAGGAATGGACGCAAGCTTACCCCGGCCCATCGCAAACCGATTTGCGCGACCGACTGCGCGGCCATCTTGCGGCGATGCTGAAGCTTGATTCCGGGCGCAATCTGCTCGTCGACTTGGACAGTGAATTGGTCAGCAAAGCCCGCCAAGCGATTGTGCAATTGCCAGTGGCCGATCAGGCCTATGCGGTGATTATGGATGGGGCAGCGGCCTCGGGGCTGCGCGATTGGTCTTTGGCGGATCGTACCGGCCCTGCCGCGAAGACCGTTTTCACCACCCGTGACGGCGCCGATCTGGATAGTATGACCGTGCCTGCCGCCTTCACCTATGAAGGGTTCTGGGGCTGGTTCTACCCGCAATTGGCGGAAGTGGCCGATAGTCTGCGCAAAGATCAATGGGTGCTTGGGGCCGAGGGGCAGCGCCCCGATTTTGAAGCGCAATTGGGCCGCTTGGATCGCACATTGATGGACCGCTATCGGTCCGATTTTAAAGCCGCTTGGGATAAGGTTTTGGGCAATCTCGCGCTCAATTCCTTGGTGGCGGATGAACCCGCTTATCGCACGCTTGGCGCGGCGGCCTCGGCCTCGGCTTCGCCGCTGTTGCTTTTGGTGCGGGAGGTGGATGCCGAGACCCGGCTCACGCGCGAGTTTGAGGGCTTAGATGGGCTGACGCCAGCGATGATGGCGCCGGGCGCTGTGGTCGATAGCGTGCAGGCCGATATGATCGAGCGGATGCGCGCGCGGTCGAGCGGGGTGCAGCGGATCTTGTTTGATGCGGTGATGGGCAAAGGCAAAGGGCAGGCGCGGTTGACGGGCGGCGGTGGCGAAGACCCGATCCGTGCCCCGATTGAGCGTATCGAAGAAGATTTCTCGATGTGGCATGAGCTGCTTTTGGGGGAAAGCGGGCAACGGCCGATTGATGCGATCTTGGGCAACCTGGGGGCAATCTGGAACAACCTGCGGCTTGCGCAGGCAGATCCGCAGCAAACTGCCGCTGTGCAGGCAGAGCTTCTCAATGCGCTGACGCAAAACAATTCGCAATTGCCCACGCCGATGGCCGATCTGGTGAATGAGGCGGAGAGTGATTTCCGCAAAGGCGCGTCGGATGCGAATCTAGAAGCGATGAACCGCGCACTGGCCGACCGGATCACCTATTTCTGCCGCGATACGATCAAAGCCTCTTTCCCGTTCTCCAACTCGAACCGGTTCCTGTCGATCGAGAACTTCTCAAAGTTCTTCGGCCCGGGCGGCGATATGGACAAGTATTTCACCGAATATCTGGCCCCGCATGTGGAGCGCACCTCCGATGGGCTGCGCTGGCGCGAAGATAGCCCGCTGGCGGATCGGCTTTCGCTGGCGACCTTACGCCAGTTTGAACGCGCTGAGCGTATTCGGCAGGCCTATTTCTCGGGTGGCGGCACTGCGCCTTCCGTCGAGATTGCGGTGACCCATGTCTCAAGCCACGCAACGGTGAAAAGTGCGATCTTGATGATCAACGACACCCGGATTGAAACGATCCCGCATGAGGTGCCGAAAACCGCCGTTTGGCCCGGCAATGGCAAGGTTACGGCGGTGCAGTTGAGCCCGAAGATTGATGGGCAAAACTCGCTTGGCTTCACCGGGTCTTCATGGACGATCATCCAGTTCATGAATGCGGCCGTGGCGCGCGAAAAACGGGGCGATACGACCCGTGCCACCTTCGTGGTGGGTGGACGCGATATCACCTATGACTTCACGATCAACGCGCTGACGAACCCTTTCACCATGCCCGAACTCAAGCAGTTCGAGTGCCCGGCCTCGTTGGATTGAGCATGGCAGGGGGGACGCGCGAGACCGGCTTACCTGCAGGGATCGGCTTTGCCGGGAAACACCCCGGTTTTGGCGATTTCATCGGCCTTGGGGTGGCCCCCGCGCTGCGCCATGCGCTTGATCATTGGCTGGAACGCGCGCTGCCCGAGGCGGCGAAAACGCTGGGCGCGGCGTGGGAACCGGTCTGGGACGCAAGCCCGGGCTTTGGCTTTTGGATTGGGGGGCAGGTGCTGGCCGAAAGCGGCGGGGCGGCGCTGCGCGGTTGGGCGTTGCCCTCGCGTGATAAGGTCGGGCGGCGTTGGCCGTTTCTGGTGCTCCAGCATCCCGCGCCCGCCGATCCGCCACCGCTTGCGGCGGACGATGGCTTTGCGGCGGCAGCGGTGCAGGCGGCACATTTGGCACGGGCGGCGCGCCCTGCCGATTTGGCCGGGCTGGCCCCCAGCTTCACGGCGCTCGTGGGGGGCTCCCCCTCAGCGGCAGAGGTGTCTTCGCTTCTTTGGGCGGTCAATCCTGCGCTGCCCGTGGCGCGGCTTTGGGCGGAGTTGGCGGTACATGATCACCGCCGCGCGGCAAGCCATAGTAGCTACATTTGGGCCGACCCAGCCCCCGGGCGTGCCGCCGCTGTGATGGCGGGCCCCGGCCTGCCCGAAGGGGTCGGGCTGGCGTGGATCTTGGCTGGTACGGCTGCCGAAGACAGCCCCGTTTCCGCGGACCCGGCCCCCGTCACAGCCGCCATGCCCGAGATCATGGATGATGAGCCTGTCACCCCCCCCGCCGACCCGGCGCCACCCCGGAGCTTCGACGATGTCCGAGACTGACCTTTTCCTGTTTGATACCGGTCAACGCACCGACGTTGGACGTGTCCGCGACCATAATGAAGATGCCTACCTTGCCCGCCCTGATGCGGGGCTTTGGGTGGTGGCCGATGGTATGGGCGGTCATGCGGCGGGGGATTTTGCCTCGCTTGCGATCACCGGAGAGCTTGGTCAGATCGGTGTGCCGGGCTCATTGGATGACCTGCAAGCGCGGGTGTTTGAACGTCTTGGCCGCGCAACCATGGCGATCCGTTCGCGTTCGCAAGCCTTGGGTGGGGCCACGGTTGGGGCCACGCTGGTGGCGCTGCTTTTGTATGAAGACGAATTTGCGTGCCTCTGGGCGGGCGATAGCCGGGTTTACTTGATGCGCGGCGGCACCCTCTTTCGTCTGACCGAAGATCATACCGAGGTGCAGGCGCTTTTGAACGCAGGCGCGATCACCGAGGCAGAGGCGCGCACATGGCCGCGCCGCAATGTCATCACCCGCGCGATTGGCGTGACAGACCTGCCAGAATGTGAGCGGAGTTCCGGGCGCGTTGAGGCTGGGGATTTGTTCATCCTGTGCTCGGACGGGCTGACGGGCCATATCGAAGACAATGAGATTGAACAAATGGCCAAGGCCCCGAGATCGGCGCAGGCTTTGTGCGATGAACTTGTCGCGTTGACGCTGGAGCGGGGCGCGCATGACAACGTGACGGCTGTGGCGGTGCGCTGCCACCCGGCGCCGGTTCTGGATTGAGGGCAAGATGAGCGAAGAGCAAAAAAAAGCTGTACGGCCCGAAAACAACCTTGTCGGGAAAGTGCTCAACAACAACTACCGCATTGACCGACTGATTGGCGCGGGCGGTATGGGCGAGGTTTATGAGGGGGAGCACCTCTTCACGGGCAACCGCGTCGCGATCAAGGCGGTGCTGCAATCGCTCTCGCATGACGAAAAGGTGCTGAGCCTTTTTAAGCGCGAAGCCCGCATTCTGTTCAAACTGACCGACGAGGCGATTGCGCGTTATCTCGACAGTTTCCATGAGCCGGTGGTGGATCGCTACTGCTTGGTGATGGATTTCATCGACGGGGTGCCGCTGTCTGACCGGATCAAGCTGGGCGAGGTTTTGACCGAGGCCGAGGCGCGTCGGCTGATGAGGCGAGTCGCGGTGGCGCTGGATCGTGCGCATAAGCTAGAGATCGTGCACCGTGATCTTTCGCCCGACAATATCATGCTGCGCGGGGGGAATGTGGACCAAGCGGTGCTGATCGATTTTGGCATCGCGCGGTCGGCCACGATGACGGAAGGCACGTTGCATGGCCAATTCGCGGGCAAGTTCAAATATGTCTCGCCCGAGCAATTGGGCCATTTTGGCGGCGAGGTTGGCCCGCGCACCGATATTTATGGCCTTGCGCTGCTGATTGCGGCGGCGTTGCGCGGCAAGCCGCTTGATATGGGCTCGTCGATCGTCGAGGCCGTGAATGCGCGCCGGGCGATCCCGGCGCTTGATGGCGTGCCGCCGGGGCTTGCGCCGCTTTTGGCGCATATGTTGGAGCCTGATCCGGTGAATCGCCCCGCAGATATGGGCGCGGTGGTGCGGCTGCTGGACGAGCCGCGTTTGATCCCCGGTGTCTATGGGCAATGGGGCGGCGCGATGGATGGGGGCGATGATCGCACGGTCATTGCCACGCCCATGCAGATGACAGGCGCGGGCAGCAGCCTGCCGCCGGGCACTTTGCAGACTGCGGGATTGCAAACCGGGGGTATGCAGACGGGCGCAAGCCAAATGCCTGGTACGGCGACGAGCTATCCGCCCCCCGGGTCCATGACGCCTGCATCTATGGCCCCGGCCTCCATGGCGCCCGGGCAAATGGTCACCGGCGCAACGACTGGCGGCGGAACTTTCACCGGCTTGCCCAAGACTGAGCCTGTGTCCGAAGCGCCGCCTGCGCGCAAAAAAGGCGGCGGGCTGCCGATTGTTCTTGGGCTTTTGGCGCTGGCGGGGGCTGTCGGGGCAGGCTGGCTATACATGCAGGGCAAACTGCCGATCCCGGGGCTGCCCAAGCCACCTCAGATCACCGAGGAAACCACGCCCGAACCGGAGCCGAAACCGGTCGAAACCACAGAGGCGACGCCGCCAGAAAGCGTTACGCCGCCTGCCGTCGATCCCGCTCCGGCGCCGGAAAGACCGCAACAGGTCAATGCCCCCGCGCTTGGCCCGCCCAATGCTGCTACGCGGGAAGGGTTTTTGGCAGCCTATCGCGCCGAAGAACCTTGCAGTTTTGCCACGCGCATCACCTCTGGTGGCAACAGTGGAAAGATTGCGGTTTTTGCCGATGCGCCGGGCAAACTGCCTGCGATTTCGCAAGCCTATGCGGGGACTTTCGGGGCGGCGCCCACGGTGCTTGAGCAACAGGTGACCACAGCGCAATGCCCGGTTTTGGAATTGATGCGGGGCCTGCAAGGCCGCAAGGCTGACGCGCCTTTGGTCACGCTCGATGCCGATGTGGTGCCCTCGGGCGGGTCGGTGATTGGGCGGATTGCCAATTTGCAAGGCCGCACGCTTTGGCTGTTTCTTGTTTCTGGGACGGGGGCCGTTTTCGATCTGACAGACCGGATCGAGCGGCAGCCTGATGGTTCGGCTTTGCTGGCGATTGGCCTCAAATCCGACAGTGACAAGCCCGAACCGCAATTGATTGTGGCGCTGGCCTCGCCGCGCGCGCTTGTGACGGCGGGCACCGCAGCGCCGGGCGTTCCTGCGGCAAGCTTGATCCCGGCCGTGGCGGCAGAGATCACCACGCGCAAGCTGGAGGTCGGTGCACAGGCGGCCTTTTTGACGCTGACGCCCTAAGACTTAGCGCAGATCGAAGGGGAGCACGGCAATCGCCGCGCCTTCGCCCAGTTCTTTTTGCAGCGCGGGGAAGAAATCCTCCGCGTAGCGCCCGGCCAAGTTGGTGACGGTATCAAGCCGTTTCGGAGTGGCGAGCGCGATCAGCATTTGGCTGGTATCGCGCGCATCGCCATCGCGGGTGACAGGCACGTCAAAGGTGATTTTCCCGCCCGAAAACTGCAAGAACCGGCGCAGATCTTGCACCACGCCATTGTCATCCACCAACAAAAGCGCGGTTTGTGTCCCGCTGGGCGCGCCCTCAATCGAGCCAATCAGCCGCCCGCCCGAAAGAACCTGTGTGCTGACAAGGCCGAGCGAAAGACCAAAGGCCGGATATTCGCCGCGCGCGCGCAAGAAGTTCACCGCCGGGCATTGGCGATTGTCGACCAAGACCGCGCGGCTGGAGATCGGGTCGGCCTCTGGGTCTTGTGGATCGGGCAAAACCGCATCGGCATAGCCCACCATTGAACGGTCGCGGTCCGACAGCATCACCACGCTCGGCGCTTGCCCCGCGCCAAGTTGCGGAAGGGCGATCAGGCAAGAATCGCCAAATTGTTTGCGGATGCGCGACACGAGCCGTCGCAGAGCCTCGGCATCGGGGCTGGGCGGCGGCGGGGCCACGATCGGTTCGCCCAAGCGTGGGCGCACCGGCGCCGCAGGTTCCGGAACCGACACGGCAGGCGGAACCTCGGCAGGTGCGGGATCTACTGCTTCGGGGGCTGGTGGCTCTGGTTCTGGGATTGGGTCACTTTCGGGAAGGATATCCGGTGCCACCGTCGCCAATTCGAGCGGTGGAAGCTCAATCTCTGGCTGTTCAGGTTCCGGCAGCGGGGCTCCGGGGCCGGGCCCCGGCTCAGCGCCGCCCTCTGCACCTGCTGGATCTTCTTCTGGCAAAAGCGGGTTCGCGGTTTCTTCGGGCGGTGGTGCGGTGGGCTCTGGGGCGGGTTCGGGCTCCACAGGCGGCTCCGGTTCTGGCTCCGGTTCCGTCACTTCGGGCTCCGGGGTCGGTTCAGGTTCGGGCAGAGCCTCCGGTTCTGGCTCTGGTGTCACCTGTGGTGGTGGTTCCGGTTCGGGGGCTGGGTCCGGGATTACCTGCGGTTCCGGTGGTGGCTCAGGCTGGGCTTCTGGTTCCGGCTCCGCTTCGGGAGGCACGGGGTCAGAAGCAGAGGTGCCGTCGCCTTCAAGCTGTGCCAATTGATCTTCGGGCACGATCAGGCTGGCGACGGTGATTTCGGCCGTCAGCGCCGGGGTAGGGGGCGCGAGCCAGCCTTGCCACGGGATCACATCAAAATACGCGGCTAGGGCGCCACCATGCAGCGCTGTCGCCCCTAAGAAGGCCGAGGCCCACCATCCGCTGCGTTCTCGATACAGAAGCGCGCTCATGGCGCCTCCGTCTGGGTGCGCAGGGTTACAAGGCGCAGCCGCACGCCTTCAAGTTCGGGCCGTGCCAGAACCGCCCCCAAAACCGAGGCATCGGCATGGCGGTTGACCAGAAGATGCAGCACCGGCGGTTGCGGCAATTCACTGATCGCCACGCCCAACAATTCGGGGGCAAGCTCGCGGCCATCCAGTTGCCACGCGCCCGATCCCGTGATCACCAAAAGCGGCGACGGCAGCGCATCAAGCGGCAATTCCGAGGTTTCCGCGAGTTCAATCTCCGGGTCGACCGGGTTCAAAAGCCGCCCCGTGACCAGAAAGAAGAAGATCAACAAGAGCACGATGTTGACGACAGGGAAGGAGAAATCCAGCCGCACCCGTGCATGCGGTTTGGGTAAGGGGCGCATCAGCCAGCCTCCCCGGTGACGATCTGCACATCGGCAACGCCCCCTGCCGAGAGCGCCTCAAGCACCACGACAAGGTCTTGCACGCTGCTGCCCTTGCGCAAAATAAGCAGCACTTTCGGCGCCTCTTGCTGTTTCAATGCGCCGACCATCAACGGCAATGTGTCAAAGCCGAAGCGCTGGCCATTGGCGATCACGAACCCCGGCTCAATGCTCCAAAGCGCGCTGCTATCAGGCCCCGTGTCGGCCACCAATGCCGCGAGCGAGGGCGCGGTGCCACTGCCGCTTGTCAGGGGCGGGCCGGTGCGCAGGTCAATCAGCGAATAGGTGGATAGCGAAGACGAGAGCATGAAGAAGATCAGCAATTGCATCATCGCATCGGCCAGCGGCATCAGCGTAAAGCCGTGGCGCCGCTCGGAGGCGGGGAGTTTGCCAGTGCTGCCGAGGGTGTCGAGCATCGCCGTGCCTCCCTCAGCGCCCACCCTTGGCGGATTTCGCCTCGATCCGGCCATGGATCGCCGCAGAGATCAGGGTTTCAATCGTCAGCCGTTCCCGCTCGATCCGGGCCTCCAACCAGTTGGCGATGAAATAGGCCGTCAGCGCAATCGCAAGCCCGGTCGCGGTGGTGGTGAGCGAGGTCCAAATGCCCGAAGCCAATTGCGCGGGATCGGCGGCACCACCCGCATCGGCAAGCGTTGCAAAAGCTTGGATCATACCGACCACGGTCCCCAAAAGCCCGAGCATCGGCCCGGCTTGAATGACCGTTTCCAAGACCCGCATCCGCGAGGACATCGCGGTGAGTTCAATGAGCGCGGATTGGCGGCCCAATTCTTCGGCATAGGCAGAGTCATTCGGGCGCGCGCGCAGTGCCGTTAACGTGCCTTGCAGCACCCGGCCCAGCACGCAGTCGCGTTTGGATGCGGCGCGCATCGCCTCATCAGGGCGGCCTCCAAGCCAAGCATCAAGGATCGCTTCGGCCTTTTTCAATTTGCCAACGCCCAGCCGATTGAACTGGATGATCTTGAATATCGCCACCGTTGTTCCGACGAGTGACAGCATTCCAAGGGCGGAAAAGACAGAAATCGTGGTGATCGCGGAGGCGGACGTCATCGGCAAAGGTCTCCGGATAAAGGGCAGGCAGAATCGGACGGGCAGAGAAATTCCCGCGTAACCCCTCGATTGGATAGCGGGCAGGCGACAAGATGCAATCTTTTTGAACCCGCATCAGCGGGTGGGGTCGGGGTTGTCTATCGGTAGACGCCCGTCCTCCATGGGTTGAAATCGGGTTGATCCGTGCGCATTCGCCGCAACGCAGGAGCAGAGGCCGGTTCTGCCGCGTCAAAATCTGGCAGCGGCGTGATCATATCATCGGGCGAGAGATAGGGCGCAACATAGCCCGTCGTATCGTCTTGCGCGATGGGGCCTCCGCGCCACGGGGCGGGCACGGGGCGTGGCCATTCGGCGCGTTCGGCCGCCGTATAACGCCGGGGCGTGAGCGGCACGGATTGTTCGGCAATGGCGATGGCGGGCAGATGCAGCGGCGCCAAAGCAGTTGATGCGCTCGCCGGAAGGTTTGCGACCAGAACAGGCGCGGCGGGCATTTCGAGCGCGGCAGGTGAAAGCTCTGGCCGCGCCTCCTCAGCGCTGGGCGCTGTGGGGGAGATAAGCCGGATCGGTGCCGGAGCGAGCGCAGGCGCATCGCTCAAAGCGGCGGTTTCGATCCGCAGTTGCGGCCCTTCGGCTTGCGGTTGCTTGGAGAAATGATCTTGGGAAGTCGCAAGGAATGCTGCCCCGGAAACCCCGGAGACTAAAGCCGTCACCATCATGCCAAAGGACTTGAGCATTGGGTTCGCTTTCGTATTTTGTTGGGTATTATTATCTACTCGATCAGGCTGACTTTATCATTAAGAGCGTTTTTTCTCAACTTTGCGGGCGACGCGCGGGAAAGGTGTTGCAGAAGTGTTGAGCTTTGCCAGGCTGGAAAAAAAGGGCCGTGTGATGGCGGCGGCGCTTGCGCTTTGGGCGGTGTTTTGCCCGCCCGCAACAGCCGGATTTCAGGTCTGCAATCAGACGCTTGACCTTGCCAATGTAGCGATCGGCCAACCCGATGGGGTGGGGTTCGAAAGCCGGGGTTGGTGGAAGATTGGCCCCAACCAATGTGCAGAAGTGATCCGAAAGCCAATTGCTGCGCGGTTTTTGTATGTTTTTGCGACCGATATTTTTGGCAAAGAACTGCTCTCTGGTTCGGTGCCGTTATGCATTGCGCCGAAGCGTTTTGTGATTGAGGGCGAATCAGATTGCGCGTTGCGCGGCTATGTTGAAGCGCC
This sequence comes from Rhodobacter aestuarii, assembly GCF_900156655.1. GTDB lineage: Bacteria > Pseudomonadota > Alphaproteobacteria > Rhodobacterales > Rhodobacteraceae > Rhodobacter > Rhodobacter aestuarii. The sequence continues at coordinate 138,911 of NZ_FTOG01000002.1, read as the reverse complement.
TTTCATCGAGGTCGATACCGGCGACAATGCAGATTGGACCCTGTTTTTAAGGGCCACACCATGAGCCGGGCCGGGAAGGAATGGGCTTCGATGTGGCCGCGAAAGCGTTTTTCACCTAAACTAAGCACAGTCGTTTTGCGTGCCGGAGGGGTGTCTATGCACCTGCGCCAGTGTCTTGCCGTGGTTGCTTTGGGGCTGGGGATGACCCTGCCCGGCGCAGCCGCATGGGCGCAAGACCGTGTGGGCTATGTGCTCGTGACGACGAAAGCGGGCGGGGGCGAGCTAAAGCAGGCGCGCCAAGACGGGATGGCCGTTTCGCGCGCGATGATCGGGGCCGGTGTCACTGTGATCCGGCGTGAAAATGCGGATCCTGCGAATTTCGCCTTTGGGACGGTCGCCCCGCTGACGATCCTCTATTTCTCTGGCCCGACTTTGGCGCAAGGCGGCGAGACATGGCTTTTGGCGCCCGGCGCGCAAAGCCAAACCGGTGGACGGCCCGAAGGGTGGCCCCTTAGCGCGACGGTGAAGGCACTCAAAGCGCGTGGGGCGCTGCAGGTCGTGGTGGTGATTGAGGGGTGTCACACTGCAGGCTCAGGGTTCGCGGAACTTCCGGCTCCGCCGCCCGCCTTTGCCCCGGAGCCGGAGGTCGACGCGGCCACCGATGCTGCCCCGGAAAATGCGCCTCCCGCTCTGCCGCTGTTACCCCGCGTCGATCCTTTGGCGGAAACCGTTTTCTTTTTACCCGCGGACCCCGCGCAAGGCTGCCCGGCAGAGGCCACAGGGGAACCCCGGCTCACAGATCGGTTCTTGAGCGCCTTGGGCAGTGGCCGTTCCGATTTGGCCGAGGCGTTTGCAGCGGCCCCCGGTGCGGGTTGGGCTGACAATCGCCTTTTGCACCGCCTGCCTGCGCCCGTGGCGCAAGTGGCCTCAACGGGTGTTGCCGCGCCTTATGCGGATCGCGCCGCGCTTTTGCGGAGCCTTCCGCCCGAGCAGGCAGAGGAATTGGCCGCACTTTGGCAAAAGCTTGATGCGATGCCGCGCGCTGCGGGGGGCAGCGGCACGATCTTGACGACGCCTTCGGGCACTGGGCCGGTCTCCCCGCTCACCACGCCGTCCCCGGTTTCGCCTGTGTCGCCGGTAAGCCCCGTTTCGCCACTGGTGCCTGCGCCTGCGGTCACACCCGCTGCGGTGCGACCGGGCGGGGGCTTGCGGATCGTGGATGTCTCGGCGCGGGTCTTGCTGGCTGCACGGCCAACGGCGGAGGGCTTGCCGCGTCCTTCTGTGATTGTGGGGCAGATTGCGCCGACCGAAGCCGCATTTCGCCCCGATGAAGATATCCCCCTGACCCCAGAAGAGCCGCAGGCTTTGACCATTTCGGGCCTTTCAGCCGAGGACCGCGCTGCGATGCGGGCGGAAGATGCCACCGCTTTTGCCGCTGTGGTGGAGAGCGGTGCCTTTGATCCGCCGCCGGGGCAGTTGGTCGCCGCGATCCAAACCGAATTGCAGCGCATGGCCTGTTACACGGCGCGGGTGGATGGGCAGTGGGGCAATGGCTCGCGCGGGGCGGTGGATCGGTATTATGCGCAACGCGGCACGCAAGCGCCCACGCGTGAGCCCACCTTGGTGCTTTGGCGCCATATTCTGACGGCGGAAGATGTCACTTGCCCGGCGCCGGTGCGGGCTGCGGCACCGGCTGCGCGCACGGCCCCGGCCACCACGACGCGGCGCACCACGCCTGCGGCCACGGCTCCTGCCGCCCCAGCGGCCCGGACTGCGCCTTCGGGCGGGATCGACGCCGGGGCTTTGGGGCGGGGTGTGATGCGCTAGGCGATGTTTGAGGTCGACCCCAGCTTTCAAACGGGCCGTCGCAAGGCGCTGTCGCGCCATCGCCGCCGCCGTGCGCGGCAGGTTTTGCTGTTCGGCATTTTGCCTTTGGCCCTGATACTGGTGGGGGCCGCGTTCTTTGTCGATCTGCCGGGCCTTGCAGAGCGTGCGCGGCTCGCGCTTCTGGGCGGGGCGGAAGAGACGATGGTGCAGGTGGCCAGCGATGATGTGGCGGCCCCGGTGGTGCAGGGCAATGCTTTCATCAATATCGCGGGCGACCCCACTTTGTTGCGCTTTGCCAAGGCCGGCGCAAAGGCGCGCGTGGTTTCAACCTCGGGGCCGGGGGTGATGTCGATCACCCGTTTTGGTTTGCCCGAACCCGGTCGCTTTACCGTCTTTGAAGATGAGCTTGTGCCCACCTCGCGGCAGCTGATGATCGCGCTGCCTTCCAGCCGGGAGGATTTTGCCCTGTTCTTGGCGCAGCGCGATGCCGCAGAGGGGCAGATGGCCAGCCCCGCCGTGTTGGGCGCTGCAGATCGGGCCGAACTGGAAGCGATTGATACAGACGTTGATCTGGGCGCGCCCGATGCGGTTTACGGGATTGCCCTGCCTGCGGTCGAAGCTGCAGGCGGGCAGGTGCCGATCCCCGATATTTTGGCCTTACCGCAAGAGACGGTACCGGACATTTTGGCAAACCCCGCCGCGCTTGAGGCCCCCCCCCCCGCTGAGGAATTGGCGACCTCTGTGGCCTATGTTCGCCCCGAGGCCGCGCGGCGTGCGCTTTTCGAAGATGAGGTGATCTTGGCCGAGGTCGAGCAACCCTTGGCGGGGGTGCTTGCAGGCAAGGGCGTGGTCGGGGCGGAAGACCTCGCTCCTCAACTGGCCGCTGTGCTTGACGGGATCGATCCTTTGCCTGTGGGCGCCATTTTGGGGCTGCGGCTCTTGCCCGAGGGCGCTACGGGCAAGCTGCTCTCGGTGCTTTCGCATTATGATGCCTCGGGCTTTCGTGGCTCGGTTCGGATTGACCCGGCGGGCACGATTTCTCCTGCGACCGATCCTTGGGTGCGCGACAACCTGCCAAGCCTTGCACGCGCTGGCACGGATGGAGCGGAAACCGGCGGCGTCGCAGGCACGAACTCGGGCTTTCGGTTGCTGGATGCCATCTATTCGGCCGCAATTCGCAATGGAGCCTCTACCGAATTGGCGGGGGAGTTGATCGCCATCCTTTCCAAAGGGCAGGAGTTGGAGCGCTCCGCGCAGGTGGGTGATCGGGTAACATTGGCCTATGCAGCGCGCCCCGGACCGGGGGGCACGGCTGCGGGGCAATGGCTGTTTGTGGGCGTCAAGCCCGCGAAAGGCGGCGCGGGTTTTCGCTGTTATGTGATGCCTGATCCGAGTGGTGGATTTAAATGCCGCGTGCCCGGAGGCACGGCGGGCGTGAGCCCTGGTGGTGGGCAATTTGTGACCCCGGTCGCGGGGATTTTGACCTCCAAATTTGGCCCACGACTGCATCCGATTTTGAAAACGATGCGGCTTCACGCCGGGATCGACTGGGCCGCGCCCACCGGCACGCCTGTTGTGTCAACCGGGGCTGGAAAGGTGAAATTTGCAGGGGTTGATCGTGGCTATGGCAACCTTTTGATCATTGGCCATCCCGGTGGTTATGAAAGCCGCTATGGCCACCTGAGCCGTTTTGAGCCGGGCATCACCACTGGCGCGCTGGTGCAAGCGGGGCAAAAGGTGGCCGAGGTGGGCTCCACCGGGCTATCGACCGGGCCGCATTTGCATTTTGAACTCCGGCAGTCTGGTACGCCGGTCGACCCGATGCCGCTTTTGTCGGGCGCAGTCGCGGCGGCGGTTTCAGGCTCGGATGCGGTGGAATCTTTGGTGGCGCGGATTGTGAAGGTGGAAAGCGGCGGGCGCGCAGATGCGAAGAACCCGCTGTCCACCGCAACCGGGCTGGGCCAGTTCATCGAAAGCACATGGCTGCGGATGATGCGCGACTATCACCCCGATTTCGTCGCAAAAATGAGCCGGGCAGAACTGTTGGCTTTACGCACGGACCCGACGCTCTCGACCGAAATGGTGAAACGTCTGGCGCAGGAAAACGAAGCCTATCTGCGCGCGCGTGGCCATCAGATCACTTCGGGGCGGCTTTATCTGGCGCACTTCTTGGGGCCGGAGGGCGCGAGCCGGGTGCTGTCGGCAGGCGATGCCGATATGATCGCCGTGGTCATGGGCGCGGGGGTGGTCAGCGCCAACCCGTTCTTGCGAAACTATACCGTCGCCGATCTGAAGGCTTGGGCGGCCCGCAAGATGAACGGCCCGGGGGCGACAATCATCGCCGCGCCGGCGGTGGAAGACCCGCCCGAGGTGAAGGCCTTCATCGCGCTCGCCGATCAAGTGGTGGGCGCGCTGGGGCCGGAGCCCGCGAGACGCGCCAATTGATCTCTTTGACCGTGCGCGCTCAGCGTCCGGTGCCGGTATCAAACGCCTCCCGGACGGCTTTCTCGAAGCCCTTGCGCACGACATATTCTTTGATCATGCCTGAGGTGACCATTTTTGCGATACCACTGCCCACCATCTTGACGCCACGCGCGAAATACACCGCGTAGATCCCATCCAGCAGCAGGCCGCGCGCGAAGTTGAGGTAGATCTGTGCGGCCATCTGCGGAAAGCTGCTGTCACGCATAATCACATCGGGCTCAATGCGCGCTTGCATCGCAACTTCGGCCACAGACCGACCCTCTACCGAGATAGGCGAAAGCTTTGAGGCGAGCCATTCCGCCGCCGATACCTTGCCATCTTGGTTGCCATCACGGTCATCATAAAAGCCGATCACCGTCACCACCTTGTCGCCAATGAAGCCCACGGCCCCAATCGGCTCTGGCCCGAATTTCTTGATCAAGACCCATTCAATATCTTTCGCCATTGCAATTTCCTCCTCGTCAGACCGGTTCTGCGGGTTCGGCCGCAGCAACAGCACTATCGGCTTCCTGTGGGGCATTAACCCGGGTGGCACCGGGGGCCGTTGCACCGTCAAACCGATAGTCAAACTCGCCATCCTTCAGCCCAATCTCGACCTCGGTCATTTTGTTGCCGGTGACCATGCGCCCCAGCACTTGGCGTGACAGGTCCGGCAAGATCGAATTGGTGATGATATTGTCGATCATCCGGCCACCGCTGTCCGGGTCGCGGCATTGCTCGATGATGTGGTCGAGCACGTCTTGGCCATAGGTGAGCTTGGCCCCATGCGCATCATGCAGGCGTTTGGCGACAGAGCCCAGTTTAAGCCGTGCGATACCGCCCAACACCTCTGCCGAGAGCGGGAAATATGGGATGGTGACAATCCGCCCCAAAAGCGCGGGCGGGAAGAACTTGAGCAGCGAGGGTTTGAGCGCCGCTTCCACCACCTCGGGTTCGGGCGTTAGCTTGCCTTCATCGGCCATCTGCATCACCACCTCGGTGCCGACGTTGGAGGTAAGCAAAATTAGCGTATTGCGGAAGTTGATCGGGCGGCCATTGCCGTCTTCCATCATCCCTTTGTCAAAGACTTGGAAAAAGAGTTCATGCACATCGGGGTGGGCTTTTTCGATCTCGTCCAGCAGCACCACCGAATAGGGTTTGCGCCGCACCGCCTCGGTCAGGCGTCCGCCCTCGCCATAGCCGACATAGCCCGGAGGCGCGCCTTTGAGCAGACTAACCGAATGCGCCTCTTGGAATTCGCTCATATTGATGGTGATGACGTTTTGCTCGCCACCATAAAGCTGTTCGGCGAGCGCCAGCGCGGTTTCGGTTTTGCCCACGCCCGAGGGGCCGCAAAGCATAAAGACCCCAATCGGCTTGTTCGGGTTGGAGAGCCCCGCACGGGAGGTTTCGATCCGCTTGGCGATCATTCGCAGCCCGTGGTCTTGGCCGATCACGCGTTCTTTCAGGGTTTCCGAAAGGTTCAGAATAGCCTGAAGTTCATCGGCCACCATCCGGCCCGCCGGAATCCCGGTCCAATCCGAAATCACTGAGGCGACCGCCTGCTCATCGACATGGGCATAGACCATACGATCATCGGGGTTGGTGGCGGCCAGTTTTTCCATCCGCTCCATCATCTCGGCGCGCAAAGCCTCGACATCAAGCTCTTCGCCCGGTTCGACCATGGATTTGCGCAGTTCGACGATCTTATCGACCAGTTCCTTTTCGGCGGCATGCATCGCTTCAAGGTCCAATAGCTGGGCTTCAAGCTTCGCTTTTTCGGTCTCGGCCTCGCCCAGCCGTTCTTCATTGCCCTCGCCCAAATCGCGTTCAGACAGTTTGCCTGCAATCTCCGCATCAAGCGCCGCAATGCCCGCGCGCAAATCGGCAATGCGGGCAGGGGTGGTGGCTTGGCTCACCGCCACACGGGCGGAAGCGGTATCAAGCAAAGAGACCGCCTTATCGGGCAATTGCCGCGCCGGGATATAGCGCGCGGAGAGCTTCACGGCCGCGACAATCGCCTCGTCCGAGATGCGCACGCCGTGGTGTTTTTCCATCGGTTCAAGCGAGCCGCGCAGCATGTAGCAACAGACATCGACGGTGGGTTCTTCAACATGCACAGGCTGGAAGCGGCGGGTAAGCGCCGGGTCTTTTTCAAAATAATTGCGGTATTCGGCATGGGTGGTGGCGCCAATGGTCCGCAAGGTGCCGCGCGCCAAGGCGGGCTTGAGCAGGTTCGCCGCATCGCCCGTGCCTTGCGCGCCGCCCGCGCCCACGAGCGTATGGGCCTCGTCAATGAACAAGATGATCGGCTTGGGGCTCGCTTGCACCTCGTCAATCACCGAGCGCAGGCGCTGCTCGAATTCCCCCTTCATCGAGGCGCCCGCCTGCATCGCGCCAATATCAAGCATATGCAGCCGGATGCCTTTCAGACCGGGGGGCACATCGCCCTTCGCCAGCGCTTGGGCAAAGCCCTCGACCACGGCGGTTTTGCCAACGCCCGCCTCGCCCGTCAGGATCGGGTTGTTTTGGCGGCGGCGCAGCAAAATGTCGATCACTTGCCGGATCTCATCATCGCGGCCCACCACCGGGTCGAGTCGTCCCGCCTCGGCCTCGGCGGTCATATCCACCGAAAACCGTCCCAAAGCGGTGGCGGCACCGGGCCCACCCTCGCCATCTGCGCCAGCCGCCGAACTGCCAAGGCCCGAGCCATCCATCGGGCGCATCTGTTCTTCTTCAGAGGCGGCCCAAAGGCGGCGGCTTTCCTTGCCCAATAGATCGGCAGACAGCGCCGAAAGCTGCGGCGCGGCTGCGGTGATTTCGCGCTTCAGATGCGTATCATTCAACGCGGCAAGCAGCATATGCCCGGTGCGAATTTGCACCTCGCCAAAGAAGAGCGTCGCATAGGTCCAGCCATGGTTGAGCAGATCGGCCAGCCGGTCCGAAATGCCGGGCGTTTCTGTGACGTTCTTTTGCAGCCGCGCCATCGCTTGATCGAGCGATTTGAGCACCGCGCCCCGGTCCACGCCGGTTTCGCGCAACGTGACCGCAATATCGGCGTTTTGGTTTGAAAGCGCATGAAACAGCCAATGGATCACCTCGACATGGCGGTTGCCCTCGCCACGCGCGTGGCGCATCGCCTGAATGAAGGCGTCATAGCCAGCGCGGTTCATCTTGCCAGCATATTTCTCAATGGTGATTTCTGTCATGGCGGGCCTCAAGCTGCGACGTGTGTCTCGGTTGCGGTCGGTGATGAAAAGTCGAGAAGATATTCCGCCACCGGAACACAATGGTCATCGTCCGGGGCGAAGGTGGGGGAAAGGGCGGCCATCCAGCCAAGCTCGGCGGTTTGGCCAAGGCGGGCAGGCGGAATGGCATTGGCGGGGAGTGACAGGCGCAGCGTTACCGCGACTCGGTCGCGCAAATACCAAAAGACCAAATCGGTCAGGCGGCGATGCGAGGGGCCACCGGGCAGGTAATCGCGGTAGGCCTGCAAGCTGTCCACCTTGACCGAAAGCGTGATGCGGTCATTCACGGTGCGGATACGCGCGCCCAAAAACATATCGCGCCCCAAGCGGCTGCCGCGCAGCCCCATGCTGTTGCGGTCTTCGGGTTCGATATCGATCCAGCTCGGGCAATGTTCGATCACCTCAATCGGATCGCCTAACAGCCGTTCTAGGATTTGCCGCAGACGCACGGGGGAGCGATCCCGCCCATAGGCCAGCCCGGCCACATGCACGCGGGCGCTGTCTGGCACGCTGTCGCGCCCGCTCATCGCAGGTGTGCCAAAGCCGATGAGGGCGGCCAGAAACCCCGCAAAGCGATCTTCTTCCGGGCGGTCATGCTGGCTAATCGCATGGCTGTCTGACCAAGCGCGGAAGAAAAGCTGTTGAAACCGGGCAGACAGTAAATCGGCAAAGGCAGTGAACCCATCTTCCCCCGCCGCCTGCCAGCGCAGGGCTTCTTCGGTGGTGGAAAGCGGCAGTGCGCCTTGCGGGCCAAAGAGGCCAATCACCTGCGAGCGCAGCCGCCAGCGCCCGCGGGCATCTATCGAAACGGCGGATAGATCGTTATCGGGAAAGGCAAGATAGGGGTCTTGGCCGATATCGACCAATTCGTCTTTGAGTTGTTTGTTGCGGCCAATGCGCGGCAGATCCGGGCGGGACCGTTCCAAGAACCGTAACAGCGCGAAAAGCCCGTAGCGGCCCGCAGCATCGCGCGCGGCCTCATCGGCATCGGGCGTATCAGGGCCGGGAACGGGAACGCGCTTGTGGCTCATATCAGCGGCCCCGATCCAGTGCGCGGCGGCCAGACATGCACCTGCCCGCGCTGGCGTGAAACAATCACCGTTTGGGTGAAGCTGTTGACCGGGGCATAATCGGCCAAGAACCGGTCGATCAGCGCGCCAATCCCAATGATGCCGGAGCCCTCCCACGCCTCTTCGTCGAAGGTGATGCGAACCTCCGTGCCGCGCGCCGGGTAAAACCCATCGGCGCGGCGGATCATCCGGGTGACGGGCCGGGTCGCCAGCCCCTCAATGCCACGGATTTGCCGTGCGGTCGCCCCATCGGATTGGTCACAAAAGAGCGACAGCATCTCGCGCAGCCCGGCGGCACCCGCCTCTGGCCCCTCGCGCCCATCAAGCCCAAAGGCCCCAAGCGCAAGGTAGCTGATCAACCGCCAGTTCACATCGCCTTGCATAACATGATGCGGCCCGCCAGCGTCCAAAACGGCAAGCGGCTCGCGCGGTGGCGTGGGCTGGGTCAAACAGGCAAAGCGGATCGTCACATCTTCTGTCAGATGGAAATCATCGCGGTTTTCACCGATCGGCAGATATTCGGTCAGATGGCGGTTTGAACACAGCGCCCGGATCGCGATGCGCTGCACGGCATCGGCTTCATCGGTAAGTGGGGGTTCATGCAGCGCGATGAAGGTCTCGGTCCCCAGATACCTTGCGCGGCGGCCAAAGCGTTGCTCATCTTCCGTCAGGCGCCGTTCGCGACGGCGCGTGGTGAAGTACAGCGCTTGCCGCGGGTTCGCCTCCCCATCGGGCAGACCGTAAAGCGGCAGCACCCGCTGCCGGGTCGCGCGGCCGGGGTAATGCGCATAGACATCGGTGATGCGGATCACCTCATAATGGGTCGAGGGGCTTGGATCGGGCGTCACAATGTAATCGGCGCGCTTTCGGTCGGGGCGGACGTGGCTGGCCCCCTCGTCAAACAGGTTGATCGCGGGCGCGGCATGCAGCATCACCGCCTCTGGCCCAAGCCGCGCCGAGAGCACGGGCTGCACCCGATCAAATTCAAAGATCAGTTGCATTTTGTCTGAGGTGACGCGGGCAATCGCCTGCGCCAGCCCCTCAAGTTGCAAGCCCAGATATTTGCGCGGAAAGGCGAGCCCCTCACGCAATTCGGCAAAGCCTTCAAAAAGCCGCCCATCATGCGGCACCAGCCGCTCTTTTGCGCCAAAGCCAAGCTGCGCCACGCAATCAGGATCCAGCCGCAGAAAGGTCGGGTCGCCATACGTATCTAGCCAGCGCAGGCTGATCCGGGCGCGATTGCAGAAGAATTGCTCGTAAAGCATCACCGCTTCAGCGAGCGGCCCGCCCAGATGCATCCGCAATCGATCAAGCGGCAGCGTGCCAATGGGCTCACCCGCATCGCCTTGTCGGGAAAGCGAAATGGAAAGCGCCGCGCGGGTGGTTGGGGCGGCATCCTGCCCAAGGGCGGAGACTTCGGCTGCCGTACCCAAATAGGCGATCTTTTCAATCTCAAGCGGCCAAAGCTCAATTTCAGACCCTAGCCGGAAACGGCACGCCACCCGGGTTTCGGCATCCAAAAGCCGTGCATCAAGATACGAGCCCGCAGGAATTTTCTTGCCGGTTTCCAGTTTGTCCGGGTCCGCGCCGTGGGCTTGCACCATCATCATCGCGGGCAAAGGCTCTAGCAGGCCGGGCATGAATTGTTCGAGCAATTCATCGGTGAAGCCGCGAAACTCTTCGCGTTGCTTGAGCTGGACCCGCGCTGCGAGGAAGGCAGTCCCCTCTAACAGCCCGGCGATGCCGGGGTCGGTATTGTCTTGCAGCAACCCGCCCAAGCGTTCTGCGATGCCCGGATATTCCGCCGCAAATTCCGCCGCACGCTCGTAAAGCAGCGCGAGTTCATCGTTATAAGTGTCGCGGAATGCCTTTTTCATCTGCCCCCCTGCATCCCACGCATCCGTATCTTGCCTGCACCAACGTCAATTTCGGCGGTGAAGCCCACGGGCACATCGGCCGGATAGGCGCGGATTTCAGCCTCGATCTGATAGGTCAGTTTCTCTGTGCGGGTTTGATCTTGTTCGCCAAGCGTGACGGAGAGCGTGTCGGGGTTGAGCCGTGGCTCACGCTCAATCAGCGTGCGGCGGATTTCTTCGGCAATCGCCAATTCGGCCCGCCGCGAGCGGGCAATCGCCGTCAGATCCAGAAAGCCATGGTTGATCACCGAGCGGCGCACATTGGGCTGATTGTCGAGATTGATGACGGAATCGAGCCGGATCGTGTTCATCAAGCTCGCAAGGTCAATCGACAGATGTCGGCGCAAATCTTCGGGCGAGACCCCTTCGCGCGCCAGCCGCACCATCGGCGGGGTGGTGGTTTCGCCGTCACTCGACAGCGCTTGCATCGTCGATTTCCGCGAGCTGCCAGTTTCGGCGCACAGGCGAAAGACATGCATCACGGAAAGCTGGCGGCGGGCACGGTCACGCTGCTTGAAACCGCTTTGCGGAGTGCGTCCCGAGCCGGACGCCGAAGAAACGGGCTGTCGCATCGCGGCTGTCCGGTGCTTTGAAATAACAAGGAAGAGATGCGGCACATAAGGTGCCGCATCCTGTCATGCTGCGCGGTTGCGCAAATGGATCAGCTCCATTCCTCGTTTTTGGCGATGTCCCAGCCGGTCGTGCTTTCCGGACCCGCAGCGCCAGACTCTTCTTGCAGCGTGTAGGTAATCTGGAATTTGCGGAAGTTCAGCGTCAGCGTTTCCTGAATCCGGTCCAGACCATCTTTCGAGCCGCCAGTCTGGTAGGAGGTGATCATCACCATCTCCATCTTCAGCTTGAAGTACTCGACCGGGGCCTTGCCGCCCGCCTTCCGCACGATCAGCTCGGCTTCCTCAATATGCTCGCCTGAGGTGCAGCGTTTGATCAGGTCATTGGAGGCAAGGTCGACATATTTGGTCAAGGTGATGTCCGACACATTCACCTTGCCGCCGCCACCGCCGCCGCCAATATGGGTGGTGCCCGACTGGGTCATGCCCCAGGACCAGGCCAGAACGTCAATGTTGTCCGCATAGGTCGTGTCTTGCGACTCGCCTTTGATATTATTGGAAAGTTTCAGAAAGATATCGACAGACATGGTAAGCTCCGTTGATTAGGCAACACTCGAATGGTCACTGCTTTGGTTGATCACTTGTTGTTGGGAAGCTTGGAGACGAGGCTCATGCCAATATCCATGCCTTCCAGTTGGAAATGCGGTTTTAGGAAGAAACGCCCCATATAGTAGCCGGGGTTTTCCTCGTCCTCCAGCACTTCGACTTTTGCGGCGGCGAGTGGTTTCTTTGCCTTTTCGGCTTCCGAAGCGGTATCCGGGTTGCCCGCAACATAGCGGTTCACCCAGCCTTGCAACTCGGTCTGTAGTTGCACCCGTGTGGGCGCTTGACCGATTTTATCGCGCACCATGCATTTGAGATAATGGCTGAAGCGCGAAACCGCGAAGATATAGGGCAGGCGTGACGACATATTGTCCGAGGCGGTCGCCAGATCGTCTTGGTATTTCTTCGGTTTGTAGAGCGTTTGCGCGCCGATGAAGGCGGCTTTGTCGGTATGTTTACGGTGCACAAGCGGCAACAGACCCGCCGCCGAAAGCTCACCTTCGCGCCGGTCCGTGATGGAAACTTCGGTGGGGCATTTGAGGTCTTTGGAGCCATCGCCGGTTTCAAACACATGGGTCGGCAGGCCCAGCACCTCACCGCCCGATTGCACGCCACGAATGCGCACCGTCCAGCCATATTCTTTATGGGCGCGGTTGATGTTCACCGCCATCGCATGGGCGGCGTTCATCCAGCTATATTTCTCGCCCTTATGGCCGTCGGTATCCTCTTCAAACGAGAATTCGGCGACTTTCATGGTCGAGTCTTGGCTGTAGGGTTCGCGCGCCAAAACGCGCGGCATGGTCAGCGCGATGTAGCGCGAATTTTCGCTGTCACGCAGGCCGTTCCAAGCGGCGTAATCGGGGGTTTGGAACATTTCCGAGATATCGGGTGGCACGCCGATCTCGTTCCAGCTGTCCATCCCCAGAAGTTCGGGCGCGGCGGCCGAAATGAAGGGGCAATGCGCGGCTGCTGCGATCTTGCCGATATCTTTCAAAAGCGCCACATCGGCAGAGCCGAAACCGAAGTAGTAATCGCCCACGAGCGCACCAAAGGGCTTGCCGCCCAAAGTGCCAAATTCGGCCTCGTAGATCTTCATGTTCAGCGGGCTCTTGTCCCAGCGCGCGCCGGGATAGGCGCGGAACATGCCTTCCAGTTCCGATTTGGAGATATTCATCACCTTGACGCGCAAGGTGGCATCGGTTTCGGAATTGTTGACCGTATAGGCCAGCCCGCGCCATGCGGATTCCAGTTTTTGGAATTCGGGATGGTGCAGGATCTCGTTCATCTGTTCGGTCAGCTTCTGATCAAGGCTGGAAATGACCGATTGCAGCGTGTCGAGCGCATCGCCCGCCACCAGTTCTTGATCGCCCATGACCTCGCGCACCAGCGCCGAAACGGCGTTATCCACCTCACGCGAGGCTTCTGTGGTGCGCGGCTTTATCGTTTGGCGCAGCATTTCGGAGAACTGATCGAGTTCGGACAGATCACCGGCTTGGGCTTCAGCTTGGGTTTCCATTTCGGCCATCTTAGCTGTCCTTCTCTTCGTCCGCGCCACGCGCCGCGAGTGCGGCCATCAGTTCAGGATCGGCCAGAAGCTTTTCGATCTGCTCCATCGCCTTGGGCTTGCCCGCCATGTAGCGTTGCAGGTTGGCCAGTTGCATCCGCGCCTCAAGCAGCTTTTTCAGCGGCTCGACCTGCATCGCAATTTTGGCGGGGTTGAAATCTTCCATCGTCGAGAAATGCAACTCGACCCCCATCTTGGTCGCGCCTTCCGCGCCAGAAAGTTTGTTTTCTACCATGAAGGAGGTGCCGGGGGCGACATCAGACATATATTGATCAAAGGTCGCGCCGGTCACATCGCGAAATTCGCGCTCTTCGACTTCGGGCTTTTCGACCTTGGAGGCATTGCCCGAAAGATCGGACATCACGCCCATCACGAAAGGCAGCTCGACGAGCTTTTCGCTATCATAGGGGTCTTCGTATGAAATCTGCACGCGGGGCGGGCGATTGCGCTTGATAAAATCAGTGGCTTTGTCGGCGGCCATCGGTGAACCTCCCTTTTATGGATAAAGTGAAACGCATGGGTCGCGTGCGAGTCAACGTAATTCCCGTTAGCGTTGTGCCTTCGGGATGGAATATTGCGTTTTTCGGCCTCATGTTTCTCGTTTTGACAACAATTCGGTGACAAGGGCTTCGAAATCTTTGTCGAGCGAGTTTCTGGCCCGTGTCAGCAGAAGCGGGATTGGACTCGTCGGTTCGTTCGTTCGATACCACGCTTCAACAGCGCGCATCTGTGCGGCGATATCGGCGCGGTTGCGCAAACTGGGCGCTTGCGGCGGGCTGAGCGTGTCTGTTTCCGCCGTCTCGGTGGTTTCTGAAGCCAAGGCTTTCAGCCGATCCATCGAGAGCGAAAAGCCCGAGGCCGGGCCAAAATCCACCGTCGCCTTGCTCGCTTCGGCGGGCAGCAATGTCTCAAGGGCCTCGACCAAAGATTTGCCAATCAAGAGCCGCGCTTGTGTGACCAAAAGGAGCGCAACAGAAGAAGGCTCCGTGCGCGCAAGATGCGCCTCAAGTGCGCTCAAAACCACCTTCACCTGCGCCATGGATTCGATTGCGGGGGCAGAACTCGCCCCGGAAACCGAAGGGGCACGCAGAATAACCTCGGGGGCGCCAGCGGCGGTTTCCGTGCTCGCTGGCTCGGCCTCGGTTTCGGGCGCCGCGGCATCCCCCGCCCAAACTGCCAGCGTGGGATCGGCGCTCGCGATCAACTCTTGCGCCTGCGCAATCGCGGCCAAGGGGCGCGCGAAATCAAGTTGCATCTGTTTGGCGGGGATTTTTGTGCAGATATCGGCGATTTTCGTCAGCGCTGCCGCAGCGCGCGAGAGTGCCTCTTGCGTGGCGGCGGCCTTGGCGCTGTTGCCGGGGCTGCGCAGCATATCCATGATCTGCGCGGCGGTGCTGGTTTCTTCGCCGTCGCGGGCCGAGGCCTCTCCGGTTGCCACCTGATGGCGGCGCAAAGTCACCTCTGCCATGCCATTAAGCGGCAGATATTGGATCGGCATCACCACCCAAGGCGTGCTGGAAAGGCAATCGAGCGCCACGCGCCGCGCCGAGCCGCGCGCAGGCAACGCGGGATGTGCGGCTTCTGGCCAAGTTTCCAGCAGCGCGACCATCGACTCAAGCGCTTGGGCGAATTCTTTCACCCGGCCAGAAAGGATGGCGAAGCGCGCCAAAAGGGATAGCAGGCGCAAATCACGGCTGCGTTTGAGCAGCGCTTCGATCTTGGTGCTTTCCTTGCGATAGTCGATGGACGCCGGGTCGAAGACCTGAGGCATCAGATAGCGTTCGGGGAGTTCCGATTCTGCGGCGAAGTAATATTCAATGAATTCCGCATCGCCCGTCTTTTCTAGATCGGGGCCGCAGGGGGCCTCGTCCGAGATAGGGTCGGTCAACCAGTCCATCGTAATGGTCCCCCCGAAATTCTTGGCCCAAGGGCCCAAAAAGCTAAGTCAATGCCGGGAGCGTCCCCTTTTTCCCGGTTTGGGTCAAGGCTGCATTCGGGGCTTTTTATGGTGTGGCTTTGGCCGGCCTAGCCCGCGCCGTTTCCGCCGCGCCCACCATTTTGCCCCGCGATGCTTTCCATGTATGCGGCGGCGAAATGCATCAAGAAGGCATCAAGGATGCCGTTTTCATGCGGCGCAGTCTTCGCATCCCAGCGCGCGACATAGGTTTCCCAAGCTTTTGCCTTGCGAGACCCGCCTAACAGCCCGCCCTCTGTCACCCCTTCAATATCTTCGGGGGCGAGATCGCCCAGAAGCTGGCTGAGTGCGGGTTGCAGGGCTGCGAACAAAGCCACCTGATGATGGCGCAAATCAACGAGCGCTTCTTGCATGGCGTCAGGGCCTTGCAGAAAACCCGCCCGCGGGCGCAAGAACATCGCTTCCAGCGCATGTTCGACATCGGGCAAGAATTTCAGCGGGTTGTTATGTTCCGCCGTGCGCATGGTGCGGTCGCCACCACGGGTGAATTGCTTGGCTGCAGCACGCAATTGCAGCTGTGTCATCACCTCAGACGCGGTCAACCTGAGCGTCTTGCCCAGTGTCTGCGCCAAGGCTTCGGGGTCGATATCGGCAAAGGCGGCGGGATCTAGCCCTGCCCCGGTGCAAAAGGCACGGACAAGGTCACCGGTTGCCCCCGCGTTGGGCGGGGTATTTGCTTCTTGGGGAAGTCCGGGGGATGCCGCGCCCTGAGGCGGGAGCGAAACCTGCGCAGGCGGGGTAGAGATGTCGCGCGGGGGCACAGACAAAGGCTGCGGTTCCGGCGCGGGGGGCGGACTGCCAAGCCCCGTGACGCCTTCCTCTGAAGGAGGGGGTGGCGGTTGCAAGATCGCGCTTTGTGGCGCGTCCGAAGCGGGCGCTGGTGTCGGGGCCGCGAGCGGCGGTGCGGCGGGCGCAGGGCTTGGTGGGGGGGCTGGCTCTGGCACCGTACCGGGCCGAAACACCGGGTTGGCGACGAAATCATCGGCGAAATCGCCTGCCTGTCCGGGCATCCGCCCGGTCGAAGGGGGCATCGGGGCTGCTTGGCTCGGCGTTGCAAAGGGCTGCGGGGCCGGGCGCGGCATCGGTTGCGAAGCCGGAATCGGGCTGGGCTGCGGCATCGGCGCGGGGGCCGGTTGCGGAGCGGGCGCGGGGGATGGCGTTGGCGCAGGCGTTGCCCAAGGATCGCTTGCACTGGCCGCTGGCGTTGCCGCATCTTGCCCCGGCAGGTTCCAGATCCCACCGGTATAAGCCGCCCCCGGAGGGTCGTACGCGCCCGCCGACGGGTTTGGCGAGGGCATCGACCAAGCGGGTTGAGGGCTCGGCGGTTGCGGGCTGGGCGGCGGTGGCGCGGGGGCAGGTTCCTTGATCAGCGCGACAATCAAGTAATGGCCGACCTGAAACCGGTCCATATGGCGCAACCGATAGGGCTGATCGAGCCGATACCGGCTGCCTTGCAAGAAGGTGCCATTGGTCGAACGGTCGGTCAGCCACCAGCCCCCATCGGTGAAGGAAATATCGAAATGATGGCCGGAAATCATTCGCGACGGGTCTGGCAGCACCCAATGCATGGTCGAATTGCGCCCGACCTGACAGCCCTGCGAACCCACCATGATCCGCACCGGGCCACCGTCGGGTAGACGATCGACGTTCTCGATTTGCAAAACCAGCGGCATCGTCCGATCCTTCACCCCCGCCGATCGGCGTCAGGAACCCCATTTGTGGCCCGTGTTCTAGCCCCTGTAAAGGGCTTCGGCCATGGTGATGAACCGCGCCAGCAGCACCGAACGACGCGACAGATCGGCGCGCGCAAGGCACGACAGCACCGCCGCATTGATCGAACGCGGCGCGCGATGCAGGGGAACCGGCATCGGGTCATTCGGGGCGAGCGGCCCGCCAGACCAGCCCACTGCCAGCGCCAACATCACGGTCGGGGAACGAAAGGGCGCGAAGAGCGCCTCTCGCATAAGCGCAAAGCGGCGATCTTGCGTGGGCTCTGCCGTCCAGCCCGCAATCGCTTCCAAAAGTGGGCGGTCGCGTGACTCAATTTGTTCGGGCAAAAGCCGCAGGCATTCGTAGGCCCACCAAACGGCCAATTGCGGCACCACGGCAAAAGCGGTGAAGGTCACCGCCTCTTCGGGGGTGGTGGAGGACCGCAGCCGCGATAAAAATGCGGCCATTTCTTCTCCTTCGCGCGGACGCGCCTGCACCATTTCCGAAATCTGCGGAATGGCGAGAAACAGCGCTTCTGGCGAGCCATAGCGGAGCATCGTGGCCGGCGGGTGCGTTTTGTCCGGATCGACACTGTCCACCGGCGCGCTGGTTTGGGTAGCAGGAAGGCCCGGAAGGGTTTCGGACATGAAACTGTTTGGATGCTGATGACAAGGTAATTTCAAAAACGCTAGCACATGCCCCCCCAAGCCGTCATGCGCTTTGTGCTTGGTCGGCGGCAATCAACTCATCCTTAAGTTTTTGGGATAATTCTAAGAACACGGGCTGGGACGTATCCGGGGGCAGGGGAGTCACATATGACCGTGTTTCGCGATACTTTCGCCGATGTGTTTCATTTCGACGAACGCATGGCCACGACCGGCCAGCACTTACGTGGGGCGGACGAGTTTCTGGATCTCGCCCAAGGGCTTTACGGTAAAACCGTATTGCAAACCGCGCGCGGTTTGCGCCGAGTCTCTAGCCTGATTGAAGGTGAGGAGGTGCGCACCTTCGCCAATGGAAGCCGGGCGATCCAGGTGATCGAACGCTTCCCGATTGAGCGATTGCAGCATCCTTTGCCGGAGCGGTTCTGGCCGCTTGCGCTGCCTGCTGGGCTTTTGGGCAATAATGATCGGCGGCTTGTCGCGCCCGAGCAATGCTTGCTGTTGCACAGCGAGTTGGCGCAGATCGAGCATGACAAACCCCTGCTGTTGGTGCCCGCCAAGGTGTTGAGCCTTTTGCCGCAGGTGACCACAGTGAACCCCGGCCCGAAGGCCGTGCTGTATCGGCTGCGCTTTGAAGAGCCCGAATTGGTGATGAGCGCCAATGGTGCGGTGCTTTTGTGCGACATCGGCTCGATGTTCGATGATTGGGCCGATCTTGATCCGCATGACACGTTGGCGCATTTGCCGGATGTCGCCGCGCTGCCCTTTGACGAGGCTTTCGACTTGATCCAGCGCGAGATCGAGATTGATGGCGGGATAGAGGCGCATTTTGCCAAACATCTGGAACAAATGAAGCGCTGCGCGGTCTGCACACGGGTGGTGGCCCCGCCCACCCATCACGATCAGGTTGCAGAACCGGCAAGAGCTTGCCGACAAACCTGCCCGCGGGAGTGGGCGGCGGAATAAACCCGTGCTACCGCTAAACCCGAAGATTTCGGGGGGCGGGAATGCGACTAGGGCAAGTGATGCGGGCCAGCCGCGAAACGGGGCTGGCTCTGGCGGGGCTTGGGGCCTTTTGGGGGGCCTTTGCCGCCTATCTTCCTGATTACAAGCTGCGCGCGGGGGTCGATGACGGCACCTTTGGGCTGCTGCTGCTATGCGCGGCGCTGGGCGGGGTTGGGGCGATGGCCTTGGTGCCACGGATCACCGCCAAGCTTGGCGCGCGCTCGCTCAAGGTGCTCGCCTTTGTGTTGGTTGCAGTGACCTTTACGCCCTTGATGATCCACTCTGCCTTGGGGCTTGCGGCGGCGCTGCTGATGATGGGCGCGGCGATGTCGGCGCTCGATATTGCCGCCAATGTGCGGATTTCGGAGGCAGAGCATGACACCGGCCTTCCCTTGATGAACTGGAACCATGCGCTCTTTTCCTTTGGGCTTGGCGGGGCGGCTTTGCTCGCGGGCGCCTTGCGCGGTGCGGGGTTCCCACCTGAGCTGGTCCAGCCCGGTTTGGCCTTGGCGCTGGTGCTTGTGGCTTCGCGGTTGCACGTGGCGAGAGACAGCGCCGGGCCGGAAGCCGATGCGCCGAGCACCGGGCCAAGCCCGATGCCATGGGCGGTTGTTTTGCCGGCGGCTGCGATTTTCTTTGCTGCCTTCGTGACGGAAAACACCACCGAGACATGGTCTGCCCTTTATCTGGAACGTGGGCTTGGCGGTGTGGTGGGGGCAGGGGCTTTGGGGCCTGCCATGTTTGGGCTGGTGATGGGCCTCTTTCGCTTGGGTGGGCAAATGCTGGCCGCGCGGCTGGGTGAAGCGCGCTTGGTGGCCTTTTCCGCCGCAGCCGGGGCCGTTGGGGCGGTGATCACCGCGGCCGCGCCCTCGCTGCCACTCGCCGTTTTGGGGCTTGGCTTGATTGGTGTCGGGGCGGCGGTGGTGGTGCCCTCCACCAATGCGCTTTTGGGTCAACGGGTGACGCGCGCAGCCCGTGCACGGGCGCTGTCGCGCGCGTGGATGATCGGCTTTTCGGGCTTTTTCATCGGCCCGGTGTTAATGGGCGCTTTGGCCGAATGGGCCGGGCTGCGGGTGGTGTTTTTGATGCTGGCGTTGGCGATGGCCGCCGTGGGTCCGGGGCTTTGGGCGCTGATGCGCGCGCCCCGGACCTGAGCGGTTTAGGCGTAGGTTTCAAAGAACCCGTTCGGGATCAGCAAGTTGTCGCGGCTGAGGTCTTGCACCCGTTTTTCGCCACATAGCGCCATCGAGATATCAAGCTCCTTTTGCATCACCTCAAGCGCCTTGGTCACCCCCGCTTCGCCCATCGCGCCAAGGCCGTAAACATAAGCGCGCCCTGCCATCGTGCCCTTGGCGCCAAGGGCCAGCGCTTTGAGAATATCTTGGCCAGAACGGATGCCGCTATCGAGCCAGACCTCGGCCTTGTCGCCCACCGCCTGCACGATTTCTGGCAGCATCCGAATGGCAGACAGTGCGCCATCCAATTGTCGCCCGCCGTGGTTTGAAACGATGATCGCATCGGCGCCAAAATCGGCGGCAACGCGGGCATCTTCGGCATCAAGCACGCCTTTAAGAATGAACTTGCCGCCCCATTGGTCGCGAATGCGCGCGATTTTCGACCAATCCAAGCAGGGGTCGAATTGCTCCGCCGTCCAGCTAAAGAGCGAGGAGGCATCCGCCACCCCTTTGGCATGGCCGACGATATTGCCAAAGAAACGCCGCTTGGTGCCCAGCATCTCAAGGCCCCACTGCGTTTTCATCGCCATATTGATCATGTTCGGCAGTGTCAGCTTGGGCGGCGCGGAGAGACCGTTTTTGAGGTCTTTATGCCGTTGCCCCAGAATTTGCAGATCCAGCGTCAGCACCAGCGCCGAGCAATTGGCGCGTTTCGCCCGCTCAAGGATCGCATCGACAAAGTCTTCGTCGCGCATCACGTAAAGCTGAAACCAGAACGGGTCGGGGGAATGCGCGGCCACATCCTCGATTGAGCAAATCGACATGGTGGAGAGCGTAAACGGCACACCGAATTTGGCGGCGGCGCGGGCGGCTTTGATCTCTCCATCGGCGCGCTGCATCCCCAAAAGCCCAACCGGGGAGAGCGCCACCGGCAAAGCCACATCTTGGCCCGCCATTGTGGTCGCCGTCGAGCGGCCCGACATATCCACCGCCACCTTCTGGCGCAGTCGGATTTGCGAGAAATCCGACACGTTTTCGCGGAAGGTCTGCTCGGTGTAAGAGCCGCTTTCGCAATAATCAAAAAACATCTTCGGCGTGCGTTTGCGGTGCAACTGCTTCAAATCGTCGATGCAGGTAATGACGGTCACTGGGCTCTCCTAAAACTGGTTAGGTGAAATTACCAATCGTAGGGGGATTTGCAAGCAACTGGTCAGGCGCGCTGCGGTCGCAGGTGAGGGGCCCTATGCGCCGTTTCGGGCAGCATAGGGCGCCACGGCTTGCGCCTTAGGCGGCAAAGGTAAAGGCGAAGCTATCCGCTTTGAGAACTTGGGAAAGGTCAAGCTGTTCAGGCTCAGATCCGCTTTGCTTTGCCGCTTCTGCCTCTTTCGGTTCCGCTTCTTCGCTCGTTTGGTCTTTCACGCCTAACGCGGCTGCGATGGCATCACCGATCTCGCCTATAGCTTCTTCGATGGCGTCTTCGATGGGACCGATCGCCCCACCAATCGCGTCGCCAATCGCATCTCCGAGCGAGTCCCCGAACGCCGCTCCAATGCTATCGCCGAAGTAGCCAGCTTTCCCCGTCAAAGTGCTCTGCGCGAGGGCGGCGAGTTGCTCCTCTGACGCACCTTTGGCGGCCAATTCTAGGATCAGGTCGTTCAAGGCGAGGAGTTCTTTAACGAATGCTCCAAACAAGTCATAGGCACTGCCAATGGGCGCTGCGCCTGCAACCTTTCCACTGTCGTCGGCTTCGGTTTCCGAGAGCGCGGCTTGTGCGGCGCTCGTCCCGACCTGTGCGAGGCCCTGAACGGTGCTCATAAGGCCTGCTCCTCCGGAGGCGATACTCCCGGCGCTGTTTGCTACTGTACTCAAGCTCAGGGCATCCAAGCCCCAATCGGCGGCAGTCGTCTCGGCCAGTGTGTCCATAAGCGCTTCGACGTATTGCGCTTCATCGGTCAGGGCGGGGCTCTCAAACAGGTCATACATAGCGGGTCTTTCCTTTGTCACGGTTGGCCCGGTTTTTGGGCGATCCGTGGCAGTGTGTAAGGCTATGGAAAACCTATCAATTCCCCCGTTGGGGACTTGACCTTTGGGGCAAAATTTGTGTCGCTATGCGGTTAGGTGATGGGCGAGATCGCGCAAGGTTTCGGCCAGTATGGCAATCGCCGGGGCCACGTCTTGCGTGTCAATCGCTTCGTCTGGGTGATGACTGATCCCACCCCGGCAACGCATGAACAACATGCCGTAATCGCAGATCATTTTCATATGCGCGCCATCATGGCCTGCACCGCTCGGTAGAACCGGCGGGGCGGCGCCCATCATGCGCTTGGTGGCGCGCGAAAGGCTTGCCATCAACTGTGGCGCGCAGGCGCTGCTGTCGGATTGGCTGGTGATGTCGAGCGCGGCGCTGAGCACGCGCCGCTTGGCGATCTGCGCAATCTCATACTGGATTTGCGCGCAGGCTGCTGCGCGTTTGTCATTCTCAAGCGCACGCAGATCGAGGCTCAATTCCACCGCGCCGGGGATGGTGTTGGTGCCGCCGGGGCGCACCGTGCATTGACCGACCGTTGCCACCACATCGGGGCCTGCCGCACGCTCAATCGCCAAAATTATCTCTGCTGCGCCGGTGAGCGCATCTTGGCGCAGCGCCATGGGCACCGTGCCCGCATGGCCCGCTTGCCCGGTGACCACAATCCGTCCGCGTGTGGCGCCCGCAATGCCGCTCACCACGCCAAAAGGCACCCCGGCTTGTTCCAGCACCGGGCCTTGTTCGATATGGAGTTCCAGATAGCCAAAATAGGCCCTATGGCCAGCAGCGGCTTCGCTAATCCGATCCGGGTCGAGGCCAAAATCGCTCAGTGCTTGCCGGGCGGTGATGCCATCTGCATCGCACAACACCAGCCCACCCTCGCGGTGGCCGCCCGCAAGCGATAGGCTTCCGGCCAAAGAGGTGCCAAAGCGCGTGCCCTCTTCATCGCCAAAGCACAGAATTTCCACGGGGAAGGGCAGGGCGTCGCCTGCCATTTGCAGCGCTTCCATTGCGGCGATGGCTGCCAGAACGCCCAACGGGCCATCATAAATGCCCCCATCGCGCACCGTATCAAGGTGCGAGCCAAGCGCGAGCGCCGGGCCGGGCCCGCCCCAGCGGCCAATCAGATTGCCCGCCGCATCCATACGCACCGAGGTGGCACCCGCCTCGCGCAGCCAGCGCGCCACCAGATCATTTGCGGCGCGCATTTCCGGGCTAAAGGCGAGCCGGGTCATTTTGCCCGGCTCCGCCGTGATCGCGGCCAGCTCCGCCAGCCGCGCCAAGGTCCGCTCAGCCAAAGCTGACATCGCGGTTCACGTCTTTATAAAGCAGATAGGCGCTTTCATCCCAGCCGGTGGCATAGAATTGCTGCGGCACCCAGGGGCCCATCCAGATGTAATCCTCGGCCCAGACCTCGTGCCAATCACGGTCAAGCAGATACATGCCCTGACCTTTGAGCAAGAAGAGCGAATGCTCCATGATATGGGTTTCGACCGAGGGGAAATGCGTGCCGGGCGCGAAGCTGAGCACGTTCATTTCCATGTCAAAGGCCAGATCATCGGGCAGCAGATGCTGCCAGCCACGGCCCGGATTGCCGGTGTGGTTGACCTTTTCCACTTGCGCGATGTTCGAAACGACCGGGCCGGGCGTCGCCAGACCTTCGGCGGGCACATACGGCCGGTAGAATTCGAGCACGCGGGCGGTGCGGTCGCCTTCGTTCTTGAGCGTGAACGATACCCCGGGCGGCAAATAGGCATAGCCGCCCTCGGTCAGTTCATGGCTTTCACAGAACCCTTCGATGCCGAGATTGAACGTGCCTTCTTGCACCAGCAAGAAATGCTGCAGCCCATCATTTCGGGGGCGCGAGGTGCCGCCACCCGGCGCGACCAACAGCATCGTTTGCACGAAGCCCGCGCCCATTTTGGGGCTGGCGAGAAAGCGCACGATGGTGCCCGCATAATCGGGCATGCGGCTGTCGAGCACGCCTTCGGGGGGAAGCAGCGCATAGTTGCGCTCGACCGCGCCCCGGAAATAGGCGGTGGCGCCCGGCGCGCAAGTGCGCGCCTCCAAGGGCAGGATCGAGCGGTGGAAGTTCAGTTTCGGCATTATTCGTCCTCGGGCATCACGGCGGTGACGATCAATTCGACCAGATCGCCTTCGGGCATCCGGCTTTCCACGAAGGAGCGCACCGGGCCCCGGTCGGACGGCACCCACTTGCCCCAAAGCTGGTCGAAAAGCGGCTTGTTGTCGTGATCGGTCACCACCACCTCGGCTTTCACCAGATGGGTTTGATCGGTGCCCGCCGATTTCAAGATGCGTTCAATCTTGGCGAAGACATCAAGCGTTTGGCCCGTGAAATCGGCGGTCACATCATCGGCCGAGGCCACCGCCCAAACGAGCTTGCCGCCGCCGGGGAAGGTGAGAATGTTGAGTTCCGATTTGCTGGGCGGGATCGGGCTGCGTTGAACCGTCATGATCTTACTTCTTTTCTTGCGGTGGGAGTTTGGCGGCGTTGAAGCCGTTGGGAGTGATGCCGCGCGGCGTGGCCAGCTCATAGGCCTCACGCTTGAGGAATTGGCCTTGGCCCGGCTCGGCACAGACAACGCCGTCTTTCATCGACAGCTTGCCGCGCAGATAGGTCGCCACCGGCCAGCCGGTGACTTCCATCCCCTCATAGGGGGTGTAATCGACGGCATGTTGCAGCAAAGCATTGGTGATGGTGACTTTGCGGTTGGCATCCCACAGCACGATATCGGCATCCGAGCCCACGCCAATTGCGCCTTTTTTCGGGTAAAGCCCAAAGATCCGCGCCGGGTTGGTGGCGGTCAGGCGGGCAAAGGTTTCCAGATCGATCCGGCCTTTCGACACCCCTTCTGAGAAAACGAGCGGCATACGCGAACCCACCCCCGGAACGCCGTTCGGGATTTGGCTGAAATCGGCATCCGTGCCGTTCACCTCTTTGGAGTTTTTCGGGCCAGAGAAGAAGAAGGCGCTGTGGTCCGAGGAGATCACATCAATCACGCCACGGCGGATGTCATCCCAAAACGGTTCCACATTGGCCGGGTCGCGCGGTGCCGGAGAGCACATGTATTTCGCGCCTTCGCGGCCGGGGCGATCCATGTCTTTGGCGCCGAGCACAATGTATTGCGGGCAGGTTTCGCCCCAGACTTTCAGGCCGCGTTTTTGCGCGCGCTCAATCTCTTCGGCGACCTCGTGGCACGAGACGTGAAAGATTTGGATCGGCGTGTCGACCAGTTCCGCCAAGCAAATGGTGCGGTAGGTGGCCTCACGTTCCACCACCTCGGGGCGCGACCACGCGTGATATTTCGGCTCGACCATGCCTTGCGCCAGAAGCTGTTCGGTCAAGAAGCCAATCGCGTCGTAGTTTTCGCAGTGCACGGTGACCATGCAGCCTTCGCGGTGGGCGGCGGCCAGAACGCGCAGGAATTCGCGGTCGGTCAGATGCGCGTCTTCATAGGTGAGGAACACTTTGAGCGAGCGAATGCCCGCCGCAACCACCATCGGGATGTCTTCAAGCACGACTTTGTCGGTCGGGTCCGAGATGATCTGGTGGAAGGTGTAATCGGCAAGCGAGGTCTCGCCGCGACGCAGGCTTTCGGCAAACACATCGGCGATTTCTTCGCCCGCATGTTGCGAGATGAACGAGATGATCGAGGTGGTGCCGCCGGCCAGCGCCGCACGGGTGCCCGAGATCATGCTTTCCGCACCGTGGCCGTTTTGCGGGTCCACTTGGTCGATGTGGCAATGGCTATCCACGCCGCCGGGCAGGGCGATCAGGCCGCTTGCATCCACCACTTCGGTGCCCTCAAGCGCCTCGCCCAAGGCGGCGATCCGCTCGCCGGTGATGCCAATGTCACATTGGCGCGGCCCCCCCTCGGTGACGACAGTCGCACCTTTGATGACAAGATCGTAATTCGGGCTCATTGGGAGGCACTTTCAGTTGTGGGCGTCGCGGCATGGGCCACGACAAGGTCGGTTTCAGGGTCAAGGAGGTGGCAGCGTTCCAGCCGCGGGGTGACGGTGAGCCGGTCGCCGGGGCGCACCTCGGACATCGGATCAAGCCGCATTGCGCAGCTTTGGCCGTCGATTTTGAAAAACGCGAGGATCTCTTGGCCCAAGGGTTCGATCAGATCGATCGTGATGCCAAAGCCGGGCGCGCCCTCTTCGGCCAAAAGCAGGTCTTCGGGGCGCACGCCAAAGGTCATGGTGCGGCCCAGATGCGCGCCATAGGCCGGGATGCGCTCGGGCAATACGGGCAGAAGCGTGCCATCGCTGAGTTCCAGTTGCGGGGCCTCTGCGCTGCCCGTCACCTGCGCTTGGATCAGGTTCATCGAGGGCGAGCCCACAAATTGCGCCACAAAAGCGGTGCGCGGGTGGAAGTAAAGCTCTTGCGGCGTGCCGACTTGCTCAATCAGCCCGTCTTTCATCACCACCACGATATCGGCGAGCGTCATCGCCTCGGTTTGGTCGTGGGTGACGTAGATCGTGGTCGTGGGGGCGACTTGGTGCAGCCGCTTGATCTCGGTACGCATTTGCACGCGCAGCTTGGCATCAAGGTTGGAGAGTGGCTCGTCATAAAGAAACACCGCCGGGTCACGCACCATTGCCCGGCCCATCGCAACGCGCTGGCGCTGCCCGCCCGAAAGCTGGCGCGGTTTACGGTCCAAAAGCGCGGAAAGCTCAAGCATGTCAGAGATCTTCTGCACCCGCTCTGCGATCTCGGCTTTTGGCATTTTGCGCTGTTGCAGGCCGAAGGCGATGTTGTCGCGCACCGACATATGCGGGTAGAGCGCGTAGTTTTGGAACACCATCGCAATGTCGCGTTCCGCAGGCGCAAGGTGGTTGACGGGGCGGCCATCAATTTCGACCGTGCCGGTGCTGATGTCTTCGAGCCCTGCGATCATCCGCAAGGTGGTGGATTTGCCGCACCCCGAAGGGCCGACAAAGACGACGAAGGCATGATCGGGGATCTCTAGGTCGATCCCGCGCACCGCTTGCGCAGTGCCATAGCTCTTCGTGACTGATTTGAGGGAGAGTGTTGCCATGGGAGGGGTCCGTGTTCGAGCGTGGGAGGGCGACGGGAGCCAATTACCAAGGGCCGGGTTTTTGGCCGTCGAGAGAGGTGAAGCCTTCGAGCGCCAGCGCCACCGCCCCAACCGGGGTTTCTGCGGCGCTGATATCGGAGACGAGGATCTGCGTGTTTTGCAGCGGCGCGCGCATGGCCAGCTTTGCCAGTTCTTTGCGCGCGGTGATTTCGGCATAGGGCCAGATGCGGCCCACGATCCCGCCCAGCACAATGGCCGAGGGGTTGAAAATATTGACGATGTCGGAAAGCGCGCGGCCCAGATGGCGGCCTGAATCCTCAAACAGATCAAGGATCGGTGGGGCGCCGTCTTTGGCGGCGCGGATCAGTTCTTCGACATTGCGCACCCGCAACGATCGTTGCGCGGCGGCCAAAAGCGCGGGCGCAGCGATATAGGCCGACAGGCAGCCTTGTGCGCCGCAGCCGCAAATCCGGCCATCGGGCACCACTTTGATATGGCCCAATTCGCCGCCAAAGCCCGAAGCGCCGCGATAGGGGCGGCCATCCAAAAAGATCCCGCCGCCAAGGCCAAGCCCGCCGTCGATCATCACAAAATCGGTCAGCTGCCCGCATTGGCCAAAGAGATACTCGGCCATCGCGGCAGCGTTGGTGTCATTGTCGATATAGACGGGCGCGTCGATCTGGTCGCGCAGCAGGTTGCCGATATCGGTTTCATACCAATCAAGGCTCGGCGCATGGGCGAGCCCGCCGCTTGATTCCACGAGCCCCGGCAGGGTGATGCCAATGGCGCGGATCTCATCTTGGCTGCGGGAGATCTCATGGCAAAGCGCGCCAATCGCGTGGCGCAGATCGGTTGCCAGTGCGGCCGGGTCGGTCGGCAGCGGCTGGCTCCATTTGCGAATCGGTGTGCCATCAATGCTGGCCGCGACGATCGCCATCTGTTCAAACTCAAGGTGCACGCCAATCAGCAAGCCATTGTCGGCAGAAAGCCGATAGTTGGCCGAGGGGCGCCCGCGCTTGCCGGTTTCTTGCGCCGCATCCGATTCGACAAAGCCAATGTCTTCAAACGCGCGCAGAATCGCCGAGACGGTGGACTTGTCGCAGCCGGTCAAATCCGTCAGGCCACGCTTGGTAATACCGGGGTTTGCCCGCAGCGCATGGAAGATGCGCGTCGCATTGTATTGCCTGACATAGGATGGGTGCACGGTGGCGAACCTTTTTTCTGTGTGTCGTCATAACTCCGCTGAAAACGCCGCCGAAGCCAAGATTTCGGCCGAATTTTTCTGACGTCACATCAAAAATAGACATGTTAGCGCCAAAAATATGCAGATATGGCGAAAAAATGCTCAAAAATAGGGCTTATCGTGTATGGTGTTGGAATATTTATGATTGGTGTCGTGATAAATCTTGTGTCTGCTGCCTCGGATGGCAGGCATGTCTGCGGGGACCAACTGAGAAGCCCAGCAGGAGATGGTAAAATATGACGACCCTCAAACAAAATGCGCTCGCGACCGGCGCTGTCCTTCTTGCCCTCGCAAGCCCCGCGATGGCGCAAGAGGCCGAAGTCTGGACCTATTGGGCCAGCGGCGCGGAAGCCAACGCCCTGACCGCGTTGATTGGCGTCTATGACGAACAATACCCGGGCGCACCGATTGGCACCCGCGTGATCACCGGCAACACCGCCGAGATGCGCCGCGCCCTGCAAACCGCCTTCCTTGGTGGGCAGCCCCCGGCAGTCTATCAATCGGGCATGGCGCAAGAGCTGAAAAGCTTCGCCGATGCGGGCCGGATCGCGCCGCTTGATGATGTTGTCTCGGATGTCCCGGGCTTTGCCGACATCGCCGATGGTGTGCGCCGAGTCGTCAGCGTGGATGGCCACCTTTACGGCGTGCCGCTGAACCTGCACGTGGTTTCGAACGTCTTCTACAACAAAGCGATCTTCGACGAGCTTGGGCTCGAAGTCCCCACCACGGCAGAAGAATTTGACGCCGTGGCCGACAAAATCGAAGCCGCTGGTTACCAAGCGATGGGCAACGCCGGTGGCCCGGGCTGGACGCTCTATACCTTCTACAGCTTCCTCTACAACGCGCTGGGCCAAGACGGCTACTACGCTTTCGGTTCGGGCGAGATCCCCTTCACCGATGCGCGTGTGAAAGCGGCGCTGGCCTCGTGGACCGATGCCTATGCCGATCACTTCATGGATGACTGGACCGGCTACACTTGGTCCGACACCGGTGCCAAATTCGCCGAAGGCGAAGTGGCCATGTATCAAATGGGCGACTGGCTCTCGGCCTACCTTGCTGATGCGGGCTGGACCGAAGGCGAGCAATACGGCTTCTTCCCGGCGCCGGGCATGGATGGCGGCGTTGTCATGCAAATGGACCTGATGGCGCTGACCAGCGGTGTGGAAGGCAAAGCGGCTGAAATCGGCAAAGATTTCATGCGCGCGGCGGCTTCGCCCGAAGGCCAAGCAGCGTTCAACACGGTCAAAGGCTCGGTGGCGGCGAACCCGCTTGCCAGCAGCGCCGGTTACTCGGCCTATGGTCAAGCCGCGTTTGAGGAAATTCAGGCGGCGAGCCCGCGCGGTGCGGTTGTGCCGAACATGAAAAACCTCCTGCCGGTGCGCCTTGGCGACGAATTCGGCACGCTGGTTTCGGCCTATGCCGCTGACCCGTCGCCCGAAGCCGCTGAAGAGATGCTCGAAACGCTCGAAGATATGCGTGTCGAG
Organism: Rhodobacter aestuarii; assembly: GCF_900156655.1. GTDB lineage: Bacteria > Pseudomonadota > Alphaproteobacteria > Rhodobacterales > Rhodobacteraceae > Rhodobacter > Rhodobacter aestuarii. The sequence goes on along the minus strand of NZ_FTOG01000002.1, from coordinate 109,305 downwards.
GTCAAAGAAGCCGGCGAATTCGTGACCTGGTAAAATCCTTTGGTGCAGGCGGCGATATGTGCCGCCTGCACCTGCCCCATTTCCGCCCCTCCGCCGAAACGACCAGAGGCCATCATGCCGATCAAAGGACCGCGCGATCACCGGGCCCAGAAAGCGTTGACCTACACGCTGTTTCTGGCGCTGCCCGTGACTTTCTTCCTGACCGCTTATGTCTATGCGGTGGGCTACACCGGCTTCGTGTCGCTGCATTCGTGGGATGGGATCTCCCCCACGATGCGCTTTGTCGGGCTTGATAATTACGGCTCGTTGATGGGCCAGTCGCGGTTTTGGCACGCGGTTGCCAACAACCTGAAGTGGCTCGCTTTCTACTTGGTTGCCCCCAGCACGCTTGGCCTTGCACTCGCGCTTTTGGTCGATGGCAAGCTGAAGGGCGAAGGCGTGATCAAGACGCTGATCTTCCTGCCCTATATCATCACCCCCGTGGCGGTGGCCGCTGTGTGGCGTTGGCTTTACCTGCCCGATGGCGGCCTTGTGAACACCGTGCTCGACGGCATCGGTCTTTCGGGCGTGGCCTCCAACTGGCTCGGTGATCGCCATATTGCCTCTTACTCGGTGATGGCGGCCGCGCTTTGGAGCACGACGGGCTTTTCCTTCCTCGTCTTCTTCTCGGGCCTGCGCTCGATCCCGGCAGAGCTTTTTGAAGCCGCGCGGATTGATGGCGCTTCGGCCTTCACGATCTTTCGCCGCATCACCATCCCGCATCTGTGGCCCTCGACCGTGCTCGTGCTTGGCCTTTTCGGGATCGAGGCGATGCGGCTCTTCGACCTTGTCTGGTCAATGACCGGCGGCGGGCCCTCGCGCGCCTCCGAAGTGTTGGCCACCCAGCTTTATGACGTGGCCTTTGCCACCTTCCAAATGGGCAAAGCCAGCGCCATTGGCATCGTTCAGCTGTGCCTCGCGGCGGTGCTGATCCTGCCCTACATCGCCTATATCACCCGCAACGTCGAGGAGGCCGCCGAATGAGCCTTGCTCCCGCCGCGCCGCTGCGCCCCGCGCGTGTCCTGCGCTATGCCGCCGCCATCTTTGTTTGCGTGCTGTTCACCGTGCCGCTTTTGGTCACGCTCAACACCGCCTTCAAAACGCCCGCTGAACTGACGCAGGTTCTGTCGCTCCCCTCGGAACCGACGCTCGAAAACTTCCGCATTGCGGTGGCCGAGGTGGGGCCCGCGGTGCTCAACAGCTTGATGATCACGATTCCCTCGGTGGTGCTGTCGGTGCTGATCGGGGCGATGGCGGCCTATCCGCTTTCGATGATGGACCCGAAAAAGGGCCGCTGGATCTATTTCTTGCTGCTCTCGGGCATGTTCGTGCCGTTCCAGATTGTGCAGATCCCGGTCTTCTTCGTGACCCGCGCGATTGGGGTTTACAACACGATCCCGGGCCTGTGGTTGGTGCACGTGGCCTATGGTGTGCCAATCTGCACCTTCTTCATGCGCAACTTCTTCGCCACCGTGCCGCGTTCAATCTATGAAGCGGCGCAGGTCGATGGCTGTGGTCCGGCGGGCTATTTCTTCAAAATCCTGATGCCCGCCAGCTTCACCGGGATCGCGGCGCTTGCCATCGTGCAAAGCCGCTCGGTCTGGAACGACCTTCTGTTCGCGATGACGCTGACCGCCAGCGATGATGTGATGCCCGTGACCGCAAAACTCAACGGCTTTGTCGGCGCCATTCAGGTGCAGCATGGCCCGCTCATGGCCTCGGCCATCCTGACCGTTCTGCCGATGCTTCTGGCGTTCTTGCTGTTCCAGAAAGCCTTCGTGCGCGGCCTGCTCGGTGGCAGCTCGAAATAAGTTTGAAAGTGAAGACGTGCCCTGCGCGGACCCAGTTTTGGGGCTGCCGCCCCGGGCACAATGAAAAGGACCGCAGAAAATGCGTATAGCCGTTACCGGGATCTCTTATGAAGCCCTGTTGCGTTCGCCCGTGCCCACTACCACGATGGAGGTGCAACGCGGCGAAAAGATGATCGGGCTTGGCCTGTGGATGATCCGCGGCATTGAAGAGCGCTTGGCCAAGGAAACCGATGTTGAATTGGTGCCGATCCTGTGGGGCACGGCGCTGCCCGGTGGCGGCTTCACCCGCGAGATTTATGAAACCGTGCGCGATGAGGCGGTGGCCGGGCTGCGCGCAGCGGGGCCGCTCGATGGCGTGATCGTGGTCAACCACGGCGCGATGGAAGTACGCGGGCTCGACGCGCATCCCGATAGCGACTTTCTCAATCACGTTGCCGAAGCGGTGGGCAAAGATGTGCCGATTGGTCTGTGCCTCGATCTGCACGGGCAAGTGACGCAAGGGATGCTGGACCGGATCAGCGCGCTGTCGGTTCTGCGCACCGCGCCGCACCGCGATGACCAATCGACCGGCTATCGCTGCGCCGAGCAACTGCTTGAAGTGATCCGCACCGGCCAACGCCAGCATATTGCGCGGGTTCATGTGCCGATCCTGCTGCCCGGTGAAATTTGCGTCACCACTGCCGAGCCCTCGCGTGAAATCTATGGCTCGCTGCCTGATTATGACGCGATTGACGGCATGGTTGAGGCCAACTTGCTGGTCGGTTTTGCGTGGAATGACCAGCCGTGGATCGGGGCGAGCGCCATTGGCCAATCGCGCCGCTCGATGGAGCAAGCGCGCGAAGTGGCCAGTGATCTGGCGCGTCGGGTCTGGGCGAACCGCGCCGAATACAAGCTGCGCATGGAACATGCCGAGGTTGAGGCGGGGCTGACGCTGGCGGCTGAGGCGCCCGAGCGCCCGCTGTTCCTTACCGACTCTGGTGATAACACCACCGCCGGGGCCTCTGGCCATTCGACGGCGATGTTGCAAGCCATTCTGGATCGTCCGGAATTGGAAGATGTGGTCGTGGCTGGCATCACCGCGCCGGGCATTGTTGCCGCCTGCGCTGCGGCGGGCGAGGGGGCAACGATCACGCTTGACCTTGGCGCCGAGCATCAACCCGCTGGCGGTCCGCGCCGTCAGGTGGAAGCTGTGGTGGAAGCGGCGAGCGACCAATTGCAGCCCGACGGGTTCCAACCCTATCTGCGCAGCGGCGGGGCTTGGGCGCGGGTGCGCATCGGCCATGTGATTGCTACCTTCCACGATGCCTCGATCGGGATCACTACGCCCGCCCATTTCCAGATGATGGGCATCGCGCCGACCGATCACCGCATCTATGTGGTGAAACTGGGCTATCTGCACCCGCAATTGGAAGACATCGCCGAGCGGTTCATTTTGCTTCTGTCCGATGGCGCCTCGGCGCTCGATGTCACGCGGCTGGAATACAAGCTGCTGCCGCGCCCCTGCTACCCGCTTGATCCCGATATGAATTGGGATGTGACCGAGGCGTCGATTGCCACCAACGCCGTTGAGGTGGAGGCATGAGCATCGTCCTGAAATCGCTCTCTGTTCCGAGCTTTGGCACCCCCGCGCGTTGCCCGGAAATCCCGACAGAGGTCTATGCCGCGCGATGCGATCAACTCTTCGCGGCGGCGGGCACGGATTGGGTCGCGGTCTATGCAGACCGCGAGCACCTTGCCAATATCGCCTTCCTCACCGCTTTTGAGCCGCGCTTTGAAGAGGCATTTTTGCTGCTTGGTCCGGCGGGGCGGCGGGTGCTGATTTGCGGCAATGAAAGCCGCGATTACGCACCGCTGTCGCGCCTGCCCGGTGTTGAAGTTGTGCTGTGCCAAAGCTGCAGCCTGATGGGGCAAGACCGTTCTGTTGCTCCGGCACTGTCGGTTGTCTTGGCCGAAATTGGTGTCAAAACCGGTGACAGCATTGGCGTTGTGGGGTGGAAATACCTCTCGGGCGCGGAGTGGGGCGGGGCAGCGCCAAGCTTCCATGCCTCGGCCTATTTTGTGGATTCGCTGCGCGCGGCGGTTGGCCCGCAAGGCACGCTCACCGAAGCGACCCCGATCTTGATGCACCCCGAAACCGGGCTGCGGGCGGTGGTCGATGTGCACCAAATCGCGGCTTGGGAATGGGGCGCCGCGCGTGCCTCTGATGCGGTGTGGCGGATCGTGCAGGGCGTCCGCGAGGGCGATGATGAATTCACTGCCGCCGCGCGCATGGGCTATATGGGCGAAGAACTTTCGGCCCATGTGATGTTTGCTTCTGCCCCCCTTGGCACGCCGGTGGTTGGGCTGCGCAGCCCGCGCGGGCGCAAGCTGCAAAAGGGCGATGGCGTCACCACGGCGGTCAGCTATTGGGGTGGCCTGTCCTCGCGTGCCGCGCTGTTTGATACCGAAAACGACGCTTTCCTTGAAAAGGCCAAAGGCTATTTTGCGGGGCTTATTCGTTGGTATGAAACCGCGAAAATCGGCGTGACTGGCGGCGAGATTGACGCTGCCGTGCGCGAAACGCTGGCGCGATCGGACCTCAAGCCCGCGCTGAACCCCGGCCACCTCGTTGGCCATGATGAATGGCTGCACACGCCGATCACCCCCGGCTCCACCGAGAAACTGCGCTCGGGCATGCCGTTCCAAGTGGATGTGATCCCGGTGCCGATGCCGGTGGGCCAAGCGCTCAACAACGAAGATGCGGTGACCTTTGCCGATGCCGAGATGCGCGCCGATCTGGCGCGGCTCTACCCGGAGGTGGCCGCCCGGATCGTCGCGCGGCGCGTGTTCATGGCGGATGAAATCGGTGTGGCGCTTGACGACTGCATCTTGCCGATGAGCAACACGCCGCTGTGCCTCGCGCCGTTTTGGCTGGCGTCGGATAAACTACTGGTGCGCGCCTCCTGACGGGGCACGCACCGGGTTCGCCTCGTGAAACGCAGGTCCCCGCGTCTCACGAGGCGTATCTTCAAGGTTAGGCGACCCTTGAGTTCGTCTCTTGGACCTTTTCCCAGCCACGGAACCGGGCAATCAGCGTGCCCAAATCGCCCACGGCGGTGGCGAGCGAACTGGTCGCAGCGGTTGTTTGTTCAAACATCGCGGCGTTTTCTTGCGTGGCAGTATCAAGTTGACCCAAGGCACGGGTCACTTCGGAAATGCCCTGCTCTTGCTCGCTGGCGCTTGAGGCAATTTCGGTGACGCGCAGCGAAATATCGGACACAGCGCCCGAAATGCTTTCCAGCGCTGTGCCGCAATCGCGCACCAGCGTCACGCCTTCGCGGACCTGACTGCCACTGTCGGCGATCAGCGAGCCGATTTCTGCGGCCGATTCAGCGGCGCGTTGGGCAAGGGCCCGCACTTCCGAGGCCACAACCGCAAAGCCGCGCCCGCTTTCGCCCGCTCGCGCGGCTTCAACGCCTGCGTTCAGCGCCAGAAGGTTGGTTTGGAAGGCGATATCATCAATCACCCCAATGATCCGCGTGATTGCATCGGAGGAAGCCTCGATCCGCTGCATCGCTTCAACGGCGGCGCGCATCGTTTGTTGCGAGCGCCCGGCCCGGTCGCAGGCCTCGTTTGCCAAAGTGCGCACGCTGTTAATGCTCGAGTTGGTATGGGTGACCGTGCTCAGCATTTCCTGCATCGCCGATGAGGTTTCATCCAGCGAGGCGGCAGAGGATTCGGTGCGCCGCGACAGGTTGAGCGCCGCATTCGCGATATCATCACTGTCGGTTCGGATGGTGCTGGCAGCGATCGAGATTTCCGTCACAATCTCGCACAGGCTATTCACGGCGGCGTTAAAGTCCATCCGCAGCGCCTTGTAGCTTTCGTCAAAGAACTGCTCGATCGAGACATCTAGCTGCCCATCTGCAAGCGCCCGCAGTGCCGCGCTCAGCGCTTGGATCACCTGTTTCAGGGCGGCATCCGCGCGGGCGCGCTCATCATCAATCGCGGCGCGTTGCGCATCTTCGGCGGCGCGTTGCGCCTCTTCGGCCTCGCGGGCGCGCTCTTGTTCTGCGCGTTCGCGCTCCGCCTCTTTCAAGATACGTTGCCGTTCACGCTCTGCACTTGCTTCGCGTTCGGCGGCAAGGCGGGCATCGGTCTCGCGCGCCTCCACCAAGGCAAGGCGGAACTGTTCCAGCGTGCGGGCCATCCGGCCAATTTCATCGCTGCGATCGCGATGCGGCACATCGTGATCAAGTTGTCCTTGGCCGACTTCGCCCATCGCCGAGGTCAGTTCCGTGAGCGGAGTGCTGATGGAGCGCGAAAGCCGGATCGCAAGCGCCGCTGCGGCCGCCATCACCAAGGCACCAATCGCCATGAAGGTCCATGTCATGCGCCAAAGCGGGGCAAGCAATTCGTTCGAAGACTCGCTCGTCAAAAGCGCCCATTGCGTGTTGAGGAAGGTGAAAGGGCGATAAGAGATGAAACGGTCACCGGCGCTATCGTTGACCCGAATCACCCCGGTTTCGCCCGCCAAAGCCGCGCGCACGGCGGCATTGTCTTCGCGGGTGGTCAGGATGTCATCTTGCTCGGTCGCCAAAAGGTCAGAGCGCAAAAGCAGATCGGCCCCCAGGAGGTAGGCGGCTTTTGAATCGGTGCCATCGGTCACCCGTTGCACCGCCATGTTCATCGCCCGGATGGGCAGCTGAATCGCAATCACCCCGAGTCGGGTGCCCTCGGCGCCTAAGACCGGGGCGGCAATAAAGGCGGCGGGCGCATCTGCGCTGGGGGAATATGGCGCAAAATCACGAAACGCCGCCGCGCCATCTGCGGGCAGGTCCATCGCTTCGCGGAACACCGCGCCAAGGTCGGTATCTTTCCATTCGCCCGTGTTCAGATTGGTCGCGAAATCGAGTTCCTTGAACACGGTGTAGACGATGTTCCCCGCCGTATCGATCAGGAAAATGTCGTAAAATCCGCGCTCTGCAAGCCGCGTGGCAAGGCCGGGATGCACATCCGCATGCAGCGCATCATAGGCGCTGCCATCTTGCGCACTTACAAGCAGGTTCTTTTCGCCCAGTGGGTTGGGGTTGTCATGGATATAGGTTTCTTGCAGCGCTCCAAGCGCATCCGGCAGCGCGGCATAAGCGCTAGAAAAGTCGTGCAGCGCACGCTGAATCGAACGGTCTTGCGCCATCGACAGAAGATCCGCCCGTGTGCCATTGAGCAGCAATTCCAGCGCCTGTTCGGGGCCGCGCGAAAGGTTCGCCAGCGTGTCTTCTGAACTGTTGATAAGGGACTGGCGGGTGATCATCCAAGCCGGGACAGCCGTGCACAGCGTTGCCACAAGTGCGATCAGCGTCATCATCATCGGCAAGCGCCGGGACAGATCCGGCATATTCATCTTGGAAAACATAGAGGTCCTCGTACCGAACTACTAGGTTGGCTGAGTGCAACTTAAGGATGAAAACTTAAGATGCTCCGAAGATGGATCATTCTTTGTAAGGCACGAAATTGAGGGCAGATTGGCTTGTTTAAAGCTGTTTGCGGGGTGCCGCGCGTTGGGTGGGCCAAATTTCCAACACCCCGGCAGCAAGGATCAGCCCACCGCCCAAAAGCTCAAACGCGCTCATCCGTTCGCCCGCAAGGAGCGCCGCAGAGAGGGTGCCGACCAGCACCTCGCTCATCAGCAAAATACTCACCCGCGCGGGGTCAAGCCGCACCGCCGCCCACATTAGTGCCGCCAGCGTGAGCCCCCACCAAAACCCGCCTGCTGCAATGGCAATCAGGGCCGTAGCTCCCGGATGCGCAATCTCTGGCAATGGCGGCGGTGCGAAGATCAGCGCCAAGGCAAGCGCCGTTGCGGTGGCCCCAAAGGCAAAGACCAACGCCGCCTTGGCCGGGGCGAGGGGCGGTTTGACGCGAATGCCCGTGGTGGAGATCGACCAAAGAAACCCTCCCAGAAGCGACATCACCTCGCCTGCATTTTCCGGCAGGGGCGACCCATCGGCCCCCATCAAGATCGCAAGCCCTGAAAGCCCCGTGACAATGGCTGCAATGCGCAAAGCCGAGATCGCCCAGCCCATGATAAAGCGGCCAATCAGCGTGCTCCAGACTGGGCTGAAGAACCACAACAGGATGATCATCGCCACCCGGCCTTGTACAAAGCCAATGGAGTAAAGCGCAAAGGCTGCGCCCCCCAAAGCGACAAAGGCATAAGAACTGAGCGGGGCAGAGGGGGCCGAGCGCCCAAACCGGGCAAAAGGCACAATCAGCAGGGAAGCGGCAAGGGTCATTGCAACCGTGCCCCAAGCACCCGCAAGCCCGTTTGCGTCCAGTGCGCGGACAGAGAGCCAATAAAACCCCCAAGCCACGCCCGTTGCCAACACAATGAGCGAGGCCAAGCTTGTGGTGCGATCAAGCGACATGCGCAGCCCTTTCCCAAAGGTCAGAGGCGCGGAAGTCTCAGGCCGAATGGGCGCCTTTGGCAAGGGCGGCGACCACTTCAAGCACCTCAGCAGGGCTTTTGCCCGCGCCGATTTCCTTGACGATGGCCGAGCCCACCACGCAACCATCGGCGACGCTGGCGATAGTTTGCGCGGCGTCGGGCGTGGAAATCCCAAAGCCCACAATGAGCGGCAGATCGGTCGCCGCTTTGATCCGTGCCACCTCGGGGGCTACGTCGTTCACCTGCGCGGCCTGCGAGCCGGTGATCCCGGTGACAGAGACGTAATAAACAAAGCCAGAGGTGTTTTGCAGCACTTTGGGCAGGCGCTTGTCATCGGTCGTTGGCGTGGCAAGGCGGATGAAGTTGATCCCCACCTCCGCTGCTGGGATGCACAGTTCGGCATCTTCTTCGGGCGGCAGGTCCACAACGATCAGCCCGTCAATCCCGGCCTCTTTCGCATCGGCCAAGAACTTCGCCACGCCGCGATTATAGATCGGGTTGTAATAGCCCATCAGCACGATCGGCGTGGTGTCATCGGTCTTGCGGAACGCGGTGACCATATCGAGCGTCTTTTGCAGCGTTTGCCCGCCATCAAGCGCGCGTTGTCCGGCCAACTGGATCGTCGGGCCATCTGCCATCGGGTCGGTGAAGGGCAGGCCTAGCTCGATAATATCAACCCCTGCCGCTGGCATTCCGGCCAGAATTTCGGCCGAAGTTTCCAGATCCGGGTCCCCGGCCATGATATAGGCGACAAAGGCTTTCTTGCCCTCGGCCTTGAGCGCGGCGAATTTGGCGTCGATACGAGTCATGGCGTTCCCCCGAATATGCTTTTGGCGGTTTGCAGAAAGCCCGCGCGAAAATCAATGGCGAAAGGGCCGCGCTTGCTTTGCACGCCCGCCCCGCGTATGAGGCGCGCAAGCAGATAGGAGAGTGACATGGGCTTTCGCATGGGGATTGTGGGCTTGCCGAACGTGGGCAAGTCGACGCTGTTCAACGCGCTGACGAAAACCGCCGCGGCGCAAGCGGCGAACTTCCCCTTTTGCACGATCGAGCCCAATGTGGGCGAGGTCGCCGTGCCCGACACGCGCCTTGATAAACTGGCCGAAATTGCAGGCTCCAAACAAATCATCCCGACGCGGATGACCTTTGTCGATATTGCGGGCCTTGTGAAAGGTGCCTCTAAGGGCGAAGGCTTGGGCAACCAGTTCTTGGCCAATATCCGCGAAACCGATGCCATCGCCCATGTGCTGCGCTGTTTCGAGGATGGCGATGTGACGCATGTCGAAGGCCGCGTCGATCCGCTCGCCGATGCCGAGACGATCGAGACCGAATTGATGATCGCGGATCTTGAGAGCCTTGAAAAACGGCTCGCGAACCTTGGCCGCAAAATCAACGCAGGCGACAAGCAAGCCAAAGAAGATGCGCGGCTGATGACCGCCGCGAAAGAGGCGCTGGAGGCCGGTCGCCCCGCGCGCACCGTCGCGGTGGCCGATGATGACCGCAAAGCTTGGAACATGCTGCAACTGCTGACCGCAAAGCCCGTGCTTTACGTCTGCAACGTCGAGGAAGAAAACGCCGCCAAAGGCAATGCGCAATCCGAGCGCGTGGCCGAAATGGCGCGGGCGAGCGGCGCCGCGACGGTGGTGATTTCCGCCAAGATCGAAGAAGAGATCAGTCAGTTGGATGCAGACGAGGCCGAGATGTTCTTGGGTGAACTGGGCCTTGAAGAAGCGGGTCTGGACCGGCTCATCCGCGCGGGCCACGACCTTTTGGGCCTGCAAACCTATTTCACCGTCGGCCCGAAAGAGGCCCGCGCTTGGACCATCCGCAAGGGCACGCTGGCCCCGGCGGCGGCAGGCGTCATCCACGGCGATTTTGAGCGCGGCTTCATTCGCGCTGAAACCGTGGCCTATGAGGATTACATCCAATACCGCGGCGAGAGCGGCGCGAAAGAGGCGGGCAAGTTCCGGGTGGAAGGCAAAACCTATGAAGTGCAAGACGGCGACGTGCTGCACTTCCTCTTCAACGCGTAAGGTTCTCGAGCGCTTTGCGCGCGCGGGCAATCTGCGCGTCGCATCTTTCGAGATGATAGGGCGAAACGCTTTCATAAATGGCCCGCGCCGACAAAAGACGATCTAGCGCCTGCTGCGGTAGCGTTGGGTCGTTTGTCATCTCAAAGAGATCGAGTTCGGTGCAGCCAATGTTGTCATTGGTGTGTGCCCAATAAAGCGGCATCCGCTCTTGGTCCCATTCTGCGAGCAGGGCGTGATAAGCCTCAAGTGATTGCACAAGCAGGTCCGGCTCTCTGCTGAACAAGCCGATAATGGCGAGCGTGCCAGCCATGTTGTTTTCCGTACGCGCCCAGGATTGCGGGTCTTCTGCGCGGGGCTGTTCTTCTAAGGCAAGAAGATAAGCCTCTAACGCCTTCTCCAAGGGCGCGACACTTTCTTGGCGCCGCCCCAAGGCCATCAGCGCGTTCCCGAGGCTGGTTTGCGTGCGCGCCCAGCTTTGCGGCTCTAGATCGCGCCGTTTTTCTTCCAAAGCGCAGCGAAGCACCGATATGGCAGCTTCGAAGGAGGCTGTCCCTTCTTCGCGTAGCCCGAGATCGTGGAGTGCGTTGCCAAGGTTGTGTTGGGTGCTTGCCCATTTGTTGGGCTGCAAAGTGCGGTCGACCTCGGTAAGGGCGCGTCGATAGGTGTCTATGGAGGCGATCAGCTGTTCTGGGTGCATGGCGCGTCTCCCCAAGGCGTTGAGTGCCATTCCGCGCGCAGTGAGGGCGTCATTACGCTCTGTGGGGGACTGCGCCAAGCGTTCGAGGTGCTCCGTGATCGCGAGGGCAACCTGTAGGTCAAAGTCCTGAGCACGTTGGGCCCCACGCTCATACCAGCCTTGGAAAACGCTTCCGCAGGCTTGAAACGCCTCCGCCTGCCCCTCAAGGCGGAGCTTCGCCAACACATACTCTGCCGCCTCTTCTGGGCGGTTGCGAGCGCGGGCGAGGTCGATGGCGGTGTCGAGCAGCTTCAGTTGTGCTTGTTGGCGCTGGGCCACTTCTTCAGCCAAGCGCTCCAACTCCCGCGCGGTAATGTCGGCGGCCCCGTCCAAATCCTGCACGGCCACGCGGCGCGCGACCTCGGCCTGCACCGCTTGCACGGCAGCATCAAGGTTGGAGGGCAGGGTGCCCTGCGCCATCAAACGTTGTGCTGCTTCCAGCGCCTGTTCCAGCCCGATTCTTGCGCTGTCAAAACTGCCTTCGCTGCCGGGGGCGTAGCGGCGCGCGAGGTCGCGCACCAGCGCCTCTTGCTCGCCCAATCGCATGGCGGTGTCCTGCATCTGCATGGTCAGCGCCTCAACCTGCGCGGCAATCAAGTTCAAGGCCGACAGCACTGCTTCTTCAAAAGCCGGGCGCAACGCCTCCATGATTTCGGGCTGGGCCATCAGATCACGCAACAGCGGCGCAACGATCTGTGTGAACCGCGCCCGACTGCTGGCCCCGGTCAAGGCCGGGTCACGCAAGCCCGCCATCATCAGCGTGCAAAGCCGCTCCGGGTCGCGGCCCACCGCCATCACTTCGGCAGGGGCCACGCGGCGGGCCTGTTCGATCATCTGCCGGAGATGAAGCTGCTCGGTGTCGCTAAGGTGATGGGCCTGAAAGGCCGTATCCAACCGCGTAGCGATGCTTTCAGCCCATGTTTCAGGCTTACGGCGGAGCGCATGCACGACTTCGGCAAGGGAAAAGAGCCCCGAGACCGCGGCCCCAGCCCCGCTGGCCAAACTGTTGGCGCTGGCCGTGGCCAGCACCGACACCAGAACATTGGCTGCGTGTTGCGATGTGCTCAAAACCGCTTTCCCAAAGGCTTTTCGGAAAGCTTGCGGTCTTTGGGTGCTTCGGTCAAGCGATGCGCTGAGCGCTAGTTGGTGGCGATCTCCGCCCGCAACGCCTCACATTCCTTCAGCGCCGCGCTTGCAGGCTCCGCAGCAAAGGCGACCTCTGCCGTGGTCAAGGCGGTGTCCACCCCAGCCTTATCGCCCCGTGCCAGTGCGACACGGGCCAAGCCAATATGGTTCGCGCCCGCGCGGTAATCGGCAAAGTCGCGGCTGCCCAAGGCCAGCGCGGCCTCAAAATCCGCCGGCGCAGCGTCGAGATCCTTTAGCGCCAAATGGGTGAGGGCGCGGGCGTGCAGCAGCCGTGCGCGCGGGGCGGGGGCGGTGATGTCTTCAAGCGCCTCGGCAAAATCTTCGAGCACGGTGCGAAGCAGGGCATCATCCTCCGTCACCTCGCCCAAATGGCGGTTGGCCATCGCAAGGTTGGCGCGGGCGCTGGCGCGATCTTGGGCAAGATCCTCGCCCTCAAGCGCGTCAAACACATCGTCGAACATCTCGACCGCCTCTTGAATCGCCACAGGGTCTTGCGCCATCCGCCCAAGCGCGGCTTTCACATTGGCGAGCGCGCTGGTGGTATTCGCCCATTCCACCGGGTTGCCCTGCGCGTTGAAAATCTCCAGCACATTGCCATAGGCTTTCGCGGCCTTTTTCAGCATCGCGCCGTCTTGGTGGCGCAGGCCGATCAGTTCGGAAATGCCGCCAAGGTTATGCTGCGCGAAGGCCCAGTTTTCGGGCTGTTTGGTGCGGCTGGCCGCTTTGGCGGCGGCGGCAAAAAGATCGGCGGCAAGGTCCAAATGCTTCCGACCAGGGCGGAATTGGCCGATCACTTGGTGGCAATTGGCAAGGCTGGTTTGCGCTTGGCCCAAATCGCGGCCCTTGGCACGCTTCAAAAGCGCCTTGGCGAGTTCAAGCGCGACCAAAAGCTCCCACGGGTCATTCGCTGCCTCGCCCGCTTCCAGCTTTTCGTAAAGCAGCTCAACGGCGGCGCGGATCACGCCGCCAGCGGGCGCGGCGGTTTTGAGCGCCTCCAAATGGCGGGCAGCGGCGCGCTCGGGGGCATTGCAAATCCGGTCTTGGCGGAACGCGGCGGCTTGCACGGCGTCGCTTGCGCCTGCGGCCAATGCGGCCTCCAACCAACCGGCGGCGTCTGCGCGCGCGCCGGAGTCATTCAGCGCGGCGACCTCTGCCAGCACCGGGTCATCACAGGCTTTCGTCTCGGCCGCAGCGTCCAGCGCGCCTTGCAGGCCGACGAGCGCCACATCGGGAGCCTTGAAACGCCCGGCGGCAATGTCTTCAGCCAAGGCGCGCACCAAGGGGGCGGGATGCGCGCCGGCATCGACCTTGGCGATTAGGGTTTCGACCAGTTCGGGATGCGCCTCGGGTGCCACGGGTATCTTCCTTGTCTTCTGGCGCCCTTGGGGCGCGCTCTCCTGTACCGGGCCGCAAGCCGCCCAGCGGCGCGAGACTAGCGCAGCCTTCGGCGGCTTGATATGCCCCTTGGCTGGGTGATTTCGGCGCAGCTTGCTGCCACCATGACCCGCGCCCCGATTTGGCCCCCGATTCTGCCTTGCCAAAAAGGGGTAGGCGCTGTATGCGCGAGCCCTCAACGGGCCCACACCCTTGGAGGGGGCCCTTTTTCATATTGGAGATACCAAATGGCCAAAGAGATCGAAACTCTTGAAGCCGAGGTGCGCACGGGGACGGGCAAGGGGGCCGCTCGCGCAGCACGTCGTGAGGGCAAGGTGCCCGGCATCGTCTATGGCGATGGCAAGGAACCGCTCGCGATCAACCTCGACTACAACAAGCTGCTCACCCGCCTGCGCAAGGGCCGCTTCCTGTCGACGCTGTTCAACCTGCACATCGACGGCCAAGAAGATGTGCGCGTGATCTGCCGTGGCGTGCAAAAAGACGTGGTGAAGGATCTGCCGACCCACATCGACTTCATGCGCACCCACCGTGCCTCGCGCATCAACCTGTTCATCCACGTGAACTTCGACAACGCCGAAGCGAGCCCCGGCCTGAAGCGTGGCGGCACGCTGACGATCGTGCGCCCCGAGGTGGAGCTTGAAGTGATGGCCGGCGATATCCCGGATCACATCACCGTGGACCTGACCGGCCGTCAAATCGGCGAAGTTATCCACATCAACGACATCCCGCTGCCGGAAGGCTGCAAGCCGACGATCGAACGCAACTTCGTGGTTGCCAACATCACGGCGCCGTCGGGCCTCGTTTCCTCGGATAACGAAGAATCCGAAGAGTAATTTCCCGCCTAGGGAATGCAGAACGCCGGGCCTTGGCCCGGCGTTTTTGTTTGTGTGGCACGGTTGAGGGGCGGCTTAGGCGCCAGCGGCGAAGGCATAGCCCTCATATTCCCAGCCCATCAGCCCACCGAGCATGATTTTGACGGGCCGCCCAAGGCGGGCGAGCGCCAAAGCCGCTTGCTCGGCGGCGTTGCAATGCGGGCCAGAGCAATAGACGACAAACAGCGTGTCTTCCGCCCATTCCGCCATCCGCTCTGCCGTGATCTGGCGATGCGGCAGGTAATGCGCGTTCGGCACATGGCGGCGGGCGAAGGTTTCGGGCGTGCCCATGGTATGCAGCAGCACAAAGCCCGGATCGCCCCCCGCTTTGAAGGTGGCATGCACGTCCGAACAATCGGTATGGAGCGCACATTGGGCTTCGAGCGCGGCAATCAGGCTTTCGGGCGCGGGGGCGGGGCGGGCAAGAACGGGGTTCATGGGGCTCTCCTTGGCTGTCTGGAATTGAGATTGCCAGCGGCGCGGCCTCTGCGTAAGGTGGCGGTATGACAACGATCGTGCAAAATCTGCCAAATCTCAATCTGCCGCCGATCCCAAACAACCGGGTCGTGGCGTTGGCCTATGATGGGCTGTGCATCTTCGAATTTGGCATTGTGGCAGAGATTTTCGGACTGGCGCGGCCCGAGATGGGGCCAAATTGGTATGCATTTGCAACCGCCGCCATTGAGCCCGGCCCCTTGCGCGCGCATGGGGGGCTGACCTTTTCTTGCGATGGCGGGTTGGAGTTGCTGGAAGAGGCTGGGTTGATCGTTGTGCCCGGTTGGAAAGGGCTGGATGTGCCGGTGCCGGCGGGCCTCATCACGGCATTGCAAAATGCTCATGCCAAAGGCGCGCGGCTCGCCTCGATCTGCTCGGGGGCTTTTGTGCTGGCGGCAACAGGGCTTTTGGATGGCCGCCGCGCCACCACGCATTGGCGCTATGGGGCCGCTTTGGCAGATCGGTTCCCAAAAGTGCAGGCCGACCCCGATGTTTTGTTCATTGACGAGGGGGATATCCTCACCTCGGCAGGGTCCGCGGCGGGGATGGATTTGGGGCTGCATATCATCCGGCGCGATTTCGGGGCCGAGGCGGCAAACCTTGTCGCGCGGCGCTTGGTGATGCCCGCAAGCCGCGATGGCGGGCAGGCGCAGTTCTTGCTGCGCCCGGTGCCGCGCGATCATGAGGCGCATAGGCTTTCGCCGATCCTTTCCAGCCTGCGCGACAACCTGCAAGAGACCCCCACCGCGGCGCAACTCGCCGCCAAGGCGGGGTTGTCAGAGCGCACCTTTCTGCGCCGCTTCCATGAGGCTACGGGCACCACGCCTGCGCGCTATTTGACCGAGGCGCGACTGGCCCGCGCGGCGGAATTGTTGGAAACGAGCCGTGCCGATTTGGAAGCGATTGCCCATATTGCGGGCTTCGCCTCCGCCGCCGCGTTGCGCCGCCCGTTTCATGCCCGCTATGGTCTTGCGCCCTCGGATTGGCGGCGTCGTTTCGCGCGCTCATCGGCCTGATCTCTTCGGCTTTGTGCAAATATCCAAGGCGAGACGTCGACACAGGGGCTGGCCCCCCGCAGTCCCGCCCGTTAGAACCACCGCCAAAGGAGAAGCACGATGCAGCTTTGGGTTGGGCTGGGCAATCCCGGCGCGAAATATGCCGCAAATCGGCACAATATCGGCTTCATGGCGGTAGATCGGATTGCCGCCGATCATGGCTTTGCACCGTGGCGCAAGGGGTATCAGGGGCAGGTGAGCGAGGGGCGCTTTGGCGCGGCGCGGGTGCTTTTGCTCAAGCCCGAGACTTTTATGAACCTATCTGGCCAATCGGTGCGCGCGGCGGCGGATTTTTACAAAATCCCTGTCGAAGAGATCACCGTGTTTCATGACGAGCTGGATCTTGCGCCCGGTAAGTGCCGCCTGAAACAAGGCGGCGGCCATGCGGGGCACAATGGGCTGCGCTCGATTCACCAGCATATGGGCGAGGCCTATGCGCGCGTGCGGCTGGGCATCGGCCATCCGGGCGATAAAAACCGGGTTGCGAATTATGTGTTGGCCGATTTTGCGAAAGCCGAGGCTGACTGGCTGGATGACCTTTTGCGCGGGATTTCTGACGGCGCGCCCGCTTTGGCGGCGGGGGAGGGGAGCAAATTCCTCAATGCTGTGGCCCTGTGCACCGCGCCGCCGCGCGCCTCAACGGGCACCAAGCCCGAAGCTGTGAAACCCGCTGGTCCGCGCGCCAAGCCCGAACCGAAGCCCGTGCCCAAAGAAAACGCCGAGCCGGAAGATACCCGCTCGGCGCTCGAAAAGCTGGCCGATAAGTTCAAGCGCTAAGGCTTGCCCATGCCGCTCACCAATGCCCGGTATTGGGCATGGACAGCCACGGCTCGGCGGGTGCAAGTGCTTCGCCCATTTGCAAAAGCTCGGTCGAGGCATTGTCGGGGCTGCGCACAAAGGCCATGCGGCCATCGCGCGGCGGGCGGTTGATCTCCACGCCATTGGCCTGCAGATGCGCGCACATGGCGTAGATATCTTCGACCTCATAAGCAAGGTGCCCGAAATGGCGGCTGTCAGAGGGCAGACCTTCGTCGCCATCCCAATTATAGGTCAGCTCCACCGGGCAATCTTCCTGACCGGGCGGGGCCAGGAACACCAAAGTGAACCGGCCCGCTTCGCTTTCAGTGCGGCGGGTTTCTTTGAGGCCCAGCAACGCGAAAAAGGCGATCGTGCGGTCGAGGTCGGCGACCCGGAGCATGGTGTGAAGATAGCGGATTTGCATGGAAATCTCCTTTCGGGCGGGATGGTAGCGCCCTCACCGGCGGGGGCAAGGGCGAACCACATGCGCTTAGAAAGACGACCGCCAGCCCAATGTCATCGAAAGCTCCGACCGGGTGAAACGCGAGATATTGCTTTCCACCTGCACCGCTTGCAGCCGCATCTCTGGGGTAAAGGCGGCAACGCCGACTTTCGGAGCCCATATTCCGATTTCGGCAAAGGCCGTTTCGTCTTGCCGTCCGCCATCGGGGTGAAAGCCGATCACGGTGTAATCGGGATAAACGCTGGTCGAAAACCCCGCCGAAAAGGTCATAGCCAATGGGCCTAGCTGCGCCTTCGGTGTGAAGCCTGCGCTTCCGGTTAGCGTCCAGTCGCGTGCTTGAGTGAAATTGCTCTCAAGTTGGCTTGCGCTCACCCCAATGCGCCAATCGCCGGGGAGATGGTCCGCTGTACGGCGCCCCGACAGCCCTAGGCTAAGCGCACGGCGCGTGTCATTGCGGGGTGAGCCTTGCCAGTTCCGCTCTTCCTGCGCGAGTGCGAAGCTGAGCCGATTGCCCCCCGTTAATATCTTCGTGCCCTGAACCTCTGCGCCGATCCAGTCATAGGCTTGTTGCCCGGCTTGCCAGTTCCGGCCCGTTTCCAGCCGTGCTTGCAGCCCGAATGTGGTCCCGAAGCTGCGGCTATGTTCCAGATGTGTGCCAAGCGAGGTCGAGGAATAATCCGAATTGCGGATTTCAACAGGATCAGGGGCCGGATCCCCCGGCGTATAGGCCGGGACCATCATTGGACGGCCTTCAAAATCGACCGCGCGCGCATAAAGGCTGAACCCAAGCCGGGTTTCGCTTTCGGGGGTGTGTGCAATCCGGCGGCTGACCTCGGCATCTAGGGTGCCTACAACGCCCGGCAGTGCCATGGCATCATCACTCAGCCAGCCTACCGCGTCGAAGCCGTCGATCACGTTGGTGCGTTCTTCCGCGCCGCCATTGACATTGTTTGAGGGCCGTATGCCCAGCTTGAACCGGAAGGCCGTGGGGGAGGCCGCACGCAGCCGACGGAAATCGGAGATTCCGACCGCGCGGGCGCGTGGATCGGGGGCAAATTGGATCGTTTGGCGTGCCCAAAACTGTGCAGCACCAAGCCGCTGATCCGCCACAGCGACTTGCCCTGCCAGACGCGCCGCCTCGTAATGCTGCACGGGCGTTTGCGCAGTGAAAAAGCTGCGCCGTGCCGCTTCTCGTGCCGTGGCCGTATCGCGCACGAGCAAAGACGCTCGCGCGAAGATGTAATGACCAAGCGGGTTCTTTGGATCACGCTGCAACAGCACCTCGGCCAGCATAACCGCAAGGTCGGTTTGCTGCGCCGCGAGTGCCTGCGTTGCCGCAACCGCGATTTGCTCTGTGCTTGCATCGGCGAGCGAAATGGTTTCGCTTCGCGAAGATTGGGGAGGTGGCGCCTCAGCCAAGGCGGGAGGCGTCGCCCCCCCGCCTGCGGCAAGGCATAGGGTGGCAACGGTCAGCCCAAGCCGCAGCGCGCGGTCAGGGGCTCGCCACATTGGTGCAAACCGGCAGAGTATTGTCTGGGCCGCATTGGGTCAGCACGAAGACACCATGTTCCTGCTCATTGTCGATGGTGGTGTCAAATTCGGTCAGATGCACGAGCCCGGCGACCGAATGCGCGTCGGTCCCACCAAAAATCCCGCCATAGGTGCCTATGGGCGCGCGGGTATCATACTCGGCCACGCCCTCGAAGGTGCCGTCGTCATTGATCGTCCCGGGTACCAAAATAACATCCACCAGCGCGTAATTCGTATCTACCAATTGACGGTTGTAGATCGCGCCGTTGATCGAATTGTCCGAGAAGTTCGCATTGAGGAAGATATCCCCTTGCACCCGTACCGGCTGGCGCGGCGTGAGGGAGGTGTCAGTGCCAGCGGTGATCGGCAAGGCAACATCATCGGCCCCGCCATCACGCGGCGCGCCCATATTGGTCACCGCAACATAGCTGCCCGCGTAAGACACCTGCCCGGAGCCCGCCGTTCCATCGCCCGTGGGGCGATCAAAAGTGCCCGAGCGGTCATAGGCGCCACCCGCGAAATAGGTGTTGAACTGGCCGCCATCGCCAACGGTCACAGCTTGCACCGACCCATCGGTCGACACAGCCCCCAACGCGACGAACAGCCGATCCAGCGCGTCTTCTTGCATCCGGAAAGCAGTATAGCCCGACAAATCCAAGCGGCTATCGCGCAGATAGGTCACGGAAACCGGGGTCGAATCGAGCGAGTCGATTGTCACCTGCAGATTGGTGCCATCGAAGCTAACGGATTTCAGGTTTACGGCCAGCGTATCGGGGATGGTGGAGGTTTCCGTCGTACCATCATCCGTTCCGGTTTCAGTGCCTGAGCCCCCGGCAGGGCCGTTCACGGCCGCACCACTGCAAGACGCAATGCCCAAAAGCACTGCAAACGGAATAACCCGTCTGATCATTGTTATGTCTTTCGTTGACTGCTCTTTTGCGCAAAGCGTGCCGAAAATAGGTAGAAAAGTCAATTTGCATAAACTTTTGATTAGCTTGTCTGAGGCGTCGTGCCCCATCTGCGACACTCTCCTTTGCGTCTCACATCATCTCGCGGTTCCGTGAAGCGCTTTGGGTAGATATAGTCTGCCCGATTCTTACCCCTGGAGGCCCCCATGTCGCTTACCCCCGAACAGCTTGCCGAGATCGACGCGCAACGTGCCACCACCACGCCGACCTTGCGCGCCACCTCCGCGGGAATGGAGGGGCGGCTTTACACCGCGCATCCTGTGCTCGACCACGGGCTGGTGCGGGTGATCGACTATATGGGCGATGATGCCGCGATCTGTCAGGCCGCCCGCGTCAGCTATGGCAAGGGCACCAAGGCGGTGTCCGATGACCGGGGCCTGATCCGTTACCTGATGCGCCACTGGCACTCGACGCCGTTTGAAATGTGCGAGGTCAAATTCCACGTCAAACTCCCGGTCTTCGTGGCGCGGCAATGGATCCGCCACCGCACCGCCAATGTGAACGAATATTCCGCGCGCTATTCGATCTTGGATCGCGAATTCTACATTCCCGCGCCCGATCAACTGGCGGCACAATCGGTGGTGAACAATCAGGGCCGCGGGCAGGTGCTGGAGGGCGCCGAGGCGGCGCGCGTGCTTGACCTTCTGCGCGAAGATGCGATGCGCGCCTATGACCATTACGAAGACATGCTGACGCCCGATGAAGACGCGGGCAAACTGGGCCTTGCGCGCGAACTGGCGCGGATGAACTTGCCCGCCAATATCTACACCCAGTGGTATTGGAAGATCGACCTGCACAATCTGTTCCACTTCTTGCGCCTGCGCGCCGATGTGCATGCCCAATACGAAATCCGCGTCTATGCCCAGACCATGTGCGACATCGTCAAAGACTGGGTGCCGCAAGCCTATGAGGCGTTTGAAGACTACCGCCTTGGCGCGGTGAGCGTGTCGTCGAAGGCGAAAGAGGTGCTCAAGCGCCGCTTGGCAGGCGAGGCGGTGACGCAAGAGACCTCTGGCATGAGCAAAGGCGAGTGGCGCGAGTTTGTGGAGGAGTGGGGTTGAGGCGCGCGTGAAGCAAGGTCAGCCCCGAATGGGGGGGGAGCCCGTTCATTGCTCTGAAACGGTTAGCTTCCCCCAAAGAAAACGCCCGGAGAACTCTCCGGGCGTTTCTGTTGTTCGCGTGTGGTAAGGCTGGGCCTTAGGCTTTGCCGCTGTACACCGGGAAGACGCTGGCGTCCCCGTAGTCTTTCGCGTTGATCGCTTTCAACGCGTCCATATCTTCGGCCGAGATTTCGAAGTCGACTTCGGCGTTCGATTTCATATGCGCCGGGTTGGCGGTTTTCGGCAGGGCAAGGCAATCCAGTTGCAAGATGTAACGGATGCACAGCTGCGGGATCGTCACGCCGTATTTCTCGGCAATCGCGCCAATTTCCGGGTTGTCGAGGATTTTGCCGTGCGCGATCGGCGAATAGGCCTCAACGAGCATGCCATTGGCGTGGGCATAGTCGATCAGCTCAAACGGCGTGTTGCCGACATGGGCCAGCACTTGGTTAATCATCGGTTTGACGGTGGCGTTTTGCAGCAGGTTGTCGAGGTCTTGTTTTTGGAAGTTCGACACACCGATGGCGCGGAGTTTGCCAGCGGCGAGCGCCTCTTCCAGCGCTTTCCATGCCGCAAGGTTGCCTTCAAAGAAGCGGTCTTCCACCGCCCATTCGCCCCACGGCTGCGGGCTGTGAATGATCATCAGGTCGATATATTCAAGGCCGAGCGTGTCGAGCGAGCCTTGGATCGCGGCTTTGGCGCCTTCGTAGTCTTTGATTTCAGCAGCGAGTTTGGTTTGCACGAAAATCTCTTCACGGGGCACGCCGCAGGTGCGCACGCCTTCGCCCACACCACGCTCGTTGGCATAGGCTTGCGCGGTGTCGATGTGGCGATAGCCGATTTCGATGGCGGCTTTCACCGCTTCGGCGGCTTTGTCGTCCTCAATCATCCAGGTGCCCAGAGCGAGCTTGGGGATCGCAACGCCATTCGGCAGGGTCATGGTGTCTTTGAGCATCGTCTCATCTCCTGTAGTTTCGGCCTGAGCGGCCCTATCCGGTTGAACGCGGCTGCGTCCTTGTGAAGCGGATATAGTGCAGCGTATGGGACAGGATAATCTCGCTACACTGGCATGAACTCATGACTGAGATTCATCAATGCCTGGGCTGCGTCGCCCAGCGGTAAGCAGGACCGCGCCTTTGCCTTCGCTGGCCAAGCTGTCGTCTGGGTTGCGTAAGGGGCAGATTTCTTTCGACAAACAGCCACAGCCAATGCAGCCATCGAGGGTGTCGCGTAATTCGGTCAGCCCTTCGATCCGGGCTTGAATGGCCGCCTTCCATCCGGCCACCATCTCGCGCACCTCATGCACATCGGGCGTTTTATCTGGCGGGAAAGGGCGCAACAGGGCGGCAATGTCAGAAAGCGAAAACCCCAAATCTTGCGCGACGCGAATGATCGCGATTCGGCGCAACACATCGCGCGCATAGCGGCGCTGGTTGCCCGAACTGCGCAGGGCCGCGATCAGCCCCTTCTTTTCGTAGAAATGCAGCGTCGAGATGGCAACGCCCGCCCGCTCGGCCACTTGGCCCACAGTCAGCACCGCCGCTGGCGCGCGGGCTGGTTTCGCATTGGGCGCATTTGTCGCTGCTGTCATCGCATTCCTCGCTTGACCTCAACCTAACTTGAGGTTTTATACGATGTGTCGGCTTGTGGGTGCAAGCCCCCCGACAGAGGACTGCCGGGGTGGACTTTGGCGGGCCGGGGCAAACTGCTCCCGCGTCGCGCAAGACACGGAGCAGACAGGGTAATGTCAGACAAAGACCAAAAGATTGCGCTTATCAGCGGCGCCAACCGTGGCATTGGGGCGGCGGTTGTGGCGGGGCTTTCGCGCGCGGGCGTGCATGTGCTCTTGGGCTGCCGCGATTTGAAAGCGGGCGAAGAGGTCGCCGCGCCGTTGTGTGCCGAGGGCGGCTCGGTCACCCCGGTGCAGCTCGATGTCACCGATGCGCTGAGCGTTGCCGCGCTGACCGAAAAGCTGGAAGCCGATTACGGCCATATTGATATTTTGATCAATAACGCCGGTGTGGGGCTTGATTACGTTCCCGGCATGAGCGCGGTTGAAAAGATGGAACAGACGCTCGCGATCAACGTGGTGGGCGGGCTGCGCCTGACCGAAGCGATGCTGCCGCTGTTGGAAAAAAGCGCCGCGCCGCGGATCGTCAATGTGTCGTCGGAACTGGCCTCCTTTGGGCTGCGCCATGATCCGAGCTGGGACCACCATGACAAGATCATGCCGACCTATGCGGCCTCGAAAGCGGCGGTCAACGCGCTGACCGTTGGCTATGCGAAAGCGCTGGTCGACAAAGGTTTCAAAGTGAACGCGATTTGCCCCGGCTACACCGCTACCGCCGCGACGAATTTCATGCCCGATCGCACCGTGGACCAAGCCGCCGTGGTGATCTTGCAGATGGCGCTTTTGGAAGACGACGGCCCGACCGGCGGCTTCTTCAACGATCAGGGTGCTCTGCCCTGGTAACAGGCCCGGCTTTGCCTCGCGGGGCCTGCAAAGGGGGGTGTGGCCCATACGCCCCCCTTTTTTAGTGCGCGATAGCAGCCCGCAACGCAGCAAGCGCGGGTTGGTTTCGTGAAATGGGCTCATGAATGCCTCCCGGATCGGCGCATTTTCTCCGCCTGCCCATGGGCTAGCTGATCTTCCGCAAGCGGGCGCCCCCCGGTTGTCGGCCGAAGTGCCGTTTGACGTTTAAGGGAGATCACCAGATGAAACTTCACCTCGCGACCTTCGCCCTGCTGCTTGCGGCTCCGGCTGCATTGGCACAAGACATGACCGTAACCCCGGCAGAAAGCCGCGCGGCGCAGCTTGGCGCGCCGGAGTTTTTCACCGGGACGGCTTTGGTCGCGCCGGTCTTTGGCCCCGATATGGGCGACGTTAGCGCGGGGGAGGTGACCTTCCTGCCCGGTGCGCGCGCCGCGTGGCATACCCATCCGGCAGGCCAAAAGCTGATTGTGACGGCGGGCAGCGGTTGGGTGCAAGAGCGCGGGCAGGAGAAGCAACTGATCCAAGCGGGCGATGTGGTGTGGTGCCCGCCGGGGGTGGAGCATTGGCACGGTGCGACCGCGACCACCTCCATGACCCATCTGGCCATTCAGCAAACGGTCGATGGTTCTGCCGTGACCTGGGGCGAGCATGTGACCGACGCTGAATATACCGAGTAAGCGCAATGAAACAAAAACCGGGGCTGCCCAGCGGCGGCCCCGGTTTTTCATGCCATATAGGTGCGTTTACTCGGCCAGTTCAAACCGGGCCGAGAGCGCGCCAGATTTTTGCAAAGGCGCAATCGCGCCATCAAAGGTGCCAAGCCGCACCAGCCCTGCCGCGCTCGAAAACGGTTTGATGAAGATCGCGAGATTGCCCCAAGGCGCATAAAGCGTGATGTCGCCGGTTTCGGGCTTGTAGGCGCGCGGTGCGCCGGTCGTATCGAGCTTGCCCGGCAGGTCCGAGATTTTTTCGATCCCGTGGTAATCGTTCAAGGTCAGATCCATCGGCAAAAGTGCCGCGAAACTGCGGCCTGCGGCGCTGTTGTCCAGCGTCGCGGTGAGCGTGGCATCGGGCAAGATCACGCGGATTTTGGTCATAGCAGTGGTATCCTTCGCGGCAGAGGGCTCGGCCTGCATCGGCCCGGCCCAACCAAACGCCAAAAGCGTCAGGCAGAGAAACGCGCGGCGATACATGGCGGCTCCTTTCTTGGTGTTGAAAGCCGAGGCAGGCGGCCCCACCCCGGCAGGGCCATCAGGCCTTCGTCATATCGATCACATAGCGATAGCGGGCTTCTTTGTTGACGACTTTCTTGAACGCCTCGCCGATCTGGTCGGGCGAGATCAGTTCGTAATCCGCCGCAATGCCGTGATGGGCAGCAAAGTCGATCACGGCTTGGGTTTCGGCAATGCCACCGATCATCGATCCGGCAAGGCTTTGGCGGCCAAAGCCCATCAACATGCCCTGCGCGCCTTCAATCGGGAACAGCGCGCCAACGTTGACGAGCGTCTTGTCGAGCTTGAGCAGGTTCATGAATTGCTGCATCGGATAGGCCACCGGCACCGTCGAGACCATCAGATCGAAGCTGCCCATGTTCTTTTTCATCGCCTCTTCGTCGGTCCAGAGGTAAGCCTCTTTCGCGCCAAAGGCGAGGGCATCGGCGATCTTATCTTCGGTGGTGGTGAAGACCACGACCTCGGCCCCCTTGGCGACGGCAAGTTTCACCGCCATATGGCCAAGCCCGCCCATGCCGATCACGCCAAAACGCTCGCCGGGTTTCAGATCCCAGTGGTTGATCGGCGAGAAAGTGGTAATGCCCGCGCACAGAAGCGGCGCGAACCCGGCAAGGTCCACCCCCGGCGGGATGCGCAGCGCGAAATCTTCGGTGACGACGATCTTTTTCGAATAGCCACCATAGGTGACGCCGCCCGAGACCTTGTCTTCCGAGTTATAGGTGAAGGTGGTGCCGTTGAGGCAGTTTTGCTCGCGGTCGGCCAAGCAGTTCGCGCATTCGCCGCAGCTGTCGACCATGCAGCCAACGCCCGCGTAATCCCCTTCGCGGAATTTGATCACCTCTGCGCCAACGCCGACAACGCGGCCCACCATTTCGTGGCCCGGCACCAGCGGGAAGGTCGGCATGCCCCAATCACCGTGGGCGGTATGGATGTCGGAATGGCAGATCGAGGCATACATGATCTCGATCACCACGTCTTTCGGCCCAGCGGCGCGGCGCTTGATGGTTTGCGGCGCAAAGCTGCCCGAGGTGTCATTGGTGGCCCAAGCTTGCACTTCCGAAGCCTCAAGCGCGTTGCCGCTTTCTTGCGCCGACGCGGTTCCGGCAAGCGCGTTGCCGCCTTCTTGCGCCGACGCGGTTCCCGCAAGCGCGGTGGCGGCGAGCGGCGCGGCAGCGAGTGCAGCACCATTGCGCAGGAAGTTGCGCCGGTCTTCGCCCTCGCGGGTCAGGAACTCGATCTTGTCATTGCACGATTGGCACATGTGGGGTTTGCCTCTTGCGTTGGAAACGGGATGGAGGCGGCGAGGGCGCCGCCGGTCTCGCTCAAAATGGTGCAAGACACGGGAAAGATAATCGGTGCAAAGGCGAAAGCATCCATGAGCGGGCCTCATCAATGTCTGCGGGGATGCGCCATTAAACGGGGGCGAGCGCCGCGCTATGTTCCCGGCGCGCCCATCAATCCATGGACTTCATGAGCAGGGCGCATATATCCTGAGGACGATCAATGCCGCCTGCCATCCCAACCGACATTTCTGCCATGCTGCGTGAAAACATCAACGACCTGATAGCCTTGGCCACAGTCGCCGAAGAGCGCAGCTTTACCCGTGCGGCGGCGCGGCTCAACGTGTCCCAATCGGCGCTGAGCCATACGATCAAGGCGTTAGAGGCACGGCTTGGGCTGCGGCTCTTGACCCGCACCACGCGTTCGGTTGCACCAACGCTTGAGGGCGAAGATCTGCTTGCCACCCTCAACCCCTGCTTTGAAACGATTGAGGCGCGGCTTCGGGCGCTGGAAGATGCGCGCGATCAGCCCACCGGTACGGTGCGGATTGTCTCGACCGATTATGCCATTGATACCGTGCTTTGGCCCAAGCTCTCGCCGCTGCTAAAACAGCATCCAAGCATCAATATCGAATTGGTGATGGATTACGGCTTTACCGATCTTGCCGCCGCGCAATGCGATGCCGGGGTGCGTTATGGCGATGCGGTGAGCGAGGGGATGATTGCGACGCGGATTGGCCCGGATGAGCGGATGCTTTGCGTGGCCGCACCGAGTTATTTTGAAACGGCGGGCGTGCCGCAAATTCCGCAAGAGTTGACCGAGCATCAATGCATCAATCTGCGTCTCTCGACCCATGGCGCGCTTTATGCGTGGGAGTTTGAAGACAAAGAGGGCAATGAAATCCGCGTGAAGGTGCGGGGCCAATGCTGCTTTAACACCGTCACGCCGGTGATGCGTGCAGCCCTTGATGGGCATGGTCTTGCGCTTTTGCCCGACCGGATGGTGGCGGCGCATTTGGAAAGTGGCGCCTTGCAGGCCTGTCTTGAAGATTACTCGCCCGCTTTTCCGGGGTTTTATCTTTATTACCCAAGCCGCCAGCGCCCTTCCTCCGCCTTTACAGCCGTCTTGGACGCTCTGCGCGAACGCGCCTGATTGTCCCAACGTGGCGCAGGCCTAACAGTTCCATGAATGTCGCTCATAAGTGGCGTGACCATTTTTGCCATTAATTTCGGGTCCGAAAAGGTCACATGACGCTGGGTAACGACCACCTGATGGAGGCTCCGATGAAATCCACCCTCGCCGCATCCGCGATTGCCCTGTTTGCCACTGGCGCTTCGGGCGAAGCTTTGCAACGCACCATGCCCGACAGCCTTGGCCGTGTGGCCCCTGCGCTGCAAGCCTATGCCACTGAAAACCTGCTAGGCGAGGTTTGGGCGGGCGAAGAGCTTTCTGCCCGTGACCGCGCACTCGTCACCTTTGCCGCGCTGATGACGCGCCATGAAGCGGGCAACCTTGCCGCGCATGGCGAATTGGCGCTCGACGCGGGTGTGACGCCTGCAGAACTTTCCGAAACCATCACCCATCTGGCTTTCTACACCGGCTGGGGCAATGCAATTGCGGCAACTGAGGCGCTGGCCCCGGTTTATGACGCGCGCGGGATCACCGCCGATGCGCTGCCGCCGGTGGAAGCGGACCTATTGCCGCTCGATCAAGACGCCGAAGACGCCCGCGATAGTTTCGTGTCGAGCACCTTCGGATCGGTCTCGCCCGGTGTGGTGGACACCACGCGCGATATTCTGTTCCGCGATCTTTGGCTGCGCCCGGCGCTCGCGCCGCGCGACCGTTCGATGGTGACGGTGGCGGCGCTGATTGCCGCTGGCCAGCCCGAGCAAATGACCTTCCACCTGAACCGCGCGATGGACAATGGTTTGACGCAAGAAGAAGCTGGCGCGATGCTGTCGCATCTGGCGTTCTATGCGGGTTGGCCGAAAGTCTTCTCGGCGCTGCCGGTGGCGAAATCCGTGTTTGAAAGCCGCGCGCAGTAACGGAGACGCGCCATGAAGATCGGCATTCTCGGATCGGGTTTGATGGGGGGCACGCTGGGCCGGCTTTGGGCCCGTGCAGCGCATGAGGTGGCTTTTGCCTATGCCCGCACCCCCGGCAAGCTTGACGCGCTCGCCCAAGAAACGGGCGGCACCTGTGGCTCGGTAGCCGAGGTGGTGGCGCGCTCTGAGGTGCTTCTTCTTTCCGTGCATTGGCGCCAAGTCGACGATGTGCTCGCCGAAGCGGGCGATCTGGCGGGCAAGGTGGTGCTAAACTGCTGCGTCCCGCTCGATGAGACGGATACCAACCTTGTGCTCGGCCCCGATACTTCCGGGGCCGAAGTGCTTTTGGCGCGCTGCCCGAAAGCGCGCTGGGTGGGCTGCTTCAACACCTCACCCTCTGAAAGCCTAGACCTTGTTTTCGCCCGCAAAGGGCAAGACGACCCGCCGCAACTGTTGGTCTATGGCGATGACAGCGACGCGCTAGAGATGGCCCATGGACTGATACGCGACATCGGCTTTGCGCCTTGCCCTGCAGGTGGGCTGCGCACGGCCCGCTTTGTGGAACCCTTTGCCATGGTCACCGCCGTGCTTGCCTATGACCAGCCCGGTGGCCCCGCCCTCACATACCGTTTTGAAAAACTGCGCAATTAAGCGCAGAGCAGAAGAAAGGACCCCTCCCATGAAAATCATCCGCTCCGGCGAAACGCATTCGATGAAAGGCCCCGAAGATTGGTTCACCGGCACCGTCCGCGTGGATATGCTCTTTGTGGCCGAAGAGCCGGGCCGCACCAGCGGCAGCCATGTCACCTTTGAACCCGGTGCGCGCACCGCGTGGCACACCCACCCGGCGGGCCAAACCATCATGATCACCTTCGGGCGTGGCCGCGTGCAACGCGAAGGCGGCCCGGTGGAAGAAGTCTCGGCCGGTGACGTGGTCTGGTTCCCGGCTGGTGAAAAACACTGGCACGGCGCCTCGGCGGAAACCGCGATGAGCCATATCGCGATCCAAGAAAGCATTGATGGGTCCGCGGTCACCTGGCTCGAAAAAGTGGCCGACGCTGATTACAATAGCTGATTGTTGAAGGGCCCGAGCACTGCTGCTCGGGCCCTCATTTTATGCGCGCATATGAGTTCCGCGCGTCCCTGTGGTCAGTTCCCCGCAGAGCCCACCAACGAAAGTGCCGGGAAGGCCGCGATGACGACCAGCCCAATCAGGCACACCAGCAAGAAGGGCAGGGTGCCCTTTGCGATCCGTTCAATTGGCAGACGCGCGACATTGGCGGCGACATAGAGGTTGATGCCCACCGGCGGCGTAATCAAGCCGATGGCGAGGTTCACCATCATCAGCACGCCAAACCAGACCAAATCCCATTCCAATTCGCGCGCGACGGGCAGGAAAATCGGCAGGCAGATGAACATCACCGTGACCGCATCCATAAACATCCCGGCGATCAGCAAGATCACCATGATGACAAGAAGGATCACCGCCTCATTCTCGGAAAGCCCGAGCAGCGCGCCGGAATAAGATCCCACCAGATCCTCGACAGAGACGACCCAGCCAAACAGGCTTGCATAGGCCACCACCAGCATCACCATGGCCGAGGAGGCGGCGGCATTGGTTAGCGCTGCATAGAGGCCTTTCAGTGTCAGCGTGCCATAGGCCAGCCCACCCACCAAAAGCGCGTAGACCGTGGCGACCAGCGCCGCTTCGGTGGGGGTGAACATGCCCGAATAAATGCCGCCCAAAATGACCACCGGGGTCATCAGCCCCCAGAAACTGTCTTTGAAAGCGAGCATCAGGCGGCGCGGGTAAGCGTGCCCTGCATAGGGCATTGGGCTCAGCTCTTGCAGTTTGGACGAAACCGCAGCGCCTTTGGTTTTTGCAAACGGCAAGGTGAGCAGCATCATCAAGCCCATGAAGATGCCGGGGAGGATCGCGGCCAAGAACAGACTTGAGATCGAGGTTTCCGCGATCACGCCGTAAATCACCAAGCCAATCGAAGGCGGGATCACGATCGAGAGCGCGGCCCCGGTGCACACAAGCCCGGCCGAATAGGCGCGCGGATAGCCGTCTTCTTCCATACCCTTGATGATCATCGGGCCGATGGCTGCCACCGAGGCGGGGCCAGAGCCGCTTACCGCACCCCAAAACAGGCATACCACCGTGCCCACAAGCCCCATGCCCCCCGGCACCGAGCCGATGAGCACGCGGAAGAAACGGATCATCCGCTCGGCAATGCCGAGCGTGCCCAAAAGCGTACCGGCGAGAATAAAGAAGGGGATCGCCAAAAGCGAAAACTTGGTGATCCCGGCGGAGATCAGATCGCCCACCAGATCAAGCCCAAAGCCCATCTGCCACATCGCGTAAATCGCCGAAAGCCCGAGCGAAAAGGCAACAGGCACCCGAAGGGCAAGCAAAATGAAGAACAACAGCACCATCTCGGTGCCAGTGGCGAGGCCGGGGATCAGATCATACATCGCCAACCACCCCAAACGCATGGCCTTTGCGCCACTCTTCCCAAGCATGCTGCAGATAGCGGATCAAGATCAGCGCAAAACCGAACGGCACTGCCGCTTGGTAATACCATGCCGGAATACCAAGCGCATAAGAGCGCATGCCGTTCGACAGAAGGTTTTGCAACGCATCCCACGAAAAATAGGCTGACAGCACCAAAAGCGTGACGGAGGCCGCAACCGAGAGCAGCAACACCACCCGCTGTAGAGCACGCGGCAGCATGTCATTCACCAGTTCCACCGCCAGATGCTCGCCGCGCCGCGCCGCGATCGCCGCGCCGAAAATGGTCAAGAGCAGGAACCCGTTGGTCAGCAGTTCTTCCGTGGCCGCCAAAGAATAATGGGTGCCATAGCGCACCACCACATTGGCAAAGCCAAGAAGCGTCATGGCCAAGAAGATCACCGCGCAGATGATCTTCTCTGCATCACGCAAGAGAAACATGAAGAGGGACATAGGGGCTCCGAGGTCTGTCGATGGCGTAAGGCGCCCCTTTGCGGGACGCCTCGCAAGTCTTTATCGACGCGGTGGTTTAGTGTGCCGAAGCAATGGCCGCTTCGAACGAGGCCACCAGTTCCGGGCCAACCTTCTCCGCCCATTTGTCAAAGGCGGGTTGGGTGGCCGCTTTGAAGGCGGCAAGCTCTTCTGCGGAGGGCTCGTAAACGTCGATGCCTTTTTCGCGCAGGAAGGCGACGCCCGATGCCGTGGCCTCGCGCGAGATTTCGCGCTGATAGGCCATCGCCTCATCCGCGGCGGCTTGGAACTTGGCTTTCGTTTCGTCGTCGAAGCTGTCCCATTTCGCTTGGCTGATGCCAAGGAAGATCGGGTCATACGAATAATGCCAAGTGGTCAGATACTTTTGCATTTCATAGACTTGCTGCGGAATGATCACCGCACCGATCGGGTTTTCTTGGCCATCGACCACGCCTTGTTGCAGCGCGGTGAGCGTTTCGCTCCATTGCATTTGCTGCGGGTTGGCGCCGAGCGCGTTCATCACGTCGATATACATCGGGCCCGCCACGCGCATGCGCAGGCCTTTCATATCCTCGGGCGTCTTGATCGGGCGCACGTTGTTGGTCACTTCGCGGAAGCCGTTTTCGCCCCAAGCCAAAACGATGATGCCTTTTTCCTTCAGGATCTCAGACAAGATCTTGCCCGGCTCGCCTTGGGTCGTCGCATCAACTTCGGCGTAATCGGCATACAGATAGGGCAGCGAGAAGGCCGCCATTTCGGGCACAAGCGGCGTCACGTTGATCGCCGAGCTCACCACCAGATCAATCGCGCCACGGCCAACCATTTCGGCCTGTTTCATTTGGTCGCCGCCCGCAAGCTGCGCATTGGGGAACACGCGCACTTTCATGTCGCCGCCGGTTGCCTCGGCAATCAGCTCACCGAATTTCTCGGCGCCTTTTTGCCAAGTCGTCGTGTCGCCGGTGTTTTGCGACAGGCGCAGTGTCTCTGCGGCAGCCGCGCTCACCATCATTGCGCTTGCCAAAATGGTCGCCAGCGCAGTTTTCCCAACGATTCCACCAAATGTCATCTGTCTTATCCTGTGGCTCGGACCCGAGGGCCCTTGTTTCAGCGCACCTCCTAGTGCTGCAAGCCGCTCGATATAAAGAATGAAGAAAATTGTCCACCGCAAGCCGACATTGAAACAATAGTTTCTTTGGGCCTTTTGTCGCGCAATGCATTGCGTTGGGAGTGGTGTTTCGGGCGGGGATGGGCTGTAAGCCACATGTGCCGCGGCTCCCTGCCCGGAAACCACGCGCAATTAACCGCGCGGCTTCGCGCGCGGTTAAGGCGAGTTTCTTATTATGATGCAGGGGGCGACTTGGGAGTCTGTTGGCCGCGAAATGCGGACTAACCAGCGTTAGGATAATGCCTGCTTCGGACTTAAGCGCAGGCTAACGCATTGGTTTTCGTGTTCCCGATGCGGCCTGCGTTTTGACTTGTCCCTTTCCCTCGTCACTCCGCGACGCAGTCAGAGAAGTAGCTGACTTCGCCGTTTTCTCCCTTCACTTGGACCAGACCATGGATGTCGGTCTCGAAGCCCGGGCATTCGCGGGAGAATTCGCGGTTGAAGCGCAGGTAATCGACGATCTCTTTGCTAAAAATCTCGCCCGGAATCAGCAGCGGAATGCCGGGGGGGTAGGGCGTTACGAGGCTCGTGGTCACGCGGCCTTCCAACTCGTCGATCGGCACCCGCTGGGTCTTGCGCCGTGCGATATGGGAAAACGCTTCGGTGGGCGACATCGCCGGATGGTGATCGCCGAGGTAAATCTCGGTCGAGAGCCGCGCCACATCATATTTGGCATAAAGCTCATGAACGTGCTGCGAAAGATCGCGCAGCCCCATGTGTTCGTACCGGGGTTGTTTGGCGCAGAACTCGGGCATCACCCGCCAAAGCGGCTGGTTGCGATCATAATCGTCCTTGCATTGCTGCAGCGCGGCCAGAAGCGTGTTCCAGCGGCCTTTGGTGATGCCGATGGTGAACATGATGAAGAAGCTATAGAGCCCGGTCTTTTCCACCACGACGCCATGTTCGGCGAGGTATTTTGAAACGATAGACGCCGGGATACCGCTTTCCTCAAACCGCCCGTCGATATTCAGGCCGGGCGTGATGATCGTCGCCTTGATCGGGTCAAGCATGTTGAAGCCGCGGGCCATATCGCCAAAGCCGTGCCACGCGTCTTGGCCAGAGCTTTCGACCGCCTCACTGTCGGTCTTTTTCAGCTCCCAATCCTTGGCGCGGCCGACCCCTTCTTCGGACAATTCATCCGGCCCCCAGACCTTGAACCACCAGTCGTTGCCGTATTCTTCGTCGACTTGCCGCATAGCGCGACGGAAATCGAGCGCCTCTGCGAGGCTTTCTTCCACCAGCGCCGTGCCGCCCGGCGGCTCCATCATCGCCGCCGCCACATCGCAGCTTGCGATGATCGAGTATTGCGGGCTGGTGGAGGTGTGCATCAGGTAGGATTCGTTGAACAGATGCCGGTCGAGCTTGGTCTCTTCGCTGTCTTGCACCAAGATGTGGCTCGCTTGGCTGATCCCGGCGAGCAGCTTGTGCACCGATTGCGTGGCATAGGTCACCGAATGCTTCATCCGAGCCCGCTTGCGCCCCATCGCGTGATAGGTGCCATAAAACGGGTGGAAAGCGGCGTGGGGGAGCCAAGCCTCATCAAAATGCAGCGTGTCGACATAGCCGTCGAGCAGGTCTTTCACCACTTCGGTGTTATAGAGCACGCCGTCATAGGTGGATTGCGTGAGTGTGAGGATGCGCGGCTTGACCGTCTCGGGATCAATGCCTTTCAGCAGCGGATGCGAGCGGATCTTTTCCTTGATCGCCGCGGGCTCAAACTCGGACCGCTGGATCGGCCCGATGATGCCCCAATGGTTCCGGGTCGGTTTCAAGAAGATCGGGATCGCCCCAATCATCACGATGGCATGCAAGATCGACTTGTGGCAGTTGCGGTCAACAATCACCACATCACCGGGAGCCACATTGTGGTGCCAGACCATCTTATTCGAGGTCGAAGTGCCATTGGTGACGAAGTAGCAATGATCGGCGTTGAAAATCCGCGCGGCGTTCTTCTCAGACTCTCCAATGGCGCCATTGTGGTCGAGCAACTGGCCGAGTTCTTCCACCGCGTTGCAGACATCAGCGCGCAGCATGTTCTCGCCATAAAACTGGTGATACATCTGCCCGATCGGCGATTTCAGAAAGGCGACCCCGCCGGAATGGCCGGGGCAATGCCATGAATAGGAGCCATCCTCGGCGTAATCCAAAAGCGCCTTGAAGAAGGGCGGCTGGATATATTCGAGATAGTTCTTCGCCTCGCGCAAGATATGGCGGGCGACAAATTCGGGCGTGTCCTCGAAAGCGTGGATGAACCCGTGCAACTCGCGCAACACATCGTTTGGCAGGTGCCGCGAGGTTTTGGTTTCGCCGTAGATGTAGATCGGAACGTCTTCGTTCTTCGAGCGGACCTCTTCGATGAAATTGCGCAGGTTCAAAACCGCCGGATCAAGGTCCGGGCCGGGGGTGAACTCTTCATCGTCGATCGACAAGACAAAGGCCGAGGCGCGGCTTTGTTGCTGCGCGAATTGCGACAGATCGCCATAGCTCGTCGCGCCCAGCACCTCAAAGCCTTCTTTTTCGATGGCTTGGGCCAAAGCGCGAATGCCAAAGCCGGACGTGTTTTCAGACCTAAAATCCTCGTCGATGATGACGATTGGAAAGTGAAACTTCATCGGCCTATCCCTGATCCAACGCGCGGTGCCAAGATGTTCTCGAAGCGCGGCGCTCAAACGTCAAGGCTAATATAGGCTAAGAAATGCGCTTGGCGATGAGAGTGCACAATCCTGACCCGGCGAACAGCTTCTGCGTAGTCGCGTGTTTTCAGGGAGAAGGTTTCTTCTCGCTTGCCATAGGTTGCGGCGATGTCTGTGGGGACGGCTGCGCGGTGGTAGTAGACGGCTCCGCGACGGTACAGTCGGGTGTGTCCTGGCATCTTCGTAAGGCGCTCCACTGTAACACCTCAGCGTAGCACCCTTGGAAAATAGCTCTTCATTTTCAGCAAGTTATTGTTCTTGTTGATCTATGAGGAGATTTGGTGGAGCCAAGGGGAGGAGTAACCAAATCGTCTTTGCGCCCTTTTTCTATTGATGTTCAGTGCCTTGCGGGGCATGGAGTGGTCAGCATGCGTTGGTCAGCATGGGATTTGGAGCGGTCATGGCGGGCAAAAGCAGCAAGGGCGCGGAGCGCCTGTTGAAGCTGAGAGGGAACAGTTGGTGGTTTCGCCGACAGGTGCCCAAAGCGGCCCGTTTGGCCCTCGATAGGGAATGGCTTCTTGTGAACTTGCAGACCTCCGATGTGGTGCGCGCGAAGCGCCTGCGAGATGACCTCGAAGCCGCGACGAGCTTGCAGTTTCGGCAGATCGCCTCGGGGACCAGAACGGCCCTTGAGTTGCCCGGTTTCGCGCCCGTGAAGCTGGCCCCGTCGGCTGCGGAGCGTGGGGCTTTGTCGCGTGCTGCATTTGCGGAAGCCTTTGACGAGGAGGAGGCCGATTTGATCGCCTTTGCCGCCGAGGCGGAGGCCGATGCTCTCAAGCCTTCGCAGCGGAAAGCCTTCTACGACGCCTATGCTGGGCGGGTCGATGTTGACCACCACTTGAACGAGTACCTCACCAAAGCGGGCCTTGCTGAGAAGACAGTGAACGAGCGGCGCGGGTTGATCGGACGGTTCGCCCAATGGTGCCGCGAAAAGCGGGTGAAGCTTGGCCGGGTCGATAGGCGCAGTGCTGGGCGGTACGTTTCCGAAGTCATCGACCCGATGCACCCGGCGACGCAGACGAAACACCTAAGCGCGCTGCGTTCGTATTGGAAGTTTTTGGCACAGCGCGGGCACGTCACGCTGCCGCAAGGTGTTAGCCTCGACATGGGATGGCCTTGGAACGGCCAACAGATCGAGAAACGCGGCAAGCGGGTCGAGCGTGGCTCCCGGCAAGAAACCGAGCGCCCCTTCACTGATGACGAAGTGGCGGCGTTGCTTGATAAGCCTTTCCCGCTGAATGCTGAATTTGAAGAGTTGATGCGCGATGTGCTGAAAATCAGCCTGCTTTCGGGTATGCGGCAGGCGGAGGTTTTGACGCTCTGGGTTGAGGAAGTGCGCGAGGGGGAAAGCGGCGCAGGGCTGGTCTTCGACATTCAGCAAGGCAAGACCGACGCAGCGGCCCGCAAGGTGCCCGTTCACCCCGACCTCATGGAAATCGTTGAGCGCCGCAGACGGGGCAAAGGCGGAAAGGAATGGCTGTTCCACGAACTCGCCGACCAACCCAACCCCGGCGATACCTACGGCAAGCGGTTCAAGCGGTGGCGTGAGGCTGTGGGCGTGGATGACAAGCGGGAAGGGGTGCGGCGGTCGCTGGTCAATTTCCACTCGGCCCGCCGCTGGTTCGCCACGAAGGCCGACCGGGCGGGCATCCGGGAAGCTGTCATCAAGGACGTGATCGGCCACGTTCCCGACAAGAAGAACGTCACCCGCGCGTCCTACATCGCGGCCTCGTCAGGGGCACAGATGCGGGAATGCGTGGAGGCCGTGAAGGTGGGCTGAGGGGCGGGGGCGCAGATGTGCGCCTTTGCAATTCGCCCGGACTTAGGTCTCCATATGGAATATGCTCGGGCACGTATCGGGGAGGGAGGGAGCAATGTGTCGGTCTTAAACGAGCGGATATTCAACTTCTTTGTCTATTTCGAAAGAGGTGTAGCCCGGCAACTTGGTGTTTGGTTCCATAAGCGCTCAGGCTCGGACGCCGAGAAAACGGATTTCCTGAGGTCGCAAATAACCACCGACCTTTTAAGAGCAAGGCGATACGATCTTCCTCGGCAGTTTACGCCAGAGCAATGGAGGGCGCAGCTTCGCATCAATGGCGCGGAGCCGCTTCTTGACCCGATAGTAGCAGTACTGAATGCGCCTAGAAGGAGCTTCCTTTACTGCCTCACGCCTGTTTTGGACGGCGTCCCTTTATGGGACCAAGTTAGCGGCCCCGGCCCGCTTCGCGGAGAGGATGTTACGGACTTTGGGCGGGAGGGGCATATGCCCGACTACCTTGTTGAGTACACCGATGGGCCAGTTTTCCACTTTGACAGGCTGATTAACGACGATTTTTTCGACGCCATTAGAGTGCTTTTTAACGCTGGGCACTACGTCTCAGCGTCTAAGCTACTCATGTCATGTATTGATACTCTCGCCTTCGTTGAGTTCGGCGATGTGCGGGGGAACTTTGCTGACTGGCTTTCGCGTTACTGCGATCTGTCCCTTGTTGGATTAACACCGGAAGAGCTTTGGGAGTACCGAAACGCCGTACTCCACATGACCAGTCTCGACTCTAGAAGAGTTATCAAAGGAGAGGTTGCGCGCATAGCGCCATATATCGCCGAGCGTGGCACGAAGCCACCGCTAAAGGGCGACACCGAGAAGCCCTTCAATCTGCTTGATCTGATAGATGCTATAGCGCTTGGCATTTGCAGTTGGGGGGCTTCCTTCAATAGCTCACCTGAAAAAGTCGTCGACTTCATCGCGCGGTACGATGTGACCATATCGGATAAACGTTTGGCTTGGATTGCCCGCCCCCGTTGCGGAACCCGAAGCGGCCATCTCCCCCATCACCTTCAATGGTCAGAAGGTGCGCGTGGTGACACTCGAAGGTGAGCCGTGGTTCGTGGCGGTTGATATCTATGTCCTGCTGTTCGGTAAGACGACAGGGGTGAGCGCCCGTGCCTTCTTAGAAGACCAAGAAACAAAGGTCTTTAAGAAAGTAAGCGCGCCAGACGCGCTGTCTTCTTTGTTCGAAGGGCGTAAGCCTCACTTGGCTCTCTTGTCCGAGAGTGCCCTCTACAAATTGGTCATGCGCAGCGACAAGGCCGAGGCCAAGCCCTTCCAAGATTGGGTGACCCGCGAGGTGCTGCCTACCATCCGCAAGACGGGGCTTCGGAATATTCCGTCGCAGATTTCTGTGACCCGGAGATGGATATCTGACGCCTGCGCGTATCCCCCGGCGGGGTGGGGGTCTCGGCACTCTATCCATGCGCGAGAATGTTTCATATGTGTATGTTTTCAATGGCTTGACAGTTTTCTGGCAGGGACTCACTAAGGCGATGGCCGGGGCAGTCCCTCGGCCTAATCATCAGGAGTAAGCCCCGTGACGTTCAGCTTTGACGCTTCCCGTTCTCATCTGTCCCTGCGCCTCGGTCGGTTCGAGGTCTTCGCCCAGCGCGAGACAGCGCCCGCCGCCTATTACGGCATCACCCGCGAGGGCAAAGGAGCGGGCATCCTCGACCTTCCCGGCTTGTCTGTCTCTTGGTCCTGTTGATGGGCCGCTAGGGTGTACCTTAAGGGCCACCCAGTATTGGCCGCAAAGATGTGGCCGTTGATTGTTGACATGATTCAGCGGCCACCTTATCAAAAGCCATCACCTTTGTAGCCACATGGAAATCTCATGGCGACCATCCTTTACGCCCGCGTCTCGACCGTGGAACAGAACATCGACATTCAGAAGGCGCAGGCCGAGAGCGCCGGGTTTCAGATTGACGAGGTCATCGCCGATCATGGCGTCTCTGGCGTCAGCACCGCGCTGGCGGACAGACCAGAAGGCAAGCGGCTCTTTGATGTGCTGCGCCGGGGCGACGTTCTTGTCGTGCGCTGGGTTGATCGGCTGGGCCGGAACTATCAGGACGTGACCGACACCATCCGCCACTTCATGCGCAAGGGCGTGGTCATCCGCACTGTCATCAATGGGCTGACCTTTGACGGGGCCACAACGGACCCCATGCAGGAAGCCGTGAGAGATGCGCTGATTGCCTTCATGGCAGCAACGGCACAGGCACAGGCGGAAGCGATCAAGGAAGCCCAGCGCGCAGGCATCGCCGCTGCACGGGAAAACATCACCGCCTATCGCGGACGCAAGCCCAGCTATGACCGCCCGACGCTTGAACGCATCCTTGAGATGAACCGGAACGGGGTCGCAACGCTGGCCATCGCGAAGGAACTGGGCCTGTCACGGGGCGCGGTACGGCGGGTGATCGACAATCCCGACGAGGCCGTGAAGGCGTTGGAGAAGTGGGGCGCATAAGCCTTCTGCGGGGGCGGTGCGGCAATAACCCCACCCTTAGCCATAACACAACGCAAACACGCCCCCACCAGAAGGAAACCACATGCAACTGCCTCCGCATGCCCTCACTCCCGCCGACGTTGACGCCGTCCGCTTCATTCGTCCCCGCGAAATTTCCACCAGCTCTGACTTCCAGTTTCGGCAGACGAGCATCTACGATTGGCACGTCCGCGACCTAGCCCGCCTTGTCCGAGAGATGGGAGAACTCGACCCGATTTTGCTTTGGCAGGAAACCGACGCAGAAGGCCAAGAAACAGGCCGCTTGGTCCTCCTTGACGGGAACCACAGGCTGAACGCTTACGCGACCGCACGGGGCACCGATGCTGTCATCCCCGCAACGATCATCAAAGGAACACCGCAGCAAGCCGCAACGCGGGCCGGGAAGGCGAACTCTCGGGTCTCAATCGCGCTGAACAATCAGGAGCGGACCAACGGCGCATGGCGCACCGTGTGTTTGCCGGGCAAGCGCGCATCCATCCCGGAAATCGCCCGCTCTTGGGGCGTGGCAGCCCGCACGGTTGGCAACATGCGCAAGCGGTTGAGCGTGATGCGCGAAGCTGGAAGTGAGCCAACGGGGGATTGGTCGCGAGATCGAGTGGATGAACTTCCTGACCGGGAAGAGCAGTCCGAGATGACCGACGAAGCCCGCAACGCTTTGATTGTCGATGCTGGCGAGAAGCTGCGTCAAGCGATGGGAAAGCTGACGCTACAGGATGAAACAATCGCAGCCGAGGCGCTGAACTACGCCTTCGGACCAGTGCGCCTGCGTAGCATGACGGACTACCTCTTCGCCGAACGCGACGAGTTCGCCGACGAACACGAAGACCTTCGCACTCCCGACACCGACGACGCGTTCTGAACCCTAGACCTAGCAAAATGCTAGTTTCTATGGGGTGCCAGATCGCTCCCCTTTTCGACCCTCTTTGACGCCCTTGGGCGAACCGATCAACACATCCAAAGGAAAACCAAATGAACATGCAAAACATCACCGCCGGGGCCTTGCCGCAGGACAGCCAGACCCGCATCGAAATCTACCCGGATGGCTCTGCCGTCGGGAACCCCGGACCGGGCGGTTACGGGGCAATCATCCTGCGCCGGACTGCGGCGGGCGACATCGTCAAGCAAATGGAACGCGGCGGTCGCGACCTCAACACGACCAACATCAGAATGGAAATGACCGCTGCCTGTGTCGCGCTTGAAAGCCTCGGCAAAGTCACGGATGAACCGATCACCGTGTTCTCGGACGCCAACATCGTCCCCAACGGCATGAATGATTGGCTGCCGGGCTGGAAGGCCAAGGGCTGGATGACTGCCAGCAAGAAGCCTGTGAAGAACCGCGACCTGTGGGAACGGTTGGAAGCGGCTGCCGCTGGGCGGAACGTCACCTTCACTTGGCTGCGTGGCCACAACGGCAACCCGTTCAATGAAGCCGCCGACACGCGCGCCTATCGTGAAGCACGGGGCGCAGAAGCTGCCCTTGCGCGTGAACGCGGCTACTGAGACCGCATCGGTGCAATACATCGAACCCCGCTAGGGTGACCGCTCGGGCCGCGCTGGGGACCATCTTCGGATGGCCTTGGCGTGGCTCGGGTTTGTCGGCGATGGCGCTCACGGGGCAGCCTGTGGGCGCTGGCGGTCATTGAAGGCATGGGCCGGGGCGAGAAGTTCTGGCCGAAACTCTTCGTGGGGGCGTCAATCTGTTAAAGCTGCGCGCGGACCCAGCGAAGCCTTTGCGGGCACCGGAGCGGGCGCGACAAGGGCCACCCGGCGGTTCGTTTGCAATGCCGCCAAGGGGGCAGCCTGTGCGCTTCGGAGGTGCGGGGTCTTCGCTCTATCGCTACGCGCATCTCGGACAGCGTGGAGCCTCGCGCAGCGGCTAATAAGATGCGATCTAGCGTGAGTCGTGGACGCGTCTGCGGCCTCGGGAAGAACCGTCCAATGAGCAGGAAGGCTTCAAGCAGAGTTGGTCAGCATGGGGCGGTCAGCATGGTCAGCATGACCGCGTAAGTGCTTGATTTCACTAATGTATGTGAAATTGGTGGAGCCAAGGGGAGTCGAACCCCTGACCTCTTGAATGCCATTCAAGCGCTCTCCCAACTGAGCTATGGCCCCACCGTGAGGTCTGCAATCCGCTGTGCGTCTTGCGTGGGGGGTCTATACGGGGAGGCTCGGGCGGGCGCAAGAGGAATTTCGGCGCTGGCACAGAATTTTTTTCATCACCCCGCAGCGCGTCCCATGTGGCAAAGAAAAAGGCGCAAGGTTGCCCTTGCGCCCTGTTCGTCAGATGGCTTGGCCGCTTGGCTCAGCTCTCATCTTCATTGCTCGCGACATCAGCGATGTCATCGAGCGAGACGTTATCGTCCTCGTCATCTTCAAGCAGATCGTCGTCAAGATCGACGTCGCCGCTATCATCATCGAGATCGTCTTCGGTCAGATCCTCGACATCAACCTCGGTTTCGCGCGGCGCGGCTTTATCGGCCACCATCACACGGCCACGGCCCGCAGCGGTCAGGCTTTCCAGCGTGAAGCTGTTGCCGCAAACCGGGCAGGTCATCGGGTCCTTGGTCAGATCGTAGAACCGGCTCGCACAATGCGGGCAGAGGCGCTTGACGCCCCATTCCTCTTTCGGCATGGAAGTCTCCTGGCAGGCTCGTTCGCACAGAGTCGCAGCCGATTGCCACAACCGCAACGGGGTGTCAAAGCCTTTTCGCGTTCCAATTGTTCAAAGCTGCTCTCAAATGACCGACAACTCGCTTGTTTTGCCCGATCTGCCCGGCGTGATGGTGGCGGTGCGCCGCTCGACCCGGGCGCGGCGGTTTTCGTTGCGGGTGAGCCGGATTGATGGCGCGGTGACGCTGACCATGCCGTTGCGGGCACGGATGTCGGAGGCGGTGGCCTTTGCGCAAGGGCAAAGCGCTTGGCTGCGTGGGGCGCTGGAAAAGTTGCCCTCGGTGCGGCGTCCCGGCTTTGGCGAGACACTTCCTTTTGAGGGGCGGGATCTGCGCATTGAAGAGGCCCGGTTGCGCGCGCCAAAGGTGGAGGGCGACCGGCTCTTGGTGCCGGGTGGGGAAGAACGCCTCGGCGCGCGGCTTGAGACCTTCTTGAAGCATTGCGCAAGGATGCGCCTGCAAGAAGCGACAGAGCGTCATGCCAAGGTGCTCGGGCGGCCCTTCAAGCGGATCACCTTGCGCGACACGCGCTCGCGCTGGGGCTCTTGCGCGGCGGATGGCTCGCTGAGCTATTCATGGCGGTTGATTATGGCCCCGCCCGAGGTGCTCGACTATGTCGCCGCGCATGAGGTGGCGCATTTGGCGGAGATGAATCATTCTCCGGCGTTTTGGGCGGTGGTGGCGCGGCTCATGCCCGACTACGCGCCGCATCGAGCTTGGCTGAAGGCACATGGCGGCGCCTTGCAGGCGATCCGGCTGCGAGAGTGACGCGGGACGCTGGGTCACATTGACGAGTGCCGCGTTTGTGATCACAAAGGCGCATGTCTGAGACCCTGCCACGCCCCACCAAACCTTTGCCCGCGGAAGCGGCAGCGCATGATCGGCTGTATCGGATCTTGCGCCAGCAAATTTTGGTGGGGGAGATGTTGCCCGGCCAGGCGCTGACGTTGCGCGGTCTTGGCAAGCAATTCGGCCTGTCCATGACCCCGGTGCGCGAGGCATTGCGGCGCTTGGTGGCGGAAGGGGCTTTGACGCTGTCGTCCTCTGGCCGGGTGGCAACGCCAGAACTCACCAATGAACGGATCGAGGAATTGGCGGCGCTGCGCGCGCTGATAGAGCCGGAACTGGCCTCGCGTGCCCTGCCACGCGCGCACCTTGCGCTGATTGACCGCTTGGCCACGATCAACACCGCCAATGCCGAAGCCGTTGCAAAAGCGGATGCGGTAAGTTTTATCCGCACCAATTTGGAATTTCACCGCACGCTTTATTTGCGCGCGCAGGCCCCGGCGATGCTGGCGGTGCTTGAAACGGTCTGGCTTCAGCTTGGCCCCACGATGCGCGCCCTTTACGACAAGGTGCCCCGCAACGAGCCGCCGCGCCATCACCGGTTGATTCTGGCCGCGTTGCGTGCCGGCGATGAGCCGGGCCTGCGGCTGGCTGTGCGCACCGATGTGACGCAAGGCTTGCGCCATCTGGCGGGTTAGACGCTTGGTCGCAGGATCGAGCGTAGAAAGTTTGACAGCGGCAGGTTAGTCAGGGGCCGCTTGAATTGCGAGGCAGCCATGACCAACACGCTCACCGAAGAAGAACGCAAAACGCTTGAAATGACGGTGCTGATGACGCCCGATCTTGCCAATTTCTCGGGCAAGGTGCACGGCGGCGCGCTGCTCAACTGGCTCGACAGGGTCGCGTTCTCGCTCGCCTCGCGCTATTCGGGCCGCTACGCGGTGACGATCTCGGTCGACCAAGTGATCTTTAAAGAGCCGATCCATGTGGGCGAATTGGTGCGGTTTCGCGCCAGCGTGAACCACACTGGGCGCTCGTCGATGGAGATTGGCATCCGGGTGGAGGCGGAAAACATCCGCGAGGGCACGCGACGCCACACCAACAGCTGCTATTTCACCATGGTGGCGGTGGATGAGGCGGGCAAAACCGTGCCGGTGCCGCCGCTTGAACCTGCAAACGAAACCGAGAAGCTGCGCTGGAAAGCGGCGGAACTGCGCAAGGCGCTGCGGCGCGAACACGAAGCGCAGATGGAAGCCGCCGCGTTGGGGAAAACCGACTAAAGCCCGCTCCCGCGGGGAAGGGCGAGGGTTGTGCTGGTTCCCTCTAGGTCGCCGCCGAACTTCAGATAGATCACGCCCCAATGGGCTTTCTCTGTTCTGGCAGGGCCATCTGTCCATGTCCGGTTAAGATCAAACGCCGACAAACTTCGGTCGTCTTGCACCAGAAGGTCCGGGTAACGGCGTGCCATGAGCCGCGTAAGCCCATCTTGCAGGGCGATGCCCTCTTGCAGAGTGAATTTTGGGTCCTCTTCGCTGACCCTGCAGGTATGTTTTTCCTGCTCAAGGGCAAGACCAAACGGCTCATAAACGCGCTTGTAGGTGCTTTGGGGAATGTTGTTGACTTCGAAATGGGACGAAACGCCGTGCCCTGCCTTAGGGTAGTGTGCTTCCCAATCCTGCGTTGGGTCTTGAAGCCGCGACAGGCACCAAGTGTCAAACATATCGAGATAGGCTT
This sequence comes from Rhodobacter aestuarii, assembly GCF_900156655.1. Lineage (GTDB taxonomy): Bacteria > Pseudomonadota > Alphaproteobacteria > Rhodobacterales > Rhodobacteraceae > Rhodobacter > Rhodobacter aestuarii. The sequence goes on along the minus strand of NZ_FTOG01000002.1, from coordinate 65,015 downwards.
GAACCCGGTCTTGCGCCGCGCCGGGGCTTGCAACAAGCGAAGCGGTCAGAAAGGTCTGAATAAAAAAGCGTTTCATAACGTGACCTTGTAATGAGGGGCGGCCCCGCAAGGCCGCCCTTCGATCTTTACGCGTGGATCGCGCCGTCGCCGCAGGCAAGGGCGGCTTCGCGCACCGCTTCCGAATAGGTCGGGTGGGCGTGGCAGGTCAGCGCGAGGTCTTGGGCCGAGGCGCCAAATTCCATCGCCACGCAAACCTCGTGGATCAGGTCGCCCGCGCCGGGGCCGATGATGTGGCAGCCCAAAATCCGGTCCGTCGTCGCATCTGCGAGCAGTTTCACAAACCCATCAGCTTGGAACACCGCTTTCGCGCGGCCATTACCCATGAAGGAGAACTTGCCCACCCTATAGGCGCGGCCTTCTTGCTTCAGCACCTCTTCGGTTTTGCCGACCGAGGCAACCTCGGGCGTGGTGTAGATGACGCCGGGGATCACGTCGTAATTCACATGGCCATGTTTGCCCGCAATCACTTCGGCCACGGCCATGCCTTCGTCTTCGGCCTTGTGGGCGAGCATCGGGCCCACAATCGCATCGCCAATCGCATAGAGGCCGGGGACCGAGGTCGCCCAATGGTCGTTGGTTTTCACCTGACCGCGCGGCAGCATCTCAACGCCGAGCGCCTCAAGCCCCAAACCGCCGGTGAAGGGTTTGCGGCCCGTTGCCACCAGCACCACTTCGGCCTCAATCTCGTGGGCGCTGTCATCTTTGCGCAGGGTGTATTTGACGGTGTTCTTGCTCTTCGATTTTTCGACCCCGCTCACGGCGGCGCCCAAAACGAAGTTGAGCCCCTGTTTCGTGAGGATCTTTTGCAGGCCTTTGGCGACCTCGGCATCCATGCCCGGGGTGATCGCGTCGAGATATTCGACCACAGTCACATCGGCGCCAAGACGTTTGTAGACCGAGCCAAGCTCAAGCCCAATCACGCCCGCGCCAATCACCACCATGGATTTGGGGATTTTCGGCAGGCTCAGCGCACCGGTGGAGGTGACCACGGTTTGCTCGTCAATCTCGATGCCGGGCAGGCTTGCGGCCTCAGACCCGGTTGCGATGACGATGTTCTTGGCCGAATGCACCTCGTCGCCGACTTTCACCTGACCCGCCGCCGGGATCGAGCCCCAGCCTTGCAGATAGGTGACCTTGTTCTTTTTGAACAAGAACTCGATGCCCTTGGTGTTGCCGTCGATCACGTCTTGTTTGTAAGATTGCATCTTCGCCCAATCGACCTTCACCTTGGCATTGGTGAGGCCCATTTTGTCGAAGTTCTCATGCATTTCATGCAGTTCATGCGTGGCATGAAGCAGCGCCTTGGAGGGGATGCAGCCCACATTGAGGCAGGTGCCGCCAAGCGCACCGCGCCCCTCGACACAGGCGGTTTTGAGCCCCAATTGGGCGCAGCGAATGGCACAGACATAGCCGCCCGGGCCGCCGCCGATCACGATAACGTCGAATTCTGCCATGGGTTTCGTCCTTTTTGACTGATCGCGCCGGGGGGCTGTCTGCCCCCCGAGACCCCCCGAGGATATTTTCACCAAGTCGAAGGGGGTGGAAAAGAAGGGGCGGCGCGGGGCCGCCCCTGAGCGTGAGATCAGAGATCCATTAGCAAGCGGCGCGGATCTTCGAGCGCTTCTTTGACGCGCACGAGGAAGGTCACCGCGCCTTTGCCATCGACGATGCGGTGGTCGTAGCTCAGCGCCAGATACATCATCGGGCGGATCACGATCTGGCCTTTGATCACCATCGGGCGCTCTTGGATTTTGTGCATGCCCAAAATGCCCGATTGCGGCGGGTTCAAGATCGGGCTCGACATCAGCGAGCCGTAAACGCCACCGTTCGAGATGGTGAAGGAGCCGCCTTGCATTTCCGCCATGGTCAGCTTGCCATCGCGGCCGCGTTTGCCCAGTGCGCCGATCTCTTTTTCAATCGTCGCAAAGCCTTTGGCATCGGCATCACGCACCACCGGCACAACAAGCCCCGACGGCGTGCCCACAGCCACGCCCATATGGACGTAGTTTTTGTAGATGATGTCGCCGCCATCAATTTCGGCGTTCACCTCGGGCACTTCTTTGAGCGCGTGGCAGCAGGCCTTCACAAAGAAGGACATGAAGCCCAGTTTCACGCCGTGCTTTTTCTCGAACTGGTCTTTGTAGGCGTTGCGCAGTTCCATCACCGCCGACATATCCACCTCGTTATAGGTGGTCAGCATCGCGGCGGTGTTTTGCGCGTCTTTCAGGCGGCGCGCGATGGTGGCGCGCAGGCGGGTCATTTTCACCCGTTCTTCGCGCGCGGCGTCTTCGGCAGGCACCGGGGCGCGCGGCACCGAAGCCGGCGGCGGCGCGATCGAGACTTGCGTGGTCGCGGGGGCGGGCGCCGGGGTCGCTGCAGCGGCGGCGGCCACATCTTCTTTCATGATGCGGCCATCGCGGCCCGTGCCGGTGACTTGATCGGGCGAAAGACCCGCTTCGGCCATCGCCTTTTTCGCGGCGGGCGCATGTTCGACATCTTTGCCGCCCGCAGCCGGGGCCGGGGCCGCCGCCGGGGCCGCAGCTTTTTGCGGGGCCGGAGCCGCGCCGCCCGCGCCTTCGGCGACGATGGCCAGCTTGCCACCTGCGGCCACGGTCTCGCCTTCACCGGCAAGGATTTCGCTCAGCGTGCCTGCCACGGGGGAGGGCACTTCGACCGAGACTTTATCGGTTTCAAGCTCACACAGGATCTCATCCAGCGCGACACTGTCCCCAGCTTTCTTGAACCAGGTGGAAACGGTGGCTTCCGACACGCTTTCGCCCAGCGCAGGCACCATTACATCCGTCATCTTGACCTCTTGAGTAACCGGCGTGGCTTCTTCCCGGACAGCCTTGCCTTCGGATTTGGGTTGCGCGGGCGCCGCACCGGCGCCTGCGGAAGTCAGCGTGGCAAGCAGGGCGTTCACGCCCACCGTCTCGCCCTCTGCGGCCACGATTTCGGCCAGCACCCCGGCTTCGGGGGCGCGGACCTCGACCGTCACCTTGTCAGTTTCAAGCTCGCACAGCATCTCGTCGGCATTGACCGTCTCGCCCGGTTTTTTGAACCAAGTGGCCACGGTGGCCTCGGTGACGCTTTCGCCAAGCGTGGGGACACGAACATCGGTCATATCAGCCCTCCAGCGCGTCGTTGACGAGCGCGTCTTGCTCGGCCTTGTGGCGCGAGGCGAGACCGGTCGCCGGAGAGGCGGAGCCCGCCCGGCCCGCGTAGCGCGGACGGCCGTGCTTGGCGCCGATTTTCGACAGAACCCATTCAAGGTTCGGCTCGACGAAGGTCCAGCCGCCTTGGTTGCGCGGCTCTTCTTGGCACCAGATCACCTCGGCATCCTTGAAGCGGCCAAGCTCGGTCACCATCGAATGCGCCGGGAACGGATAGAATTGTTCAAGCCGCAGGATGTAGACATCTTCGAGCCCGCGTTTGTCGCGTTCGGCCAGCAGATCATAGTAGACCTTGCCCGAACAGATCACGACGCGTTTGATCTCGGCATCGGGTTTGAGCGTCAGTTCCGAATTGCCGTGATGTTGGCCATCGGCATCATCCCAATTCACGCGCCGGAAGAACGAGCCGGTGGTGAAATCTTCGGCCTTAGAGGTGCACAGCGGGTGACGCAGAAGCGATTTCGGCGTCATCAAGATGAGCGGTTTGCGGAAGTTGCGGTGAATCTGACGGCGCAGAATGTGGAAGTAGTTCGCGGGCGTTGAGCAGTTGGCGACGATCCAGTTATCTTCCGCCGAAAGCTGCAAGAAACGCTCCAGCCGCGCCGAGGAGTGCTCCGGCCCTTGGCCTTCAAACCCATGCGGCAGGAGGCAAACCAGCCCCGACATCCGCAGCCATTTGCGTTCGCCCGAGTTGATGAACTGGTCGAACATGATCTGCGCGCCGTTGGCGAAATCGCCAAACTGTGCTTCCCACAGCGTCAGCGCGTTCGGCTCGGCCAGCGAATAGCCATACTCAAACCCAAGCACGGCATATTCCGACAGCATCGAGTCGATGACTTCGTATTTCGCCTGACCGGGTTTGATGTGGTTGAGCGGGTAATAGCGTTCTTCGGTGGATTGGTTGATCAGCGCCGAATGGCGTTGGCTGAAGGTGCCACGCGCACAGTCTTGGCCCGCCAAACGCACCGGGAACCCCTCGGCCAATAGCGTGCCGAACGCCAATGCTTCGGCGGTGGCCCAGTCAAAGCCCTCGCCTTTTTCGAACATGGCTTTCTTGGCTTCGAGTTGGCGTGCCACGGTGCGGTGGATTTCAAAATCCTCCGGGTAGGTGGTCAGCGCCTTGCCCACTTCGGCAAAGAGTTCGGGCGACACCGGGGTCACGCCAGCATCGTAATCCGAAGTTTGCCGATCAAGGTGCTTCCAACGGCCATCGAGCCAGTCCGCCTTGTTCGGGCGGAACTGTTTGCCGGCCTCGTATTCCTCGTTCAGCACCGCTTGGAAGGCGGCTTTCATATCGTCAATTTCGCCTTCGGGGATCAGCCCGTCCGCGACCAGACGCTCGGTGTAAAGCTGAAGCGTGGTCTTGTGGCCTTTGATGTTTTTATACATCGCCGGGTTGGTGAACATCGGCTCATCGCCTTCGTTGTGACCGAAGCGACGGTAGCAGAACATATCAATGACCACGTCCTTGCCGAATTTCTGGCGGAACTCGGTCGCCACTTTCGCGGCATGCACGACCGCTTCCGGGTCATCGCCGTTCACGTGGAAAATGGGTGCTTCCACCATCAGGGCGATATCCGTCGGATAGGGCGAGGTGCGGGAGAAGTGCGGCGCCGTGGTGAAGCCGATTTGGTTGTTCACAACAATGTGGATGCAGCCGCCGGTGCGGTGCCCCTTAATGCCCGAAAGCTGGAGACATTCGGCGACAACGCCTTGGCCTGCAAAGGCCGCATCGCCGTGCAAAAGCACCGGCAACACTTGCGTGCGCGGGTCATCGTTGAGTTGGTCTTGCTTGGCGCGGACCTTGCCCAGAACCACCGGGTTCACCGCCTCAAGGTGGCTGGGGTTCGCGGTTAGCGACAGGTGGACGGTTTGCCCGTCAAAGCTGCGGTCCGACGAGGCGCCAAGGTGGTATTTCACATCGCCCGAACCATCCACATCATCGGGCTTGTAAGAGCCGCCCTGAAACTCGTGGAAGATCGCGCGATAGGGTTTTTGCATCACCGTGGCGAGGATGTTCAACCGGCCCCGGTGCGGCATGCCGATGACGACCTCTTTCAGACCGAGCGCGCCACCGCGTTTGATGATCTGTTCCATCGCCGGAATGAGCGCCTCGGCCCCATCAAGGCCGAAACGTTTGGTGCCGGTGTATTTGACATGCAGGAACTTCTCAAAGCCCTCGGCTTCCACCAGCTTGTTGAGAATGGCGCGACGGCCTTCACGGGTGAACTGGATTTCTTTGCCGTAGCCTTCGATACGCTCTTTCAGCCAGCCCGCTTCCTCGGGGTTGGAGATGTGCATGTATTGCAGCGCGAAGGTGCCACAATAGGTGCGTTTGAGCACGTCGATGATCTGGCGCATCGAGGCGATTTGCAGCCCGAGCACGTTGTCGATGAAGATCGGGCGATCCATATCGGCATCGGTGAAACCGTAAGACCGCGGGTCCAGTTCCGGATGGGGGTCGCCCGCGCGCATGCCGAGCGGGTCCAGATCGGCAATCAGGTGGCCCCGGATCCGGTAGGCGCGAATGATCATCAGCGCGCGGATGGAATCGAGCACGGCGCGCTTGATCGCCTCTTCCGAGGCTTCAACGCCCGCTGCTTTCGCCGCTGCGGCAATCTTTTCGCTCGCCGCTTTGGTTTCTTTCGGCGCGACCGGCATCGGCCATTCGCCCGTCATCGCGGCGGTCAGATCATCTTCCGGGCTCGGCGGCCAGTCGGCACGCGCCCAGCTCGGCCCATGGGCCGAGCGCTTTGCATCTACTTCGCTGTCCCCCAGCGAGGCAAAGAAAGCTGCCCAAGCCGGGTCCACCGAATTCGGGTCATTGGCGTAATTGGCGTAAAGCTGTTCGACATAATCTGCATTCGCCCCTTGCAGGAAGGACGAAGCATGCAGCTGGTCGTTCGGAGAGTGATCGTTCATCTGATGATCCTTGCGAGATCGGGTTGAGGGGCTGTGGGCGTCACGGCGCGGAATGCGCCGCGACAATTCGGTGTCATTGGCACGTGATGACGAGCACCTTCATGCCGGGCATATGGTCTTCGGGTTCGGTGATATAGCTCTCTTTGAGCGCTTTTCCGTGCTGCGCACACAGATGCGCGGGCGCGGCCTCCACGGCGGCAGGCGGCGCTGCGAATGGGTCGTAATAGACGTAGCTGCCATTCGGCGTGCCGGTGATGGCGGCCACCGCGTCCGAGCGGATGCCGGTCAATGCCTCGAAATCCACTTTTGACTGACGTCCCGCCGGAATCGGCGGCGCCATCGCCCCTGCTGCGCTGGGCGCAGTGCAACACGGCCTATCGTCGCAGGCCGCAAGAGTTAGCATCAGGGGAGCGGCCAGAAGGGCCGACAAAAGGCGGGGCATTACGGCTCCAAAGATCAGTTACGATAGGGATAGGCGGCGCTCGGCAGACCTGCGGCTTGTGCGCAGGCAATGTCATAATTGCCGCCTGCATTTTCCGGGCCACAGGTCGCGGCGGTGCCATCGACGATGGTCGCATTGCTGCGCGCCGAATTCGCCATTGCATAGCCGGTCGAGCCGGTGGGCGTGGTGCCTTGCGGAACTTTTTGCGTCGTCACGATCGGGTAGGTGGTGATCGGGCCATAAGCGGAGGGCAGAACCTGACCGCGGCCATCCATCGTCGCACCCGTGGTATCAGACACGCCAACATAATTGGCGGTGCCGCATCCGGCGAGCGACAGGCTGATCAGAAGGGCGGTGCCCATCATCTTGTGCGATCTCATTCGAACCTCCCGTTTCTGACCGCGTCCGGCCTTTGATCCTCGGTGAACCGAGGCACTCGATACGGCGAAACGGCCTAAGGTCGCTTGGCGGTAACGAGCGGGGTCGCGGTTCCTTGGCAACCGCGACCCCGTGGGCCTTAGCCCTTCTTGATCGCTTCCAGCACCGCTTCGCCCAGCGTTGCGGGGCTATCGGCCACCACGATCCCGGCCTTCTTCATGGCTTCGATCTTGCTTTCCGCATCGCCTTTGCCGCCCGAGACGATGGCGCCGGCATGGCCCATGCGACGGCCCGGAGGGGCGGTGCGCCCGGCAATGAAGCCCGCGGTCGGTTTCCAGCGGCCTTTTTTCTTTTGCTCGATCAGGAATTCGGCGGCTTCTTCTTCCGCCGAGCCACCGATTTCGCCGATCATGATGATCGAGGTGGTTTCCGGGTCATTGAGGAACATCTCAAGCACGTCGATATGCTCGGTGCCTTTGATCGGGTCGCCGCCGATGCCCACCGCCGAGGATTGGCCAAGGCCCACGTCGGTGGTTTGCTTCACGGCTTCATAGGTGAGCGTGCCCGAACGCGACACCACGCCGACCGAGCCACGCTTGAAGATCGAACCGGGCATGATGCCGATCTTGCAGGCGTCGGGCGTCATCACACCGGGGCAGTTCGGGCCGATGAGGCGCGATTTGCTGTCCACCAGCGCGCGTTTCACCCGCATCATGTCGAGCACCGGAATGCCCTCGGTGATGCAAACGATCAGTTCCATCTCGGCGTCGATCGCTTCAAGGATGCTGTCCGCCGCATAGGGCGGGGGCACGTAGATCGCGGTCGCATCGGCACCGGTAACGTGCTTGGCTTCGTGGACCGAGTTGAAGACCGGCAGGCCGAGGTGCTCGGAGCCGCCTTTGCCCGGCGTCACGCCGCCAACCATTTTGGTGCCATAGGCGATGGCTTGTTCAGAGTGGAAGGTGCCTTGGCTGCCGGTGAACCCTTGGCAGATGACCTTGGTGTTTTCGTTTACGAGGACTGCCATGTGGCGTTCTCCCTATGAAATCGGCGACACATGCGCCTTGATCCTAATTCTCTCGGGCCAGATGCAGCCCGCGGTTTATCTCGTTTGGCCAAGCGCTTGAGACGCGTAGGCATGAAGCTCGTGGGCGAAGTCGTCGACGGTGCCTTCAACGCTACGGCCTGAGTAGCCCAGACCTTTGTCTTTGTTGTAGGCCGCCAACCAAGCCGAGATGCGGATGCCAGCTTGCGAAAAGGCAGGGTGATCAACCTTCAGAAATACGATGCGCCCCATTTTGGCGTGGGTGTCGAAACGTATTTCCTTCAACGCGCTCCACGGAACTTCCCGCTTGGTAACCTGGCGGTCGTGGAAACCCGTCGGGCTCAGGAGCATGCCTGCCGGACGTAGCTTTTGACGCAGTCCCAAAAGCAAAGGGGGCATGGAAATCGCCATGAACACCAAACCGATCACGGTCATGATCTCTGCATCCGAGCGGCTTGCGCCGCGCAGTGCGATGATGTTCAGGGCGAGAAGAAGACCCAAGACAAAGATGGTGAGGCCAAACATCAGTTCGGCTGTCCCCAGTTTCTTTGTCGGTAGAATTTTCGTTTCCATGCGCGCTTTCGCCTTAGCCTTTCACCGCTGCCACGATCTTCTTGGCACCGTCGGCCAGATCATCGGCCGCAATCACGTTAAGGCCGGATTTCGCGATGATCTCTTTGCCGAGTTCGACGTTCGTGCCTTCAAGGCGCACGACCAGCGGCACTTTCAGGCCCACTTCGGTCACCGCCGCCAGCACGCCTTCGGCGATGATGTCACAGCGCATGATGCCGCCAAAGATGTTGACGAGAATGCCTTTCACCTTCGGGTCGGAGGTGATGATCTTGAAGGCTTCGGTCACTTTCTCTTTCGTGGCGCCGCCGCCGACATCAAGGAAGTTGGCCGGTTCCGAGCCGTAAAGCTTGATGATGTCCATCGTGGCCATCGCAAGGCCCGCGCCGTTCACCATGCAGCCGATCTCGCCATCGAGCGCGATGTAGTTGAGATCGAACCGCGAGGCTTCCAGCTCTTTCGGGTCTTCTTCGGTCACGTCGCGCAGATCAAGGATATCGGGCTGGCGGTAAAGGGCGTTGTTGTCAAAGCCAAGTTTCGCGTCGAGCACCTTGATGTGATGGTCGGTGGTGACGATCAGCGGGTTGATCTCCAGCATCTCCATGTCCTTCTCAAGGAAGGCTTTGTAGAGCTTTTTGATCAGCGCGACGCAATGTTTGATCAGCACGCCTTCCAGCCCCAGCGCAAAGGCGATGCGGCGGCCGTGGAAATCGCTCAGGCCGGTGGCCGGATCAACGGAGAAGGACAGGATTTTTTCAGGGGTCGAGGCCGCCACTTCCTCGATGTCCATGCCGCCCTCGGTCGAGCAGACAAAAGACACGCGCGAGGTTTTGCGGTCGATCAGAAGGGCGAGGTAAAGCTCGCGCTCAATGTCCGAGCCTTCTTCGATGTAGACACGGTTGACTTGTTTGCCCGCCGGGCCGGTTTGGTGCGTGACCAGCGTGCGGCCCAGCATCTTGCGGGCTTCGGTTTCGGCCTCGGCCACCGAACGCGCCAAGCGCACGCCGCCTTTTTCGCCGGCTTCGGGCTCAACGAAATGGCCTTTGCCGCGACCGCCCGCATGGATTTGGGCCTTCACCACCCAAAGCGGGCCGTCCAACTCCCCTGCCGCCGATTTCGCTTCGTCGGCCTTGAGCACGACCCGCCCTTCCGAGACCGGGCAGCCGTAGCTCTTGAGGAGCTGCTTGGCCTGATATTCGTGAATATTCATGGCTTGGTTCCCACGCTGTTTTCTTTGACCTTGGTGTGGCACATTCACCGCATGTAACAAAATGATAAATGCGCAAAAGCTAGGCGAAGTGCGAAGAAATTCGGTTTTGTGATCACGCCTTTTGGAACTGTGATCACAAAATGCAAAATGTGGTTCGTCTTGCTTGCGGTAACGGAATCGGCTCACATTTCAGTAAGGCATTTCGGGGGTGAAGATGGTGTCTTGGGCGGTTGTCGCGATGGCCGATGAACCGGCGTCGCTTTTGGCGGCTTGGGCCGGGCATCATTTGGAAATGGGCGCGGCGGAGGTGCATCTGTGCCTTGATCGCCCCAATCCAGAAGCGGTGGCGCTTTTATCGGGTGTCAAAGGCGTGCATCTGCATGAGGATGGCGAGGACGCTTGGGCCTTTCGTAGCATCGGGCGGCGGCCCAAAACCCAAAACGGGCGGCAGAAGTACCATGCGAGCCGCATCTTGGCGCAGACGCGGGCCGATTGGCTTTTGCATTGTGATGCCGATGAATTCCTGTTCCCGACCCCGGTGGGCGAAACGGTTGAGAGGATCCTTGCGCGTATCGAACCCGAGAAGACATGGGTGCAGGCCTTGGTGGCGGAGCGGGTGCGGGTGCGCGGTCGCCCGGTGCAAGACATCTTTTCGGGCGTGTTTCGGCTGCCGTGGGAGCGGTTTGAGACGGAGGGCGCGGCGCTATATGGCGCCGAGGCGGGGGAATTGCTGCATCATGGCCTGAGCGGGCATCATATGGGCAAGGCGATGGTGCGGGCGGGGCGGGGCCTTTGTATCGGCGTGCATCATGCGCTGACGCGCTATGATCCCCCGGAGCGCGATCCAAATCTTGTGCCCGCAGCAGGGTTGCGGGTGCTGCATTTCGATGGACTGACCGAATTGCATTATCTGCTGAAGATGCTGCGTTACGGGCTCGATCCGCATTTCGGCAAACCCGACCCGCATGCGGGGCCGCGCTGGCGGCAGATTTCTGCGGTTTTGGACGATGTGCAAGCGCCTGAACGGCTGGAGTTGATCCATATGGCGGCCAAAACCATCACGCCCGCGCAGGCGCAGGGCTTGGCCGAGCGTATCTTGCTGCGCCGCTGGGCGCCCGAGATTGGCGCGCGGGCTGCGACGGTGATCCCCAATCTGCCGGATTTGACGCCTGTGGCCTTTGACGCGGATTTAATGGCGCGGGAGGCGGCGCTCTTGGAGGCTTTGCGGCTTAAGCTGGGTTTCGATCCCGTCCCGCATAGCGGCCAATAAAAAGGGCGGGGAAATCCCCGCCCTTTCAAAACTTTGACAATGGCACGTCTTAGGCCAGCGTCGGGTCGATGCCTTTGCAGGCGGTGACGAGGCCTTTGACCGCATCAACCGACTTGTCGAACATCGCTTGCTCGTCGGCGTTCAGTTTGATGTCGACGACTTTTTCGATGCCGCCAGCACCGATGATCGTCGGCACGCCGACATACATGCCATCAAGGCCGAAGGCGCCATCCACCCAAGCCGCGCAGGGCAGCAGGCGTTTTTGGTCTTTCAAATAGGCTTCCGCCATTTCGATGGCCGAGGTGGCCGGGGCATAGAAGGCCGAGCCGGTTTTCAACAGGCCAACGATCTCAGCGCCGCCGTCACGGGTGCGCTGGATGATGCCGTCGAGTTTTTCTTGCGTGGTCCAGCCCATCGCCACCAGATCCGGCAGCGGGATGCCCGCAACGGTCGAGTAACGCGCGAGCGGCACCATCGTGTCGCCGTGGCCGCCGAGCACGAAGGCGGTGACGTCTTTCATCGACACACCGAATTCAACCGACAGGAAGTGACGGAAACGCGCCGAGTCGAGCACGCCAGCCATGCCCACAACTTTTTCGGCCGGCAGGCCGGAGAATTGTTGCAGCGCCCAAACCATCGCGTCGAGCGGGTTGGTGATGCAGATCACGAAAGCGTTCGGCGCGTGGGCGGCAATGCCTTCGCCAACCGATTTCATGACTTTGAGGTTGATGCCCAGAAGGTCATCACGCGACATGCCCGGCTTGCGCGGCACGCCAGCGGTCACGATGCACACATCGGCGCCCGCGATATCAGCATAGTCATTGGTGCCTTTGAAGCAGCCGTCAAAGCCTTCCGACGGGCCGGATTCGGCGATGTCGAGCGCTTTGCCCTGCGGCGTGCCCTCGGCGATGTCGAAAAGGACGACGTCGCCCAGTTCTTTGATCGCGGCGAGATGGGCAAGCGTGCCACCGATTTGACCAGCGCCGATAAGGGCGATCTTGGGTCGGGCCATGGGTTCCTCCAAAGGTCGTTCTGTTATGATGGTTGGCCGAAGGGTTAGCGTTTTGGGGCGCGTCTGTCCATAGTGCTGCGCCGCCGCATCGGCTCTACAGATAAATTGTATGCAACGGCATGCCGAATTTGGGGGATGTTTGCGCTAAACAATTCCTTGCAGCCGAGAAGGCGATGGTCCATCCGAGGGGCTCGCAAGGCGGGGCGCAGCCGGGCCGCCCCTGATTCTCGGAGCGGCGCATGGAACTTGATGCCTTTGGCTGGGCAATGGCAATCGCGGCAGCGATCAGTGTGGGGATTGCCAAGGGCGGTTTGCCGATGGCGTCGTCGCTTTCGGTGCCGCTTCTGGCGGGGGTGATGAACCCTGTTGCGGCAGCGGGCTTGCTGCTGCCTGTCTATATTATTTCTGATGTGTTCGGGCTGATTGCCTATCGACGCGAGTTTGATGCGCGCGTGCTCAAGATCATGGTGCCTGCGACGGCGATTGGTGTGGGCGTGGGTTGGGCGACGGCGAGCGTGGTGCCCGAGGTCGCGGTCACGGCGCTTGTGGGGGTCATTGGCGTGGTTTTCGCGCTGAATGCGTTGATCCGCCCGCATTTGGGCATGTCGCAGCGGGCACGTGTAGCACCGGGGATATTTTGGGGCACGCTGACCGGGTTCACGAGCTTTGTAAGCCATTCGGGCGGGCCGCCCTATCAGGCTTACACGATCCCGCTCGGGATGCCGCGCACGGTTTTTGCGGGCACCTCTACGATCTTGTTTGCTTGGGTCAATGCGATCAAGCTCGTGCCCTATGCGGCGCTGGGGCAGTTGAACTTTTCCAGCATTGGCTTGGCGTTGAAGCTCGCGCCTTTTGCGGCGCTGGCCGTTTGGGGCGGGGTGAAACTGGTGCGGATCATCCCGCATGACACCTTCTATAAAATCGTCACTTGGGCGCTGTTGCTGATTTCGCTCAAGCTGCTTTGGGACGTGTTTCTGTAGCGGTTACCCTTCTAAATTCTGCGCTGCGGCAAATCTCTGCTTGCTGAAAGTGTCTGCGATGTGTTTCTTGGCGCAAGATTGTTGCGAGGAGAGAATCATGACGGACGCCGCTGCCCGCCCCTATCGCTCGGTGCTTTACATCCCCGGCTCGAAAGAGCGCGCGTTGGAAAAAGCCACCACGCTGGCCTGCGACGCGATCATTTTCGACCTCGAAGACGCGGTGGCTGTGGATGAAAAAGTCAACGCCCGCGCCACGCTGATCAAAGCGCTGACAGAAGCCGATTACGGGGCGCGCGCGCGGATTGTGCGGATCAACGGGCTCGATACCGAATGGGGCCGCGATGACGTGCTGGCGATGGCCGAAGCCGTGCATAATGGGGCCAAGATCGACGCGATCTTGATCCCGAAAGTGTCGATGAAAGGGGATCTCGACGCCGTCGCAAACCTGATCAACGGCATGCCGCTTTGGGCGATGATGGAAACCGCGATGGGGATGCTCAACGCCGCCGAGATTGCCGCGCATCCGCGCCTTGAGGGCATGGTGATGGGCACGAATGACTTGGCGAAGGAACTGCAAAGCCGGTTCCGCGCCGACCGTCTGCCGTTGGTGACGGGGTTGGGGCTGTGTCTTTTGGCTGCCAAGACCTATGGCCGGATCATTGTCGATGGCGTCTATAACGCCTTCAAAGACGACGAGGGGCTGAAGGTCGAATGCGATCAGGGGCGCGATATGGGCTTTGATGGCAAGACATTGATCCACCCGGCGCAGCTTGATGTGGCCAATGCCGCCTTCGCACCCTCGGAAGCCGAAACGGACCTTGCCCGCCGTCAGATTGCCGCTTTTGACGCGGCGCAAGCCGAGGGGCTTGGCGTTGCGGTTGTGGATGGAAAGATTGTCGAAAACCTGCATATCGTGACCGCGCGGCAGGTCCTTGCGAAAGCGGAGGCGATTGCCGCGCTCGCCAACTAGGGGACCGGCTATGTCAATTCTTATCCTCGGCATCCTGCTTTGGGTGCTGCCGCATTTGTTCAAACGCCTCGCACCGCGCCGCCATCTGATGATGATGCCGCAGATCAAGGCGATGGTCGCGGGCTTCGTGCTTGTGGGCGTAGTGCTGATGGTGATCGGCTATCGCATGGCGGATGTGGTGCCGATTTACAGCCCGCTGCCGGGTATGGGGCACGCCAATAACACGCTGATGTTGATCTCGATCTACCTGTTTGGCGTCAGCGGCGCGCGCTCGGTTCTGATTGATAAGATCCGCCATCCGATGCTTTGGGGGATGGTGATTTGGTCGGTGTCGCACCTGTTGGTGAACGGCGATCTGTCCTCAATCGTGCTCTTTGGCGCGCTCGGCCTTTGGGCCGTGGGGGAGATGGTGCTGATTAACCGCGCTGGCCCGTGGAAACGCCCGAAACCGGGCAAGCTTTTGGGCGATCTGAAAAACCTGATCGGCACGGCGCTGGTCTATGGTGTGATCACTTGGATCCACAGCCTCTTGGGCCACAATCCGTTCTTGGGAAGCTACTGATGCAACTTTATCGCCTGCTGACCGAGGATGATACTTCCGCCTTTTGCCACAAAGTCTCGCTTGCGCTGTCAAAGGGGTGGTCGCTTTACGGCGACCCGACCTATGCCTTTGATGCCGCACGTGGGGTGATGCGCTGTGCGCAGGCGGTCGTGAAGGAGGTAGAGGGAGACTACCACCCCGATCTGAAACTGGGAGAGCAGTAAACATGGCGACGAAGACGAATCCGGGCCGTTTCTTTGAGGATTACAAGGTGGGGCAGGTCATCGCCCATGCCGTGCCGCGTACCGTGGCCGAGGGGGAGCGCGCGCTTTATCATGCGCTTTATCCCGCGCGGCATGCGCTTTATTCGAGCGATGCCTTCGCGGCGGATTGCGGGCTGGATGGTTCGCCGCTTGATGATCTGATCGCCTTCCATGTGGTCTTTGGCAAAACGGTCCCGGATGTGTCTTTGAACGCCGTGGCGAACCTTGGCTATGGCGAGGGGCGCTGGCTCTTGCCGGTGTATCCCGGCGACACGTTGCGGTCGGTCTCCGAAGTGATCGGGCTCAAGCAAAACTCCAACGGCAAATCGGGGGTGGTTTATGTCCGCACCCGCGGGCTGAACCAAAACGACGAGGTCGTGCTGGAATATGTGCGCTGGGTGATGGTGCGCAAACGCGATCTGGATGCCCCTGCGCCGGAAACCGTGCTGCCCGAATTGCGCAAAGTGGTGCCCGCCGAGGATCTGGTGATCCCCGAGGGGCTCAGCTTTGAGGAATATGATTTCACGCAAGCAGGCGAGCCGCACCGCTGGGGCGATTACGAGATTGGCGAGAAGATCGACCACGTCGATGGCGTGACGATCGAGGAGGCCGAGCATATGCTGGCCACGCGTTTGTGGCAAAACACCGCCAAAGTGCATTTCGACGCCACCTTCCGCGAAGATGGCAAGCGCCTGATTTACGGTGGCCACATCATCAGCATGGCGCGCGCGCTTTCCTTCAACGGGTTGGCGAATGCGCAAATGATTGTCGCGCTGAATGGCGGGGCGCATGCGAACCCCTGTTTTGCGGGGGATACCGTCAAGGCATGGTCTGAAGTGCTGGATAAGGCCGAAACCGATGCGCCGGGCATCGGCGCAATCCGGTTGCGGTTGGTTGCCGTGAAGCAAGGGGCCGCGCCTTTCGCGCTCAAGGGCGAAGATGGCAAATATGCTCCCGAAGTGCTGCTTGATCTCGACTATTGGGCGCTGATGCCGCTCTGATCCGACTCAGGCGCCGCTTCAAACCGCTTCGACCCACGATCCTGCCACCCGCCCATGCTTTGGGCGGGTGTCGTCTTGCTAAGGCAAAAGGTCGCGTTTGAATGTTTGCGCGTAACATTGTGTCGCGCCTCCGGTTTTGTGATCACAAAGCCGCCTTTCACCGATTTTTTTGCACTTGCGAAAGGATTATTTGATCTGGATGCGTGACTTGAGCGCCGGATCGTCTTAAGGAAAACACATAATTCCGGCCAACCCGCCCGCGCTTCCACTCCCAAGGCTCCGCGCTGGCGGCCCAGCACAGAGGGTTTCTCCAATGGCTGAAACGAAACGGGTCGAGCGACCCCTTTCCCCCTTCATGATCGGCCCCTATTACCGCCCGCAGATGACCTCGATGAGCTCCATCCTGACGCGGATCACGGGCAATGCGCTTATTGCGGGCTTTTTCCTCGGCGCGTGGTGGCTGATTGCCGCCGTGTCGAGCCCTTCCTATTTCGCTGTCGTCGATTGGATCGTGACCTCATGGATCGGCTGGCTGTTCTTCACCGCCATGCTGTGGTCGATGTGGTACCACTACCTGACCGGCCTGCGGCACCTGCTGTGGGATACGGGCAAAGGCCTCGACATCGAGATCGCCGAGAAACTTGGCTGGGGCGCGCTGATTGGCGCCACCGGGCTGACGTTTGTCTCGCTCATCATTCTTTGGATCATCTAAGGGGATTCCCATGCGCTATCTGACCGATCGCAAACGCGCCGTGGGCAAAGGGGCTTCGGGCTCCGGGACTGAGCATTTCTGGTGGATGACGATGTCCTCGGTTGCGCTCGCCTTCCTCGTGCCGACCTTTATCTTCACCTTCGGCTCCGCCATTGGCGGCACCCAAGAAGAAGTCGTTGCCCATTTCGCGCGCCCGTTCCCGGCTATCTTGACCGCGCTTGTGACGCTGGTGGGGATGCGCCACTTCGCCAAAGGCGCGCAGGTGATGCTGGAAGATTACACCGCTGGCAGCCTGCGCAAAGGGCTCGTCATCTTCGTCTATTCGCTGTCCTATCTGTTGACTGCGATTGTGCTCTATGCGCTGGGGAAAATGGTGTTCATGGACACCGCCGCGCAGATGCTGAACCAATAAGAGGCAGGACAGATGGCTTCCTACACTTACGAAACCCACAACTATGACGTGGTGGTGGTCGGTGCCGGTGGCGCGGGCCTGCGCGCCACGCTGGGCATGGCCGAACAAGGTCTGCGCACCGCTTGCGTGACCAAGGTGTTCCCGACCCGCTCGCACACCGTTGCCGCCCAAGGCGGTATCGCCGCTTCGCTTGGCAACATGGGCCCCGATAGCTGGCAGTGGCATATGTATGACACCGTCAAGGGCTCTGACTGGCTCGGCGACACGGATGCGATGGAATATCTGGCCCGCTCCGCCCCGGCGGCGGTCTATGAGTTGGAACATTACGGTGTGCCGTTCTCGCGCACCGAAGAAGGCAAAATTTACCAGCGCCCGTTCGGTGGCCACACCACCGAATTCGGCGAAGGCCCGCCGGTGCAACGCACCTGTGCTGCCGCCGACCGCACCGGCCACGCGATCTTGCACACGCTTTACGGTCAATCGCTCAAGAACAACGCGGAATTCTTCATCGAATATTTCGCGCTTGATCTGATCATGTCCGATGATGGCGTCTGCCAAGGCGTGGTCTGCTGGAAGCTTGATGACGGCACGATGCATGTCTTCAACGCGAAAATGGTCGTGTTGGCGACGGGCGGCTATGGCCGGGCCTATTTCTCGGCGACCTCGGCGCATACCTGCACCGGCGACGGTGGCGGGATGGTAGCGCGCGCAGGCCTGCCGCTGCAAGACATGGAATTCGTGCAGTTCCACCCGACCGGGATTTACGGCTCGGGCTGTCTGATCACCGAAGGCGTGCGCGGCGAGGGTGGTTACCTTACCAACGCCGAAGGCGAGCGTTTCATGGAACGTTACGCGCCGCATTACAAAGACCTTGCGCCGCGGGATTATGTGTCGCGCTGCATGACGCTGGAAATCCGCGAAGGCCGTGGTGTGGGCGAACACAAAGACCACATCTTCCTCAACCTCTCGCACCTTCCCAAAGAAGCGCTGGCCGAACGTCTGCCGGGCATCTCGGAATCGGCAAAAATCTTTGCCGGCGTCGATGTGACCAAGGAACCGATCCCGGTGCTGCCGACCGTGCACTACAACATGGGCGGTATTCCGACGAACTACTGGGGCGAAGCGCTCAACCCGACCGCCGAGAACCCGACCGCGATCGTGCCGGGCCTGATGGCCGTGGGCGAAGCGGGCTGTGCTTCGGTGCACGGGGCGAACCGTTTGGGCTCCAACTCGCTGATTGACCTTGTGGTGTTTGGCCGTGCCGCCGCTATTCGGGCCGGTGAAGTGGTCGACCCGAAAGCGCGTCCGGCGGAATACAACAAAGCCTCGGTCGACAAGTGCTTTGATCGCTTCGATGCGCTGCGCAACGCCAAGGGCGGTATCCCGACGGCGGAACTGCGTCTTGAGATGCAGCGCACCATGCAGGCCGATGCGGCGGTGTTCCGCACCGACAAGACGCTGGCCGAAGGCGTCGAGAACATGACCAAGATCGCTGGCAAGATGGGCGATCTCAAAGTCACCGACCGTTCGCTTGTTTGGAACAGCGACCTGATGGAAACGCTCGAGCTCACCAACCTGATGCCGAACGCGCTTGCCACCATCGTCGGCGCCGAGGCGCGTAAGGAAAGCCGGGGCGCCCACGCCTCGGAAGACCACACCACGCGCGACGACGAAAACTGGCGCAAGCACTCGATTATGCGGGTGGATGGCAACAAGGTCGATCTGAGCTATCGCCCGGTGATCACCGATCCGCTGACCACCGAGGCCGAAGGCGGGATCGCGCTTTCCACGATCGCGCCGAAGGCCCGCACGTTCTAATGGCGCGCGGCTGGGCATATGGGTTCACGGTGGCCGGGGTGACCCTTGCCGCCTGTGGCCCTGTGCCCGTCGAGGTGGCCGAACGGCAATGCCTGAACGAGGTGCGCCCCGTTGCCCCGGTTTCGGGGGAAGGGGCGATGGGGGTGACGTCTGAGGGCTTCCGCTCGAAGATGGAACTCACCTTCACCCTCGGCTCGGGCGGCCAGGGCGACCCCTCGGCCCGCTATAACGCCTGTGTCAAACGCAAATCCGGCCGCATGCCGACGCGGCCGCTCTATGCCCGAACCGACTGGAAGGGATAAACCATGGTTCAGTTCACGCTTCCCAAGAATTCGAAGATCCGCGTCGGCAAGACCTGGCCGCGGCCTGAGGGCGCGAAGAACGTCCGCAAGTTCATGATCTATCGCTGGGACCCGGACACCGGGGAAAACCCGCGGGTGGATACCTATTTCCTCGATATGGATAAATGCGGGCCGATGATCCTTGATGCGCTCATCAAGATCAAAAACGAGATCGACCCGACGCTGACCTTCCGCCGCTCTTGCCGCGAAGGGATTTGCGGCTCCTGCGCGATGAACATCGACGGGATCAATACGCTCGCCTGTATCTACGGCTTGGATGAGGTGAAGGGCGATGTGAAGATCTACCCGCTGCCGCACATGCCGGTGGTGAAGGACCTTGTGCCCGATCTGACGCATTTCTACGCCCAGCACGCCTCGATCATGCCGTTCTTGCAAACCGCGACGAACGAGCCCGAGAAAGAATGGCGTCAGACGATTGAAGACCGCAAGAAGCTTGATGGTCTTTATGAATGCGTGATGTGCGCCTCCTGCTCGACCTCGTGCCCGAGCTACTGGTGGAACTCTGACCGCTATCTTGGCCCGGCGGCGCTGTTGCACGCTTATCGCTGGATCGTGGACAGCCGCGATGAAGCCACGGCGGAGCGTCTGGATGCGCTGGAAGACCCGTTCAAGCTTTATCGTTGCCATACGATCATGAACTGCACCAAAACCTGCCCGAAAGGGCTGAACCCGGCGAAAGCGATTGCCGAGATCAAAAAGCTCATGGTCAGCCGCCACGTCTAAGGCTGCTTACATTCCCGAAAGGCCTCGGTTTGCCGGGGCCTTTTGTTTTGGCGCTTAAAGAAGTTATGATATCGATAACGCCGCAGTGCAGAAAATGCATGTCCCAGTTGCAACATTAGCATGACATCTGCGGCGGGATGTCGCGTATAAGCGCGGCAGGGAGGAACTCGAGTCTATAGGAGAGTTCCATGTCGAAGATCGTCACCTTCCGGAAGAATTCCGAAAGCGAAGCCGCCGCCGAAGCGCTGCGCATCCTCGAAGCCGCTTGGGCCTATTACACTCCCGAGCGTGGTGAGGCCGAAGAGGTCCACGAGACCGAACTCGAACAAATGTTCGATTACTACGCGGCCTGATAGGGCTTTTGTTTGCTAAGGGGCCAAGCCAAAGTGGCGCGACACGTAGGAGCCGCGCCATGAAACTTGATCTGCCCGAACACACTGCGCCCGCCGATGCCGAGGCGCGCAAGGCGCTGGCGCCGGTGATCTGCTATCCCGTCGAAACCCTGCCGCGCCCCGATCTTGCCGCCTATCGCGCTGCGCGGGCAGGGTGGGAAAAGATCGACGAGCTGATTGTGCCGCCGCGCGAGGCAGGGGCCTTCACCGTGCCTGCCGGATGCTTTTTTCGCATCGTGTCTGTTGAGGGCCCGCAGGTGGGCGACCTGAACCTTTGGGCGCAAGGCAATCTGCAAGAGCGGTTCTTTTCAGGCAAAACCCGCGCGCTGCATGGCACGCATGTCTCGACCGGCGACAGGCTTTGGTCTTGCTTGCCCTATTTGCGCCCATTGGCGACGATCACCGACGACACGCTGGACTGGTATGGCTTTGATGCCTTTGGCGGCTCGGTTCATGATGTGATCGGCACGCGTTGCGACCCTTACACGCATAATTTGCTCTCGCACGGCGATCATTATCACCACTGCTGCCACTCCAATCTGACCCGCGCGGTGATGCAGGCGACGGGGCGAACAAAGCTTGATGCCGAGATGCAGGTGCATGATGTGCTCAATGTCTTCATGTGCACCGGCTTTACCCGCGACACCGGGCAGTATTTCATGAAGGCAAGCCCGGTGCGCCCCGGCGACTACCTTGAGTTCTTTGCCGAGATTGACCTTTTGGGCGCGCTTTCGGCCTGCCCCGGTGGGGATTGTTCCTCTGAACATAGCTCAGACACGGCGGCTTGTTATCCGCTCAAGGTCGAAATTTACCGCCCGCAAGCCACGCCAGATGGCTGGATTTCGCCCGCGCCAAATCGCTATGACAGGACTCATGGCTGCGGGTGAAGGGCAGGGGGCTCGTCCCCCTCCAAATCATCGCGCAACTCGACTTCCAAGAACCGCTCGAATGCATCGAGGTCGAGCGGTTCAAATTGGCCGAAGCTTTGGATCCAGGTGATCGCCCCTTCCATCGAAAGCGGCTCGAGCTTGCACCATTTCACCCGGCCGCGTTTCTCTTGGCTGATGAGCCC
Source organism: Rhodobacter aestuarii (assembly GCF_900156655.1). Classification (GTDB taxonomy): domain Bacteria; phylum Pseudomonadota; class Alphaproteobacteria; order Rhodobacterales; family Rhodobacteraceae; genus Rhodobacter; species Rhodobacter aestuarii. The sequence goes on along the minus strand of NZ_FTOG01000002.1, from coordinate 43,687 downwards.
CGCGTCTGCCAAGATCGTCAGATGCTTCGAAATCGCGGTCAGCGACATTTGAAACGGCTCAGCGACATCGGTCACGGCCATATCGTCTTCCAGTAGCATTGTAAGAATGGCGCGCCGGGTCGGGTCGGCAAGCGCGGCAAAAATAGCATCAAGCGAGGCGGTCGGGGCTGTGGTCATGGCGCGACTTTGGAAGCCGCGCGGGAAAACGTCAACCGATCGGTTGAATATCGCGCAGGGGTGGGGCTTGCGCTAACAGTGCTGCCAATGTGCTCGCTGAAAAAGTGAATGCAAGTAAAAGCAATGGCTTATGATGTGCCAAGTGCCGCGCCAACAGCGTTGACTCATTGTCTCAGCATGGTTAGACAAACCTCAACCTGCGGGGGGCGTCTCATGTCGGATCCATCATTGGAAGAACCCGATCCCGAGCGTCTTGCGGCGCTCGAAAAACGACTTGCGAAACTGCGCAAGGAGGAATTGGCGCCCAAACCTGCGGTGGATGGCAATTTGCGTATGGCCGATATGGCGTGGCGCATGGTCATCGAATTGGTTGCGGGGCTGGGGATCGGCTTCGGTATCGGCTACGGACTAGACGCCCTTCTGGGCACGAAGCCTTGGTTGATGCTGATCTTCGTTTTCTTCGGTCTGGCGGCGGGCGTGAAAGTCATGCTCCGGTCCGCCAATGACATGGCAAAGGCACAGGCGGCTGCGCAGGCAGCCGGCAAAGAGGGGAAATAGTCGTGGCAGAAGAAGCTGGCACCGGCCTTGTGTTCCACCCGATGGAACCGTTCAAAATTCACTCGCTGTTTGGCGGCGAAATTCACTGGTACACCCCCACCAACGCGACGCTGTGGATGTTCATTGGCATCCTTGCGATCTCGCTTCTGTTCATCGTCGGCACCCGTGGCCGCGCGATCGTTCCGAGCCGCGTGCAGTCGGTGGCGGAACTCGCCTATGGCTTCGTGCACAAGATGGTGGAAGATGTGGCTGGCAAAGACGGCCTGAAATACTTCCCCTACATCTTCACGCTGTTCCTCTTCATCGTGTTCGCCAACTTCCTTGGCCTGATCCCGATGGCCTTCACGCCCACCTCGCATATCGCTGTGACGGGCCTGATGGCGATGGCGGTGTTTATCTCTGTGACCGTGCTGGGCTTCATGAAGAACGGCGCTGGTTTCTTGGGTCTTTTCTGGGTCTCGTCGGCGCCGCTCGCGCTGCGCCCGCTTCTGGCTGTGATCGAAGTGATTTCCTACTTCGTGCGCCCGGTGAGCCACTCCATCCGGCTTGCGGGCAATATGATGGCTGGCCACGCGGTTATGGAAGTGTTCGCGGCCTTCGCGCCCCTGATCCTCGTGTCGGCGATCGGCGTTGCCGTGACCCCGCTTTCTGTTCTGGCAATCGTTGCGATGTATGCGCTCGAAATGCTGGTGGCCTTCGTTCAGGCCTACGTTTTCACCATCCTGACCTGCGTTTACCTCAAAGACGCGCTGCACCCGGGCCACTAAGGCCCGCAGCGTAAAACGCAAGTCTTCAACCTATCTAGCCAATTCCAACCTCAAGGAGTGTCGATCATGGAAGGCGATATCGTTCAAATGGGTGCCTACATCGGTGCTGGCCTCGCGTGCACCGGCATGGGCGGCGCTGCCGTCGGTGTGGGCCACGTTGTGGGCAACTTCATCTCGGGCGCGCTGCGCAACCCCTCGGCGGCTGCTTCGCAAACCGCCACCATGTTCATCGGTATCGCGTTCGCCGAAGCGCTGGGGATCTTCTCGTTCCTCGTCGCGCTTCTGCTGATGTTCGCCGTCTGATCCCACTACCTCATCCTTGCGGTCGGGTGGGCGCGACGTGCCCACCCGGTAACTGAGGGGTCCAGGGGGACGACATGGCAAACGAAACACACGCGGTCGACGCCGCTGCCGCTGTCGCCGGTCATGCCGCCGAAGCCGCAGAAAAAGGCGGAATGCCGCAGCTCGACTTTTCGACCTTCCCGAACCAGATCTTCTGGTTGCTGGTGACCCTGGTCGTGATCTACTGGCTTTTGACGCGAATTGCGCTTCCGCGCATCGCTTCGGTGCTGGCAGATCGTCAAGGCACGATCTCGGGTGATATCGCTGCAGCTGAAGAATACAAGCTGAAGGCGAAAGAAGCCGAGGCCGCCTATGACAAGGCGCTCGCCGATGCTCGCGCGCAAGCGCAAAAGATCATCGCCGAGACCCGGGCCGAGATTCAAAAAGAGCTCGACGCCGCGACGGCCAAAGCCGATGCGGAAATCGCCGGGCGTCTGGCGCAATCGGAAGCCGCGATCGGGGAGATCCGGGCCGGTGCTCTGGAAGCCGTGCAAACGGTGGCTTCTGAGACCGCAGCCGAAATCGTTGCGGCGCTGGGTGGCAAAGCCGATGCGGCCGCGCTCTCTGCGGCTGTGGATGCGCGGGTGAAAGGGTAACACGATGAAGAAACTTATGTTCCTGCTCGTGACGCTCTCCGCCTCTCCGGCGTTCGCGTCGGAGGGCCCGTTCTTCTCGCTGCGCAACGCGCATTTCGTGATCTTGGTCGCGTTCTTGATCTTCATCGGCGTGCTGCTGAAGTTCAAGGTTCCGTCGATGCTGATGGGTATGCTTGATAAGCGTGCCGAAGGCATCAAGGCCGAGTTGGAAGAAGCCCGGGCGCTGCGTGAAGAAGCGCAGACGATCCTTGCGTCTTACGAGCGCAAAGCGCGCGAAGTGACGAGCCAGGCCGAAGAGATTGTTGTGGCTGCCAAGCGCGATGCGCAACTGGCTGCTGAGCAAGCGAAAGAAGACCTGAAGGTGGCGATTGAGCGCCGTCTGAAGGCGGCCGAAGATCGCATCACCTCGGCGGAAGCTGCGGCGGTGAAAGAAGTCAAAGACCGCGCCGTGCAAGTGGCTGTTGCTGCTGCGGGCGAGGTTCTGGCGAAGCAAATGTCGGCGGCCGACAAAGCGGGGCTTATCGACTCGGCGATTGCCGAAGTGGAAACCCGGCTGCACTAAGCCAAACGACGGCAGAATTGAAAAACCCGGCCATTGGCCGGGTTTTTTGTGTTTCGGGGAGGGGGTTGCTCTCACCCCTCGGGCTTTGCGCTTTTCTCGTTTTGGTGTTGCAGGCGTAGACGCGCCAGCGCCTCATGCCGCTCGGTCTTGCGTTGCTCGGCCAAGGCCTTTTCCACGAATTCCATATGCGCGGCCACCGCGGCGCGTGCGGCGACGCCATCGCGTGCCTGAATGGCGGCGTTGATGCCGCGGTGCTGTTCCAAAAGCGCGTCGCGGGTGGAGCGATTGCGGAACATGATCTGCCGATTGTAGAAAACGCCTTCGGCCAGCAGGTCGAACATCGAGCGCATCATATGCAGCATGATGATGTTATGCCCGGCCTCTACAATCGCCATATGAAACTGCGCATCAAGGCTGGCTTCATCGGCGGGATTGCGTTTGCTATGCGCCGCTTCCATGCGGGCAAAAAGCGTGTCGATCACCTTCAAATCGGTGTCGGAGCCCAGTTTGGCGGCGCGCTCCGCGGCCATGCCTTCGAGGTCGCGGCGGAAGGTGAGATAGTCGAACACCGCTTGATCGTTGCGAGCAAAAAGCCGGATCAACGCGGGTGAGAACGCATGGCCCAGCACTTCGGCAACGAAGATGCCCGAACCCGCGCGGGTGGTCAGCAGCCCCGCTTCTTGCAGCTCGGCCACCGCTTCGCGCAGGCTGGGGCGCGATACGGCCAAGCGCTCAGACAATTCCCGCTCTGAGGGCAGCCGTTCGCCGGGGCGTAGCACGCCTTGCAAGATCAGATTTTCGATCTGACGCACAACGGCCGAAGCCAGCTTTTCGGATTCAATCTTCTGAAATGGCATGCTCTCCCCCTCGCGGTCAGAAACTATGACCAATCCAAAGGGCGGGCAAGAAAAGAAAGCCGGGCCAGCGGTGTAGCTGGCCCGGCTTTTGAAGGAAGGTTTACGCCCTTATTGGTTCGGGCGGATGATAAATTCGACGCGGCGGTTTTGCGCTTTACCCTCGGGGGTGTAGTTCGAGGCCACAGGCTGATCTTCGCCCCGGCCATAGGCCACCACGCGCTGACGCGGCACGCCAGCACCCACAAGAATATCGGCAACCGAGCGCGCGCGCGCCTCAGACAGGCGCTGGTTATACGAGGCATCGCCATCGGCATCGGTATGGCCGATCACTTCAACCGTCGTGTCGGGGTAGCGGTTCAGGCTGCCTGCGAGCGTGTAGAGATCGCGTTGCAGGTCAGGCCGCACGCTGGAACTATCGGTCGCGAAAAGCACGTCTTGCGGCATCGTCACAACGAGCTGGTTGCCGGTGTTGACGACAGAGACGCCATTGGTGTCCAGATCGCGGCGCAGCTCTTGCGCTTGTCGGTCGAGTTGGTTGCCGATGGCGCCACCAATCAGCCCGCCGACAATGGCGCCCGCAGCCGCTTTCGTCAGCCGCTCGTCGCCGCCGCTGCTGGCCCCAATCGCGCCGCCAATCAAGGCCCCGGTGATGGCGCCTCCGCGCGTATTGGCATTCGGGTCAGCGTTCCCATTATAGCCTTGGCTATAAGGATCGGTGCAGGCGCCAAGCGCCAGAAGAGCCACGGCGGAGCCGAGGAGAAGCGGTGATTTCGTCATGATCTGCCCTGTCTTTGCGCAGCCTTTCGGCCATTGCTTTTACCATACGCCAGAAAGCGGATTATGTTCCATGCCTGTGCAGATTTCGGGCAGGTTTCCGCGCATCACTTCTGGGCGAGCGTTTGTGATAGAGGGGCTTGAGCGTCACGCCGCGCCGCCTCACGCGCCAAGATCGCGCGTTTGACCGGTAAGCCCCAATGGTAGCCGCCAAGGCCTCCCGATTGCCGCAAAACCCGGTGGCAGGGGATCAAAAGCGCAATCGGATTGCGGCCAACGGCCGTGCCAACAGCCCGCGCCGCTTTCGGCGCGTTGATTTGGCTTGCCAGCGCCGAATAGGTGGTGACGGCGCCGGGCGGCAGCGCCAAGAGGGCCTCCCAGACCTTGAGTTGGAAAGGCGCGCCAATCAGGGAAAGCGCGACCTCCCCTTGCCCCCCGAGGGCTGCCGTGGCCAAGGGGGCGAGCGTTACAGGGTCTTCGCGCAATTCAGCCCCGGGCCACCGGCGGATCATGTCGATGAAGGCCGCGTCAAAGCCAAGTTCCGCGGTGAAGGCCAACCCGCAAATGCCGCGCTCTGTTGCAAAGATCAGCGCTTCGCCAAATGGGGAGGCAAAACGCCCCCAGCGGATCACTTGCCCCGCCGCCCCAGCGGCAAATTCCCCCGGTGTCATCGCTTCCCATCGCAGGATCAGATCATGCAGCCGCGAGGCGGTGGAAAGCCCTGCAGCGGCGGCCACCTGCTCAAGCGGCAACTGCCCAGCCAAGAGGTCGCGTGCAAGCGAAAGCGACAAATATTGTGTGTAGCGCTTGGGGGAGACGCCTGCCCAAGCGGTGAAGAGCTTTTGGAAATGCGCCGCCGAAAAGCCAAGTCGCGCGGCCAGATCGGTGAGGGAGATTTGTGCCGGCAGCCCTGCCGCCAAAGCCTCGGCCTGTGCGGCATCGATTTCGGCAATCGCGCGGGCTATCACCCGGTAGTGATAGCTGTCTTCAAGCGAGGTGTTGGTGGGGGCTGGCGCGGGCATGGGGGTCTCCTTGCCTGAAGACTAGCCCGCGTGGGACAGCATAGCGACCCGAAAGCTGTGATTTCGAGGCGCTTTAAGCGGCCAAACGGCGCGCCCGCGCAATGCGCTCGCGGCGGAACATGGCCACTTCCCAATCTTCAAGCCAAGCGCGCGCAGCATCTTTATGCCCAGCCACCACACGGGCCGATAGCGCGCCGCGCATCCGGTCAGGCAGAAGGGACAGGTAGGGCGCATCGGCATGCACGGTCGAGACCCACATCCCATCTGCGAGCACCACCTCTGGCGTTGGGAACAGCATGGAGTAAAGCTGTTGGCGCCCCGGCCCGGCTTCGGCTTTGGGCAGCGCATGTTTGGCCTTTGCGAACATCTCGCTTTCACCAAACCAGAGTTCCAATTCATGGCCTGCCAGCAAAACCCCGGTGCCCGGAGAGAGCAGCACATCGCGTTCAGGCAGTGCTTCGCCAAAGCAATTGGCGGCCAGAACCAGCGGGCGGGTTTCTTCGGGGGCGCGGCGCGGCATCGTATGCACACCGACCCAAAGAAGCGATTGATAGCCATTGTCGCGCGTTAGCACGCGGTCTCCCGGGCGCAGCCAATCAATGGGGGTGGGGCCCTCGGCGGTCGCAATCATCGCGCCGGTGCCAAGCGAGGGGATCACGGCAATTTCTTCGGGGCTGGCGGCGCGCGCGGGCAGGGCGAAAGGCTCCGCCTCGGGGTATTCGGTGCCCGGCGTCAGATGATCAGAGGGCATGTAAAGGCACAATACGCCATCAATCTCGATCCGGTCGAGCCGCAGTGTGCCACCCTCGGGCTTTTCAAGGATCAGCGGCACATCGGCGGTCATCGTGCCCTGCATCACCGTGGCGCCCAAGGCATCATGCAACTGGGCACCTTCTTCGCTGTGCAAGACGGTCCACATCATCGTGGCGGCATCAAAGTCATGGGCAAGCGACCACAGCTTGCGTTCGGCATCAAAATTGAGAACCGAAACCGGATAGCCGTATTCCATAACACCTCCTGCCGTGCTGCACCCCGACTCGACGTCCAGTTTTCCCTGATCACGGCAAATGAAGCGTTAACAGCAGTGACGAAACGTCTCCATTTCACCAAATCTGGTTAAGAGGTGGCGCGCCCTCTTGCCCGTTTTCGATCTGCCGGGCAGAAGAGGTCTATGGTCGCGCAGCTTGATTATCCCCGCATGCAAGAGGTTTTTCGTCGATTTTCGGCGGCGGAACCGCATCCCAAAGGCGAATTGGAGCATACCAACGCCTTTACGCTTTTGGTGGCGGTGGCGCTTTCTGCCCAAGCGACCGATGTGGGCGTGAACAAAGCGACCCGCGCGCTGTGGCCCGTGGCCGATACCCCGCAAAAGATGTTGGAACTGGGCGAGGAAGGGCTGATCGAGCATATCAAGTCGATCGGGCTTTACCGCAACAAGGCCAAGAATGTGATCAAGCTCAGCCGGATTTTGGTCGAGCAATATGGTGGCGAGGTGCCCTCGTCGCGTGCGGCGCTGATCAGCTTGCCCGGGGTGGGGCGCAAAACCGCCAATGTCGTGCTCAACATGTGGTGGGGGCATCCGGCACAGGCGGTCGATACCCATATTTTCCGCGTCGGCAACCGCAGCGGCATTTGCCCCGGCAAAGATGTCGATGTGGTGGAGCGCGCGATTGAAGACAATGTGCCGGTGGAGTGGCAGCGCCATGCGCATCACTGGCTGATTTTGCATGGGCGCTACATTTGCACCGCCCGCAAACCCCGCTGCGCCGATTGCCTGATCCGCGATCTGTGCGGCTTTGAGGAGAAAACCGAATGAAGAAATATCAGGTTGTCGGGATCGGCAACGCGATTGTCGATGTGATTGCGCAATGTGAAGACGCGTTTTTGGATGTGAACGGCATCGACAAGGGCGTGATGCAACTGATCGAGCAGGATCGGGCCGAAACGCTTTATGATGCGATGTCAGAGCGGACCGAGGCGCCCGGCGGCTCTGTCGGCAACACCATCGCGGGGCTGGGCAACCTTGGTTTGAAAACCGCCTTCATTGGCCGGGTGGCAGACGATGGGCTTGGTCACTTTTATGAGGCCGCACTGAAAGCGGAAGGCACCGATTTTCCGAATCCGCCGGTGAAAGGGGCCGATCTGCCCTCCTCGCGGTCGATGATCTTCGTGACCCCGGATGGCGAGCGCTCGATGAATACCTATTTGGGCATTTCGGCAGAGCTCTCCACCGAGGACGTGCCGCTTGAGGTGGTGGAAAGCACCGAGATCCTGTTCCTCGAGGGGTATCTTTTTGACAAAGACCACGGCAAGGCCGGGTTCCTCAAGGCGGCGCAGGGCTGCCATCGGGGCGGCGGGCGTGCGGGCATTTCGCTTTCCGACCCGTTCTGTGTCGATCGCCACCGCGACAGCTTCCGTCGCTTGGTGAAAGAGGAGATGGATTTCGCGCTCGGGAACGAGCACGAATGGGCCTCGCTCTACCAGACCGATCTCGAGAGCGCGCTGAAACAAGCGGCGACGGAATGTGGCTTGGTGGTTTGCACCCGTTCAGGCGCCGATGTGGTGTTGATCCGTGGTGAGGAGCGGGTCGAAGTGCCGGTGCACCGCGTGGTGCCGGTAGATGCGACCGGTGCGGGCGACCAATTCGCGGCGGGCTTCCTTTATGGCTATGCCACCGTGAAACCGCTTGAGGTTGCGGGCCGTATGGGCTGCGTCGCGGCCGCCGAAGTCATCAGCCATTACGGCGCACGCCCTGAAGCGGATATCTTGGACATGTTCCGCGCTGAGGGGCTCGTGTAACGGTCCTCGTCATAAGGTGATCCATGAGAAAGGGCGCCGTTGTGGCGCCCTTCGTCTTTATGCCAAGCGATCACTTGAGCGCATGTCGAAAAACGGAGCGCTGAGATTTTGCGTGGCGCAGTCGGGTAAGCAATCTAGGTGAGATGTGCTGTCTGCGTGAAATGTTAGGGTTTGGGCGTGGAGACATTGGAGAAAAGCGCTCCGGCCTTCAGCCACAGTCGCTTTGTCGGGGCCAGCAGGAACTGACGAAGGTCATCGCGAACAACGCTCATGGAACGACAACAAACTGTTCTGAGCGGTCGGTCCCATCCCGCATCCGCTTCACCATCGGACAGGCCAACGTAAGTCCCGCTAAGTGCGGCAGGCACGTCGGAACGGGTGATTTCGTGCATCTGCGGTTTTCGCCGGTTCCCGTTGAACAGAATTTGGTATGGGATCGCTCGGCTCTCCAGAATGTCGAAGAGCGTTTGGTACATCGCGTGAATGTTGACGACCTCCAAGATCGGCAACCAAGTGTTTTTTGGATATGCGCCCGTTCGGGGCAAGCTCTTCTCGATCCTCCGGCGCCGTTTCGCCCGAGAGAGAAGGTCGCCAATTGGCGCGACGATCACGGTCGCTTCATGGGTAAAGCCATCGCTGAGGCATCTGTCTAAGAAGGGGTCCTCAAGAAGATCCCATGACTCGAGCGAAAGGCTGTTCTTTTGCCGGGCGAGCGCAAGAAACAGCAGGTTGTAGTGAAGCACCGAGTCTTGGCTTGGGAAGCCTCCATAAACGAATTGAAATGCGTAACACACGTTCGTGGGCGCGGTGCGTTCAATCCAAGTCGATTTTCCGGCGTTCGAAGGGCCGATCAAGAGACGCAATCAGCCCTCGCAAAAATAGTTAGGTTTCATTTTTCGTGTGTGTCGCTTTGGGGTTTCCGCTCAAAGTTGTAACGGGCGCCCTAGGGCGCCCGTTACTTAATCTCCAAGCTTCGCGTGAACCTCGGCGAGATCAACCTCGCCGATTGGCATCTTATTGTCTGGGTCGTCGAAGTCATATTTGAACAGCTGGAAATCCTTCTTGTAGATTTCCCACACCAGATGGCGCGACAGGTCGTCGAAATAGTCGCTCACCTTATGCACGCGTTTCGGCCCGTGGCCCTCGCTTTCGTTGAAGCGCGGGATCGTGGCGAGGTCGATCGGATGCGCGGTCTCGATATTGTCGAGCACGACTTGCATCCCCTCGTTGAACTTCTCGGTGAAGAAGATGTGGTCGTATTGGCCACCGTTGACGATGAAGGTCGAGATATGCCCCGACATGGCGGACCAGTGGATGTCGGGTTCCATAGGGCGACGCCAGCGGATGGTATCGCGCGCGAATAGCAAGAAGCGGCGGAACGACTTCACCTGATCGAAATCGAAATTGTCTTCCGGGCTGCCGACCTCGATGCCGTATTTCTGGATCAGTTGCGGTACAAGGTTGCCCCGGTAGCGTTTGCCGTTCCTTTGAATGCCCGCGATCTTGTCAAAGAACGAGCTCAGAATCCGCGCATAGGGGTTGCGCACGCAGGTGAAGGCGTAGCTTTGGTGCCCCTTCACATTGCGCTCAATCGCCTTTTGGCTCTCGTCTTGGCTCCATTTATGCAGCCCCGAGGTGCTGTCGTGGATGTCGCCATCAAAGAAGCGGCCATGGTCGGAGTAGAACATGATCTGCCCGATCGACGAGCAGGCGCATTTGGGAACGACGCGATAGACGACGCTTTCGCTTTCGGTCATCCAGGTTCCGGGAAACCCCATAAACTCAGCCTCCAACTTCGATGCGATGACCTTTCGCACCGATCTTTTGAGAATTCCTTCCCATGAAGCAAAGAAGCTCTGTTTTTTCAATGCCCTTTGGCGCTATTACCACAGATAAACCCAAAACCGCGGACGAGCTGTTTCCCAAATGGCAAAAATCGCCTTCATCCTGCTCACTCACAAAGATCCCGAAGGGATCATTGCTCAGGCCGAGCGGCTGACCTCGGCGGGTGACTATGTCTCCATCCACTTTGATGCACGCGCCAAGCCAGAAGACTTTGAGCGCATCAAATCGGCGCTGGAAACCAACCCGTCGGTGACCTTTGCGCGCAAGCGGCGCAAATGCGGTTGGGGCGAATGGAGCCTTGTGGGGGCAACGCTTGAAGCGGTGCGGGCAGCGGTTGAAGCCTTCCCCAAAGCCACGCATTTCTACATGCTGTCAGGCGATTGCATGCAGATCAAAAGTGCGGAATTCGCGCATCGTTTCCTGGATGCCGAGGATGTGGATTATATCGAGAGCTTCGATTTCTTCGCCTCAGACTGGATCAAGACCGGCTTCAAGGAGGAGCGGCTAGTCTATCGGCACTGGTTCAATGAACGCACCCAGCCGAAGCGGTTCTATGCTGCGTTTGATCTGCAAAAGAAGTTCAATCTGACCCGCAAGATCCCCGATGACATCCAGATGATGATCGGCTCGCAATGGTGGTGCCTGCGGCGGCGCACGATTGAATGGGTGCTCGATTTCTGCCGCGAACGCCCCGATGTGATGCGGTTTTTCCGCACCACATGGATCCCGGACGAGACCTTTTTCCAGACCATCGTGCGCCATGTCGTGCCGGAAAAGGAAATCCGCAATCGGACGCTCACCTTCTTGATGTTCACCGATTACGGTATGCCGGTGACGTTTTACAACGACCACTATGATCTTCTTTTGGGGCAAGACTATTTGTTTGCCCGCAAAATCAGCCCCGATGCGGTTGAACTGAAGGAACGGCTCGGCGCGTTGTGGCAGGCCGAAGGGGTGAGTTTCGACATTTCAAACGAAGGCCGGGCGCTTTTTGCCTTTTTGACCGGGCGCGGGCGGATCGGGCGGCGGTTTGCGCCGCGTTTTTGGGAGCGCGAATCCACCCTTGGGCGTGAACGCACACTGATGATGGTCGTGTGCAAGAAGTGGCATGTCGCCAAACGGCTCGTGGAGCAGGTGCGCCATCATGCCGGGCTTCCGGTGATCGAATATCTGTTCAACGAAGAGGGCGGTTTGCCTGATTTGGGCGGGATCGAGCGCACGGTCGATAAGCGCAACCGACACCGCCGCGCGTTGCTGCGGATGTTGTTTGACTATTATGAAAGCGACCGGCTGGTGATTTGCCTCGACCCGGCGGGGCTCGAACTGATGCAGGATTTCACTTCGGACAAATGCACCACGCGGGTGCTTGAGGTCGAATGCGACTTCTCGGATGAGTATCTCATCGGTCACGCCCGGCGGGTGGGCTTGGCCGGGGAACATACCTCACGCGAGGTGCTGGACCGACTCTTGCCGACGATCCGCTATGACCTTCAGCACGAAAGCGATCAAATGCGCGACGCGCAATTCCCGAACTTTTCGCGCATGCGCGAGGCGGCTAGCCCCGAGGAAAACGCCCATGCCTTGGCGCAATTCCTTGGCATCAAGACAGAGCTTGCGCAGCAGATCGCGGCCACCGATTATCTGTTCGTCGATTAAGGAGGCACGACTTTGGCCTATGTCTATGACGATACGAATATCTTTGCCCGCATCCTGCGCGGGGAGATCCCTAATAAAACGGTCTATGAAACCGAGCATACGCTGGCCTTCGCCGATATCGCGCCCAAAGCACCCGCGCATGTGCTGGTGATCCCGAAGGGGCCCTATGTCACCTATGATCACTTCTGTGCGGCAGCGAGCGCAGAAGAGATCGTCGATTTCTCGCGTGCTGTGGCTGAGGTGGTGAAACTGGTGGGTGCCGAGGCACATTCGGGCGGCAAAGGCTTCCGTGCGATCACCAATGCGGGGGAGCATGGCGTGCAAGAAGTGCCGCATTTCCACCTGCACATTCTGGCCGGCCGCAACATTGGCCCGATGATCCTTTCCGAAGACTGAGGCAGAGCGCCGCAGGAGTGCTTGCTCGGCGGCGGTCTTTTCGCGTAAATCACGGACAACCCATTTCGGCCCAGCATGCAGGGAGCTTGCCATGACCAACACCCCCGAGACCCAGACCGTGACCAGCTGGAAAGTGGCCTGTGATGGGGGCGAAGGTGGGCACCCGCGCGTTTGGCTGACGATCCCGCAAGATGAAGGCCAAACGGTTTGCCCCTATTGCGGCAAAACCTTCGTGATTGACCGCGAACACGCGCACGACGACCACTGAGATCAAGCGGCCATCCCGTCGACGTGGTTTAGCTGATCGGGATGGCGGCCCCTCCGCAGGGAAGGGCAGGTTGGCCAGTGGTGTTTTGCAGGAATTCTGGAACGCGATTGCCCGACCAGATTTCAATCCGGTTTCCCCCGCTCATGCTTCCATTGCCCGTTGCGGTCCCGGTCCAGCGATCTTGATAGGTAAAATAGACACGCCCGGTTTCGCCGTTTGAACAGGTGACATCGGCTTGTCCTGCGCCAAACCAATTGCTTTCGGTCCAAGTTCCGCCGCAGGTCACCCCATTTGATAAGGCGCCGCGCAGAACGCCTGTGCCGCGCCCGATCGCGCGACCGGCAAACCACAGGCCGCTTTCTCCAACGCAAGCCAGAACGCGGGAGCAGCTTTCGCTATCCTCGGTCATTTCGCAGGGGGCGTGGAGTTCTGTGGCGGCCGTGCGATCATCGGCGGGTTTGGGCTGGACCGGGCGCAACTCTTGCGCGGGAACCGAGGTTGCGAACAGGCCAAGGGCGGCGAGCGCTGGAATGAGGGGCCGTAACATGGCAATACCTGCTATAAATGGACTGACGGGAGATAAGCATATGGGCGGCGGTTTCGGCAAGGGATGCCATCTGCATTTGATCGACGGCTCGGCTTTCATCTTCCGTGCCTATCACGCGCTGCCGCCGCTGACGCGCAAGTCTGACGGGCTGCCGGTGGGGGCCGTCGCGGGCTTCACCAATATGATCTACCGCTACATTGAAGAGGCGAAGGGCGATGATGCGCCCACCCATGCGGCGGTGATCTTTGACTATAGCTCCAAGACCTTCCGCAACGAGATTTACCCCGCCTACAAAGAAAACCGCCCGCCCGCGCCCGAGGATTTGCGCCCGCAATTTCCGCTCACGCGGGAGGCCACGAGGGCGTTCAACCTCGCCTGCCTTGAGATCGAAGGGTTCGAGGCCGATGACATCATTGCCACTTTGGCGCGCCAAGCGCGCGAGGCGGGGGGGCGTGTGACCATCATCTCGTCTGACAAAGACCTGATGCAATTGGTCGGCAATGGCGTTGGCATGCTCGACGCGATGAAAAACCTTGTGATCGGCCCCGATGAGGTGGAGGCCAAATTCGGCGTTCGACCTGAGAAGGTGGTGGATGTGCAGGCATTGGCGGGGGATTCGGTCGATAACGTGCCCGGCGCGCCGGGGATCGGCATCAAAACTGCCGCGCAACTGATTGCGGATTATGGCGACCTTGAAACGCTTTTGGAGCGCGCAAGCGAGATCAAACAGCCCAAGCGCCGCGAAACGCTGATCAATTTCGCCGATCAAATTCGCATCTCGAAGCAGTTGGTGACTTTGTGCGATACCGTGCCGCTTGAGTTTGGGCTTGATACGCTGGAGGTCAAAGATCCCGACCCGGATACGCTGCTGAGCTTCCTCAACGAGATGGAATTCCGCACGCTGACGAAGCGGGTGGCGGATAAGTTCGGGCGCGAAGCACCTGTTCCCGCCCCAGGCTCCAGTGATAAAGCCGCCTCCGCTTGGGCCGATGGCGCGGCCCCGCAACCGCGGCTTGACCCGCAAGCCGTGCCCGATGCGCCGATTGATCCGGCCAGCTACGTGATGATCAGCGATGCCGAAACGCTGGAGGCTTGGCTTGCCGAGGCACGCGCGACGGGCGTTGTGGCGGTAGATACGGAAACGACCGGCCTTGATGAAATGCAGGCAGATTTGGTGGGCGTGTCGCTGGCCACCGCGCCGGGCAAGGCCTGCTATATTCCGCTGGCCCATAGTTCGGGGGGAGATGATCTTTTTGGCGGAGCCGAAAAGGTCGCCGGGCAGATGGACTTTGACACGGCGCTCGCGCTCCTTAAGTCCGTGCTCGAAGATGATGCGATCCTGAAAATCGGCCAGAACATGAAATATGACTGGAAGATTTTTGCCCGCTACGGCATCCGCGTCGCGCCTTTTGATGACACGATGCTGATGTCTTACGCGATGTTTTCGGGCCTGCATGGCCACGGGATGGATGCGCTGTCGGAGGAATATCTTGGCCATCGCCCGATCCCGATCAAAGATCTGATCGGCTCTGGCAAATCGCAAATCACCTTTGACAAGGTCGCGCTCGATAAAGCCACGCCTTACGCTGCCGAAGATGCCGATATCACCTTGCGGCTTTGGCGCGCCTTCAAGCCGCAACTGTCGCGCGCGCAGGTGACCACGGTTTACGAAACGCTGGAACGCCCGCTGGTGCCGGTTTTGGCGGAAATGGAAATGGCGGGCGTGAAGGTCGATACTTCAGTTCTGTCGCGCATGTCGAACGTGTTTGCGCAGCGCATGGTGGGGCTGGAGGAAGAGATTCACAGCCTCGCGGGTCAGCCTTTTAACGTGGGGTCCCCCAAGCAATTGGGGGAGGTGCTCTTTGATGTGCTCGGCGTGCCAGGCGGCAAAAAGGGCAAAACCGGCGCCTATGCCACCGGGGCGGATGTGCTGGAAGACATCACCACGATGGAAGATCACAAGCAGGCGGCGGAACTGGCGTCTAAGGTTTTGGATTGGCGGCAAATCTCGAAGCTGAAATCGACCTATACCGACGCTCTGCAAACCCATGTGAACCCCGATACGGGCCGCGTGCATACCTCTTATAGCATTGCGGGGGCCAACACCGGGCGGCTTGCCTCCACCGATCCGAACTTGCAAAACATTCCCGTGCGGTCAGATGAAGGCCGTCGTATCCGCGAAGCATTCATCGCGCCCGAGGGACAAAAGATCGTGTCGCTCGATTATAGTCAGATCGAGTTGCGCATCTTGGCCCATGTGGCGGACCTGCCCGAGATGAAGGAAGCCTTCCGCCAAGGGATCGACATTCACGCGATGACGGCGTCGGAAATGTTTGGCGTGCCGGTGGAGGGGATGGACCCGATGATCCGCCGCCAAGCCAAGGCGATCAACTTTGGCGTCATCTACGGCATTTCCGGCTTTGGGCTTGCGCGCAATCTGCGCATTCCGCGCGCCGAGGCGCAGGGCTTCATTGACCGCTACTTTGAGCGTTTCCCCGGCATTCGCACCTATATGGATGAGACGGTTGCCTTTGCGAAAGAGCATGGCTTTGTGCAAACGCTCTTTGGCCGCAAAATCCACACACCCGAGATCAATGCCAAAGGCCCCGGCGCGGGCTTTGCCAAACGCGCCGCGATCAACGCACCAATCCAAGGGGCGGCGGCCGATATCATTCGCCGCGCGATGATCCGTATGCCGCAAGCGATTGCAGATCTGCCCGCGCGGATGCTGTTGCAGGTGCATGACGAATTGATCTTTGAGGTCGAAGAGGGCGCTGTTGATACGCTGATCGCGGCCGCCCGCAGCGTGATGGAGGGTGCGGCAGAACCTGCCGTGAAGCTCTCGCTGCCGCTGGTCGTGGATGCTGGGCAGGGCGCAAGCTGGGCCGAAGCACACTAATCAAGCGCCCAAAACGAGAGACTCACCTCGCCTAGCGCCGCGGCCCCGTGCCGCGGCGCAGTCGTTTGACGCGCGAAAAACCGCGCAGGCGCCTGCGACAAATTTGCGGAGTTAAAAAATATTTTTTGGCGCGATGGTGCGGTTTTGGCGCGAAACGCATGCGAAAACCTGAATAAAATAACTATCTTTCAGGGGGTTCTCTCGCCAAAGTGACACAGTCACACGCGTGAGTCGTCAGCTAAGCAATTGATCTACGTCAATTTTTAAAGTGGGACATTTTGCCCAAGTGCGACAGCCCGCGCAGGCGCGACAGCCCGCCGCAGGGTCCATAGCTCAAAAGACCGCCTGTACGGGACAGGGCGGACGAACCAGTTGGAGAGGACGACAATGGAGTTCGGACTTGTGGAGCTGTCGCGGCTCCAGTTTGCAGCGACAGCAATGTATCACTTCTTATTCGTGCCCCTAACACTTGGGCTTTCGATCATGCTCGCTACGATGGAGACGGTCTATGTCATGACCCGTCGTCCGATCTGGCGGCAAATGACGAAGTTCTGGGGCACGCTTTTTGGCATTAACTTTGTGCTGGGCGTGTCGACGGGGATCACGATGGAATTCCAGTTCGGCATGAACTGGAGCTATTACAGCAACTACGTGGGCGACATTTTCGGGGCGCCGCTCGCGATTGAGGGCCTGATGGCCTTCTTCTTGGAAGCCACCTTTGTGGGGCTTTGGTTCTTTGGCTGGGAAAAGCTGCGCCCGCGCGCGCATATGTTTGTCGGCTGGTGTGTGGCTATCGGCTCGAACTTCTCCGCGCTGTGGATTTTGATCGCCAATGGCTGGATGCAGAACCCGGTGGGGGCTGAGTTCAATCCGATGACCATGCGCATGGAACTTGTTGATTTCTATGCGGTGCTCTTCAATCCGGTGGCGCAGGCCAAATTTGTGCACACCGTGTCGGCGGGCTATGTGACGGCGGCGATCTTCGTGGTTGGTGTGTCGTCTTGGTATCTGCTGCGTGGCCGCCATATCGAGCTTGCGCGCCGCTCCATCGCCGTGGCTTCGGCCTTTGGTCTGGCCGCCTCTCTCTCGGTGATCGTGCTGGGCGACGAGTCGGGCTATGAAGCGACCCACAACCAAAAAATGAAGCTCGCCGCGATCGAGGGCATGTGGGAAACTGAAGAAGCGCCTGCTTCCTTCAACCTGTTCGGCATCCCCGATCAAGAAGCGCGTGAAACCAAATATGCGATCAAAATCCCTTACGTGATGGGTCTGATCGGCACGCGTTCGTTGACCGAAGAAATGCCCGGCATCAAAGAGTTGGTCGAAGGTGCCGAGGTGCGCATTCGTGATGGTCTCATTGCCTATGACGCGCTGATGCAGATCCGCGCCAATAAAGGCGATGTCGCCCCCGAGGTGACGGCGGCCTTTGAAGCGCATTCGGATGACCTTGGCTATGCGATGCTTCTGTCGTCGATGGTCGAAGATCCGATGACCGCCACCGATGAACAAATCGAGGCGGCGGCGTGGAAAACGGTGCCCGGCGTGGCGCCGATGTTCTGGACCTTCCGTTTGATGGTGGGCTTTGGCTTCTTCATGTTGGCGCTGCTGACCTACATGTTCTACGTCACCAACTTCCGGGGCGGAAACTATCCGCAGCTTGCGCTGAAAACGGCGGTCTTCATCATTCCGATGCCGTGGTTGGCCGCTGAAATGGGCTGGTTCGTGGCCGAGTTCGGTCGCCAACCTTGGACCGTGGACGGGCTTTTGCCCACCGCGCTGTCGGCTTCGCACCTTTCGGTGTGGGATCTGGCGGTGACGCTTGGTGGTTTCGTGGCGCTTTATACCACGCTTTTGATCATCGAGATGAAGCTGATGCTGGCCGCGATCCGCAAGGGCCCGGTGCAAGACGTCGAGGTCGTTGCGGCCTGGAACGCCAAGCACGCCCCTGTCGCCGCCCAACCTGCGGAGTAAGACCATGATCTTGCATGAACTTCTAAACTACGAAATCCTGCGCGTGATCTGGTGGGGCTTGCTGGGCGTGTTGCTTATTGGCCTTGCCGCCACCGATGGCTTTGACATGGGCGTGGCGGCGCTTTTGCCCTTCGTCGGCACCAGCGACGCCGAGCGCCGCGTGGTGATCAACACCGTTGGCCCTGTGTGGGAAGGCAACCAAGTCTGGCTGATTTTGGGCGGTGGGGCGATCTTCGCCGCTTGGCCGCCGCTTTATGCGGTCAGCTTCTCGGGCTTTTACCTTGCCATGTTCTTGGTGCTGGCAGCGCTGATCTTGCGGCCTGTGGGCTTCAAGTATCGCAACAAGCGCGACAGCTTCACGTGGCGCACGCGCTGGGACTGGGCGCTCTTTATCGGTGGGGCTGTGCCTGCGCTGATCTTTGGTGTCGCGGTCGGCAACGTGTTGCAAGGTGTGCCTTTCACGCTCGAAGATAACCTGCTTTCGGTCTATCCGGGCAACTTCATCATGAAGCTTCTGGGCCTTCTGAACCCGTTCGCGCTTTTTGTGGGTGTGGT
Source organism: Rhodobacter aestuarii (assembly GCF_900156655.1). Taxonomy (GTDB): domain Bacteria; phylum Pseudomonadota; class Alphaproteobacteria; order Rhodobacterales; family Rhodobacteraceae; genus Rhodobacter; species Rhodobacter aestuarii. Next base: position 25,096 of record NZ_FTOG01000002.1, on the reverse strand, counting down.
GTCTTTGACGATGCACCTCAGCCATGGCGCATCTTGGCTCGTTCTCAAGACCGAAGGCGCTGTGCAAGCGCGGGCGCGTCGCTTTGGGACCTTTGCCGGCCTTGCCGCGATCGTGACCTTTGCGCTGGCTGGCGTGTGGTTGGCCTTCGGGGTCGAGGGCTATCGCTTCGTAAGCGAGCCCGATCACTTCGGCCCGTCGAACCCGCTTTTGTCGGAAGTGGTGCGCGGTGGTTCGTGGCTTGACGCCTACACCACCCGCCCGTGGATCATGATCGCTCCGATCATGGGCTTCGTGGGCATGGCGGCGCAGGTGATCTTGATGCGGCTGTGGAGTGGTTGGTCGGTCGTTGCGGGCAAAGTGGGTATCTTTGGCATCATCTCGACGGTGGGTCTGACGATGTTCCCCTTCATCCTGCCCTCGTCGCTGAACCCGACCGCTTCGCTTACGGTGTGGGATAGCTCGTCGTCGCATATGACGCTGTTCATCATGCTCGTTTGCGCGGTGATCTTCATGCCGATCATCCTTGCCTACACCTCCTGGGTCTACAAAGTGCTCTGGGGCAAGGTCACGCAAGAAGACGTCACCTCCAACCCCAACGCTTACTAAGAGGTCTGAAACATGTGGTATTTTGCCTGGCTTCTGGGTCTGCCGGTCGCGGTGATGTTCGGTGTGATCAACGCGATGTGGTTTGAACTGCAAGAGGACCGCCGCGCGCGCGGCGAGTGATGCAAGCTTCCGGCGGCGTGTATCGCGCCGTTGGGCCCCGGCATCGCGTCCCTGCGTCTGTTCGGGTTACTTGTCGCCCGGGTCATTGGCCCGGGCGGCTTTTTTATGGCCGACTGCCGCGCAACGTCGGGCCGAAGAAGGCCCGTGCTCAAAGTTGTTGGCGGAGGGGGGAGGGGTGACGGAAACCGCAGCGACCGTGGGGGCGAAATTTCCCGAGAGCCTGACGAGTCAGGTGGGCGCCAGGTACCAAGGCCAGGGCCATGGAAGAGCCAGCTCCCTCAGGAATGGTTATCGGCCACTGGAAAAAGGCCCCGTTTACGCGAAGAGCAGTAACCGTCACGGGCAGAGATAGGATGCACGCCCCGCTTCGGCAAGGGGGTCAGAGTTCTTCCCAGCGGCTCAGCCCCTTACGGCACCAGCGCATCCGCTCCAGAAAGCCCATCAGCAAGGTGAAAAGCGGAATCGCAATCAGCGACATCGCCAAAATAATGGTTGGGTCTTGCCTGAACGAGGTCCAGTGCCACAGCACATTGACCACGAAATTGATCAAAGCGAAGGGAATGCCATAGGCCAAAAGCCGCAGATGCAGCGGCAGATAGGGCCAAGGGCGCGGCGACTCGCCCAACATGCGCAGCAAAAATGGCATCCCCGGAATCATGCGGGGTGCCTTCAGGCCGACTGAGTCTAATTCGGCCTTTGCTGCAGCAAGACGGCGCTCGTATTCCGACATTCCGGACACCTTAGTTCAATTGAATTTATAAAATTGCGCGTTGGCCGCGCGGGGTCAAAACGGCGCGATGCCGCATGCGACATGCGGTGGTTTAGGGGCGGGTTAAGCCGATCTGTGGTGGGCGCAGCGGTCTGCGCTTTGACGCGGCCTGATGTGAGGCCGCTTCGGAGACGTTTTTCACTGTCTTTTCTGAGGCAACGCGCAGTTTCGCGGCGTGTTGGCTATGCGCATCCGTTGACGGCGCGGAACCCCTTCTTCGTCGGCAATTGACAAATGTAACCGATTACATCACGCTGTCGTCAATGAATCAGGGTGCTAAACACTGAGTCTGGACGCAGAGGGCGGGAGATCGTTCTTACACCGTTGGGGGAGACGGGTCCGGCGCAGCAGCATCTGACGATCTCGTCAAAGGTCCGGCTGTTCCGGGCAAAAGGAGGAAAAATGCAATCCAAATGGTTCATCGCCGCGGTGACGGCAACGGCACTGGGCACAGTGGCGACGGGCGCCTGCGCCGATACGTTCAAGATTGGCCTTTCGAATGGCTGGGTCGGGAGCGAATGGCGCACCCAGATGATTGAAGAGGCGCAAGCCGCCGCCGCCGCTTGGGCGGATGAAGGGACCACTGTGGAAGTGGTGGTGCAAAGCGCCAACGTCGATGCGCAGGGCCAAATTGGTCAGGTGCGCAACTTCATCAACCAAGGCGTGGACGCGATCATCATCAACGCCAACAGCCCGACCGCCTTTAGCCCGATCTTCGCACAAGCTGCGGCGCGCGGGATTTTGGTGATTGCCACCGATGCGGAAGTGTCTTCGCAAGACGCGATCTATGTTGGCATCGACCATAAAGAATGGGCGATGCAATCGGCGAAATGGCTCGCCGAGACGCTCGAAGGCAAAGGCAATATCGTTGCGATCAACGGTGTTGCGGGGCACCCGGCAAACGAAATGCGCGTTGCGGGCTATCGTGAGGTGTTTGCCGAATACCCCGATATCCACGTTCTGAATGAAGCCAATGCGAACTGGGATCAGGCGCAGGGCCAACAGGTGATGCAAAACCTGCTCGCCACCTACCCGGATCTGCAAGGCGTTTGGGTGCAAGACGGGATGGCCGCAGGCGCTTGGCGCGCGATCATGGCCGCCGAGAAAAAAGACGATATCGCCGCCACAGGGGAAATCCGTAAGGACTTCATGACCGTGTGGAGCGAAGAAAACCTGACCTCTGGCGCCTCGGTGAACCCGCCCGGCGTTATGGCGAGCGCGCTCAACGTGGCGGTGCTGAAGCTGCAAGGCCGCGAGTTCAAAGACGATATCTTCACCGGCACCTATGGCAATGCGATCTATCTGCCGATCCCGTTCGTCTCGAACGAGAACCTGGCGGAGAAACTCTCTGAAGCCGAAGGCAAGCCCGGCTATTGGTCGGTGACCGCCGCGATTTCGCCGGAAGAAGCGGCCGCTTTCTTCAAATAATCCATGCTCTTGGGGTGCCCGCGCTTCAATGCGCGGGTATCCGACCAGCAAAATGGGGGCCGCCATGAATATGGCCATCGAGGCGAAAAGCCTAACCAAGACATTTGGCTCGGTGCGTGCCCTGACAGAGGGGCGGCTACGGGTCGCCGAAGGGGAAATCCACGCGCTTTTAGGGGCGAATGGATGCGGCAAGAGCACCTTGTCAAAGATTATCGCGGGCACCCATGCACCAAGCTCGGGCAGCCTGCGGATCAATGGGCAAGAGGTGAGCTTTGCCTCGCCCCGCGCCGCAGAAGACGCGGGCGTCGCGCTCTTCTATCAGGAGCTGAGCCTGATCCCGCAGCTTTCTGTGGAAGCGAATATCTTCTTGGGTCGGGAGCCGCGCACCGCAGTGGGCGCGATTGACCGCAAGGCGATGCGCGCCATGGCGCAAAAGCTGATTGACCGATTTGGGGAAGCCGTCGGGCCGGGGCTGCGCCCCGAAGCACGGGTGAGCGATCTGCAACCGGGAGAACGGCAGATCGTCGAAATTCTCAAAGTCTATGCAAAGAACCCGCGCATCGTGATCATGGATGAGGCGACGGCAGCGCTGGATAGCCGTCAGGTGGCGGTATTCTTTGATTTCCTGCGTGAAAAACGTGGCGAGGGGGTCTCGACCGTTTTTATCTCGCATCGGCTGGCTGAGGTATTTGCGATTTGCGACCGGATCACGGTGATGCGCAATGGCGAAACCGTGGCGGAAATGACGGTCGCCGATACGACGCAAGAAGAGGTCGTGCGGATGATGGTGGGCGATATTCACCGCCCGCAAAAACGTGCGGCGAAAACCGGCACGGCGACGCCGATCTTTGAGGTGCGGAACATAACGGGCGCACGTTTCCACGATGTGTCGCTGAGCCTTGCGCCCGGAGAAATTCTTGGCCTTGGCGGCTTGCAAGGGCAGGGGCAATCGGCGCTTTTGCGCGGTCTCTTTGGGATCACGCCGCTCACTGCGGGCACATTGCATCTTGAGGGGCGGGCCTGCCGCATGCGCCGCCCCGCGCAAGCGATGGCAGAGGGGCTGGCCTATGTTTCGGGCGACCGGGTCTCGGATTCCGTTCTGCAGGGGCGCTCGATCTATGAAAACCTGCTGGCGGCATTGGTGATGCGCGAAGGCAAGCTTTGGCTCTCGCCGCGTCAGATGGCGCCGCGTCTAAGCGCCGAAGCCGCAAGCCTGAAAACCAAATATGCCCAGCTGTCTGATGCGATCAACACGCTCTCTGGCGGCAACCAGCAAAAGGTGTTTATCGCGCGTTGGCTGGCCACGCAGCCGCGTATCTTGTTGCTGGATGACCCGACCAAAGGCATCGACCTTGGCGCGAAAGCGGATCTTTTTGCCTTGATCCGCGATCTGGCCGACAAGGGCGTGGGCATCATTCTCTATTCGTCAGAGGAATCCGAACTTCTGGACAATTGTGACCGGATCGCTGTCTTCAATGGCGGTGCGGTGGTCACCGAATTGTCTGGCGCGACGCTCGATTCCTTCCATCTGACCCGTGCCGCTTTTGGAGAGTCATGATGCGCGCTCTTTTGAAAATGGAACGTCCTGCATGGCTTTTGGCCGCTGCCGCGCTTGTCGTTTTGGTGGTGATCAACGGGCTGGTGCAGAAGGGCTTCTTTGCGCCTATGGTGTTGCAATCAAACCTGACCACCTTCTTGCCGCTGGTGCTGGTGGCGATTGGCCAGACCTATGTGATCTTGGCGGGAGACATTGATCTTTCGGTGGGGGCGGTTGCGGCGCTTGTGAATGTGATCACCGTCAGCGTCATGGCCGCTTTGGGCGGAAGTGCTGGCGCGATTGCTGCGGGCATGGCCGCGGGAATTTTGGTCGCGGTTGCTTGCGGGCTCCTTAATGGTTTGCTTATCGCAGTGCTGCGGCTTCAACCGATGGTGACGACCTTTGGCACCGGGATCATCTTTTCTGCGCTTGCGCTTTGGGTGTTGCCGCAAGCGGGGCTCGTGGTGCCAGATGCCTATTGGAGCACTTATGGTGGCGCGATCCTTGACGTGCCAACGGTCCTGTGGATTTTGCTGCTCGCCGGGCTGTTCGTCTTTGTGCTGGCGCGGTTGCCGTTTCAAAGCTGGCTCAAAGCCGTGGGCGGAAACCGCTCTGGCGCGTTTCAAAGCGGCCTGCCGCTTACGGGGATCCGCATCAAGGCTTTCGTGCTGAGTGCGATCTTCGCCGGCTTGGCCGCACTATGCCTGACGGGGGAAACCGCGACCGGTGACCCGCTGATGGGGCAAAGCCTTGGTATGGGCTCAATCTCCGCTGTTGCGCTGGGCGGCACGCTTTTGTCTGGCGGCGTTGGCGGTGCGATGGGCTCTATCCTTGGGGCGCTGCTTTTGGGGATGATCGGCAATGTGATCTACTTCGCCGGGCTGCCCTATGAATATCAAACGCTGGTGCAGGGTTTGATCGTTTTGGCGGCCCTCGCGGGCGGCGTGGTTCTGGCGCGTCGGTAAGGAGAGTGTGAGATGAGCGATGGCCTTACCTCTGATATCAACGCGCGCCCTTGGCAAACAAAAGCGCTCACATTACTGCGCGATCCGCTGACACTGGCGCTGTTGGCGATTGTCGTGATGCTCGGTATCGGCGAGGCGCTGTCTCCGGGCTTTGCGCGCGGCGATCAAATCGTTCGGCTTTTGACCGTGGCTGCGCTTTTGGGCATCGCGGCGGCTGGGCAAAACCTTGTGATCTTGTCCGGCGGTGCGGGGATCGACCTTTCCGTCGGTGCGCTGATCTCTTTCGGCGCGGTGGTTGCGGGCAATGTGATGAACGGCGCGGATGCCGCGATCTTGCCTGCAATTCTGGCCGCAATCGCCGTGACCTTCCTGTTTGGCTGCGTGAACGGGATCGGTGTGACGGTAATCCGTATCCCGCCCATCGTGATGACGCTTGGAATGATGGCGGTAGTTCAAGGCGGTCTGGTGGTCTTTTCGCAAGGCATCCCCTCGGGTAATGCCGCGCCCGCGCTGATGAACTTCATCAACAAGCCGATGCTGTTTGGCCTGCCGGGGATTTTGTTTGCCTGGCTTGCGCTCAGCATCGCCATGGTGATTTTGCTGCGCCGCACCTCGCTTGGTTTTGCGATCTATGCGATTGGCGCGAATGAGCAAGCGGCGCGCTTGGTTGGGCTTCCGGTCAAAACGGTGCGGGTGTTGGTCTTTGGGCTTTCGGGTGCGCTTGCAGGCCTGACTGGGGTGATGGTGATCGGCTATACCGGCAACTCTTTCATCTCGGTGGGCGATCAATACATGCTTCCCACGATCATCGCCGTGGTCATCGGTGGTACTTCGCTTGCGGGGGGCAGCGGTGGTTATGTGGGCACGGTCGCGGGGGCGATTGCCTTGGTGCTGCTGCAAAGCCTGCTGACCACGCTGCATCTGGAGGTTTGGGGACGGCAATTGATCTTTGGCGCCACGCTCCTTGTCTTGCTGGGCATGTACGGACGCCAGCAAGCCCCTCGGGTTTAAGATGGTCGGCGCGTCACCAAATATCCGCGATGTTGCGCGCCGGGCGGGCGTGTCAACGGCGACGGTGTCGCGCACCTTGGCGCAACCCGATAAGGTGCGCGAAGATACCCGCCAAAAGGTGATGGAAGCGGTTGAGGCGCTCGGGTTCGTGCCAAATGACCGGGCGCGGGTGTTGCGTCGCCAAACAAGCAAAACCGTCATTTTGCTGGTGCGCGATATCTCCAACCCGTTCTACCTCGATATTTACAAAGGCGTCGAAGAGGCGGCCTTTGCCGCAGGGTATAAGGTTTTGATGGGCGATGCGCGCGATGATGACGAGCGTATCAGCCATTACATTGATGCGGTGCGCGAGCGCCATGCCGATGGGTTGATTTTGATGATCGGGCGGCTTCCCGCCCGTTTTCTGGAAGACCCGGCCCGCCTGCCGCCGGTTGTGGTGGCCTCTGAGGCGATCCAAGAAATGGACCTGCCTACGGTCAAGGTGGACAACGTCGCCGCCGCGCAGGGCGCGGTGGAATATCTTATCGCCAGCGGGCATCACCGGATCATTCATCTTGCGGGGCCGGTGGATGATTATCTGGGCACCGCCCGGCTTGAGGGCTACCGCGCCGCATTAGAAGCCGCCGGGATCGCCTATGATCCAGGCCTTGTTCTCTCGGGCGATTTCTCTTTGGTGGCGGGGCGTGATCTGATCGACGGGCTGCTTGTGCGCGGCGCAGAATTCAGTGCGATTTTTGCCGCGAGCGACCAGATGGCGATTGGGGCCATCACCGCGCTGCGCCAGCACGGCTTGCAGGTGCCCAAAGACGTTTCGGTGATTGGCTTTGACGATACGTTGATTGCCTCGATGGTCGATCCGGCGCTGACCACGGTGCACCAGCCGCGCCGCGATATTGGCTTTGCCGCCATGCAGATGATGATCGCGCGGCTGAACGGCACCATGACCCCACCCGATCAAATTTTCCCGACAGAGCTTGTGGTGCGGGGGTCTACCCGCGCGCGGCCTGTCGATACACCCTCGCCATGAAAGGGGATCCAGATGAAAACGCTCAAGGGACCGGGCCTGTTTTTGGCTCAATTCGTGGGGACGACCGCGCCGTTTGACAACCTGGATGGGTTGGCAAGCTGGGCGGCTGATCTTGGTTATAAGGGGCTACAACTGCCCACCACGGCAGGCCTTTTTGATCTGGAAAAGGCCGCGACCTCGAAAACCTATGCCGATGAGCTGACAGGGCGTTTGGCCGAAAAAGGCGTGGTGATCACCGAACTTTCCACCCACCTGCAAGGCCAGCTCGTTGCCGTGCATCCGGCCTATGACGCGCTTTTTGACGGTTTTGCTCCCGCTGAGGTCCGGGGCAACCCGACTGCGCGCACCGCTTGGGCGACCGAGCAACTGAAACTGGCCGCGCAAGCCTCGCGCAATTTGGGGCTAAAGGCGCATGCCAGCTTCTCGGGCGCTTTGGCTTGGCCCTATGTCTATCCGTGGCCGCAACGCCCCGCGGGGTTGGTGGAGACTGCGTTTGAAGAATTGGCGAAACGCTGGACACCGATTTTGGATGCCTATGAAGAGGCCGGTGTCGATCTTTGTTTTGAGCTGCACCCCGGCGAAGATCTGCATGATGGCGTAACCTTTGAGCGGTTCTTGGAGGCCACAGGCAACCATGCCCGCGCCAATATCCTTTATGACCCGTCGCATTTTGTGTTGCAGGCGCTCGACTATCTGCAATTCATCGACATCTATCACGATCGTATTCGCGCCTTCCATGTGAAGGATGCAGAGTTGCAGGTCTCGGGCCGCTCGGGTGTTTACGGCGGTTATCAAGGCTGGGTCGATCGCCCCGGTCGGTTCCGCTCGCTGGGCGATGGCACGGTCGATTTCAAAGGCATCTTCTCGAAACTCGCGCAATACGATTTCGATGGTTGGGCCGTGCTTGAGTGGGAATGTGCGCTCAAACACCCAGAGCAAGGCGCGGCTGAAGGGGCTGCCTTCATCCGCGACCATATCATTCGCGTGACCGAACATGCCTTTGATGATTTTGCCCAAAGCGGCGTGGATCACGCGGCAAATCTGAAACTTCTGGGCCTGAACTAAGGATAAGACCATGAGCAAATCTCGTATTCGTATTGGCATGGTCGGCGGGGGCGAAACCGCCTTTATCGGCGGGGTGCACCGTATTGCGATGCGCATCGACGACCAGTTCGACTTGGTTGCCGGCGCGCTGGATGCCGATGCCGCGCGTGGGCGGTCCTTTGCCGCGACGCTTGGGATTGCCGCAGACCGCGCCTATGACAGCTATCTGGATATGTTCGCGGCAGAGGCGGCGCGTCCCGACGGGATTGAGGCCGTTTCCATCGTTACGCCGAACTTCTTGCATTTTCCGGTGGCGAAAGCGGCGCTTGAAGCCGGGATCCATGTGATCTGTGAAAAGCCGATGACGGTCACGCTTGAAGAGGCCGAAGAACTGGCGGCGCTGGTGGCGTCGAGCGGCAAGCAATTCTTCCTGACCCATACCTACACCGGTTATCCGATGGTGCGGCAGATGCGCGAGATGATCGCCGCTGGCGAAATTGGCACGCTGCGCAGGGTCGAGGCGGAATATCTGCAAGATTGGCTTGCCGATGCTGTGGAAGACACGGGCGCAGAAGGGGCTGTTTGGCGCACCGATCCGAAAAAGGCGGGCGCGGGCGGGGCGATTGGCGATGTGGGAACCCATGCCTACAACCTCGCCGCCTTTGTGACGGGGCAGGAGCCGGTCGAACTTTTGGCGGAGCTTAGTTCCTTCGTGAAGGGTCGCCGGGTCGATGATGATGCGGCGATCTTGCTGCGCTACCAAGACGGTGCGAAGGGCTCGATTTTGGCGAGCCAAGTCCTTCCGGGCAATGGCAACAACCTGTCGCTGCGGGTCTATGGCGATAAGGCCGGGCTCGAATGGCGCCAAGAGGCCCCCGAGGAGTTGTATTTCACCCGCCTTGGTGCGCCGCGCCAACTGCTGCGTCGAAATGGCGCCGGGGCCACGCCCGCCGCCGTTTCAGGCAGCCGTGTGCCTGCGGCCCATCCAGAAGGCTATCTGGAGGCATTCGCCAATCTTTACCGGGATGCAGCCAAGGCGATTATCGGCGAAACTGGTCCGAGCACCGTGCCCGGTGCGCCTGATGGCGTGGCGGGGCTGTCGTTTGTGGAGGCTTGCTTGAAGTCTGCGCAGGCTGGCTCGGTTTGGGTGCGTCTGGCGGACTAAGTGAACACGCGGGGCCTATGCGGCCCCGCCCAGTTCTTGCCTTACATCGGCAGCAGGTTGAGCATCATTGCTTTCGCCAGCGCTTGATCGCGGGTCCGTGCCTTGAGTTTTGTCTTTGCGCTGCTGATGTGTTTTTCAAACGTGCGCTCTGACAGGTTCAACTGCCAACAAATCTCGCCCGATCGGTGCCCGGTCATAAGGCCTGCGAGGCAATCGACTTCGCGGGGCGTCAACCCGATCAAAGCATTGGGCCGCTGGTCACGGAGCACATGATCCAAAAGCCACGCCGCCTGCGTGAGTATGGGGCCGACACCCTGCCAATAGGTCGCGAAACTCTCCGCGTTTGGCTGTGGCGCGCACCATAGGCCAAGACCCGCCGCCCCATCGCGTCCCTCATACAGGTGCAAAGAGATTCCCGACACAAGCCCGAGCTCATGCGCTTGTTCACGATAGGCCGCCGCTTCCGGGGTTGTTGTGATCCGCGATTGCCAAACGATGGCACGCTCTCCACGGCGCAACAGCGTGACGGTCGGATCGTAGGTGAAAGCTGCCGTTTCCGCGATCTGCGATGACCAGTCCGCACAATAGCTGTGGCGCTGAAAAAGCGCGCTTGCGGGCGGTGCTTCCTTCAATTCACCGGGGCGCCAAAGCCGCAGATAATGGAACCCCAAAACCTCATGGCTGTGCAAAAACTTACCAAAGGCGGCAAAAGGATCGCGCGCCTTAATCAGCGATTCGCGTAGATCGGCAAGCTTGGGGGGCAGGGCCACTTCCCGTTTGAATGCCGTCAAATAGCTATGTTCAAGCGCCGTCATAGTCGTTGTACCCACCTTCTAAGCAAAAGGCTTAGGCGGGCCGAATCCTTCGCTCAACGGACTCGACTCCGGTCTTGTGTTCGGTCGCTATCGTGTTAGAGGCGTCGCTTGGGTGAATGACGGTCCTTTGGCTTTCGTTAGGGTGTGGTGCGCCGATTGTCGGCGAAGTGTATGAGAGCGTGACATGGACGAGAAACTGGTCCTCCTTGCGATGGAGGCGATCAACGATTCGCAAAAATGGTCGCAAGTGTTGGCCCATATGATGACGGCAACCGGCGCAAAGGCGGCGATCATCACCTTGCGCGACGGTAAAACCTGCCAGATCGTTGATGATGAAGCCTTGCTTACCGAGTATCACTCGCCCTTGGTTTGTGGCTTTTCGATCCAAGCGATCGCCCATTATATGCAAAACCTTCGCACGCGTGACACTTGGGCAGATGTGCAATGCACGCATTATCCGGAGCGGCCGATGTTGATGTCGCGCGTGTTCGACCCCGCCTCCGCGCCGGATCAAAGCTTCTTTGAGTGGGTAAATGCCGCAGGTGTCACGGATACGGCGGTCTTCGAGCTTGAGCGGATGCCGGGCTATTGGACGGCGTGCAATCTGTTCCTTGGGCCGCAATCGGCTGCGGAAAAACAAGCCGCTCTTGACTATGCCGCTGACAATTATTGCTTTTTGCGCAAGGCATGGCAGACAGCGCAGAATATGGTGCATGTTGAACAGGCGCGCCACGCCGCCTTCGATCAATTGGCGCGTATGTCGATTGCCGCCTGTATCACCGGGCCGAATGGCGAGGTGGAGCGCAGCAACGCACTTTTTGATGTGCTGTTGTCCGAGGGGCAAGTGGGCACATGTGGGCCGAAGCGGCGGCTTCTTGTGCCGCGTGCCGCGCAACAGCACGGTGCCGCCAGTTGGCTGGCGTCGGCGGCGAGTGACACAATCGAGGCCAAAGAACCGCTTGATGTCTGGGCGACGCCTTTCTCACCTGATCCGCTTTACCGGGACCAGCGTGCCCCGAGTTGGATCGTGACCTTTGGCAAGAAACGTGATGGCGTCCCTTGCCCGTTGCCGCTGCATGAAGTCGCCCTGACCGCGCAAGAGCGGCGCCTTTTCGATGCAGTGCGGGCCGGGGCGACGGTGGCGCAGGCGGGTGAGGTGATTGGGGTTAAACGGTCGCGCGCCTTCGATATTTGGGCCGAGATCAAGCAAAAGCTCGGGATCCGCAATGCGCACCAGATCCGCGAGCAAAGCACTGTTTCGGTTGCCAAAGCCAGCTAGACGCGAAGGCTTGATCAGCGCCGGAATTGCAGCGCGAGGGCAAAGGTGTGCGAGGGGGTATTGAGCCCCTTTGGCGCGGCGGAGAAGCGCCCGGCTTTGCGCACGGCCGCCAGCGCGGCGTTGTCCAGCGCCCCATGCCCCGATGAACGCGCGACCGTGGCTGCCAACAACTGGCCCGTTTGGCTGACGGTCAGGTTGACGATGGCTGTGCCAGAGGCGCGGCCCGCACTTGCTGGGTAGCGTTTGCTACGCTCGATCCGGCTGCGGATTTGCGCGCCCCAACGGTTCAACAGGTTTTGCGTTTGGCCGGGCGAGAGGGCAGGGAGCGCGGCTTGGCCCGCGGCCCCAGCAAGCTCGGCCCTCCCAGCACCAGAAGCCCGCGTTGCCGCGCGGCTTTCGCTTGGTGTTGGCGCGGGCTCACGTCGCGCGGCCTTCGGTTCTGGTTTCGGCTGCGGGCGTGTTTTCGGGGCTGGGGGATCGGGGCGTATTTCCGGCGGCAGCAAGATCGGATCGGGCAGGGCGACCTGCGGAATATCTATTTTCGGTGCGCTGAGCGGCAGCGTCATTTCCGGGGCGGGCAAGGTTATGGCGGGGGGCGCAAGCTCGATAAACTGCGCCTCAATGGCGGCAAGCGTTTCCAACTCTTGCCCGCCATCGCCCGCAGAAACCTCTGGCCCGCCGCCGTCTTCGCGTGTGATCAGGGCCAACGCCGCGCCATGCAACGCAAGCGAAACCACGAGCCCCGCAGCAAGGGCCCGCGCAGGGAACGGCAAGGGCGCACGCTCAAAAGCAAGGCTCATGGCGCAGCCTTTTCTGCGCCAACAAGGCCGATTTTCAGATAGCCCGCTGCGCGCATCTGATCAAAGAGCGCCATGATCTCCCCATAGGCCACGGCTTGATCGGCGGAGAGGAAAATCCGTGCCGAACGGTCGCCTTCGGTCGCGCTTTCAAGCGCGGGGCCAAGCGCTTCTGCGGTGAGCGTGTCACGACCCAAAAGGAGCACCCCATCGGCCTGAAGTGTCACGATCACCGGGTCTTTGGGGCGGGCTTCAGGCGCGGCAGAGGCTACGGGCAAATCGACCGGCACATCCACGGTCGAAAGCGGTGCCGCCACCATGAAGATGATCAAAAGCACCAGCATCACATCAATAAAGGGGGTGATGTTGATCGCGGCCTCGGGGGCGAGGTCGTCTTCTGCAAAAAGCCGCCCCGCCATTATTCGGCCACCAGATGCAAAGCCTGTGGGGGCGCATGGCGCGCGCGGTCAAGGTCGCGCGAAAGCGTGCGCTCGACAAGCGCGGCGGCATCGGCCAAAGCGGTGCGATAGCCACCCAACGCACGCGTCAGATGGTTGTAAAGCAGTACCGCCGGGATCGCGGCAACCAAGCCGAGCGCCGTGGCCATCAAGGCTTCGGCAATCCCCGGAGCGACCACGGCAAGGCTCGACGATCCACTTTGCGCAATGCCAACAAAGGCGTTCATAATGCCCCAAACGGTGCCAAACAGCCCAATGAACGGTGCCGTCGCGCCAATTGAGCCAATCACCGTGACCCCAGCTTGCATGATCCGGGCGGCGCCCGCCTCGATCCGTGCCAGCTCAATCGCGACGCGTTCTTTTACCCCGGCATCCGGCAGGCCCGCAGAGGCACGGATTTCCGCGCGGGCGGCTTGTGTCATGCGTGCGATCAGCCCCGGCGCGTCTTCCTCTGGGCCAAGTTGCCCTCGTGCGGCAAGCTGGCGATAGTCCCGCCGCAAGCGGTGTTGTGCGCGCGACAGCTGCCAAAGCTTACCCGCCCAGATCGCCCAAGCCAGAATCGAGGCGGCCACCAGTCCAAGCATCACCGCTTTCACAACCCAATCGGCGGCCATGAACATGGCAAGCGGTGTCAGCGCCTCTGAGGCGGCAGCGTCGCGCAATGTTTGCGCAAGCTCTGTCGCCCCAAGGCGGTCAAGAAACAGGATCAAGGGATCGTCGCCGGGCGTCATGGCAAACCTCGCAGGCTGGGGCTGGGAAAGGCGCTGGCGACGGGCTGGCGATCAAGGCGTGTTTCGGATTAAAGTGAAAGAGTCAAGTATAGGCCGCTCAGCCCGCAGGGGTCTTGCGCTGGATCGAGGTGAAAGCCTCAAATTGCGGGCTACCCGCGTGCAGTTTGCGCGTATCACCGGCACGGGCATGGGCCGCGCGGAATTGTTCCGATGTGGTCCCGTTGCGGAAATCGGCCTCACTCTCCCAAACCGTGTGGGAGGCATAGAGCCGCGTGCCATCCTCTGCCTCCGGCCCGCGTAGCATGTTGAATTCAACAAATCCGGGCAATTCATGCAGGCGAGAGTCGCGCCCCAGCCAAAGCGCCTCAAAGGCTTCGGCATTTTCCAGCGGCACGGTGAAACGGTTCATGGCAAGGAACATGGGCATGCTTTCGAAAGGGACGATTCCGCGTCATCCTGCGCCGAAAAAAGATGAATTTCAAATCTTGACTTTATTGGTCAGATTTTTAATTGAAGGCAAAACCGCCATGCCAGCGCCGTGCCAGCAAAGCCAATTTCCGCTTTTTTCTGGAGACACCTATGCGCCATGCATCGCGGCATTTGGCCGCCTTTTTGCTTTGTTCCACGGCTCTTGCCGTGCCGGCTGCGGCACAAGACGCGAGCGATATCACCTATCTTGGGCAGATCGTGATTGGCTATGCCGAAGATGGCACGCCGATCTTTGCGGGGGAAAACGCGACCCATCTTGGGTCTGATGATCTGCGCGGCGCAGCCTCCACCACTGATCTGGATGGGCTTTTGCGGCAGCAAACGTCGGTCTTCACACAAAAAGATCCCGGCAATCCGGGCGTTTCCGTGAACATTCGCGGCTTTGAGGGCTCGGGCCGGGTGGCGATGTCGGTTGATGGCGTGCCGCAGACCTACAGGCTTACCGGGCACGCCGCGCAGGGTTATGTTTTCGTGGATGAAAACCTGCTGGCGGGGGTGGATGTGACACGCGGCCCGGTCACCGCGCTTGGCGGCTCCGGTTTTGCGGGCTCTGCGGATTTCCGCACGCTTGAGGCGGGCGATGTGCTCAAAGACGGGGCCATGCAAGGCGGTATGGTGCGGCTTGAGCAGACCGATAATGGCCATGCGACCTCTGGCATGGCGGCCGCGGCGCTGCAGGCGGGGCGGTTTGACATGCTTTTTGCTGCGTCGCGCCATACGGGTGATGATTATGCCGATGGCGCGGGGGCAACGGTTGCCAACACCTATCAGGATATTTCCTCGCAGCTTTTCAAGCTTGGCTATGACCTGTCGGACAGCACCCGGATCAGCTTTTCGCTGATGCATTATGAAAGCGATTTCTTCGCCACGGGCTATGGGCAGAGCCTGACGAATGACATTGCGAAATTGGGGCTGCGCTACACGCCGGGCTCCGCGCTCATTGATCTGCGGGCAAATGTCTATACCGGAAAGACCGAGACCGATTGGGTGTCTGGCACCGGTGCTTACGTTGGCCGCACGCTTTCGACCCGCACCACCGGTTTTGATGTGACCAATACCTCGGACATCGCGCTTGGCGCTTGGACGCTGACGAGCGCGAACGGGATCGAGGCTTCGCAAGACCGTTTGGGCGGCACGGCGGGCGGGGTGAACCCGACCACGGGCACCGCCAAACGCGCCGCGCTCTTTTCAGAAAACGTGTTTGCCAATGGTCCGTGGGAAGTGACTGCGGGATTGCGGGCGAATTACTACAGCCTGAAAGGCACGGCCTCCTTGGGCGATATCGACATCTCGGATCAGTCGCTCGACCCAAAGCTGACGGTTGCCTATCAACTGACCGACTGGTTCCAGCCCTATGTGACACTGTCGAAGGGGATGCGCGCGCCGACGCTGCAAGAAACCATGCTCGGCGGCAGCCATCCGGGCGGCGGCGTTGGGATGGTGGCGAACCCGAACCTCGAACCCGAAACCGAGCAAGGCTATGAGATCGGGTTTAACCTCAACCGGGAGGGCGTGTTTGCCACGGGCGACCGGCTGACCGGGCGGGTGAACTACTACCACATGGATGTGGAGAATTACGTGGTGGCCCGGTTCACCACCAATAGCTGGGGCCAAACGGGCTATGCCTTTGCCAATTTGCCGGGGACCTCGCGCACCGAAGGGGTAGAGGTTGAACTGATCTATGAACATCCCGGCTTTGATCTTGGGCTGAGCTACACCCACAACAGCGCGCATCTGCCAAGCCAGATGCCGGGCCTTGGCGCGGGGCAATATCTGCCTGATGACACGCTGTCTTTGCGGCTCTCGCGGGATTTGCTTGAGGAGCGGCTGACGCTTGGGGCGCAGTATAGCTATGTCTCGGGCGGGCTGTTCACCGATACCTACACCACCACCGCCTACCAAAAAGACGACAGCTACGAATTGGTCGATCTGTTTGCGAGCTACGCGCTGACAGACGATGCGGTGCTCTATGCCAAGGTCACCAACGTTTTTGACACGGTCTACGTGCCGTGGCTTTCGGCCTCGGCCACCGAAAACGGCCAAGGCCGCACCCTCCACATCGGCACCTCGCTGCGCTTTTGATCCTGAAAGGATATCCTATGACGCTTTCCATTGAAGAGATCCGCGCCGCGAAACAGGCCGCCCCCAAAGCGCGCCCGCGGGAGTTGGCGCGCGATCTGGGTATTCCTGAAGCGGCGCTTTGTGCGGCGCGGATTGGGCAGGGGGCGACCCGCATCAATGTCACGCCCGATGCGCTGATCCCGCGCCTCACCGCGCTGGGCCCGGTGATGGCGCTGACCCGCAACGAAAGCTGCGTGATCGAGAAGGTCGGGGTTTATGACGATTACCGCTCGGGGGCGCATGCCGCGTTGGTGGTGAACGAAGAGATTGATCTGCGGCTCTTCCCCGCGCATTGGGTGTATGGCTTCGCGCTCGAAGAAGAAACCGAACGCGGCGTGAAACGTTCTGTGCAAATCTTCGACGCGGCAGGCGATGCGATCCACAAGATCCATTTGCGCGAAGAAAGCGAGGTATCGCAGTGGGCGGGGCTGGTGGATGCGCTGCGCCTGCCCGATCAAGACCCCGTCTTGTCTTTTGCGCCTCGTAAACCGACCGAGGCGGCAAAGCTCAACCCCGAGAAACTGGCCGATTTGGTGGCGGGTTGGGAGGCGCTTGAGGATACGCATCAATTCCTGCGGCTGTGTTCCAAGCTGAAAATGAACCGGCTGGGGGCCTATCGGCTTGCGGGCGCGCCTTTCGTGCGACCCTTGGCCAATGAGGCGGTGGAACAGTTGCTGCACCAAGCCGCAGAGCAAGCGGTGCCGATCATGGTCTTTGTTGGCAATGCGGGCTGCATCGAAATTCACACCGGGCCGATCCGGCGCGTGGTGGAAACCGGGCCGTGGATCAATGTGCTTGATCCGGGGTTCGATCTGCATTTGCGGCGCGACCACATTGCCGAAACCTATGCGGTGGTCAAAAACACTGCCCGCGGCCCGGCCCATTCGGTGGAGTTTTTTGACGCCGAGGGGGGGCTGATCGCGCAAATCTTTGGCGTGCTGCGTGCGGGTGAAGCGGCGGTCACGGGCTGGAACAGCCTTGTGGCCGATTTGCCGGGGGCTCGGCAGGTGGAGGCGGCGCAATGACCCGCCTTTTCCTTGCGCTTTTGCTCGCATTCGCGCCGCTTACGGTTGCCGCGCAGGAGCGCGTGCTTTCAATCGGCGGAAGCCTGACCGAAGTCGTTGTCGCGCTTGGGCAAGAGGCGCGGCTTGTTGGGCGCGACACCACCTCAACCTATCCCGAAACGGTCACAGACCTGCCCGATGTGGGCTATATGCGCCAGCTTTCGCCCGAGGGCGTGCTGTCGGTGCGCCCCGATCTGATCTTGCTCACCGAAGGGGCGGGGCCGCCTGAAACGCTTGCCACCTTGCGCAGCGCAGGCGTGGATCTCGTCACCGTGGCAGAAGGGCATAGCCCAGAGGCGGTGGTTGCGAAAATCCGTGCGGTTGCGCAGGCGCTGGGCGTGGCACAGGACGGGGAGATCTTGGCCGCCCGCGTGGCAGATGAGATCGCTGCGGCGCGGGCTGCTGCGGTCCAAGCGCCGGGGCCAAAACCGCGTGTGCTGTTTCTTCTAAGCAATTCTGGGGGGCGGCTCACCGGTTCAGGCTCCGACACTGCGGCCCAAGCGATCATCGCGCTGGCGGGCGGTGAAAACGCGTTGACGGGCTTTGCTGGGTACAAGGCGCTGACAGATGAGGCGATTGCGAGCGCCGCCCCCGATGTTTTGTTGGTGATGGAACGTGGTGCCGCAGGGCCACAGGCCAAGACCGATTATCGGAGCCATCCCGCGATTGCGGCGACCCCGGCGGGGCAGGCGGGCCGCGTGGTGCAGATGGAGGGGATGTTCCTTTTGGGCTTTGGCCCGCGCACTGGGCAAGCGATTGCGGCGCTTCATGGCGCGCTTTATCCGGAGCTGCGTTAAAATGGCGGCGCATCGTCTGCCCGTTCCGGTGGTTGGCGGCGCCCTTGGGGTGTTGCTTGGTGCGGCAACGGTGGCCAGCCTGAGCCTTGGGGCCTCTGGGCTTTTGCCTTGGGAGCCGCTTTGGCGAGAGATTTCACCAACGGAGCGGGCGATCTTGTTTGACATCCGGCTCCCGCGCCTGCTTTTGGGCGCGCTGGTGGGGGCGGGGCTCGCGGTTTCCGGCGCTTTGATGCAGGGGCTCTTTCGCAATCCTTTGGCCGATCCGGGTCTTGTCGGCGTGGGTGCTGGCGCGGGGCTTGGCGCGGTGATTGCCATCGTCTTGGGGGGCGCGCTGCCCGCCGCGCTGCGCGCGGCAACGGGCATTTATTTGGTGCCGATCTTCGCTTTTGCGGGGGGCTGGGCGGCGACGTTGATCCTTTACCGTGTCGCCAGCGCGCGCGGCCAAACCTCGATTGCCACCATGCTTTTGGCGGGTATCGTGCTGGGGGCTCTTGCGGGGGCCGTGACGGGGCTTTTGATCTTTGCCGCCGATGATGCGCAGTTGCGCGATCTGACCTTTTGGGGGCTTGGCTCGCTGGCGGGGGCGAATTGGCCCAAGCTTGCTGCCGCCGCGCCGATTTTGATTTTGGGGCTTTTGAGCACCCCGCTATTGGCGCGCGGGCTGGATGCAATGGCTCTTGGCGAGCCCGTCGCGCGGCATATGGGGGTGCCGGTTGAGCGCGTCAAACGCGGGGCGATCCTTGCCGTGGCGGCGATGACGGGGGCCTCGGTCGCGGTTTCAGGCGGCATTGGATTTCTTGGCATTGTTGTGCCGCATATCCTACGCTTGGCGATTGGGCCGGGGCATCGGTTGCTCTTGCCGCTTTCGGCGCTTTTTGGGGCCGCGCTGCTGGTCGCGGCGGATACTGCCGCACGGCTTTTGGTGGCCCCTGCCGAACTGCCCATTGGCATTTTGATGGCACTGATCGGCGCGCCGGTGTTTTTGTGGATATTGCTCGCGCGCCGCGCGCATCTGGAGATTTGAGATGCTGGAGGCCGAACAGCTTGGCGCAACTTTGGGCGGGCGCGCGGTGTTGCAGGCGGTGCATCTGCGGGCGCGACCGGGAGAAATCACCGCCATCGTCGGGCCAAACGGCTCTGGCAAGACCACGCTTTTGCGCCGCCTGACGGGGGATCTGGCGGGCGCGGGGGTGGTGCGGCTCGAAGGTGTTTCGCTCACCACGCTCTCTGCGCGCGCGCTTGCACGACGTCGCGCCGTGCTGCCGCAATCGGTTTCGGTCGGCTTTCCTTTCACGCTGCGCGAAGTGGTGGCGATGGGCCATGCGTCTGGCAATGCCGCGCATCTGCCCGGTGTGGTCGAAGCCGCGCTTGAAGAGGTTGGTCTTGCAGATAAAATCGACGGCTTCTTCCATGATATGTCCGGCGGTGAGCAGGCACGCGGGCATCTGGCTCGGGTCCGCGCACAGGTCTGGGCCCCTGTGTATGAAGGGCGCCCTGCTTGGCTTTTCGTCGATGAGCCGGTGGCCGCGCTCGACATTGGTCACCAACTACAGGTGATGGCCGTGCTGCGCCGCTTTGCCGATGCGGGCGGCGGGGTGATTGCCGTGATGCATGATCTCAACCTCACAGCGATGCATGCCGAACAGATGGTGTTGATGGAGGCGGGCAAGATTTCAGCCGCCGGTTCGCCCGCCGAGGTGATGACCGCGCCACTTCTGTCGCGCGCCTATCGCTGCCAGCTTTGCATGAACACCGCCCCCAAAGACGGGGTTTGGCTTTTGCCCCAGGTTGCCACGATGCTTTAAGGCATTTCGCTCATGATCTTGCGCGCTTCGATCAGCTCCGCCCCGATGCGGCGGTAAAGCGGAGCTTTCGCCGAGGTCTTGCGCCAGCCCAGCACCACCCGGCGCGGGCAGGCCTCGGGCAGCGGCGCGGTGTCGATCTCTGCCCCCGCCCCCCCCCCGGCCGCGATCGCAAGATCGGGCAGAAGCGTGATCCCGAGCCCCTCGCCGACCATCGCGATCAGGGTCGGCAGCGAGGTTGCCGCGAAACTGTCGTCTTGCGCGATGTTGCGGTCGGGAAAGGCCGAAAGCGCATGGCGTTGCAGGCAGTGGCCGCGCTCGAGCAGCATCAGCCGCGCCCCCTCCAGCGCCTCGGCCCGCACCTCGCCCGCGCCTAAAGAGCCGGGTCCTAAAGTGCCGGGCGGCGCAGCAAGGTGATAGCCGTCGTCGAACAGGTCCATCACCTCGATCCCCTCGGCCTCGAAGGGCAGCGCGAACAAGATCAGATCGAGTCGCCCCGCCGTCAGCCCGGCAATCAGGCTTTCGGTCATTTCCTCGCGCAGGAACAGCCGCAGATCGGGAAAGCGCGCGCGCAGGCCGGGCAGCGCGCGCGGGATCAGATAGGGACCGATGGTG
Organism: Rhodobacter aestuarii; assembly: GCF_900156655.1. Lineage (GTDB taxonomy): Bacteria > Pseudomonadota > Alphaproteobacteria > Rhodobacterales > Rhodobacteraceae > Rhodobacter > Rhodobacter aestuarii. The sequence goes on along the minus strand of NZ_FTOG01000002.1, from coordinate 4,455 downwards.
GGAATGGCGCCAAGCCGCAGATCGCCGCCCTCTGGCGCGGCCTGCGCGCGGGCAAGGTCTTCGATCTCCTGCGCCGCCAGCAACAGAGCCCGCGCCCGCGCCGCGATCTCGCTGCCCAGAGGCGTCAGGATCACGCTGCGCCGGGTGCGCTCGGCTAGGGCCACGCCAAGCCGCGCCTCAAGCTCTGCCAAAGCGGTCGAAAGCGTCGGCTGCGTCACAGCGCAGATCTCGGCCGCGCGCGAGAAACTGAGCGTATCGGCCAGCGCGACCAGAAAGCGCAACTGGCGCAGGGTGAGATGCGGCATATACATTGGCTTTATCTATCACAGATCGCCGCACAATCAATTTCAACTATGATGTACCCGAGGCTAGATCTTCCGCAACGCAACCCAGGAGGATCTCCGATGACGACCGACACCCCCACCGCCCTGCCGATGCCGCAACTCAACGCCCCGGCGCCCGCCTTCGACGCGCCCACCACGCATGGCCAGCGCAAGCTTTCCGATTATGCCGGAAAATGGCTGATCCTGTTCTCGCATCCGGCCGATTTCACACCGGTCTGCACCACCGAATTCATCGCCTTCGCGAAGCTTCAGCCCGAATTCGAGGCGCGCAACTGCGCGCTTCTGGGCCTCTCGATCGACAGCCACTATTCGCACATCGCCTGGATGCGCAACATCAAGGAGAAATTCGGCGTCGAGATCACCTTCCCGATCATCGCCGATCTGTCGATGAAGGTGGCGCAGGCCTATGGCATGATCCAGCCCGGCGCCTCCGACACCTCGGCGGTGCGCGCAACCTTCATCATCGACCCGCAGGGCAATCTGCGCGCGATGCTCTACTATCCGATGGTGACGGGCCGCCAGATCGACGAAATCCTGCGCCTGCTGATCGCGCTGCAAACGGCTCAAGAGCATCAATGCGCGATGCCGGAAAATTGGCGTCCGGGCGACGCGGTGATCGTGCCGCCCCCTGCCACGCCCGAAGCCGCCGAAGCCCGCGCCTCGGAAGGTTACAACACGGTCGATTGGTATTTCTCCACCCGCGCGCTTTAAGGGGAAACTTCCGGCGCGGCAGCAATGCCGCGCCAAATGATCGCGAGTAGCGCGCGGCGCTAATGACGATATCTAGGGTGCCGAGATGAGACCCCAGTCTGAGGGTTCTTGTGCGGACGACTCATCGGAAGGAGCATTGTATAGAACCTCGGTGTAGAACCGAATTCAACTTAAGCCTCTGATAGAGGTCAACTTCTTGACATATAATAAGAAAATATGGTGCTGCAAGAGAGGATTGAATTCCAGTTTTTTGCGGCTTTGCTGTTGATATATAACGGAAAAATTTTCAGCCCGTCAAGCTTTGTGTAGAAACTCGGTGGGGCGTGCCTGGGGCAAGTGATAACTACCTCTGGGTGCGGCACCGTACGAAGAAGATAGCCTCCCAAACAGGCAAAGTTTTGCTTTGAACGCCTTCTTTGCGGGTTCGTGAAAAAGCATAGTGGTAGCTTTGCCCCTCCTTCACGGCCTCCGATTTGATCTGTTCTAAATACAAAATATGTGTTGGCTACATCTTACACGCCGCATGAAATTTACAACTTTGCGGTATAAAACGATCTTACGGTGCGTTGTCACTACGGGGATGATCGATAGCGCAGTAGACTGTCTTCGTCGAAGCGTGATTATAATTGGAAGCTGGAAGCTGGAAGCTGGAAGGTGTTGAATGTGTCTCTAGCAATCCGTGCGAGTTGACAACGATACCTCAGCGCACGTCTTCGCCGTAGGTTAGATCGCTATTGCCCAATGAACACATTGGGTGCATTTATAGGTCAACACGAATTTCGTTATCGTTTGAGGTTGCCATGCGCATAATAGATAAGATTGAAGTTCACTATTTTAGATCTCTATTTTCTGCGCAGCTAGATCAAACAAAAGATCTCAATATAATATTCGGGCGCAATGATAGCGGGAAGTCAAATTTACTAAAAGCGCTAAATTTATTTTTCAACAACAAAGTTGATGATGGCGATGCCGAATACCGAACTCACTTTGATTTCTCAATGAACTTATCAGACGCCAGAAAAACATCAGCCAAAAAATTTGTTTGGATCAAGGTCACCTTCAATACCCCTCCCAAATATGCAGGCACCCTCGGAGAAAAGGTGGTAATAAAACGTCAGTGGAACTCTACAGGCAAGATACCGGATGAAGCCTGGATAATAAATGGAAAAGAGTTGATAGGAAAAGCGGACTTCACTTCTAGCAAAAAGACGCAATTGACTCGGTTTCTCAATGACATAGATTTCGCGTACATTCCGGCCATCAAAGATCGGGACTCATTTGCACGTCTAATTGAGCGAATGTACGGCGCCATCTCGCAAAATGCAAAGTTCATCCAGAAAACAAACCATTTTATTTCCGCGATAGGGGAGGAGGCTGCAAATTTAACCAACAGCATATCAAATGTCATTCCGGGAAATGCCGTGCTATCTCCTCCAACTGATATGGAGAGGCTTTTCCGAAATCTCGACTTTTCTGTTGGCATTGGGCAGCATTCTCTGCTTCGCCAAAAGGGTGATGGCATAAAGGCACGATATATTCCTGAAATTCTACGCTTCATAAATGAGTCGGAAAGCAGGAAAAAGTTATTCGTTTGGGGGTTTGAGGAGCCCGAGAATTCACTGGACTTGGAGGCCGCATCATCAGAGGCTAGAAGATTTAAAGCGTTCTCCACTAGAGAGGATACTCAGGTTTTCATCACAAGCCATTCGCCCGCATTTTATCTCGCAGAAGCAGACGAGCTCCATGGGGAAAGCGTAAAGAGATTTTTTGTTACAAAGCAGGAGTCCAATGACGACGGAAACGTGTACCCTGAAGATGCCATAACGCCGATAGATGACATCATGCAAACTGAGAAAGTCATGGAAGGCGCGGGCTTGCTCCGACTTCCTTACATCATCAAACACGTTGCTGAACTTAACGAAATGATTGCCAGCGAGCAAGCTCGCACCGAAGCGCTTGCAGAAGAAATTACGGCTATGAAGGCGCAGATTGAAAATCTCGAGCGTCCAACGCTCTACACAGAGGGAATACATGATAAATATGTGGTTGAGAAAATCCTCGACGCCATGAATAAGAAGGATGCAGTAAATGTTTCCACGTTAGGAGGGACGCCGAAAACTGCGCATGCGATAATAACATCCGTCTTGCGTGGCGGTGGCATCACTCCCGGCACCCCAATTTTCTTTTTATTTGATAATGATAAGGCGGGTCGAGGTGCCGCGGAAAAAATAAGCAACCAAAATGCCAAGGCACTTATCGAGCCGGTTCAATTCGCGAAAGATGTCTGGACCTGGATTTTGCCACTAGACGATGATTATCGGGAATTCCTCGCTAGATGGAATCTGAGTGAAAGCAATGCGTTTCATCCAATGGAATTCATGTTTCCTGCGCATGAAGCTGCAGCAGCGTACGAAAGCATACTAAATGCCCAAAATAAAATTCCGGGACTAGCATTGGATGACACGATTCAAGGTGATATATGGGATGGTGTAAAAAGCAACCAAGCTTTAAGTCGAAAGATCACAGGTTTGAACAAGGGTAATATCGATTGGTTTTACTCGAGAGGTGTTGATGACAATTGCAAGGCCGCTTTCAGTGAAGCGTGCATTAACATGTCTACCGAGAGAATAAGATCAGTTCTTAGTCGCATTTTGTTTTCGCTAGACGCATAACATCCGTGGCGCGTGGCATTCGAAACCACACGCGTGAAAATTAGTGACTGACAGAATGTGCATCTCACCTATCGACACGTTTAATAACTTCGAATTTGGAATGCCATTCGGAGTGGCATGAAGAAAATAATGGATATGCCATTTAGATTTTCGCAAAAATCTGCGACCTCAAGATAGATACCTGCTGCCCGCGCCTATCCCCCGGTGGGGGTGGATGACCCAGGCCGAGGCGGTCAAAGCCTTGCTCAGGGGCGGCGGCGGTCGCCGTGGTCATCGCCGTGCCCGCCAACGGCCCCGCTTTGTCATCCTTCGGGGGCCTCTCCCTGCCCAGCGCATCGGTGACCGCTAGGCTATACCGTAGCGTACACCTCAGAAATGCCCGAAAAGTCTGTCCGTAAGGGTTGACTTTTGCTTTCGTACAGGTCTTCTATCGGGCAATACCTTTCCGTACAGCCTGAGGCCACTATGTCCCGCACCATTCTTTACGCCCGTGTCTCCACCGAGGACCAGAACAGCAGCCACCAATTGGCCCAGGCCGAGGCCGCAGGCTTCACCTTCGATAAGGTGGTGGTCGATCATGGCGTCTCCGGTGTCTCGGTGCCGCTGGCGGAACGCCCCGAGGGCAAACGCCTCTTCGACATGTTACACCGGGGCGATGTGCTGGTGGTGCGCTGGGTCGACAGGCTGGGGCGGAACTATCAGGACGTCACCGACGTCATCCGCCACTT